>NZ_JACHEO010000012.1 GCF_014201505.1 Desulfoprunum benzoelyticum | reverse complement strand
GACGCCAAACACACGAGAGAGGAGCCCAGTGCGTTAGGAGCGCACGCTGGGATCTGCGCGGGGGGTGCAGGGTGACCTGCATTCCTACCGCGACCCAATGTACTTCACGTCAGGGGTTATCGAGGGGAATTGTATGGACACACTTCCGAGGCTAGACAAGAGTAAACTATTAGTTTCATCGTTATATGAGACTGAGGAAGAAAAGTCTTTTTGGCTATCAAAAGGGGCACAGGCACGTTTAGAAGCAATTGAACTGAACCGAAGGATGGTCTATGGATACGATCGAGTTACATCCAGACTTCAAAGATTTCTTGAGACTTCTGAACTCTCACGGCGTTGAATATTTGCTCGTTGGTGGTTATGCGGTGGGGTACCATGGGTATCCCCGTGCAACCGGAGATATGGATATTTGGATTGCGGTGAGTGAGGCCAATGCCCAGAAGGCGGCTATGGTACTCCATGATTTTGGAATGCCTAACGAGATGGTTTCGCAAGAATTGTTCCTTGACAAGGACAGAGTTATACGCATGGGCGTACCTCCGGTTCGCATAGAAGTTATCACTGGCGCTTCTGGCGTCAGCTTCTTGGAATGTTACTCTCGGCGCGAGGTGGTTGAAATTGACGGTATTTTGTTGAATTTCATTTCTCTCGAAGACCTCAAGGTCAACAAAAAAGCAGCTGCACGACATAAGGACCTGGAAGATTTGGAGCATTTGCCATAACCACCAAGTCCAGCCGATACCGGGAAGATTGCGGTTTTGAATTCTTACGTCAGTGGCCCGGTGCGGCTGACCAGCACGTTAGCCACAGTAATGGACCGTAAATAATAAAGGAGGAAAAATGAAGGTATTGGGTGTGTCAGGATCTCCAATAAAAAACAGTAACACAGATAGAGCGCTTAAAGCAGTTCTGGATGCAACAGGATGTGAAACGGAATTTATTAAGCTGATAGATTACACCGTCGCTCCTTGCAGAGCTTGTTTAGGGTGTCTTGAAACCAATCAGTGCGTTATCAACGATGACGGTATTATGTTAGCTGAAAAAGCAAAAAATGCAGATGCGTTGGTAATAGCTGGCTTCACACCATATTCCTCGCTTGATTCGCGAACCAAGGCATTTATCGAACGGTTGTATCCATTACGTCATAAAAAGGGATTTATGGCTGCCAAGCCGGGAGGTGCCGTCATTACGTGCTGTGTCTCAGAAGATAATGACGCATTGCCTCCCGCCTGCCAAATGGGTGTTAACGCCGTCCAGTTTTACATGATGGAAGAAGGAATGAACTTTGTAGGCGCTGTGAAAGTACAAGGGAATGTTCCATGTGTAAAATGTGGAAGCGGGGACGAATGCAAAATGTCTGGCATCAAAATGCTATATGGAGAAAATGCAACTGTTGAAACGGTTGGCATAAATACATTTGAAGATCAATCAATAGCAGTTGAAGCGGCCACCGAACTGGGAAGAAAAATCGCCCAAGCCTTAAAGAAGTTGTAACCGGCGAGCAAATCGCTGAACTCTATGATAAATTTTTCTAAAAAAATAAAATGAAAAATGTTGACTATCGAAATCAAGCGTTGAAACTTTTGCCGTGGGTCTGTGGAAAGTGTGGTCGAGATTTTTCAGGAAAAAAACTGCGCGAGTTGACGGTCCATCACAAGGATCATAATCCAAGGAACAATCCCCCCGACGGCAGCAACTGGGAACTGTTGTGCCTGTACTGTCATGATAACGAACATTCCCGCATGTTAGACGCCGAATGGTTGCCAGATCACAATTCAGATAACGAAAAAAAAGCCACAACTTCTCACACTCCTTTTGCAAACCTCAGTCAGCTTCTATCTGATAAGAAAGATGGCAAATAAGAATTCTCACAATAACCAATCGTTCGAGCAGAATGCCGTAGCTCGCCGCTAAATCAGAGAGCATGCATACCATGTCAGAAATCTTTGGCTTCGACGCTTTTTCGCCCAAGGAAATTGCTGAGAAAGTAGAAAAAATCGGCGTTGCCAAGGCGCGCCTTCCCCTCCTTTCCATGCTCATGCTGGGTGTGCTTGCCGGGGCTTTCATCGGTTTAGGTGCACTCTACTTTGTGTTGATTAAATCCGACGCTTCGCTGGGTTTTGCTACGGGCCAATTACTAGGCGGTTTAGCCTTTTCCTTGGGATTGATTCTTGTGGTTGTCGCCGGTGCAGAATTGTTCACGGGCAACAATCTGCTCGCCATGGCATGGGCAGATGGCAAGATTACAGCCTTTGAGTTGATGAAAAACTGGGCTGTTGTCTGCTGTGCAAATTTTATAGGTGCAGTCGGATTAGCGCTGCTGGTGTTCCTTTCCGGGCATCCTGAAATGAACAACGGCGCAATTGCAGATCAATATCTCAAAATCGCCGCTGCCAAATGCACCATGCCGTTCTGGACAGCTTTCTTTAAAGGAGTTCTGTGCAATGTTTTGGTTTGCATGGCCGTGTGGATGGCATTTGCCGGGCGCAGCGTCATCGATAAGGTCGTGGCGATCGTCTTTCCGATATCGGCATTCGTTGCCGCCGGCTTTGAACATAGCATCGCCAATATGTACTTTATCCCGCTTGCCATGCTGCTGAAAGCTTTTGGTCACACCGGATTGA
Organism: Desulfoprunum benzoelyticum; assembly: GCF_014201505.1. Classification (GTDB taxonomy): domain Bacteria; phylum Desulfobacterota; class Desulfobulbia; order Desulfobulbales; family Desulfocapsaceae; genus Desulfoprunum; species Desulfoprunum benzoelyticum. The sequence goes on along the minus strand of NZ_JACHEO010000012.1, from coordinate 115,079 downwards.
ACACCGATGCCATCACCTGGGTTGGATTCTTTAGCAATATAGTGCCGGTAATTCTAGGCAACCTCATCGGCGGCAGTGTGATAGTGGCACTTGTTTACCACGTCATCTATCGAAGGGTGCCAAGTGGGGACGAAAACCCCTGACATGGGGCAGAATACGGATGGACGACAATTTGATTGAATCAGCCAAAGAATACTCTGCGCAAACTGGAAAATCTGTGTCGCGGATCGTTGCTGATCTATTTGAAATAATAAAAAATGAGAAGTTGAATAAGGAAGAAACGCTCACTCCAACTATAAGATCATTGAAGGGGATACTTAAAGAGAAGCAAGTAGACGAAAAAGATTACAAGAAATATCTGGACAAAAAATATTTATAAAAACCTTCTTTGATACCAATGTCATTAGAGATAGCCGCGTTCTTAAAGTGGGTAGCCCCTCGGCCGGCAGGTTATTTCACCGTCGGTGCAAATATCCTGCACCACAATTCAGCAGGACGGCTGTCTGCTTACGACCTGTTTTGGCCAGCAGTGAAAGGGAATTTCAATTATTCCGCACCGCTGGTATACTCTTCCGTACCTCATATAGTATTATACCGTTAATACAGTTATTTAGCGTATTTCAAAGTTGTGAACACACTTGGTGTCCGAACTCGGTAATGATGCGTTTTACCTGGTGCAACAGATCAATATAACGAGAAAAACCATATACAAGCATGCTGTCAGTCAATCACCTTGATGTCCGTTACGGCGACAAGTACCTGTTCAAGGACATTTCGGTTCAGGTCCATACCGGCAACCGCATCGGCCTGGTCGGAGTCAACGGCGCCGGCAAGTCGACGCTGTTGAAAACCATGGCCGGGATTACCGCCACCGACGACGGCGTCGTCAACCGCTCGCGCCACTTTACCGTCGGCTACCTGCCGCAGGAGTCGAGCGCCCTGTTGTCGCAGAAGACCCTTTACGAGGAGGCCGAGAGCGCCTTCGCCCCGTTGCTCGCATTGCAGCGGGAGGCCGACCAGCTCCACGAGGAGCTCAAGACCTGCGACCCGGCGAGTGACGAGTTCCGCGAGATGCTCGAGCGGCAGGGAGATATCCAGCACCGCCTCGACGGCAGCGACATCTATACGGTCCGGGCCCGGATCGAGAAGGTCCTGCTCGGCCTCGGCTTTTCCCAGCAGGACCTGACGGCCCCGGCCTCGTCTTTTTCCGGCGGCTGGCTGATGCGGCTGATGCTGGCCAAGATGCTGCTCGAGGCCCCGTCGCTGCTGCTGCTCGATGAGCCGACCAATCACCTCGACCTGCAGTCGCTGACCTGGGTCGAGGAATTCCTGCGCAATCACCGCGGGGCGATGGTGATCATCTCCCATGACCGGACCTTCCTCGACCGCACCACCGAGATGACCTGGGAGCTCAGCCTCGGCCGGTTGACCGCCTACAAGGGCAACTATTCCTATTTTGTCCGGGAAAAGGAAGAGCGGCGGACGGTGGAGAAGGCGGCCTATGACAACCAGCAGGCCAAGATCCGCCAGACGATGCGATTCGTTGAGCGTTTCCGGGCCAAGTCGACGAAGGCCAAACAGGTGCAGAGCCGGGTCAAACAGATGGAGAAACTGGAGCTGATCGAGCTGGAGGACGACGAGCAGCAGATCCGCTTCACCTTCCCGCCGGCCCCGTCCTCCGGCCGCGATGTACTCCAGGTCGAGGGCCTGGCCAAAAGTTTCGGCAATCGGGAGGTCTTCGGCGGCGTCGACCTCCAGCTGCAGCGGGGCGACAAGGCGGCGGTGGTCGGCGTCAACGGCGCCGGCAAATCGACCTTCCTGAAGATCCTTGCCGGGCTGATCGCGCCGGATCGCGGTGAGGTGCGGCTCGGGGCCAATGTCCGTCGCTCGTACTTCGGTCAGCACCAGGCCCAGGAGTTGTCGCCGCAGCTGTCGGCGCTCGAGACCATGGCCCTGGTCGGCGAGGACCTGACCGTCACCCGGATGCGCTCGCTGCTCGGGGCCTTTCTGTTCCGCGGCGACGAGGTCGAGAAGAAGGTGGCGGTGCTCTCGGGCGGCGAGAAGAGCCGGCTGGCGCTGGCGCGGATGATCGCCACCCCGGCCAACCTGATGCTGCTCGACGAGCCGACCAACCATCTCGACATGAGTTCGCAGGAGGTGCTGCAGGAGGCGATGGCCCAGTACGACGGCACGATCGTCGTCGTCTCCCACAACCGCTATTTCGTCGACAGCTTCGTCAATCGGGTGATCGAGGTCAAGGATGGCCGGATCACCCTGTATGAGGGCAATGTCTCCGAGTATCTGGTCAAGCAGGCCGAACTGGGCGAGGAACGGGAGGCGTCAATAGCGGCGGCGGCCAGGGGCGAGATGGCGACCGTCGACGGCGACCCCTCCTCCAACCGGCGCGAGCGCAAGAAGCAGGAGGCCCTGCTGCGCCAGGAACGCAGTCGCCGGGCAGGTCCCTGGCTGCAGAAGGTCAAGGAGGCGGAAGCGCAGGTGGAAAAACTCGAGGCGGAAAAGGACGAGCTGGAGGCCCAGATGGCCGATCCGGATCTGTACCGCGACGAGAAGGCCTGGGTGGCGACCAGCCGGGCCTACGAGGAGTGCAAGCGGCGATTGGAAAGGTGGTATGAGCGGTGGGAGACGGCCCAGGGCAAGGTTGAAGAGATCGACCGGGACCTTTGCGAGTGATTGGCGATCAGCCTCGGCCCGATCGAGGTCGGGGAGGCCGATGTCAATGAATCCCGTTGTCGAACGGGCGCAGGCACGGTATGGTGACCGACAGTCATGGTTCCCCATTTTCAAGGCCTGCAGGTGCGTCTGGGCGTAGGGTCATGGAGCGTTGGCGTTGATGGTCGGGGACGGGTCTTTACGGTAAAGACCGGTTGATACTCACTAGAAGGGGGGATTGCGATGCGAAGATGGAAGTGCAAGGTCTGCGGCTATATTCATGAGGGGGCGGAACCCCCGGAGAAATGTCCGATCTGCATGGCCGACAGGACTCAATTCGCCGAGATTGATGCGAATGGCGATGAAATTACCGCCGCCCCGGTCGAAGAACCCAAGCCGGCGCCTGTCCCCCAGGAGACGGTTGCGGTCCCTGCACCGCGGCAATCACGATTCGGCGGGATGCTGGCCAAGCTGGTGCTCGGCCTTCACCTGCACCCCATATCGGTTCATTTTCCCAATGGCCTGTTGCCGGCGTCGGTGGTCTTTCTCGCCATCGGCATTTTTCTCGGTCTGGCGGCGTTCGGTGAGGCCGCCTTTTTCAACATGATTTTCGTCCTGGCGATGATGCCGGTCGTCATGGTCACCGGCTACCTCGAGTGGCAGCGGCGCTACCAGGGGGCGAAGACGTTTCTTTTTCTGGTCAAGATATCCTGCAGCATCGTTGTCCTTCTCTGTCTTCTGGCCCTGGTGATCTGGCGCTTCATCGATCCGACGGTGACCGATCCGGCTTCGACCGATCGTCTGCTCTACCTCGGCATCAGTCTCGTCATGCTTGTTGCAGCCGCGATCGCCGGGCATCTCGGCGGCAAGCTGGTCTTCGCCGGAAGGGGGAGATGAGCGGCAGTGGCGACGCCGGGTTGTGACGGATCGCCACCGTCTCCATGACGTCTGCGGTTGCCCCCAGCCGGGGACAGCCGCAACCGGCCCTGTCCCCGGTGCTGTCACGGCATCGGCGGCAGGAACGGGACGATATCCTTTTCATAGCGGGTCTTGACCTTGAATCCGCCCTCGGTCAGGGCCCTGATCGCCTTGTCGCCGTCGGCGGCTGCCACCCGTATGACCAGCTGGGTAACGCCGGGATAATCTTTTTCCGGCCAGCTGAAGAGGCTCTGGATATTGATCTCTGCCTCCTTGAGCAGTTCCGAAACCCCGGCCAGTGATCCGATGCTGTCACGGACGAAGATCCCGAGCCGGACGCTGTTATCGCTGATGCCGATGGCCTCGAGCAGGACCTCCATGACATCGGTGCTGGTGATGATGCCGACAAGGTTCCCCCCTTCCATGACCGGCAGCGAGCTGATGTCCCGGGTCTGCATGATGTAGGCGGCCCGCTCGATCGTGGTGTCCGGCGAGACGGTGACGACCGTTTTGGTCATGATGGTCCTGACCTCGACCTTCTGCAGCAGATAGTTCAGTTCGTGGACGCTGAGAGAGGTGGCGGGCGAGGCCCAGTTCTGTTTGAGATCGCGGTCGGAGACGATTCCCACCAGTTTTTTGTGTTTGTCGACTACCAGCAGGTGGTCGATCTTCTTTTCCTCGATCAAATCCCGTGCATCCGCCAGCGAGGTCTCCGGGGCGACTGTGATCAGGTCGGTGTGCATGATTCTGCCGATATACATGACATCTCTCCTAGTGCAGAAGGTTGGTGGCTGGTGGAACTGTTTTCCGTCGCTGCTATGAGTATATCATAATGACGGTGATTGCAGCCAGTTATATTATGTTTCCGGCCGAAATGCAGGGGTGCCGATCCCTGTGCGGGATGGAGCCGGAAGCGGACGGTAAAGAGGACAAAAAAGGCTTGCCGGGGATAAGCCTTTCAGGGTAGCTTGCTCTGTTATTTCAACGTGTGTACGCTGTTGTCGGGGCCGCTGGGCCGGCGTCGGGCGTACCGGGATACAACAACCATCAGGAGAAACCGTGACGAACGCAAAGGATGAAATGCTGTGGATGTCCGGCAACGAGGCCGTCGCCCTCGGCGCCTTCTTTGCCGGGGCCCGGGCCCTGGCGACATAGGAGAGAAGCAATGACGACAACGTATTGGGAAGAAGAGATGGAAACACTGCCCCGCGCCGGGCTGGAATCGATCCAGCTGCTGCGGCTGCGGAGGCTGGTGGCGCGGGTCTATGCCAAGGTCGAGCCTTATCGGCGGAAGATGGACGCGGCCGGGGTCAAACCCGACGACATCAGGACCCTGGCCGATCTGCAGAAGCTGCCCTTCACCTACAAGAACGACCTGCGTGACAACTATCCCTTCGGCCTGTTTACCGTGCCGCTCGATGAAGTCGTCCGGGTGCACGCCTCCTCCGGTACGACCGGCAAGTCGACGGTCGTCGGCTACACCAGGAAGGATATCGACACCTGGGCCAACCTCATGGCCCGGGCGATGACCTGTGCCGGCGCCCATCGCGGGGATATCGTCCACAACGCCTACGGCTACGGCCTGTTCACCGGCGGCCTCGGCGCCCATTACGGCGCCGAACGGCTCGGCGCCGCCGTCATCCCGGTGTCGGGCGGCAATACCAGGCGCCAGATCACGATCTTGCAGGATTTCGGGCCGACGGTCTTGATGTCGACTCCCTCCTATGCCCTCAACCTGGCCGACACGATGGAGGCGGTCGGGGTCGATCCGGCCACCCTGTCGCTCAGGATCGGGATTTTCGGCGCCGAGCCGTGGAGCAAGAACATGCGCGAGGAGGTGGAGAAGAAGCTCAACATCAAGGCTGTCGATATCTACGGCCTGTCCGAGGTCATCGGTCCGGGGGTGGCGATCGAATGCCGCAACTCCAACGGCGGCCTGCACATCTCCGAGGACCATTTCCTGCCCGAGGTCATCGACCCCGATACCGGCCGGGTCCTGCCGCCCGGCGAACTGGGGGAACTGGTCTTCACCACCCTGACGAAGGAGGCCATCCCGCTGATCCGCTACCGGACCAAGGATATTTCCCGGCTCTTCTACGACACCTGTTCCTGCGGCCGGACCCTGGTGCGGATGGAGAAGGTCACCGGCCGTACCGACGACATGCTGATCATCCGCGGCGTCAACGTCTTCCCGTCCCAGGTCGAGCATGTCCTGGTCGGGATCAAGGGCGTCGAACCCCATTACCAGATCGTCGTCGAGCGGGAGGGCAATCTCGACACCATGCAGGTGCTGGTCGAGGTCAGCGAGACCGTCTTCTCCGACGAGATCCGGATCCTGGAAAATCTCGCCAAGAAGATCCAGGTCGAGATCAAGGACCTGCTCGGGGTGACCTGCTCGGTCAAACTGGTCGAGCCGAGGACGATCCAGCGCAGCGAGGGCAAAGCCCAGCGCGTCATCGACAAACGTAAGCTCTAATCGCAGGAGGCCACTATGCGCGTAGAACAGATTGCAGTGTTTCTGGAGAACAAATCCGGGCGGCTGGCGGAGATCACCGCCGTTCTTGCCGACAACGGCATCAACATCAGGGCCCTGTCGGTGGCCGACACCGCCGATTTCGGCATCCTCCGGCTGATCGTCGACAAGGTCGAACTGGCCAAGAAGGTGCTGAAGGACAACGGTTTCACCGTCGGCAAGACCAATGTCCTGGCGGTCGAAGTCCCGGACCGGACCGGTGGCCTGGCGATGGTCCTGAAGACCATCGAAAAGGCCGGTATCAATGTCGAGTACATGTACGCCTTCGTCAACAAGTCCGGCGAGAACGCCGTCCTGATCTTCCGCTTCGAGGACATGGACAAGGCCATAGGATCGCTGCAGGCGGCCGGATTCACGATGCTTACCGGTGAGCAGATCTGTGCGTTATAGTTCTTTGCAGGTGCGAATGATCATGGTAGGAAATCGTTGTAAGTGGCGGTGATCAGCAGCAGGATTGAGCCGGCCGGGTGAGGGACGGCCTGCACCGTGGTCTTCGTTGCCTTGAGGGCGTTTTCGAGCGCGCCCTCGAGATGCCGGTCGAGCTGTTCCTGAAGAAAACCGCCTCCATCTTCGGCGGTCACGGTTTTGATGCTTTCGAGATGATGACCGTCAAGGATGGCAAATCCGTCACTTCTGCCGGGAAATAGCCGGTAATTCCAGGCCGGGCCGCCGTCCGTCCCGGCCTTTTTTGTCTACCCGCCCCGGGGACGCGATACGTTATGACCGTCGAACTCTTCATCCAGTACCTGGTTGCCGGCATCACCTACGGCAGCATCTACGCGATCGTCGCCATCGGCTTCAACATCATCTACAACACCACCGGCATCATCAATTTCGCCCAGGGGGAATTCGTCATGCTCGGCGGGATGCTGTCGATCACCTTTCTCCACTTCCTGCCGCTGCCGCTGGCGATCGCCGTCGCGGTCCTCTGCACCATGGCGATCGGCGCCGCCATCGAGATCCTGTTCATCCGCTGGCTGCACAATCCGGGAGTGCTGCGGATCGTCATGATCACCGTCGGCATCTCGATTTTGATACGGGAGGCGGCCCTCCATGTCTGGGGCGACAATGTCCATTCCCTGCCCTATTTCGTCGGCAATGCGGTCAGCACCATCGCCATTTTCGGCGCCCGGGTGTCGCCGCAGGTCCTGTGTGTCATCGGCGCCTGCGGCCTGATGGTCCTGTTCCTCATCGTCTTTTTCCAGATGACGTCGGTGGGACGGGAGATGCGGGCCTGCGCCGCCAACCGCACCGCGGCCGTCCTCTGCGGCATCGATACCCGCAACATGGTGACGCTGTCCTTCATTCTCAGCGCCGGCATCGGCGCCGTGGCCGGGGCGGTGATGTCACCGATCACCTACACCCAGTACGACATCGGCACCGGACTGGCGATCAAGGGTTTCACCGTCGCCATCCTCGGCGGCCTCGGCAACTCGCTGGGCGCCGTCGCCGCCGGCCTGCTTCTCGGGGTGATCGAGGCCTTCTCGGTGTCCGTCGTGCCGCTGGCCTTCCAGGACGCCATCTCCATCGCCATCCTGCTTGTCATTCTCTTCGTCAGGCCCCACGGCCTGTTCGGATCGAGTGCCGCCGCCGGGCTGAAGGAGTTCTGACCGTGAAGTGGAGAAACCTCGCCCTCCTGCCTCTTTTTGCCGTCATTGTCCTGGTCCAGGTACTCTGCAGCGCCACCGACAGCATCTACTACCTGACCCAGTTGACGATGTCGGCCTACTATTCGCTGCTCATCATCGGTCTCTGCGTGCTGATGGGCTATGCCGGCCAGATTTCGATGGGCCATGCCGGTTTTTTCGCCATCGGCGGCTACCTGTCGGCGGCCCTGACGACCCGGAGTCTTGTCGCCTTCCAGGATCATACCCTCGTTCGGCTGCTGCATGCCGCCGGCTGCCTGAGTGCCGGCCAGGACATCTACGGCGAACCCATGCTGGTGGTGACGCCGTGGGCCGCCTGCGTCATCGCGGTCCTGACGGCGGCGGTCGTCGCCCTGCTGCTCGGCATTCCGGTACTGAAGCTGAAGGGCCATTACCTGGCGATGGCCACCCTCGGTTTCGGCATCATCATCTACCGGATCGTCCTGGCGAGCAGCTATTTCGGTGAGGCCGACGGCATTTCCGGCGTTCCCGGTTTCACGCTGCTGCCCGGACTCAGTGTCAATGGCGAGTTTTCCAGCCGGGTTGAAAACTACTATATCGCCTGGGGCGTTCTGCTCCTCGGGATGCTGCTGCTCCGCAACCTGATCAACTCGCGGGCCGGCCGGGCGCTCAGGGCGATCCATGGGTCGATCGAGGCCGCCGATGCGGTGGGCGTCGATACCGCCCGCTTCAAGGTCTACACCTTTGTGCTGTCGGCGGTCTTCGCCGCCCTCGCCGGGGTCCTGCTTACCCACTACAACGGCGGCATCGGCCCTTCCGAGGCCGGCATCATGAAATCGGTGCGCTATGTGGCGATCGTCGCCGTCGGCGGCATGGCCAACCTCTGGGGGGCCCTGATCATGGGGGTGGTCCTCAATTTCCTGTCGCTGCGCGGCCTGTTCGGCTCCTATGACGATGCGGTCTTCGGCCTGATCCTGATCCTCATCATGCTCTTTGCCCCCGGCGGCATCCTCACCCTGCGTCTCGGTGGACTGTGGGAGCGGCTGAGGCCGAAGGCGAAGAGCGGAAAAGAGGGGGCGTCCTGATGGCTCTGCTGCGATTGATGCAACTGGGCAAACGCTTCGGCGGCCTGCAGGCGGTCAACGATGTCGGCTTTTCCCTGCGGCAAGGGGTGATCAAGGCGGTCATCGGTCCCAACGGGGCCGGCAAGACGACGCTGTTCAATCTGATTTCGGGGGCCCTCGCCCCCACCTCCGGCGAGATCCGGTTCCAGGGTAAGACGATCCAGGGACTGAAGCCCTATCGTATCGCCGCCCTCGGCATCGCCAGGACCTTTCAGAACATCAAGATGTTTGCCGGGATGACGGCGCTCGAGAACGTCATGGTCGGCCGCCATGTCCAGTCGGGTGCCGGTTTTGTCGCCTCGATGCTGCGGACCCCTCGCAGTCGCCGGGAAGAGGTGGCGATCCGGGAAAAGGCGCTCGAACTGCTCGATTTCCTCGGCATCGCCGACTGCGCCGACATCGAGGCGACCAGCCTTTCCTTCGGCCAGCAGCGCGCCGTCGAACTGGCCCGGGCCCTGGCCCTGGAACCGAAACTGCTCCTTCTCGACGAACCGGCGGCGGGACTCAATATTTACGAGACCGCCGAGGTCGGTCGGCTGATCGCCAGGATCAGGGATCTGGGGGTGACGATCCTCCTGGTCGAGCACGACATGTCGCTGGTCATGGATATTTCGGAGGAGATCGTGGTCCTCAGCTTCGGCGAGAAGATCGCCGAGGGGCTGCCGGCCGAGATCCAGAACAATCCGGAAGTCATCAAGGTGTATCTCGGTGAATAGGGGGAAGACGACAGGATGCTGAGAATACGGAATCTTGAGGCCGGATACGGACGGTTGCGGGTGTTGAAGAACATCTCGATGCATGTCAACCCCGGCGAGATCGTCACCATCATCGGCGCCAACGGCGCCGGCAAGACCACACTGTTGTCGACGATCGCCGGCCTCATCCGCGCCACTTCCGGGGAAATCAGCTTCCAGAATCAGGAGATCACCAGGCTGGCGGCCTCGAGAATACCGCGTCAGGGCTGCGTCATGGTGCCCGAGGGACGGCAGGTCTTCGCCTCGATGACGGTGGAGGAGAACCTGCTGCTCGGCGGCCACTCCCTGGGCCGGGCGGGGAGAAAGGAGCTGCCGGCGCTGCTCGACCATCAGTACGGACTGTTTCCGATCCTTCGGGATCGTCGCAGCCAGCTGGCCGGGACATTGTCCGGCGGCGAGCAGCAGATGCTGGCGATGGCCAGGGCGCTGATGTCGCGACCGTCACTGGTGATGATGGACGAACCGTCGACCGGTCTGGCGCCGCTGATCGTTCGCGATATCTTCCAGGTCATCGTCCGCCTGCGGCAGGAGGGCAACACCGTCCTCCTCGTCGAACAGAACGCCAAGGCAGCGCTCGCCATCGCCGACCGCGGCTATGTGCTCGAGACCGGCAAGGTCATTCTCCAGGGGTCAGCCGAGGACCTGCTGGCCAACAAGGATGTCCAGCGCGCCTATCTCGGCCGGGAAAAGATTCAGTAGCGGCACCCGGCCGCCAGCGGCCCGCCCCGGAGACGAGGAGTACCCCGGGGGCAGCGGAGTCTGGACAGAGCACCGGGAACAGGGAAAAGATCAACTTCAGCCGGAGAAGCCCCCTATGTTTTGGGAAAAGGAACTTGAATGCATGGCCAGGGAGGACCTGGAGCAGCTCCAACTGGAACGGTTGCAGTCCACCCTCTACCGGGTGGGAACGCATGTGCCCTTCTATCGGCAGAAATTCAACGAGCTCAAGGTCGATTACGAGGCCATCACTTCGCTCGAAGATCTGCGCCGGCTGCCGTTCACGATGAAACAGGACCTGCGCGACAACTACCCTTACGGCCTGTTCGCCGTGCCCCTGCGCGACGTCGTCCGGCTCCATTCCTCGTCCGGGACGACCGGCAAGGCCACCGTCGTCGGTTATACCAGAAACGATATCAAGACCTGGTCGAATCTGGCGGCGCGGATCCTGTGCAGCGCCGGAGTGACCGCCGACGACGTGATCCAGATCGCCTTCGGCTACGGCCTGTTCACCGGCGGCTTCGGGCTGCACTACGGCGCCGAGCGGCTGGGGGCCTCGGTCATCCCGATCTCCTCCGGCAACACCAAGCGCCAGATCCAGATCATGCAGGATTTCAAGACCACGGCCCTGGTCTGCACCCCCTCGTATGCCTTGAAGATCGCCGATGTGATGATGGAGATGGGGATCAACTCGAACGGTCTGTCGTTGAAGTACGGGTTGTTCGGCGCCGAACCATGGTCGGAGGCGATGCGACGGGAGATCAACGAGCGCCTTGGCATCATCGCCACCGACAATTACGGTCTGTCGGAGGTCATGGGACCCGGCGTCGCCGGTGAGTGCCGGGAGTGCAACGGTCTGCATCTCAACGAGGACCATTTCCTGGTCGAGATCCTTCACCCGACGACCCTCGAGCCGGTGACCCCAGGCGAGGTCGGGGAACTGGTCATCACCACCCTGACCAAGGAGGCCTTCCCGGTCATCCGCTACCGCACCCGCGATCTCGCCCGTTTCCTGCCCGGAGAATGCCCCTGCGGCCGGACATTCAAACGGATCAGTCGGATCATGGGGCGAACCGACGATATGCTGATCATCAAGGGGGTCAACGTCTTCCCGACCCAGATCGAGTCGGTACTGTTCGATATCGAGGGAACCGAGCCCCACTACCGCCTTGTTGTCGAACGCGAGCGGAATGAGGACAAGGTGACGGTCATGGTCGAGGCGGTCGAATCGATCTTCTTCGATGAGATGAAGAAGCAGCGGGCCCTGGTCGAAACGATCCGGCGCCGCCTGGCCTCGGAACTGGGGATCAGCGTCGAGGTCAAGTTGGTGGAGGAGAGGACCCTGGAACGGTTCGACGGCAAGGGCAACCGGGTGATCGACAGAAGGAAGTTCTAGCCCCGCAGCCGGGAGGCACCGTATTTTAACCCACGGCCCGGATTCCCCGTCACGGGGGTCGGGCCTTTTGCATCCGAGGAAACCCCAATCATTATGCGTCACCTGAACCGGGCCGCCGACTGTCTGCGGCCGCTGTCCATCGAAAGAGATTTTCAGCCCCAGGCTCATGCCTCGGTGCTGATCCGAATGGGCGGCACCCATGTCCTCTGCGCCGTCACCGTCGAGGAGAGCGTGCCGCCGTTTCTCAAGGATCGGGGGCAGGGGTGGATCACCGCCGAGTACGGCATGCTGCCCTGCGCCACCTCGACCCGCCATCGCCGCGAGACCTCGGGCCAGTCCGGCCGCAGCCTCGAGATCCAGCGTCTGATCGGCCGCAGCCTGCGGATGATGGTCGATCTGAAGGAGCTCGGCGAACGGACCCTGCGGGTCGACTGCGATGTGCTCAATGCCGACGGCGGCACCCGCACCGCCGCGATCACCGGGGCGGCGCTGGCGGTCCGGGCGGCCCTGGGCCGGTTGGTTGACGACGGCCGGATGGCGGCGCTGCCGCCGGTGCTGCCGGTCGCCGCCGTTTCGGTCGGCCTGGTGGGCGGCCAGGCTTTGCTCGATCTCGATTACGCCGAGGACTCGGCTGCCGAGGCCGACGCCAATTTCGTCATGGCCGGCGACGGCCGCTGGATCGAGATCCAGTCGACGGCCGAAGGCGTCCCCTTTTCGCACGACAGCTTTGTGGCGATGGCGGCGCTGGCGCGCAAGGGGATCACCGAACTCCTGGGACTGTGGGAGGGCGGACGGTAGCGGCAGCGATCGTCCAAACGGATGGAAGACAACTTCCGAAAGCCGGTCCGCGGCACCGCCGAATGGGCGGTCGCCACTGTCGACTGCGGCATCGGCTGCCCCCACGGCTGCCGCTACTGCTACGCCCGCGCCAAACTGGTCGACCGCCTGGGGCTGGTCGCCCCGGCGGCCTGGTCGACCTTCCGGATCGACGAGGAGGCGGTGCGGCGCAAGCACCCGCTGTATCCCGGTCAGGTCATGTTCCCGGCCCACCACGATATAGTCCCGGAGAATCTCGCCGCCTGCTGTGCCGTGCTGAGCAGCCTGCTGGCGGCCGGCAACCGGGTGCTGGTGGTGTCGAAGCCGCATCCTGATTGCATCGAGACCCTGTGCCGCGAGCTCTGGCGATTCCGGGAGCAGCTGCTGTTCCGGTTCACGATCACCGCCCGCGATGAGCGGATCCTTCACTTGTGGGAGCCGCGGGCGCCGGGCTATGATGAGCGCCGGGCCGCTCTCGCCCAGGCCTTTGGCCATGGTTTTGCCACCTCGGTGAGCGTCGAGCCGATGCTTGACGGCGGTGATGTCGTGGCAATGGTCCAGGACCTGCTGCCGCTGGTCAGCCACTCGATCTGGATCGGCAAAATGAACCGGGTCGGCGAGCGGGTGAGCTGTGATTCGCCGGCGATGGCACGGGAGATCGCGCGGATCGAGCGGCAGCAGGATGACGCCCGGATCCGGGAAATCTATCGGCAGTTGGGCGATCTGCCGATCATCCGCTGGAAGGAATCGATCAAGACCGTGCTCGGTCTGGCCCCGGCGGCCGCACCGGGACTGGATGTCTGACAGGGAGGAAACAGCGATGCGGCGCAGCCAGTGCGAGATCAAGGACAAGGGAAAAATCGAAGAGATTCTGCGGCGCTGCCGGATCGGCCGGCTGGCGACGGTCGGCGCCGACGGCTATCCCTACATCACCCCGCTCAACTATGTCTACCGGCAGGGGGCGATCTGGTTCCACTGTGCCCGGCAGGGCGAAAAGCTTCACAACATCGCCCGCGACCCCCGGGTGTGCTTCGAGGTCGATATCCCGCTGGCCTACAAGGGCACCGATTGTGACCCCGAGGCCCCGGCCTGCAGCGTCAGCCAGTTGTATCATTCGGTGGTCATCCGCGGCCGGGCCGAGGTCGTCACCGCGGTGGAAGAGAAGGTCGCCGCCCTCAACGCCCTGATGGCGGTCCACGAGGGGGTGCCCGGCTTCGGCCGGATTGGTGCCGCCGATCCGGGGGTCGCGGCCTGCCTGGTCGTGGCGGTGCGGATCGAGCGGATGAGCGGCAAGAGCGGCCTGGCCCAGAACAAGAGCGATGCCGACAAGGCGGGGATCCGCGCCTATCTCGAACGCCGGGGCCTGCCGGGGGATCTGGAGGCGGCCCGCCTGATTCGCTGATACCCCCGTCGCTTTGCATTATTGAAGGGCTGCACGTCAATATCCCTCCGAGGGCTCTCTTCCTTTCAGCTTTCAAAATACATCTCGTTTTGCCATCGGAATGACCCAAAACGAGCGGTTGCGGTCAGAACCGGTATAACCGTTCAATTCCGTCATGCACAGGGGAGATCAATCGCCTGAAACAGGTTGGAAGAGATGTGAAGGGGTGATCGGAACCTCCTCCTGCTTTGAAAATAATCGGCCGGCCAACTAATGCATTGACACGGACGGACCGTCCCTCTATATTTTATTGAACGTTCGTTCAAATTTTTGGGCAGCCTTTAGCCAAGGTGATTCTATGGGTCAATCAATCGGCAAGAGACAAACGCGGGAAGATATTCTCGAATTCTCAGTGTCTCTCTTTGCAGAGTTCGGCTACGATGGTGTTTCCATGCGGGACGTCGCTGCAGTCTGCGGCCTCACTCCGGCAGCGCTGTACTACCACTTTCCCCACAAGGAGGCTCTCTATCTAGAGGTTGTGGCGCATGCATTCAGGGAAAAGTCGGCTGCCCTGTTAAACAATCTCAAGGACTCTGATTCACCGTGGGTGCAACTTGAGAATTTCATTACCAACTTGGCCCATCTGGCGGCAAAGGACGAAATCTTCCTGCGTCTTATGCAATGGGTGAGACTGGACAGCGAAGAGATACGGCAGCAAAAACTTGCGGTCCATGTCTTCAAGGATCTCTTTCTCGCTGTGCATGCATTGGTGGCCAAATTGAATTCTCATTACGACCCCTATATGCTTTCCATGTCGATCATCAGTCTGGTGTTCCTCTCTTCTGAAGGGAGAAAGATTCGTAAGTTCATGCCGGGATACAGGCCTGAACATGACCAGCCCGATGTATTGGCAAGACATGTCATCGATCTGCTGCGCATGGGATTATTCCAACACCGTACTTCTGGCTAGAAGGTGCTGTTTCAGTTTTTGGCCAATCCGTGCCATGGCAGGTGTCGGAACGAGGAACTGCAGCTCTGCCGGCAACTGGTGGAAAGATTCCCTTCGGGCCAGTTGATGATTCAACACATTTTCAAAGAGGAAGTGATGCGGGTAAACAGGATTCGTCTAGCGTTTGTCGTTGTTGTAGTCTGCCTTCTCCACATGCCGATAGACGGAGTGTCGGCGCCAACGGGCGCGTATTCGGCGGGTATGCGTGCTGGTGATTCGATAAATGGAGAGGATACCGAGCAGTATGATATCTTCGTCGCCAGGGAATTGCCGTGGCGTCGACAGTTTGCATCCGGCTGGAGCCTCGGTTCTCTGTGTGAATTGTCAGTGAACGTCCTCAATCGGGATGAAGAGGATGGACTGAGTGCCTCTCTTTCCACCGACCTCGTGCTGACTTCCCCTCAACACAAAGTGGTCTATTTCGCAGGGGTCGGGGTTGGCGCCATGGAAGATTCTGTCCTGGGTGATTACGATTTCGGGGGGCCGCTGTTTTTCCTGTCCCATGCAGGTGTCAGATTGCCGCTGTCCTCCATCTTCTCTGTCGCCATACGATTGTCCCATCAGTCGAATGGCAGCATTTATGACAAGAACCCGAGTCTCAACCTCGCCCAGATCGAACTTCGTTTCACTTTCTGAGGGGACCTCGATAGGAAGTGGATGGAAAATCAACAACATGTCCGGAAAATGATCGCGTTATCCCCTCAGGTCAATCGGCTTGATCCCATTGTCATGCAGGCGCAACCGCAACGTACTGTTGGAGCCGCAGGCATGCGTTGGGGATGACAGGTTCCATGGGATAGATGTCTGACCAGGAAACACGCCGTCCCTGAGGATGGAGGTTATTTGATGGTAAATCTGAAAGGAAAACGGCTATGGCTGATAATCGCTGTCGCCGTGGCCGCTGGTGCTTTCTACTCCTGGCGATACATGCAACCGGAAGCATCGGAAGATGGTCTGGTCAGTGGCAACGGCAGGATCGAAGCGGTTGAGATCGATATCGCCGCCAAGAGCGCCGGCCGCATCCAGGAAATCCTGGCTGATGAGGGTGATTTCGTGACCGCCGGTCAGATTCTGGCACGCATGGATACCCAGCACCTGGAGGCGCAGCGTCGCGAGGCCGAGGCCCAATTGCAGCAGGCCCGCTATGCAGTCGAAACGGCCGGGAGCCAGGTTAACCAGAGACTGAGCGAAAAGGAGGCCGCTGTGGCCGGGCTCGCCCAGCGCCAGGCCGAACTGGAGACTTTGCGGAAACGATTGCATCGCTTTGAGGTCCTGGCGAAAAAGGATGCGATTGCGGCCCAGGAGCTTGATGATGTTCAGGCCCGTTTTCTGAGCGGAAAGGCAGCCGTCAGTGCCGCCGAGGCCCAGATTGCGGCAACCGAGGCGGCTGTAGCGACGGCCAGATCGCAACTTCTCGGCAGCCGGTCGGCAATAAAAGCAGTCGAGGCCGGTATTGAACGCCTGCAGGTTGATATCGAAGATGGCGCCCTCAAGGCGCCCTGCGATGGCCGTATTCAGTACCGGGTGGCCCAGCCGGGTGAAGTTCTGGCCGGAGGCGGCAAGATTCTCAATCTGGTCAATCTCGGGGAAGTGTACATGACATTTTTCCTGCCGACCGCTGTTGCCGGGAAAATAGAACTTGGCTCTGAAGTCCATCTGGTGCTCGACGCCGCACCCCGGTTTGTCGTTCCGGCACGGATTTCCTTTGTCGCCGATGTTGCCCAGTTCACCCCCAAGACTGTGGAGACCGCCAGTGAGCGGCAGAAACTGATGTTTCGGGTCAAGGCCCGCATCGATCCCGAATTGCTGAAAGCCAATATCACCCGGGTGAAAACGGGCCTGCCCGGCATGGCCTATGTTCGCCTGGACCAGAGCCGCGCTTGGCCGGACCACCTGCAGGTCAAGCTGCATGAGGCACCACCGACGCGGCCATGAAGCAGGACCAGGCAATCTCACCGGTCGCGCGTCTGCTGGGGGTCAGCCAGCGCTACGGCAGGACCCTGGCACTGGATGCTGTCGATCTGGAATTGCCGGCCGGCTGCATGGTCGGGGTCATCGGCCCCGATGGCGTCGGCAAGTCGACGCTGTTTTCCCTGATTGCCGGTTCACGACGGATCCAGTCCGGTCAGGTTGATGTGCTGGGTGGCAGCATGGCTCACCGGGGCCATCGCCAGGTGGTCTGCCCGCAGGTGGCCTACATGCCCCAGGGATTGGGCAGGAATCTCTATCCGACTTTGTCGGTGTTCGAAAATGTCGATTTTTTCGCCCGTCTGTTTGGCCATGACCGTCAGGAGCGTCAACGGCGCATAGGTGAACTGCTGCAGACAACCGGCCTGGCGCCCTTTGCCGGTCGTCCCGCCGGCAAGCTTTCCGGCGGCATGAAACAGAAACTGGGGCTCTGCTGCGCCCTGATCCACGATCCTCAACTCCTGATCCTCGACGAGCCCACCACCGGTGTCGACCCGTTGTCGCGTCGCCAGTTCTGGGGGTTGATCGACCGTATCCGCAGCAAACAGCCGGGCATGAGCGTACTGGTCGCCACCGCCTACATGGAGGAGGCAGCGCGTTTCGACTGGCTGGTGACGATGAACGGCGGACGGGTCCTCGCCACCGGCGCCCCGAAAACACTCCTGGCGCAGACCGGGGCCGCGACGCTGGAGGAGGCGTTCATCGCCCTGCTGCCCCGGTCGCAGCGGGACGGCCACCAACCGGTCATCATCCCGGCCCGCCAGGCCGATGCGACCGGAGAGGCCGCCATCGAGGCCCACGACCTGACCATGCGTTTCGGCGATTTCACCGCCGTCGATCATGTGAGTTTCCGTATCGGCCGGGGAGAGATCTTCGGCTTCCTCGGTTCCAATGGCTGCGGCAAGACCACCACCATGAAGATGCTGACCGGCCTGTTGCCCGCCAGTGCTGGAAAAGCCTGGCTGTTCGGCCGTCCGGTGGACCCGCACGATATCGACACCAGGCGGCGGGTCGGCTATATGACCCAGTCCTTTTCGCTGTACGGCGAATTGACGGTGCGGCAGAACCTGGTCCTCCATGCCCGCCTGTTCAAGATACCGGAAGAACGTATTGCCGCCCGGGTACAGGACATGGTGCGGCGTTTCGGTCTGGAAAAGGTTCTGGAGAGCCTCCCCAGCGCCCTGCCGCTTGGCCTGAGGCAGCGGCTCTCCCTGGCGGTGGCGATGATCCACGGGCCGGAGATGCTGATCCTCGACGAACCGACTTCGGGGGTGGATCCGATTGCCCGGGACGCCTTCTGGCAGATGATGATCGACCTGGCGCGGCAGGACGGGGTGACGATCTTCATCTCCACCCATTTCATGAACGAGGCCGAGCGCTGCGACCGGATCTCGCTGATGCACGCGGGCCGGGTCCTGGTCAGCGACTCGCCGGCGGCGCTGATCGAGAAGCGCGGAACAGCTTCGCTGGAAGAGGCCTTCATCAGCTATCTTGAAGAGGCGGCCGACCCAGGCGAGAAGAGGTCTGCAGCGGCTGCCGGGAGGGTGGCCGTTGCTCCCCGGCTCGGGGAGCAACCCCCGGCCTCGGCTGCACGGAGCGGTCGGTTCAGTCTGCGTCGCCTGCTCAGCTATACCCGGCGTGAATCCCTCGAGCTGCGCCGTGATCCGATCCGCCTGACCCTGGCTTTGCTGGGCAGCGTCATATTGATGTTCGTCATGGGCTACGGCATCAGCCTGGATGTTGAGGATCTCGCCTTTGCGGTGCTCGACCGGGATCAAACCGCCGCCAGCCGTAATTACGTCCTCAATCTTGCCGGTTCGCGCTACTTCATCGAACGTCCTCCTCTCCGTGATTACGCTGAGTTGGATCAGCGCATGCGGGCCGGTGAGATCAGCCTGGCCATCGAACTGCCGCCCGGCTTCGCCCGTGACATGCAACGCGGCACTCCGGTTGCCGTCGGCGCCTGGATTGACGGGGCCATGCCGACCCGGGCGGAAACGGTACGCGGCTATGTCCAAGGGATGCATTCCCATTGGCTGTCGACCATGGCGCGACAGGCCTCCGGCACCAAGGTAACCGCCGGAGCGGCCACGATCGAGACGCGCTTCCGTTACAACCCGGATGTGAAAAGCCTGCCGGCCATGGTGCCGGCGGTGATTCCTCTGCTGCTGATGATGATTCCGGCGATGCTGTCGGCGTTGTCGGTCGTGCGGGAAAAGGAACTGGGCTCCATCGTCAATCTCTACGTCACCCCGGTAACCCGGCTGGAGTTCCTGCTCGGCAAACAGATCCCCTATGTGCTGCTGGCGATGATCAACTTTATGCTGCTGACCATCCTGGCAGTCACCCTGTTTCATGTTCCGGTCAAGGGAAATTTTCCGACCCTGGCACTGGCGGCTTTTCTGTATGTCATTGCCGCCACCGGGTTCGGGTTGGTGATCTCGACCTTTATGCGCAGCCAGGTGGCCGCCCTGTTCGGTACCGCCGTTCTGACCCTCCTGCCGGCGGTCCAGTTTTCCGGGATGATCGATCCGGTCTCTTCCTTGGAAGGGGTCGGCGCCGCCATCGGCGGGGTCTACCCTACCACCCATTTCCTGACCATCGCCCGCGGGACCTTTTCCAAAGGGCTCGGGTTCCATGATCTCCAGGCTTCTTTTATTCCTCTGCTTCTGGCTGTGCCCATCCTGATCGTTCTGGGCACAGTCCTGCTCAGGAAACAGGAGCATTGATCATGCGCACCGCCAATATTCTCCACCTCGGCATCAAAGAGCTGCGCAGTCTGCTGCGTGACCCGATGCTGATGGTGCTGATCGTCTACTCTTTCAGCTTTTCCATTTACACTGCCGCCACAGCCATGCCCGAGACCTTGCACAAGGCTCCCATCGCCATTGTCGACGAGGACCGCTCCCAACTGTCAGAGCGAATTATCGACGCCTTTTATCCGCCATTCTTCGCTCCGCCGGCGTTGATCATGCAGACGGAGATGGACGCCCGGATGGATGCCGGCCTGGATACCTTCGCCGTCAATATCCCTCCGGATTTCCAGCGCGACGTGCTGGCCGGACGCAGCCCGGCCATCCAGCTCAATATCGACGCCACCAGGATGAGCCAGGCCTTCACCGGCAACGGCTATGTCCAATCCATTATCGGCAGCGAGGTGAGCGCCTTTGTGCAAGGCTACCGGACGAATGTTACCCCGACAGTGGATCTGGTCTTGCGGTCGCGTTTCAACCCCGAGCTGAACAAGAAATGGTTCGGAGGGGTCATGGAAATCATCAGCAGTATTACCATGCTCTCCATCGTCCTGACCGGAGCGGCGCTGATTCGCGAACGTGAGCATGGCACGGTCGAACACCTGCTGGCGATGCCGGTCACCCCCTTCGAGATCATGGCCGCCAAGGTGTGGGCGATGGCGCTGGTGGTCCTCGTCGCCTCGGCCTGTTCGTTGTTCTTTGTAGTCCAGGGACTGCTGAAAGTTCCGATCGAAGGCTCTATTCCCCTCTTTCTTGGCGGTACGGCGCTGCATCTGTTCGCTACCACCTCGCTCGGGATTTTTCTCGGGACGCTGGCGCGCACGATGCCGCAGTTCGGCCTGCTGCTGATGCTCGTTCTGCTGCCGCTGCAGATCCTTTCCGGCAGCGTCACCCCCCGCGAGAGCATGCCCGGTTTTGTCCAGGCAGGCATGCTCGTGGCGCCGAACACCCACTTCGTCATGCTGGCCCAGGCGATCCTGTATCGTGGCGCCGGGTTCGAGGTTGTCTGGCCGCAGTTCATCAGCCTGGTTCTGATCGGCGTGGCCTTATTCACCCTTTCCCTGGCGCGGTTTCGCAAGACGCTGGCGACGATGGCTTGATTGGTGGCCGGATCGGTGACGTTTCCCGGGAACTGACTGGCACGTTATGCCGATTTCTCCTTCTCCTCCTCCAGGAAGGGGGCATAGAGCTTCTCGCGCACCAGATCGGTGAAATGACGGACATCGCTGTCGGCAACATCCATTTCCAGCAGGGCCTGACGGGTAATCTCCAGGCCGGCCTCGAATTCCGGCTGGACCACGCCGTGCACCCCGAGATCACGCAGCATCCGCATGTGTTCGCGGCCGCCCGAGCGGGCGACGATATGCAGCTTCCGGTTGAGCGTCAGGGCCTGTTCGGCGATGGCCTTCGTGGTGATCGGCGAGGGGGTGGTGATGATCAGCAGCCGGGCGTTTTCAATCGACGCCGCCTCGAGAACCAGCTGCTGGCTGGCATCCCCAAAGACCAGCGGCATCTGTATATCCTTGAAGTGGCTGACCTGGAGGCTGTTGAACTCGATGATGACGAAATCGATCCCCAGATGTTTCAGGACCTGGGCGGTGTAGGCGCCGGTCTGGCCGCCGCCGGCAATGACGACATGGTCGTGCAGGCCGGATTCGGGGATGTTGACGGTCTGCAGGGTTTCATGGCGGAACCATTTTTTCTTCAAGGCGTACAGGGGCGCGGTCAGGCTCGACAGCGCCGGGGTCAGGAGCATCGTGAAGATGGCGGTGTTGAGCATCAGAGAGTAGAGATCGCTGTCGATCGATTTGCTGCTGAGGCCGACGCCGGCCAGGACGAAGGAGAACTCGCCGATCTGGAACAGACCGAAACCGACGGCGAGGGGGATGACGTTGCCATAGCCGAAAAATCTGACCAAAGTCGCAAAAATAAACCCTTTGCCGACAATGATCAGCAGCACCAGCAGCAGGATCTCTTTGATGTGGGCGAAGAGAAAGGACGGGTCGAGCAGCATCCCCACCGAGACGAAGAACAGCAGGCCGAAGATGTCGCGCAGCGGGATGATCTCGCTTAAGGCCTGGTGGCTGTACTCCGATTCGCTCAGGATCATGCCGGCGACAAAGGCGCCGAAGGCGAAGGACAGGCCGGAGAGGTAGGTGGCGTAACCGACCCCGAGACCGATGGCGGTGACCGAGAGGAGAAAGAGTTCGCGCGAATTCCAGGAGGCGATGGAGGTCAGCAGCCGGGGGATCAACCTGGTGCCGACGATGACCATCGTCGCCAGGAAGGCGGCGGCCTTCAGGGCGGCCCAGGCGACGAGCGGCAGGCCGGCCTCGGGATCGCTGACCTGGGGCAGGATGATCATCAGCGGGATGACCGCGAGGTCCTGGACGATCAGCATGCCGATCATGACCCGGCTCGACAGGGTGCCCATCAACCCGCGCGCCATCATGGTCTTGAGAATCACCATGGTGCTGGAGAGCGACATGATCGCCCCGATCCACAGCGAGGGGATGATGGCATAGCCGAGCCAGCGGCCGGCGGCGTAGCCGTAGGCGATGGTCAGCAGCATCTGGATCGGCGTCCCGATCAGGGCGACATGGCGTACCGGCTGGAGGTCGCGGAAGGAGAACTCGAGGCCGAGGGCGAAGAGGAGCAGGGCGACGCCGATCTCGGCCAGCAGTTCGATGTCGTGTATGTCTGAGACCGTGATGCCGCCGGTGTTGGGGCCGACCAAAATGCCGGCGAGAATATAGCCGAGGATGAGGGGCTGTTTGAGTCTCTGGGCAATGAGCCCGCCGAACAGGGCGGCAACGATGATGATGGCGATGTCGGCGGCAATTCCCATGTTCACATTCCTGGCCTGGTTGGTGACGGCATGTCATCTCCTGAAAGTATACCGAATCGGCGATCGGCTGTACAGCAGCGCCAGCGCTTGCTTTCCTGTTGCACAGCGGCGGCAGGGGAGCCTTGAACTGCTGCTTTTCAGATCACATGTTCTGGAGAATGTCCTTGACCGTGTTGCCGTCAACGGCGCTGCCGAAATGGGCCATGATCGGTCGCATCGCCTGCATCCTGTTGGCAAAGGTCGAGAAATCGATATTGGCGTCGATCCAGGCAACGATTTCCTCCCTGCCGGCCTGGCGGGGCAGATAACTCTCCATGATCGCCAGGAAATCGGATGTCTCCTGTTTCGCCGAAGCCAGGAGCTCTCTTTCGGATTTGATCAATTTCTTGATGATGGCGATGACCTGATCATCGGTCAGGGTTTTCTCCGGCTGACGCTGGAATTCGCCGATCAGGATGCGGACCGCGCCGGTTCTGGCTGCGTCTCTAGCCTTCATGGCGGTCTTCAGTTCCGCCTGGATTGTTTCCTGTAGACTCATTTTTTCCTCTCCGCGGCAGTGCAATCGACACCGCCGACATCGCTGGGTGTTCTTGTAATGGTTGTGAATGCTTGGGCCGGTTGGACGGAACACGTTTTGAAAGAATACCCTGTTTGGCGAAAAGAGTAAATAAATCCCATGTGTTCATATACATGTCGCAGTTTTTTATTTTGCTCAGTTGATCGACCGATTTCGTTCCAATCAAACTGATTCGGTGGCGATCGGCAGTACATCCGGGTGAGCCCTGGTCTACAAGTATACCATCCAACAGATAAAGCGGACGGGTTGCATCGAGAAAGATAAACTGAGAATTAGTCTCACTTTTTCTTAAAGAAAAATAGTTGACGAATGGAGAATAATGGAATAATGGTTTATCTAAATACTTAATGCACTTTATTTGTAAAATTGATGTATATACTTCATTTACAAAATTGATAAGTGCAACCGGGCTGCCATCAGGAAAGGCGACCGGCATCCTTATCTTTGCAGTTCCTGAAAGCGCTTTGCTGTATTAGCACAATAAAGCTGGCTTCACGGGTTGCGACTGATCCGTTTGTTATCCAATTTACTGGAGAAATGGCTTTCGATCAGGGCTTTTTCGGAATCGATTTCTCCCAGCAATACTTTTTCCATCAGTAAAGGTTGAGAAAAAAACCGGTAAAGGCAAGGGCTTGACCTGAAGGGACCGCATTCTTGCCGGTTAATTAATAAATAATCAAAGATAACAAGGTTTTAAAGTATAGATGCGTTGTTTCTGGCTGAGACGGGAAGCGAAGGTGCCAAATGGAATAACTCAAAAAGGAGGTGGATTAATAAAAAACCGCAGGACCTGAAGCTTGATTTGCTCTCTTCAACTTAACCTTACGATAAAAGGAGTGGGAAATGGGGCAGACGATGCAAAAAGAACCAACGCAAGCGTGGGTGACAGTTTTTGCCGGAATGGCAATTAATCTCTGTCTGGGCATCCTCTATGCCTGGAGCATGTGGGGGACTGCCCTAACCGATGTGGAAAAAGCCGGTCAGCCGATGACCGGCCTCAATGAAGGTTGGATCTATCTGACCAACGCGCAGGCTTCAACGCCGTATTCTCTCTGTGTTATCATCTTTGCGCTGCTGATGATTCCCGGCGGCAAGATACAGGATAAGATCAGCCCGAAGTTCGGTGCGACCCTGGGTGGTCTTCTCCTTGCCGCAGGCTGTATCATCGCCGGGATGATGAAAAGTTATACCGGCCTGATCATCGGTTTTGGAATTTTCGGCGGTATCGGCATGGGTATTGGTTATGCCGCTCCAACCCCGGCGGCATTGAAATGGTTTGGACCGCACCGACGCGGCCTGATCGCCGGTATCGTTGTCGGCGGCTATGGTGGCGCCGCCCTGTATGTCGGCCCGCTCGCCAACTATCTGATCAAGAATTTCGGCCTGACCGGAAGTTTCGTGACCTTGGGGACCCTCTTTGCCGTGGTGGTTGTCATCGCCGGGCAGCTGCTGAAGACTCCTCCGGCCGGCTATGTCCCGCCGACCCTTGCCGGCGCAGGTGTGGCAACGAAGGGTTCGACCATCACCAACTGGGAACCGGGAGAGATCGTCAAGACCTGGCAGTTCTACGCCCTGGTCGTCATGTTCATCCTGACCACCCAGTCCGGTCTTCTGATCATCGCCTTTGCCAGCAAGATTCTCAAGGAAGCGGCGAAGGATTCACCGTTCCTGATCGCCAACAGCTGGATTCTCGTGTCCTTCGGCGGGCTCATCAATGCCAGCGGCCGTGTCGGCACCGGTTTCTATTCGGACAAGATCGGCCGGCTCAACGCCTACTGTCTCAACTGCGGGATATCGGCCCTCTGTCTGTTTTCGCTGCCGTACATCATGGCCTCCGGCAGCATCCCGCTGCTGTTCCTGGCCGTTGGTATTGCCTACTGGCAGTACGGTGGCGGTCTGTCGTTGATGCCGTCCTTTGCCGCTGACTTCTATGGCCCGAAAAACCTCGGTATGAACTACGGGTTGATCTTCCTCGGCTGGGGCCTCGGTTTCTTTATGGCCCGTCTGGGCGGTACCATCAAGGATCTGACCGGAAGCCTGGATATGGCATTCTATATTTCCGGTGCGTTGCTGGTTTCGGCGGTCGTACTCGCTAAATTGACCAGAAGACCGATGTACCACGGTGAGACTGTCGTGGCGTGATTGATAACGGGCAGGGAGGCCAAGCCGGCCGACCCTTGCCCACAGAGTTCATCCATTACGTAAGAGGAGTGCGTACATGTCTGAAAAAACGAAAGATGTAGTCGAAACATCAGAAGCCGAAATCGCCGTTCATTGGCAGGAAGAAGCATATTTTCATGCATCACCGGGTTTTATCGGACAAGCCAACCTGACGGATGAATCGATCTTCGAGCGGTTTGCCCTGAAGAACTTTCCCGATTATTACACCGAATTTGCGGAGCTGCTGACCTGGTACAAGTACTGGGACGAGGTCCTCGATTCCAGCGATGCCCCCTGCTTCAAGTGGTTCAAGGGCGGTCTAATCAATGCCAGCTACAACTGCATCGACCGTCATCTCAAGGCCAACAAGAACAAGACCGCGATCCATTTTGTCTCCGAGCTCGAGGATGAGGCGATTCAGCACATCACCTACCAGGAGCTCTATGTCCGGGTCAACGAGTTCGCCGCCCTGCTGCGCGACACCGCGAAGCTGAAACGCGGCGACCGGGTCACGATCCACATGCCGATGTCGGCTGAGCTGCCGATCACCATGCTGGCCTGCTCGCGTCTCGGCGTCATCCATTCGGTGGTCTTCGGTGGATTCTCTGCCAGCGCCTGCGCCGACCGGATCGTCGACTCCCAGAGCCGGGTCCTGATCACGATGGATGCCTATTACCGCGGCGGCAAGCTGCTCAATCACAAGGCCGTCGATGAAGAAGCCTGCCAGATAGCCGCCGAAGGCGGCCAGGTCGTTGATACCCTCCTGGTCTGGCAGCGGTATCCCGGCAAGAACTCATCGGATACCCCAGCCGTTGAGGGCCGCGACATTATCGTCAATGATGAATTGAAGAAGTATTACGGGGTCAGGGTCGAGCCGGAGAAGATGCTGTCGGAAGATCCGCTGTTCCTGATGTATACCAGTGGGACGACAGGCAAGCCGAAGGGCTGCCAGCACGGCACCGGCGGTTACCTGGCCTATGTCACGGCGATGTCGAAATATATCCAGGACATTCATCCCGAGGATGTCTATTGGTGCATGGCCGATATCGGCTGGATCACCGGCCACAGCTTTATCGTCTACGGCCCGCTGGCCCTGTGCGCTTCGACGGTCATCTACGAGGGCGTGCCGACCTATCCCGATGCCGGCCGCTGCTGGCGTATCGCCCAGGCCCTCGATGTCAATATCTTTCATACCGCGCCGACGGCGATCCGCGCTCTGCGCAAGGTCGGACCGGACGAGCCGGCCAAGTACACCTACAACTTCAAGCACATGACCACGGTCGGCGAGCCCATCGAGCCCGAGGTCTGGAAGTGGTACCAGAAAGAGGTCGGCAAGGAGAAGGCGGTCATCGTCGACACCTGGTGGCAGACCGAGACCGGCGGCTTCCTCTGTTCGACCGTGCCGGGCCTCCAGCCGATGAAACCGGGCAGCGCCGGTCCCGGCGTACCGGGCATCCACCCGGTCATCTTCGATGAGGACGGCAACGAGCTGCCTGCAGGTTCCGGCAAGGCCGGCAACATCTGCATCCAGAATCCGTGGCCGGGCATGTTCCAGACCATCTGGGGCGATCGCCCCCGGTTCGTCAAGAACTACTTCGAGCGCTACTGCAAGAACCTCGACAGCAAAGACTGGCGCGATTGGCCATACCTGACCGGTGACGCCGCAGTCCAGGCCCCGGACGGCTATTTCCGTATTCTCGGCCGGATCGATGACGTCATCAACGTCTCCGGCCATCGTCTCGGAACCAAGGAGATCGAGTCGGCGGCCCTGACGGTGAACGAGGTCGCCGAGGCTGCGGTCGTGCCGGTCGCCCATGAGGTCAAGGGCAAGGAACCGGATCTGTATGTCGCCCTGAAACCTGGTTTCAAGGCCTCGGATGAGATCGTCAAGAAGATCGATGAAGCCATCACCTACCAGATCGGCAAGATCGCCAAATGTCGCAAGATCTGGATCGTGCCGGATATGCCGAAGACCCGCTCCGGCAAGATCATGCGCCGCGTACTCGGTGCCATCTCCAACCACGGTGATGTCGGCAACGTCATGACCCTGGCCAATCCAGAGGTTGTCGAGGAGATCAAGAAGATGGTAGGATAACGGGCATATTCGGTTGAATATCTGCCTGTTGGGAGGGCGGAGGTCAGTCCTGCGGCCTTCGCCCTCCCGTTTTTTTATCGAAACATAAAGAGAGAACGATGCCTGCACCGCTTGCCGTACCCGTGCCTTTTCTGTTGCACTTTCCCGGATCGACGGTGGAGGATATCGCCGTCTTCTGTGTCGCTGCCCTTGTCGCCGTCACCGTCAGCGCCGAAAGCCAGGGCCTGGCCGCCACCCTCCTCGGCGACCGGCAGTCGGGCGGGGGAAAACGGTTCCAATTCAATGCCTTTCTTCATCTCGATCCCCTTGGCACCCTCTGCTTTTTCGTCGCCGGTTTCGGCTGGGCCAAGGAGGTCAAGATCGATGCGGCAAAGTTCAGACATCCCCGTTTCTACCTGATGCTGAGCCGGCTTGCCGGCCCCCTGGGCAATTTCATGATGGCCAGCATTGCCGCCAGCATTTACGCGCTGCTGACCAATTTCGGGTTCGAGGACAAGGCCTTCTCGTCCGTCGTTGTCGTCAACCTGATGATGGCGATCTACGGTCTGATATGCGTTTATCCGCTTCCGGGATCATCGATTGTGGGCCTGGTCTTCCGCGGCGGCGAGGGGTTTGACAAGACGGTGCGCTATGTTCGTCTGATCAGTCCGTTCCTGCTGCTCGCCTGGTTCGTCGCAGCCAGACTGCTCGACAGGGATGTGATCGGAACCGTCCTCCATCCACTCGTTCGATCGATCGCCCTTTTCCTGACGACAGGGATGTAGATTCGCGAGCGGGAGAAGGTCCGGTCCGAACCTTCTCCGCCGCCGCTCTCAGGATGGAGTGAAATTGGAGCTATAGAGAAGTATAGCCTGGTTCTTTCCGTGCTGTGGCCAGGGTCGCGGGGATGAAGCGGGACAGGTCCTCGGGCCGGTAGTCGAGGTATTCGAAGAGGTGGGTTTCGAGTTCCCGGCAGCGTCGGAAGTTGGTGGCGATCATGTGTTCCCGTTCGGGATCGTTGTTGCCGTATCGTTCCAGGATGTAGTCCAGCCGGCTTGCAAGGGGGACGACGACATCGTGCCGCACCCGCTTGTCGGCATAGTAGACCAGTTCGCCGGCGGTGAAGGCGCCCCGGCGGTAACGGTCGAGGGAAAAATCGGAGAGGACCACGTGCTCGGCGACGATCTCGCCGATCTCGGGGTGGCCGAGATCCCGACAGATCTCCCGGCCGACCTCGGCATGACGGCAATTTTCCTTGAGGCACAGGGTCTTGGCAATGTCATGGAGCAGGGCCCCGGCGATCACCAGGTCATCCGGCGGCAGGGGGGAGTCGACCCTGTCCGCCCGCTTCAATCCCTCCAGCAGGGCCGCGGCCGCCTTCGCCACCATAAAGGAGTGGTCGCGGATGTTGGCATACATCGCGAAATCGTCCATGTAGGCGACACACTGGGCGATGGTCGGGATGTTCATCTGCGTCTCCCGATTGCGGTTCATGGCCGGCGGCAACTCAGTTCGTGCACCGCTTCGACGGCGATTCTGGCCTGCTCCGGCGGAGTGAACTGGTGGATGCCGTGCCCGAGGTTGAAGATATGGCCGAAGGCCTCCTGCGCCCCGTCGAGGATGCCCTGGATCCGCCGCCGCAATTCGTCCTTCGGCAGCAGCAGGGCGAAGGGGTCGAGGTTGCCCTGCACCGCCCTGCGGCCGACCCGCCGCACTGCCTCGCCGATGTTGATCCGCCAGTCGAGGCCGATGACATCGGCTCCGGATGAGACCGAGAGGTCAAGCAGCGTCGCCCCGTTATTGGCGAAATAGATGATCGGCAGCCCGGTCTGCTGCAGGCCGGCGATGATCTCCTGGACATAGGGGAGAGCAAAGCGCTCGAAATCGCAGGGGGCGAGGATGCCGGCCCAGCTGTCGAAGAGCTGCAGCGCCTGGGCCCCGGCCCGCGCCTGGGCCAGGAGGTAGAGCAGGGTGGTGCGGCTGATTTTCGCCATCAGGCGGTGAAAGACCTCCGGCTGGGTGTACATCAGCTTCTTCGTTTCCCAGAAGGTCTTCGACGAGCCGCCCTCGATGATGTAGGTGGCGCAGGTGAAGGGGGCGCCGGCGAAGCCGATCAGCGGCACCTTCAATTCCCGGCGCAGCAGGCGGATGGTCTCCATGACGAAGGGCATCGTTGCCTCGGGGTCGGGGACGACCAGCCGATCGACTGCGGCGCCGGTCCTGATTCTGTCCGGCAGAAGCGGTCCCTGTCCTTCGTGGAACTCCAGCCTGGCCCCCATCGCCTCGATCGGGATGAGGATGTCGGAGAAGAGGATGGCCGCGTCCATGCCGAGGATACCCACCGGCTGCAGGGTCACCTCAACGCACAGTTCCGGATTCTTGCACAGATCGAGAAAGGAGATATTGCCCCGCACCTTCTGATATTCGGGGAGATAGCGGCCGGCCTGGCGCATCATCCAGATCGGGGTGTAATCGGTCTTCTCGCCGCGGCAGGCCTTGAGAAAGGTATCGTTCATGGTGGTCACCGGTGTGGGCTCATGGCCGTTGAGACGCCGGCCGCTGGTCGGAGTCAGGGTTCGTCGAATCTTCCTGCCGCCGCAGTTTCAGCGGGACATAGCTGCAGAAAGGCTCCTGGGCGAGGTAGTCGCCGGTCATGGCGTAGGCCCTGGCCCGACAACCGCCGCAGACCCCGACGTATTCGCAGCTGCCGCAGTTGTCCTTGTAGCTCTTGAAGTCGCGGAGCTGGAGGAAGAGCTCGGATTTCTCCCAGATCTCCTTGAACGGGGTTTGAAACACATTGCCCGCCGATTTGGGGAAGTAACTGCAGGGCAGAATCTCGCCGTCGACATCGATCAGGCAGATCAGCTGACCGGCCAGGCAGCCCTTGGAGCCGCCGGTCGAGAACTGCAGGTTCCGGCGCTTGAAAGAGCTGCCCTCCTCCTTCGCCTTCTGGCGGACGATGCGGTAATAATGCGGGGCGCAGGTCGGCCGCATCAGCAGTTCGTCTTCCTCCTTCTCCATCCGGTAATGCCAGTCGAGGATCTCGTCGTAGATATCCTCCGGGATCAACTCGTCCATGATGTCCTCGCCGCGGCCGGTCGGCACGATCATGAACATATACCAGGCCTTGGCGCCGAGCTGCTTGACCAACCGGTAGATTTCCGGGATCTCTGCCCGGTTGCGGACGGTGAAGGAGGAGTTGACCAGGAAGGGAATGCCGCGCTCGTTGAACAGGCGGATGGCGTTCATGGTGCCGGCGAATGCTCCGGCCTGGTTGCGGAAATTATCGTGAGTTTCGGCCCTGGCGCCATCGAGACTGAGGGAGACCATCCTGATGCCGCTGTCCTTGATCCCGTCGCAGACGGCCTCGGTCACCAGGGTGCCGTTGGTCGCCATGCACATCCGCAGCCCGAGACCGGTTCCATGGCTGGCGATATCGAAAACGTCCGATCGCAGCAGCGGCTCTCCGCCGGACAGAACCACCACCGGGCTGGCGTAGGAGGCGATGTCGTCGAGGACCAGTCTGGCCTGGTGAAGGGAAAAATCGGGATGATCCCCGGCCTCGAGCAGGGAAGAGGAACGACAATGGACACATCGGAGGTTGCAGCGGCGGGTAATTTCCCAGGCGATCCATTTTGGTTCGAAATCCATGATTGCTCCGCAGAAAGAATGTCAGGCAGGAATGCTGCGGCAATCTCCGCGCGGTCGGCGGTGGGCCGGATCATCCTCCAAGTGACTCAGTATATTGTCTTTTTCCAGGATAAAAAAGACAAAATGGCCATCAGTGGAAAAACAGTAAACATTTCTGCCGGTGAAATAAAGGTCCGGCATGCCAGGTAAGGTCGGGTCGACACGGGCAAGTGCGGCAATCGGCACCGGTCGAGGATTTCTATTTCCACTTGCCTTGAAGTTGAATATACTTTTCTTTCGTGCTGGCGTTGCCGCGAACCAGGGTTCGCCAGCCGTATTCGACATGCCGTCATGGAAAAATGTGCCGCTGTCGTCATTATCGCCACTATCAACGGGCCTCGGTCCTCAATCAGAGAGAAATGGAAACATTATGTCAATCGTTCCAGTAGCCACAGCGAGTCCGGAGGGCCGGGAAAAGATTTCGAATCTGCTCAATCGGTTCCAGGATGCCGATTCCTCCTGCCGCACTGCCGTGGCGGAGATCCTGCAGCGGGTGCGGACGGAAGGGGATGCGGCGGTACTCGAATACTGCCGGCGTTTCGATGCCCCTGCGATGACCAGCGCCGGCCTGCGGGTGACGGAGCCGGAGATGCGGGCCGCCTACACCTTGATCGATGCGGATTTTCTTGCCACCCTGAAGGTGGCGATCGAGCGGGTCCGCGTCTTCCATGAGCGGGAGATGGAGGACAGCTGGCTGCAGACCCGGGATGACGGGGCGATCGTCGGCCGGCTGGTCCGTCCCGTCGATTCAGCCGGCCTCTACGTCCCGGGCGGGCGGGGCGGCTCGACGCCGCTGGTCTCGTCAGTGCTGATGAACGGCATCCCGGCCGGGATCGCCGGGGTTGGCCGACGGGTCATGGTGACGCCGCCGGACGAACAGGGTGAGGTCAACCCTCACCTGCTGGTGGCGGCGCAGGAGATCGGCATCACCGAGATCTACAAGGTCGGGTCGGCCTGGGCCATCGCCGCCCTGGCCTTCGGTACCGCGACCATCCCGCGGGTCGATGTCATTGTCGGGCCCGGCAACCAGTATGTCGCCGAGGCCAAGAGCCAGGTATCGGGGATGGTGCGGATCGACATGATCGCCGGGCCGTCCGAAGTCCTGATCGTCGCCGACGGCGAGGCCGATGCCGCCGCGGTTGCCGCCGACATGCTGGCCCAGGCCGAACACGATTCCCAGGCCCTGTCGGTGCTGGTGACGACCGACGCCGAGCTGGCCGGCCGGGTCCCGACCGAACTCGAGCGGCAGCTCGCCGCCCTGTCGCGGCAGGAGATCGCCCGCCGGTCCCTGGCCGATCGCGGGGTCATTCTGGTCGCGGCCGACCTTGCCGAAGCGATCGATCTGGCCAATGCGAT
The DNA here is from genome assembly GCF_014201505.1 of Desulfoprunum benzoelyticum. Classification (GTDB taxonomy): domain Bacteria; phylum Desulfobacterota; class Desulfobulbia; order Desulfobulbales; family Desulfocapsaceae; genus Desulfoprunum; species Desulfoprunum benzoelyticum. The sequence goes on along the minus strand of NZ_JACHEO010000012.1, from coordinate 82,727 downwards.
CGCCATCGAGCATCTCGAGCTGATGATCGCCGATCCCTGGGCCCAGATCCCCCATATCCGGCACGCCGGCGCCATCTTCCTCGGCCACCATACCCCGGAGGCGGCCGGCGACTATCTCGCCGGCCCCAACCACGTCCTGCCGACGATGGGGACGGCCCGCTATGCCTCGGCCCTCGGGGTCGACACCTTCCTCAAGAAGAGCTCGCTCATCTCCTATTCCCGGACAGCGCTGGCCCGGGATGCCGACCATATCCGCCGCTTGGCCGGTCTCGAGGGATTGACCGCCCATGCCGCCTCGGTGACGGTCCGGCTCGGCGATGGGAAGTAAGACGGAGCCGGGGCGGGGGGAGGCGTTCCCGGATCTCCTGCTCCGGGGGGCGGCGGCGCTGGGGCTGGAACTCGACCGCGAGGCCGTTGCCGCTCTGGCCCTCTACCATCGCGAGCTGCAACGGTGGAGCGGCAAGGTCAACCTGATCGCCAGGAACACGCCGGAGGCCCAGATCGTCGAGAGCCATTTTCTCGACTCGCTGACCCTGCTGCCCCTGCTGCCGACCGGTGCCCGTCTCCTCGATATCGGCACCGGCGCCGGTTTTCCGGGGCTGGCGTGCAAGGCGGTGCGGTCGGATCTGCGCCTGACCCTGGTCGAACCGCGGCTCAAACGCGTCTCGTTTCTGCGTCACATCGTCCGGACCCTGGGCGTGACCGGGGTGACGATCGTTGCCGGTCGGATCGAGGACGAACGGCAGTTGCCGTCGACGGCCCCCTTCACCCATGCCACCAGTCGAGCCGTTGCCGATATTGCCGGCTTTCTGACGATGGCCGGCCGGTTCGCGCAGCCGGGACTGAGGCTGATCTGCATGAAGGGGCCGAAATGGCAGGAGGAAATTGCCGCCGCCGATCCCGTCATCACCACCCTGGGGCTGAAGCTCGAACAGGTCTGCGAGACGACCCTGCCGTTTTCCGGCGCCATGCGGGCGCTGCTGGTCTTTGCCGCCGCTGATGACGTGGCACTGGCCAAATCGGGCGCTATCTGTTAAAGAAGAGCTCGCGGTGTACCGGTTTGTCTACCCAGGGATTCCGAAAGGACGAAATCGAGATATATTATTCAGGTGATACCAATGAAGAAAATAGCGGTACTGGCCGGTGACGGGATCGGCCCGGAGGTCATGGCCGAGGCCGTCAAGGTCCTGAAGGCGGTGCAGAAGAAATTTGCCGTCGAATTGTCCTTTACCGCCGCCGATGTCGGCGGCTGCGCCATAGATCGGCACGGCGAGGCCCTGCCGGCGTCGACCCTGGCCCTCTGCGAAGGCAGCGATGCCATCCTCTTCGGCTCGGTCGGCGGGCCGAAGTGGGAGGACCTGCCGCCGGCGCAGCAGCCGGAACGGGCGGCCCTGCTGCCGCTGCGCAAGCATTTCGATCTGTTCTGCAACCTGCGTCCGGCCAAGGTGTTCAAATCCCTGACCGCCGCCTGCCCGCTCCGCTCCGATATCGTCGGGGAAGGGTTCGACATCCTCTGCGTCCGTGAACTGACCTCGGACATCTACTTCGGCCAGCCCAAGGGCCGTGACGGTACCGGTCTCGAGGAACGGGCCTATGACACGATGCTCTACACCCGCTTCGAAATCCAGCGGATCGCCCGCATGGCCTTCGAGGCGGCCCGGCTGCGGCGCAAAATAGTCACCTCGGTGGACAAGGCCAATGTCCTGACGACGATGGTCCTGTGGCGCGAGGTCGTGATCGAGGTGGCGCAGGAATACCCGGACGTGCGGCTCAACCATATCTACGTCGACAACGCGACGATGCAGCTGGTCCGCGACCCGCACCAGTTCGACGTCCTGCTGTGTGGCAACATGTTCGGCGACATCATCTCCGACGAGGCGGCGATGTTGACCGGATCGATGGGCCTGCTCGCCTCGGCCTCGATCAACAAGGACCGCTTCGGCCTCTACGAGCCGGCCGGCGGTTCGGCCCCGGACATCGCCGGTCAGGGCATCGCCAACCCGATCGCCCAGATCCTGTCGGCGGCGATGATGCTGCGCTACAGCTTCGGCTGGGACGAGGCCGCCGCCGCCATCGACCGGGCGGTCGAGACGACGCTGGAGAAGGGCACCTGTACCGCCGATATCGCCGTCGACCCCAGCCGGGCGGTCGGCACGGCGGCGATGGGCGATGCCATTGTCGCGGCACTGTAATACCCGGAGGAGGAGATGTCGCTGAAGGAAGATATCATTCTGGTGGCCAACGAGGCCTCGACCGATCTGGCCCGGAAGGTGGCGGCCCGGCTGGATGTCCCCTTTTCCGAGATGTTGCGGCGGCGATTCGCCGACGGCGAGACCTATCACGCCTTTCCCCGTTCGATCTCCGGCAAGAACCTGATCATTATCGGCGCCACCCATACCGAATACTCGTACCAGGAGCTGCTGGACCTGATCCAAGGGGGGAGGTACTGGAACGCCGCCTCGATCAACGTCGTCATCCCCTATCTCGGCTATTCGACGATGGAGAGGGCCAAACCCGATTCGCACGAAATCCCGAAGGGGATCACCCGCACCCGCCAGATCTTCAAGGCCAGGCCCGATTTCGTCGCCTTCGTCGACCTCCATTCCGAGGCGGTGCTCCACGCCCATGGCGGCGAGATCAGCACCAAGCATGTCTGGACCGACAGCCTGGCGGTGGAGAAGATCCAGTCGATGGGGCTGGAGAATTTTGTCCTCGTTTCGCCCGACTACGGCTTTTCGAAGCGGATCGCCCGACTGGCCAGCATGCTCGACTGTCCGCATACCGCCGCCGACAAGGACCGCTTCGACACCGACAGGACCATCGTCGGCCAGATCTCCAGCGTCGTCCGCGGCCGGACCGCGGTGGTCTGTGACGACATGATCCGCACCGGCGGTTCGATTATCCAGACCGCTCAACGCTGTCTCGATGCCGGGGCCGCCGATGTGGTCGTCATGGCCACCCACCTGGTGCTGTCGGGAGATTCCCGCGACCGGTTCAAGGCAAGCCCGATCGGCAGGATCATCGGCTCCGATACCTATCCCGGCAGCGTCTCGGACGAACTTCTCGATGTCTATTCGGTGGCCCCCCTGCTTGCTGAAATCCTTGAGAAACATCTCCAGCTCTGAACGCGGCAGGGGAAGGCCGGTCGGGCAGGAAGCCGGGGCGCGGATCATGGGCGTCGGCCTGACCTGGGACCGGTGGACCCGTATCAATGCGGCGAAGCACGGCATGAACAAAGAACACATCCAACAGAGCCTGCAGCGGTCGATTCTTTTTCGGGACGTCGATGCCTCCGATCTTGCCGCTTTCAGCGAGATCTGCCGCATTCAGACAGTCTCGGCGGGAGGATACGTCTACCGCCAGGGTGAGGCCAGCGAGGTGTTCTATATCATTGCCTGCGGCGAGGTCGAAATGATTCTCGAGCAGGGCGGGAAGGGGACCTGCATCGTCGGCCGAATCGGCCCCGGCGGTCATTTCGGCGAGACCGGCCTGCTAACCGGCAAGCCCCATTCCCTCAGCCTTCGCGCCCTCTTCGATCTGACCCTGATCTGTTTTGACCGGCGGACCTTCCGCAACGTGCTGCTGGCCAACAGCCGCCTCCACCGTCAGCTCGATGTGATCCTGGCGGAGCGGCTGCGTGTCGCCTTTCTTGACCAGGCCGATACGCTCTGCAGTCTGAGCCCGGCGACGGAGTCGACGAGCGGGTTTGAAGATGTCATCCTGATGAAGGAGAAGGTCCCGCATCTGATCCGCGCCAAAGGGCAGACTGCCAAATGGCAGAAGGCAATCTGCGAATCGCCGACGGCCCGCCGGACCAATATCGTCATCAATCGGCTCGCCGCCGGCAGTGAGCCGTTCATGTTGACCGGGGAGGCCGGGACCGGCAAGACCATCATTGCCCGCCAGATTCACAACCAGGGCGGCAGGAGGGATGGCCCGTACCTGGAGGTCGATGTGCGGCAGCACGACCCTGTCGACCTCTACAAGAATCTGTTCGGCAACGAGCAGACCCCCTTCCCCTTTGTTCAATCCCGTCAGGCCGGCTACCTCGAACAGACCTGCGGCGGCACCCTGGTCTTCACCCATGCCGAGCTGATCCCTTTCGACCTGCAGCACCGGATTCTCCAGGCCATCGACAGCGGCACCTTTTCCCACACCGACAGTGAGCGGCCGATCGCCCTGCAGTCGCGGATCGTGTTCGTCTGCAATCAGGATCTCGACCACCTGAGAGGCAACGGCAGACTGCTTCCAGGCCTGCTCGCCCTGTTCACGAAACAGCACTACCGGGTGCCGTCCCTGCGCGAGCACAAGCGCGACCTGCCGCGTCTGATCGAACATTATCTCGAGCGGTTCGGCAGGGAGTTCGGCAAGAAGATCAAGAAACTGTCACCGGAGACCCTCGGCCTCTTGATGAACTACGACTGGCCGGGCAACCTCGCCGAGCTCTCGAGCGTCATTCGGCGGGCGGTGATGCTGGCACGAACCGACGAGATCATCGCCGACCAGATCCTTCTCGGCCTGCCGAAGACCGAAGGTAAATGGGAGTTCAACATTCTGCGGATCGGCTGGATCAACAGGATTCTCAGGAGTCCGTTTTTCCCCCGGGTCCCCCAGATGATTGTCGGCGCGATCCTGCTGCTGGCGGTAATCACTCTTTTCTTCGGGCCGAAGGAGGCGGAACGCAATCTCGGCATCACCCTGAGCTGGTCGATCGGCTGGCCCCTGCTGTTCTTCTCCTTCTTCTTTCTGGCGAGGACCTGGTGCAGCGTCTGCAGCCTCGCCATGCCGGGCATCCTGATGCAGAATGTGATCAAGCCCCAGCGCAAGCTGCCGGAGATCATCAAGCGGTATTCCGGCTGGATCATGGCCGTCTTCTGCATCCTCCTCCTGTGGGTCGAGGTCGTCTGGAACGCTTATGATAACCCGATCCTGACCGGCTCGATCATCCTCACCATCACCCTCGGCTCGCTGCTGACGAGCGTCATCTATTCCCGTCGGGCCTGGTGCCGCTATCTCTGCCCGCTCGGGGCGATCAACGCCATATTCGCGATGCCCTCGATCATCGAGCTGCGCTCCAACCGCCATGTCTGCCTCAACCACTGCGAGACCCATACCTGTTTTGCCGGCGGCGAGGAAAACACCGGCTGCCCGATGTTCCGGCATCCTTACCTTGTCGACAACAACCGGGACTGCATCTTCTGCACCGCCTGCATCAAGAGCTGCAGCCACCGGGCGGTCCATCTCAATCTGCGCCTGGCCCCGCAGGAACTGTGGACCCTGCAGAACCCCCGCTGGGAGGACAGCTTCCTCATCGTCTCTCTCGGGGCGATCTTTTTCCCCTTCGCCCTGCATCGGAACTATTTCGAGATGATAACGGCCATCCAGGGACTCGGCGAACGATATGGTCTCCACCTGCCCGACCCGGTCGTCGGCAGTCTGATCTTTTTCGCGATGATCCTGATCTTTCAGGTGGCCTACTATCTGATGGTGACTCTCGAGGCGCGCGCGTTGAGGGTCAACAAGAAGCTGCTGCTGCCGTTGCTGGGTTACGGCTTCATTCCCCTGGTTCTCGGCGGCTACCTGGCGGCCCATCTCGAGTTCTTTGTCAGGGATTCCTGGAATCTGGTCCTGATTGTCCAGGAGGCCTTGAAACTGCCGGTTGCCACCGGCGATATCCGTCTGATCAGCCGTGATTCGACCGCCGTTCTCCAGACCCTGACGGTGATCGGCGGTCTGCTGGCTTCGATGTATGCCACCTACCGCATTGTCAACCGGGTGCTGGCGGGCGACAATCTGGAGTCGAGGATGGTCGTTCTGCCCTTTGGTTTTCTGGTCACCCTGGCCGTGCTCTTCATCGTCATGCTGTGATTGCCATCCGCCTGCGGGTCGGTGGTGCTGCCGGAACCGGTTGGGGGCCTCGGTTCAGGCGGTGGGCGACGAGCCCTCTCGCTTTTTCCCGGCCGGTCGGCGGAAAGCGTATTGCCTGCCATCAACTGTGTTGACAAGGAGGAAAGTCAGTGGCCGATCCAACATCAAAAACCGTCCTGATCACCGGCGCGACCGGCTATATCGGCCGCCGCCTCACCCATCGGCTTCTCGATGCCGGCGATTGCCGGGTCCGTCTGCTGGTGCGCAACCGCAACAAGGTCCAGGTGGCGATAGCCGGGCAGGTGGACATCCGCGAGGGATCGACTTTCGACGCCGCATCGCTTACGGCCGCGCTGGAAGGGGTCGATTGCGCCTTCTACCTGATCCATTCGATGGGCGAGGGCGAGGATTACCGCCGCCTCGACCGGGAGAGCGCCGAGAACTTCCGCCGCGCCTGCATCGCCGCCGGGGTGCGGCGGATCGTCTACCTGGGCGGTCTCGGCAAGAAAGAGAGCGCCAGCACCCACCTGCTGAGCCGGATCGAAACCGGGGAGGTGCTGTCGGCCGAACCGGAGAAGGTCCAGACGATCTGGCTGCGGGCCGGGGTCATCATCGGTTCCGGCAGCGCCAGCTTCGAGATCATCCGCAACCTCGCCCAGAAACTGCCGCTGATGATCACTCCCCGGTGGGTCCGCACCAGGACGCAGCCGATCGCGATCGCCGACGTGTTGTCCTACCTCCAGCATTCCGCCGACCTGGAGGTTGCCGGCAATCTGGTGGTCGACATCGGTGGGGAGGCCCTTCGCTTCCAGGACATGATCGTCCAGGCCGGTGCGGCCATGGGGCTGAAACGTGTCATCCTGCCCGTTCCGGTCCTTTCGCCGCGGCTGTCATCCTACTGGCTGATCTTCTTCACCCCGGTTCCCTACAAGATCGCCTCGGCCCTGGTGGAGGGGCTGAAAAGCGAAACCATCCTCCAGAACGACCACGCCGCGCGCTACTATCCGCAGGTCCGACCCTTGAACTTCAGTCAGGCGGTGGCTGCCGCCGAACTCGATCTGGCCCACAACCAGGTCGTCAGCCGCTGGTGCGACAGCAGCGCCCTCCGGGTCTGCGATATCCGTGATTACGATGACCCGGCCGGGGCGGTCCTGCGCGATGTCCGGGTCGTGCCGTTCGCCCGGGGCGAGAGGCAGCAGGATGTCTTTCGCTGTGCCTGCCGGCTCGGCGGCAAATTCGGCTGGTCCAGGTATACCGTACTGTGGCGTCTGCGCGGCCTGTTGGATAAAGTGGCCGGCGGCTACGGTCTCAACCGCGGCCGACGGGCACCTGACAGTCTGCGGGTCGGTGATGCCATCGATTTCTGGAAGGTCGTCGATATCCGTGAAGACAAACGGCTGTTGCTCTACGCCCAGATGAAGGTGCCGGGCCAGGCCTGGCTGGAGTTCGATGTCCAGCCGCAGCAGCTGGTCCAGACCGCCCATTTTCTGCCCCGCGGCCTGCTCGGCCGGCTGTACTGGTATTCCGTGCTGCCACTGCACAACCTGGTCTTTCAGGATCTGGCTGAGGCCGTGGTGAAAGGGGCACGGCAACCTCAGGGGTGAAATCCGGGTGTCGGACCCGATATCACCGTTCCCGTTACCCTCGCGTGCCGTTGTGGTCGTTGGCAGGGAATGTCCGCTGCATGCGTTTCCCCCGCCTCTCCTTTAAATCTGGCAGGTGCGAATACGACATGTGTTTGGTGATAAGAAAATAATAGTAATAACTATCATTGAAAAACCTGTCATTCATGGGCTTGGAAGGGGTATAAAGAACGAGAGAGAATGATCTGCAGAAAATTGCCGTACTGGAGCGGCGTTGGCAGATTGGTTGATGAGCAGGTGAGGTGTGGTGTGCGACTGGGTTTGTGCTGCCTTTTCAAAAAAGAAGAGATCTCCTTCAAGACCATTACGGCCAGGACGTTGCTGAACCTGGCCGCCGCGGATCGGCCGTACAGGCTATCCGCGGTCTGCGCCGCCAACGCCGACAGCCTGTTGCAGGCGGTCAAGGCCGTGCAGCGACTCGGCATCGGCGCCTTTCGCATCATGTCGCCGCTGTTTCCGCGGATGACCCACCCCGATGTCGGCTATCGCCTGGCCGATCTTCCCGACGGCCAGCGGATAGAGGAACTGCTCGACGAAGTCCGGAAGTGGTCGCTTTCCCACGATATCCGTCTCAGCTTTCATCCCGACCAGTTCGTCGTTCTGTCGTCGCCGCATGCTGCGGTCGTCGCCAATTCCATCCGCGAACTCGAATACCAGGGTTGGCTGGCCGAAATGGTGGGGGCCGATGTCATCAATATCCACGGCGGCGGGGTCTACGGTGACAAGCAAGGGGCGCTGGAGCGCTTCCGCCGGGTCTTTCCGACACTGTCACCGCGGGTGCGGAGCCGGCTGGCGATTGAAAACGACGACAACAGCTATACGGTCCGTGATCTCCTGCCGTTGGCCGAACGCCTGGAGATTCCTCTGGTCTATGATGTCCACCACCATCGCTGCCTGCCGGACGGGTTGTCGGTCGTGGAGGCGACGCGGCTGGCGGGGGCAACCTGGCAGGCGACCGGTCGTGAGCAATACTGCCATATATCCTCGCCACGGGCGGGATGGCAGGGCGGCAACCCGAAACCGCATGCCGATTATATCGATCCGGATGATGTGCCGGCCTGCTGGCAGGGGATGACGATGACGGTCGATATCGAGGCCAAGGCCAAGGAACTGGCGGTGCTCCGCCTCATGCGGGATCTGGCGGAGGCGGAGATGACGGCATCTGGGGCTGCAGACCCCGAGCCGGTATGGGCCGGGACAAGGTGACAACTGACAAGGGAGGGAAGGGTATGGAACTTGGTATCATCGGCATGGGAAAAATGGGTCTGCCGCTCGCCCTCAACGGGCGGGACAAGGGACTCGATATCGTCGTCCACACGACAGGGGTCGAAAAACTGGCGATGCTGGAACGAGAGGGGGTCCGGGGCTTCGCCCGGCTGGAGGAATTCACCGCAGCCCTGCGCCGCCCCCGCGCGATCTGGCTGATGGTTCCGGCCGGCAAGGCGGTGGACGACACCATCGCCCGGCTGCTGCCCCTGCTGGAGGGCGGTGACTGCATCATCGACGGCGGCAACTCCCACTACCGTGACAGCCAGCGGCGGCACCAGGAACTAGGCGACCGGGACATCCACTTCCTTGATGTCGGCACCAGCGGCGGCACCGGCGGGGCGAGGAACGGCGCCTGCCTGATGATCGGCGGCGACGCTGCGGTCTATGCCGCCCTGGAACCGGTGTTCGTCGCCTTGAGTGGCGGCATGGGCTGCGCCCTGCTGGGACCCTCCGGGGCCGGGCATTATGTCAAGATGATCCACAACGGCATCGAATACGGGATGATGCAGGCGATCGGCGAGGGGCTGGAGATCCTCCGTCACGGCCCTCTGCCCCTGGAACTGGATCGGGTCACCGCGGTGTGGCAGCGGGGCTCGATCGTTTCCGGCCTGCTGCTGGATGTGACGGCGGCGGCGCTGGCCCGGGAGCCGGGCCTGGAATCGATCCAGGGGATCGTCGCCGCCTCGGGCGAGGCCAACTGGACCGTCGAGGAGGCGGTGCGTATCGGCGTCTCGGCGCCGGTGATCGCTACCGCCCTGTTTTCCCGCTTCAAATCCCAGGACAAGCTGCGCTACGCGGAAAAGACCGTGGCGGCGATGCGTCGCGAATTCGGCGGTCACAGCGTTGTTGCCGACCAAGGGGAGTGAACCATGGACATGGGATCGCTGCTGTTTATTTTCGGCGCCACCGGGGATCTGGCCACCAAGAAGATCCTGCCGGCGTTGCAGCAATGGTATGGCGAGGAGATGCCTTTTGCCCGGATCTGGTGCCTGGGGAGGCGATCGCTGGACAAGCAGAGCTATTGCCGCCTGGTCGAGGAAAAAGGCGGATTCCTTCTGACCGACCCCCTGCGGGCGCGGATCGATTACCATCGCCTGGAATTCGATGACCCCTGGGCCTATGCCGACCTCCGTGACCGCTGCGACACGGAACCTGCCGTCGATGGGCGGAGGCTGTTCTTCCTGGCGGTCAAACCCGAGGCCTTCGTCACCGTGGCCACCCGCCTGCAGCAGGCCGGCCTCTTCATCGGCGGCGAGCCCAACCATCGACTGCTGTTTGAAAAGCCTTTCGGCGAGAGCCGGACCTCGGCCGAGGAGATCCAGGCCAGGCTGATGACCCTCGCCGTCGAGGAGCAGGTGTACCGGATCGACCATTATCTCGGCAAGGACATGATCCGCAATCTCCTCGCCATCCGCTTCGCCAACCGGATCTTTGCCGAGAGCTGGCACGGGCGGGCCATCGAAACGGTGGAAATTACCAGCATCGAGACGGCCGGAGCCGAGGAGCGGTTCGAGTATTACGACCGGGCCGGGGCGATCAACGACATGGTCCAGAGTCATCTCCTGCAGATGCTGGCGCTGGTGGCGATGGCGGCGCCGGACAACTTCGAGGCGGAGCCGATCCGCCGGCGCAAGATCGACGTCCTCCAGCATGTCGGTCTCGACCCCGATCGCCCACCCGTTCTCGGCCAGTATCGGGGCTATGGACCCGAGGGGATCGCGTCGCAGACGGAGACCTATGTCGAGGCCGCCTTCCGGGTCGATACCGGACAGTGGCCCGACACCGTCTTTCTGCTCAAAACCGGCAAGAAAATGGGTGAAAAACGGACCGAAATCCGTCTCCGCTACCGCGCCAGCTCCATGTGTCTGAACTGTACCGAGAAGGTGACGGCGGCGGCCAACGAACTGGTGATCGAGGTCTACCCCCAGGAGGGGGTTCTCTTTCGTTTCAATTCCAAGGTTCCCGGGTACGGATACGCACTGGAACCGGTGCTGGCCCACTACTGCCACAGCTGCAGGGTCGACGGCTACAAGCCGGAGGCCTATGTCAAGCTGTTGAAGGACGCCCTGGCCGGTGACAAGACCCTTTTCGCCAGTTTTGCCGAACTGCTGGTACAATGGCGGATTGCCGACCGGATCCGTGGTGCCGCCCGCGGACGAGGACCGGTGGTCTATGAACCCGGGACCATGATTGTCGGCGGCGAAGGAGGGATGGGATGTTGAACTGGATACCGGTGTCGCAGGCGATCCATGAAGATATGGCGGTGTACCGGGATAATCCGGAAAAGCGGCCGGTTATCGAGATCAGTCGGGAATTTGCCGTGCACGGGATGCATGAAAGCACTCTTCACCTGCCGCTGCATACCGGTACGCATATCGATTATCCCCTGCATGCACTTCCTGGAGGCAAATGTTCAAGTGATTACCAGCTCTTTCCGGCCGAATTCGAGGCCCTGGTGGTCGATGTGACGGCGCTGGCGCCGGTCAGCATCGGCCTGGACGAGGTCCGCGATCTGCCGTTGACGGGGGTGGAGGCGGTGTTCATCAAGACCCGGCGGACACTGCTGCGGCGCTTTGATCCGGATTTTCCCTGGCTGAGCGGCGCCGGCGCCGACTGGCTGGCGCAGTTTCCGCTGCGTTTTGTCGGCATCGATCAACTCGGGATCGAACGCAACCAGCCCGATCATCATACCCATTGCCGCCTGTTGGGTCGGGATATCCTCATTATCGAAGGCCTGGACCTGACGCCGATCGCTGGCGGCCGGCGCCGTTTCCGGGCCTTCTCTCTCGGCATCAGGGGGGTGGAGGCGGAGCCGCTGCTGGTCTTTGCGGCTCCGGTCCAGGGATCGGAACAGGCTGTTCTCGCTTCCCGGTGATGATCGTATTTTCTCAGCATCGATCATGCAGTCGTTCTCGCCTTCGCACGCCTGTCAAGTTCATTGAGCTTTAGCGCCTGGCGACGGCGGGACGGGAGCCGCGCTCGCGGTGTGAGCCGTGAAGCGCGGTCGATCGGGGGTCTGGTCCCGATTCGGGACCGGTCGGAGAGTCCGTCATTTCCTCGGATTCAAAATGAGTTCGGATATACACTGGGACTATCGGAGCTCGAGCTGCATACTGATGCGCCTTCGACGTGCGGTTATTGTTCACGGAAACCACATGTTGAAAATACCTTGCAGAACTTGACGCAGACACCTCCCGGTTTGCTTTTTGCCGGTTTGGATATGAGAGGGACCCCATGTCACAGGTTCACCGCAATTCCTTGATTTCCGGGGTGCAGCGGCTCCCGCTTTTCATTCTGGCCGGCCTGCTTCTTGTCATTGCCTCCGGCTGTTCGCCCCCGGAACCTGTCCGGATCGGCTATGTCGGCGGTATTTCGGGAAGGGGTGCCGATCTCGGGATCACCGGGCGGGATGGCGTGCAACTGGCGGTGGAACAGAGAAACCAGGCGGGAGGTATTGGCGGCCGTCCGGTTGAAATCATTTTCAGGGATGATCACCAGGATCAGGAGATGGCGCGCAGGGGCGTTGAAGACCTTGTCGAACTCGGCGTGTCCGCCATCGTCGGGCCGATGACGAGCGCCATGGGGGTAGCGGTGGTGCCGATCGCCAATGAGCGCAAGGTCGTCCTGGTGAGTCCGACCGTCACGACCGAGGATCTGACCGGCCTTGATGATTATTTTTTCCGGGTGTCATCGACAACCGGGTATTTCTCGACCAGAAATGCCGAGTACCAGTTGAGGACCAAAAAATTGCGGCGGATGGCGGCAATTTACGACCTGGGGAATCGGTCCTTCAGTGTCAACTGGCTGCAGAATTTCCGTCGGACCTTCGTCGCCGGAGGCGGCGAGATCGTCTCCGAGGTAAGTTTCGTATCGGGAGGCGATGAGAAGTACATCGAGCTGGCGCGAAAGGCGTTGACCAGTGGCCCGGACGGGATCCTGATCATTGCCAAATCCGTCGATTCGGCCCTGCTCTGTCAGCAGATCCGCAAGCTCGACAGTGTGGTTCCGATCACCCTGGCCGACTGGGGGGCCACCGAGAGGCTGTTGGAACTCGGCGGGCGGGCCGTGGAGGGGGTGACCGTCATTCAGACCTTCGATCGTGACAGCCTCAATCTCCGCTACCGGGAGTTCCGGCAGGCGTATCTCAGCCGGTTCAACCGTGAACCGGGATTTGCCGGGATCTATGCCTTCGAGTCGGCCGGCGTCATCTTCGAGGCCCTGGCGAGGATGAAAAAGGGCGATGATCTGAAACAGACCCTGCTGGACATACCGGAATTCGAAGGCCTGCAGAGTTCGTTTCATTTCGACCGGTTCGGTGATGTGTCACGGCCACATGTCTCGATCAGTATTGTCGAAAACGGGCAATTCGTCGTCAAGGAATAACTGAGCCTTGCCGATCACGGAGAAGAGACAACTGGAGGCCAGGTGGCCGAGTCGCATAAAAAAACCGGGGAGAACCAGCAGACTGCACTGGCTCAACCCGGTTGGGGGGGCTTGGGATTGATTCTTGCGGGGAAGGATCTTGCAACTCCCATGCCATGGATGTGAAGCCCATCATTTGCGGCTCTTTTCACATGTTGTCCTGTCACATGACACTGTTGCGCTCCGACTCCAACCGGTCGTGCCGGTTACATGATCCCCATTCAAGTTACAGATCTGTTATCGGTATAGGCTTGTCGTAATCCCTGTCGTTCAGGGAAGGCGAGACAGGCAGTTCTGGATCTGCGGCATGGCCGTCAGTTCTTCCAGCCATTCGGCCGGAATCGCCGCCGGACCGGCTGCCGCCCCGAGGATCATCCCGACCACCATGCCACGGGCCGCCGAATCACCGCCGGCCATGACGTTTTCGATCAGGGCCTGCCGCAGATCCGTCTCATGGCGAAGCATGAGATGGACGGCCGCCGGCAGGGCGGCGTTGATGGCGCACATCTGCCCGAATTCCTTGATCACCGCCAGGCTGTCACGGTCGACTGAATCGACAGCCTGGCGCAGCCGCAGATCAAGATCGATATCGCCGACACCCTCCTCAAGCGCCTTCATGATCGCCTCTTTCGCCGTCGCTCCATGGAGCACGGCAAAGGCGCAGCGGACGATGAAGGCGGTCCCGTCCTTGATTCCCGGGCCGGCATGGGTCATCGCCGTCTGCTGCTGGGCCGCCTGCAGCAAGGACTCGAGGTCGTTGCGGTATCGGTAGACCAGCGGTGCAATCCGTGCCGGACCGCCGAGGTCGGTTGAGGACGAACCGCTGGCGGTGGCGGTCAGGCCCTGGGCGAAGCGGTTCAGGGTATCCTTGGACGCCCGGTCGAGATACCCGGTGGTCGATGTGGCGAACTGCCGCCAGCGGTCGGCGAAATCGGCCAGCGAGAAGTCGCCGGTCTCGGCCAGCGACTCCAGCAGGAGCAGTGTCTGGTCACCGTAGTGGGTGAATTCGCCGCGTTTCTTGGTTGGGTGATAGGATCCCTTGGGTGGCGCCAGCAGGCGGTCGACCCGGCCGATCTCCCGGGCAAGCGTGTCGGTATCGTAGATCCAATGGGCGCCAAGGGCGAGTGAGTCCGCTGCCAGCGAGGCGAGCACCATGGCTTGAGCCTTGTCGTTCATGGCATCTCCTGAGATAATGGGGGATAGGGGTGGCGACGGGGAGTCGCCGTCTATGGTCTACAATAAGAATGAATGACCGGCTGTCAAAGGATCGGGGCGGAGGCGGGCTGCCATTCCGGTCCAAGGGTATTTTTTTTATTGGCCGAAGCGGTGCCTGTGGGGTAAATGAATGCCCGGTGCCGTGACAGCCGTCGAGGTGTGTCGGCTCTGGGCGTCCATCGTCATCTTTATCCGGAATCGAATGAGGCAGGTCGCTACCCTGGTTTCCCTTCGGCCATGAATGAAAGGAAGATCCCGTGTCATCCACCGCCGTTCGTCACTTGCTGACCAGACCCCTGGCCGTGCCCCTAGCCGGTGGTGTTCTGCTCGTCGCTGCCCTGATCCTGATCGATTGTCCCAGCGGCGCCATCTGCACGGCCATCGACCGGGGGGTTGCGGGCGGACTGGACAAAGTTCTCCACCTCCCCGTCCCCGTTGGATCCGGGGGTCTGCCAGCGGCCGCGGCCCTGATCTCTTTGGCCTTCAGCGGTGTCGTCTGGCTGTCCCTGACAACCGTCTTCATTGTCCGCCGCGCCCTTCTTCCCGTCGCGGCGCCGCTCCTGGTCGGGGTGACGATCGGCGCCGACGTGCTCCTCTTCCAGACCGAGGGCTGGTTTGTCTCTCCGGCCCTGCCCCTGGTTTCGGTCCTGGTGTACAGCCTCTTCCTGATTGTGCTCGGCTCGCTTTCCCTCCGTCTGCGGCGATCCTTGCGGCTGCACCGGCAGGGCAGTTTTCAGCAGCGGATGCTCGAATTGCTGGCGACCCTGGTCGAGACGCGCGACCCCACCTGTATCGGCCATATCGCCAGGATGCAGAATTATGTCCGGGTCCTGGCCGGACGCCTGGCGCGGAGCGGCAGGCATGCCGCCATCCTGACCTCGCGCTACCGGGAACTCCTGGTCCTGCTCTGTCCGCTCCACGACATCGGCAAGGCGGCGGTGCCGGATGCCGTGCTGTTGAAGCGGGAACGTTTAACGGAGAAGGAGACGACGGAGATGCAACGCCATGTGGAACTCGGCGAGGCTCTGCTGCTGGCGGTTGGCTGGCGGGCGGAGGACCGGGAATTCGTTGACCTGGCGCTGGACATCATCGGTAGCCACCATGAGCGATGGGACGGCGGCGGCTACCCCCGCGGTCTCCGGGGAGAGGCGATCCCTCTGGCGGGGCGGATCGTCGCCGTTGCCGAGGTCTACGACGCCCTGATCAGCCGACGCTGCTACAAGAACGCCTATACCCGCGAACAGTCACGGGCCATCCTGATGAAAGGGAGGGGGACCGCCTTCGATCCCGACCTCGCCGATGCCTTCCTCGAAGTCGAGGAAGAGATGTGGAAGATCAGTCTGACTTACGGTGATACCACCGATGCGTTGGAAGTGATATATCCCTGACAATCAACATTCACGAACCGGGGGTGGGAATGGGGAGACAGGGTTCGCCGTCGCAGGCATGGATCTCGATGGAGACGTGCGACAGTTCGGCGAATTGCTGCAGCAGGCCCTTGTAGTGGTCGGTCGGCAGCGGCGCATGGGTGACGATGGCGATGATCGCCGCGTAGTCGGCCGGGCCGACCCGCCAGATGTGGATGTCTGAGACCCGGTTGTCCCGGTCGCGTTCAATCGCGGCCCGGATCGTGGTCAGAAACTCTCCGTCGATGCCGCTGTCGAGCAGGATCGGGCCGGTCTGCCGCAGCAGCGAGAGCGACCAGCGGCTGATGACCAGCGCCCCGACGATCCCCATCAGCGGATCGAGCCACTGCCAGCCCAGGAACTTGCCGAAGAGGAGGGCGACGATTGCCAGTACCGAGGTCAGGGCGTCGGCCATGACGTGGAGGTAGGCCGCCCTGAGGTTGTGATCGTGATGGTGGTGATGGTCATGTCCGGCTCCGTCGTGATGGTGATCGTCGTGATGGTGGTGGTCCTGCAGCAGGAAGGCGGAGACGATGTTGACGGCGAGGCCGAGACAGGCGACGGCGATCGCCTCGTTGAAGCGGATCGGCTCCGGCATCGCCATGCGCTGGAGCGATTCGGCCATCATCATCAGGGCGACGCTGGCCAGGGCGATGGCGCTGGCGAAGCCCCCGAGGACGCTGACCTTGCCGGTGCCGAAGGCGAACGAGGGGTTGCCGGCGTTTCGTGCCGCGTAACGGTAGGCGAAGATGGTGATGAGGAAGGCGGCGGTGTGGGTGGCCATATGCCAGCCGTCGGCAAGCAGGGCCATCGAGCCGAAGGCGAGGCCGGCGGCGATCTCGACCGCCATCGTCACGGCCGTCAGGTAGAGGACCAGACGGGTCTTTTTCTCGCCGTGCCGGCTGACGGTGCTGAAGTCATGGCGGTGCTGCCACTGTTCGATCGTTTGACTGTGCATGGTGGTCGTGGGTGGGGTTGTCGTCTCCGGTCTCGAGACGGCCGGAGCGATCCGTCTCGTCCACCGGGTCTGGGCGGCTTTTCAGTCTTTTTCTTCCCGGCCGGCAAGCAGCACGCCGTCCTTCAGCGTGCAGCAGTGGTCCATGCGCCGGGCCAGGTCCATGTTATGGGTCACCATGACGGTGGCGAGTGAGCGTTCCCGGCACATGCCGTGCAGCAGGTCGAAGACCAGGTTGCCGGCGCGGCTGTCGAGATTGCCGGTCGGTTCGTCGGCGAGGAGCAGGGCCGGCTGCATGATCAGGGCCCGGGCCAGCGCCGTCCGCTGCTGTTCGCCGCCCGACAGCTCGGCGACGCGGTGGTCGCGCCGGTGGTCGAGTTCGACCCGGGCCAGCAGTTCCCGGGCCGCCGGTTCGATCCCGGCTTTGTTTCTGCCGGCGATCAGGGCCGGCATCATGACGTTCTCCAGGGCGGAGAATTCCGGCATCAGATGGTGGAACTGGAAGATGAAGCCGAGGGCGCTGTTCCTGAACCGCGCCAGTTCCCGGTCGTTTTTCCTGGAAAAAGATTCGCCGTTGAACAGCAGTTCGCCGCCCGAGGGGGTGTCGAGGGTGCCGAGGATCTTCAGCAGCGTGCTCTTGCCCGAACCCGAGGCGCCGACGATCGCCAGCATCTCTCCGGCCTGAACCTTGAGGTTGATCTCGTGCAGGACCGTCAACTCCCCGTCGCCCACCGCAAAGGTCTTCGATATCGCCCTCGCCTCGAGCAGCGGCGTCATGACAGCACCTCGGCGGGGCGGACCTGGGCCGCCTTCCACGACGGGTAGAGGGTGGCGGTCAGGGTGATGATGATCGAACTGACGGCGACGATGGCGACGTCGAGCGGCAGCACCTTGATCGGCAGGGTGGTCATCGGGTAGACGTTCGAGGGCAGTTCGATGAACTGGTAGCGGGACAGGATCTCGCAGAGGCCGAGGCCGCCGAAGACTCCGAGGGTGGTTCCGGCCAGGGCGATGACCGCCCCCTGGAAGAAGAAGATCCGCATGATCGAGGTCGAGGTCGCACCCATCGACATGAGGATGGCGATATCGCGTCCCTTCTCCATCACCACCATCACCAGGGCGCTGATGATGTTCAGCGCCGCCACCAGGATGATCAGGGCGAGGCAGATGAACATGCCGATCTTTTCCAGCTTGAAGGCGGCGAAAAGATTTTGGTTCATCGACATCCAGTCCTTGCCGATGAATCCGGGACCCAGTCTGGTGATGAGGCTGTCGGCGACCTGATCGGCCCGGTTCAGTTCCCGGTCCTTGATCCTGACCTCGATGCCGTGGACGATATCGCCGCTGCCGAGAAAGGCCTGGACGTTGGCGATCGACATGTAGGCCAGGGTCGAATCGTACTCGAACATTCCCGATTCGAAGATCCCGATGACCAGGCAGGTCTTGATCTTTGGGATGACGCCGGTCGGCGTCAGGGGGCCCGAGGGCGAGATCAGCCGGACCCGGTCGCCGACCTCGACCTGCAGGTCCTGGGCCAGGTTCTTGCCGAGAATGATCGGCGGTATCCTCGCCGTTTCGTCCTGGACCAGATTGCGAATATTGCCCACTGTCATCTGGGTCGGCAGCTTGATGACCGTTTCCGCCGTTTCCGGGTCGATGCCGCGCAGGACGACGCCGGTGCCGCCGCTGGCGCCGCTGAGCAGGGTCTGGGCATAAAGATAGGGGGTGGCGGCGACGACGTTGTCGGCGTCAAGGATCTGCTCGCGGACCTTGCGGTAGTCAGGAATGCTGCCGCCGACCTGCTGGACGATGATGTGCGAATTGATGCCGAGGATCTGATCGCGCAGACCGTCGGTGAATCCGGAGTAGACCGAAAGGACGACGATCAGGGCGATGACGCCGACGGTGATCCCGGCGACGCTGATCAACGAAATCAACGAGATGAAGCCGTTCCGGTGCTTGGCCTTGAGGTAGCGGCGGCTGATGAACCACTCGTACATCTCAGCCCTCTGTCCCTGCCGTTTCCCTGTCCTTCACCTGTCCCCGGGTCTCCGGTTTGAGGTGGGGGAAGAGAATGACGTCGCGGATCGACGGCGCATCGGCCAGCAGCATGACCAACCGGTCGATGCCGATGCCTTCGCCGGCGGCCGACGGCATCCCGTACTCGAGAGCGCGGATGTAATCCTCGTCGAGTACCGGGTGGACCTCCTCGTCGCTGCCGCGCTCGGCGATCTGCTTTTCGAAGCGCTGGCGCTGGTCGACCGGGTCGTTCAGTTCGCTGAAGGCGTTGGCGATCTCGCGGCCGGTGATGAACAGCTCGAAGCGGTCGGTCACGGTCGGATCGGCTTCGTTGCGGCGGGCCAGCGGCGACACCTCGGTCGGGTACGAGGTGATGAAGGTCGGGTCGACCAGCTGCTCCTCGACCAGCAGCTCGAACAACTCGGTCTTGGCCTTGCCGACCCCGGCCAGAGGTTCGAGCTTGATTCCCTTGTCACGCGCCAGGGCGAAGACCTGGGCCTCGTCGGCGAGGATCGCCGGGTCGATGCCGGCGATCTTCACCAGGGCCTGTTCCATGGTCAGCCGCCGCCAGGGCGGGGTGAGGTTCACCGGCGTCCCCTGGTAGCTGATCTGCAGCGTGCCGTTGACCTCCCGGCAGATCGACGCGATCATCTCCTCGGTGAGGTCCATCAGGTCGGCGTAGGTGGCATAGGCCTGATAGAACTCGAGCATCGTGAATTCCGGGTTGTGGCGGGTCGACAGGCCTTCGTTGCGGAAGTTGCGGTTGATCTCGAAGACCCGTTCGAAACCGCCGACCAGCAAACGCTTCAGGTAGAGCTCGGGGGCGATGCGGAGGAAGAGGTCCATGTCGAGGGCATTGTGGTGGGTCCGAAACGGCTTGGCGGTGGCGCCGCCCGGCACCGGCTGCATCATCGGCGTCTCGACCTCCATGAAACCGTGATCGTTCATGTACTGTCGGACCAGACGGATGATCTCGACCCGCTTGCGGAAGGTCTCGCGGCTTTCCGGGGTGACGATCAGATCGACGTAGCGTTGACGGTAGCGGGTTTCGACATCGGTCAGGCCGTGCCATTTCTCCGGCAGCGGCCGGAGCGATTTCGAGATCATGGTGATGGTCGAGGCCAGCAGCGACAACTCGCCGGTTCTGGTCTTGAACAGGGTGCCGGTGACACCGACGATGTCGCCGATGTCCCATTTCTTGAAGATAGTGTACTGGGCCTCGCCCAGGGTGTCGCGTTGCAGGTAGATCTGGAGCCGGCCGGTGGCGTCGGCGAGATGGCAGAAGGCGGCCTTGCCGAACTTGCGCAGCGACAGCACCCGGCCGGCGACGCTGTAGCGGCTGTTGCCCGGTTCCGCCTGTTCCGGTTGCAGGTTGTCGCCTTTGGGCAGCAGTTCCTGCACCGAATTGGCAGGCTTGAAAGAGTTTGCGTAGAGGTTGACGCCAAGGGCGGCGAGGGCATCGGCCTTCTCCCGGCGCTGGGTCAGTATTTGGTTGTCCTTGTTCATGGTCCGTGATGAGCTGAGATTCACCGAGGAGTTTCGGCCGGCTATAAAAAAAAGCGGCAGAATCTGCCGCTTCTCCAGATAAACGAGTACCCTACGACTTACTGGGATTCGTCGGTGCTGTCAATTCTTTTCCAATAGGACGACGGTCTCGATATGGTGGGTCTGGGGGAACATGTCGACCGGCTGCAGCCGCCGGACGGTAAAGCCGGCGGCGATCAGGTCGCCGAGATCGCGGCACAGGGTCGCCGGGTCGCAGGAGATGTAGACCAGGCGGCGGCCGGTGAGCGCCGCCAGTTGCCGGGCCAGGCCGGGGGCTCCCTGGCGCGGCGGGTCGATGATCACACAGTCGAAAGGTTGACCCTGGGCGGTCAACTGGGTGCAGGCATCATGGATCGGCGCCTGGCGGAACTCGGCGTTGTCAATGCCGGCGCACCGGGCGTTGGCCCTGGCGCTGCGGATCGCCGAGCCCTGGCCCTCGATGCCGAGCAGGCGGCGACACCCTGTGGCCAGCGGGATCGAGAAGTTGCCCATGCCGCAGAACAGGTCGAGGACCGATTCCTCCGGGCCGGGCGCGGCCAGGTCGACGACGGTGGCGATCAGCCGGCGGTTCTGCGCCAGGTTGATCTGACAGAAACCGCCGGCCTCCCAGCCCAGCGTCAGCGCCGGCCTTCCCGGTTCCGCCGGATAGGTTACGGAGAGGCTGCGGCCGATCTGCGGGTCACGTCCGGCGGCGGGGGTGAGGGGAAAATCGCGACCGGCGAAGAAAATCCGGTTCATGATCTCCGACTCACGACAGAGTGCGGTCGCCTGGTTGAAATCGCGGGGTCGCGGCCGCCGTTTGAGGATAAAGACGCAGACCGTGCCGCCGCCGTCGGGATCGGCCATGATCTCCAGTTCCGTTGTCTGTTGCAGCAGGGAGGCATACGCCGGGTGCGGGCGGAGGGTGGCGAGGGTCTGGTTGATATCGTCCCGGGCGATCTGGCAGCCTGCCACCGCCACGATCTCGTGGCGGTGAAAGCGGCGGAAGCCGGTGCGGCCATGCGCATCGATCTGCAGCCGGATGCGCTGGCGGTAGCCGAAAGCTAGGGGGGAGGGCAGCGGTTCGGCGAGGATGGCCGTCGCCCGGCGCACGGCCGGTTCGGGATGGCGTTGAAGCAGGTCGCTGATGATCGCTTTTTTGAGTTCGAGCTGGCAGGGATAATCGCCGTGCTGCAGGTCGCAGCCGCCGCAGTCGCCATAGTAAGGGCAGGGAGGTTCGATCCGCCGGGGATGCGGGGCATGGACTCGGACCGCCACTCCTTCGACGAGCGATTTCGTCTGCCGCTCGATGCGGACGTCGACGGTCTCGCCGGGGAGGGCGAGGCGGACCATGGCCGCCCGGCCGTCGTCGAGACGGCCCAGGCCGTAGCCGCCATTGATCAGTTTGTTAATCGTGAGGTCATGGATATTCATCTTCCAAATACCGACCGGTGGTGTAGAATAACTGTAATTACACCAGCAATTGAGGCGGCGGACCGAGGTTTACAGGCGCCGCGGACGACCCGTCTGGATTTTGAACCTTTCATAATATAACATCCTTGTCTTGTCGAATCCTATTCTTCCTGCTGGCCCTCTTCTTCCTGCTGCCATCCCCGCTGGTTGCCGCGGTGACGGTCGACGTCCAGGTCAAGGGGGTCAAGGGGGCGATGTACGACAATATCCTCTCTCGCCTGAAGATCTTTCTCCACAAGGACAGCAGGCGTCTCACCGGCTTCGAGATCACGCGCCTGCACCGCCACGCCAAGGCTGATATCGAAGAGGCCCTGGCGCCGTTCGGCTACTATGCGCCGATCATCGTCGGCACCCTGGATCAGGAGGGGGACACCTGGAGAGCCGTATATACCGTCAATCGCGGGGAGCCGGTCCGGGTGAAGGCGGTGCGGATCGAGGTGGAGGGACCGGGCGGTGATGACCTGGCCTGGACCGCCAGGGAGTTTCCGCTCGAGATCGGCGATGTCCTCGATCAGAGTCTCTACGAAAAAGGCAAGAAGCAGATGGTGCGTTCGGCCCTGCGGCTGGGGTTTCTCACCGCCCGCTTCTCAAGGCTTGAATTGCGGATCAATCGCCAGGCGAAGACCGGCGAGGTCGACCTGGTGCTCGATACCGGGCCCCGCTTTCTCTTCGGTATCACGACCTCCGAGCAGAAGATCATCAAACCGGGACTGCTTGCCCGTTATCTGCCTTACAAGGTAGGCGACCCGTGGGCCCCGGCCAGGCTCTTTGAACTGCAGCGGATCCTCTATGCCACCGATTTCTTCAACCGGGTGTCGGTGCGGGGCGATATCGACGCGGCGCGCGACCTGCAGATACCGGTGACCGTCGAGCTCGAGACGCCGCAACATCTGAACCGTTACAGCTTCGGTCTCGGTTACGCCACCGACACCGGCGCCAGGACCCAGCTCGAATGGCGCAACCGCCTCCTCAACACCAGCGGCCACAAGGCCAGGGGGGCACTGCAGATTGCCGAGCTGGAGAATAAATTCACCCTCCGCTACGACATCCCGCGGCATGATCCCCGCTATGACAGTTATGTCGTCGGCGCCACCTATAACGACCAGTCGTGGGAGCAGACCCAGACCCGGCTGGTGGCCGCCGGCCTGACCCTCGACCATGGCGAGCCGCGCATCCGCTACGGCGTTTCGATCGAAGGGCGGAACGAGAAGTACGATGTCGGGGCCACCAGCGGCACCAGCAAGCTGCTGATGCCGGGGGCGAACCTGGCGATAATCTGGGCCGACAGCCTGGTGAATACGAAAAACGGTCTGCAACTGGCGGTCAATCTCAACGGGGCGACCGAAGCGACCAGCTCCGACGCCACCTTCCTCCAGGTCACCGGGTCATCGAAACTCATTTTTTCCCCGTTCCGGCCCTGGCGGCTGATCGGCCGCGGCACCCTCGGCGCGACGCTGGTGGATTCGATCGATGACCTGCCGCCGTCGCTCCGGTTTTATGCCGGCGGCGATCAGAGCATCCGGGGCTTCGATTACAAGGAACTGGGCACCAGGGATGCTTCCGGGACGGTCGTCGGCGGCCGCTACCTGGTGGTCGGCAGTGCCGAGTTGGAGCGAATCATCGACGAAAGCTGGAGTCTTGCCGCCTTTTTCGATGTCGGCAACGCGATGGATGATCCCAAGGTCGATTTTGAACAGGGGGCCGGTCTCGGCCTGCGGTACCGGCTGCCTTTCGGTCAGGTGCGGTTCGATCTGGCGACCGCTCTTTCCGACGACAACAACCCGGTCCGGCTCCATCTCTCCGTCGGTGGCGATCTATGAAAAAACTGCTGTTGCCGATGTTGCTGTTGTCGCTTGCGGCCGCCATCGTCGTCTTCGCCGCTTCTCCGACAGGGCTGCGTTCGCTGCTGCGGCTGGCCTCGGATCTCTCGCAGCGGTCGTTCGCCGTCGGCCAGGTCGACGGCCGGCTGTTTTCCGCCTGGCAGTTGCGGGATCTGGAGCTCAAACTGCCCGGCGTCGACATCGTCATCGCCGAAGTGGCCGGCAACTGGCGGCCGGTGGACCTGGTGAAGGCAAAGCTGACCGTCGATCGTCTCACCGCTACCGGTATCGTCGTCACCCTGCGGGGCGGTCAGGCCGGGGAGCCGGCGGCCGAGACCGGACCGGTCGGCCTCCCGGCGGTGCTGCTGCCGTTTGCCCTGGACGTCGACGAGGTCGATATCACCGGACTGAAGGTCGTCCTTGCCGACGGCAGTACCGCCACCGATATCCACCAGCTGCGCCTGGGATTGAGCGCCGACCGGGAGCGGATCGAGATCCGCGCAGGGGTGATCGACGCCGCCCGCTACGGGCTGCGGTTGAGCGGCTTCATCGATGCCGGCGCCGGTTGGGCCACCGACGTCATCGGCGCCTGGCGCATCAGCCCGGCCGGCGGCTATGCCGAGATGGCCGGGACCTATTCGGCCCGCGGCCCCTTCGATCGCCTCCAGGTCAGCGCCGCGGCGAACCGACCGGCCGACGTCCGGGTGTCCGGGGTATTGGAGGGTCTCCCCGCCAATCCGCACTGGCAGGCCCGGGCTGTCGGCCGCCAGGTCTGGTTCCCGGTATTCCATGACGGCTGGCCGCGGCTGATGCTGGATGCCACCGTCGACGCCGCCGGCGATTTCGGCCGCTACCACGGCACGATCAAGGCCGGCGGCTCGTTTCTCGATTTTCACGGTATCACCGCGACCGCCGACGTCGACGGCACCGGTCGGGGGCTGAGCGCCAGGGTCGTCAAACTCAGGTCTCCCGATGGGGATATCGATATCGCCAATCTCGTCCTGGGGTGGCTGGACGCCTTCAGCTGGAGTGGCGAGGCCACAACCCGATCGTTCAATCCCGCCGGCTTCGACCGGCGGTTCGAGGGTGTCCTGACCGCCGACCTGCGGTCGACCGGCCATCTCGGCTACGAGGACGATGACGAACTGCGGACGGATACCGAGGTCCATTCCGTCGACGGTGCCATGCGTGGCTTCCCGGTCAGCGGCAAGGGCCGGATCCGCTCCGCTGCCGCCCGTTTCGAGATGGAGAATGTCTTTCTGCAGAGCGGTGCGTCCTTCGTCCAGGCGGCGGGCACGATTGCCGAGACCTACGATCTCCAGTTCGAGTTTGCCTCCCCCGATATCGGTGAGGTGCTGCCGGATGGCGAGGGGGAACTCAGCGTCCGCGGACAGGTCGGCGGCGACCGGGATTTTCCCGCCCTTGATCTCGATCTCGACGCTGCCGCCATCCGCTATTGCGGACAGAAGATCGGTCGGATGATCGCCAAGGTCCATGTCGATACCCGCGCCGGCGCCGATATGGAGGCGACGGTCGATCTCGAGGCTATCGACTGGGCCGGCATCGTTGTCGACGAGGGGGCGCTGCATCTCGATGGAACCACCGAGGCCCATGATCTCTCGGCTTCTCTGCATTCCGCTGCCGGCGATCTGAAGTTTACCATCCATGGCGGACTCGAGGACCTGGAGTGGGAGGGGAGGATCGAGGATACGACCCTGTCCGGACCTGATCTCGGCAACTGGCGCCAGCTCGTCAAGGCCGATCTGCAGATCTCGAGGACGGGCGCCGACCTTCTCGGTCTGTGCCTGGCTCGCGATCCGGGACGGATCTGTCTCCACGCCGGGTGGCGCAGCGACGAGGCCCGAGGGGAATGGACGGTCAAGGGAGATGTCGCCGACCTGCCGCTGCAGTTTTTCAGCGAAACGGGTCTCACCCCCTGGCCGCTTGCCGGCAACGTCACGGCGGCACTTACGGCCAACGGGGACGGCGAACGGGTGCAGAGCGGTGAGATGACCGTGGCGATCCCGGAGATCCGTATAAAGTCAGGGTTGGCGGAAGACGGGTTCGAAAATATTGTCCTGCATGGCAACGCCCTGGAACTCCAACTCGCCGACGGCCGGCTGCAGGGAGCGCTGCAGTCGCATTTCCAGGACAACAGCTCGCTGGAGCTGGAGCTGACGATCGCCGACGCCGGCAGCCTCACCGCTTCCTTGCTGCGGCAGCCGGTCAACGGCCGGCTGCGGCTCAAGCTCCAGGACCTCGGGCCGATCGCGCCCCTGACCGATTTCCTGTTGCGGCCGACGGGTCGGATCGACAGTACCCTGGCCATCGCCGGCACCTTGTCGCGCCCGGTATTCGAAGGGCGTCTCGATCTCCACGGGGGACGCGTCGCCCTGCCGTCGCTCGGTATTTTCCTCGAGGAGGTCGGGATCTCCCTGGCCGCCGCCGGCGAGGAGGTCGAGATGGAGGTCAATGCCAGGTCCGGTCCCGGCGAGGCAACGGCCGAGGGGACACTGAGCTATGACGACGGGTCCGGGCTGCAGGGAGATTTCACCGTGTCCGGACAGCAGTTTCAGGCGGTCAGCCTGCCGGAGTACGAGGTTCTCGTCAATCCTGATATCCGCTTCACTTTTACCAGGGATGGTGGGGAATTGAGCGGGGTCGTCACCGTGCCCAAGGCCCATATCGCCCCCAGCGAGATGAAGGACACGATCGCGGTGTCCAAAGACGTGGTCTATACCGATCTGGAGAAAGAGGAAAAGGTCCGGCACTGGCCGCTCGTTTCGCGGCTGGACCTGCGCCTGGGCGATGACGTGCGGCTTGACGGGTATGGACTGACGGGGAGGCTGAGCGGCTCGCTGGCAATCCGCAACACCTCGGACACCTTTGTCAGCGGCAAGGGCGAGTTGACCCTCAACGACGGTACCTTCAGCTTGTATGGCCGCTCCCTGGCCATCAGGCGGGGCCGGATGTTTTTCAACGACGGCCCGGTCGACAACCCCGGCATCGATGCCCGTGCCGTTCAGTTTATCCGGGAAAAGAGCGATTTCGGCGGCAACCTGACGATCGGTGTCGATGTCAGCGGCTCCCTCCAGGAACTGGATTTCAAACTGTTCTCCGACCCGAACATGGATGAGGGCGATATCCTCG
Source organism: Desulfoprunum benzoelyticum (assembly GCF_014201505.1). Lineage (GTDB taxonomy): Bacteria > Desulfobacterota > Desulfobulbia > Desulfobulbales > Desulfocapsaceae > Desulfoprunum > Desulfoprunum benzoelyticum. The sequence goes on along the minus strand of NZ_JACHEO010000012.1, from coordinate 55,963 downwards.
CCTACATGGTGGTCGGGCATTCGATGTCGGATGTCAAGGAGGGGGAAGGCGGGGTGCTGCAGGCGGCGGCCTCGACCATCGGCCTGGAGGAAGGGGCGGGACTGGTGACGACCCTGACCGGGCTGCTCCCTCTCGATGAGATGCACCTCGAAGGGACCGAGGAGGACGGCGACTACTCGCTGGTGGTCGGCAAGAAGCTGACCGACCGTCTGTATATCGGCTATGACCACAATTTCTTCGACCAGAAAGGGTCCTTCCTGGCGAACTACAACCTCGGTCTTGGATTTTCCGTCGTCACCAGGAGCTCCGCCGACTCGAATGCCGCCGATATCTTCTACTCGATCGAACGGTAGACGACGGCTCGCTTCATCCAATCGCTTCCCTTTGTTCTGCAGGTTTTCCTTCAGCGCCGTGAACAGAACGGGCAGGCCTGCATCCGCAACGGCCGTTCGAGATGGCTCTTCTTCAGCAGCAGGTCGTCATTGAAGATGTCGGTGGTCGGCCCATCGGCCATGATCGTGCCCTCATGGATGACGATCGTCCGTTCGCACAGATCGATGACCATGTCGAGGTCATGGGTGGCGATGATCTTGGTGTGGTGAAAACCGGCCAGCAGTTCGATCAGGGTCCGGCGCGACAGCGGGTCGAGGTTGGAGGTCGGTTCGTCCATGACCAGGATGTCCGGCGACATCGCCAGCACGGTGGCGATCGCCACGGCGCGTTTTTCTCCGCCGGAGAGCTTGTAGGGCGGACGCTCGCGGAGGTGTTCGACGCCGGTCCGCTGCAGCGCCTGCTGCACCCGTTGCTCGACCTCTTCCGGCGGCAGACCGAGATTGAGCGGACCGAAGGCGACATCCTCATAGACGGAGGGCATGAACAGCTGGTCGTCGGGGTCCTGGAAGATCATGCCGACGGCCCTGCGGATATCCTTGACGGTCTCTTTCGTCAGCGGGAAATCACCGATCCGCACCGTCCCGCTCTGCGGGGTGAGATAGCCGTTGAGGTGGAGCAGCAGGGTCGACTTGCCGGCCCCGTTGGCGCCGACGACGGCGACCGCCTCGCCATGATGGATGCGGAAGGAGATACCTCTGACGGCGGCGGTGCCGTCGGGGTAGGTGTGCTCGAGTTCGTGAACTTCGACGATATGATGGCTCATTGCAGCAGATCCGTGATAAAATTGCCGAGCAGCAGGGCGATGTTGAACCGGCGGATAACGATCAGGACCATGCCGCCGGCCAGGAACACGACGATATCCCGAGTGGTGATCCGCAGGTTCTGCCTGATCCTGATCGTGCCGTCGAAACCGCGGCAGAGCATGGCCAGATGGATGCGCTGGCCGCGATCGATCGTCCGCAGCAGCAGCTGGCCGAGGAGATAGGCGTACTGCTTCATTTCCATCCCTCGTTTTTGAAAACTGCGAAGGGCGCGGGCCCGGTGCATGCGCTGACCTTCTTCGAGCAGGACGAAGATGTAACGGTAGAGCATCAGCAGCTGGACCGCGAAGATCTTCGGTATGCCGAGTCTTTCCAGGGCCATGCAGACCTGATTGAAGCCGGTGGTGGCGATCAGGACCAGCATGGCGGCAACCGTCAGGCCGAAACGGAGCAGGATCGAGAGAAAGGAGACCCAGCCGCCGGATATCGCCCATGAGCCAAGATGGAGGACGATCTGCTGGTCCAGCAGCGGGTTGAAGATCCCGACCATGACCGCAAACGGCGAGGTGACGACGAGCTTGGTGATGACGTAGCCTGCCGGTATCTCCCCCAGTCCCATGATGATCATCAGCAACACGGCGAACGGCAGCATCGCCGCAATCGCGTATTTGTCGAAGGAGACGACGCAGACCACGAACAGGGCCGCAATCACCACCTTGACGCGGGGATCGAGCCGGTGAATGACGGTGTCCCCGGTGGCCAGTCTGTCGAGATAGGTCAGGTCGAGGAACGCGGATTCGATTTTTGCCATGCAGGATGCGGTTGAGGGGCTGAGCGGAATGGCTGGGCAACGGCGGCACTGGCCCGCCGTTGCCGGAGTGACACGGATGATCGCGACCGGCGTTGCCGGTTACGGAGTCTGTTTCCGTTTCCTGAACAACAGGCCGATCATGACCGCCAGGGCCAAGGTGAGGCCGCCACCGACCAGACCGGCGGTACTGGTACCCTTGTCCACCGCCGGCCATGAAGATGACGATTCTCCGGCGATTTCAGGTTCGGTGCCGCCGTCCTTGAACCCGTAATCAGGCAGAAACGAGGTCTGTTCCTGGAGCCCGGCCAGCAGCCGGTGGATAGCGGTGGGCGGGGCTTCGAGTTCTTCCTTGCCGGATGTTTTCGCCATCGACCATTCCAGGCCATCGGGATTCGATGAAGCAAACCAGGAAAGGGCGCCGCCGGTGATCAGGGCCGCAGCCCCGAGCCCGATCAGCACCTTTTGCAGGCGGAGATGGCCGAGGGGGCGCGACTCGATCGTGTATTGCAGAATTTCCGGACGGGCCTTCCAGATGAAAGAGACGACGGCCGCCGTCACCAGCCCTTCCACCAGGCCGATGCCCAGATGAATCGGCAGCATCGCCGCCAGGAAGGCCGCCGGCGGCAATTCGGATATCCCCGACAGAACGGTCTCGGCCACGACTGCGAGGGCGCCGAGCTGCAGGCCGACGATGCCGCCGAGAACGGCGCCGACAGCGATGCGCATCGGGGTCGGGTTGCTGCCGACGAGCGGCCGGTAGACAAACGGATAGGCGATGAAGCAGGGGAAGAACCCGAGATTGAAGATATTGCAGCCAAGCGCCAGGAGACCGCCATCGGCGAAAAACAGGGCCTGTATGGTGAGCACCGAGGCAATGGTGAGAAAGGCGGCACACGGGCCCAGCAGGACCGCCAGTATCATGCCGCCGCCAAGGTGACCGGAGGATCCGGTGGCCGGGATCGTGAAATTGATCATCTGGGCGGCGAAGACGAAGGCCCCGAGTACACCCATCAACGGGACCTTGCGGTCGTCGAGATCCCGCTGCACCTTTCTGGCGCAGATCGCGATGGTGCCGGCGGTCGCCGCCCACATTGCGCCACCGATGGTCGGGGAGAGAAGGGCGTCTGCCATATGCATGATGTTTCTCCTGTGAAGTATGTCAGGTCGAAGAAGAACGTTGCATCACGCGATGTGTAACACAAAACAGCAATCGGTAACACATGTTTCTTGCAAAAAAACATCAGTGTGTCGGTCCGGACGGGGTGAAAGCAACGGCTGCGGCCACGAAATGATGGAAATCCTTTCCTTTGACATTTATGGGATGACATGACAATATCGGCCCAGGGGCGGCACCAGGGATGCGTGTCCACATATCCTCTGTCCCCGAAAATCCGGGGGACGGCTCTTTGGCCGGCCGGGACGAATGTGCAGGGTGCTTGTGCCGGAGGTCGTCAGCTCGGAAGCGCGGCAGACAGTGTGAGCATCCCGGCATCGCTTTGAGCCGCGGACAGGGGAATGGGGTGGAGGCGATGCCGATGGAGATGACCGGCAGCCGTCGGGGAGGGAAAAGCAATGGGCAGAAAGGAAAGGCAGACAACGATACTGGTCGTCGATGACGAGCAGGTCCACCGCTACATGCTCTGTTCGATGCTGCGGGAGTGGGGGTGGCGCTGCGTCGAGGCCGACGACGGCGAGACCGCCGTCGCCGCGGTGGACAAGCACACCTACGACGCGGTGCTGATGGACGTGCGGATGGCGCGGATGGACGGGCGCGAGGCGTTTTCCCGGATCCACGCGCTGCAGCCGTCCCTGCCGGTCGTGATCATGACCGCCTATTCCTCCGTCGATGATGCCGTTGCCGCAATCCGGCACGGGGCCCATGACTATCTCACCAAACCGCTCGATTTCGACCGTCTGCGCCTGACCCTGGAGCGGGCGGTCGACCGCCGCCAGGTCGTCGAGCGGCAGCAGCACGGGACGGAGGAAGAGGCCCCGCTCGATACCGCCATTATCGGGACGTCGCCACCGGTGCTCGAACTGCTCGAGATGATCCGCTATGTGGCGCCGACCGAGGCGACGGTACTGATCGCCGGCGAGTCCGGGACCGGCAAGGAGCTGGTGGCCGAGGCCCTGCACCGCAACAGCCTGCGGCGGGATCGGGCCTTTGTCAAGGTCAACTGCGCGGCGCTGGCCGAGAGCCTGCTCGAATCGGAGCTGTTCGGTCATGAGAAGGGAGCCTTCACCGGCGCCGACCGACGGCGGGAGGGCAAGTTCGTCCAGGCCGACGGCGGCACGCTGTTTCTCGACGAGATCGGCGAGACCACCCAGGCGATGCAGGTCAAGCTGCTGCGGGTCCTGCAGGAACAGGAGCTGCAGCGGGTCGGCGGCGAGGAGACGATCAGCGTCGACGTCCGGATCATCGCCGCCACCAATCGGAATCTGGAGGAGGAGGTGCGGCGCGGGACCTTCCGCGAGGACCTCTACTACCGCCTCAATGTCGTGATGCTGACGGTGCCGCCGCTTCGGGAGCGCGGCGACGACATCACCCTGCTGGTCCGCCATTTCGCCGCGCTCTTCGCCCACAAGAACCGGCGTCGCCTCGAGGGGATCACCCCGGAATGCATCGAACTGCTGCGGCGCTATTCCTGGCCCGGCAACGTCCGGGAACTCGAGAATGCCATCGAGCGGGGGATCATCCTGATGCGGGGCGAGCAGTTGACGGAAAAGAGCCTGCCGCTGACGATCCAGAAAATGGCGGAGGAGCAGGATGCCGTTGCCGACGCCAGGCCGCTGTCGCTGTCCGAGGTCGAGAAGGAGATGATCTATCAGACCCTCGACGAGACCGGCGGCAACAAGAGCGAGGCCGCCCGGCGGCTCGGCATCACCAGAAAGACCCTGCAGAACAAACTCCATAAGTATGAAGAGGAGGGCTGAGCCATGCTGTTTCGAACCGCTGCCCGCCGCCATGCCGCCTTTCTCGTATTTCTCTTCCCCGCTGTTCGAAGCTTGCTTGACTTGACTCCATCGCTGTGGTATTTCTGCAGGTTTCCGGCCCGCCGGCTGATTGTGCGACAATGGCGAAGGCCGACCATACGAGAACTGTGGAGTGTAAAGGGATGAGAACGGATATTGTTCATAGCGGCGCCGGCGAACTGACCTACGAGATTCGCAATATCGTCAATGTCGGCAACAAGCTTGAAAAGGTAGGGCTGAAGGTCAACTGGGAGAATATCGGCGATCCCGTCGCCAAGGGGGAGCTGATTCCCCAGTGGATGAAGGAGATTGTTGCCGAGGCGGTCATGGAGGACAGCAGTTACGCCTATTCTCCGACCCAAGGGGTGCTGGCGACCCGGGAGTTTATCGCCGCGCAGACCAACAGCCGGGGCAAGGTTCAGATCACCGCCGAGGATATCATCTTCTTCAACGGCCTCGGCGACGCCATCTCCAAGGTCTTCGGCTTTCTCCGCCGCACCGCCCGGGTCATTGTCCCCACCCCGAGCTACACCACCCATTCCTCGGCGGAGGCAGCCCATGTCGGCGATCGGCCGCTGACCTACATCCTCGATCCGAACCACCACTGGTATCCGGATATCGATGACATCGAAAAGCACGTCAAATTCAACCCGGCGGTGGCGGGGATTCTGATCATCAATCCCGACAATCCTACCGGCGCCGTCTATCCCACCGAGATTCTCGAGCGGATCGTCGAAATCGCGCATCGCTACGATCTCTTTCTGATCTGCGACGAGATCTATCATAACATGGTTTACAGCGGCATCAGCACCTCCCCGCTTTCCGACGTCATCGGCGATGTGCCGGCAATCGCCATGCGCGGCATCTCCAAGGAGATGCCCTGGCCCGGTTCCCGCTGCGGCTGGATCGAGGTTTACAACGCCGACAAGGATCCGATGTTCGCCAGATACATCACTTCCATCCTTCATGCCAAGATGGTCGAGGTCTGTTCGACGACCCTGCCGCAGATCGTCTATCCGAAGGTCGTCACTCATCCCAATTACCAGGGGTATCTAGCCGAAAGGATCCACCGGTACGAACGGTTCGCCGATATCGCCTACGATTGCCTGAAGGATCTCAAGGGGGTCCTGGTCAACCGGCCGAACGGCGCCTTCTACATGAGCGTCTGCTTCGAGCGCGGCATTCTCACCGCCCGCCAGTCCCTGCCGATTGAAAACAAGGAGATCAGGGAATTGGTCGAGCAGTTGGTCAGCCCGCCGGATACGGCGATGGATAAGCGTTTTGTCTATTATCTGCTTGGGGCCACCGGGATCTGCGTTGTGCCGTTGACCTCCTTCGCCACCGATCTCCATGGTTTCCGGGTAACGTTGCTCGAACGCAATGAAAAGGAATTTCACAAGATTTTCTGCACCATCGCCAGCAGCATCAAGAGGTATCTGAAAAGCTGATCACCCTCGTTGCCACACGGTTTACAACCAACGGCCGGGACCCGGGAGGGTTCCGGCCGTTGGCGTTTCCGGTCCCTTCCCATGGTTGCGGCAGGGGATCCCGCCTTGACAATAAAAAATCGGCTACTTATTGTTGGCACAAGTTTTTATCCATACCACGGCACGGCCGAAGGCAATCCTTGATGGTCCGGGCTGTTGCGAATACGAATGTCTTGAAGAGCGGAGGACTGGGTGAACGGGAATACAAAAGATAAAGGGCAGGGACTGCAGGAAGATATCGAAATGACGGGTGATGCGGAAGAGACCGTGATGGCCGGGAATGGAGAAGGCGCTGCCGGCGAGGATCAGACCGAGGCCGGATCGACGGCGGAGAGAAATGTCGAGAAGGACCTCGCCATGGCTCTGGAGGAGGTTGCGACCTTGAAAGACCGGATGCTTCGTCTGGCGGCTGACACCGAAAATTTCAAAAAACGCATGGAGCGGGAGCGGGTTGCCGGTCTCAAGTATGCCGGCGAGCAGATCTTCCGGGAGATGCTTCCCGTCGTCGATAATCTTCAACGGGCGATCAACCAGATATCGGCGGACATGCTGGCCACGGACAAGAACCTCGCCGCGCTTCACGAGGGGGTGGATTTGACACTGAAGAGTCTCGTGACAACCCTCGATAAATTCGAGGTCAAACCTATCGACAGTATCGGCCTTCCCTTCGACCCGAACATGCAGGAGGCCCTGACCATGGAACCCCACGAAACGGTACCGGCCAGCCATGTCATCAGCGAGTTCGAAAAGGGGTATTTCTACAAGGATAGGCTGCTGCGTCCGGCCCGGGTCATCGTCTCGTCCGGCAAGCCGGCGGCGCAGTAGCGGGGCGGAAAAAGAAAGGCTTGTCTCTTGACAAATCAGTGAAGATGACAACCTTAGAAGAGGTTGCCGAAGTTTGGCGCCTACATATTGGAAATGACAGAAATTCAGCAAGGATACACTATCCTGTCAGATTGAGATAAGGAGAGAGAAGTCATGGGGAAGATTATCGGCATTGATCTGGGAACCACCAATTCATGTGTAGCGGTAATGGAGGGCGGTGAACCGAAAGTCATCACCAATCTTGAGGGCAACAGAACGACACCTTCGGTGGTGGCGTTTACCGATAACGGCGAGCGGCTGGTCGGCCAGGTGGCGAAACGCCAGGCGGTGACCAATCCCGAGCGGACCCTGTACGCCATCAAGCGGCTGATCGGGCGGAAGTACACCGACAACGAGGTCAAACGATCGGTCGGCGTCAGCCCGTTCAAGATCGTCGAGGGGACGCACGGCAGTGTCTCGGTCGCCGTCGACGACAAGACCTACACCCCGGCCGAGATCTCGGCGATGATTCTGGTCAAGATGAAGCAGACCGCGGAGGAGTACCTCGGCGAGGAGGTGACCGACGCCGTCGTCACCGTCCCGGCCTACTTCAACGATTCGCAGCGCCAGGCCACCAAGGATGCCGGCAAGATCGCCGGGCTCAATGTCCAGCGCATCATCAACGAGCCGACAGCCGCCTCGCTCGCCTACGGGCTCGACAAGAAGGGCGAGGAAAAGATCGCCGTCTTCGACCTCGGCGGCGGCACCTTCGATATCTCGATCCTCGAGATCGGCGACGGCGTCTTCGAGGTCAAGTCGACCAACGGCGACACCTTCCTCGGCGGCGAGGATTTTGACATGCGCATCGTCAACTGGCTGGCCGACGAGTTCAAGCGCGAGCAGGGGATCGATCTGCGCAATGACAAGATGGCCCTGCAGCGCCTGAAGGAAGAGGCCGAGAAGGCCAAGATGGAACTGTCCACCACCAAGGAAACCGACATCAACCTGCCGTTCATCACCGCCGACGCCACCGGCCCCAAGCATCTCAACGTCAAGTTGAGTCGGGCCAAATTGGAGGCCCTGGTCGACGATCTGGTCGAGCGCACCGTCGGCCCCTGTAGGACCGCGCTGAAGGATGCCGGCCTCTCCGCTTCGGATATCGACGAGGTCATCCTGGTCGGCGGCATGACCCGGATGCCGAAGGTGCAGGAGAAGGTCAAGGAGATCTTCGGCAAGGATCCCCACAAGGGCGTCAACCCCGATGAAGTCGTGGCGATCGGCGCCGCCATCCAGGGCGGCGTGCTCCAGGGCGACGTCAAGGATGTCCTGCTGCTCGACGTCACCCCGCTGTCGCTCGGCATCGAGACCCTCGGCGGCGTCACCACCAAACTGATCGAAAAAAATACGACGGTGCCGACCAAGAAGAGTCAGATCTTCTCGACCGCCGCCGACAATCAGCCGGCCGTCTCCATCCATGTCCTCCAGGGCGAGCGCGAGATGGCCGCCGACAACAAGACCATCGGTCGTTTCGAACTGTCCTCGATTCCGCCGGCGCCGCGCGGTGTGCCGCAGATCGAGGTGACCTTCGACCTTGACGCCAACGGCATTCTCCACGTCTCGGCCAAGGATCTCGGTACCGGCAAAGAGCAATCGATCAAGATCACGGCGTCGTCGGGTCTGACCGATGCCGAGATCGAGCGGATGACCCGCGATGCCGAGATGCACAAGGAAGAAGACCGCAAGCGGCGGGAACTGGTCGACACCCGCAACCAGGCGGATGCGATCGTCCACGCCAGCGAGAAGAGCCTCAAGGACCTGGGCGACAAGGTCGATGCGGCGACCAGATCGAGTGTCGAGAAGGAGATCGAGAACGTCAAAAAGGTCATGACCGGCGATGACATCGATGCCATCAAGGCAGCCATCGAGGCGCTGACTGCCGCCTCGCACAAGCTCGCCGAAATGATGTACGCCCAGGCCTCCAAAGACAATCCGGACCAGGGCTCCGGCGGCGGTGGCGCGGCCGGCGGCTCGGGCAAGAAGGATGACGACGTCGTCGACGCCGATTTCGAAGAAGTGAAGTAGGGCGGTACCTGGAACCAACCGCAGCGGGGAGCATGGAAAGAAATTTCCATGCTCCCCTTTTTTGTGCGTTTGTTGTACGATACCGGGATATTTTGTCTCAACCGCCGTTCATTGCCAACCCCAACCAGAAGCCGTACTATGAAAATTCTCTCTGGAATACAGCCCTCCGGCCAGTTGCATATCGGTAATTATTTTGGAATGATGCAGACGATGATCGCGCAGATGGAATCATCCGAGCTCTACGTCTTCATCGTCGACCTCCATGCCCTGACCTCGGTCAGGGAGCGGGAGCGACTGGCCTCAGGCACCCTCGAGGCGGCAGCCGACTTTCTTGCCCTGGGACTCGATCCGGACAAGTGCCTTTTCTGGGTCCAGTCCGATGTCCCGGAGGTCTGTGAACTGACCTGGATTCTCTCGACCCTGGCGCCGATGGGCCTGATCGAACGCTGTCACGCCTACAAGGACAAGGTCGCCAAGGGGATCGAGCCCAGCCACGGGCTCTTCTCCTATCCGGTACTGATGGCGGCCGACATCCTCCTCTACCAGGCGGACCAGGTGCCGGTCGGCAAGGACCAGAAGCAGCACCTCGAGGTGGCCCGCGACCTGGCCCAGAAATTCAACAACGAATACGGCGAGACCTTCGTCGTCCCCGAGCCGGCGATCAGTGAGGCGACGGCCATCGTCCCCGGCCTCGACGGCCAGAAGATGTCCAAGTCGTATGGCAACACCATCCCGATCTTCATCGCCGGCAAGGAACTGAAGAAACGGGTGATGGCCATCGCCACCGATGCCACCCCGGTCGAGGCGCCGAAGAATCCCGATGCCTGTACCCTGTTCAGCATCTTCAAACTGTTCGCGCCCCCGGAACGTCTTCAGGAGGTCCGCAATCTCTACCTTCATGGCGGGGCGGCCTATGGTTACCTCAAGCTGGAACTGGTCGATCTGATCGAAAACCGTTTTGCCGAGGCACGGCGCAAGAAGGCCGAATACCTCGCCAATCCCGACTGGGTACGGGCCATCCTGAAGCAGGGCGCCGAGAAGGCCAGGGCCAAGGCGACCGTTACCCTCGACCTGGTTCGCGACCGCGTCGGTCTCAAGTACTGATCGGGAGGGAATATGGACTACGGCATCACCCGGGAGGCGGCCCTAGAACTTGTCCGCCGCCATCTTGTCAATCAGAACCTTGTCAACCACTCGCTGGCCTCCGAGGCGGTGATGCGGGCGGTCGCCGCCCGCCTCGGGGAGGATCAGGAACAATGGGCGCTGGCCGGTCTGCTCCATGATCTCGACAGCGACAGTCACCCCGATCTCGCCGTTCATACCATTGAGACGGTGAGAATCCTGACGGAGATCGGCGTCGATCGCGAGATCGTCGAGGCGATCCGCCTGCACAATCCGGCGGCCCACCCCGGCAGCGAGCGATCGACCCGTTTTCATCATGCGTTGGCCGCCAGCGAGACCGTGACCGGCCTGATTGTCGCCACCGCCCTGGTCAACCCCGAACGCAAACTGGCGGCGGTCAAGGCCAAGTCGGTGACCAAGCGCTTCAAGGAAAAGGCCTTCGCCCGGGGGGCGAATCGCGAGGTCATCGCCGAATGCGAGCTGATCGGTCTGCCGCTGGCCGAGTTCTGCGCCGTCAGTCTGGCCGCGATGCAGGAAATCGCCGCTGAAATCGGTCTCTAGGGAGTAGGGGAAAGAGCGGAACGAGGCAAGGGGCCCCTGGTCAACCAGGGGCCCCTTGCTGTTTGGAGCGGATCAGAAATCGACGAGTTCGACGTCGAAGACCATCGTCGCGTTGGGGGGGATCGGGCCGCGGCCGTGGGCGCCGTAGCCGAGGTCGGAAGGGATGATCAGCGTCCGTTTCTCGCCCTTCTTCATGCCGAGAAAGGCCTCGTCCCAGCCCTTGATCACCCGGCCCTGGCCGACCGGAAAGCTGATCGGCTCGCCGCGGTCGTAGGAGCTGTCGAATTTTCGGCCGTCCAGCAGTTTGCCGGTGTAATGAGCCTTGACCATCGTTCCGGCCTTTGGAGTCTCCTCGCCGGCGCCTTTGTCGGTGACGACATATTTGAGACCGGTGGGGGTGGTGATGGCCTTCGGCCATCGTTCGCTGATAACCTTGGCCATTTCCTCGGCGGCGGCCTGTTCTTTTTCCCGTTCCCGTGCCTCAAGGCCTGACAGCAGGGCGTCGAAGGCCTGCTGGTCGCTCTTGAAGGCCTCGGCTTCATTGCCTACCCTGATGATCTCGATGGCCTTGATGACGTCGCCGCCGGCGACCTTGTTGACGACGTCCTGGCCGGAAACGACGTGACCGAAGACCGTGTGCTTGCCGTCGAGCCAGGGGGTGGCGACATGGGTGATGAAGAACTGGCTGCCGTTGGTGTTTGGTCCGGCATTGGCCATCGACAGGATGCCGGGGCCCGAGTGCTTGAGACTTGGATCGATCTCGTCAGGAAAGGTGTAGCCGGGGCCGCCGGTGCCGGTGCCGAGCGGGCAGCCGCCCTGGATCATGAAATCGGCGATCACCCGGTGGAAGGTGAGGCCGTCGTAGAATCTATCCCCTTTGGCCTTGGCGCCGCCGCCCAGGTCCTTGGTTCCTTCGGCGAGGCCGACGAAGTTGGCGACGGTCATCGGCGTCTTCTTGAACTCGAGTCTGCAGAGGATGTCCCCTTTGGTCGTTCTGAAATTGGCGTACAGGCCGTCCTTGAGTTGTTTTGCTGCCATTGCTGGTTCTCCGGCTAGAATTGTGAGTGAGATGATAAGTACGGACAGAAGTGACAAAATATGCATACTTTCTCCATTTGCAAAGGGAAAAAGACCGTTCTTGACGCTCGGGCCTTTTCTGGGTCTATTGCCATTCGTTCGCTTTCCTGTCGGCCAGGCCCTTCGCCCGCCGCCAGAATTCCTCAGATACTACCACAGAAGACCCTCGGAGAGAAAGCCTTGTATGTGCTCTACCGCCTGATCATCGGGTTGATCTTTTACAGCCTGTTGCCGCTGCTGCTCTTCTTCGTCCTGATCACCGGGCGGCACCGGCAGGGGCTCGGCGAGCGGTTCGGCCTTTATCCGCCTCTGCCCGAGGAGAAAAGGGGGACAAGGATCTGGCTGCACGCCGCCTCGGTCGGCGAGGTGCAGGCGGCGCGGGCCCTGATCGCCGAACTGCGCGCCCTCCTGCCCGCAGCCGGGTTCGTGGTGACGACCATGACCCTGCACGGCCGTAACGTTGCGGCCCGGCAACTGGGGCCGGATATCCCCTGTTTCCTGGCGCCGCTCGATGTCCCCGGCATTGTCGAGCGGGCGGTGGCCAGGATCGCCCCGGATGCCTATCTCTGTCTCGAGACCGAGCTGTGGCCGCTGCTGCTGCGGACGATCGCCGGCCGCGGGATCCCGGTGGTCCAGCTCAACGGCCGGCTGTCGGCCAAGGCCGCCGCCGGCTATCGGCGCTGGCGCTGGCCGTTCCGCCGGGTCCTTGCCAATTTCGCCGCCATGGCGGTCATCAGCGAGGTCGATCGCGAACGCTACCTCGCCCTCGGGGCGATCGCCTCGCGGCTGCAGGTGCTGGGAAACGTCAAATACGATCTGCAGTTGCCGGATCAGCCGCACCGGGTGCGGCAGGAGCTGTGCCGGACTCTGGGCATCGATGCCGGCACCAGGGTCCTGGTGGCCGGTTCGACCCATGGCGGCGAGGAGGAAGCGCTCCTGCCGCTGATGCAGCGGCTCGCCGCCGCCGGCGGGTGGCTTGTGGTCGTCGCCCCCCGGCATCTGGAACGCCTCGCTGCCGTCAAAGCGCTTTTCGAGCAGCAGGGAATGAGCTTCGAGTGCTTCAGCGACCTCCGCGGCGGCCGGCCGCGCCGGCAGCCGGTGGTGATTCTCGACTCGCTGGGGGAGCTGTTCACCGTCTACGCGATCGCCACCTACGTTTTCTGCGGCGGCAGCCTGGTGCCGCGCCACGGCCATAATCTGATGGAGGCGGCGATCTGGGACAAGGCGGTATTCTATGGGCCGAGCATGGATGACTTCCGTGATGCGGCCCGGATGCTCGAGGCGGCCGGCGGCGGGTTCATGGTTCGCAGTGCTGCCGAGCTGACCGACCGGATCCTGGGTTTCGAGCAGGATCCCGACGCCTATCGCCTCGCCTGCGCCGGGGCCGGCGAGGCGGCCAGGGCCCAGCTGGGGGCGGCGCGGCGGCAGGCCCGCCTGGTCGTTGACTGTCTGGGAAATTGATCAGGGCCGGCGATCGGGTTGGTGGCGGCCGAAACCGAATTTGGTCATGACAATCTGCCACAGCTGGATCTTTCTTGCCCGGAACGCCCCGGCGCAGCTGAGCAGGTAGTACTCCCACATCCGTTTGAAGCGCATGTCGTAGCGGTCCTTCAGATTCTGCCACGTCTGCTGGAACCGGTCGTTCCAGGCCATCAGGGTCTTGTCGTAATGCGGGCCGAGGTTGTGGACGTCCTCGACGACGAACAGCTGGTCGGTGGCCCTGGCGATCTGCCGCATGCCGGGCAGCACGCCGTTCGGGAAGATGTACTTGTTGATCCACGGGTCGCAGCAGGTCTTCGAGGTGTTGCCGACGATCGAATGGAGCAGGAAGATCCCGTCATCCTTGAGGCAGCGGCTGACGACCTGCATGAAGGTGCGGTAGTTCCTGTGGCCGACATGTTCGAACATCCCGACCGACACCACCTTGTCGAATCGGCCCGAGAGCGAGCGGTAGTCGCAGTCCCGGAACCGGACGGGCAGACCCTCGCAGTTCCGGCGGGCGTGCTGCAGCTGTTCCTTCGAGATGTTGACCGCCGTCACCGTGCAGCCATAGTGCCGCGCGGCATAGCGGGCGAGGCCGCCCCAGCCGCAGCCGATGTCGAGCAGGTGATCGTCGGCCGAAAGAGCGAGTTTGTCGACGATGAGCTGCAGTTTCCGCTCCTGGGCCCGGTCGAGATCGTCGGTATCCTGGAAAAAGCCGCAGCTGTACTGCTGGTGCGAGTCGAGGAAGGAGAGGAACAGGTCGTTGCCGAGATCGTAGTGCTGCTCGGCGACCATTCGGCTCCGCCGCCGCGATTGGCGATTGATCAGAGACCCCGGGAGCAGGCGGCCGAGGTAGAGCAGCCCGCCTTTGATCCGATCATCCAGGCCGCTGCGCAGCAGCCGATGGAACATCTCGTCGAGCCGGCCGCAGTCCCACCAGCCGTCCATGTAGGACTCTCCCAATCCGAGGTTCCTGTCCCGCAGGATCCGTCCGTACCACCTTCGGTCATGAACCTGGATATCCCACGGGTTGCCGCCGTTGATCGTGATTCCTGCGGGTTCCAGCATCTCGCTGAATTTTCTGGCCAACATGGTTCACCTCAATCAATGGCTGTTAGATCGGGCTGTGGATGTTGTGGTTCCCGGTCGAACAGACGGAGAAAGATGATGTGCATGCGAAATGCACGACAGAAAAACAGGGTGATGTTTCGTATAAGGATAGCACGATCGGCAAGGTGTTTTCAATGGCCTCCGCCGCTTCTTTCCTGACCGTGGAATCGGGTCGTCGGCATGCGGCCGCAACGGCGGTCGCAGCCTTCACCGGGGGTGGCCGGCAGGGGCTACGAGCTCGATGGTCAGCTGCAGCCGCTCCATCGTTCCCCCCGGCCCCGGGCGCTCGACATCAACCGCGATCCGCCCGCCGATTCCGGTGTCGAGCAGGGCGATGCGGACATCATCCATCTCTGCGATCGCAAGGCCGTCGATGGCGCGAACGATGTCATCTTTCCTCAGTCCGGCTTCATCGGCCTTGCTGGTTGCGGTGAAACCGCCGACCTTCAGCGCCGGGCGCCCGTCCAGCGTTTGCGATTGAAGGACGACGCCGATCATCGCCTGATCGGGCAGGACGACAGGCTCGGTGGCAAAGACGAAATCGACGGTCGTAGCCAGGTCGGCAGTGTTGGCCGGGAGAGCGGCAACGGTCGCCTGGTCCAGCTGCAGCCGCCGGGCCAGGCGGGGCGGGATGCCGGTGTCCTTGCGGGTGTGCTGGGTGCCGGCGAGGACGACCATCCGCCGGCCGGGGTGGCGGGTGAGGTATTCAGCGATGTGTTCGGCCATCGCCTCGTCCCACAGGGCCTGGGCCTGGATGAAGCCGCTCAGGGAACCGTCGCCGTGGCCGGCGGTCTGGTGCATGTCGTGGATAACCGCCAGCCGTTCGGCATAGCCGGGCAGGCTGAGGTCCCGATCGACCGGCAGGCTGTTTCCTGCCGCTTCCGGCAGGGCTGCGGTCGACCCGGTCTTGAACACGGTGCTGGTCACCTCCTTGTCGAGATTGAGGCCGACCAGCGGGATCCCTCTGCTGCGGGCGAAGGTGATGATGTCGCGGTACAGGCGGTAGTCCTGGTTCCAGACCTGAAAGTAGCGCGAGGCTTTCAGGAAACTGCGCTCATCCATGCTCTTGTCGCCGCTGCTGTAGGCATCCAGGGCCGGCTGGCTCGAGGTCGGGAACATTTCGAGGCCGATGGCCAGATCGGGCTGCAGCCGGTGCAGGGCCTCGATGATCCGCAGCTGCAGGTGATGGTCGGCCATGCTGGTGTGGGTCTCGCCGACAAACACCACCCGGTTGGCGGCAAGCCGGGCGATGATGTCGGCAAACGGCTGGAGTTCGGCGGTGGCGGCCCCGGCCGGCAGCCGGTCGAGGACGAACGTCATCCCGGCGTCGGCGGCGGCGATCTGCTGCAGGTCGTTGCGGCCGCCGGTGAAGTGCAGTCGTGAATACCTGCCGTAATGGCGGAGTTTCGGGGCCGTTGCCGCCGTTTCCTCCCGGTCGGCGCTGGTGATCAGGACCGCCGGCTGCCCGGAATTGAGGGGGTTGCGGCGGACATCGAGGGAAAATCCCGCCGCCGCGAGATCCGGGCGGGCAAACAGCGAACGGCTCAAGGGGTGATCGAGGCCGAGGAAGAGGACGGCACCGTCCTGCAGTTCGCCGACCTTGACCTCGTCGGCGGGCTTGACGATCCAGCTGTCGTCGGCCAGGGCGGCGAGCAAGGGCTGGTACACCGCTCTGACCGCCTCCGATTGAAGGATCGCCAGTTTCTTCTCCGCCCCGAGAAACTGCGACCATACCGGCGGCCCCTCGGCAGGATGCAGCCGGCGGAGAAAGGTGTATTCCGGGTCGATGCTGAATTGAAGCGGCCATCCATCTGTGGTAAGGGATACCGAAGTGTCGCCCCCGGCGGCGGTGACGGAGAAACGGCTGGTGCCGCCGGCGGTGGTGACCACGACCGGGACCTGCAGGGAGTAGGGCCGTTCGGTCTTCTGCCGGAGACGAAAGGAGAGATGCGGGCCGCTTGCGGTCTGGCGGATGTCGATCTCCTCCACCGCCAGATCCGGGATGTCCGTGCGCTCCAGCCGCTCGGTGAAGAAGGCGGCAAGATCCTGCCCCGCCGTCGCGCTGAAGGCCTGGCGCAGATCGTTCCAGCCGGCGGTTGTGCCCCGATGGCGGGCGTAGAAATGGCGGATCGCCCGAGTGAAGACTTCCGGGCCGAGCCTGGCCTCGAGTTCGGCGAACAGCAGGGCGCCCCGATTGTAGCCGACGGCCCGCACCGCCTCGGCCTGGGGCTGGCGATGATCGGCCGAGGCGAAGGCCGCCAGGGGGATGACGTTGTTGTCGTTGACGTGATTGAGGTAGGTGACGATCCGCTCCTTACGGTCCGCCGCCGCCTCGCCCCGGTCGGCGCGATAGGCGTGATCGGCGAGATAGGTCGTGAGGCCTTCGCACCAGTTGCCCCCGGTCGCCGCGACCTCGACGCTGTTGCCGAACCAGGAATGGAGGATCTCGTGGCCGAGCGAGGTCTGGCGGATGAAGGGCAGCCGCAGGACCTGCCGCCCCATCAGGGTGAAGGTCGGCAGGCCGAGTCCGGTCGGCAGGCGGTTGGCGACGATAACGTAATGGTTGTAGGGGAAGGGGCCGATCTGCCGCTCGTAGCGCTGCAGGTAGCCGGCGGCCGATTCCAGGTAGGACGGGGCCAGCTCCCGCTCCTCCGGGAAGAACAGGGTGTGGACCTGCAGCCCCGGCCGCACCTCGCGGCTGGCGGCGGCATACGGGGCGGCGACAAAGTGCAGGTTCCGGCGGGGCTGGGAGAAGACGGCGATTGTCGCATCACCTTCCGTTGCCAGCGGAAAGCGGTCGGATTCGGTGACGGCGATGAAGCCCGGCGGCAGTTTGGCCCGCAGCGAGAACCGCATCTCCCGGTCCGGCAGCGGATGCCAGAGCCCGAGCAGGACGATGCCGTCCGGATTGATCAGATCGTCGCCGGTGCCGTCGACCTGGCGGCGGTAGGAGATGTAGAGCTCGCGCAGTTCTTTCTCCTCCACCAATTGCAGTCGTCCTCGTGGTCCTGCGACCGGAACGACCTCGCTGCCGTCGGCCCGGCGCAGCAGCATGCCGCTGATCGCCAGGTCGCCCAGTTCCAGTGCCAGCCCGGTTGCCGGCGGCAGGGTGATCCTGGCGGTGGCGGTGAGCGAGCGGGTGGACGGCGAGAAAGAGACGGCGAGATCATAAGCGCCGGGTGGGTTTTCCGTCGCTGCCGGCAGGTTCGAACCATGCAGAAGCTCCACCAGCAGGATCAGGACCAGGGCGAGGAAGGACAGGGAGGACGGCATGCTGGACTCCTTGGGGATGTGAATGAATCGGCTGGACGACGCGGTATCCGCTTTGGACAAAGAGTAATGCCGGAACGGCGCTGATGCCAAGAAAAAGAGAGAGATGAAGAAGCTCCGTATCCGCCTCGTCGGCCTCAACGCCCGTTTCACCCACTCCTGCCTGGCCCTGTTCTGTGTCCGCAGCGAGCTCGAACGGCACTGCCCGGCGGCCGCGATCGAGATCTTCCAGGGAACGATCAACGACGACTACCACCAGACCCTGCTGCGGTTGATCGAAGGATCACCGGACGCCCTGCTGTTCTCGGCGGCGATCTGGAACGGCGAACCCGTTCGGCGCCTGATTGGCGACTGCCTCCGCCTGCTCCCCGGCCTTGCCGTCGTGGTCGGCGGGCCCCAGGCGGGGGAGGTCGGCAGGTCGCTTCCTCCCGGCAGCATCACCGTGGTGCGGGGCGAGATCGAGGCCGTCGATCCCGATTTTTACGTCGACCTGCTCGCCGGCCGGCTGCGACCGCACTATGCCGGCTCCTTTCTCCGACTGCCGTACAAGGCGCTTCCTTTCCCCTATCGCGACGAAGATTTCCGCTCGCAGCTGCAGCACCGCCATATCTACTACGAGAGTTCGCGAGGCTGCCCCTTTGCCTGCAGCTACTGCCTGTCGGCGGCGGAGAAGGGAGTCTGGCACAAGGGCCTGGAGCAGGTGTTCGCCGAGATGGGGGAAATCCTCCGTCACCGGCCGCAGGTTGTCCGCTTCGTCGACCGCACCTTCAACGACAATCCGGTGCGGGCCCTGGCAATCTGGCGCTTCCTGGCGGCGCAGGGCGGCGACACCCTCTTTCATTTCGAGATCGCCCCGGATCGCTTCGGCGAGGAGATGTTCGCCTTCCTGGCGCAGGTACCGCCGGGCCGGTTCCAGTTCGAGATCGGCATCCAGTCGACCAACGATGCGACCCTGGCCGCCATCGACCGGCGCATCGACCCCCGCCGGGCCCATGGCCTGATCCGGCGGCTGGCGGCCGCGGTCAACATCCACCTCCATGTCGATCTCATCCTCGGCCTTCCCTATGAGACGAGGGAAACCTACCTCCGTTCCTTCGCCGCGGTCTTCGCGATGGGGGCCCATTATATCCAGATGGGCCTCTTGAAGATCCTGCCCGACACCCCGATTCAGCGCGGTGCCGAGGCGATGGGCTATCTCCACTGCAGCGAGCCGCCCTACAGCGTCCTCGCCACCCGCTGGCTGGGGCGTGATGAACTGGCCGCCCTCTACTGGTTCGGCGAATGCGTCGAGCGCTTCCACAACAACCGCTACTTTGTTTCGCTGTGGCGCTACCTCCGTGCCGGCGGCGAGGAGATCGCCGTCTTCTTCCTGGACCTGCTGGCCCTCTGCCACCGCCACGGTTTCTTCCAGCTGGCGGCCACCCAGGAATTGATGTGCCGTCTGCTCTGCCTCCATCTGACCGGGCGTGACGACGAAGGCCTGGTCCGGGATCTGCTCCGCTACGACTGGTTGCGCTGCGGCCATCGCTTCCTCCCCCCCTGCCTGGCTCTGGAAGAGGGGCGGGAGCGGCCCGAGGCGACCAGGGACCGCCTCTACAGAACGATGCCGATGGCGGTGGCGGGGGTGTATGACTTTGGCGGCCGGAACCATTTCTTCCGCAAGGCCTTCTGCCTCCACCTCTCGGCGGCGGCTGCACGGGCCCTGGGGCTGGACGGGGCCGACGACGGCGCTGACCTCTGTTTCACCGCCCGGCGGGAGGAGTCGCTGTTCCGGTTGAACGAGGTCGTGCTCCTCTGAGGATATTGACCGCCGGCGGGGAAAGTATTTGACGTCGGCGGCAACAGGCGTATACTGAGGGCCCACATGGCCCCGTGACGATTCGGTACGAATGATTTGAACCACAGGAGATGACAATGCCCGCTTTCAGGATCCGCAGGATCAACGCCATCGCCAAAGAAGGGCTCAGGCTCTTCGGCGACAACTTTGCCGTTTCCCCCGAGGAAGCCGATCCTCAGGGCGTCCTGGTCCGCAGTTCCCAGGTCGATGTCGACGACTATCCGTCGCTGCTCGCCGTCGCCCGGGCCGGGGCCGGGGTCAACAACATCAATGTCGACCGCGCCACCGAGAAGGGGATCTGCGTCTTCAATTCCCCCGGCGCCAACGCCAACGCCGTCGTCGACCTGGTGTTCCCGATGATCGGGGTATGGAAGCGCAACATCTATGCCGGTATCCAGTTCTGCCGCTCGCTGGCCGAGATGGAGCCGGACAAGGTCGGCGCCGAGGTCGAAAAGAAGAAGGCGGCCTTCCGCGGCGACGAGATCGCCGGCAAGACCCTCGGCGTCATCGGCCTCGGCCAGATCGGGGTGCGGCTGGCCAACGGCGGCGTCCACCGCTTCATGAAGGTCAGGGGCTTCGATCCCTCGCCGGCCCTGGTCAATATCCACCAGCTGCTGCCGGAGGTGACGATCTGCCGGTCGATCCGCGATACCGTCGTCACCGCCGATATCGTCAGTCTCCACCTGCCGCTCACCGACGGCACGCGGGGTATGGTCAACCGGGAATTCATCACCAGGATGAAGAAGGGGGCGATCCTCGTCAACTACGCGCGCGGCCCGATCGTCGATGAGGAGGCGGTGGTCGAGGCCCTGGACTGCGGTCATCTCGAGGCCTTCATCTGCGACTTCCCGACGGCGCGGCTTGTCGGCCACCCGAAGGTGCTGACGACCCCGCATCTCGGCGCCTCGACCGCGCAGTCGGAGGAGAACTGCGCCTCCATGGCGGTGCGGGAACTGTCAAATTATCTCGAATACGGCAATGTCGTCCACAGCGTCAACTTCCCCAATATCGAATCGACCCCGACCGACAAGGTCCATACCCGGATCATCGTCATCAACCGCGACGTGCCGGGCATGATCGCCCTCGTCTCGAACATCATCGGCCACCACGGCATCAACATCGCCAGTTATTTGAACCAGTCGAACGGCAAGGTCGGCTACAATATCATCGATGTCGAATCGGCGGTGCCGGCTGCGGTTCTGGCGGATATCGAGAACAATGCCGATGTCGTCAGGACCCGGACCATATCCTTCGCTTGAGCGCCGGCGGCGGCCAATCGTCAGGACGCGAGCCGGTCATCTGCAGTAAAAAAAACTCGACATGTAAATTTTCGTATTTGCAGATAAAATATCAAAAGTGAGAAAATTTTTGTGCCAGTAAGGGAAAAAGGTACAAATAATTGAATATCCTGGGCCCGAGGACGGATCGGGTGAAATTATTAAACCCTGTTATATCAAATCATTGATGTTGCCATGGGATTTTATTTTTATCTGGCACGCGTGTTGCAGAGAACTAGGCATAATCTCTTCTCTCCTTTCTCCTGGAAAAGCCGGTTCTGCGCAAGTGGAACCGGCTTTTTCCGTTTCTTTCTCGCCCTTCCTTGCTGATGACCGGAATGGCTGCACCTGAGATTCCGGTCTGTCTCGCCAGGAGCAGCGCCTACGACCGGACCGCCGTGGCGTCGCTTGTCGAGGAGATGGCCGGCCCCCTCGGTCTGGCGTCGTCCTACGCCGGCCAAACCGTCCTCCTCAAGCCCAACCTCATCAGCGCCGCGGCGCCGGCCCTGGCCTGCACCGATGCCGACTTCATCGCCGGCGTCGCCCTGTGGTTTCTTGAGCACGGGGCCCGGGTCCGGATCGGTGATTCTCCGGCATTCGGCACGGCCGCCCGGGCCATGCAACGACAGGGGATCATCGCGGCGCTGCGCGGGCTGGCGGTCGAACCGATTGAATTCGTCACCCCTGTATCGCGGGTACTGCCCTGCGGCTGCCCCGTCGCCATCGCCGCCGAGGGCCTCGATTGCGATCTCCTCGTCAACCTGCCGAAGATCAAGGCCCACAACCAGACCTGTGTGACCCTGGCGGTGAAGAACATCTTCGGTCTCGTCATCGGCATGCGCAAGGCGATGCTGCACATGCGCGAGGGCGGCCGGACCGGCCGGTTTGTCGAGGTCATCCTCGAACTCCTCGACCTGCTGCCGCCGCATCTGGCCATCGCCGACGGCATCGTCGCCATGCATCGCGACGGACCGATCAACGGTGAGGCGCTGGCGCTCGGCTGCGTCGCCGCCTCCGGCAACCCCGTTGCCGTCGATACCGCCCTGCTGGCACTGCTCGAACTTGATTCGTCCCGGAGTCCGTTGTGGCGGGAAGCGGCTCGGCGCGGGATGGCCGGCAGCTCCCTGGCCGATATCGTTTACCCGGCGTTGCCGCCGGCGGCCTTCACCGGCTCCGGGTTTACGGCGCCGGGAGAGCTCAACGGCATCCGGTTCAACCCCTTGCGGTTTGTGCGGGGGATGGTGCGCCGCTTTGTCCTTGCCTTGCGCCCGCAACTGTGATGCAATGGAGGAGCGGATTGGCTAAGGCGCCACAGGACAGGATGCATCTTCAATCGACAGGATCGGGTTATGTTTGCACTGGACGGAAAAGTCGCGCTGGTGACCGGCGGCTCCAGAGGAATCGGCCGGGCGATCGCGATCAGGCTGGCGGAACACGGCGCCGATCTGGTCATCAACTACGTGCGGCATCGCCGGGATGCCGAGGAGACCTCCGGGGTGGTCGACAGACTGGGGCGGCGCTGTCTGCTCGTCAAGGCCAACGTCGCCAACGAGGCCGATGTCAGAGAGATGTTCGACCAGTTGGCGCAGACCTTCGGCCGCCATCTCGACATCCTGGTCAGCAACGCCGCCTCCGGGGTCCTCAAACCGGTTCTGGAACTGACCGAGCGCCATTGGAACTGGGCGATGGAGATCAATGCCCGCGCCCTTCTGACCCTGGTCCAGCAAGGAGTGCCGCTGATGCAGCGGGGAGGCAGGGTGATCGCGGTCTCCAGTCTCGGCGCCGTCAGAGCCATCGAAAATTACACCACCGTCGGGGCCTCCAAGGCGGCGCTCGAATCACTGGTCCGCCATCTGGCGGTCGAACTCGGCCGCCTCGGGATCAACGTCAACACCATCAGCGCCGGGGCGGTCGACACCGATGCCCTGAAGCACTTTCCCAACCGCGAGGAGATTCTGGCGGCGGCGCGGGAGCGGACTCCCCTCGGCCGCCTGACGACCCCGGCCGATGTCGCCGATGTCGCCCTGTTTCTTTGCAGCCGCCTGTCATCGATGATCCAGGGTCAGGTCATCACCGTCGACGGCGGCTACGCCATCCGCGGTTGACGGGATCTGCCGATGAAGCTGCAGGGTTTGAGCCTGTCGATCAAGGACGGTCGTGATTGCTGAGCAAAAAACATCCTGTTCGGAACCGGAGGGGAAGAGGAGGAAGAGGATGCGGCAAACGATGCGTTGGCTGGTGGTGTTTGTCCTGGCGGCGGTCGTCGCCGTTGTCGTCTGGGTGATGACGCGGCCGCAGCCGATCGCGATCGTTGTCCAGCCGGTGGTCCGCGGCAAGGTCGAACAGACCGTCGCCAATACCCGCGCCGGCACCGTCGAGGCCTGCCGCCGGGCCAAGCTGTCGCCGAGCATCGGCGGCCAGATCGGCCGGTTGCCGATTCACGAGGGCGATCATGTCAAGGCCGGCGATCTGCTGCTTGAGATCTGGAACGAGGACCTGGCGGCCCAGCTGACACTGGCCGAGCGGGAGGAACAGGCCGCCCGGGCCCAGGCCGCAGCCACCTGCCTCTCGGCCGCCGAGGCCGAGCGCCAGGCAACGCGGACGGATCGGCTCCGTGAGCGGGAGGTCGTGCCGGAAGAAGACGCCGACCGGGCCCGCACCCAGGCCGGCGCGCTCCGCGCCCAGTGCGAGGCCGCGAGGGCGGCGGTCACGATGAGCGCGGCCCGGATCGATGTCGCCCGGGCCAGCCTGTCGCGAACCCGGCTCGTCGCCCCCTTTGCCGGGGTGGTGGCCAAGATCGAGGGCGAACTGAACGAGTACGTGACCCCGTCGCCGGTCGGGGTCCAGACCCCGCCCGCGGTCGACCTGATCGAGGACAACTGCTTCTATGTCACCGCCCCGATCGACGAAGTCGACGCGGCGGCGGTGCGGGTCGGGATGACCGCCCGTATCACTCTCGACGCATTCAAGGGGCGACAGTTCGCCGGCTCTGTCCGCCGCATCGCCCCCTATGTCCTCGATCTCGAGAAACAGGCGCGGACCGTCGATGTCGAGGCGTCGTTCGTGAACGAGGGCGACTTTAACGACCTTCTCGCCGGCTACAGCGTCGATGTCGAGATCATCCTCGCCGCCAGGGCCGACGGCCTGTACATTCCGACCGAGGCGCTGCTCGACGGCAGGCGGGTCTACCTCTATTCGCCGGAGAAGAAGACGGTGCACCTGGTCGACGTCACCACCGGCCTCGCCAACTGGGCCGTCACCGAGATCGTCGCCGGGCTGAGCGAGGGGCAGCAGGTCGTCGTCAACGTCGACAAGCCGGGTTTGGCCGACGGCGTCGCCGCAGTCCCCGGCGGAGACCGGCCGTGATCACCCTGGCCGGGATCTGCCGGGAGTTCATGGTCGGTGACGAGCGGGTGGCGGCGCTGCGTGATGTCGATCTGACGATCGCCACCGGCGAGTATATCGCCGTCATGGGGCCGTCCGGGTCGGGCAAATCGACCCTGCTCAACATCATCGGCCTGCTCGACCGCCCCGATGCCGGCACCTACCTTCTCGACGGCGAGGACATAACCGGTCTGGGCGATCGGCAGCAGGCGGCGCTGCGCCGCCACAAGATCGGTTTCGTCTTCCAGTTCTTCCACCTCGTGCCGCGGATGACGGCGGCGGAGAACATCGAACTGCCGATGATCCTGGCCGGCATCGATCCGAGCGAGCGCAAACAGCGGGTGGCCGCGACCATCGACGCCTTCGGCATCGGCAACCGGGCCCGGCACCGCCCGGATCAGCTCTCCGGCGGGCAGCGGCAGCGGGTGGCGATCGCTCGGGCGGTCATCATGCAGCCCCACACCCTGCTCGCCGACGAGCCCACCGGCAACCTCGACCGGGTGTCGGGCGGTGAGGTCGTCGAGATCCTCGAAGACCTCAACAGCCGGGGGCTCACCCTGATCACGGTGACCCACGACCCGGACCTCGGCAAACGGGCCGGGCGGCGTATCCGGATGGTCGACGGGCGGATCGAGTCCGATCGCTGATCGCGGCCGGGGAGACGACGACCCATGTACCTGCGCGATATCATAAGCTTCAGCCTGCGGGCCTCACTCGGTTATCCCGTCCGGACCTTCCTGATGCTGCTGGCGATGGCTATCGGCGTCGGCTCGGTGGTCATCCTCTCGACCCTGGGGGAAGGGGCCCGCCGCTATGTCATCGGCCAGTTTTCCAACCTCGGCACCAACCTGATCATCGTTCTCCCCGGCCGGTCGGAAACGGTCGGCGGCCCCCCGCCGCTACTCGGCATCACGCCGCGCGACCTGACCCTCGACGATGCCATGGCGCTGCGCCGCTCGTCGTCGATCCGTCACGTGGCGCCGCTGACCGTCGGTGCGGCCCCGGTGTCGGCGGAAGGGCGGCAACGGGAGACCACCATCCTCGGTTCGACCCCGTCGCTCCTCCCGCTCCGCCAGTTGGAGATGGCCCAGGGCCGTTTCCTGCCGGAAGGCGATCCGACCCGGGCGGCGCCGATCTGCGTCCTCGGTTACGAGATCAAGGCCGAGCTGTTCGGGGCGGCCCCGGCCGTCGGCGAGTCGGTCCGGATCGGCGACCGTCGTTTCCGGATCATCGGGGTGCTGTCGGACAAGGGGGAATCGGTGGGGATGGATATGGGCGATATCGTCATCGTTCCCGTGGCCTCGGCCCAGGCCCTGTTCAACGTCTCCTCGCTGTTCCGGGTCATGATCGAGGCCAGCGACCGTGACGCCATCGGTCGGGCGAAGGAGGCGATCGCCGCGATCATCCGCGAACGCCACGACGGCGAGGACGATGTCACCATCGTCACTCAGGATGCGATTCTCGCGACCTTCGATCGGATCTTCGTCGCCCTGACCCTGACGGTCGCCGGCATCGCCGCCATCAGCCTGGGGGTGGCCGGGATCCTGATCATGAACGTGATGCTGATCGCCGTCTCCCAGCGCCGCTCCGAGGTCGGCCTGCTCAAGGCCATCGGCGCTCCCGGCAACCGGATACTGACCCTCTTCCTCGTCGAAGCGGCGATCCTGTCACTGGTCGGCGCCGCCTTCGGCCTGATCCTTGCCACCGCCGGCACCTGGGTCCTCGGCCGGGTCTTTCCCGACTTCCCGCTCTTCATGCCGCTGTGGTCGCTTGCCGCCGCCGTCGGCGTGGCCCTGAGTACCGGTCTGGTCTTCGGCGTCCTGCCGGCACGGCGGGCGGCCCGGCTCGACCCGGTGCAGTCGCTGTCGCGGAGGTGAGGAGCATGCTTCTGCGCGATCTCATCAGACTCTCCCTCGGTTCCCTCGTCGACCAGCGGATGCGCAGCTTCCTCACGGTCCTCGGCATCGCCGTCGGCATCGCCTCGGTGGTCCTGCTGACCTCGATCGGCGAGGGGGTACGGCGGTTCATGCTCTCCGAGTTCACTCAGTTCGGCACCAATCTGGTCAGCATCAATCCCGGCAGGACCACGACGGTCGGGGTCTCCGGGGCGATCATCAACAACATCCGGCCGCTGTCGATCGCCGACGAGGAGGCGCTGCGGCGGATCGCCGGGGTCATCGACACCATTGCCGTGGTCCAGGGCAACGCCCCGGTCGAATGGGAGAAACGCAGTCGCCACACGACGATCCTCGGGGTCGGGCCGACGGCGGCGGCCGTCTTCAAGATCGACGTGGCCCGGGGCCGGTTCCTGCCGGTCGACGACCAGCGGGCGCCGCGGGCCTACGTCGCCCTCGGCAGCACCGTGGCCACCGAGCTGTTTCGGGAGACCAGCCCGCTCGGCAAAATCGTCCGGATCGGCGGCGAACGCTACCGGGTGATCGGGATCATGGAATCGAAGGGGCAGATGCTCGGTTTCGATCTCGACGATGCGGTTTACATCCCCACGGTCAGGGCCATGAGCCTGTTCAATCTCGACAGCCTGATGGAGATCGATCTCCTCTACCAGGCCGGCCTCGAGTCCAGGACCGTCGCCGACCAGGCCAGACGGCTGCTGAGCGCCCGCCATGGGGCCGAGGACTTCACCATCACCACCCAGGAAGAGATGCTTGATGTCCTCGGCTCGGTGCTCAACATCATCACCCTCTCGGTCGGCGGCCTCGGCGCCATCTCCCTGCTGGTCGGCGGGGTCGGCATCCTGACGATCATGACCATCGCCGTCACCGAGCGGACCCCGGAGGTCGGGCTGCTGCGGGCGATCGGCGCCGGCCGGGGCCAGATCCTGCTGCTGTTTATCGGCGAGGCGGTGGTCCTGGCCGCCATCGGCGGGCTGTGCGGCCTGGTGATCGGGGCGGGCGGGGCCTGGCTGCTCGGGGCCCTGGTCCCCAGCCTGCCGACCCATACCCCGTGGCTGTTTGCCCTCTACGCCGAACTCCTGGCGGCGGCGATCGGCCTCTTGGCCGGGGTGCTGCCGGCCCGCCACGCCGCCGGCCTCGATCCGATCGAGGCGCTGCGGGCCGAATGATGGCAGGTCGAGGCAGGGCGATGACCGCGATGGCCTCGACTGGAAAGATCAACCCCAATGGAAGAGGAGATAAACGATGAACGATGCCCGCGCCGTGCGTGCCGGCTGGCTGATCGACGGCGGCGGCGGACCGCTGCAGCGCAATGTGCTGCTAAGGATGAAAAACGGGATCGTCACGGGGATCACGCCGTATGAGTCCAACAGCGAGATTGACTCCCTGTCGATCACCGATCTGTCCCACGCCGTCCTCTGTCCGCCCTTCATCGACTGCCATGTCCACCTCGCCTTGTCCGGCACGACCGATCTCCAGCTGCGAAGGCGTCTGGCCGAATCAAGCCACTCGGACATCCGGCCGCTCATTCGGCGTCATATCGACGATCTTTTCGCTCACGGGGTGCTCGCGGTACGCGATGCCGATGACCGGCCCGGATTTCTTCAGCGCTACGGGAAAGAGCCGGTCACGGCAGGCGTGCCCCCGGTCGTCATCTTGGCTGCCGGTCAGGCGGAGTATGGCGGGGGTACGGTCATCGTCGATGCCAATGGCCGGGAGCCGGTGCGGACCGCGATTGCCGCCGGCTGCCAGGCGATCGTCCATGGCTGTCGTATGGGGCGGGACAACCTGGAGCGGATGGCGGAGAGGGGAGTGGTCCTGGTCCCGACCCTGCAGGCGATGAAGGTCGCCGCCGAACAGGCGGCCGATGCAGCGGAGAAAAAGCTCGCCGCCAACGCCCTCAAAGCGCAGCTCGAACAGGTGGCTCTGGCGCGGCAGCTGGGAGTGACGGTGGCGCTCGGCACCGATTCCGGCAGTCCCGGCGTCCTCCATGGCGAGGCGGTGGTCGAGGAAATGAAGCTGTTGATCCAGGCCGGATTCTCCCTCGGCGGGGCGATCAGCTGCGCGACGGTCAACGGCGCCGCTCTGCTTGGCCTTGTCCGTGGCCGCATCGCCGTCGGCCGGCAGGCAGATTTTCTCGTCGCCCGCGGGACCCCGGCCCAGCTGCCGCGCAAATTTTCGTATCTCGAGGGAATCTGGCTGGCCGGTCGCCCCAGTCCGAACTACCGCAAGAATCCACAGAGGAGCGAACGTTAATGCAATGGCAGCAGCAGGATTACCTCATCACCGACAACCCCGACGATCTCGATCTTGACACCATTCACGGCTTTCTCCGGCAAACGTACTGGGCGAAGGGGATCCCCCGGGCCCTGGTCGAGAAGGCGCTGGCCAACTCCCTCTGTTTCGGTGTCTATCGCCACGGCCGTCAGGTCGGGTTCGCCCGGGCGATCACCGACCGCGCGACTTTCGCCTACCTCGGTGATGTCTTCATCCTTCCCGATCACCGTGGCCGCGGCCTGGCCAAACGGCTCGTTGCCTGCATCCTCGAGCACCCGCACCTGCAGGGATTGCGCCGGATCCTGCTGGTCACCTCCGACGCCCACGGCCTTTACCGGGGTTGCGGTTTTTCGGCCTTGAAGGAACCGGGGAAATTCATGGAGATCGGCCGCCCCAACCCCTATCAGGCCGATCATGCAGACAGATGAGCCGACCCGTCGACGCCCTTCGCCTGGACAGCCGTGTCCGTTCGACATCTTTCATCCCTCCCTGCCGATTTGACAAACGGGGAGGGAGGCCATTTAATGAAGAGAGGGAGAAATGCGGGGGAATCGATACCGGATAGAGAGGCAGATGTCGACTGATGCGCCTTGCAGAATATGGGGGTGCGGTGATGCGGGTGTTGACGGAAATGGTGAAGATATGGCGGCTGTATCCAGCGTTGCTGGTGGCGCTGCTGCTGTCCTGTGTCCAGTCCGTCGCCGCGACGCCTGACGACAGTCGACCGGAGGCGCCTGAGTCGATCAGGGTGGTGACGGACAACAACTATCCCCCCTTTGTCTTCCATGGCAGCGACGGCCGGATCCAGGGGCTGCTCGTCGATCAGTGGCGGCTGTGGGAGCAGAAGACCGGAATCCGGGTCGAGCTTACCGCCACGGACTGGAACGGCGCCCTCGTCGCGATGCGGGAGGGGCGGTTCGACGTCATC
Organism: Desulfoprunum benzoelyticum; assembly: GCF_014201505.1. GTDB lineage: Bacteria > Desulfobacterota > Desulfobulbia > Desulfobulbales > Desulfocapsaceae > Desulfoprunum > Desulfoprunum benzoelyticum. The sequence continues at coordinate 26,414 of NZ_JACHEO010000012.1, read as the reverse complement.
GACACCATCTTCAAGACCGACGAGCGCCGGCAATGGCTCGACTTCACCCATCCCTACGCCCGTCTGGAAGTGCCGGTCTTCTTCAACAAGGAAATCAGCGGCATAACCGATATCGAGTCCCTCCGCGGCTTTGCCGTCGCCGCCAAAGAGGGGGATGCGGCGGTGGATCTCCTCCGCCGCCACGGCATCGACAACCTTCTCCTGTTCCACGACTACGAGGAGATCGTCCGGGCGGCGATGGAGCACAAGGTCAACGTCTTTGTCGTCGACAAGCCGCCGGCCCTCTATTTCCTCTACAAATACGGAATTCAGGACAGGTTTCGGGAATCCGACCCCCTGTACGTCGGTCAGTTCCACCGCGCCGTGAGCAAGGGAAACACCGCCCTGCTGCAGACCGTCGAAGCGGGCTTTGCTCAGATCTCCGCAGCGGAAGTCAAGGCTATAGAACGGAGGTGGTACGGCGCCTCGATCAGCAGTCTCATCCCCTATCGCCTCATCCTGCCGGGGGTTGCCCTGCTGCTCTTGCTGATTCTGGTCCTGATCGGCTGGAATCAGATGCTGAAAAGGGCGGTGACCAGGCGCACCGATGATCTCAGGCTCAGCGAGGAGAGATACCGCCTGCTGTTCAACGTCGGTTCGGACGCGCTGCTGGTCGTCGATGCCGACACGCAACAGCTGATCAATGTCAATGAGGCGGCAATCGAGCTGTATGGCTACTCCCGGGAGGAATTGCTTGCCCTCCGCATCACCGATCTGTTCTCCGACCCCAGGGAAGGCAGCCGTCAGATCGTCAACAGCGGCGGCAGGCTCCATATTCCGCTCAGGTACCACAGGAAAAAAGACGGCATCGTCTTTCCGGTCGATATTTCCTGTAGTTTTTTTGAACTCAATGGCCGGCATTTTCGTCTGGCCGCGATGCGGGATATCAGCGAACGGATGCGGACGGAACAGGAGCTGCGGGAGAGCCGTCGTTTCCTGGGCGGACTGATCGAAAACAGCGGCAACCTCATCTTCGTCAAGGATCGCGAGGGCTGCTACACCATGGTCAACCGCAAATGGGAGGCAGTTACCGGTCTGCTGCGCGAGAATGTCATCGGTCGCACCGACGCCGAACTGTTCGCCGCCGGCGATGCCGATCAGTTCCGACACCACGATCTCGAGGTCATGGAATCGGTACAGGTGATCGAGCAGGAAGAGACCCTCGATGCTGCGAAAGGCCGGCGGACCTTTCTGTCGGTCAAGTTTCCGCTGTTCGATAGCGACGGCAAGGTCAATGGGATCTGCGGCATGGTGACCGACCTGACGGAGCGGCGTCAGGCCGAGGAGGAAAGGGAAAGGCTGCGGGACCAGCTGTCACAGAGGCGGAAGATGGAGTCTGTCGGCCGACTTGCCGGTGGTATTGCCCATGATTTCAGTACAATGATCGGGATAATCCTGGGCCATGTGGAATTGGCGTTGTTGAAGATCAAGCCGGACGACCAGCTCCACGAAAATCTTCGGGCGATTGAGAATGCGGCACGGCGATCGGCCGATCTCACCCGTCAACTCCTGATCTTTGCCCGTCGGCAGAACGTCGTGCCGAAGATGCTGGATCTCAATGAAACCGTTGCCGGCATGCTGACGATGCTGGGGCGGCTGGTCGGGAAGGATATCGAGGTGATCTGGCGGCCGGGGGAGAATATCTGGCCGGTGTGGATGGATCCCTCCCAGATCGACCAGATCATCGCCAACCTGTGCACCAATTCGAGGGATGCGATCGCCGATGTCGGCAGGATTGCCATCGCCACCGAGAACGTCAGCCTCAGCAGTTCGTTCTGCACCGGTCACGAGGGGTGTGCGGCCGGCGATTTTGTCCTGTTGACGGTTGCCGACAATGGCTGCGGCATGGACAAGGATGTCATCGACATGCTGTTCGAGCCGTTTTACACCACAAAGGAAACGGGGCATGGTTCCGGCCTGGGGCTGGCGACGATCTATGGCATCGTTCATCAGAACAACGGCTTCATCAAGGTCGACAGCAAGGTGGGCCAGGGAACGACGATCCGGGTCTACCTGCCGCGTTATGTCGGGGACGGCGACCGGAGGGAAGGGACAGAGGCCGGCGGAGGATATCCAGCCGGTCAGGCAACGGTGCTGCTGGTCGAGGATGAGCCGGCAATCCTGGGCATGACCAGGGAGATGCTGGAAAAAATCGGCTGCAACGTCCTGACGGCGACCACGCCGGCGGAGGCCGTCAATCGGGCCGGCGAATACGGCGGGACAATCAACCTGTTGATGACCGATGTCATCATGCCGGAGATGAATGGCTGGGAACTTTCCAGGAAACTGCAGGCCATCCAGCCCGATCTGAAACTGCTGTTCACTTCGGGCTATAGCGCCGATGTCATCGGCCACCACGATGCCCTGGAGAAGGCCGTCCATTTTATCCGGAAACCCTTCACCCTCGATGACCTGGCGGCCAAAGTTGGCGAGGCCCTGGAGACCTGAGAGACGGCAGGGGATCGTGAGGCGTTTCCGGGCGGTCATCCGGTGTTTGCGACGCGCCGTCGACCTCAGTCCGGCCCCATGACGTATTTTTTGCGGATTGCCTCGAACGAGCCTTTGGCAGTGGCCCGGTCATAGGCGTCCCGGATTCTGTTTTCCAGGCCGGGTGGCACCGCTTTTTTCGATACCCCGACATAGACCCAGTCCCGGCTGACGATAAAAGGATGTATCCTGAAGTCTCTATAGAGGGGATTGGTGCGGAGCAGATGCGTGACGTTGTAGCTGTAGCTGATAAAGCCGCTGATGCGGCCAAGCGCCAGCTTTCTGGCGTTGAGATCGATCTCGTTGACCTCCTCCAGTTTGTTCCTGAAATCCGGGTCGGACTGCCGCAGGCGTTCGAATTCGACACCGTAGAGCTTGCCTCGTTCGATCCCCACCGCTGCCGGTAGTTTTTTCAAATCGTCCAGGGAAACAATGGGAAACGGTGTGTCTTTTCTGGTGACGAAGAGCACGGTATCGTCGAGTTGCGGACCTATGAAGGTCAGGAATGACCTTCTTTCCTCGGTTATCGACAAGTTGAGCATCACGTCGATTCCACCCGTCTTGAGGGAATAGATGCCGCGCGAGAAGGGCAAGGGGACGTAGACCGGGGTGCAACCGGCCTCGTCGAGCAGGGCCTGGGCAAGATCGATGCTCAGGCCGCTCCAGCGGCCGGAATCGTCCTGCATGTAAAAGGGCGCATAGGCGTTGTTTTCCGGCACCCTGACCCGAATCTCGCAGCCGAGTCCGGTTTCAACCAACGCCAGGGTCTGGATGATGAGCAGGAGCAGAGGCATACACCTGTTCATCTCCGGGCCCGCCTCATCGTCTTGTCGTGGCCGTGACGGTCAAGTCGAAGTGACCGGTACCGGTACCCCGGGGATGGAACGTTCCGGTCCGTCTCTATGTCTGGTGTATTGCCGCCGAGGATCGTATCGTCGGCAGGTAGTTGCGCCGCCGGCAGATACTGGCTGGAATCACTCGAAGGCAAGCGGTGCATCAGTACCACTCGAAATGAGCCCGGATGTTCCTGGCAACGATATTGATCGGCTGCGAGGCGGCCCGGGGAAAATGAGCGACGTGCGGAATGGTCGGACTGATCGGATGGACGCCGACCACTGCTGTACGGACGAAATGCCAGCCGGCCTCGAGGAAGGTGTCGATGTAGCTCTGGGCATCCGGATAGGGAATCGGAAACAGTGGATTCGGGTCCGGCAACAGGCTGAAAATGACGTTGGGGCAGTCCCGCTTTGCGACCTCGGCGATGAAATCCCTGGCGTTCGTCTTCGATTCCTGCAGGGTCGAAACCCGGGCATAGAGCTTGATCGTCGTGCCGTCAAGCAGTTCGATATCCCGGTAGTTCCGGTTGAAACAGCCGGTGAGACTGCGCAGCAGTGATGACTTCCGCGTTCCCGGCTCACCAATGATCAGATAGGCATTCACGTCTTCCTCCTTTGTTCTCAGGACGCCGTTCAATCCGGCCGTGGCTCTGCGGCGGCAAAATCCGCACCCCCGAATTCAGCCCTTTTTCGCCCCCGGGTCGAGCCGCATGAGGCATTTCCTGAACAGATGTTTGCCGTGGACCGTTATCAGGTCCCCCGATTGCCTTTTCAAGGCGCCGAGATCGGCGGCGACCACGGGGCCGATAAGCTTCATGTATTCGTACATGACCCGCAGGTTTCCCGAGTGGAACGAGACATGCATGCCATTGGCCCACAGCGCGGTCTTGCCGAACATCCCGCTGATATGCGAGGAAACCAGATTGTGTTCGTCGGCGCTGTCGAAGATGAAGGTCGTCACCCCCAGCGCTTTCAAGCGCTGGGCCAGCGGGCGGATCTCGTTCTCCAGGGCCTTCGCCTTGGCCGGCTGTCGCTGACTGGCGGCGAAGATGATCAATCCTTGCAGGGGAGTCTGTTCGGCCTCCTCCAGGGCGAAGCGGAGGATGGCCGGGATGTCGAAGGGGCAGGGGCTACCCTTGACCGTTTCGGCGAATTGCTGGAGAACGCTGTGTTTCCGGATCACCCTCAGGCTGGCATTGATCCTGGCCTCGTCGTCCTGGCGGGTGATGCAGACGAAGCGTTTGCTGACATCCGCCCCCATTTCCTGGAAAGACTGGGCCAGAAAGGGCATGTAGTCGGTGATGACCGAGGTCCAGAACGATTCGTTCATGTAGGTCGAGTCAACCGCGACAATAACATTAAAAATTTTGGTATATTCCGTCATTTCGCATCCTTGTTCGAAGGGGATCGCTCTGCGCCGAAGCCGCCGGAGGGTCGGAAAGATCACCCAATATGCCGTTTTTCTCGCACATTTTCAAGTATCTCGATTGCCTCCGCAAACAATGGCGCCGTTTTGGCATGAGAGGTCCGCTCGGCTGGTCGAACCAGGCTGAAGAAACGGTCGGTCAGGCAAGGGGTGGCCAATCAGCCGGGGCGCATCCGCCTCCAGGCCTTCCTGCCGTCGGGCAGCACCGGTCTACAACAGTTTCTTGATATGGCGGGCGAGCAGCTTGAGATCCTTGTACTGGTGGTTATCGCCGGGAATTTCGACGATCTCCGCCCCCTTCATGCCGGATATCTCCTGGCGCAGGCTGGCGCAGGAGCCGACGATGTCCTGGGCCTGCTGGATAAAGAGCAGGGGAATGTCCGGACCGGCCGCCAGCTGGCGCAGATCGAGGCCCTTTTCCCGGAATCCGGTGACCGGGGTGCCGATCAGAACCATCTTCTTTGGAGCGATGATTCCCTTGTCGCAGGCGATCAGGGCGATCATCACTCCCAGTGACTTGGCGATCAGCAGGTCGATGTCGCGGCCGTTCAGGCTCTCGATTTCACCTTTCAAATCGAGACACTGCTCGCCCCCTCCATCCCAATGGGCGTAATGCTGCACGGTCATGGTCCTGTCCGGCCCTTCAAGCTCTTTCAGCAGGTTGGTGGCCCATTTTTCCGTTTTCTGGTTGATTCCCGGCAAGGCATAGATATGCATGGTGTCCTCCGTGTGGTGATCAGGTGGCGCGGCAGGCCGGCGCTGTGGTCCGTTGTGCTGTCGGAAGCCCAGTATCGGCAACGGTTCACTGCAACGTTGATTCTAGCGCTCGTGCCGGCATATTGCCGCAAAGGTGGCGCCGGTCATGCCTTGCAGGTCCGTCGGGCGGAGTTCGAGCGACAGCCCCCGGCGGCCGGCGCTGACGAACACCGTGGCGAGGGACTGGGCCGAGGCGTCGACAATGATCTGCAGCCTTTTCTTCTGGCCCAGGGGACTGACCCCGCCCAGAACATAGCCGGTGGCGCGTTCCACCTCGGCCGCCGCCGCCATGTCCGCTTTCTTGGCCCCCGCCGCCCGGGCGAAGCGCTTCATGCTCAGCATCGCCGACACCGGGACGACGGCGACGGCGAGGGCGTCGTCGAGGCTGACGACCAGGGTCTTGAAGACCTGCGCCGCTGGAACGCCCAGCTTTTCGGCGGCTTCGAGGCCGTAGGAATCAGCGGCGGGATCGTGGGGGTACTGGTGGATCGTGTAGCGGATCCTGGCCTTCCTGGCGGCATTGATGGCTGGAGTCATAGGGACAATGGGCCTGCGGAAATCAGTGGCGACGGCAGGGTGGAGACCATCGCCGAATATTGGATATCTGATGTGATGCTCCACCTTTCCGGCCGCCGCCTGTGGCGGCTGGGGCACGACGTTTTCTGTCCATTACCGGGACTGCTGGTCCGGAGTGGCATCCGGCGATGAAAAGAGCAGCTTGACCTGTTTCCGGTCGGGGGCTCCGTTCGTCAGTAGCGGCATCGCGTCGACAAATTCCACATACTGCGGTTTCTTGTAGCGGGCGATCTTTTCGCCGACGAACTCGATCAGCTCCCGGGCGGTGAGACGGCAACCGTCCTTGAGTTCGCAGACCGCCTTGATTCCCTCCTTCCATTTCGGGTCGGGAACGCCGAAGACCACGGTTCGGGCAATCGCCGGGTGGAGCAGGATCGCGTTCTCGACCTCGGCCGGGTACACGTTTTCCCCGCCCGGTTTGATCAGTTCCTTGTCGGGTTTGCGCCCCATGTAGAAGAGGAAGCCGTCCCGATCGAAGCGGCCGAGGTCACCGGTGTGGTGCCAGTTGTTGCGGAAGGTCTGGGCCGTGTCCTGCGGGAGGTTGATATACCCCTTGAAGATCATCGGTCCCCGAACCACGATCTCCCCGGTTTCGCCGTCCCCGACCGGCCGGTCGTCGTCATCGACGAGACGGACCTCGGCGGCGAGCACCGGCCTGCCGGCCGACCCCGGCCGGTCGTTGTAACGGCTGACCGTGGTCAGGCAGGAGGTCTCGGTCTGGCCGAAAAAGCTGTAGAAGGTGCCGCCCGTGCTGCTCTGGTAGCGGGTGATGGTCTCCGGCGAATCGAGGCCGATGACCTTTTGCAGCGCGGAGATGTCTTTCCCCGACTTCTGGCTCTGCTCGAGTATCGCCCCGAGGATCGGGGCGAAATCGAACAGCACCGACGCGTTTTGGCCGCTGATCAGGTCGACGGCGGCGGCGGCGTCGAATTTCGCCATGTTCAGGCAGGATGCCCCGGCATGGAAGGAGCTGATCGTCATGAACAGTCCGCCGACGTGGAACAGGGGCAGGAGGTTGAGGTGGACATCGTCGTCGCTCAGTGCCATCGCCCGGATCAACTCGAGGCTGGAGAGGACGATATTGGCGTGGCTGAGCATCGCGCCTCGGGGGCGGCCGGCGACGGCGGCGGTATGGATGATGACGAAATCGCTGTCGGCCGGGATGTCCTCGGGTTCGAAGTCGGCGGCTGGGATCGACAGGCTTGAAAAGGGAGGAAGGGCGGTGCCGTGATCCGAAAGAGAAAGATAGTGTTCGACGGTTGGCAGGCCGTCCTTGATTTCGCCGATGATCTTCTCGAACTCCTGATCGGTGAACACGATCTTGGCCTGGCCGTCGTCGAGGTTGAAGCGGATCTCGCCGGCCGACAGCCGCCAGTTGATCGGCAGCATGACCGCCCCGAGGGCGGCGGTGGCGCCGTATAGCAGGAAATATTCCAGACTGTTCTTGCCGACGACGCCGATCCGGTCGCCTTTGCCGATCCCTGCCGCCCTGAGCCCGGCGGCCAGTTTGTCGGTCATCTCCCTGATTTCCCGAAAGGAAGCGAACCTGCCGCTTTCGGCCTCATGCCAGGCCGGCTTGTTGCCGTACAGTGCGGCATTCCGGCTGATGACGCGGTAGTAGGTAAAATCCGACAGAGCCATGCGCACCTCCTTGTTGTATTTCGGTTCAATTATCCGCTGCCTGGAAACAGACCATTGCAACAGCCGCCGAAGACCTGTCAGATGATGAACGACGGCGTGAGAAATCTTGCCGGGAACAATAGCAGTGTCCACTACACGCTGTCAAACAGCGGGATGACGGATGTCACTCCTCGTCCTTGAGGTCGGTGAACTCTTGATCGGGGACCAGGCCTGTTCCGTCCTGACCCCTGTCTCCTGGATGCAGGCTATCAGGCCGTTGAAGTATCCGCAATAGAGGTACTTCGTTTTTTTTCTATGGGATTGAGAAAACTCAGATTGTTACCCGGTTGGCGTCCGCCTGTCGAACTACACGGTCCGACGGCGGTGGAGAAGGTGTAACTCGTTGGCGATGCCGGTTGCCGCCTGCAATCGACCTTCTGGGCGGCATCCGTTCGTTGCGGGGAAGCTTCGTGGCCGGGGTCGGCGCCACGAGGTCTTCCCCGCCTGCAGCGTACCCCTTATACGCTGTCCATGTGCTGCTCCCGGTAGGAGCGGATGGTCTCCTCATCGACAAAATTCCGGAGTTGATCGAGACAGGCTTCGTCGTTGCATACTTTGGGCAGGAGTTGCGTCAGCACCTCCATGACAAGCTGTTTCTGCTGGCTCTGCTCAAGATTCAGTACGGCGGCTTTCAGTTCATCGTATCCCATGGCTGTTCTCCCTTTACTTTTTCAATCCGCCGGATTGCGGAAAACTGGCCGATCTCCAAGCGATCGGAACAGTGAAAAAAGGCGACAACATAAATGTGGCGCTGCATTCTGAATACGCCCTGCTGCATCGGTAACCGCATACCATGGCAGTGGCCATCCGGTGCAGCCATTCCCGGAAATTTTACATGAGTATAGTTTGGACAATAAGACCTGGTTTGGCAAGGGCAACCTCGATTATTCGCCAAATCGGATTGAGAGAAGAATGCTGACGTTATTTTTCGCGGCAGTGGCCGGAAATGGTCGAAAATCGGTATTAGGTGCTGGTAGACGCGCCTGCCGCCACGTATACTATCAGCCGGGGGGATTCGTCAGGGGGCGGGCCCTGCCGGGACATGGTGCCGACGGCCCTCGACGTGGTGACAGCACGAACCGGAGGCGACGGCGGTGCGACCAGAGAGTTGCAGTCTCTTCAATGGAGTATGAAATGAAAATCGGTTTGGCCCTCGGCAGTGGATCTTCCCGTGGTTGGGCTCATATTGGGGTCATGAGCGCTCTGATCGAACTGGGAATCGAGCCCGATATCGTCTGCGGCACGTCGATCGGTTCATTGGTCGGCGCCGCGTATGTGTCCGACACCCTCGATAAGCTGGAGTCCTGGGTCTGTTCGCTGACGAAATTTGAGACCGCCAGATTCTTCGAGATCAACCATTCCCTCAATGGTTTCGTGAACAAGGAGCGGCTGCATCATTTCCTGAATGAATACGTGGCGAGCGACGAGGCGTTGATCGAGGACCTGGCAAGACAGTATGCCGCGGTGGCAACGGAACTGGAAACCGGCAGGGAGGTGTGGTTGACGAAAGGGCCGCTGCTCGAGGCGGTCTGGTCGTCGATCTCATTGCCCGGTCTCTTCCCGGCGATCCGCAACAACAACACGTGGCTTGTCGATGGCGGCCTGGTCAATCCGGTTCCCGTTTCCGTCTGCCGGGCCTTGGGTGCGGACATTGTCATCGCAGTCAATTTGAATGGCGATATTGTCGGAAAACATTTCAAAAGACCTGGAAACCCTCTTAAAAAAGAGGAAAATCAAGGTGTTGTTGAGAAATTGACGAATCTGGTGACGGAGTATACGGCCTCGCTGTTTGCGCCGGCAAAGGTCGATGTCCAACCGCCCAACCTGTTCGAGGCCATCGCCGCCTCGGTCAATATCACGCAGGACAGAATCACCAGGAGCCGGATGGCTGGAGATCCGCCTGACATTCTGCTGTCACCGCGACTGTCCCATATCGGTTTATTGGAGTTTTACCGCGCCAATGAGGCCATCGCCGAGGGGAAAGGTTGTGTCCGCAGGATGTTGCCGGCACTGCAGGAGGCCTTGGGGATGGCCTAGGCCGCCGGCGACGCGTCGACCAGTTGCGCCAGGGCATGCCCATCCTTCCCGCCCGGCCCCAGGCGTTTGCTGCAGATGGCGAGAAAGTCGCGATCGGGGACGACCACGCTCTGCCAGTGGTGGCAATGGCGAAGCAGAATCTGCAGCAGATCGGTCTGCTCTGCGGGTTGGAGTTGCATGCCGTTGACATCGAGCAGGAAAATCGGCTGGTTGCCGTGCAGCTGCTCATGCAGGACGGAGGCAGCCGCCATCAGTGCCTCGATCCTCCGGACCACCGGCAGTTCGTGGAATGAAAGAGGGTCCGGCCTCTCGCGGCTTTCCAGGGTCGCCGTGGCTCCTTCAAGCTCGCACTGCAGTGTCAGGCCGGGATAGAGGTCTTCCAACTGCCGGTTGGTCCGGGATAGCCGCTGGTTCCAGGAAATCTTGTCCGTGTCGACGGTGGCGAGACGTGCCGTGAGAAAGGTCAACGGGGCGACGCTCATTGCCTGCAGGCGGGTGGCGGCTGTTTCGTCGCCGTTGTTGCCTGTAAGGCCGACGGTGGCGGCGGTGATGAGCACAAAATACGGCAGCCAGGCGCTGGCCCGGTCTTTGGCCCGGCGGAAATGTTCGGCCCGGTCGATGGCGTTCAGGCACCGGTCGAGTTGCTCCTGTCGCTGTGCCGGCAGAAAGGGCGACAGGGTCTCCAGGTGCTCTTTCAGTGTCGCCGCCACCGGCCCCTTGATACGATCGACGCCGCGCAGCGGAGCAATTGCAGGGCGCAGCTGTTGCCTGAGGGCTTTGCCGGCCGCTCCGGTATGGTCGAGCAGGGAACTGATCGTCGGTTCGATCTCGCTCCAGCGGATCGACCCCGCCAGTTCGACGAAATTCACCCACCGGCTGTGATCACGCCTTCGGCCGAATTCGATCCGGCCGGTTTCATAGTATACCGGATCGATGGCGGTCAGTTCCCGGACCAGTTGGGGCGAAGCGGCAAAGATCGCCAGGGCGGCGGTTTTCCTGGAGGGATCGATTCTGCGGCGATATCCTGGACCGTCGAGGTACTGAGGGAAATCGCGAAACGGGTCTGCCTGGTTGATATCATACGGCGGGTTGATGGTCTGGAGGGTGTGGGCGAGGGCCTGGGCCTGGTCCGTGTCGCCGGTCTTCAGGACATTCAGCCCTCTGCCGATCTCGATCCACGATGAGTCCGGCATCGCTGGGTGGCCAATAATCCGGAACATGATCAGATCCATACCGTCAATTCCCCTTCCAGCCTCATTCCGTTGGCAGCGACTGCAATACCCTCTCGTCGAAAGGTCTCATATCTGTTTCGAGATGTCCAGCGGAGAGTTGCGGGGGAGCAATGGGGCGTCTCCCGGGTCGGCGGCAGCCGGCCGGGCAGGCGCTGGCGATCGATGATGAACGGGCTGTCACCACCTGCAACATGGGAATAACCTGATCAAAAAAATTGTACCTTGACAAAAAATTATACGTTCCAATATGATTATAAGAGACGTTTCCATTACTCTTCGAAAAAGGAGGGTCATTGCATCAGGTGATGTCATAGATGTAATGATTACAAGAAGTAGAATCTGTTTTCATTCTCATGGGGAGGGCGTCATGAAGAAAGTACTCTGCACTTCACTGGTTGCGGCAACGTTCATTTTTACCGCCACCGCCTATAGCGCCGACGGGGTGTATGTCAGTGCCGATGTCGGTATGGCCTTTGCCGAGGATGCCGACGTAGGAGTCGAAGGTGAGCCTATAAATTTATCGATGGAGTTTGATTCGGGTGTGGCGGTTACCGGCGCGATCGGCTACCGAATGGGGAACGTGCGAATGGAAGCGGAAATCGGTTACCAGAACAACGATACAGACGAAATTGGCTATTCCATATGGAGCATGCCACTGTCGGGAGATATGACGGCAACGTCGTTTCTCGCCAATGGCTATTATGATTTTACCACCGGCAGCAGATTCACCCCGTTCATCACTGCCGGCATCGGTATGGCCGAAGTCGAGATGGATGATCTTGACTACCCTGGTTCAGGGGAACCATCGGCGAGTGATGACGATACCGCGTTCGCCTGGCAGGTTGGGGCAGGAGTGAGCTATGCCGTCAATGCAAATTTCGATCTCGAAGTAAAATACCGTTATTTTGTGATCGATGATGTGGAAATTCTGGATGGCGAAGTAGAATCACCCTCCAGTCATAATGTTTACTTAGGCATGCGCTACACGTTCTGAGCTGTTTCAGCCAATCGTCTCCCGGTCGGATCCGTCGAGGCGATTGGCTGTTCCCCTCTCCATCTGTTTCCCCTGAATTGCCCGCTACTCCCCCCTGCCTGTGACCTCAGGTACAACCCGTTTGCGCAGCTGATTACGGCAGAGCTATTGAAAAGAGCGGAGGTTCGATGTGGGTCCCCTTGCAGCGGGGGCACTTGCCGGGTTTGCGCGGTCTGGACCTGTGGGCAAAGATATAGCCGCAGGCACCGCATGCAGCCGGGACCATGACGAGGATTCCCGACCGTTGCAGATGCTCGAGATGGTCGTAGAGCTCTTTTTCAGATTTGCGGATCTCTTGCGAAAGAACGCTGACGGGCAGCTGCCTGCCTTCAAGGAGCTGCACCAGCGCCTGCCTGATGGTGGCGTCGCGCTGTTCCGGGATGAACTCTATCTTTCTGGTTGGTCGGATCATTGTCGATGTCTCGCTGTGCCGGCATCTTCAATCCGCGATGCCGGCCGTTCCCTGTGCATTTTGCAAGCGACCCGAAGGGAAGTTCCTATCGACCTTCCAGCACCCGCTGCATCCCGGTGGCATGACTTCCCTTCCAGTAGATCTTATCACAACGGCCGCAGATACTGAAAGCATCGACATAGCGGATGGTCAGCGGTTCCAGGCGGTGCAGTATCTCCTGTTTCGGCACCGGTTGGAGCACGGTGTTGCACTGAAGACAGCGGCTGAGCGAATGGCGCGATTCCACGACGCCGAAGAGAGCCAATACCTCCCGCAGCTGGTCGACCGGCGCCTCGGCCCGGATATAACGGCCGAATTCCACCTGTTTCCATTTCAGCAGGTCGAGGCTGCGGGTCAGCAGGATGCGCGGCTCCAGTTGCAGCACCTGCAGTATCTTGGCGTTGTCCCAGGAGGGCTCGTACAACGTGTCGAACCCGGCCATTCGCAGGTAGCGGGCAAGCCGGCCGGCATTGATGTCGACGACGAAGCCGAGGCCCTGCAGGGGATGGGGGCGCAGCAGGGTGGGGCGTGTCACATCCCAGGGGGCAGGAACCGGGTGGATGTCGAAGCGGTGCCCGGCCGCGACCGGCCGGGAAAAATTCACCGGTCGGCCGTCACACAGGAGATCGCCGATCTCGGTGTGCGGCAATCCGAAAGATTCGATCACATCCTTGATGGAGGCGGAGCGGGTGACCGGTTGGATGATCGGATTGGCGCCACGCCAGCGGCGACGAAGCAGATTCGTCAGATCACCGTGAAAATGATAGCAGGTTTGCATGTGACCAGACCCGGCTGGGGATTTGCCCCGCTTTTAGTCGACCTGGTCCGGACTGCACAGCGTCGCCGAGTCTGCTGAAAAACTGCCGCAGATAGTACAGACGAAGTTCATCTCCACCAGTTTGCCGTCGCAGATATCCTCCGGTGAAGCGCCGCAGAACTTGTGGTTCAGCGCCTCATCGGTTGGGTTGCAGAGTTTGCTGGAATCTTCGGCGGATGCACCGCAATTTCGGCATGAATACACCATTGGGGGCCCTCCTCTTGCTAAAAAAGCACGACAATCCTGTTTCCCGCCGCCACGATTCTGCGACGGCGCCGCGTATGTTCCATGGTATTGAAATGACACAATCCATTCGGGATATACCGGTTCGATCAGTCGGACATCTCTCCCAGCCGCTCGCAGATCCCGACGGCTGCCGCAAAGACGATATCGGTTGCCAGATGCTGGGCTATGGTTTGATCGAACAGAACCTTCGCCTCTGCCGGAAATTCCTCGTCACCTTCCCAGTACAGGACAGCAATCGGAGTTCGTGGCGTTATCGCAAAGACAAAGGCGGCGTCGGCGAGGTCGAGGGGAAGGCCTCCCAGCTGTTCGCATCGGTTTTTGAAGGCTTGGAGATCGTTGCCGAAACTCCCCGACAATGATTCCGTCGGGATGGCATGGGGACCACGGAAAAAAGTGGCGCCGCCCGGGATATCCTTCTCGGAAATCCATTGCCCTGCCGGTGTGATCGCCTTGGCCCGAAGAAGATAGTGGACGAGGAAGAGGTCGAAATAGGGGTGTAGCTTTTCGGCCCCGTCGCCGGCAGGCTCGACCTGCATCAGGTGCGGATAGACCCTGTAGTTCTGATCCCAGACGGCGACGGTGTAGAACCTGTTTGCCCCATCGTAGGTACATGAAGCCCGCGTACAGACCTCGGCGGGATCAAGTGTCGAGAGTTGTTTAAAATACATCCTGTCGATCAAGTCCGGCATACGCTGTTTATAAAGGTTGCCTGAGTAAACGAAGGGACCGTCTGGCCGGACGGCCCCCTTGCTGATTGTCAACGCACGCTGTTCTCCATGGCTTCCCGGGTGTCAGTGGTCGCTGCAGGTCAGCAGGTCGAAGTTGTGTCTGAGTTGTCCCACCTGCACGCCGAGAGGGATGCACAGCTTTCCTTCGAGGCAGACGCTCGCCTCATCAACGTCGACGAATGTACGTAAATGACGATCCTCATGGTGCAGGTCCACGGTCCATGCCTGGACCTTGTCATCAAATTCGACATCAAAGTCGATCCCGCATGCTCCGACCTTGGGGAGGACCTCCTCTATTTTTCTGCATAGTGCTTCTTTGGTTATCTTCATCGCAACCTCCTTTCTTCACAATGAATGACACAGCAGAGTCGAAACTCTACTGATACTTTCACTATAAGGATGAGCCCAGGATAAACAAGAAGCGTGGCGGCGTGGCGATTTCGACAAGGACCCGGTGGTCGGGATTCGGTCCGCAGAAAGAACCGGACGGCTCCAGGCGCGAAGGCACGCGGTCGGAGTCGTCCGGTGGAGTGGTGTTCACATGACATTGGCCACATCGGCGGTGACATCCGGTTCGTACTTTCTGAAATTTTCCTTGAACATTCCCACCAGCCTGGTTGCCGTTTCGTCATACCCGGCCTTGTCGGCCCAGGTATTGCGCGGATTGAGAACCCCGGTCGGCACCCCGGCGCAACTGGTCGGGATGTCGAGGCCGAAGAAGGCATCCTTCTCGAAAGTCCCGGCATTGAGGGAGCCGTTCAAGGCCGCATTGACCAGGGCCCGGGAGTAGCCGATCTTCATCCGCGAGCCGACGCCGTACGCTCCGCCGCTCCAGCCGGTATTGACCAGCCAGCAGGTGACGTTGTGCCTGGCGATCTTGGTGCGCAGCAGCTCGCCGTACACGGTCGGGTTGAGCGGCATGAACGGGCCGCCGAAACAGGTGGAAAAGGTGGCGGTCGGTTCGGTGATCCCGGCCTCGGTTCCGGCCACCTTGGCGGTATAGCCGGAGAGGAAGTGGAACATCGCCTGAGCCGGGGTCAGGCGGGCGATCGGCGGCAGGACGCCGAAGGCGTCGCAGGTCAGCATGACGATGTTGGCCGGATGGCCGCCGCAGCCGCTGCCGACAATATTGGGGATGTGGGTCAGCGGGTAGGAAGCGCGGGTGTTTTCGGTGAACGAGTCGTCGGCCAGGTCGATTCGGCGGGTAAAGGTATCGATCGCCACGTTTTCGAGGACGGTGCCGAAACGGCGGGTCGTTTCGTAGATTTCCGGTTCGGCTTCCCTGGAGAGATTGATGATCTTGGCATAGCAGCCGCCCTCGAAGTTGAACACCCCCTTGTCGTCCCAGCCATGCTCGTCATCGCCGATCAGCGAGCGGTTCGGGTCGGCGGAGAGGGTTGTCTTGCCGGTGCCGGACAGGCCGAAGAAGACCGCGGTGTCGCCCTGCGGCCCGACATTGGCGGAACAGTGCATGGCCATGATCTTCTTTTCCACCGGCAGCAGATAATTGAGGATGGTGAAAATCCCCTTCTTGATCTCGCCGGCATAGCTGGTGCCGCCGGAGATGATCATCCGGCGGGCGAAGTTGATGATGATGAAGGTCTCGGAATTGGTGCCGTCGATCGAGGGGAGGGCGTGGAAGTCGGGCATGTTGACGACGGTGAACCGGGGTGCGTGGTGCTGCAGTTCCTCCTCCGTCGCATTGATGAACATGTTGCGGGCGAACAGGGAGTGCCAGGCCTTCTCGGTGACGACCCGGATCGGCAGCCGGTGCTCCCGGTCGGCGCCGGCAAAGCAGTCCTGGACGAACAGGTCGCGTCCCTGCATGTAGGCGCACATCCGTTTGTACAGCTCATCGAACTTCAGCGGGGCGAAGGGCCGATTGACCTTGCCCCAGGCGATGTTGTCGTGGCTGGTCGGCTCGTCGACGATGAACTTCTCGTTGGCGGCCCGGCCGGTGTAATGTCCGGTTTTGACCGCGACGGCACCGAGGTGGGAAATCAGGCCTTCGCCGCGTTTGACGATCTGCTCGTACAGTGCCGATGTCGGCGGCGTCCAGTAAATCAAGTTGGCATTGGTGATGCCATGCGCTTCGAGCCCCGTGCCTCTGGTGATGTCGTTCAATCTCATTGTTCCGCCCCCCTGTTGTCGAATTTTGTCCTGTGGATCAATCCTGTGACTTCGTTGTTGAGCCGTCAATTGATACAGCCGAGCATCCCGGTTGCCGAAGCGGACGATGGATGCGGTCGCGTGGCATCAAGACCGGATCCATGGGTTGTGGCGGTGCCGGTTATTCAGGATGCGGCCATCGGCCGTACTTCTCTTCGACCAGGTAACAAAAGCGGTCCCATTCCACCTCCCGGCCCGTGAAGGGGCAGCGGAGCCTGACCTTGCGCTCGCCTACGCCGATGACCTCCCAGTCTCCATGGCGGGGGCCACTTTCGATAAATATCCGGTGGCCGACCTGCAGGGGATAGGGCTTGAAAACCACAAAAGCGGATTCGGTGCCTTCTCCGCGGGAAGAGGGGGTGACGTTATCATCGGTCATGAGGTGTTCTCCTGTCATTTTGGGAGTGTACGGTTGAATTCCGCGTTTGCAGCGGCTGTGAATTTGTGAAAAAGAGGTTCATCTATCAATTATAGGGGACAGGGGAGAGGCGGGTCAAGCACCGAACAGGGCCGCTGCCGCCAGGAGACTTGCATTGGAAAGTCGATGGCTTCCGTTTTCAAATCGACGGCGATGCCGAGTTCTGCCAGGGCCTTCTCGATCTTCTGGAACGTGTTCGAAACCGTATCACCGGTGGATTGGCAACGGGGGCATGTCCGACCTTTTTCATCAACGAGTCGCTGCCATCGAATTGTCAGTATTCTCATTAGGTTTTTCGTTTAAAATGCTGATTAGATGTTGTTTTCCCGCATAGAGGATACCGCTGCCCGGATGCGCATGGACACCCCTCCGCAGGCGATTGCCGACGTCGACCGCAACGGAGGGGTCAGGTTAACCCGTGCCGGCAAGGGGATTCCGCTTCCCGGACTATTCGATGACACCGCAGGCGATACGTGCCCCTCCACCCCCCAGCGGGGCCGGTTGATCGGCATAGTTGTCTCCTCCGGCATGGATCATCAGTGACCGGTTCCTGACATTCGACAACTTGAGCCTCGGAGCCGTCATGGCGGTTGTGGCACGGCCATCGGCATCTACGCTGAGTGCAGGGAGGTCGCCGAGATGTCCCCTGCCCGCAAAGCCTTCATGTTTTCCAGTTCCCTCCGGATCATAATGACCGCCGGCGGCAAGACCTGGAACCACCTTGCCGTCCTTTGCAACTGCGGCGCAGTCGGGGTTGTGGTGAATATGAAAACCGTGGAGCCCCGGCGTCAGATCGGTGAGCTTCGGGGTAAGGACCAGTCCATCCGGTCCTTCGGATAGCGCAACGGTGCCGATGCTCCTGCCGACCCCTTGTTCGTCGATCAAATTCATCGTAACCGTCGAGTCTGCGGCAAAGGCCGGGGGTGTGGCGATGAATCCAGCGATGATCGCGGCAAACAACAGCAGTCGTTTCATGTATCTTCCTCCCTCATGGTTTGAGCGTCTATTCCATTGGATGTGGAGTTTTATCAGATGAGAACAATCCAATGGCCCGATTGGCGATCAACGGTAAATTGCTATGGTCACAGCAAAAAACCTTTATCTGCCACTATCCGTCTCTCCAGAAGATACAGAACAGTATAAGTCCTTCCCCCGGTGAAGTGAAGGAGTCCATCCATGAACTTTGGGTATCACATTCAAAGGATGCATCGACGGTGTCGCCGATGTTTTACTTGGCGCGGTCGACCAGGTGCCGACAGCGGGCGTTGCCGGAATCGATCCGCAAGGCCCGTCCGAAATGGGTCTTGCCCGTCCGAGGTTGCCCGGGCGCAGGGATGGTGGTGGGTTGGCCGTGTTCGCGCCGGCAGCGGATATATTCGCGTGGGTTGAAGGGGGAAACAGCGAGCCATGAGGCAGCGATTGCCGGAACTGGAAATACAAGCGACGGCTCTTTCAAGTTGTTGCGGGCGAGGTGTTTCAGACCTTGCCCCCAACAGGACGTTGACGCCATGGATATCGCTGTTCCCCGGGGTACGAAATCAGCAGGGTGGGCTCTCTCTTCCGGGCTGGATTCCGGGACCGGGAAAACCTGATCGCATCAGGGCGGTTGCACTACCGGTTGCGTCAGGATCTCCCGTTACAGGCTTGCCTTCAATGGACACAGTTCCCATGAAAACGTGAGGCCATCGCCATGGATTGTCATTACCCCGCAGACGTCAAGCCCGGAGCAGTATTCGAAGTTTTTGGCAATCGGGTAAATATGCTCTTTCCGGATCTCCACCACCTTCGGTTTGGTGGTTATTTGCTGAATCAAAACGGTCTCTGTTTTTTGCGTAACCGGACACAGATATCTTTCCCCGACATGGTCGATAATCTGGATCATTCAACCCTCCTTTTTTGGTGGTCTACTTCGGGCGTGCACGTACAGAACTGGTTTTTTACCTCACCGTATACAAATTGATTCCAAAAAAATTTCAGCAAACAGCCTCTGCGCAGGAGCGTCGATGAGATCGAATGGCGGAGGTGCCTGATTGTTTTTTGCCGGCACATGCTGAACCGCGATGCCAGGAAGGGGCGGAAAGGGAAGAGAGCGGTCCTGGGCCTGGAAGAGTTTGGAGATCACAGTCAGCACCATTACCTAACAGTTGATGGGCGACTTTCGCAAGGAAAAATAGTATGTGAATTTAACCTATTGTTATAAAAAGAAAAAAACGGGAGGGTTGAAACGTGTTGCGCCGTCTGGGTTCAAGGTGTTGTCAGGTTACGAGGTATTCGGCGCGCCGAATGCCGAATCAAAGGGGGAGGGGTTTTCGGAACAAGATTGGCAAGCGCATTGCTGATCTTGCTGCAGGTGCAGGTAAGGCCGGTTTTTGATCTGGTTCCAGTAGCGACAGCGACCGGAGAGCCCTTGGCGGAAGAGGTTGGTGAACTCGGGGAAACGGTGCATCTTCCCGTTCCCGTCTCGGAAAGGGGAGTTGGAAAAAGAATGGACGGAGATCCGGGGATTGCACGATCACCGTCCATCCCCTTGTTGTAATTCATCTGATTTCGATCGGGACGCACAGATTATCCGAGGATGCCGAAACGCTGCCGCAGGCATCGCAGGAAAATTTGATTTCATCGATTTTTTCGCTGCAAACTTTCTCCGCAGTAACGGCACATGCATTTTCGAGTTCGATTTCGTTTGCCGGATTACAGAGTTTGCTGCGTTCTTTTGCCGTAACACCGCAGTTTTGACATGTATAGGTCATGGGTAGCCTCCATATGTTTGAGTTGTTCGACAGCCTCTTTCCTTCACTCCCGGAATTCCGGGAGGCTCCCGGCAGTCTGGCTTTTGCAGATCAAATTTCAAAAATCAACACATCTGTCGGGAGAAACAGGCTGTCTTTCTGAGAAGTTAAGGGGAGGTTGCCGTGTTGTCAATATGTGTCAGTGGCAGGAACTGCAATGCCTTTTCTTGCCAGATGAGCAGAAAATCAGCTATGTTAGGTATCTGACAGGTATAACATGGCATATCCGGCAGGGACATCGCCGGGCTGAAGGAAATGGCATGAAGATCATGTGAACTGGCGAGAAATGCCGTAACGAATGACCCCGGTTGTCGGCATATTGAGGGGACCTTGCAAGTGCAGAGTTTTTATCATTGTCTGGTGCGCGTTTCTGTTTCCATATTCCGATATCGCAACATATACTTTTGAAGAGAATGCCTCGTTGGATTGCAGTTGGTGGATAACGACCGGGAAGTCGGCAGCGAAAAAACACAGAGAATTTTTGTCTGCACGCCTTGGGGAAGAACGAATTATATCTTGCTTGCAAGGTGAACCGATTTTGAAAACTCTCCTGGAAAGCGGTGGTACATCGGCCACTTTATCCTTCTTTACGGAGGTGCACAGGCATGGCAAATAATTTCAGCCAAAGGTGCCCGGAGATGATGGCGCTGTTGCGCCATACAGAAGATTCCATATTCTTCAAGGATATGGACGGAAGATTTGTCCTGGTGAGCGAGTCCAAGGCAAGGAGATCAGGGGTGCGGTGGGAGGATATGATCGGGAAAACCGATTTTGATTTTCTTCCCCAAGATGAGGCCATACGATGCCGTGATGATGAAATATTCGTTATGGAGACAGGTGAGGCGATTCTGGACAAGGAGGAAGAACTGACTCGTCCGGACGGATCCCACACCTGGGTTTCAGTCTCTAAATTTCCGTGGAAACATACCAGCGGAGAGATTATCGGAGTGATTGGAATTTCCCGAAATATCTCTAAACGAAAAAATCTGGAACACCATATCTTGCAAATGCTTTCGATAGCAACGCACGATATGCGATCGCCGATCGTGTCAATTGCTTCAACCATCAAGTTGTTGTCAAGGGGAAGATTTGGAGAGGTGAGCGAAAGCGTGAAGCAGACGCTCAACGATGTCTTCAACCGCATGGTGAAACTCGAGAAAATTGTCGGGGAATATTTGACCAAATCATGCGTGATGAATTCCACTCGAGTTGGCAGGAAAGAAAAACTCGATCTCCGGGAGGATATCATAGATCCTCTTCTTGAGGAGTTTTCACAGGAAATCGAGAATGGCGAGATTTTGATCGACAATCGGCTCGGTGGCATACCAGGTGATAAGATTTTCATCTCCGCCAACAAGAATTGGCTCGTGATCGTTTATCGAAATCTTCTTTCCAACGCTATACGGTATACCCCAAGAGGGGGAGTCATTGCCTACGGTTTTGAGGACAAAGGGGAGATGTATCAACTCAACGTTTTCAATAGCGGTCAATCAATTCCCGAGGAGAAGAGAAAATCGATATTTGAAATGTATGAGAGCGAGTCCAGCACTGGGATTGGATTACCTGTCATCCGTGAGCTTGTACGGCGTCACGGGGGAGATCTGTGGTACGAGGATTCCCCGGGGGGGCATCCTAATTTTGTCTTCACTCTTCCCAAAGAATAATGAGGTTGTACCGGTATCTACGGATGGGACGGGTCGTGTTCCAGAAATGCCGGTCAGGTTGCGACAGGAAGAGTTTATGGCTTTGCCCGAAAAAGCTCGCCCGGTCGGCAGTATCGATGGGGATTGGGCGAGTCGGTAGGTGCACAATAAGGGATTGTGTGTTGGTGGGAGATTGATTCCCGTCCCTGCACTACTTGCCGCCCCAAGGCATAATGGGCACTGTGGAGATGGCGTTGTCGGGGCTTCCTTCGATCACTCTCTTGCTGATGGCCAGGTAGACCAGGGTGTTGTGCTTTTTGTCGAACATCCGGATGACCTTGGTGTTCTTGAAGAAAGCGCTGGTCTTCTCGCTGAAGACATTCTGCTGGGCCGGCAACTTGGCAGGCAGCGTAACAGGTCCGGTCTGCCGGCAGGCGATGGAAAAACGTGAAGGGTCTTCGGTGAGACCGACCACACTGGCCCAACCACCTTTTCGGGCCTGGCTGATATGGCAGGTGACACCGGCCACCTTCGGGTCCTCGAACGCCGAGACGCAGACCGAATCGTTGGGGCTCAACAACTTGAACGTCGTGTCCAGGCATCCCAGATCTTCGGCCGGGACCAGACTGGGTCCGGCAAGCAGCAGGAAAAGATTGAGCACCACTGCCTTCACTGGATTTCTCATATAGCTCCTCGTGTTTCTTGCTCCTCTCCGGGCGTGGGTACAGGCGTCACGACAGCCAGTTTGATGCCCGTCGCCACAGAATCGGCTGCAATCATCGTCCCTCGATTTCAGCCGCTTTTTCCTCATACCACTCTGAAAGCTGCTGTTGTTTTTCTTCGAATTTGAATTCGAGGTCATCGCGTTTTTCCCGATATTTTTCCTCAGCCGCCGCCGGATCGTCCTCTTCGGCGATATCGCGTTGAAATTCTTGATTTATCCCTTCCAACTCACGGTTATACTCTTGTTCCAGCTTGTTACGTTCACGATCTCTTTCGACATCGAGTTGGTTCATTTCCTGATAATATTCATTGTTGTCCCGGGTATCTTTCCAGCCATCCCCATTCCGGGGGTATTCTATGTTATCATCCTTGTCGGCAAGTGCGGTGTCGGGGTTGACGAGGCCGCCGGGGATACCGGGCAGCACTCCGCAATAAAGGACGATGACCAATGCCAGCAGGAAAACAGGAGTTTTTGAGGTGATCGAGTTCATTGTCGTTACCCGGTTAAAAATTTTGAGGGTTGTGAAAAGTGCTGAGCCAAGGTCAGCTCTATCAATGCAGGGAACTTTGATGAGCCACATCCCAGGCAAGGGGCTGCAACAGCAACAGGGGGATCCGACCCATGGATCTTGATCCTGGAATAAACCGGAGCGGCCCTGATTTGTACGGCTGGTATGTCCTCCGGATCTCAACCCCAATGGATCACCGGCGGTTTGCGCTCCGGCAGGCGGTAATATCGGACCTTGGAGTAGCCGATCATCAGCGGAAAATGATACGGGTAGTCGCGTGGAATGCCCACTGCCTGCTTCAGGGCGGGGTTGGCGAGCATCGCTCCCTGCAGCAGCCCGGCCCAGCATGTTCCCAGCCCATATTTGGGAGCGGCCAGTTCCAGGTAACTGAGGGCCAGGGTGACATCGATAAGGCGGACGGATTCAGGGCCCTTGGCCATCGCTGTAACCAGGCAGGGAGCGGAGCGCAGGATTGAATCGACGCCGGCATCCCAGGCGTTCACCAGCACTTGATAGTAGGGCATCACCGTCGCTTTGGGGTCCTGCAGCAAGGAGCCCATCCAGTCGATAACCTTGGCGGAGATCGCCTCCAGCCGTTGCCGATCGTCGATGACCAGCCACTCCACCAGTCGGGCATTGCTGGCCGACGGAGCATAGCGGGCGGTCTCGATCAACCGCTGCATTGTGGTCCGTTCCACCGGCTTGTTCTTGAACTGCCGGATCGAGCGCCGTGAGCGGAGGAATTGATCGGCCTGAGCCGATGATATGACGAGCGCTTCGTCGAGGGCCGTACACGAGGCCAACGGCACCTCGGAGTGATCCAGGGCGCCGTGCGGACAAACCGCAACGCAGTGGCCGCAGCGGATACACGCGGCTTCGTTGGCGGCCGCAATCTCCGGGAAGTGGCCTTTCCCCTCGAAGTGAATGATCCCCATCGGGCAGTCGGCGGCGCACAGGCCATCCTGGGCGCATTTTTTCTGGTCGATGATCAGCATGCTCATAGGAAACCTCATTTCTGGTTCGGCGATACTCTCGGGACAACGCCACAAAAGATTGAACCTGCAGCCTGTCCCTGATTTCTGAAATTTTGACCGATGCGGACCTTGGTCAAAGATTTCGCACTCTGTCTAAGGTGTCCGATATTTTAATGGATATCAAAATGTGCCGTGATCAGCTGGAGTGTGCGGCATGATTGGTCTATACGGCCGATATGGAAGCGTGATGTGATATCGGCCGGGCCGAATCCCGTCCACTGCTGATATTTCATTGTAATTTGATTTACTTTTTTAACCACTCAAATCGAAAACACCTTGCCGGCAAACGGTACAAAGCAGAAATATATCAGGAAGATGAGTCTTTGCAGTTGTGTATTTTTGTTTCTGGCAGAGGATTTCGGCTCGTTGCGACGGACGTCGGGGTTCAGTCCTCCTCCTGTAACGTGCCTGGGGATGGCCACGATCCGGCGTCAGGACAGGTAACTCCTCAGTACGGCAGGCAAACGGCAAATCAATCCTGGTTGGCACAAGAGCGCCGCTATCGAGATCCGCGCATCAGGAAAAATGGGGAAGATCTGTCAGGATCGCACCGCGAAGAGGGAACGCCAACGATCGTTGGCCGCCGGCCGCCGGCAACCTCTGCCGGTATCAAAGAGTCGAATCTGACTCTGCACTAATCTGTCATATGGTGTAAAATCCAAGGTTGGCGATACATGTCTGATAATCCTGTTTGCAAATCCATCTCCTGGGAAATACGGAGGTTATTATGAGCGATATCATATCGATACAGAATGCATCGATTTCCACCAGCATGTACCGAGGGGCGATGGCCAATATCCCTCTCGCGGTCAGCGCCGTCACCTACGGCGGGGTCCTTGGTGTCCTCAGTGCCCAGAAAGGCGTGACCTGGGCCGAGATGTCGGCGATGAATGTCCTGATGTTTGCCGGTTCGGCACAATTCGTGATGGTCGATATGTGGCAGGCGCCGCTGTCGGTCATGGCCGTCGCGATGGCCGTCTTCATCATCAATCTGCGCTATCTGCTGATCGGCGCCTCGCTGCATCCGGTCTTCGCCGGCCATTCGCTGTGGCGCAAGGCGCTGCTGATGCATCTGGTCGCCGACGAGAACTGGGCGGTGACGATTGCCGAGCATCGAAAGAACGGCACCAACCCCTATTTTCTCTTCGGCGGCGGGTTGCTGCTGCTCTGCGCCTGGTCCTGCGGCACGCTTGGGGGAAATCTGCTCGGCAGTTTCATCACCCAGCCCGAAAAATACGCGCTGGATTTCGCCTTCGTCGCGGTCTTCGCCGCCTTGACTCTGAGCCTGTGGCGGGGAAGGAACGATGGGCTACCGTGGGCCGCCGCTATCGTCCTGGCGCTGGTGAGCGAAAAATTCCTTCCCGGAAAGTGGTACATTGTCATCGGCGGCGTGGGTGGGGCGATGGTTGCCGGCGTCATTGAATATCTGCGATTACAGAAGCGGTAACGGGAGCCAAGCGCATGTCAGCCAATCTGTTTATTGAAAATGGGCCTGCGGCAATCATTGCCGCTTCGCTTATCACGTATTGCTTCCGTTTCGGTGGGCTCCTGCTGGCGGACCGGCTGCCACGCACCGGCCCGCTGCGGATGTTTCTCGATGCGCTGCCGGGGACCATTCTGGTGTCGCTGGTCGTTCCCAGCGCGGTTCACAGTGGTTGGCAGGGTGTGGTCGGGGTAGTGGCATGTCTGGCCGTCTATATGGGCACACGGCGCTTGCTGCTGACGATGTTCAGCGGCGTGCTGACTGTATATCTGTTGCGTCTGGTGGGCTGACCGCAACAGCAACGACTCAAGCAACGACAGCCCCGGTGCAGTCTGTGTAGTACAGACAGATGACCGTTGCGTCGCAGGCGAGATGATTTTCCTGGCTGAGGCTCACGTCCGCTTCGACAGGAAAGTTTTTTTCTTACCGTCGCGATGGCTAAAATACAGCCAACTATTGACCACAGCAGACAGTACGATAGGGGCCAAAAAAGGAGATGGGTTGAGCGGTCCCATCATCGCTGTAAAGATGGTTGCAATGATCCAGGTGAACAGGAACCAGATAAGAAGCACCTTTTTGGGAACAATTTTCCTGTTAAATACAAGTGCAATGGAGAAAAAACAAAGAAATACTAATGGAAGTGTTCCGATGAACGATAATAGAAACAATACAAACACATTCATGCTGTCAAATTCCTGAATTCAAGGTTCACTGATCCATACAATGTCGCAGATCATTATACCACATTTTTTGATAAAACGTGCCGTCTCCAGATAAGTTTTGTTTCGTAGACATTCCCTGATTTAGTAGTTTCACGTTCTGTCGTAAGTTCTATTTCATTTTCACTTAGAAAATTCAAATTACGGACAAAGGTCGTGCCAATTTTCGTCGGAGCCGAGCAGAATTCGATAAAATGGCTTACCTTATTTCCGTCAAGCTCCCATCGTCCTGCGTAAGCAAAAAATCTGTCAGACTCCTCCACCGCATTCTTTCCGGTTCGTGCCCAATCTGGATCCATTAAAAAGGCCGACATGCGACCATCGTTCGTGTACTGAATCTGTCCCGACGGTGGATCACCAAAGGTTCGGGATATGACATTATTTCGAGATTGAATGGAAGATATGAGTGTCCATGCACCAACCAGTTTATCTGTATTCATTTTTTCACCCTCTTTGATCGGCGAACGCACCGGAATGGCAATTTTTTTTCTGATTACCACTGAAACTCAGCCTCGACAGATTTATCCGTGATGGGACTCTATCTGTCCTACCAACCATGGTAAGGTACTCTCTCAGAACAACC
>NZ_JACHEO010000011.1 GCF_014201505.1 Desulfoprunum benzoelyticum | reverse complement strand
ACCCTTTTTGGAACTGGATTTTGTTTTTTGCCATGGCATGCTCCTCTTGTGGTTGTTCTGAGAGAGTACCTTACCATGGTTGGTAGGACAGATAGAGTCCCATCACGGATAAATCTGTCGAGGCTGAGTTTCAGTGGTAATCAGATAATTTTTTGGACACGTCTGCCATGGAGGAAAAATCACGCAAGCAACCGGGCCGGAAGAGGAAATCAAAAGATATTCACCTTTGGTAATGCAGAGTGGAACGTGAAGATGATCCAACGACCAAAGGATTGAAGTGTCTTTCACCTGAGCTTCAGAAAGAGATTAAAACACGAGCAGATTCCTCCCCCCTCCCACTCTGGCCTATACAAACCCGGGGCATCCCGAATATCTGTTTGCGCTCCTCCCTCTTTGGTGTCATCCAGCGGGGTCGTCGGAAAGCTGTCAAAGGAGAGGTCATCGCTGCAGTAAAGGGACTCGATATTCGCTATACCGGCTGGCGCCTCGATCAAGGTGATTTTGATGTACTTATCCATGCTCTTCACCTGGTCTCATTGCAACAAAAAACCAGTGAATATGTGCGATTCACCGGAAAGGGCTTTCTTCATGGAATAGGTCGCAGTGCCGGGAAATCAGGCCGTGAATGGCTCAAGGACTGTCTCCGACGGCTCACCGGCTCTGCGGTAGAAATCACCCTAGAAGTCAAAAACAGCTATTGGACCGACTCATATACCTATGCAGGTTCACTGGTTGATGAATTTATCTACAACAGCTCAAGCCAGGGTTACTTCCTCAAGATAAATCCCAAGCTTGGCAGACTCTTTAACGCTGGTTGGACCCAGTTGCAATGGCACCAGCGGCTGAAGTTGAAGACTGACCTCGCCAAATGGCTGCATGGATTCTATGCCAGCCACAAAGAACCCTACCCGATAAAAGTCGCAACGCTAAAACATTTATGTGGGGCGAGCATCGGCAGATTGTCGGATTTTCGCGGAAAGCTGCGACGTGCATTGGATGAGTTGACCAAAGCTGAACTCATCACTTCCTGGAAAATAGACCTCCAGGACAAAGTTCACGTAAAAAAACGGGACACCAACTATCCCGGGACACCTGACAGGGGGGGCATAGCGGTCGCAACCAGGGGGCATAGCGGTCGTAAGGGGTGGGCATAGCGGTCGCAACCGGGGGGCATAGCAGTCGTAAGGGTGGGCATAGCGGTCGTAAAGAGGGGGGCATAGCGGTCGCACAAAGGGGGCATAGCGGTCGCAACTTCGCTTCGAGATATCTGCGGAAACGCCCGAAAACATTGGGATTGAGAAGAGCAGCCGCAAATGCCTAATCATTTTTAATCTTATATTAATCTTTTAGGAAATGAAAAATGACATGTTCATTACCGACAGATCAACAACTATCCAGACAGGAGACGTGGTCCACAGCACTACGCTGGGTTTCGTCGAATAAGAGCCTCATTCGGCAGATTGCCTCGCCCTATATCAAATTTATGGTTGGCGATTACGAAGATCTCTATCAAGAAGCTGCAATTGCCTCCGTAAAAGCTCTGATCACCTCCAAGAAAAAAGAATCTCCTGAACGATTCATCCCGTTTTTCCGAGTCATATTTAAAACAAGTTGCATCAAGTTGGCTTCAGGTATCCAGACCGTCCATTGCCTGGAAGATTATCTGCTTCCCTGCTCAGAAGACCCCAACGAGGAAACCAGCGAACCTGAAGAAATCGAAATCGAACAGGCTTTACAGGCTGTCAGCAAACGACAACGTGAAATCTGCCGCTGGCTGTTACATCAATCCACCCCTGCCAGTACCCCGGATATTGCCAGAGAATTCAATATCAGCCGGCGTCATGCCTGCCGGGTGGTGAGTGAAAGTATCCAGAAAATTGAAGGAACAATTCGATGATTCCTCTTTCTGAATATGCGAAGGAAATCTCAATACCCAAACGAATTCTCCGCTATCTACACCGTGAGGGTATCATCACTGATCCTCTCAGCAAAGAAGATCAGCTCTGTCTGCAATTCCTGGAACGAATTTGGGGTAAAAAGGAAATTGTACGTGCCCAGTTGAGCCGTCTTTCACTAAAGGCTCGTCACAGTTTTCTGAGGACAGCCGATCTTCCCACAAAATGGGAACGATATGCATCCAGCAGATACTTCAATCTCGCACCTGGTCAAAAACTTGAGATGAGCACACTCATCGAAGAAATCCAAACAACCTTTTGTTTTTTACTCACCAGACAACAAATAAAACGCCTCTACAAAATACGAAACCGCGTTCAGGTGGCAAAATATCGTGAGAGAAAACGTGCTGACGAACAGCCTGATTCGTCTCTTACTTAGCACAAACAAATAAGTAATAAACAGCATTTATTGACACTTACCTTTACCGATTACAACTCATCCACCTCCAACCGGGGCAATACTGTAAAGATAAAATTGGTCACACAGTCGGAAAAAAGAAGACAGAGATGAAGAACAAAACCCAAATCATAATTTTCGCACTGACTGCCCTCCTTTTGCCATCAGTAGAGCTGCAGGCAATTGAGATTCGTCAGGACTTGTACGAGTTCCAATCGAAAATCACCCGGAAAGTAACGTACATCACCTTTGTGCTCACCGATACTCCAGCAATGAAGAGATCATCAACGCAGATTTATAATCTTCCCGGGATTCATTTCGAACTAGGGAGTTCAGCTCTTTCATCCAAAGCTGCGCAAATACTCCTCGACAATATGCAGCGTTATGGAATTACGCATGATACTCCACTGTTTATAACCGGGTATGCCTGTGAAATTGGTTCCGAGCAATACAACCTCCTGCTTTCTATGCAACGTGCTGTTATGGTGGTCAATTTTCTTAAAAGCCAAGGATTTACTGTGGTCGCACTACAAGCCAAAGGAGAGGCGGATCCCATAGCCACCAACCCGGAAGAATTATTCAAAAATCGTCGGGTTGAGATAAGGACAGAATAGCCGACGCAAGACAGATGGAATTGGAACAATAAATATTTCGCTAAGAGGAGGAGAACGAATGAACGACAAAATCCTGTCAGAAACTGCCAAGGGAAAACAGGGTAGAAATCTTACAACCTTCGCCATTATCGCAACGCTCTGCCTGATATCGAGCAATGCAGCCGCCATGACCGTGCCGGCGGCAGGTTCCTTTGCCTATGATCTTTACGATATCGGGGTGAACCAAATCCTGCTGGGACCTATCGGCTTTGTAGCCGGTGTTGCCTGCATGGTGTTCTCGGCAATACTTGCCATCCGGCAAATGATTTTACCTGCGGCAGGAGTCGTTTTAGGTGGAGCTTTTCTGCTCAAGGCTGACGCTGTTGTCCAGACCATTGGTGCAATGATCAGCTAAAAGCCATGGAATCAAGAGGAGAAAGATCCGTTGAGCGAAAACAATTTTACCCACAGATTCCCCCAGTACCTTTCAAGACCCATCCAGGTACTCTGGTTCGAGACTGACGAGTTGATCCTCTGTGTATTCACCCTCACCTTGGCCCTTCTTTACGGCAAAATTATGTGGCTGGTGTTTCTGATCACCCAATACTTCTACACCCGGACCAAGAGATCGCAATCAAGAGGGTTTCTCAGGCATGTCCTCTATATGTTCGGTTTTATTCAGATGAAAAACTATCCTGATTATTTCCAAAGGGAGTTTCATGAATGAACGCTGAGATCTTTCTGCAGAAAACAAGCAACCTCTTTGCTCAAAACAGGTTGCTCAAGTTCACTATCACCATACTGGCGTTTACCGTCATGTTCAACTCAGCCATGGTCTATCGAGCGGTAAAATATCAACGAGTAGTCCTGATCCCACCGAGGATGACCGGGACTGTCGAGTTTATTCAGGGCAAACCCAATGACGCCTATATTTCAGACATAAGCAGGAGAATTGTAGGTCTTGCAGCCACCTACTCACCCCCGACAGTACGGGGCCAGTTTGAGGAACTGCTCGCCTATTTTGCTCCAGAGGTATATCCGCAGGCTTCCAATTCCTGGTATTCCTTGGCCAGCAGAGTCGAAGAATCGCAGGTCAGCTCAGTCTTCTATCTTGAGAAAATCAGTGTCACTGAAGGCTTCATAGAGATCTTTGGAAATTTCAAACAGTATGCCGGGGATACATTGCTTGAGAATACCAGTAAAACCTATCTGATCGACTACCGCCTACAAGACGGCAGATTTTACATCGTATCATTCAAAGAAAAACTGACTCAAAAGCAGGAGCAGGAACGTGGCTAGAATATTACTCGCATCGGCTGTCTTGATTCTAACATTTGCCGGCAACTGCCTGGCAAGTGAGGTAATCCAGGCAGAGATCCCAACAACTGTTGAGCTCTCTAACAGGGATATCAACCGGATTGTTTGTCCAGGACCGATGAACGACTTAATTTTCTCGCAGGAAAAGGCCATGACCGGGCATTTTTCCGGCAATAATGGATTTATAAAATTCAAGATCGAGGATTCTGGATCTGAATATGTATACGCAGATACCCAGAGCGAACTATTTGTGGTCTGTAACAATGCGGTATACACCCTGCTCGTCACACCTGCGGACATCCCTTCAGTCACACTCCGCCTTGCATCCCCCAGCGGCGATACTTTCAAGAAAAACATTAACCACTATCAAAAAATGCCTTTGGAGAAACAGGCACTTCTACTGATCAGAGAGGCCTACCACGGTGACTACCCAGCAAGTTATAGGATAAGCGATTCAACCAGGACGGTATCTCTTTCTCCTGATCTGGAAATACAATTATTGCAGGTTGTTGATGTGGATGGCGTTGGACTTCGTTTAAGAAAATATCAGGCGACATCCCTCTCAGAGGGCTCGATTGATGTGAGTGAACACCTTTTCCTCTCCTCTTCCATCAGCAATTCAATTCTTGCAGTCGCCGTGGACAATCACACCTTGGAGCTCAGCCAATCCACCATGGTGTTCGTAGTGGACCAGAAGGAGCGGGTGAAATGAGCCTAAAAAAGAGATTCAACGATCTTGGTCCCAAACAAAAGAAAATTGTTATCTGGGCCGGGATCGGTGTCATATTCATTATTCTGGTTGCTACCGGGTACAACACTTCCGGTCCTGGCACTTCCAAAGGCTTTTTCGGACAAAAGAAAACTCGCGAAATCCAGCTGGAACCAGATTTGATCCAAAAAACCATGCTCCGGGAACAAAGACGGCAACTTGAATCTCTTCAGGAAACGGTAGACAAATTAGCTCGGGAGCAGAAGAGAACTGAACAGCACCTTACCGAAAAAACTCTCCCGAAAATCCCCTCTGCCGATGAGGTGACTCAACCTACAGTGCTTCCAAAACCTCTGCCCAATGAGCAGCCATGGCCATTGCCACCTGATGGAAGAGCCATACCCGCAAACCTTCCGCCACATTCTCAACTTGAGCCAAAGATGATCGGTGAGATCAGTGTATTGTCGAACCCGACCATTACTTCCGGAGAGCCAGACTCGGGGAACGACAAAAAAAAAGGAAGGACAGTCTACCTCCCCCCTTCCTTTATGGAGGCAAAGCTACTGACCGGTTTCGATGCTTCTACCTCAGGTAAAGGAACCAACAATCCCGAGCCACTTCTTCTCAGAATACAGACACCAGCAGTTCTTCCAAATGATATCAAGGCCAACTTGGCAGGATGCTTCGTCATTGCCGAAGCAGTGGGCAGGCTTGACAAAGAGCGGGCAGATGTGCGACTCGTCTCGCTTTCCTGTCTCAGTAACGAGGGCAAAGCCATTATTGATACCCAGGTAAAAGGTTTTGTCACAGACTCCGACAGCAAAGTAGGTTTGTCCGGCCGAGTAGTCTCAAGAATGGGCGCAGCCACTGCCAGAACAATCGTGGCCGGATTCTTTGGTGGGATGGGTGATATGCTTAAAACATCGGCTACGACCCAATCAACTTCAGCTCTCGGAACAACAACGACCATCGATTCCGGTCAAGTGGCAAAATATTCGATTGGTGGGGGCTTATCAGAAGGGGCGGCAAGCTTGCACGATTTTTACCTGAGTCTTGCCAAACAGGCAACTCCAGTAATTGAAGTAGGTGCTTCAAAGAAGATCACTGTTGTTGTATCCGAAGGGAAGGAATTAGAAATCAGGGAGACTGAGGGCGAGATCTTATAAGGGGTAAAATCTCAGAAATTAAAGTAATGGACGTTAGTCGTTTTCGTCTGCTGCCAGAAGTGCGCTTATATTGTTCGCCCAGCACTAACCAGCCTCTGCACAAGACTTTCACGCCCCCATTTAAAACGAGACAGATCAAAAATATACACAAGCAACAAATCTGTCATAAGTCGAACGTATCGAGAATTGCGACTTGCATTGAGATGACAACGATGAAATCGGGCCGCAATTTCATCAGGAACATAAACTTTCTACTCAATCCATGTTTCGATCTTATAATTGTGTTCTATCTGTGGCTAAACAGTTGTAAGAAAGGCCTTCATTTTCTAAGTGTGCTGTCTGTGGTGGGCGTAAACTTGTTACCCAGCTTCCAATACTGCAATCTACCGGCATTGACATGCCGCTGGTAGATTGCAGAACAATCTATTGAGCAAATGATTTTTGCGCTGCCACTTGTCGCTCAATCTCCACGACCAACTCAGAAGGCAGTCGTAGACGTGCGGCCAGCATGGCGAGATAGCCTTTTTCAGCAGCGGTGTCGATATCGACAGCCAGTAGTGATGCTGTGTAGATTTCTGCGGCAATCTCTGGGCTGGTGGCGCTGTTGACAATAGCGTCCATATCAACAGGATGGCCCATTTCTTCCACCAGTAAAGCCTGACTTTCACTGTCCAGCCCTAGGGATTGAATCTTTTGGAAAATAGACTGGCTTTCCTCTGTATCAAGCCGTCCATCAGCTCGTGCTACAGCAATCATAGCTCGTACCAGCGTAAGTCCCAATGCTTCATTGGCCGCATCATCATTCTCCTTGGGCATGAATGCAGTGCCGGGTGGCGCCAGAGTGAGATCTGCCGCTGTGGCTGGCAGGGTCGACGTGGCACCCTGGTTGTAACGTTGGAAAGCAGTGTAAGCCAGCGCGCCTACTGCAGCAACCCCGCCCAGTTTGAGCGCTTTTGTACCCAGCTTACGTCCTTTCTTACTGGTCAGCATGCTGCTCGCAAGTCCACCGGCCAAACCTCCCGCAAAACCACCAGCCGCACCGCTGCCTAGCAGTTGACCTAGGAGTTTATTCATGTCAATCATCGTTGGTTCCTGTTTAATATAGGTTGATCTTCAAAACTTCTGTTCCTCTCAATTATCGTAAAACCTTTCATTCTTATGAAGCGTATGTAGAAGTGACTTTTTTGTGATGTTGAAACAACATATTGTCACTGGAAAACTTGATCCTTGAAGATGGGGAATACGGTTATGGTATACAATCGTATGATTGTTCTGCTAATCTTAGCATCTTCGCAAGTCTTTGCCGTGTCAACTGTATCTGCTGCGAACCTCGTTACTTCATTAAGGCTTTGTCTTTGTTTAGCCGCCTCCATTATAACCATCTTTGTTGCCTTGCAACCGTAGATTTTTTACTCAGACCGAAGAGTGATATGAAGGATTTCACTGGTGCGCCATAGCCTCATTCTGGGGCCCCAGGTGCCGGTACCACGTGAGACCAGCAGGGTCATATCATCTATATTGTAAATCCCTCCGAACCGGGGATGAACCATCTCCACAAGGAAACTAAAAGGCCATATCTGGCCACCATGTGTGTGTCCTGACAACATGAGATTGACACCTGTGTCTGCTGCTTCCTGAGAATCTTCGGGGATGTGGGAAAGCAAGATGAGGCCACCTGGCGGACGATCTTCTGGAGGATTCCAGGGGGGAGTTGTCGGTACTTGGTCATGCCCACGTGGAATACTTCGGCCGGCCAGGAGCAAACCAGGAAGGGGTTGTGTCAACTCGTTTTGCAGGGTGAGAATGTGGGTTCCTTCAAGAGATGATCCGGATTCTCTGGTCCTCCCATGATTTTCGTGATTTCCATCCACAGACCAGATACCATGAGGCGCTGAGAATTTTCGGAACGCTGGTAAAAAGGCTTCAGTATTTTCTCCGTGTCCTTCAAAGATATCCCCGAGCAACAGGATAATGTCCGGCTCCAGTGCCTGGACCTGGGCAACACGGGCCCCGAGCCACCGAGGACCAAGGGTTGATCCCAGGTGGAGATCGGAAAGAGCGACCAGAGTGGTGCCATCAAGCACCTTGGCCAGATTTTTCAATTTCACTTCGTGATGAGATACTACAGGGGGACGGATTCCTTGGATTACCGCCACCGCCGAAAGTAGACAACCTCCTATCACTGCCCACCCCCGAAGACGAGGAGCCAGGCGGGGAAAGAAACGACCAAATCCGGTGGCGAGATCTATCGGAAAAAGGCAGGAGAAAATAAGAAAAAGAACGGCTGTAATCGTGATTCCTACGAATTCGACTGTTGAGGCCCATAGCGAACCGCTTCCATGCCCAAATAATCGTCCGCTGACAAGGATAATCCAGATAACAATACCACTATAAAGGATAGCTTTTTTTGAAGTAACCTCAATGAGTTTTTGGATTGAGGATATTCTCCACACAATATAGGCAAGGAGAAGAGTTGAAATAACGGTCAGACCGATTCCGAACATTGGGTCACCAGACTACTCGGTAAACACGAGTCCATATATTTTTTAACCAGTCAATGCCTGATTCTTTGATTTCTCTGAACTTTTCTTCGCTCGATCCTTCACTCTGCAAAAAAATGAGATTGTCCTTGATAGAGATCTTTTTAGGTTCAGGATTCCAGGGAGCAGAATATGAAGGCGATTGATTTTTGAACTTCTCACAAATTTTAAGAGATCCAGCGTGCCCCCATGCAACAGTTTTATCCCACAAGGGAAGCAACTTGAGTTCGGCAAAAAAGAGTCGCCTCTGTTTTGTTTCAGATTCATTTTCTTGAGGACCTAAAAAAATAATATCGGATTCGATAAAACATGTTCCGCCTATCGTTTTATTTAATCCTCCTATAGTTAGCCAAGAAATGAAGTTACTTCTATGGATGGTGATTTTGTATCGACCAAGTTGGAAAGAACCTGACTCTGGCACTTTGACAAGTTCATGACTGCTTTCGCCACCAGCTATCTGCCTTATTTCCTCGGTAGAAAGACCTTGGGCAATGCCTACTTGACAAAGAGAGGAAGCAAAACAGTAATAATGTGTCTTGGTCCATCTGGGCAATTGCATAGAATATTCATGAAATTCCCATTTCAGGTAACCTGGTCCTTCATGGTCCCAGGGAAGCATTACAAGTATATTGTCAAGGCGATGGCATTGCCCGCTGCGCTGGCCGCCAAATGGCATATGCTTTACCCAGGTCAGTACGACGCTACTGTGCTCTATAATTACAAATTCGTCCAATCTGTAGCTGATTTCATTGCTTACCATAACTCTCTTTTGGAACGGTTGGCTACCAGTTTAAAAATCTCAAAGCCCGTAATACTCAATAAACCTGCTGCAGCGCAGATGCTGATCTCCAGCAAATCCACCTTTTCAAAAAGGAATATTCCCGTCAGAAATGGGATATTTAATACCAGTGCGAGGAAAAGTATCGCGCCGCCGACTACCCATTTTACGGTTGGGTTAGGAGTATTCAGGATCTGGAAAATATTTCTCGTCCAGGACCGGTTGGACAATATTACGGCAATGTTCGAGGATATAAGGGTGATGAAACAGAAGGTTCTGACCTCTTTTTCTGAATACCCCTGAGACAAGCCAAGTCCATAAATCGCCATGACAATGATAAGTACACCAACCCCCTGCAGACAGCTGAGAAGAATCTTCCGTCCTCCGAAAAAGGGTTCATCAAATTTTGCCGGTGGCCTGGACATGACGTTGGCCTCTTCCTTTTCCGCCTCAAAAATTATGGAACAGGCAGGGTCTATTATCAGTTCCATGAACACAATATGAACAGGCCAGAGGATCAATGGTAAATCGGCAAAAAATATAGGGATAAGTGAAAGTCCGGCAATAGGTACATGGATTGCAAATATGTACCCCAGTGCTTTCTGGAGATTATCGAAAATTCGCCGTCCCATCCTTACGGCACCAACGATAGAGGCGAAGTTGTCATCCATCAGCACCAAGGAAGAGGCCTCCCGCGCGACATCGGTGCCTTTTTCTCCCATGGCAATGCCAATATTGGCAGCCTTTAGCGCGGGAGCATCATTGACGCCATCTCCTGTCATGGCGACAATTTCATTGTTTTTCTTGAGCGCGTTAACAATTTTCAGTTTCTGTTCTGGTACAACCCTGGCAAACACATTAATATGTTGAATTTTTTCGCACAACTCAGTCTCGGACATCACCTGCAGTTCTTGACCGGTAATGCAGACTTCGTGGTTTTGCAGGCCTATTTCTTTGGCAATATTCATTGCCGTTATAGGATAATCCCCGGTAATCATAATTACCCTGATGCCTGCCCGGTGACATTCTGCGACTGCTTCCGACACATTTGGCCGGATAGGATCGGATAACCCGATCAGACCCACAAATTCAAAATCAAAATCATGTTGAATATCAGGTAAGTCTGATGATTCGATTCTTGCCTTGCCAACGCCAAGGACCCGCAACCCCTTCTCGGCGAGATGTTCGACGGCGGACGCCAATTCCCGCTGTTGTTGCTCATCCAGGTGACATAGATCAAAAATTGCCTCAGGAGCACCTTTTGCCGCAATGGTTTTTTCGTCTTTCCCCGTCTGCCGAAACACTCTCGACATGGCCAGTAAATCCTTTGAAAGAGGATATTCTTTCAACATCTCCCAGTCGGTATGGATATGGTCGGTTCCATTAAGATGCAACTCACTCATCTTTAAGATGGCTTTTTCCATAGGGTCAAAGGGATTGGTCTGGCTCGAAAGCATGCCGTATTCGAAAATTTCATGGAAATTTCCCGGGAAGCTTTTGTCGTCCGCCAGTGAGAAGAACTCCGAACCGTTATACAACCAGGCAACGGTCATTTTGTTTTGGGTGAGGGTCCCTGTTTTGTCTGAACACAACACCGTCGCGGAGCCAAGAGTTTCAATAGCTGCAGGTCTTCTGGTCAAGACTCTCTGTTTCGACATACGCCAGGCACCAAGTGCCATAAACACAGCAAGGACAACAGGAAATTCCTCGGGCAACATGGCCATGGCAAGGGTCAGACCCGCAAGAAAGCCTTTGAGTAAATCGCCTCGGGATATGGTGTAGACCGCGATCACCAGGAGACAAAGAAAAATCCCGATAAGCGCCAGTTTCTTGATCAGCGAACCCATTTCACGCTTAAGTTTAGTGTCCTCTGGCATTACCGATTCCAGGGCTTTGCCGATGCGGCCGATTTCTGTATTCATGCCGGTAGCGGTCACCTTTGCCATGCCATTGCCCTGAACAATCAAGGAGCCGGAATAGACAAAAGGGAGATCATCACCACCGGGATGCGTTTTTTCTAAATGCGAGTCCCATTCGTTTTTTCGAACCGGCACTGATTCTCCGGTAAGTAAGGATTCATCTGCCAAGAGATTAACGGATGTCAGAACAGTGGCATCCGCCGGCACCCTGTCTCCTTCCTGGAGGATAATTATATCATCGGTTACCACTTCTCTCCCGGCAATTCTCTTTTCGCTTCCATCGCGAATAACGAGGGCTCGGGGGCTCGCCAGATCCTTCAGGGCATCTAAAGCCTTCTCAGTCTTTTTTTCCTGGTAGAGTTCTATCCCCATTATCACGAAGACAAAACCTAACAGCATGACCCCTTCCTGCAGGTCGCCCAGGATCAGATACAGTGTTCCGCAGGCCACCAGCAGCAGGAACATAGGTTCCCGAACTACTCCCAAGGCGATTGCAAAAAGATTCCTGGGCTTGGAAGAAGGGAGTTCATTAAATCCTTCCCTGGCAATTTTTGCTTGGGCCTGAGTTTCGCTGAGGCCCAAAGACATACCTGGTTGAGTGTTGACATTCATGGGGTATTTATTTGCTATCCGTTCCAAAGCACGCATTCTGTAAAGTCGTGATATTCTCACCAAGAGGAGTCTCAAGCCAAACCTGTATACTCATCAGACTCTGCACTTTTTCCCAGCAACCAACCTTAACAATGGCTGGAATTTTTGGAATGCCCCCTTTGAGATTTTCCACCTGCTCCTGGACGTTTACATTACTTCCAATCTTTGCCACCTGCTGAACGGTCGCGACACCTGCCCAAAGGATGAGACCACCCACCAGCACCATACCGAGGCAACCAATGGTGAAAAATATTTTGAGCTTTTTCTTAAGTTGATCATTGGCCTTAAAATTATTAAATGCTTTTTGTAACTCTGATTGGTTCACTTATATACCCTTCCTTTTTGTGCCAGGTGATATTTGGTTGATGAAATTTCTAGTTGAACAGCTATTCGGTTGTTATATCTTTTTTTCCTGTAATGATTCCTTTCACCAGGTTTTCGTTATGCACTTTACTTGAGACAGCAACTCCAACAATGTGTAAACAAATCAAAATCAGCATGAATTGTGCTGATATTTCATGAATGTCGCTCCAGACGCTGTCGCTCTCATCATCATTTTCTCTATCGCTATGCCTTTCACGTTCTTTATGTTTATCTTCATGCCGCTCATTTTTGTCGTCATCGGCGTAGGCGTTTCCAACAATCGAGATTGTATTACCGGAACCTATTGAATTCAGTCCTCTCTTGGTCGTGTGCGCCGCATAACCAGTCAGACAGACTATTATGCTGCTTGCAAGTAACAAGAGAATCATCCAGGCAGCTGCGGGATTGTGACCGATATAGTGTGTTGGTTTGCCGGTCACAAGTTCTTTCAGGTAGTTCAGACCCTTTGCAGGAGAACATATAAAATCACTGAAAAGAGCATGTTTTGTACCCCAAAAACCCCAAAATATTCTGGCTATCACTAGCAACAGGACTGCATAACCAACATAACGATGAAGAGGTCCTTTATCATCTCCAGTAAGATATGCCACAAAGAAGAGCAGCAACAATGACCAGTGAAAAACTCGTATAAACGAGTCCCATACGACTACCTGTTTTTTTTCGTTCATTTCTTTCTCCAGAAATAATATTGTGTCGTTTTGTTCACCCTATCCGTTACTGTCGATAACAGCCGGCTAGCTGTCGCTTCAGGATGAGATTCTTCACTTTTGGTCGACTCAATTTTTTTATAGGAAACCGTATCGAGCAAACCGTCGGTGGCTAGCAGAAATCGATCGCAAGGCAACACATCAATAATTTTCGGATAAACGCTCTCAAGAGGATTATCACGACGCCGACAGAGGAAGGGTAATCGAAAAACGGCTGCCCTGACCCACTGTACTGTCCACCATGATCGTTCCATGGTGGCCTTCAACTATTAACTTGACAATATTGAGGCCAAGACCAGTTCCGTCGCTATTTCTGACGGCGTCAGACCTGTAAAAGCGGTCGAATATTCGGTTCCTGTCTTCTTCGGCGATGCCAATTCCAGTATCCGAAACCATAACATGCACTGCTCCGTTTTTTTGAATGTAGGAGACATCCACCACACCGTTCTCTTTGTTATACCTCACCGCGTTCTCGATCAGATTGAGCAAGGCTTCCGTCAGCCTGTCGCCGTCACCCTGCAGTAAAAGATCATTCGAAGAAGATACCCTGACACTGACGGCCCTCTGCTCAGCGAGAGGTTGAACCAACCTAAGAGCATTATGTATACAGGTTTTCAAGGAGACATCTCTCGAGGTGGACGTTGACAGTGCCCCAGCATCGAGTCGTGCAAGCGAAAGCAAGTCGTTTATGAGCCTGCCCATATTGGCAGAGACGTCTTGGATCGTCATTAGAGCTTCACGGTACTCTTCTTTGCTGCGATCATTAAGAAGAAGCACATCGCAATGGGCCTTGATAACCGACACAGGTGTCTTGAGCTCATGGGAGGCATCGGACACCAGCCTCCTCTCCGATTCAAACGCCCTCTGCAGTCTGCTCAACATATCGTTGAACGACTCCGCAAGCCCATCCAACTCCTGAACTTCAGTCTTTACCCCTAGTCTGTTGTCCAGACTCCTGTGAGTGATCTTACTGATTGATGTCGCAAAGACATCCAGAGGCAGCAGGGAGCGTGTTATTATCCATCTGTTCACAAGGCAAACGATCAGAATACTTGCGGGGATAATTATCATCAAAAAGTTCCGGAAGGTATGTATCATCCCAACATGTTCCCTGATACTTTCGGCGACAAATATGTCAAAGGACCGACCGTAGGTCCTAAAACTATGGTGAAGAGTTCTGATCGGTTCTTTGTCGGGCCCTGTGGCCATATAGATTTCTTGGCTCTTCTCAGCATCCGAGGAAACAATACTCCCAGATGCCAGGTCAAAATCATCCTCCACTATGGAAGGAGAGGCAGCCAGGAGAAGGCCGTTCATCAGTACTTTATAGTAATGGCCGGATCTCGGTAGGGAATATTCACCGAGCATGATTTCCGAAAGCTCAATCTCAATGTTGTTGTTCTCTTCGTGTAAAAGCCCAGTGATGAGTTGTTCTTTTGAATGGAGAGCCTTGTCGACGGATTCCAGTATTATCTCTTCAACTTCATTATACAAAAATACCCCCATGGCTAGGAGCATGGTAGCGATGAAGGAGAAAGACCACCCAAAAAGTCTACCCTTAATCGATTTCAACCAGATCATTGCTCCCCCTTTAAGACATAACCAGCACCCCTTACCGTCACAATCAATTGCCTGTCACAGCCCTTATCTATCTTATTTCTAAGGTAATTAATGTAAACATCTATAACATTACTATCTAAGTCGAACTCCGTGTCATACAGATGCTCGGTCAGTTCGGTTCTGCCGACCACCCGGCCACTGTTCAATGCGAGATACT
Organism: Desulfoprunum benzoelyticum; assembly: GCF_014201505.1. Taxonomy (GTDB): domain Bacteria; phylum Desulfobacterota; class Desulfobulbia; order Desulfobulbales; family Desulfocapsaceae; genus Desulfoprunum; species Desulfoprunum benzoelyticum. The sequence continues at coordinate 104,789 of NZ_JACHEO010000011.1, read as the reverse complement.
CGAGGAGGTTGTATTCTTTGGCGGAAAGATTGATCTCTTTTCCCGACCTGGTGACAGTCTTAGCACTCATATCTAGGGACAGATCATCTATAATGATGATGGGAGACGCCTTGCCCATGCTTCTTCGTATAACGGTATTCAAGCGTGCCAACAGCTCTGAAAAATCAAATGGCTTTACAAGATAATCATCAGCCCCGAGGTTCAAGCCTCGTACTCTGTCCTCAAGCTCACCCTTTGCCGTCAGCATCAGGACCGGAACCCCTATCTTTTCGGCCCTGAGTTTCTTGAGAACAGTAAGTCCATCGACCTTTGGAAGAAGTATATCGAGGAGTACAGCATCGTACGGATAGGTTCTAGCCATAAAGAGTCCATCTTCACCGTCAAGGGCCACATCGACGACAAAACCGCTCTCCTCAAGCCCCTTCTTTAGAATCGCGGCAAGTCTTTTCTCATCTTCAATGACCAGAATTCTCATAACGTCTCACCTCTTGATATCCTTTTTCGTCATGGCCAAAACCCTCCTTGCCCCACACACCCCTTACTTTATGGCTTGTTGTGTCTCTATCCTGCCGGCCTTAAAGGTCTCTCCCGATTTGATACCAACCACTTCCACAAGAGATCCAAGTGTAGCTTTGCCATTTTTTTCTTGTAATACAGTGTCTTTTAAGACAAGAACCTCTTTATCTCCTATAACCCAGGTGCCCAGGGTCCCTTTTGGTATTTTTTCTACCTTACCTGTGATTTTTTGCTCGGTTGCACCGTAGAAAGCACCGGCTTTTGCTCTTTTGACTTCTATTTTATCGGCAGTAAAGGTGTTATCCAATTTTATACCTTTGATTTCGACATAGGCACCGGGCTCAATTAGCCCATGTTTTTGCTCCAGGCGGGTTCGCTCTGTTACAACAAATTCTCGTCCATTAACGATCCATATCCCAGCGAGTCCGGTCTCTGGAAGTTTCTCCACCGTACCGTAGATCTTGCTCCGATACCCTGCAGAATCACGCTCACCATCGACTATGCGCCTGCCATTCTCGCAATCATCTTCGCTGCTGAATACCGGCCAAGCCATACAACCAAGGACCAGCCCCATTACCAAAGTCATCATTAAGGTTTTCATAATCGCCTCCAAGAGATTTAACAATAAGAGCCGCTCTTTCGAAAAACATTCTTTTTATTTCCTGCACTTCCCCTCTCTGCCTCGGTAGGGCATTAATCATCGTCATGATGCTACTTCTCACTCCCGTTCTCTAGACTTCTCGTCTCGTACCCAATAACTTTTTTGGTTGGCGCAGATAACAACCTGCCGGCGAGTATGAGTCTGACACCGATGGTGGAAAATAAATCAAAGCCAGTTCAAGCCAATGCAAAAAAATAGAAAGAATAGCAAAAGAATGTAGATGCAAAGTCAATGTTCAGATCCGCAAACCTTGATCCATCTTTGATTTTAAAATAACAAGGGCAGGATTAAAGGAAGGTTAAAGCCAGATACTTTTTTGTGGCACGCGGATTTATTTGAGTACTTTAGGTTTTAATACTGGGCAAGGCTGCATTCGGAGAGGTTTTTCTAGGTGGCAGGTAACCAAAAGGTCCGTGTTCTGAAAAATTTCCAACGTTGGACCATCGGCCATTATTTTACCATCCAGGATAACGATGGTACGCTCGCAGAGGTCAAGGACCATATCGAGATCGTGAGTAGCGATGATCTTGGTATGATGAAAACCAGATAAAAGGTCAATAAGAGAACGGCGAGCTCTGGGGTCGAGGTTTGAGGTTGGTTCATCCATAACAAGAATATCTGGACTCATAGCAAGAACAGTTGCAATGGCTACCGCTCGTTTTTCTCCACCAGAGAGCTTGTATGGCGGACGGTCCTTGAGATGTTCTGAATTTGTTCTGGAAAGCGCTTCTAGAACTCGTTGCTCTACTTCTTCTGCTGGCAGCCCCAAGTTCAGAGGACCAAAGGCGACATCATCGTAGACAGTCGGCATAAAGAGCTGGTCGTCAGAATTTTGAAATACCATTCCCACTGTTTTTCGAATGTCCTTTATAGTTTTTTTGGTAAGCGGAAAATCACCTATCCGAACCTTACCCTTCTGGGGAGTCAGATATCCATTCAGGTGCAATAGCAAGGTCGACTTCCCTGCACCATTGGCCCCAACGACGGCTACCGATTCGCCATGGTGGATAAGAAATGAGATACCGTCTACTGCCTTTGTGCCATCTGCATAGGTATAGCTAAGATTTTGAACTTCAACGATGTGATGGCTCATTATGTTATTCCAGTAATCAATCGCCCAAACATCGCAGGGATATTATAACAGCGCATAAGTAGAAGAATTGCAAAACATGCTGCAAGAAAAAAGATGTCTAGCCTGGCCATTCGTAATGACTGACGAATCCGGATATTTCCATCAAATCCGCGGCAAAGCATAGCAAGGTGAATCCGTTGAGCTCTATCAAGAGTTCTCAGTAGTAGCTGACCTGCCAGATGCATATAGGTTTTCATAGCTATAGCTCGTCCATGAAAAGTGCGGAGGGTCATAGCTTGGTACATACGCAGCCCTTCCTCGATCAAAACAAAGATATAGCGGTAAAGCATCAGCAACTGTACTGCAAAGATCTTCGGCATCCCGAGCTTAACCATGGCTAAACAGATCGTATTAAAACCTGTAGAAGCAATCAAAACTAACACTGCACCGACACAGAGACCAAAACGCAACAAGATAGACACAAAGGAAACCCATCCACCCGTGATGGTAATTGCTCCCAGAACCATAATCGGTTGCTGATCGAACAAGGGGTTAAAGATGCCGACCATGATAGCAAAAGGTGACACCAGTACTATTTTTTTCAGCAGAAAAAAAGCCGGAATTTCTGCCAGTCCCATCACAATGATAAGAAAAAGACCAAAAGGTAAGATAGCGGAAATTGTGTATTTATGGAATGAAACAACGCAAATTACAAACATTGAGGCAACTAAAACTTTTATCCTTGGATCAATTCGGTGAATGACCGTGTCATTGTTCGCCATCTCCTCTAATTTGCTGAGATCAAAAAATGCGGTATCAATTTTAGCCATGCCTGTTTTTCTCTGTTGCAATCTCATGCATAAAAAATGGCAGGAGAGTCATTCCTTCCCCCCTACCATTTGAAAGGCGCATATCAAGCTGTCTTGCTGCGTTTTCTAAAGAGAAGACCTATTGAAAGAGCAAGGGCCAGAGTCATCAAACCTCCAACCAGCCCGGAAGTTGTCGTGCCACTGTCAACTGCCGGCCAAGACGCCGTTTCGACCAAGCCTTCAGCCTCAGGCTCACCTGCTTTGAAGCCGTAATCAGGCAAGAAGGATGTTTTTTCCTGTAAAACAGCGAGGGTATGATGTATCCCTTTTTCCGGTGCTTCCAGTTCTTCGTGGCCGGAAACTTTAAACATCGACCACTCCAGCCCATCAGGAGAGGAAGATGCAAACCAGGAAAGAGCCCCCCCGGTGATGACTGTGACTACTCCAAGAGTGGCGATAACTTTTGTTAGCGATATGTCTCCTAAAGGTCGAGCAGCAGCCGTCAGGTCAAGTAATTCGGGCCGCGACTTCCAGATAAAAGAGACTACTGCTGCGGTAACAAGCCCCTCCACAAGACCAATTGCAAGATGTATCGGAAGCATCACAGAAATAAATGCACTCAATGGCAGTTCTGAAATACCAGAAGCAACCGTCTGCAAAACAACTCCTGCCGCCCCAAGCTGCAGGCCAATGATCGCTCCAAGCGTTGCCCCAATTCCAATTCTCAGTGGTGTCGGATTTGTTCCGGCAATCGGTTTATAAATAAATGGATAGGCAATAAAACATGGGAATACGCCAAGGTTGAAGATATTACAGCCCAACGCCAACAAACCACCATCCGCAAAGAACAATGCCTGCACCACCAGTACTGAAGCTATCGTCAAAAATGCCGCATACGGGCCAAGTAAAATAGCGAGGAGCAAACCTCCGCCCAAGTGGCCGGAGGAACCCGTTGCAGGAATGGTGAAATTAATCATCTGGGCAGCAAAGATAAAAGCACCAAGAACCCCCATGAGAGGAATTTTACGGTCATCAAGATCTTGTTTGACTTTTTTGGAGCAATAGAAAATTGTTCCAGCTGTTGCTACCCACATGGTGCCACCTACAGCAGGTGATAAAAGTGCGTCGGCCATATGCATTTGGTTGTACCTCCTGATAAAAAAGTGATCATGATTTGATATACTTCTTCTTATAGAAAAAATAGCTAAACACCAAAGTAACACTAATCTCATATAAGTATTACCAAGATGTTACAAAACTCAAATTCGTGTGTCAACACAAAAGGTTGTATCAACAAAAACCCTTCTTCGGTTCTTTTCGTCAATAATCGTGGGCCAGTAGCCTAACGCTTGAGATCAATTAACATGTTGACGTTACGTTATCTTTTTGTATATATTTCTGATACTTTCAGGTGCTTGCTAACAAGCTGAAAAGGGAACCCGGTGTAAATCCGGGACGGGCCCGCCGCTGTAATCGGGGACGAATTCCACGATAAAGCCACTGTTCTTAAGGAATGGGAAGGTGTGGAAGGAGAAAGATCCGAGAGTCAGAAGACCTACCTGAATTTCTGTTCGTGTTCTCCGGAAAAGAAACGAACAAAGTGTAATCTGGGAGATGATAGGGATATCCTGGATCAATTATTTAATTGGTCTGGGATTTTTGTTTTCCAGACCGTGAAAAGAAGGAGGTTATTATGAAGTTGAAGTCATTTTTTTTCGCGGTTGTCGTTATGTTCCTGGCTGTGACAACACATTGTCAAGCAAGCGGTGCCTATGACGTCACACATAAAAATGCCATTGTTCTCGCAATGTTTGGCACCACCGTGGAGCCCGCGCTACAAGGATTACTCAATATCCGCTCTAAAATCATCACCAAATATCCGGACACAACAGTGCGGATAGCATTTACCTCAAATATTATTCGAAAAAAATGGCAGCATCGAGCAGAAGATGCAGAATATATTAAAGCTCACCCAGAAATACCCGCAGATATCCTCCACGTAAAGACGCCACTTGCCACGATTGCTGATTTGCAGAACGATGGCTATGACACCATAGTCATACAGCCAACACATATTTCCATGGGAGAGGAATTTCTTGACCTGCATACCTACGTAGATGCACTGATGAACATGGGCTCCTTAAAAAAGGCTAAGTATAAACCTTTTTATAAAGTGGCTTTAGGGAGACCAGCACTGGGAACATATGGTCTGAAACACCCCTATGCCGAAGACATTAATGCGGTAGCAGAGATAATGGAGCCGGATGTTAAGCGTGCAATCAACGAAAAAGCAGGGCTTCTTTACATGGGGCATGGCAATGAATTTTTTCCTGGTAATGGAGGGATATATCTAGAGCTGGCGGCCAAGATGCGGAAGATGTATCCTGATCTTGTAACGGCTATCGGAAATGTGGAGGGATATCCTGCCATTGAAGATGTTATTGAAACCTTGAATCTGTATGGGATCAAAAAAGTAATCCTTAAACCGTTTATGGTGGTTGCCGGTGATCATACAATTAATGACATGGCCGGCCCCGAAGATGATTCATGGAAATCTATTTTAGAGAAAAATGGTTTTGAAGTTATTGTTGTAACGGAAGGGCTTGGCGAAAATGACAATTTTGCCGATATCTTTGTTAATCATGCCGCTGATGCTGCCGAGGACGCTGGGATAACACTCAAGTAAACTCCTTACCAAGTTGAAGCTACCTGGTCCAATATCATATTGTTCCAGGTATTTTCTTTTAGTGGAGCCTCTTTCTTGGCATGCATCACCTGCCTCGAGAATACCTCTGGAAGTAAATCAAATTAGAACGCGATTGCCGCTCAAAACTACCCAAATGCCACACTGCTCAGTGTGAGTGTTACTATATCATGTTAATTTTGATTGCTTTTCGCCTATTATCAACTTTGACATAGCGGCTCTTTTGCACTCAGAACCAGCCCTCTGATCCCTTCAACGCTTTCTCCGCTACTTCCCATCCATTTCACAAGTCATCCCCTGAGAAAATAGATAGTAAGAAAAAAGACGATCCTTGCACTCTCCGTTAGTGTGATAATTCGAATCTTGGGAATGCACCTGTGAACAATTTGAACCAAATCCTCGGACATCTCTTTCTCCTCTTTATGCTACTCCTCGCCGGATGTGGCCCTGTCCTCAATCCCTACAATGAGGATTTTAAATGTAGGGCAAAGGACGATGCCGGGGAGTGTATCGACACCCCCACCGCCTATCAGAAAGCAAGGCATCCAGAAACAGAGATTGAGGTTGTCCCAACACTTACAGAAAATGCCCAGCAAGAGGTGCAAGACAATCGGTACAGGATAGTTGCCGAGCTTCTTAAAGAAGAAACAAAGCCGCTCCTGCAGCCACCCAAAATCCTTCGGGTTCTTCTGCTCCCCTATAAAGGAGAAGACGAAGAGCTGTTTATGAGCCGTTATGTCTATCTCAAAATTGAGGACTCCCAGTGGGTTCTCACTGACCTCGAGGAGCAATAGCCTATGCTTTCCGAGTTCCTGCAGAGAGCTCTCCTTGGTCCAAGGGAATATTTAAAACACAGCGATCTGGCAAAGATGACCAGCCGATCGCCGTTTTCTTCCTATCTCAACTACCTGGCATATGACCCGGCACTGGAAATATACCTCAACCAGGACGGCAGCCTTGGCTTGTTATGGGAATGCTCCCCGGTGATCTACGCAGGTCCAAAGACCATTACCGCGCTTGAAGGGTTGTTTCGTGCCGGTTTACCAAAAGACAGTGTTATCCAGCTTCTCTTTCATGCCGATTCCTATATCGAACCAATCCTTGCACGCTACCAGGATAATCGAACAAGGCCTGAGACCATTGTCAGCACAAATACCAATGCCGTGGTGTCATTCCTCGTTGAGGGGAAGAAAGGTCTGAAAGCCTGCTCCAATATACCTGTTCGCAATTTCAGGCTGTTTGTCGCCGTCAAGATGCCTGGCGACACTCAGGAATTCAAAGTCTCCACAGATTTTGCAAAGAAAGAGAAAACAGATCCCCTGCTGGATATCAAACGGCAAATACATGAAACCTTAAAAGCTGCACTCCTCTCCCCTCGCCATATGCCGCCAAAAGCCTTGCTGGAATGGAGTCGCAGGCTCTTCAACAGCTATCCAAAAGAGTATCCGGAACAAAACCTCCATGCCTACAATCCGACCATTCCCATACGCAAGCAGATCATCAACAGCGATACGGTCATTCGGGAAGAGTCAGATCATATGCAGATAGGCAACCACTATTTCTGCTGCACAACCCCGAAGGTGATCCCCATCAATATCGATCCGCTGCAAACCAATTCTCTCTTTGGTGGAATATGGGGCGTTATATCCGATGCCGACCAGGTCAAGACCGATTTTTTATACGGTTTCAATATCGTTTTCGAGGCAGGTCTGGAGATGAAGCTCCATGCCAAATGCAACCTGACGCTCAACCAGCAGGCCGTTGGTTCTCTTTCTCCTACTCTTCGACGCAAACAGGAGGAGTATCTGGCCGCAACCGACGATCTCGAACGAGGGGAAAAGTTCGTCAAGATATTGCCGATATTCTGGGTATGGAGTGATGATCTTGAACAGGCCAAGGACTCCTGCACTCGGGTAAGGCGCTTGTGGGAAAACAACGGCTACGTCATGCAACAGGATAACATAATTCTCAAAATCCTGTTTCTCTCCTCTCTGCCTTTTGGACTCTACACCACTGGGAAAAATATCGAAAACCTGGAGCGAGACTTTATTGCTCCAGTTCCATCAATCACCCCGCTTTTGCCGGTTCAAGGTGATTTTGCCGGTTCCGGTGGTGAGCCAAAGCTGATTTTCACCGGCAGAAAGGGACAGCTGGTGTCGCTTGATTTTTTTGATGCTCACGCTACCAACCAAAATGTCTTTTGCTGCGCCACCTCTGGCTCAGGTAAATCATTCCAGGTCAACTTCATTGCCTTCAACTACTATTCTTGCGGTGCCCTGGTACGAATCATCGACATCGGCGGCTCATACAAGAAAATAGCCAATATGCTTGGTGCCAAATACCTCGATTTTGGACCCAATATCAACATCTGCCTCAATCCCTTTACCCATATAAAGGAGCCCGACGAAGAGCTGAAAAGCGTCGCCGCAGTCTTTGCCCAGATGGCTTATTCCAACTCTGACCGGGAAAAATGCAACGACACCGAGATGAACCTGATCCGCAATGCGGTGCGTTGGGCCTGGAAACAAAAGGGGCAAGCAGCTGATGCAGACACCGTCTATGAATTTCTCATGAAATTCCCCAATGCACCAGAATCGGATCTGGACGAAATGGCCGACAACAGCAAACTTATCGAAGTTGCCAGAAAAATGGCCTTCAATATCCGTGAATTCACCAGCCACGGCTTCCACGGCAAATTCTTTGTCGGCCCAAGCACCTTTGACATCCGCCAAGATGAATTTGTCGTACTCGAGCTGGAGAACCTGAAAGTTCAACCAGACCTGTACCGGGTCGTAACACTCCTGATCATCAATGGTGTTACCCAGGATCTCTATCTTTCCGACCGCTCCCGGCCACGACTTATCATCTTTGACGAGGCCTGGCAGTTTCTCGATAAAGGTGCCATGATCGCCCCGGTCATCAACGAGGGCTACCGCCGGGCTCGGAAATACAACGGCAGTTTCATGGTCATCACCCAGTCCCTGCTCGACCTGGAAAACTTCGGTGAAGTCGGCAATGTCATCAACTCCAATTCGGCCTTTAAAATCTACCTGGAATCGTCCGACTTTGACCAGGCGCAGAAGAAAGGGTTGATCGATTATGACAACTTCACCCTCAAGCTTTTGAAAAGCGTCAAATCCAATCCGCCCAAATACTCCGAACTCTTTTTTGATACTCCCTTTGGGGTGGGTGTGGCCCGACTGGTGGTCAACGATTATGCCTATTTCATCTACACTTCCAAGGCCAGTGAAATAGCGAGGATCGAGCAGATGGTTGCTCATGGCAAAACCTACCATGAAGCAATCCAGGAAATGGTTAACCTGAGGCAGCAAGGTGAATTGTAAACTCTCTATTCTTTTCTCTACCATTTACGTTGTTTTTGGTGCTTGGCCGGTCTTTGGGGAGGCCAAGCACCTAGGTGTTGCCGGTAAGTTGTATCAGGTAGTCGAGCCGGATATTGCAACAGAGCTGGAACAACAGGCCGTCGCAAAGAATCATGTTGAGGAGGATGAGTTCCTCGATCGAGTAAGAACATATCAGCCTGAGGATCTTCATCCACTTCCACGGGCAACAGAGGATAGAACCTTTCTGGTTGATATGACCTATACCCTTGACCAGGACTTGGTCGACGGCAACGGCAAGGTGATTTACCCCAGGGGGTTCACCTTCAATCCCCTTGATTATGTCTCATTCCCTGGAGGGTTGCTGGTTATTGACGGTGATGATCCCTCCCAGATCAAATGGTTTAGGCAAACTCCTTATGCCACTAATCATAAGGTTCGGCTGCTGCTCGCTGGTGGCTATGCTTTCCAGCTCACTGAACAGCTCAAACGTTCGGTGTTTTACCTGGTCGACGAAATTGCAGAGCGGTTGCAGCTGGCAGCGGCACCATCCCTGGTCATACAAAAAAACAATATGCTGCAGGTACGGGAATTTTTTGTACCTCAAGAAAGAACTACTGAAGAAAACGATGCGTCAAGATAGAACCATTCTCCTCATCTTTCTGTTGCTCTCGCTCCCATTCTCTGCATGGGCAGCGAAGTCCGGTGATTCATTCAATATTGCATCAGACGTCCATTGGGATGAAATCGAGCTGAGATTTGAGGGCATCTGTATCTGCCCCAGACCACCGCCCATTTACTATGAAGAAGGGGAAATATGGGAATACTGGGAGCCTTTCCTGGTGGAAGGTACCGTTTCCATGGCCAACTATTCTGCATACCTGGGGAAACAAACAGGATCATCACTCATAGATGAACTCGGCGGCAAGAACAAAAGTTCGGATTCAGTGGATATAGCCAATGAATCAACCTTTGCCCAGGGACATGCCTATCTCTTCCCCATGATGTACGGCTTTTGCAAACATAAAGATTACGGCATGTGGTGGAGCGAGTACGACTCCATGTGGCAGAATGACGAACTGTCCGCCATCATCACGCCTGAAGCAGCTCTCTATGCCAACAAGGCTATGCAAATGGCGTGCATGGCCGATGCCGCTGCAGTCAACCTTGGTTACCCTCTCGACTTTATGCCCTGGTGTATCGGCAGCAGTGGATCCGCTTACCCGATGACCGGCCATGTGGACAATGACAATATCGTTCAGGCCAACAACGCGGTTGCCTCACGACTGCTCTATAAACTCAACAGGCTTTTCATGATCTGCGATCCTGCGGATAACCTCTGTGGATGCAATTATACGCCTGTCTGGATCAAGAGCCATTACAAGATGCACGTCGTCAGACCAGACGACCGATCTCCAGCCTATCCCGTGGGCAAGGCAGCTAAATTTTACGACTCCGGCCTGAATGTGCCTTACCGGGGAGCTAAAGGTTCAAACGATGAATTTCTATGGGTGGTCTACAGGAAACAACGATGCTGTACCTGCTGCGACAGCTGATTTTTGCAAGTTTCATCCTTTGCTCATTTCCATGGCCAGGCCATGCCCAGGATTTGACCGAAAGCGATGTGTCTCTGATCATGAAAAAGGCCAGAGAGGATGCAGCAAAAATGGCCCTTCCGGTCAACAAATATGATGAGGAAGGGTTGAAGGCGGCAGAGGAAACGTCTCGGCTCTTCCACTCTCCTGAGTTTCAGGAACGTGTCCAATGTGAGCAGCAGCGGTTGGAAAAGGAGGTCTTTGGTCAATATACAGCTCCATGGAAAAGAAAGAGCCAACAGACGGCAGCGGAACAGGCGGGTCCGCAGGGGAGTCTCGCAGCTGGGGAAAAGGTTTTTCTCTTTATCTCAAGCTCGGTACCGGATGAAACCGTTCATGCCTATATCGCAGGTCTGGATAAAGCCGCTGAACCCAATATTTTGCTGGTAATGCGTGGGATGGTCGGAGGAATGTCTTCTGCGAGGGCCAATAAGGGACAATCGTATTTCAGCAGGATTTTAAAAAAAGAGCTGAATTGCCCTCGAACGGAAAAACCATGTGAGCGCTATGAAGTACCGATCCACCTGCAACCATCACTGTTCACCAGATACGGCATCACTAGAGTACCGGCTGTTGTCTATGAACATGAAGGCAATGCCTTTTTAATCCAGGGAGATGCCGGACTTGATTTTCTCCTGGAACGAATCAACCGGGAAGTGAAGAGCACCGGTATGACCAAGCTGATCAAGAAAATACGGGGCACACTTTGAGCGAAGAAAACACCACACAACCTGAAAAACCGGCAAGCACCGGGCCTGGTTATCTTGAGGTGATCATTCTTGCCCTGATACTTTCTGCTGCTATGGTGATGGGCTATGACAGAATGTTTGCCCAAAAGATCAGGGTCCTTGACTTGAAAGGATACCTTCGCACCCAAAAGGCACTCCTTGCAGCCGGTGAAATTACCGAACAGCAGTGGACAATGAAGCTGGATACCGTTGAACAGATTTTAAACAGTGAGGCCGCGAGTCACCCTAATCATGTCATCGTTTTGAAAGATGTGGTGTTGAGGAATGGAGACGAGATCCGGATCAAGTAATTGCTCCCTACAGTTTGAGACAAAAAATCTCAGGCTCAACAACCGGGAAAAGACGCTGGCTGTTGTCATTCTGGCAGCCCTTCTAGTAGGTGCCTGGCTGCCGGAACGGATCATTGTTTCCACCAGTCCATCGCTCGAGCATCGGATATTTTTCCTCACCAGGGCGAATAGCGAGATCAAACTTGGCGATTACCTGGTGTTCAGACATAAGGATTCAGATTTTGTCCAGAAAGGGCTGGATCCGGCAAATGACCGTATGATCAAAAAGGTCGGTTGCCGTCCAGGGAATATTCTCTCCACCGATGTTGAGAGGAACTACTTTTGTGGTCACAAACTGTTGGGAGTAGCGCTCAAGAAAGACAGTAAAGGTCGTTCCCTGCCGCTGTTTCAGTTCTCCGGACCGGTGCCGGAGGACAGCTATTTCATGGTTGGGACAAATCCACGCAGTTTTGATTCCAAATATTTCGGTTTTGTCCATGCAAACGACATCCTCTATAAAGCCTTGCCAATTTGGTGATCTCTTCCTGCTCTGGTCGGTGTGTTTGTTGATCGTTGCCGGCAATGCCACGGCTGCCGATCTCAATGCGAAATCCGAACAGCAGAACAGATTTTACAACGACACCAAACACGGCTGGTTCTGGTACGAAAATCCGCCAGCGGAAGACATGGAAACGAAAAGGCCACCGGAGTTATCCGCAAATGAGCCAAAGACAGCGCCAAATCTGGACTCATATTCCATCGAAGAGCTGTGGAATATGTACCCGGACGATTTTCAGGAACTCCTCAATGTCCTGCAGAAAAAAGCTGTCCAAACCCCATCCGAGCAACACATTCTGGAATATTTGACCATGCAGGATATAGCCCGCCGCAAAGCCCTCGCCTACACCAATGCCACCATGTACGTCACCCAGAAATATGGTGAGCTGTTCAATGTGAATCATGTGTATCCGACTGCGGGACCTGGGGTCACCGCCAGAGTCAGCATGCAGCAGGATGAAATATCCCAGACAATAAATCGCGCCGGCAACGATCATGCCCTGCTATTTTTCGTCAGCCCCGGCTGCGGCTTTTGTGAAAAACAGGCAGGGATACTGGGCTATTTTGTCGAAAAATACGGCTGGCAGATAAAGACCGTGGATATCAGCAGGAATATCAACAGTGCTAGTCGCTTCAACATCACCATCACCCCAACCCTGCTCCTTATCAAAAAGGGGCAGGACAACTACATGACGGTAGCAAGCGGAGTCATAGCAATGTCAGAGCTGGAAAGAAAGCTCTACCGAGCCATCCGTCTGCTGCAGGGTAACACCCGGGGAGACAACTTCCTGATGTATGACTTTCAAAAAGGCTCAGCGTTCGATCCAACATCAATCTTAGATAAGGGAAAACAGCCATGGAAAAACGCCGAGTAGCCATCCCCGCTGTAATTCTAACAATATCGCTTTTACTGTATCCCGTTGTTGCGTCATCCGCCTGGGTAGACGACTGGCTTGATCAAAAAACCACCACCTCCCCCAATTACCTCTCCGGACAACAGCGAGGTTACTATTCCGGAGGCAGCTTCAACGCCCGGTGGCCAAGCAGTGTCTCATATCCGGTTACGATCGAAACGCCCCGCATCAAAAGCGGTTGCGGTGGAATCGATGTGTTCATGGGTGGGTTCTCCTTCATGAATACCGACTACCTGGTGGATAAGCTCCAGGGCATTCTTTCCGGTGCAGCGGCGGTGGCCTTTGATCTTGGCCTGAAAACACTTTGCGAGCAATGCGCCAATACCATCAAAAACTTTGAGGCGATCTCCGATAAGCTCAACTCCATGCAGCTCGATGAATGCGCGGCGGCAAAGGAACTGGTCGGGGTGGTCATGGATGAAAACGGTTTTCACTCCAGCGAGGTGATGAAGGAAAAACTCGGCACCTCCATAAAGGAAAACAAGCTGAGCCAGGGTGTATCCGAAATGTGGGATATAATCACCACCGAGGATCAAGCCAACAATAACGTTCCGCAGCCGGCGGATGTCTCAAGGGTGACCAGTGGCTGTAACAGCGAAATAACAGCGACCTTCCTCTCGGGTGGATCCCTGCTCGACAATGTCGGCAGCAAAATCAGCCTGCCTGCCGATTACACCAGTCTTATTCGCGGCCTGGTTGGCGACGTCAACCTCGAGGGCTCTGCCAACGCCTACAAGATATCCTATGAACCGCCATGCTCGGAGAATAACCCGGACGATATCAAGGCATTTACCAGTGGCGAGGTGTTCGCCAAAGACTCTGGTGGAACCTGCAGCCAGATTACCGATACCAACCGTGACTTACGTCAATACGTCCAGAATATTCTGAGCTCTATTGCTGATAAAATCGAAAACAAAGGTGTCCTCAGCGGGGATGAAGAGACATTTCTGGCCGCAAGCCCCCTGTCCGCCCTTCCCATCCTTAAAACGGCTGTGGGTTCAGGTATGAAAGAAGCCGCTGTAGCCGGTCTTGCCGATATCACCGCCAATGCCTACGCCCTGCAGATGCTGTCCGATCTGTACGTGCGGGCCGAGACCATTGCCTGGAAGGCACGAGAGATGCTCGAGAAACAGGCAGAGGCCGCCACCGGCCAACCATCGGAGAATTGTGCGGCTGTCATTTTTGCCGAACATGCAGACCAGAATATCTCTCTTATGCAGGCGCGAATCAGGCGGCTTCAAGACGCTGCCCGGGCAAGTTATGTGGCTTCGGCAAAAGAGATGTCGACCATCATGGATTACCTTGAGCACATGCAGAAGGTCGAGCAGCAGATAACTGCCGAGATTACCCGGCGCTATGGTAAAGATGTCGCGGCAAGATTGCAGATGTGACGGGCGTATGAAGAGCATCAGACTCCCAATTATCGTACCAGCGGCTACCTGCCTGTCCCTTCTTTCAGCAGGACCCGCCTTTGCCCTGGATATGGAATATTATACCTACGGAGGATTCAATCCCATTACCCAGGCCTTCACCAAGATCGCCCTCATTTTCAGCGATTCGGGCTACCAGGGTTTGCTCTTTGTCGTCATGGTGCTTGGTCTTATCGCCGGGGTCAGCGCCTGGCTGGCACGTGCCGCCACGGGAGCAAAGGTCATCCCCTTGGTGTGGGCTGTGCCGGTACTGTTTGGCGCAGTCCTCTATCTGGCTCTCTTTGTTCCCAAGGGCAATATCACGGTCTACGATCCAGTATTGAACAGATTCCAGACCATCGGCCAGGTACCGGATGCAGTGGTCTTTACCGCAGGCTTTCTCAACAAGATCGAAAGAGGAATGGTCGACATTATCGATACCGCCGCCGCCCCTGATGCCCAGTTTAGCTCGACCGCCGGTGGTATTGGTTTCAAGGCCCTGGAGTCGGTCAAGGGATCAGCCCCAAAAAACAACTACGCCAGAACAAGCATGATCCGCTACGTCAAGGATTGTGTGACCTTTGAGCTATTGCGCCCAGGCACCACACTGTCACTTGATGATCTGCGCAACAACACCTCGGATTTTCTGGGCGACCTGAGCGCAGCGGTCAATCCGGCAGTCTATACCGTCTATTATGATGCCACTCACCCGGAAGGGTCCAATGTCACCTGCACCGATGCCTGGAACAGCTTGCAGCCCATTTATGCCAATCCCACCAATTACGATGAAGCCATAAAGAAGGTCTGCAGCAAGGCATATTTTGATCCGTCCAATGCGGTTGAATTGAACACCTGCAAAGCACTGCTCACCAGTACCCTGAATTTTACCACCGGCACCGCGACCACCCCGGAAAAGATCATCCAGCAACGCCAGATCGCCGAAATCCTCTACAACTTCTATTTCCAGGACGATTACGAGACATCCATGCTCATGGAGAGTAACCGCAAAATCACTTCCACCGGTCTCGGCATCGGCCTCACCATGAACGAGTGGATCCCAATCATCCGGGCTGTCATGACCGCCATTGCCATCGGTGTTATTCCCTTTCTGGTCCTCTTTCTCTTTACCCCTGTTGTCGGCAAGGCTGTATCGGTGATGTTCGGCTTTTTTGTGTTTCTCACCACCTGGGGGATTACCGATGCCGTGATCCACGGAGCGGCAATGGATTATGCCTCCTACGCCTTTGAAGATATGCGCCAATCGAGTCTCGGCGTCTATGCCATGGCTGCATTTCCGACCATCTCCATCAAGCTGCTGTCGATGTTTGGGGTGATCCGCTCAGCGGGTATTATGCTGGCGAGTTTTTTCTCGATGATGCTTATTCGCTTCGGCGGTCATGCCCTGGCCATGCTTGCCGGCAACCTCAGCAGAATAGTGCAATCTGCCGGCGCACAAGCCGGGCAACTGCTCACCCCGGAAGGAACATCTGCAGCCATGAACCAGCAGGTACGTGCCGCCGGACTCCTTGCCGGTATGCCGGAGCACCGGTTTTCCAACATGGCAGCTGCGCAAGCCTGGAACACTCACCGTTCGGTTGGTGGTTACACGGCTGCAATGAACACGAAAAACTCCCTGCAGGAATCTGGACAGATACCTCCGGGAACATCAGACAGTGAAATGGCTACCATGATGGCTTCAGCAAGGGTGAGTGCGGGGACAGGCTCAGGTCCTGTCGAAGTTTCAACCGGTCCGGACGGCAGTACCACCAGAACAAAATCAGAAACCGTCAATCCGGATGGTTCCACCACTGTCACCACCACCGGCGCTGGTGGCGAAGGAGTCGCCGTTGACACTATGGCCGAGGGCCGAGCTGCCTACTCGGTCGACAGTTCCGGTAATCATCACACCACCCACGCAGCCGTCAATGGTCTCAATCCCGTCACCGTTGGTGCCATGGCCCAACAGCAACAGATTGTCGCTGCTTCAAACAGTCTTGGCAAGAGTCAGAATTGGCAACTGGCTATGGATGCAGCGAAAAGGGCCAGTCTTTCCAGCAGTGAAGCCAGTGCTTTCACGACTCGGATTGATAATGCGACTCGTGAGAACTGGCAACGAGCAATGAGCGATAAGTCCAGTTTCGTTCATTCGATGAGTGAGGATGTTAGAACACAATTTCAAAGTAGTGTAGGAGCTGGTTTCAAAAGAATATTCAGCAGTGGGGGTCAGCTTACTGTGGTTGGCAACAATGGTGAATCAGTAAACTTCAATGTATCCGAAGAGACTGCCAAAGCATTTGAGAATACTGCGGCCCAGGTACGTTCAGAATCTCTTCAACAAACCTTGCAGGATTCCAAAAGCCTCGATTACATGACGAAACTTGCAAAACAGATTGGTGCCACTGAGGCATATTCGTACCTAAATGATGCTAGAGAAATGAGAAGCTCCACAGAATCGTACGGGGCCGACCTTACCACAGCTCTAGTCAGAAATTACGCCATAGAACGTTATGGAGATGAATCGCCGGAAAACATACGGCGCACCATAAGCGACTTCAATCATTTTCTGACCCAGCAGGGAAGTCAGGGAGTTGACAATATGAAAGCCATTGTTACCGGCTTTGTCAGTGGGAATGGTTATGGTTGGGGAAGCACTGCCGATACAGTAGGCAGTACCATTGCCGGCACAAAAAATCGCGTCCAAGACCAAAAATTTAAGCAAGACATTGGAATGGCTGCAAGCGTTGCCGGATCAAAAACCTATGGAATCAAAGATGGCACTCTCGCGAAGCCACACTCAGACATTCCAATGGACAATCCCAATGCACCTTCCGTCACTGATCCAGCCCACGACATTCGCAACAGAAATCGTATCGAGGAATCTGGCCAAGGTGGAATTCATACCACTGCAGGAGACCTGATGAAAGACATGGCCGGATTGAACCAAGGTGCACCCCCGAGACCAACTCACGATTTCTACAGGAACCCAACTTTTTATTACGAAGGCAATCTCGTTGAGCCACAGAAACAAGATGGAGGAATCGTGCTGCCTTCCGGCAGGGTCATTCATGGTGATGCAGCTTCTTCCCCACCAACAAACGATGAAGATTTTTGGAAAGGCAGTGTGTTTGAGAAAAAATAGCCCCTCTCAATCATCGTTTGAACGATGAAAAATGTTCCCAGGAAGAATAGACCAAGTGCGATCAAATTCGGGTTCTTCTTTAAACAAATCTTCCTGATCACTCTCGTATAGGCCTATCTTATGACTAGAACTTTTCTCATCCTTAACCAACAACTTGACAAGGACAAGGATTACCACCCCTATAATTATGCTGATAGTTCCTGTAGTCATCACTCTCCTCAACGCTAGAGGCAAAATATCACGACAAGCCTCATACTAATGCTTAGCACTTTCTATGAATATGTCAAACAGGCTGTACACCTATCCAAGCCAGATTAATCGGCATCAAGTGAAATAATCTGGTCTGTCACTTCAGTGAAGGCCACATCGTGACTTATGAGGAAAAGCTGGTCGTACCAGTGCTCTGTCAACTCTTCTCGGCCAACATCAATTGCGCGAAAGGCATGGGCAAGGTTCTCTCTCCGGGTAGCATCCAGATTGGATGTAGGTTCATCGAAAAAAGCCACTCGAGCCCCAATTGTCTGTAGTAGAGCCAGGCGAAGAGCAACTACAGAACTCATTATCTGGCCGCCTGACAACTGATCATCTGTACGTTCCCTGATTTGTCCATCAACCATATCCCGCAGAACTATCTGGTATTTATCTCCCCAGTACAGTTCTTCATCTGTCTCGGCTATGTTGCGGTATATCCTGTCAGCCCGGAGGCTGATTTCCTCTCGAAACCTGTCAGAAAGCTGGGTTGAGACATTCTTGAAAATCTGATTGCGTAAAAATTTGATCAGTGATTCTTTTTTCTCAATTTTTTTTCTCTCAGCAAGTTTAGCTTCGATCTCTTTTCTGATCTCTTTCAGCTTTTTGACTTCCCCTTCAATTCGATTCTGTTCTTTTCCCAAGTTTTCTATTTGCTGCCGAAGGGTGGCATTTTCAGCCACAAGCTCCTCTTTTTTTGACCTTTCCTCAGCATGTTTTTTAGCATCATAGACCTTTTGAAGTTGCGCAATCTCAGTTCTCTTTTCGGTAAGTGTCTTTGCGAGTTCGTCCAAAAGCACCAACATTTTTTTAAGGACTTCTTGGCGGTTTTTAAGATCCTGGGCATCCTTCTGGTTGGCAAAAAAGGCATCACGGTCAGATTGGTGCTTTGCTTTAATACCTTCCAAGGTTTTAATTTTAGTGTCGAGGTCTTGAAATACCTTTAGATCTTCTTTGCGTGCCTCTGTCGCTTTATCTGCTTCTATCTGCTGTACTTTTAACCCAGAAATGCCGCTTTTACGCTTATCATTGTCTTGTCTCTTCTTTTCAAGCGTCTTGATTTGTTTTTCAATTTCCTCGCCCCTAACTTTAAGAGAGTTCAACTCCTGCTGGGCTTTCTCTGCCGTTTCAATTTCTCTATTCAGCGCCTCAATCTGATGGTTGAATTCATTTTTTTCCCTCTCCAGACCTTCAAGTCTTTCAGTGAATACATCTCGCGGTTTTTTACCGATGATGTTCTTGCAGGATTCTTTAAAAAAAGGACACACTCCTTCCCTTAGCTTTTCTTTACCCTCCTGAAGCCCTGCTTGCTTACCGTTAAGAAGGCCTAGAACCGCTCGTAATTTCTCAATATCCTCTCGAAGTTTTGGCAACCTGGCTGCACTATCAGATGTGTTTTTGTCTGCTGCTAATCCTTTACGAATTGAATGCAACTGGCGTTCCTCTTCTGCTAATTGCTTTTCAGCATTGACCACCTCGCGCTGCTCATGTTCAATGGTTTGGTTCAATTTGGCTCTTTTCTTTTCCAGTTCATTAATTTCTTTTTCAACAGCCCGACGCTGCTGTTCCTGCATCCGTAAATTTTTAAGCTCTTTCTCGGCCTCCTCAAACGCCTCTTTGCCAGTCTTCGTTTTTTCAAGCATTGCCTGTGCTTGCTCTGACTCGATTACCCGCTGCTTCTGATCTGCAATTTTCCCTTCGCCATCACGGATACGGTTATCAAGAACCTTAATTTCAGCCTGATTGGTGTTGATTGTCTTTTCCTGGCCATCCAGTTGGACAAGTTGCTTGTCTATTTTCTTCAGTGCCCCCTCTTTTTCTAAAAGTATTTTTTGGCGAGCTCCAGAATCTTTGATTATTTCTACCAACTCTTTCTTTTTGTCTGGCAAAGAGGCTACCTGCTCCTGCTTTCCTGCAATCTCGACATTCAAGATTTCTATTTTATTCTTCGTGGTCGCCACAAGAGAACTGGTTCCCTTGTATGTCTTTCGCCAAGCGTCAATACCGAGGATTTCATCAAAAGCCTCTTGGCGCTTGGTCGATTGTTTCAAAACAAAAGGACCAAGAAAATCGTTTTGAAAGGGCCCAATGACTAATTTAAACTGGTCCGCAAGTGATCGGCCACTGTCTAATCCCAGCAGTTGTCTAATCCTCTCCTCTGTCTCCTGAGCACCGGCATGGTCCTCCACTTCGAAGATGCCACCAACTTCAGTGGCAAGAAGCCACTTTGAGCCCGCTCCTACGCCTCGGGACACGCGATACCTATTGCCTGCATCCGTTAAAAACACAACGGATATTTCACCTTTCTTTGCCCCAATGGAAATGAAACGTTCAATATTGCCAACAAAGTCCCTGGCATCTACTCCGAAAAGGGCATAACCGATTGCCTCGAAAATAGTGCTCTTGCCAGCACCATTAGCCCCAGACAGCACGTTAATGCCATTAACAAAATGAAGATCCTTGTCACGATGGGATTTTATGTTTTTGAGAGAGACCGAAGTAATCTGCATATTTTCAATCCTCTTCCGGAATGAGCCCTAATAGCTCTTCATCATCAACATCTCCTTTCAGCACCAGATCACGGATAGCCAAGGAAAGCCGGGTCAACTCTTCCTCACGATCTTTATATTTGGTGTGCGCACCGACCAGATCTTGCAACACATCTTTCTCAATTTCAGTAAGGGATTTTTTAACGACCTCCTCTCCTTCAGTTTTAGCGACCATTGAAAGATGATTTTTAATCTCGATGTGCAGTAGACTAGCAAATTCTTCAAGGGCCAATCGCAAGCGATCCCGCCCTAGCTCAAAGGGGTGGAAGCCAATTCTACCTGCCAGCTTTAATTCCAACAATGGCGCCCGCTCGTCAGCTAATCGGGCCAGTTTCTCTTTTACTTGGTCTCTAAACAAGTTCAGAGCATCATCAGCGTTTTCAGCTCCCTCAAGATTAATTACCTCAACCAGCATTGGCCTTGGGTTGGTCGGTCTGAATTCCGGTGAGAACCTGCCATCATCAATCGTGACAAAGTAATATCCCTTGTCGTATTTTTCCTCACCGAAATTTACCCGTTCTGGTGCCCCTGGGTTGTAGGCATAGGCTCGTCCCTCCGGAGTTTCAATGACATATGGTTTATGACCATGTCCGAGAGCGACATAACTGAATTTTTCTGCGAGAGGATGAGCCTCTTCAAGCTTCATATTGCCGATTTCAACCGGCGAATATTTCCAGATACCAACGTGAAATAGCAACAGGTTATTTTTTGTTGTTACCGCGTTGCATATCCTCTCTACATGATTTCCTGCCTGGGCGCCGATATAGCCTAGGCCGTATATATTGATGCCGCCTATTTCAATGTGCCCTCCCATACCTGTAACATCATCGAAAGGATCAAAAAAATAGCCACCGTCTTCAGTCCGAGAAGGGCGAAGCAGACGAATATATCCCATCTCGGAGAGAGCCTCCATCCAGGAAATATTATCTCGCCGGTGAATCCAGTCGTGATTTCCCTCAATAGCAATACAAGGAATTCCCGCTTCTTTTAGCGGCTGGAGAGTCTCGATGGTCTTGGCAAATGTTTTAGGCAAGATCTGCCCTGTGTGGAATAGGTCTCCACCAATTAAAACAAAATTAACCTGATCTTTAAGTGCATTTTTCACAATACCAGCCAAGCAGCGGAAAAAATCTTCATATCGCTCAATTTCACTCGGAGAGTTACGATACGTTTTCCCAAGGTGAATGTCGGCTGTGTGGATGAAATACATTAAGATTGCCCTTTGTCTATTTTGCTACTAAGACGAAACCTGATTAGTAGACATAACCATATTGATTATTAAGTCTTAACAAACTGAAAACACAATATTTTCTGCCATTATCAATGTCTTCTGTTCGACGTACGGATTAATATATGCAATCATCCTATTTTTTCATAAGGATATGTCATTCTAATCTCTCGATTAAAATAGGACCCGTGTGACGCTGCATTCATAAGTTCCTCAAACACCACTAATGGAACATTTTTATATTCATATATAGCCCCGCTTAAAAATTCCACTTCCAATATTTCTGTAGTATTATCATATCCAATTGCTGCGATATTCGAAGAAGATACTGGTTGCCTATCCATAATAAACCTCCTTGTATTGTTATCAAAATTCGTTATTTCTCCACCCTACAATGACTTTCTGATAGTTGCTGTCTGTAAGTGGTCCTTTTACCCATTGCTCAGAAACAAGGGGATCCGTGCTTTTTGATTCCCTTGCTTTGCTAAATTTTGTTCGCATTGGTAACTTAACGCATTCACCCATAACCAAGCCTTCTCCCGTCCTTAAACTTGGCAATAGTTCTACTAAATCACTCAATGAATCTTCTACAGCACTCCTTATATGGCCTCGATCATTTGAATTGGTCATCCTCAAAGCTATTACAGATCCGCATTGACTCAAAACCGTTTCATCCAATTCTGAAGGTCTTTGTGTTACTAGCAAAAGACCTGCTCCATATTTTCTACCTTCTTTTGCTATTTTTTGGACTATACGCGAAGATATTGATTTTTCACCCGCCTTCAAATAGCTATGTGCTTCTTCTAAAACAAATAGTATTGGTGTTTGTCTCCCACCAACATCGAGATCCTGTCCCCAGTAGATAAATTCATAGATAATCGACAAAACTGACCCCGAAATGGAACTTGTTACTTCTGATGGGATACTGGATAAGTCAAGAATGGTTATTGGCTTTTCCGCTCCTATCCATTCTTTTATTAAAATATCTAGGTCACTTGCTATCTTTCCATCTAGGTTCGGAGTAAGATCACCAAGTTTATACAAGAACCGATACCTATGGTCTAGTAATCGATTTCTCATTAAATTCAAGAACCCCAATATCCCTTGTGCTGAATTATTCATAAAAGGTGCAGCCCCTCCATTTCCGGCAGGGGTGTACTTGTTTGATTTTAATGCTTCTGCATCACCAGGATCTGTTTTATCAAGCGTATTGGTTTCCGGTTGTGCTCTTTGCATAAAGGTTTGACGTTCGAAATCGTCTAATTCAAACCACAATTTTTTAATACTGAATGGGATTGGGCTGTCAGCTGTAATGGCTTCCTCTTTTGAGATAGTCGCCAATTTCTTCGAAGATTCGATTTTTTTCTCTAGAACTTTTTCTCTGATATATTCTTCTTGTTTTTCGTTTAACTTTCCGGGGAAACTATTGATAAATTCATGAAATGTCATAGCCCAAAAAGGAATATATAACTCTTTCTCGCCTTTTGCTGTGTCAGCTCCAACTTTAAAAATCTGACTATGATATTTTAGAATTTTCCCATACTCACCATGAGGATCGATGAGAAGAATTCTTGAATTATTTAGACCTTCTTTTGTAGCAATTGCCTCTAATACCACTGAAACAGCGTTAGATTTTCCGCTGCCAGTTGAACCTAATATTGCACAATGCCTGTTAATCAACCTATCTAGATCAACTCTTGCCGCCAAACCTTCCGAGGCACTTACCTGACCGACTACAATCGATTTTTTCTCATCAAAACCACCATAAATTAACTTTAAATCTTTTGACGTAACTAAATGGACTTCATCATCGGCAATCGGAAACTGAACCACGCCCCTCTCAAATTCTTTTCCTGTTCTTTCACCAATCAAAGTCGCTTTTATCCATCGGGAACCAGTTCCAATTCCTTCTTGATCTATTAATTTCTCGGGAATAGCATCTGATCCTGCTTGGGTCACAACTCCGAATAAATCGACATATCCAAAAGGAATTTTAACAAAAGAGCCAATTTGCCCTACTCTATAGAGGATTCCATCTATAATTGGAAGAGTTGAGCCAATATTAGCGTCTAATTCAATAGCAAGGGTACTGCCTGTAACACTTCTAACTTTCCCAATATATGACGCACTATTACTCATAGGAATATCCTTAAATACTAAACCTTGAATTAGCATAAAAAAGTGCTAAAAAATCCGAGAACTTTTCAAACTCGCCTAGCTTGAAATCACCTTTTCCTGTCCAAGTATCATCTTTTAGTACAGCGTCTTCATCAAACCCATAATCTAAAAGATTATAGGATTCATTCCTATTTGGCTCTTTTTCTAATTTCCACTCTCCATATTCACAACCAATAACAGCTGTTTTTTTTGCATAAACTGATATTTTTGAACTACCTTTAGCATATTTCGACAAGACATCAGTCTCTTGCATTTCGCCTCTCTTCAAGACAAAAACATGTGAAGATCTCGATTGTGCAAGAGCTGTTAATATCATCCCGTTGATATGATCGTCACCAAAAGAATAACCACACACAAAAAGAACTGAATCTTCTTGCTTTATGAAATATGACAATCTGTCCATATAACTTAAATATGGTTGTTTACGGGAATGATCGTATTTCAAAAATGAAGGATAAATCATTGCGCTATCTATTGCGTCTGACACTCTGATGATTTCTTTATCTTCAAGAGCCCATCCAAGAGAGCCATGTAGCTTCCAAAGTTTGGTCCAATATTTGACCGGATCTGGATTGCTGTCTTCAATCCATTCTGGATAAAAGAAGGCTTTGTTACTCCCAATAAATCCATCAAAATATGGGACTTTTTGTTTCTCTAAGCCTGCTTCCAAGAGATAGTCATAGTTCGTTGTAAATATTTCTACTGGGAACTTTCTATCCGCATTCTTTATCCATTTTGCAAAATCGTCATGACTCAATTCCCTATCTGAAAAAGATGGCTGGTTGTGAACAGAAACGATTTTCTTAATTATTTTTTCAATATCTTTCCTTAAAGCTGTTAGTTCATTTTTTTTTAAGCCACACAAAGCTTCATCTCCAACCGCTCTTTCTTTTTCTGAAATTTTTGTGAGTAATGTTTCAATGTTAAACTTTTCATCATTAGCTTCTATTTCAACTTTTATCTGTTCTATTGCTGTGTTTGTCACTCCGCTAAAGTGACCAACAACCGTTTTTATCATTCCTTGACTTGTCTCAATTAAACACTGTTTTTTTTTGTCTTGAGCTGAGATCCCTGCACCAAACAAAAAACCGATTTTTTTTGCAGGATTACTTAATATCACTTGCAATCTTTCAATAACTTGTTTTGGGTCATGTGTTCCCATCGTTTCATTGCTCCCAATAGGCTTTTATTATCAATTTTTGTTATTATTGATTGTTTACAACAACTTGTTAAGTATCTTAACCATCGCCAAAGTGTCCAAGCGACAGTATTCCAGCAATCCTTGTCGAAGTTTGGCGACTTTTGCAGTATCTTCGGTCTTGCACATCTCATGATAAACTCGCATGGCCATCATGCCGTCCGATACACTTAATCCATCATAGGAGAGTTCAGGCACCAAGGCAGGTAAAACTTCTTTTATTGAATAAGAACCTCGCATCTGCCAACGGTATATATCTCTCTTTTTAAAAGGGGTCATAAGATCACGGATATTGTCAATTCGTCCATTAATCGCAGCAGCTAAGTCCGGGAAAAACTCTGCCAGAGTTTTAAGCACGCCTTTTTCAAAAACCTGATTGTAAGTCAAAAGACAAGCCTCTTTAGGAATTTCGGACAGCAACTTTTCGGCCAATTCTCGACGGGGATCTTCGCCTGGATTGGCAAGATATTCGTAATGTACCGGTTCAGCCCCTTCTGTTTGTTGGATATGCAGTGAATACTGAAACGGAATCTTCTGGTAGGGCCGGGTTCCGTCAAAGGGTGGGATGGGCGTATCAAAGGTCTCAAAATCGAGATGGCAGAGTGGATACCAGAGACTAACGAGAAAACCTTTAACAGCGGAGAGTTTAATGCTGTCTTTTTTGCTAATGGTTGCGATAGCTTGAAACTTTTGAGCAGCGTTCAATTTATCCAACGGCAAGTCTTCTAGCCTAACTATGCCCTGGTTGTAGTAGTCGAACTTATTGATCCCTCGACCTTTCAGGGAGAAGATTGAATCTTCAGGAATATGTTGCCAACAGTAAGGAATGAACTCGCACTCGTAAGGAGTTGAGCAATACGGGCCGATATCGATAGACGGCTCATCGCCTTGCAAAGCTTTACGCAATTCAGCGATAATCGCCTGTATCCCTTTCTGCCTTGCAAAAGCCTGATCGGTTATATCCTCACTTACGAACAATTGATGCACATCAATCTCGCCCTGCCGCACATACTGGTTGTTTATATGGACAAGAAATACTTTAGAAACCGTCAGTCCCGAATTAGCTATAACGTAATACTGTATTGCCGCATCATCGTAATTTGGATCCTTTACCTTGGTGGACATCTTTACTTCATGGATTTCCCATGTCGCTCCGGTTCTGACTAGGATATCCGCCTTGATAAAGATACCGTCGAAGGCAAAGGACGCCTCATAGATAACCTTAGCCCCTGCATCGATGAGTTCACGGGTCCTAGAAATCTGTTCTTTAACGGTCAAACCTGAAGAAGGTACTTCGGTGCCTCCTAGAAAGAGCTGCTGGGCTAGGAAGCCAACTTCTTTACCGGTTTCGAATTTAGCTTCGAGATCAGGAGCTGATGGTATTTCAAAATCAGGGGGATTTTTGGTGAGGTAAAGCGCTTTTGAACATTGTATTCCCTTCAAAAGGGAAGTCTTGCTGAGACCTGATCCGCTACCACCATTTCCCATTGAATCTCTCCTTTAAGACAGCATCTCTCATCTATATTTTTTATATGGCTTTATTACTGACCCTTTATGGGCAATCACATCACATGGAATAATCTTCAGCGTGCCAGTTGACCCTTGAAGTAGTAATTCTACTGGTTCTTGCAGCCATTGCTGCTTTGGATAAATCAGCGCTATCCTTGTCCCTGAGATACGGTACTGCACAGATAATGGCTAGGGTAAGTTGATTGCAATCATGAAGAACAATAACTTCGTCTTCCATATTCTCTGTCATTGCCCAAACCACAAAAACATTGAGTGCACACAGCAGTTCTTTTGGAGCATTAAGAAATGAGGGGGAATCGTGGTTTCCCCCGCTGACAATGATGTTCCGGCAAAGAAATCGATAATAAAGCTCTTGGGCTTTATTGCTTGGAGTGCTTGTATCGAAAACATCTCCAGCAATCAGTAATGCATCGACTTCTTTTTTCTGAATAGTTTCACTCAACCAATCAAGGAACGCTGAAAACTCTTCATAACACTTCCGGCCATAAAGAGAGCGTCCTAGATGCCAGTCTGAGGTGTGAAGAATTCTCATAAGCCCCCGTTGGTCGCCTGTACACCTAAACCTTTAACTTTTTCATAAAGATCAATGAGATGTTCAATGGTCAAATCCAGTATCGGCTCATACATGAATGAATTGAGGTGGATGTTTGAGCTGACAGTAATACTTACCTTCTCTAAGACGCGTATCTCAGGCGCGGAAGGTGCCAAAGTTGTGTACTCTTTCATGAGGGAGCCAAACTGATTTTTTGTTTGGCACCAGTAGTTTTCATCGTTTTTTAGTGTCCGAAGTTTGTTAGTTACAAATATTTCGGATTGCAGGCGTATAGCCATAGAAAGCAAAACTTTGTCTTCCAGATTCAAGCCTTCATGTTCACCAAGGGCGCAAATTTCCTCAGCTTTGGAGAAGAGAAGTGAGTTTATCGCCTGAGTGTTGTTGATATCATGGCCTGTTCCAAAAAGTCGATTGTAAATTTCCAGATAATTGCCAACAGTGATTTGTTCTGTATCATTTTTCCAATGCAGTAAGCTGGTGAGTGTCAAGTAGTCTGCATCTTGCTCACCTTTGGTGTATTCAATAAGGTTTCTCGTAAAAGGAATAGTGGCGCAAAGAATGCAATCGTCATTGACCACATTGTTCTTCCATTTACCTATGAAGTAATTTTTTATGCCTTCTGTTTTTTCAAGAGCAATGGAATCAGCGCTCTTGTTCGCCATTAGGCATCTACTATATGCAACAAAACTATTTACGAGAGACCGGAAGAAATCAAAATTATGGGTAAGAATTATTTGATGAAAGAGTTCTGAATTACCAAGGTCTTTCAAATACTGGACGATGGCATGCTTGTTTTTATAATCAAAGGAATCGGCGACATCATCAATAATGAAAAGTGTTTCTTGATTTGCAATTATCCGGGCTTCTACTTCGAAAATGAAATTGAGCAGGTAGAGAGCTCTCTTTTCGCCTTGGCTTAAGGTTTTGATCTCAGATCGTGACCATTCGACACTGTCATTTCCGTCGCTGAACATGAACTTCAGCCTGGCTTTCTCTTTGCCGAGGGCAGCTTGAGTTTGATTGGCAACAGAAAGCGTAAATGGCATATCAACGAAACGATCATTGAAGAGCTCAACTGCCCTAGTCCATCTCGGTGCGACTTGCGCGGCAGCAGCCTCAATGAGGTTGATTTCGTCTTTACTTGTGCCATACGATTCCAGATAAGCTTTAGCGTCTGTGTTGTCCTTAATGTAATATGCCCAAAGTTCCTTTCGGAATTTGGCCTGGTTTTCTGGTTTGAGTTTTTCAAGCAAAAATTCGACCTGGGTTGAAGAAAGGCCTTCTATAAGGTCGGTCAACGCTTGGGTCTGTGCGTTCTTTGCTAAGCTGGCGCGCAGTTTTTTTAATGTTTCATCACCGTCAATGCTTGCATGAATAGCCTGGAGTTTTTGATCCAGCTCTGTCTTGTCGATCGAAGTTGTTTCTCCTCGAAAATGAATGCGGTGACCACCTGCGAAGAAGCCTTGTTTTTCTAATGTCCCAAATGATGTTTCTGCCTTTGTGGGATTGAATACACCCTTTTTGTAAATCGTTCCAGCCTGATCAAAAAGCTTTTGATAACGTTCATTGAATTCACTCGCCTTAGCTATAAATTCCTGACTTTTCAGAACTTCGATAGCTTTAGGGTCGAAAATAGTCGCGTATTCATAACAACTTAAATCATCCTCAATAGAGGCTGCTTTAATTTTCTGAATGCAAGCAGGAAAATCGGTATCGCTCCAGTCATTAATAACTATCTTTTCGATGTCGCCTTTCTTGACTTTCGAAACTTTCTGAAGTGAGTTGATGAGCTTGTTTTTTAGTTTGTCGAGTTCAACAAGCAGCTCATCGTATCTGGCCTTATTTTCAGGATTAACAAGTATATCAGTTATGGCTGGAGTATCGGCGCTTATGTCGATTTCGGCCTTGAGGACATAGATAGCTTTCTCTGCGACAGTAACTCCGTCCGACTCGACAAGATACGTTGAGGTGCGTTGATAACGCTCTTCTTTTGGTACTTCTCCTTTAGAGAGTGCATCGAAGGTCTTAGCTAAAGAAGATTTCATCAGACCATTGGGAGCGTAGATCGCATAGGCTTTTGCCAGCGGTTTTGCTGGATTAGAACCAATACTGAAATTAAATTCATGATCCAATGACTGGATACCATAACAGTTCTGAAGTTTAATCTTTAATTGGTCCATTTCTCGCTCCCATCCTCAGAGATTGCCTCAGCAGCCACAATTTCCATAAGCTTGCCGTAGCTATTGACCACATCATATTTCACATTTTCCGGATTGATCTTACGGTTTATCTCATCAAAAAATTTCCGCGCGCACTCGATTTTGGTTTTTTCAATTTCTCTCAGTTCCATCGTGGACATGGAACCCTTTGTTTCAGCAACGAAATAGACATGCTTGACCATTCCTTCTTTAAAAGAGATGGCCCAGTCAGGGTTATAGCTCCCTACCGGCGTTGGAATGGAAAAACCCTTGGGCAGTTTGGCATAGACAACCACTTCCGAGCTGGTATCAAGTTCCTGTACGAAGGTGCGCTCTGTTTTCGAGTCAGTGATGACATAATCATAGATATGTCGTTTCAGTGGGTCTCCAGCTTTGCTGAAATCCTGCTTACTCTGACTATCCGTAAAGATGTCTATATCGTGGGTTTCAGTAATCGCATCGTAGGTTAAGTGCTCAATGATAACGGTGGCTTTTTGTTCTTGAATCAGTCGTGAAGCTTCTGAGATGAAATTTTCAGGATTGGTTCTAAATTGAGCAAACACTGGCTTTTCAAGACCCGCCAGGATTTCAGTGACAGTTCTCCTGGTCAGTTGGACATTTTCAGCGACTTTACCAATGAGATCATATTTCACAGCTGAATGGACAGAATGGCCGTTGTATTCAGTAGATGTTTCTCTCACCTCAAAGCTATCACCTGATTTCATTTGATCATAACTGATTCCATCTGCCTGTTCTCCCCGTTGAATGGTAAATTGCAGCGGGCTTACCCTGAGTTGCATATTCAAAGTCTGGATGCATTTTTCGACAAGCTCTGCACTGTCAAAATGAACACTGTATGCTGCCTTACGATTTATTCTGTTCCACAGCTCCTTGAATTCCCTCTTCTCAAAGTTGGCATTTAAAGGGTTTGTTTTGGCACCTCGATCATTCTCAATCTCAGGCAACTGTGCATCGCTATAGACACTTTCGATGAGTTGAAAGATCTGTTCTTTATACGGTGTTAAATCTTCCGGCAGGTCTGCAAGGTTGTCGTTATTAACTGCTTCGTGAAACTTTTCAGCAATGTTTCTCTTTCGGTCCACATAGCCGTTTTGAATAAGGTAGAATTCTATCCCTTCTGCCATTTCCTGCGTAACTTCTACAACGCCGGAAGAGGTCTGCAAAATCTTCCCAGAAAAATATTTCACATCGGCGACACGTGGGCGTTCAGAAAGGGATTCGCTGATATCCTTCTGAAGTGCGGTAACAAAATCTCGGTAACTTTCACTGGCAACAACAGTGAGGACATTGGTCTGGTGTACTGTTGCCGGATCATCCTGCCTGTCACCCAGTTGATTGACGGCAATACGGAGTCCGCGCCCGACCTCTTGCCTGCGGGAGATGCTGTTGTCACTGTGTTTCAAGGTACATATCACAAAGACATTAGGATTATCCCAACCTTCCCGAAGAGCTGAATGGGAGAAAATGAATCTGGTCGGCTCTGCAAAAGAGAGCAAACGCTCTTTGTCCTTTAAAATCAAGTCATAGGCATCTACATCATCGGTTTCAGTAGATTTTTTACCGGTGACTGGATCAACCATCCGTTTGCTTTTTTTATCAATTGAGAAATATCCGTTATGAGTGCGGTTAACAGAGATACCATCCAGATACTTTTTGTACCCTTCATGCATGAACAGATCCTGCTTGATCCCTCTCAGGATATCCGTGTATTCCTCTTCAAAAATCTTGGCATACTCTCCACCTGCTTCACCAGCATCGGTGTACACACGGTATTTTGCCACTTCATCAATGAAAAACAGGGTAAGCACTTTGAGACCCTGCTGGTAAAGCACCTGTTCTTTCTCAAAATGCGCTCTAATTGCCTCGCGGATTTGAATCCGTCGCAAGGTCGTTTCATTTACATCCCCAGTTGCCTCTCCAGCCTGTAACTGGTGGCCGTTGGTAAACTCGACCGTGTCGGTGATAGCGTTGATATCTGCAATTACAAAACCTTTGTACTGGTCCAGCTCACCAGAGAGGTCATAGAGATTATCTCCTTTCTTGAGCTTCCGAATTATTCGCTTTATTCCGCTTGATTGCCTGGTCTCGATCTCAATTCGAGCAACAGGAGTCTGTGTGGAAACTTCGATCGATTCAAGATAAAGATAGGCATTAGTACCGGAGAGCCCTTTAACAGAGATCCCCCGCACGGCAATCTTCTTTACCAATTTTTGGTTGTATGCATCCAAGGCATCAAGCCGGTGTACCTTGTTATGCTGCGTCTTATGGGTTGCAGAATAGCGCAGGATAAACAGTGGATTAAATTCCTTGAGGGAGTCCAGGGTTTTTGCGCCTTCCATCTTTTGAGGTTCATCCAGAATCAAAATAGGCCGATTGGCTTTGATCACATCGATTGGACGGCGGCTCTGGAAGTCATCAAGCTCTTCGTATATACGCCTTGCATCTTTTCCGCGAGCGTTGAATGCCTGAACATTGATCACCATGACATTTATTCCGGCATCAGACGAAAAACTCTCAAGGTTGTGAAGCTGTTTGGAGTTATAGATGAAATACTTGACTTTTTTATGGTAGGTCTCCTGGAAATGCTCCGCCGTAATCTCCAATGATTTATACACACCTTCTCGGATGGCAATACTCGGGACCACAATGATAAACTTGGTCCAGCCGAATTGCTTGTTCATCTCAAAGATGGTTTTGATGTAGCAATAGGTTTTACCGGTCCCGGTTTCCATCTCGACATCAAGGTTCACAGGAGAGACTTTGGTTTTCACCAAGCTCGTTGACTGCGGGAGATTTTGGAGTCGTTGAATCTGCTGGATATTTTCAAGAACCTGTTGTTCGGTCAGGGCAAGGTCACTATTCTTAAAACCGGACCCTTCAAACATATGTGTAGGCCGATAGCCGCGTGAGTCGGCTTTTGCTACTCCCGGATCAATACGGTAGCTTATACCTGCCATATTGGGCTGGCCTTTAAAACAATCCACTACCGATTCAACAGCGCGAGTCTGATAGGCTTGTTTTTTAAATTTCAGCTTCATTCACAGCCCCCTTTCTTCTTCGTGACTTCGATCTGCTTCATTTCCTGCTCTACTTCGATGAAATGCTTTTCCACTTCCGTCGGTTCTTCCAGTTGTTTCAGGCGAAACTTCTCGTACTCTTCATGTGCCTTCACCATAGCTGATTCGTGGCTGATTGTTCCTGCATGGGTCAACAGCTCCCGACCGGTCATGGTCAGAAATTGATGCAGGCGCTCGGTCCAATCCAGCATTGTCATGGGGTTACGGTTCAGTGCCTGGAGTTCCGCCATTTCAAGATACGCGGTCACAATCCGGTTGAGGATGTTCAGTTCATCTTCCGCCAGGTAGTTCTTGGCTACTTCCACATCGCGCTTGAGAAGTTTGGAACCTGGATAATTGGTAACACCCATATGAGGTTGTTCAGCATCAGCCCGTTGATAAATAAGCTCTGCAGCGGTATGTCCATGGGCTGCCCAGTGCATCTTGTTCTGTACTTGTTTGAAGAATAGTTTGGACGTTTCTGACTTCGGATCGTAATCGATACTGGTGGCATATATATCCAGCACTTTACGCCAGAAGATTTTTTCCGAGCTGCGAATATCCCGGATTCGGGCCAGCAACTCTTCAAAATAACGACCACCCTCCGGTTCTTTTAAACGCTCGTCATCGAGAACAAAGCCTTTGCGTATAAATTCAGTCAGCTTCTGGGTTGCCCAAATGCGAAACCGGGTGGCAACACTACTTTTCACCCGATAGCCGACGGAAATAATCATGTCGAGGTTGTAGAAATCCAGATTACGCTGGACCTGTCGCTTGCCCTCTTGACGAACCGACAAGAATTTCTTGTGAGTTGCCTCTTCTGACAGCTCTCCTTCCTCGTAAATATTTAAAATATGCTGACTGATGTTTTGCTGGGTTGTTTGGAAAAGCTCCGCCATAAGAGGCTGGGTCAGCCAGACGGTTTCCTCCTGTAGGCGTACATCGAGCTTTACCTGGCCTCCCTCTGTCTGATAGACCAGAATTTCACCTTTTCCATTGTTGTCAAGGCTACTCATATGCACTTCACCTCGGTATGGGGTGACATCAGTTTGAAGATCTGCTCGACATTGATTTTCACGCTGTCATCTTTAAATCCTGAATCGCGGAACACCACCCGGAGGGGTTGACGCTTGGTGAGTTCTTTGCAGAAACCTTCCGTAATCTGACCGTTCTTAACAAAGCAGGCGGCTAGTGCATTGTTATCGACAAAGAACACTTCACGATTTTCGATGGTCTCTTTGGTAATTGGGAGAGTCAGATCAACACCCCAGTCCAACAGAACCTGGAATAGCAGGTCTTCTGAGCTTCGATCGGCTTTGATGTTATCGGTTAGTAGGCTTAACTGTTTTTGTTCGACTGCATCGGGAGTGTAATAGATGTCTGCCATATTACTCGTGTCAACTTTGAGGACACGGAAACCGACATCAAGCTCCTGAGTAGTTATAGGACTTTCACTTTTGATTTTCTTACCGGCTCGGCGAATACGTTCTTTACCTATTTCAGTGATGGTTTTGTACCCTGCTTTGAAGGCTTCTGACTTTTCATCGCATTCTTCAGGTAGC
Organism: Desulfoprunum benzoelyticum; assembly: GCF_014201505.1. Classification (GTDB taxonomy): domain Bacteria; phylum Desulfobacterota; class Desulfobulbia; order Desulfobulbales; family Desulfocapsaceae; genus Desulfoprunum; species Desulfoprunum benzoelyticum. The sequence continues at coordinate 70,731 of NZ_JACHEO010000011.1, read as the reverse complement.
TGCACCATAATGAATTTCCGTTTACCTCCGTCTTCAGCATTTAACTGCATTACTGCATGGGCAGTGGTTGCAGATCCGGCAAAAAAGTCTATTATTAAATCAGCTGGCTCGGATACATATCGTATTATTTGAACAAGATCGGATATAGCCTTTGGATTATCAAAAACTCTGACACCATCGAATATCTCTAGGAACTGATTTGTGGCCGTTTGAGCATAGCTATAATGAACACTTTTCATCACCTGATCTTTGTTATCAAAAAGATTAGTCCTTACCCTGGGAACAGTTGTTTCATCATCTCCAAATACAATTCGCCCTTTATCAACCTCCTCCCAAAATCGACTTGGTGTTGGATAACGCCAACCACTTTTGGGTAGTTTACATGCTCTTTTGGTAAAAGGATGCAAGACCTCATAGCGAGGTCCTCCACCCCCGGGCCAATTAATATTCCCATCATCTCGATAAGGTCCTAGTTCATCAACTTTGCGAAATCTTTTAATGGGTGTTCTTGGATCTTCATCTGGAATGGTGGCATAATACTCTAATATTTTATCTGTAATACTCGCCCAATCATCCCCATATTTTTTTCGTAAGCTATTGAACAAATCTCGGACTTCATCCACTCCTTCCTTCGGAGCTCGAAAAATGATACCATCGTTTTGAATGTATGCTGCATCCTTGAAATAGCACACCATATACTCATGACCAACAGAAAAATACTTAGCATCATTTTTTCTGTTTCGATCCCACACTAACGTTGCAAGATAATTATGTTCACCAAATATCTCATTGCATAGTTTACATGTATTGGTAACTTCATCATCATCGATACTAATGAAAATCACCCCATCATCACTCAATAAATTTCTTGCTAGCTTTAACCGCGAAAACATTAGTGAAAGCCAATCTGAATGAAATCTGCCATTTGATTCTGTATTGGCAATAAGACGATTACCTTCCTCATCTTTTTGATTTGAACGTTTTAAAAAGTCTTCAGTATTTTCTGCAAAATCATCAGCATAGATAAAGTCCTTTCCCGTATTATACGGCGGATCGATATAAATCATCTTCACCTTGCCTAGATAAGTCTCCTGCAGGAGTTTCAGGGCATCAAGATTATCACCTTCAATAAACAAGTTTTCGGTACTATCAAAATCGACACTCTCTTCACGGCAAGGACGAAGAGTCTTGGCGATTGGTGCATTAGCCGTAAGCAGTGCTTCCCTTTTTCCTGGCCAGTTCAGATGGTAGCGCTCTTGAGGACCTTCCACAATATGTGTTGAGAGTTCCTGTCTGAGTTGGTCAAAATCAATGGATTGTTTCAGGTTCCCATCTTCGTCCGTTGACTCGGTGACACATCCCGGAAACAAAGCAGCAAGCTTTACAATATTCTCTTCGGTAAAATTCGGGCTGTGCATCTTTAACTTTTCCACCTTTTAACTCCTCAGTTTCATGCTGAAATCTATCAGTCTTTCAGATTCTCAATTTCTTTTTTCAGTTCATTAAGCGCTCTGTTCATTTCAACACGCCGATTGAACTGTTTTTCAATTTTCATCCGCTTTTCAAGCTGTTGTGCATCCCGCTCTTTTGTTCGCAAAAGATCAACTCTTGCAACCAGGTTACTAAGGGTTTCGTCCTCCCTGAGTTTGAGCGGGCTCATCGCCGTTAACAAAGCCTGATACAATGCTCCCATATAGAGAACAACCGGAAGATTTACTCTCTCAATATCATCGTCCATCCAGGTTGATTGAAAGTAACTGCTGACAACCCATTTGTTTTTATCTGCTTCATTCGGTCGCTTATATGCTCCCACATACCGGGTTTTGCCGTTAAACTGCAGCTCAAACAGAATAGGCGAAGGAATGGCCTTATCGATAGTCAGTAAAACTTCATGTGCCAACTCACCGGTTCTCAGCCTAACAGAAAAAACCTGAATTTCTTCCACACCTGCACTTGCCGGCAGGTTTATTGTTGCAGGAGACAGTTTATAGGCCCAGGTGATTTTTTCTATCTGGGTGATAAACTGCTCCTTTACCTTCTTTGTTGGCGTAGTGTGTTCGTAGATCTTTCCTTTGGCAACCATTCGTCCGAATGCAGCTGCTTTGGGAAAGCTGTACAAGGCGTTCATGGTACTTCCTCTCTTACAACGAGGAAGGAAATCAGCTCAAAGTCATCAAGCCCGGTAATCGTATCAACCAGTGCGGTAGTGCTTCTGCCAGTAAAGAGGCTGTCAATATCCTCGTCTTCTTTTACCTCAATCATCGACCGGATAGCCTTTCCCAGCAGATCTGAGTACTGGTCCATATCGCGGCCATCTCTCGTGACACTATTGAATTTTCTGCACAGCTCCTGAAGAGGTGTTGCCAACCCTTTACAACTGGTTCGCACTAAATCCAGGAGGGATTTGACCTGGGTATGATCAGCAATCACTTGACCATTATCGCTGATATAAATGAGATAGTATGGATGTAGTCGGTTATGCTGATTGATATTAACGCCGGAGTTTCTATTGCGGAGTGTAAAGATTACGCCCGGTGTTAACCCAATGTCTTTATTGGCGGGAATAATTGCATGAAGGCCATGGGGCAAATGGCTTAACTCGCCATTACTCTTGATATAATTCAGCAAATCCATCCTGAAATCGTTCAACCCCAGGTCGGTGATATTGACACCGGTTTTCATATCTTCAAGCTCTATCACCTCATCCTGAAGGCGTCTGAGCTGTTCTTTCCGGTAACTCACATCGTTTGCCTGAGCTGAGAGCACATTGTCATCACCTGTTGCAGTAACATCGGCAATGATCATCCGGTTTTCCACACGCTCCTTAAGATTGATATATTCATCAAGCGAGATATCCGGCCAGTAATTGACAAGCTGAATGGTTTCATTGGTAGAACCGATTCGATCAATCCGGCCAAAACGCTGAATAATTCGAACAGGGTTCCAGTGAATGTCGTAATTGATGAGATAATCACAATCCTGCAGGTTCTGGCCTTCTGAGATGCAGTCAGTACCAATGAGCACATCGATTTCACCCTGCTCTCCAGGGAGTATCAACGCCTTTTCTTTGGAGATCGGAGAAAATAGTGTGAGTATTGATTGAAAGTCAAAACCCCTTTTCAAGGTGGTCTTTGGGGCATCCTTGCCGGTCACTCTGCCGGTGTGGACACCCATTTCAAGGAGATCACCAGTCAGATTATCGTAGAGGTAGTTTGCCGTATCTGCAAAGGCGGTAAATATAACGATTTTTTTGTTCCCATGGTTGATAGGAGTATTGATCTTATCGACAACATGCTTTTTGAGATGCTGCAGCTTTGAATCGTCGTTCGGCCCCACCTTTCTCATTTCGTTGAGTAGTTCGGTGATAATGGCAAGATCAGCTTTCAGGTCATACTCCCATGAGGGTAAGTCCATATCTGCCAGACTCACCTGTACCTTGCCACCAATCATAAAGTCTCCCAGGCCGGTCAGATCGTCATCTTCCGCTTCGAGTTCGCCAAGAGAGTCTGCCAGATCATGGATGGAAACGTTTGCTCCGGACTGTCTGAATTGCTCTATTTGAGAGAGCATACGCAGGTGGTTCTTTTCCAAAGAGCCCAAGGTTAGCCGGAATGACTCCACTGAACTTTCCAGGCGCTTCAATAGATTGGTGGTCATAAGGGACTGCAGGCTTTTCTCACGGTCTGCCTGCCGCAACTTTCCTTTGCCACCTTCAACCGCTGTATCATAAAGCTCTTCATATTTCCTCAAGCGGCTTGGGAGAATGTAGCTGACCGGGGCATAAACGGATAATTTTAAGAGAGAAAGCTTCTTGTAGATTTCATTGAAACCTATGACATCTCCGCGCATGGTTAATGGACAACGAAATGAGAGAGGCTTTCTTCTCACCGGAAATTTCCCGATATCGGTTGTGTCGTAAAAGGTTTCAATATGCTTTCGTGACCGTGCAATCGTTACACTGTCGAGGAGCTCGAAAAAATCAAAGTCGAGAGCATTCAGAATTGCCTGGGCTGTTCGTTCTTCGACCGGCAACTTTGACCACCAGTTAAAAACGGTCTGGGCATGCCTGAATATCTCTTCGACACTTTTTTCGGTGCGTAATTTTGTACTGAGGTTTTGCGATTCTCCTTCATAGGCGAGTGCCAGCTGGTTGCGGAGGTCATTAAACCGATTGTTTACGGGTGTCGCTGAAAGCATTAAAACCTTCGTTTTCACACCATCCCGTATCACGGTGTTCATCAACTTTTGGTACCTGGTTTCCTTGTCCTTATAAGCGTCATTGTTTCGAAAATTATGCGACTCATCAATAACGACAAGGTCGTAATTTCCCCAGTTAATTTTATTTAGCGGGGTACCGTAGGACTCACCACTCGTTCTCTGGAGGTCTGTATGACAAAGGACATCGTAATTTAAACGGTCTTTAACGAAAATATTGGTTTTCAGGTTCCGATTATAGTTGAGCCAGTTGTCAGCCAGTTTCTTTGGGCAAAGAACCAGGACAGAGCGATTACGGAGTTCATAATACTTGATAACGGCAAGCGCGGTGAATGTTTTACCCAGACCGACACTATCAGCAAGGATGCAGCCGTTATAGCTTTCAAGTTTGTTAATAATGCCCGTGGCGGCATCTCGTTGAAAGTTGAAGAGCTTATTCCACACTACGCTGTTTTTATAACCAGTGAGGTCATTGGGCAGAACATCCTCGTTTAAATCTTCGAGAAACTCGTTGAATATGTTGTACAGCATCAGGAAATAAATTTTTTCCGGAGAATTTTCCTGATAGACCGATTCGATATGGGAACAGATCGTATCAGTTACATCTTTGAGCTTCGTATCATCGTCCCAAATCTGGGTGAAGAGGTTTAACCAGGTCTGAGTGGAGGGAGCATCCTCAAACTTGGTTATAAAGTTGGAAACCGCATCCCCTTGCTGATATCCAAGATCAACCGCTGTAAAGCCATGCAAAGGCATATATGCAGAGTCATTATCTCTTTTGTTTACGCAGGCAAACTGCTGCATAGGTGCTTTGGTAACATTTGAACGAAAACTTGCTTTACGTCGAATCCAGTCTGCACATTCCCTGGCGATTGCTCTTTGGGTGAGCTTATTTTTCAGTTGAATCTCGAACTCACTGCCATATAGACTTCTTTCACGTTGTTGTTTAGGAATATGAAACTCCCTTCTTTCACGCGAGACTTTGTCGGTAACCTCATTGGGGACAAAAGCTTGAGCCGTGAAGATAAACTCAAGCGATTCAATTTGCTCCAGCTCTTTTTTCAGTGCTTCATAGGCGTATATGGAAAAACAAGAGGCTGCAATTTTCAGTTTGGCACCCGGCTTGACAGTCTTTTTCAGATCATCGCCCCAAAGGGTATTGATATTGTCCAGGATTTGCATGGTTTCTTGCCGCCTATCTTATTTTAATTCAATATATTCTGCCCATTTGTTCAGTTGCTGTCTCCAGACAAGTCAGCACTTCCTTTGCGTACCCACCCGTCAACTTCGTCTTTTTTGAATTTCCATAAGCGACCAACCTTGTGGGCTGGCATACCTTTTTCACTAATCCACTTGTAGACCGTATCTCTTTTAATACCGAGATATTCGCCAATTTCGTCAACAGATAACCACCTGTCTTCCATCTTCGACTCCATCATTCTCTTGAGAACCGGCCTAACAAGCATGTCTGGATGCTTTACCACGGCGTAACCATGTATGCACTATCCGGCCAGATTAGGTTAAACAGGGTTTAAACTATATAGATTAGCTAAAAGTAGCAAGATAATTCCTTGATTCGACTACTTTTACAGGATTGATGGACTTGCAAAAACCTCAAATTTCAGATGGCTACGTAAAAACTTCATATGCGACACGCGGAATATTTCCATCATTTCGGCGTACTAGAGTACGTCGTGATGATAGTATTTTTTGCAGCAGCGTGCTTGCCAGCACCGTGGCAAACTCTTCCAGATCGGTATCTTTTTTATTGCCGATGTTGAACGGATGGGGAGCCTTGTATTCAACCACCATATTATGCTGGATCAAAGATCGTTTGCATTTAGTACCAATAGCGTTGTAGGCTTTAGTGTTATTTTATCTACTTTTGAATAGTTAAACCGCTTTTCAATCTCTACTTTGTGATACGAAAAATGGATTTTTCGCCGATACTCATCAACTTCCTGACCTCTTTCTGGTATTTTATCCCCTTATTCATTCTCATAGCATTATTCAAATCGCCTTGGTTCAAAGGAATCTTTGGTGAAGCACAAGTGAACCTGGCTGCAAAATTATTCCTGAACAAAAGCGACTACCATCTCATCAAAAATGTCACCCTTCCAACTGAAGATGGAACCACTCAGATTGACCATATCATCGCGTCCAAATATGGACTTTTTGTCATTGAAACAAAAAACATGAAAGGCTGGATATTCGGTAGTCCCAGCCAGAAGACCTGGACCCAGAAGATTTACAGGCACACCAGTAAATTTCAAAACCCTCTTCACCAGAACTACAAGCATACAAAGACATTGCAATCCTGCTTGGGATTACCCGAAGACGTAGTTTTTTCACTCATCGTTTTTGTCGGTGATAGTACCTTCAAAACAGAAATGCCTGAAAATGTTACTTACGCCTGGGGCTATTTACGTTTCATCAAGTCCAAAAAAAATGTGTTGCTGACTAATGATGAGGTGTCCAGGATTGTCCGGCTAATCGAAGGAGGCAGGTTGACACCTTCTTTCGAAACCCAGCGCCAACATGTGAAGAATGTCAAATCGAGATTGGAAAACAAGGAAAATAGCAACCTCTGTCCTAAATGTGGCAGTGAGTTGGTTTTGAGAATTGCCAAGAAAGGAACCAATAAAGGCAACGAATTCATGGCATGCTCTGGATTTCCAAAATGTAGATACGCCAAGAATGCTCTCTAATTTCAAGGAGGAACAGCAAGCAGTCGATTTCTTTGTTTATTCTTTTCTTATTACACGCGGTTTCTTCTTTTCTTGTGTTTCTCGTTTTTTGTCGTTGTCGTCAACTAATCTGGGATAAATTGAACATATTTCAAGATAAACATATTTTTCTTATGGGTTTCTCATTAATTGTTCAAGTCTCCCTGAAAACAAGCGGCCCGGTGTTGTCTATCATCCTTGCCCCGTTATCTTCGCAAAATTGATACGTCTTTATGTAGCATAAATAAACTACATTTCTATATCGTTTCCCGCAGGGCCTTCAACAGCTTTTCCCCTGTAGTGCCCGTCCCCAACACTATCAAAGCGCGAATTGCAGCAGTTTCACTGATGTGTCGGTGGCTCTCTTTATTCATTGTCGCGGTAATCTCTTTAAGCCTGGCAATATCATCATCATACAGCCGGTACGCCTTCAATGATGGCTTTTTTCTAGGTGTCACCAGATCGAGACGTTCGTTGGTGTCGGTTTTCGACTCAGCTGTTTGAGCCAGCTTGGATTGCCCTGTGATTTTTTTAGTTGCCATAGCTGAGAATTTCCTCGGTCAGTTGTTTGAAATCTTCGGCACCGTAAGATCTTGGGTCAAAAACCATTACGGGCTCATTGTTCATCTGAGCCTGATTGATGGCCTCATTTCTGCGAATCACTGTTTCCAGCAGATTCTCTTTATAGGGTGCCAATTGTTCTTCGACGTACAGATTGGAAAGCTTGGTACGGGAGTCACGACTATTTCTCAAAATCACATATTTAAAGTTGCTGGACTCTTTCACATCTTCAATCGACTTGAAGAGGTCGGCGATGCCATCCAGGGAATATCGTCCGTAAATGGTCGGGATCAAAATCAGGTCGGAGGTATAGATAGCATTGACCGTGAGTACATTAACTGTAGGTGGACAGTCGATGATGATGAAGTCGAAATCCTTTTCAATCTTCTTCAAATGATTATGGAGAAGCTTTTCCCTGTGGATTTTGGTCGTGATCTGTTCGGCAGTTATGGCCAGGTGGATATTGGAGGGGATAATGAAAAGATTCCCAACCGGATTTTCATCTTCACCGGCCACCGCCTGACGAATGACACTGTCAATTTTAAACGATTTATTTAAGAGCAGCTCATTGACCGTTTGATCTCTGGGAATGTCCGGGCAGAAGATAACAGAGCTGTGTGCCTGGGGATCCATATCGATAAGAAGCGTCTTCTTTCCGGACATAGCCAGACAATAGGCCATGTTTGTGGAAATCGTTGATTTTCCCGCACCACCTTTCTGGTTAAGTATAATTATTTTCATCGTATTTTCCTGTAGTAAAGAATATTTTGTATAGCTTTTTTGTAATATTTAAATATACTAGTATATATGTACTGAAAGGTAGAGAAAAACACATACCATTATATAGCACAAAAGATATAAACATTGCTAACAAAAAAGCCGTCCCCCGAAGGAGACGGCTAGTGTAGTGGTAAATGGCTGCTTAAGCCGATACAGTCGAAAGATTCCCCTCGACTTGCTTCAGCTCTGCCATTTTTTCCGTCAAGAACCAAAGCGCCTGGTTCAGTTTGATATTTCGATCAAGTGCTTTGACCGGTCGTGTGGTTGCTCTCCTGAGTCGTCCGTCGCCGCCTCTGGTAATGCCTTTGAGGCCGCCACGCATGACATTTTCCTGGATCACGTTGAATGTTGTCCAGAGATCATTACCCTTGTCGTCATAGCGCCGTTCATCAAGCAATTGATGTGGCTGCACGGGGGCCTGGTCGGGCTCGTCATAAATCAGGCTATGCGCTGCCTGGGCAAAAACGCCTCGCTCGTCCGGAGTCATCTCGATTACCTTCATCTCGTCTACCCGCTCGGCAATGGTTCCGGCTGCAGATGCAATCTCGCCAGCTGAATGGATAAATGCATCCGGACTGAAGCCGATATGCTTATGGCTGAAGTTGGCAAACTCCGAGGCAACCATCAATCCGTTGCCGCATATCTGCCGCCAGACTGAAGCTATCAGCTTAAAGGCACAGCCACAGTCGTGGGAATTATAGAGAACCAGGTCAACCCGTTCACCGTCGAATGACAAGCCATTTTTGGCAAAACGAATCAGGTGCCGCTGGTACCCTTCCCGCTCAGTTTTGCGTACTATGCTTTGCTCCGCATGGATCGGAAACCATCCTGCTTCACGCAGCAGATCGACCGCCGTTAAAGTCGGCACAAATGAATACCTTGACGAAACGGTGCCAATGGGTGCCAGAGATCCGGCTGCCGGTGCGAGGGTGATTATGTTGTCGTTGGTTAAAGTTTTGATTACGTTCATACCTGCCTCCTTGATTTTTGTTGTCTATCAATAGGGCAGGCCACTCCCCCGAAGGGACATGTCTGCCCCTTGTTATGGGATGTGTGGTTATTTCTCCGGTAAAATTCCCAGATCGGAAAACGCGGTAACCTCATCACCGACTACCAGGTGATCGAGGATCCGCACATCTATGATTTTCAGAATATTGGTCAGGGTAGTCGTCAGGGAAATATCCTGAGTGCTTGGCTCACTGCCACCTGAGGGGTGATTGTGGGCCAGGATGATTGCCTCGGCATTGAGCTGCAGGGCCTCTTTGACTATCTCTCTCGGATGGACCGTTGTGTGGTTGATTGTACCTGTGAACATCTCCTTGAATGCAAGGACCCGATGCTTTGAGTCCAGAAACAGGCAGGCAAAAACTTCACACTGTCTACCACGGAGCTTACAGCCGATAACCGCCTTGGCGCATTCTGAAGAGAGAATAGAGGCACCGCGTCGCAGTTGGTAGCCTATGAGCTTATTCGCCTCGGTGAGAACCAACTTTTTCGGTGCGGGATGATATTCACCATCCTGATCTTTTACAAAGAGCATTGGCTTCCTCCTTTGGGACCAGAGAAACCAATGCCCCGTTCCAGGGAATTGATTCCCCTGGTCAGGTGAATGGTTGTTGGTGTTACGCTGTTTGTCGCTTTCGTATTTCCGCCAGCACAAAGCCTTGCGACTCTTCAGGCCGGTAAATACGGATTGGTTTTTCGTTTATCTCGCCACATCCTTTGCGGTCATACCAACCGATCTTTCTTCCGGCCCAATAGACGGCCCCGGCTTTCAGATCAAATCGGTTACGGCCAATATAGACAACTGCACCGTCATTTTGGACATACACCTTGCCACGCACAATGAATTCATGCGTAATCGAAGTGGAGCCGGCAGTTGTTGTCATGGTCGTGGTCGTCTTGATAGTGGTTGTTGTGGTCTCCCGGACATCCTGATCATCATCAAGAGACAGGCACGAAATAAGCTGGTGCTGTTTGTATCTGGTCCAGGCATCGTCCATGGAGCCCACTGTTTTCTTGCCGGTGAGGGCCTTGGCAAGTTCATACATCATGGAGTTATCGGATTCCGACAAGGCAGCCAGCCCCTGATCGGACAACTCGCCTTCGACAGCCAGCGATGTTTCCATCTTCTGGGCCATCAGGGAGAGGGCCTTTCCCTGCATTGTCCCAGCATAGGCCATATAAAACACCCGTACCGGTAAATGCTGGCCAATACGCCATGAACGACGGCTGGCCTGACGCAGAGTAAAGACCGAATAACCGCATTGAAAAAAGATGATGGTAGGAAAATCCAGCAGATCTAAACCGGTTTTCACCAGGTTCGGATTACAAACCAGACAGTCATACCTGTCTGTTGTCATTTTGTCTTTCAGCCATTCTTCACGATTTTCGGGCCTTATGGCCTGACTCCTCATTACCAGTGGAGAAAAACCGTTTGTGCTGAGTTTTTCTTGCAGGGTCGGCAGCAAATCCCGCGTTCCAGTATGCTCCAGAAAGACAGCAACCTTTCGCCCCTGCTTCTTCTCAGCTGCAAGAATCTCGAGAAGACGCGCTTCCTTGGGGAGTAAGTCGATATCCTCCAGTGCCTGTGCACTGCCGACGATTTCTTCAGTACCATTTTTGTCAAGGGTAACCAGTTCCTCGACACGGCAACCATCAGGATACGCCAGTAATGACTGGAGCATCTTGCCTAGAAGCCGCATGTCGCCACGGGCCAGGGCCTGCCTGGTCGCTGACATCAGACTATCGGACAACTGGTCATATTCTGTTTGCTGGTCCTCGTTCATGGCCACCGGCACAATGATTTCATCATAATCCGGTAATGCGTCACTGATATCCGCCAGCCGTACAAAGACTGAACGTTCAAGCAGCAGATTTGGCAGAAGCAGCGGTGAAATACCCGGTGCCTCCTTGACTCTTGATCTACCGATTTTACGACCGATACTTGCGATATTCAGACTCGCAGCTATGTCTTTACTGTCATAGGTACGCTGGACGACGCCGTAGCGTTCGGCAAACTGCAGAGTACGGCCATACTCAAAGCCGGCTGCTTTCATCTGGCCTGGAAACATCCGCCAGAGAAGATAAAAAAGGTCTTTGGAGTAACCGCCCATGAGGGTTCCGGTGAGAGCCAGTATCTTTTTGGATTTTGCGATCAGACAACTCATTGCCTGGCCCTGGGCCGTACCGCCGCCTTTGAGTTCGTGGACCTCATCGAGAATAAGCAGATCAAAGAAGTTCTTTGGAAAAAACCTTTTTATAAACTCAGCCTTGGCATAGCGCCGGACCTTATCCCTGTCTGCAGCCCACAATCTTGCTCTGCAGTGTTCACAGATTGGCGACTTGTCGGTTTCCGATACTTCAACCGCTTTGCCGCAATCCGGGCAGCATTCGGCACCTCGTCGCAGGATGATATTTTGTTTCCGTTGAAAATGCAGCTTTGCCCGCTCTTTGCCGATAACCCAGATCTCAGTACCAAACGGCCTGGTTGCATGCAGTTTGTGGGCAAGAAGCTGCTTCATACTTTTGTCATCCAGGTTATAGCAAGAGCAACCTGGTATGGTTTCCTCTGCCTCCCGGATCCATTTTTTGACCAGGTGACCCGGGCATTGGATCAGGATTCTTTTGGATGATTTTGGAATGAGATACGCCATCGCAAGCCCCATAAAGGTCTTGCCGGCTCCCATCTCGCCAACCAGGAAAGCAGCCTTGTGATCTTCTTTGTAAAACGATCGGGCTACAGGGAGAATTCCCCGCCTGGTCTGTGAGGCAAATGGAGGACGAATCAGTTGTTGTAGCTTTTTCCTGGCCGCTATGTCCCAATCATCCTCCGCCTTGGGCGAATAGACCGGATTCATATTCTTGATGACCTGGGCTTTGAGGATATTGCCCCAATCACCCAAGAAATCAGCCAGCTTTACTGTTTTGGTTGTTACCTGATCAGGAGCACTCTGGATCTGTGCTTTCGGATCAAGTGCACGAGTGTTGACTTCCATCGTTCACCTTCCTTTTTTAAGCTATGGGAAAGGCAAACAATGTCCCCCAAAGGGCTTTGTTCGCCCTCCTATGGGTAGGTTCGTTTTAATTACGTCAAATATCTCTGTTTCACTCCTTCAAGGATTTGTTCTTGAAGCGTGTCATCCACTGGCCATGTTATAAGGTAGGCCTCGCGAAGCTCGTCTCCACCAAAAGAGTAGAGTTTCTCGGGCTGCAAAATTTCATCCCAAAGCCAACCTTGCCATTGCGGCTTCAAGGGAATACTGGTTGCCACATCGAGCCGCAGAAAAGAGCGCTCTTGCACCAGGGATATATCGGGACCAAAGACAACTGTTGAAGAGGTGACCTGGCTACAAGTTTCCGGAAAATGATTTTCACTCACCATAATCTTGTTGACCGTTTCACCAATCTTGCGGGTCCGACAGGTTCGCACTGCCCCAGAAAAACTGACGTTTTGGGGTAGATCATCCTGGCTTGATATACGGCAGGTCTCCCCGCCAAATAGAACAGCAGAAGATGCTTTGATATGGGATGGTGTGCCGATAAGGCTGAATAAATAGGCCTCAAGTTCACCACCGGTGGCTCTTGCAATCAGAGCGTCACAGTAGGTGATAAAACCAGCGGTTTGCACTGTTACATATTTTTCGTTTTTAAACATGTATCTCTCCTGTGTGAAAGGGAGAGAGATCCCCACGCGGGGGATGCTCTCCCAGATGGGTAAGTGTGAGGTAACGACTACTGAACATTGAGCAGTTCAGCTGCCTGCATGTCAATGACCTTGACGGTTGGCGTGTACTGGTCTCGTGTCGTAATAGTGCCTTCGCCTGATTCGTTCTCATGAACACTGATCACTTTCTCAGACTTACGGACAACACCTTTAATCACCAGTTGCCGACCATCTTTTTCAATCGCTCCGTTCATATAACCGCCAGCCAGCATCAAGGCCAGGTGGCCGTTTTCCAGCGGGGTCAATGGACGGATTTCAGTGTTTTTCTTTGGCGTAAGATCCTCTAGCAGGTTTTTTAACACTCCAACCTTACGAACAAGGGGGATGGCTTCAAGCGGATCTGTCTTATTTGCCGTAAAATTTAGAAGCGGCTTTGACGTGACCGGCACGATGATGGGCGCCATATCTTCCAGGGTAAAAACAGAATCCATAAATTCATCGGGATCCATGTCCGACAGTTCTACAAGATGAGACTCTATTTGTATCGCTTGTTCCCTGGGAGCAAGCAATTGTTTCCTGCCAACCACGATACACTGTTTGAATGGTAGGAATTCATCTTCAGGAAAGCCAAGCACCTGGATCTTGAAATACCTGGCCAGGGGTTTGGCACAGTGCTTGAGGATATAGTAGGGAATGATCAGGACCAGATAGCCTCCTTGCTGCAGGGTACCAAGATAGCGCCGCAAAAACTGTGCTTCCAGCCGCTGTGACTTGCCATCTTGGTTTATCGCAGTGTCATAGGGAGGGTTCAGGTAGAGCAGGCCAAATGAGTGTGGTGAGATTTTCATTTCAGTCAAACCATCTCCCCACAACACTTTGGTAAGCCTCGATTTGGCCCTTTGAGCTCTCTGGTGGTCGAGTTCTATTCCATAGGTAGTGAGAGCCATTGATTGCTGAGCCAGGTTGGAAAGGGTTTTCCCTTCTCCGCAACATGGATCAAGCAGTCTGGCACCATCTTCAAATGATATTTTTGTTTTCAGCAGGTCGCAGACTTTATCCGGAGTTGGATAAAAGCCGGCTTTTGCCTGGGATGCGAGTCTTGCCATTGTTTTTCCTCCTGACAGCGTGAAGAAAATGAAAATCCCGGCCCTGAGATTGCAGGTGATGGCGCATGCCGCCGGGATTTTCTCTGATCTTTCGTTATCCTTTTCTTGTGGTTGATGTAATCGGTTAGAAAGGAACATCTTCCGGCAGGGGTGGTTCGGCGGTATCACTGTTCGGCGGAATGCTGCCAGCATTCCTGTCGCCATGACCACCGAGCATCTCCATTTCTCTGGCGATAATTTCAGTGGTATAACGGGTGATGCCGTCCTGATCTTCCCATTTCCGTGTACGAAGTCGTCCCTCAATGTAGACTTTGTCGCCTTTATGAAGATGTTCACCGCACACGACGGCAAGTCCTCCCCAGGCAACGACACGATGCCAATCTGTCTGTTCCTGCTTGTTACCATCAGCGTCTTTCCACCGCTCGGTTGTGGCAATTGATAACGTTGTCACCGGAGCAGCACTGTTTTTGGTGTAATGCAATTCAGGATCGTTGCCTAAGTTTCCGATTATCATTGTCTTGTTCATGTCGTTCTCCTCTTATGAAAGATTGATAAAACATAGAATTTCGGAGAAATGCAGATTCCCACCGTGGGAAAAGGATCTCCCCGAGCTGGGATGTTTTTGTTTGCCTTACGCTGAGGCAGTGTTTGCTTTTTTTATCTCCAGAAAGGAGAAAGACCGATCTTCTTGGAATTCGTCGATGGAGCTGCCATGATCTCTCAAAAAGTGATCAAGCCGACTCGTAACGAGATGCTTTCTTGTTCTGGTTGCCGCTCTGAGAACGCAACCGCCTGATTTGATGGATCCTCTTTTCTGGACAATGGCAAAAATCTTTTGCTTGCAAGGATTAACCTTATCCTTGAACTTCTTCTCGTTTGCTTGCAGTTCCCGCAATTCATTGACACTCGCTGCCAGGTGCGGAACCTCTTCGGCCTCGAACCTGGGGCAGCTTGTCAAATGGTTGCAAAAACCACAAAGGGGTCCTGGATCGGTATCAAGCTCAACCTCTTTTCCACAAAGTATTGCCTGATAGTCAGCCCAGAGTGCTTCGGCCTTTTTGAGCAGTCCAGCAAAGATGGTTTTCTGCGGGGAATAGCCATTGAAAAACTCAGCTTCACCATTTGCGAGATCGAGTGCTATAAACGCACCTCTGATTGTGTAATCAGGGAATTTTTTGGCCAATGCACCCATCTGGATGTAAAGCTGAGATTCCCAGGAGCCATACGGATCATCAGGGATATTGCTCGTGCTCTTTGTCTCCAGAACGGATTTGATCTTATGAATTTCCGAAGTGAAAACGAAGTCTATATGAGCCGTGATTGGTACATTGCCATCGACTGCGACTTCAACCTGCCGCTCGAAATTTGTGTATCCTGCAGCGGCAAAAGCATTGGCAACGATCTCCTCGGCCATGTGCCCCCGCTCGAAACGAAGAAGGGTGGCCAAATCATGTTCCGTTGGATTGATTTTCTCCAGGATCACTTTTCTTGGGCAATATCCGATATCGGATGCACCAAGGTAATTGCTGCGATCTCCCAGAGTCTCTTCGGTATGCTGTTTTGCCAGCTTGCGCAGGCTTGTCAGCAGTGTGGTTTTGATATCCATGTGTCATTTCCTCCCTAAGGTAAAGGGAGAACACACGGATCCCACGAGGGGAAACAATGTCCTCCCTCATTGGGTGAGATAAAAAGTGAGATGGGTTACGCGCTAATGAAGCACAACCTCTTTGTACCAGTTCTTATCAGCCTTATCCCATTTGAAACCGGCTGATTTCAGCAGGTCTTTTTTATCAAACGAGTTACCGACAGCTACAACAATTCCATCCCTGTGCTGATAATTGATACCGGCGATTTTGGGCAAATCGGAGTTGTTTTTGGCCTGATCGGCGTCGGACTTCGTGGATGCTGCGATGGGTTGCTCTGTTTTTTGCTTAGGCGGCGGAGCAGCTGGACGATTACTTCCAAGATAAACATCGCGAAGCAATCCTCTGTATGCATCGGTCCCAATGGAGAGCAAAGACAGACATTTCTGAATAGCATCCGTGGTTGCCCCCTTATAAGAGTCCCCGACATTACCTTTCACGATTTGCATCTGCCCCGTCTGGGATCCTTTGCAGATCCACTCTGTATCATTCACGCGGATAAAGAGCCGGACCTCAGCAACCACCTGACTATCAAAAATCTCCTTGCTAACTACCTCGTATCGCCAGTTTTCCGGCAATAGGATTTTATTTACGGCATCAAAGACATACTGCGGCTTGTAGCCATATCGAACCTGGCCAACAACCTTCCCATCCTTCATCATCTTGATCTCCTGCACAGCCGCTCGGCCAAAACCGCGAAGCTCTGCATTGATCTCTTCAACCTGTTTTGTAAGATTTTTTCCTTCGGACATTGTTGTTTCCTCCTGTGATGTGAGAGAGACAACACGTCCCCTGTCGGGAGTCTGTGTGCTCTCCCGTTGATAGGGTGTGGTGAATGACAAACTGCATGCCGGGCAACGACCAAGAAAATCACGCACGAAAAGCTTACTGCAGTTCAGTTACCGGACATCGAATCGGGGATCAAAAAAGGAGCAGTTATTCTAATAAGAAATCTGCTGTAGTGGTACGCCATGTCAAATCGTAAACAGAGAAGTTCGCCTGTGCGATGAAACTGTCTTTTACAGATAGACAAGGCGTTTGGGGTGTTCCAAGGGCGATCTTTTGAAATGCACCGTTTCTGCGAGTGACAGGAAACAAGAGCGCCCAGCTATTTCCCTGCAAAGAGGGATTACTTGTGTAAAACAAGTGGAATATTGATTATATAGTTACATTCAGGTGTGAAAAAATCAAGAAGAAATATTCAATAGCCCTTGCGCCTCCGACCACAGGTAAGCGAATGGGTTATTGGACCAGCCTTCTATCCTAATTCTCAAGAATCGGAAATGTGTTGACTTTTGGCAGTTTGAGTTTAGTACGTATACTGATCTGCAACCTTCTCAGGAATAAGCTTTGATCGCACCTACAGGGAAGTGTTTTTAGGTTGCCAAGATGCATCTTGGTTTCAGGGAGGGCAAAGTTGAGCTAGGAATTAGCTCAACTAATACTCCGCGGTATCGTTACAGGATCACATTTTCAAAAACTAATTTTTCAAGGTTCCCTTAAGTTAAGACAGTTTCATGTCTTCAATCCAGCTCATCAGTTCTTTTTGGTTTATAAAATCTTCATTTCTCTGAATACAGACGAGAAGAACCTCACCAACTAGGCTCAAAAGAGTGTAGTAATCGCTTTCTGAAACCTCTTTGTTTCCTCCGTGTGCCACCTTACTACGTTTATTGTATGATTTGCGTATAAATTCAATAAGTTGCTTTCTTCCCTTGAGGTTGGCAGATATAAGAAAGGCGACAGACTCTGAAACCGTTCCTGCAATAGACTGACCACTATAAGGTGAGAATAGAGATTCGAGCGCCACAATCAAAAACAGGAAAGCATTACTGGTTTCTGTTTGAGTCAAGGACACAGAAAACCAGTGTATACCTCTAATCAGCACTTCTTCATATTTAGTCACACTATTCTTTGCAAGTGCATCGGAAATAATGAAAACACCAATTTTTTCCATTCTGTTGAGTGCGTTCTCGTCAATTCTAAATCGCCTTGGAGAACCAAGGTTGTCTTGTCCCGGATTAAAGGAATTCTGAGAAATTGCGTAAATCTGTCTTCTAGATTTTGGATAATCTCCTTTCAATCCAACTCTCATATCATCACGAAGAGGATATAAAGCTTTACTTGCATACCTTAATAGATCAATAGATCTTCCCACCTCTTCTTTTGCAATTTCTCTAGCCCTAATAGGCTCAGCATCAACATTTACAATCGCAATGCAATCCCCACTAAACTCCTTTTTTATGCTATCTTTTAATTCGTTCATGATAGCAACTTTCTCTTCATCAGTATGCCTTGTCTCTTTAACAATCTTCCATGTCCTCATCTCAATATAGTAAAGCAAGTCATCGTCACCAGGACTTAATCGTGCTTTGCCAAGGGTGAAACAAAAATCAATTTGGAGTCCTTCGATTTTGAGAAATACCTCAGTCTGATCCCTATACTCACTAAGATCAGAAACTAACTTGCCAAGCTCTTCTTCTAAAGCATACGTTTGAGTATTCTGAAGTAATTCGGATAAAATGGTTTTCAGTTTCTTCTCAAGAAACTGTGAAGAGAATTTTGCTGTAAAATCAGAATGTTTCAGTATCCTGTTGATTTGCTCATTGAATAGCACAGCAGATTCGTTGGAGATGTTATAAGCAACCCCATCGTGAAGCTGAAAAGGAAAAGATTTTACAGGTGTGACATCTTCAGCAATTTTTCTCAATGCATTGGAGATTGCCGATATTTGTTGTTTGTTCATTGATTTCAAAATGTAAAAGCAATCAGTATATTAAATCGGAATTCTGGTTATTTAGTTCAATATTGAGATAGGATACAGGTACCTTTGCTTTTTTGAAACAACAAAAAGAATAAACATAAACAAAGAAGGGCTGACCCGCCAGGATCAACCCTTCCCTGAACATGATACCTGCTGATCTTCAAGCTGCAAACGAGCAATCTGTGACTTTGAGGATAAGCTCAACAAAGACCACCGAGAAAGACTGAAAAAGAACTGACGAGTCATACCCTGTGCTGTCACAAGTACAAAAATAAATACGTACTAGATACGTGTCGTAAGAATTATAAGGCAAAAAAGACGTGCCAACGCTTGACAGGGTGTTGAGGGCGTGCTATATTGTCATTAAATCAAACACAGGGGGCGCAAATGACAAAAAAGCTTACACTTAGTATTTCTGATAAGTTGCACGAAGAATTAGCCGAGTACCGGAACATAATTAATATTTCAAACGTTTGCTCAGAAGCCCTAAAAAGAGAAATTGATAAACTGGATTCATTGATCTTAGAGGGAAAAAAGCGATTTGGAGTCCTATCGTCGAACGAAAAATTCAAGTTGTTGTATGAAAACGGCATGCACTGGGCAGGGTATGAAGCGGACCTGTTAGATTTGGCGATAGTATGTAACTGGACTTATGAATGGGTTTCTAATGATCCTATTGCGCAACAAACTATTGATCTTTTAGAAGAAAATAACACAGCAATTAGGAAAAAAATGTTGGGCTATTCAAATGGTTATGACTTTATTTTCACAAATGAATTTATTTCCAAAGAATTAGTTGACTATCCGGTTGATTATAACGACGTGGATATTGTTGAGGTTGCAGTTGCCTTTTCACAAGGGGCTTCAACTGTGTGGGACAGATTAAAAAACAAATTAATACCATTAATTCTCGCTTCAGATCAACAACAGGAGGATTGACATGATAATATCCAACCACGCTGTAACTAGATGCCAGCAAAGGGGAATTAAGAATCAACAGGTTGATCTGATACTGGAACATGGCACATTAAAATCTAAAAGTGGTGCGTATGAATGTTATATTCCTAAAAAAATTATTTGGAACTTAATCTCTGAGTATAAAAGAAAAATTCAGGACCTTGAAAATATTTCACGAGCTAACAAAACACTGATTCTTAACGAAAACACTATTATTACAGGCTACAATAAAAGAAATCGATAAAATAAGGAGATCATATACAATGGCTAAAAATTATGAACTCATTCCTGGCGAGACAAATAATTGGGAAGTTGCTGTATTCTTATTAATTGATCATCTTTTCAAAATAAGCTCTGAAAATCCTAAGATCACATTTTCCAGAACAGATCTGCACTCAACTACAAGCGCTTTATATTTCATTGAAAATTTGCTCGGCCCTTTAGGGTATGTGGTTAATAAGACTTTAAGTAATTCTATTAGTAGCGCTGTAACAAGGACCGAACAAAAAGGTTATCTGCACTGCCTGTATGGAGAATGCTCGTTGACTGATTCAGGGTTTAGCCGATTATGTGAAATACGGGACAAATATGAAAAAAATAATGAGAAGCCTATAGGAAAGTACCAACTAGCGTTTCAGGCACTTCAAAATTTGAAGCCTGAAATCAGAGCAGATATTATCAAAAATTTCAAAGAATCGGCGTCCTAATACTATCTCTCAATAAAAACAAAAAAAGGGCAGACCCGCCAGCATCAACCCTTAACCTACAACACTTCTGAGGTTCAACAAAGGACGATGAAAAACGATACCGAGACAACAATATGCCTGGAAATCACTGCGGGCATACACGAGCGTAAACCAGACATCTGCAATCGCTCCCACACCCCACAGAATACTCGTGTGTCCCTGGTTCGATTCCTGGTATTGCCCCATCTTGGTTACGGCTTTTTTTGTTCAAGTTATAAGAGAATATCACATTGACCTTGCCAGTTCGAACCTCAAAAATTTTACAATTCGCTCAAAGTTAAGCTTACTACCGTATATTTCCACTATCTCCGTGCCGTTCTATATCAAAAGCATCTTCATAATTGATAAACAATTCGAAGCCATTGATCCTGCCAGGCCATTCCATATTTCACAAATTCCATTCCACCACCTCATCGAGCAAACCTGTAGCACGAACACGATACTCTCGGTTTCTTGGATCTTCAGAAACCTGCTCGATATCCACCAAGCCAAAGAAACCGGCAAATCGCTGCAGAGCTCGTAGGAAATACACTTTTCGAAGGGTATCCTCCGGTGGTTCGTACAGTTTGGGTTCAATTTCCCTCAGTAGCATTGGAAATGCCCGTAGAAAATTATCGCTGTAAAAACTGGCAGGTCTCCAACTCTTGCCGTATTTGTGAAGTAGATACAGAGTGAATAGAAACGATTGCTGTATAAAGTAAACTTCACCGTATCCATCTCGGTATGCCCAATTGAATTTCTGGATATAGGCTTGCATCAGGAGTGGATATAGTTCCATCACCCCGCCACGTTCAAACGATTTCAAACACTTTTTCGTTAGCAGCAGGCGGCCTTTGTATTTTCGCGTCAGCCCGGCAAGCTGAGCCGTAAGGCGGATGGTGTGCAGGGATTCGAAATTAGTTTCTGTGTGTACCGAAAGACGTGACATTAAAGGTTCCGGAAAAAAGTCGAAGTAGGCCTTACTTGCCTTTTGACAGAATTTCTGTCCCAGATTGCCCTTGGCGGTCAGCTTTATCCCCTCTTCCCCGATCTCCGCGACAAGCATATTGAGAAGAAAGGCAGCTTTACTCTGCGGTTGAGTTGGCAATATGCGTGGAAAAGTAACCAACTCAGGCGATTCAAACGGCATATGGAGAAAACGATGCATCTGATCGGGAGAGAGCCCATGAAATTCTTCAACAGAAGCGCTGTTTTTTTGCTGGTTATGCTGATCAAGTAGAGATTGCAGTTCTTCCATTGAGCCAAAGGTCCTGCCTTCAAGCAGATCATGGACTTCATCCTTTACATCCTGAAGCGGATTGCCTTCCGCCCTGCCCATACAGCATTTTTTGTATTTCTTGCCGCTGCCGCAAAAACAGGGGTCATTTCTTCGTGTTTTCATTGTGGTCCACTGTCATCAATTCATAGAGATTTGGTCCATGCACAGGAAAAGAGTTTGTAGGATACAACAAACAGGGACTCACATCCAAATATAAAAGAATGGAAAATAGATGCATGAAATCATGATCCTATTTGCCGAGAAATATGGGCTTACCATCAATGAAGTCATGGCTGAGATGGAGAAGGTATTCTCTGCAATTCTCTCACAATGGTACCGGGTCGAGGTGATGGCCATTTTCCGGCATGATCTCAAACTCGAAGCCGTGGCATACAATAAGGTCGGTGGCGTAGTTCTACAGAAGGATATCGATCTTAAAAAAATGGGAGGCACGAACTCGATTGTCAGACGTTTGGAGAACAGCCTGTCCTTGGCTGCAGTGCTCAAGCAAACCAGGCAGTATAAATATTATGAACGAGAAATTCGTTGGGGCAATATCGCCATCATTGATCGTGAAAAAAACTATCACGTTGAGATAGAAATCGTCCCGGGAAAAACGATCACAGCTTTCTGTCCCCTCAATCGCGTTGGTCTCCACGATCAGAATTCTCCATCCTTTTCGGTTGGAATGAAACGGGCCTTTCATGTTCGCCGAGTCGACCCTGTTGTGCTGGGCGGCATCCCGAGACTCAAAGTAATGGTCGACCGGGTATCCAAAAATCTCGTCGAAGCCCTCTTGAGAGAGCAGCTTGGTGGTGCTAGGGAGAACACTACAATTCACTGCACAAAGCGATATGTGGGACAAAAGAGTTTTGTCGTGACCTCCAGACGGATCCCCAAAGCAGCAATTGTCGCTGTGGCCGAGGAACTTGGCGAGCCACTACAGGTCAGGTTTATCCGAGAGCAATGAAACTCCTGAAATCGAAGAACAAAGAAAGTTTATGGACGCATATCGGGACAGGAGTTCACCTTGATCGCCCAGAGACTATTGTCGAATTGGGCTTTCCAGATCATTTCCGCAAAGGGCATTTCTGGTGTTTTGGTACAACCCGGGTAGGAAAAACAAGGTTGATGGAACATATCATCGAGCAGGACATCAGCAAGGGTTATTCAGTGGTGGCGATTGACCCGAAGGGGGATATCGACCTTTTTTCAAAAATCACGCAGCTTGCTGATGCCACCGGTCGTCTCCATGACCTGATGTTGATTACTCCGATATTCCCCCAATACAGCGCCATCCTTGATCCCCTTTCCTCGTATTACATGCCGGAAGAATTAGTCGCTCATATCACCGCTGGCGTCGCGGTTGGCCGCGAACCATATTTTTTTGGAGTTGCTTATGAGGTAAGCCTGGTAGTCGTACAGGCACTGATCATGCTTGCCGAAGTGAATGGTGCCGCTCCTTCGTTTAATCTAAACGACATCAAAAACCATATCAGCCACCAAGACCTGGAACGGCTGAAAGAGCAACTTGATTATATTAACACCCAAGAAGCAGAGCAGCTATCCAGGGATATGCAGAAAATTCTCTCGACTCCTGCAGACTACTATTCCAAAGTCGCAAGTTCTCTCCGTGTAGCTTTGACCGAATTGACGTCCGGAAATGTGGGTCAGATCATCGGCAAGGCGGATGAGAATCGTTTCATCAAGCGACTGGAACAGAACAAAGGAATCATTCTAGTCGTGCAGCTGGGGTCACTCCTGACCAAAAGAGCGGCATACACCGCCGGCAAGGTGATCATCTCCATGATACAGGCCTTTGTCGGCCGGGTTTACTCCAGCGGCAAAAGCGTCACCCCTCCCCTTGTCCTCCATATAGATGAGGCCCAGTCTGTACTCTACAACGGTATCGAGGACCTTTTTGCCAAAGCGGGTGGTGCAGGCGTCTTTATTCACGGCTATTGCCAATCGATCAGCCAGCTCTATGCCGAGGTAGGGGAAGACCGTGCCAATACTATCCTGGATAACTGCAATACCAAACTGTTTATGCGGGTACCGGATGCAAACACCGCCAGCTATGTTTCCAGGCACCTTGGTGAAGAAAAACGGTTTTCACCGATTATTTCTGTCGGCGGCGGTCTATCGATTCGGGAGACCGAGGAGGTTCGTATCAAGCATACCGAGGTCCTGAACATGGCCGCCCGGGAGATATTTCTGAACACCTATTCCGGCACATATAAAGGAAAGACGGCAACAGTTCATGATAGCAAACTCAAAGTTACTTTTCCCGATCTGACTGGAACGACGATGGTGTCAGCAAACCGTGAGAGATGAAGGAGGCAGTACCGTGCATCATCGATTGGCTCAGGGCAATAGGCTGGAATGGTGGCTTTCTGATGCTCGCTGTTGGGCTCATTTTTACTATTTTTGCAGTTTTAGCCTTTAGCAGAAAGAAGGAAACCGTTGTTCAGGAAATTATTCATTTGCGTGATTTGTCTAAACTCTGGACAGAGGATGGTTCCGGAGAAGTCCATATTTCTGAGCTTTCCCCTTTATGGCGAGACGAGCAGTCTCTCTCTGAGTACAACAAAACCAGCCAACTTCGAAACCCCCGGGCGGCGGCATTCATGGAAAACAATCTTAATAGTGTTTGGTTTAAAAAGTTTCCGCAGCAAAAGGCTGTTTGCGTTCGGTTATTGTCGTTACTCGATCAGCAAGGTCAGTGCCCTTCAGTGGTTGACATTCGTGGGGATGTAGAAGGAGGATGGGATGAAAACACGTACCAGCTTCTGGCAAGAATAAGCCTGCTGGATCATTCTCTTAACGTCGCCGAAGAGGTTATCCAACTGCTCTCTGAAAACAAGGCCTGGCATGTTATCCCCGACACAATGATCGCAGCCCTGGCCCACGATATGGGCAAACTTGAATCCATGCGAGGATTTCTCTATTCCGTGGGAGAACATCCTCTGGCCGCCGGACGCGCATTTACCGGAATCAGCGAGTTCGAAAAACTTCCCAAAAAGGATGAGATTCTTCAGGCCATAAAACTCCACCACAAGATGCCAAAAGGATTGCTCGGCAAAACACTGAAAAAAGCCGACCAGAAGGCAAGACAAAAGGAACTTGAGAGTACCACCCTACAAAAAGATTTTGCGGATACCAAAGCACACGCACCACCATCAGTTAACACGGCTGATCAAAACACGAAAAACGATGCAGCATGGCAAGCTCAAGCTGACATCTATAACGAAGGACATGATACCAACCCCAAAAAGCCGAAGACCGCACCGCAACTGGTCGACATTTCCTCATGGTTCGAGGCTTCACAGTTCTTGGATAATCTAAGACCCTATATAAACAGAATGTTTGGCCGCAGGTTTCTGGCGTTTTCCATGCCCGATGGCCATGTCTATTTCCAGGCCAAGGTACTTGAAGAGGTAGCACGCAAAATGGCGGAAAAGGCAGGATGTATGGATATCGCCACCATGGCACACAAGGACGCATCCATGCGAGGTGTCTTATTCACTATCGTTCATCAGCTCCGAGCCGAGCATGATGTTATTGACCGTGGGCTGATAAAAGACACCTTTTTCGGGGGATACTTTAACGTGACCCGGAAAATCGGTAAACCAATCAAAGGTTACTACACACCGTTTCATGCTGAGCCGTTCGGATCTATTGCCGAGATGGAACACGCCAAGCCACAGATGTTGCGGGATATCATTAAAGTCAGCTCCTATCTCGACAGTGATAATTCGGATCACGAAAACTGATGGGCAGGGAATGGGAGAATAAGGGGCAAAATGATACCAATGCCCAGATTATCACGACCGATAGCGGCAGGATATACAGGCCCAGGAATCTCCTCAATGCCATTTCCGAAGTCCAGCAATTTTTCGTCATTGAAAGCAAAGGCCAGAACATACCGGCTGAATTCCTTACGTTGGAACGGACCCTCGACTTTTTCAAAATAGGATTGAAAAGTGGCTTTCACGAGGGGTTTGTACTGGTGTTGCTCTTTCCGGTATTTCATTTTTACCTTTTCCCGTTTGTCTTCAAACAGTTGGATTGGTTCAGCCACTTCATTTTCGGCAGCATCCCTTACCTCGTGTTGCTGGTAAACACAGGCATGTGCTGTTATATCAGCCGCTATTATGTCGGAAACATCACCAGGAAGGCTATCAACTCCCTGCTCATGGGAAGGGCAATGTCCCTGTTGCTCAAGGCGTTCCTTGTATACGTTATCTACCTTGTGCTCTACCGGATAAGCACACCTGAAAATGTCTGGAAACTCGCCCAGCAGTTTGGAACCAAAGCTCAGAGCATCTATACGGGATTCTTTGAAGTCAAACCCCATCTACTACCCGTCGCGACGGAGACTGCCGGCCTCATGTTGGTGGCCGCAATCTTTCCGTATGGGTCAGTGTACTTTCTGGATTTATGGCATAGATACCAAGTCAGAAAAAACAAAAGAACAATTTCAGCTTAACCGCAGGAGGCATATATGGTCGAAAAAAGTGATGCGAAACCATCCTGGCAGGACATTCAGGAGAAAAAAATCAATATGGCCAAGGAGCGTGGCTCACGGGTATTGAAAGTGAACTCCCCACTTGGTTCAACCATGTTCGATATTCTACGACAATTTGACATGGCGTATGCACACTTCAAGGCAAGACTTGGTGAAATGAATGGAATTTCTCACGAAGAAGGGGAAGAGCTAATGACTGAGGGACGAGAAATTGTTATGGCTTTCTCAGACTATACGGCGAGATTGAGCAAAAGAATCCGCTTTCGCTACTACACTCCCCGTGAAATTGATGCGTTTATGAAAACAGATCATCAGGTCGAAGAATCGGAATAATCTTGCAAGACTGAAAGTGCTTTGCTATGTCAATCAGGACATCATCTTATAATTCAATCATGAGAGCAAACAACAAGGTAAAAATATGAACAAAGGCGAGCTGATAGAAAAAGTAGCAAAAGATTCCGACTTGAGCAAAGCAGATACGGAAAAGGTATTGAATTGCATACTAAATGCTATCACTGAAGCTGTCGCAGCCGGTGACAAAGCTACCCTGATTGGTTTCGGCACCTTTTCGGTGAGCGATCGGGCCGCTCGTCAAGGCCGTAATCCGCAGACCGGAGATAGTATCCAGATAGCGGCCAGGAAGGTTGTGAAGTTCAAAGCCGGTACCAAGTTAATCGATGCTGCAAATAAATAAAATCGCTGAAGCGATATTAGCGGCGAGGTCCAAATGCCGATAACTAGCGTTTTTGAAATGTAGTTTTTTCAGCTACAAGCCAAAAAGAGAGGACTCCACAAAGCATCCAGCAGTTATACTAAAGTTAAAGGGAATCTAAGAATTAATATCTAGTATTGGCAATTTCACCCCCACCAATAGAACAATGTATGCGTCCTCTTCTCACAAAATAGTATATAAATTTTATGGGTTTAATAGTCATGAAAAACTTTTATCAAGTCCTTCGTAGCGCAGGATTACCAAAGATGGTCATCGCTAACCCTCGTGCTGGGTCCTGCGAGAAATATTGGTCTACTGTTTTGTTGGCGTAGAAATTTGCCTCGATCAATCGAGCACCTTGTGACCAGTGTTTTAGAAATATTGGCAACCAATGGGAGGGAATTCGCGCATCGAGTGGCCATGGCGATGCGATGACTGCGGCACAGCCTCGATCCAGTATATCCTTGGCTAATCCAAGCGTAGTGTGTGCTCCTGGGTGTTGGTCAGCACGGCCACCACTACACACAAAAAGGATCACGATGCCGACGTTTCGGAGCGAGTTGGCCAGATCCCTCGAAGTCACCCTTAGGATACCTTCGTCTGATACGACTTGAAAGTAGCGCCCTTCTGGATGAACCCCGCCATGTGCAGTGATCACAGCAAGACTCGCATCTGCAAAGGCGGCAGGAAGTGTCGGACCGGTATCGACTATAAAGCCGTATTGGTTAAACGTCGCCTCAAGGCGTTGTGCAATCATTGAAAGAGTGTGGCTCTCAGACGTACCGATTGCGCTGGAAATCCAAGAGCAGAGTCGTCCATCTCCTATCATTCCTTTTAAACGTGCGGCCCGCAACCATGACAGAGATGGCGCCATCGCCATTGCTCTTGTGCGGCCAGCGAATTCTTCATCTACATAGAGAAGGTTCGGTGGGAAAGGCTGGAATCTAACGTCCGCTACAATAAGAACTGGCCCTGGAGGCAGGCTCGATAATCGGAGGTCAGCAGTGGTCGTGTAGAACAGGTTTAGCGATTCCCCGTCGATGCCATAAGTATACGGGTATCTTTTCGACCAGATTTTAAAACGCTCCGCGAGTATTACGTTGTCAGATTCTCGCACAGGGGTTTCTATGTGTCCATCGACAGTACTGACCCTTACGAGACGCCCGGAGGCGTCGAACCCGGCTTGAACGACACTGATACCCTCACGCGAAATCGAGCGAGCGATTTCCGCGGCTTCATCGATATTTTGGAGGGAAGGGGGGGGAGCAGAAACTTCGTCCCAGCCTGGCACCCCGACTCCTCGATCTGCAAGAACTTCTAAAGCGAAGGAGGTGTTAACCGCATCGGATATATAATGGTCCTTACTGAGTGCACGGCTCGCGACAATCACAGCGTTGCGTATGTCGTAGCCGACGTCATCTGAATATCGAGCAGAAGTACTTGTTTTTGTTATTGCAAGTAACTCTTCAGCTGAGGGGGCATCCGCCGACATCGTGCTGATCATGGAGTATAGGCCTCCCTTTGTATGCTTAAGCAGTTTAGCGTACACCTCATTTGCTTCTGCCGGGATCACCGCATCTATTTCTATCGCTTGACGGATAAGTTGACCCAGCAGGGCTGCCGCCGGTGCTGTAAAATCGTTATTATTTAGTACTGTTGCACTGTTTCGCACAACGTCCTCGAGGAGAACCTCAAGGTCAGCTCTTGCAGAACTGCCGATCTGCAATTTCATCTGGCGAATTTGAAGGTCAAGCGTATCTAGCCTGTGGGAGTAATCGTCCAAGAGACTCATGCGTTGAAGGATATCGCGCCCTTTTTGGATCACTATTCGCGCTTGACTGTGAAGCCCGGAATCTCGAAAAAGCCTGGCCATACCGGTTATTTCATACCACACCTGATCCTCGTCTCCTGCATCGTTCGCGACAAGAGTACATGCCATGGCGAGGAATGCCTCTAAATGATTGTGGCAATGATGGTAGACATCTGCCATTGCGAACCAGCCCAGACGTCTTCGGCTTGGTGTGGCCGTACTGTTTAAAAGTATTTGCTCGACGAGATCTCGGGCTGCCTGAGTGCGGCCAGAAATGGCAAACCTACTCGCCACCAACCTCATCATTTGCAGGTCATAGTCAGGATCCGAACAATGCGGAGTCACCGAGGTTCCCAGCGCGAGCAAGGACAAATGAGTATTGACATCTTCCTCCGATTTAAGAGGCGCATGAGTTAGCAAATTGGTAACAGCGGACACAACTTCATCTGCCGGTTCGGTCAACAGAGGCTCAGGAAAGGTAGATCTCCCGATCACTATCATCCCTTCATTCCCCATCCACTCAAACGCTGCACTTAGGAAGGACTTGTGTTCATCGAACCAGTTAGCGTCAGCCTTACCGAGGAATTTTCTCTTTACTAAACGAACGGGCCGGGAGGCCAAGTTAAGCACTATGAAAGCCATTAGGCCCAAGCCCATTGTTCCTGCGACGGTTGGTTGGATGAGGTGGGCGAGGCTAGCTCTAAGCCCTTGGTTTTCCGGATTGGCGGCCAGTCGCTCAATTAAGGATTGGACGGCCGCCTGAAAATCTTCCCTCTGCACGGGCAGTACTCCATCCCTGTCATTAAAGAGCAGAATGTGCTCGAGAATCCGTACCAGGAGCTTTTCGCCACGCTCTATTTTATCTGGCGTGCTTGGGAGCGGCATCGCGAGTTCAAATGCGTGAGAAATAAGCTTGCGTGATAGCGCATCGCTGACGCACGCCATTCGATAGGTATCGGCCTGTGATGTATCGCCGCCAGCTAGAGCAATAAGGCTCCTGTAGTCGGGTATATCGTTTCCTGAGAGGAAGCATGCGAGAGTGCTGTAGAATTCAGATTTACCGTCCGATTCCTTGGCCAATATGGCAGCTACACCCGCATAATCACGGTTAGCAAGAAGAGTACGAAGGAGGCGTCGTCGAAGACCTGGACTTCCAGGAAATAACTCAGCGAGGCGTTCTACAACTTCTTTTTCCAGTTCAGTCGAGCCAGCGTCTTGCGCTGTTGCGAGCGCGCTCTCAAGGTCCTCTTGACTCTGAAGTTCGGCGATGGCTGGTGATAGGATTTCTACTGCAAACCTTGAAGCATTTGCATCTTGCGCAATTCTAGCGAACTTCACTCTCGTCGGTGCATCCAACTCAGGACCAAGCGCGATTTCCTGGCGGATTGCTTTCAGGGCCTCAAGTAAGTGGCCGGCTTTGTATAGTGCCTGGATGCGCAGGCCCGGCTTGTTGCTATCTAGATTGGCCGGGAGTCGCTCGATGTCAAGAAAAACTTGGCCAAGACGCCCTTCGCGAATCCATGCATCCCATTGATCTACCCGAGTTGCTAGAATACTGTCTGGAGAGTTCACGCTGCTTGAACCCATCACGCCGCACCCCTCGATCGAAAGCAGGAGGTCGGAAAGATCTTTTCTGCTTGGGCTGAATTGATTTGCGTCGATTGCAACATAGAGATTGTACTCCTGTACAAGCTTGATCGCTTCGGTTGCCAAAGCGTGCAATTGGGGCACCCATACGTCTTCTGGTTGAAGCGGAGATGATGCGCCGGCTGGGATGTACGGCTCAATGCTGTCATCCCTGTAGATTGCCGCATCTGCGACTATGATAACCGTATATTCAGGCTGTATCCTAATTATGTCTAATGCAGAACTGATTCGTCGATCAGATGCGACGACTAGCTGAAAGCGCCTCTTCAGCCGAGCCTCTTCGCTTGGCTCCATCGCGCCTTGATCAAGCAGTTGAAAAGTATTGGCAATTCCGTTCCAGATCTCTCCTTCACAATATTCGGCGTTCAATCCAGGAGGGCCTATCACTACAAATTTTTCCACGACCGGCCCCCGGTCGGTGTCAACCAATCCCGTCAACACTGCAGTCAGAATCCCGGCCAACTTTAGCGGACTCTGAAAACGAACATTGTAAATGTCCCCAGCCCCAAATATGTTTGGATTCTTGACGATAAATGCGAGTATCTTCCGGACGTGATCAACTATTTCGCCTGTTTTCACATGCGAAGATGTAAACTTATCGGAGCTGCTCAATTCGCCAGATGACTTTCCGGGATTACTCATATCTATGGTTGTGGTTCCAATATGTATTCTGATCAGGGGCACGATTCCCGGTCAAGTGTCACCAGGAAGAGGTAAATCTATGGTTTCTTGATATCTAAGAATAGAATAAAATTTGATATTACAAAAAATTTCCATTGAATCGATTTCACTGGATATTATTAACACATTAAATCAAATGTATTTAACTTTCTTATGGCAATCAAAACCAATGTCAAATATCGTCAGGTTAAGTTGTTACTGAGGATACGTATATGAAGCCTTCAACGACAATAGATGTTCTCCTATTCCAACCCCAAAGAATTAATCCGATCAACCGCTTTCAACTTGTGATCATTAAGGAGATGGGTATACCGCTGCACCATTTGCATTGTCTTGTGTCCAAGAATTTCCGCGAGTGTTCTGATATCTACACCGGCCATAAGGAGATGACTGGCAGCGGTATGCCTTAGATCATGGAGGTGGAGGTCATCAAGTCCTGCTTTTTTTCTTGCTGTTCCAAATGAACGTTTGAAATGGTTACAGGGAATATCGAGAACTTTCCGAGCCTCTTTACTGCTATGAGGAAGAAAAACATAGGTCTCCATCTGTGCTTCTTTCGGTCTGATTGATCGAAGAACGTTTTCCGCCATTTCAGTAAGCGGAACATACCGCATATCGGTTTTGGTGACTTGAAGTTTTACAAGGCGTCCATCCAAATCGACATCCCCCCACTGCAAACCTGCTGCTTCACTTGGCCGCATGCCTGTATGCATGAGTAGAAGTAGGTACGGATAGAGCTTTGTATTTCGGCTGGTTTTGGCTACATCCAACAATCTCTGTGCTTCTTCCTTCGTAAGAAAGCGTGTGCGGTTATTATCTACTTTTGGACGTCGTACTTGTGGCACCGGATTGTCCACCGGTAGGCCCCACTCACGCCGTGCTACATTAAACAGATGAGAGACAAGGGCGAATTCTTTTTGGAAAGTCGACGGAGAAACAGTTTGTATACGCTTGTCACGGTATTCTGCCAGACGCTGAGGATTTATGGCCGCCAGGGAAATGTCCGAACCGAACCCTGCAATCAGTGCTTTTGCCGATATTTTATCACGGCTCTCGGAATTTGGCCGTTTGGTGGTTGACACACGAGCCAGATATTGGCTCAAAGCATCCGCGAAAGTGAGGTTTTCTGCTGGCCGCACATCTTGGTAGCGCCCCATCCGTATTTGCCTTTCTACCTCGGCCGCCCAGCTTTTCGCCTCTCCTTTGGTATCGAAGGTTCGTGATATGGAAGGTTGCCCTTTTACTCTAACAGTGGCTGTATATGTTGTTCGAGTTTTCCCATTTCGAGGTTGAATACGTGCCATAATATTGAATCCTCACCCATTTTTTCATGGATTATTGTTCCATTTTTGTTCCACTTTTGTTCCATTTGATTATCATAATAGAGCAATATAAAGCAAAAAACAGCAAAAACAAGGGGTGGCTTTCGGCAACAAAAAAGGGGTTAACCAGTTATTATCCCTGGCTAACCCCTTCTTGGCATTGGTGCCCTCGGCGCGAATCGAACGCGCGACACCAGGATTAGGAATCCTGTGCTCTATCCACTGAGCTACGGGGGCGTATGTTCTTCAGAACGTGCGGAATATTACCTTCATTTTGCAAAACCGCAATAATTTTCCGCTCCAGCGCCTGGTTTCAGCTGATTGCACCGTCCTTCGACAGGCTTGCGCCGGTGGCGATTTTCTTGTGGCTGAACGCTTCTCGGCGACAGTAGGAATCGACGACGCAGTTGCGGCCGACCTTGACACCGGCCGGCATGCCGACGCCCTTTCCCACCAGGGTGATCCCGGTGTAGAGATGCTTCGGATGCTGGCGGTTGGGGGTGTCGTGGTCGTCGCCGACCCCGATCTGCGCCCCCTCCCCGGTCTCCACATTTTTGTCGAAGATCGCCAGGTCGACGATCGCCTTCTTCCTGACGATACAGTCCGAAAAGAGGATGGAGTTGCGGACGACCGCACCCTTTTCCACCACCACCCCCGGCGACAGCACCGAGTTGATCACGGTGCCGTGGATGGCGCACCCCGAAGAGATCAGCGAGGTCTGCACCTGCGCCTCGGCCCCGAAGCGGACAGGCGGACGATCCGCCGCCCGCCCCTCGGCCTCGAAATTGGTTCGTATCCGCCATTTTTCCGGGGAAATACCGCTCTCCTTCCTGATGATGTCCATATTGGCTTCCCAGTAGGCCTGGATCGTTCCGACATCACGCCAATAACCGTAGAAAGGATAGGCAAAGGTGTTGTCATTGGCAATGGCATGGGGCAGGATATGCATGCCGAAATCCACATCCTTCTTGTCCCGGGCCAGGGAATCGAGAAGATACCGGCGATCGAAGACGTAAATCCCCATCGAGGCCAGGTTGGTCCGCGGCACCTTCGGCTTCTCTTCCCATTCGACAATCCGGTTGCGGTTATCGGTGATGCCCGCCCCGAACTGATGGATCTGGCTTTTCGGCACCACCATCATCGCCACCGTGACGTCGGCCTTCTTCGAGCGATGGTATTCGATCATCGCATCGAAATCCATATGATAGATATGATCACCGGACAGGATCACCACCTCATCGGTTGGATTCGATTCTATGAAGTCGATATTGCGGCGGATAGCATCGGCCGTCCCCTTGTACCAGTCGGAGTCCTTCGATCCGGTGCGGGGAGGCAGGATCTTGACACCGCGGGTCCGGCCGGTCAGGTCCCAGGCCTCGCCGGCGCCGAGATGACTCATCAGCGACAAGGGTTTGTACTGGGTCAGCACCCCGACTTTTTTCAGACCGGAGTTGACCACGTTGCTCATGCTGAAATCGATGATCCGGTAGATGCCGCCGAAGGGCACGGCCGGCTTGGCCCGATTCTGCACCAGGATGTTGAGCCGACTGCCGACACCGCCCGCAAGAAGGAGAACCAGAGCTTCTTTCGCTGCAATCATCTGAGCACCTCCCCCGCTGCTATCACCTTCTTCCACCGCCCGCTCCCCAGAAGCGGATAGACCGTGGCCCCTTCGCCGATGACGACCTGATTGGGAACGATGTTGTTCCAACCGACGACCGTCACCGCCTCCGCCTGCCGTCCGGCCTCGGCGCCGACCACAACTCCCTCGCCGAAGGTGTTGTTGACATCCGCGACCACCTTGCTCAGTCGGCAATTGCGACCGATGTGGTTGTTGAAGAAGAGGACCGAATCCTCGACCACCGCCCCTTTTTCGACGCTGACGCCGGGGAAGATGATCGATCGCCGCACCGTGCCGTCGATCACACTGCCGTTGTACACCAGACTGTCATGCACCGTGGCGTCGTCGCCGATCACCACCGGCTGGAAATCGCGGATGCCGCGATGATCGAGGTTGGTTCGAAAGCCCCATTTCTCCATGTCTATGCACGGATCCCGGCCCAGCAGATCCATGTTGGACTGCCAGTATTCCTCGATGGTCCGGGTATATCCCCAGTAACCGCAGAACTTGTAGGCATAGACTCGTCCCCCGGCCTTCATCAGCCTGGGGATGATATCCCGCCCGAACTCGAATGAAGCATCGTTCTGATTCTCGTTCAGCAGCCGGTACATCACCTCGGGCTTGAAACAGAGCACCGTCAACGAGGCCCAATCCGATTCGGGCTCTTTCGGTTTTTCCCAATAGGATGTAACCCTGCCGCCCCGCTCCCCATCCTCGTCATCGAGCGCGGCGATCCCGAATCTGTGGGCTTGATCCGGCCTCACCCGGATGACCCCCATGGTCAGGTCGGCATCCTTTTCGCGATGATAGGCGATCAGATGCTGGTAGTCCATCTTGTAGATGTGGTCGCCGGAAAGGATGAGAATCTGCTCCGGTTCATAATACTGGACGAAATCGATATTCCTGTAGACCGCATCGGCGGATCCGCGGTACCAGTTAGTCTGGTCCGAACCGATATAGGGAGGGAGGATCGAGATGCCGCGGTTGCGGCCAAGCATGTCCCAGGCTGCGCCGGTGCCGATGTGGTTGATCAATGAATAACTGCGGTACTGGCTGAGGATCGCAACCCGTTCGATACCGGAGTTCATCAGGTTGCTGAGGGCGAAATCGATAACCCTGCCGAAACCACCAAATGG
The DNA here is from genome assembly GCF_014201505.1 of Desulfoprunum benzoelyticum. Taxonomy (GTDB): domain Bacteria; phylum Desulfobacterota; class Desulfobulbia; order Desulfobulbales; family Desulfocapsaceae; genus Desulfoprunum; species Desulfoprunum benzoelyticum. The sequence goes on along the minus strand of NZ_JACHEO010000011.1, from coordinate 35,852 downwards.
CAAGGCCGATTTCGGCCTGTAATAGGTCAACACGTTGAGCTCGTCGACCCGGCCTCCCGCCAGAATCATTGCGAGTGTCGTCGGCTTCAGCATTCATTCCCCCATTAATCAGATGCATACAGGTAACGTTGTTGAGCGAGGATGAACCCAGCGCAATACCCATCTTCAGGCAACCGCCGCTTTCAACCCTGCCACCACCGGATCAACTCAGATATGGCTGCCGATCAGTCGTTTCAGGCTGTCTGAATTGAATGGCCGGTCCCCCAGGGCAAGGTTTTTCAACGGCACTTCGGCCCGTGCCGCCTCCTTATGTCCTCCCGCGGACCCGACCGAACTGAATATCCTTGTGGCGAGTTTGCCGGCACTCTTGCGATAGCCGTCGCAACGGAAGATCACAATCAGCCTCTCGCCATGGATTCCGGAGACGAACACCCAGTCGATCTCGCCCACATGATTGAGAAAGTCGGCAATGATCACCAAGACGTCAGGACTGCGAACCTTGCCGAGATGGGTATAATAGCGCCGCTTGGAGTATTTCAATTCCTGCAGGGCGAGAGTGAAATAGCGGAGTTCGGAGCGCCTCAGGTCCGTCAGTTCAAATTTGCGAACCAGGTCCCGGTTGGCAATATTGAAGAGGTAGCGAAAGGCGATGCCGTCGGCCAGCAACGATTTCTTCTCAAAATTCTCAGTATCGACCTTGATGCCGTAAAACAGCGCTGTTGCCAGAGAGACCGAGGGTTTCAGTTCGGCAGCCCGGAGGTACTCGACCATCATGGTCGACGTCGAGCCGTAATCGGCGCGGATGTCGACAAACCGAACGCCCTCCCATTTGCTGGTCGGCGGATGATGATCGATAATGACATCGAAATAGATTTTTTCGAAACAGGGCAGATGATCGGGCTGAGAGTCGACCATGACCTTTTTGCTGTAATCATTGATCTTGATAGTGTTCAGCCGTTCGATCGGGATCTTCAGCCGTTCGACCATCGCGACGTTGTTGAGGCGGCGAATTTCGTTGGGGTGGGCGATGACGACGTTCTTGACCCGGTAACGGAGCAGTCTCTTGACGGCCATGGCACCGGCCAGAGCGTCCGGATCGGCATTGATCACCACAAGGACGTCGTCATCCTTGTCGAAGACATTCCAGAATGCCTGAAGGCGTTCTTTCGCGGTCTGTTTCGAAGCAATCGTGCCGAGGGATGAGACAACGTTTTTATGATTTTTTGCCATATGCTACAGCATTGGCATCCGGTATAGAAGGATCGCGCAGCACAAACCTGCTGACCGTCCTTGCGGGGGAAACAGGCGCACAAACAGGGCTCAACGCAAACAATTAGGAGCAGCCCGGATCATCACCGCCGATACAGCCCGCCACCGACGCAACAGATCCCCCCGAGTTGTCCCCGAGGTTCGCATTGTGGCGCCGATGCTGCAATAGCCGGAATTGCCAGCCACCTCCTTGAAGTTTCAGCCCCGCCGTCACACCTGGTATGAATGGAGCGGGTCAGCCTGATGCCTGGTGTTTCCGGCCGTTGATCCCAGCCGGCTCGCAAGCATCGCCACAGGGGTTTAATATAGCACACGGATTTTTAAAAAAGCAAGGTTTAGCCGCCGCCCTCCCCTTCCGCCAGACAACGCGCCCTCCGCCGGAGCGGCCTTTCGGACCACTGTGGAAGGTCCTTGACGCACGGTGCCGACAATGGTACCTAGACTGGATTGGCGGGAAATCCTCTTCCCGTCTTGACGATCTCCTGGCCGTTACCGGGGTCGCTGCCGAAACATGTCAACATCGTTCAACCGCCGGATTGTTTTCTTCCTCACGCCGGGACCACATTCGTACCGAAAGGGTGCCACGCAGTTTCGCCTTCCTCCCATACGCCGCCCCCTGCACCGAAGACAGTCCCAGCACGACGCCATTACCCTCAACGGAGCCATATCGCCTTGAAATTGCTCGACCGCTACCTTCTTGGTCAATTCATTAAATATTTTTTCACCGTCAATGTCGCCTTCGTCGCCATTTACCTGCTGATCGATTTTTTCGAGAAGATCGACAACTTTTCGAGGGCCGGAAAATCCTTTGTGCTGGCGATGAAATTCTTTCTCCTCAACATCCCCTTCATCATCGACCAGATCGGGCCGATCCTCGTTCTCCTCTCCGGCGTCATCACTCTCGGCATCCTCAATCACACCCGGGAACTCAACGCCATGAAAGCCGGCGGCATCCCCCTCAAACTGATCGTCAAGCCCCTGCTCATCGGCGGTTTCTGCCTTACTCTGCTTTTTCTGGCAGCGGCCCAGTTCCTGTTGCCCAAGACCATCTCGGCGACCAACAACATCTGGTACGAACAGGTCAAGGGCAAGGTGCCCCTCGGCATCCACCGGAACGGCCGGTTTTATTACAAGGGCAGCGAAGGTTTCTATTCCTTCGAATGGCCGCACACCGGCACGTATGTCTTCAAGAACTTTTCCTATTCCCGCTGGGACGAAAACTACAATATCCGGACCCTGATCAGCGCCAACTGGGCGGACTGGAGTGAACAACGGGGCGAATGGATACTGAAGGAAGGACAGATCCAGGTGGCCAACGAAGATGCGACCTACAAGGTCAGGAATTTCGAGTACTGGCAAACCACGCTCCCCGAACATCCGGAAAACTTTCTCGTCCCCGAGTACCAGTCGGCCGAGTTATCTCTGACCGGGCTCTTTCTCGACATATTCAAAAAGGAAACCAACCACGAAAAACATCGTGCCTGGGCGGAATTCCTGAGCCGGATCTCCTATATTTTTCTCGGTTTCCCGCTGCTCCTGCTGGGACTCCCGATCCTGCTCATTTCCTACCAGAAATGGGGCCGCGATCTCTCCATCGCCATCCCCGCCAGCTGCGGCCTCGCCTTCTTCGCCTGGGGGGCGTGGGGCGCCCTCCAGTCCCTGGCCAGGGCGGCCTATATCCCGCCGCTGTTCGCCGCCGCCATCATCCACCTGATCTTCGCCGGCATCGGCATCTATCTCCTGAGAATGCAGGACCAGTAATGAAGGAAATCATCAACGACACAATGCGAGCCGGGATCGTCGGCATTCCTCCCCTGGCGATCATCGGCATGCTCGAAGAGAGCGGCGCGCAGGTCTTCGATCTCGACGAGCCCATCATCAGGAAGGATATTGACGCGGCGTCGCCGCATCTGCCCCGGGTGTACTGTGCTATCCTGCGGACCGTGGTGATCAATGCCATGACCCTCGAACTGGACCGGATCTACATCGATGTCGGTCCCGGCAAATGCGACAGCGCCCTCCATACCGCCACCATCCTGGCCGATCTTCTGCCCGGCACCACCGTCATCCCGACCAGGAACCGGGACCGCGTCGATTTCGGCACCCCCCTGTGCCGGACGAGGATGCCGCTTGTCGACAAGATGTCGGCCATCACCGCGGCAGTGCGGAAAACGAAGCCGGCTGTCGACGCCCCTCCCTGTCTTCCCTCTGCCGGTTTCTGGGGAGTGCCGCCACGGGACTTTTCCCTGCTCGCCCTCTTTCCCGACACCACCCATGTTTACGGCTGGGCACGCTGCATGGAAAACAAGACCCCTGACAACAAGGCGCTGGAGGAGCATTACAACCCAGATGTGCCGACCGTCTTCTTCGCCCAATCCTTCTGTGCCAAGACGGCCCTGGCCCAGCATCTGGCGCGACGGCATCCCCGCGGGCTGTACCTCGACTGCGACGTGACCGTCGGCAACAGCGCCAAGTCCAAGATCCAGGCGTTTCTCGAACTGTCGGGGGTCGGCTGTGCTCCTCGCTGATTTCGGCACTTCCTATATCAAGCTCCTCGACACCTCGCAGGAAGGAGCCGGCCCACGGGTCATCCCCACCCGGGAATTCAACCGCGATTGGCGGGTGGACATTGCCACCGGCCATAACGGCAGAAAATATGCCGACTACTACGTCAACGAGTTGACCGCTCTGGCCCGAGGAGGCGAACGGCTGATCCGCGAAGACTGTTATACTCTGCTCGATTGCGGCAGCCGGGACATCAAGTTCGTCCGTTACGAGCATGGACAGGTCAAGGACATGGGATGGAACGCCGAGTGCGGCGCCTCGATGGGCTTTACCATCGAACTGCTGGAGAAATACTACGACCTCGACTTCTCCTCACTCGCCGTACCGGCCTCGTCGTTCTCGGTGACCTGCGGCGTCCTTGGGATGAGCCACATCTTCGATGCGGTGATCAACGGCCAGAGCGAATCCGAGGCGGTGGCCAGGTTCGTCAAGGGGATTGCCCTCAATGCCTACGATTTCGCCGGCAAACCCGACCGACTCTATCTTTCCGGCGGTCTCTGCTCCAATCCCCTCTTCATCCGCTCCTTCCCCTGCAACCTGGTGCCGCTCGGCCGATTCGTCCTGCTCGAAGGACTCAAGGGTTCACTCGCCCTCATCGGCGAGCAACCCGGCTGAAAACCGGGTGTTCGCCCCCTCCCGAGTCGGCAGACAGGGATAAAAAAAGGCCTGCAGGAATATCCTGCAGGCCTTTTGCCATTATCGTACGAAAAAGAGGCTTTTATTTCTTTGCCGCCGGTTGTTCGATGGAGCGCAGATCAACCTCGAAGACTAGAACAGCCCCAGGTTCGATGACAGGAGGGGCGCCGTTGTCGCCATACGCCAGGTCGGAGGGGATGACTATCTTGTACTTCGACCCGACGTTCATCAACTGCAGGGCCTCGCTCCAACCGGGGATGACCTGGCCCACCGAGAACACGGCCGGCTCTCCCCGCTTGATCGAATTGTCGAATTCCTTGCCGTCGACCAGGGTACCGACATAATCGACCTTGACGGTGTCGGTCGCCTTCGGCTTGGGACCGTCGCCCTGCTTCAGCACCTCATACTGCAGACCGCTTTTGGTGACGACAACTCCTTTTTTCTTCTTGTTCTCTTCCAGAAAGGCAAGACCGGCCTTCTTGTTCTTTTCCTGCAGCTCTTTCATCTTCTGGGCCTGACGGGCCTGCATCTTCTCGGCATACTCCTTCTGTACGGCGGCTATCTCCTCCTCGGTCAGGAGTTTCTCCGAACCGCCATAGGCATCCTGAATCCCCTTCATCAGGGTATCGATGGCGATATCGTCACCCATGCCCTTGAAATAGGTGCCTACATCCAGCCCCATGCTGTAGCTCAATTTTTCCTGAAATGTAGAAAGCTTCCCTGCTTCCTTGGCCTGCTCTGCGGCGACGACGGCCATCGGGCCACCACATAGCAGACTGACGGCGATCAGTAGTATGATTCTTTTCATTCCTTACTCCTTTTGTCCTTGGACAGATATGCAGGCGTCGCGTCCGGCGCCTCTCTTTTTTGCTGCCATTCGACGACGGTTCCCCGGCAAAATAACCGGAAAAACCATCATCCAGAAACGAATTCTTCCCTATACTGTATCTACAGTAAAAATACATCTGTCAATGTTTCCGCCTGCATTATTCTCTCTACAGCCACATGTTACTGAGAAAGGCAAGGCGGTTGCGGCGCGGCTACAGGACCACCGTAGTGATACCGGGATTGGGGGCAGCAAGCTCGCGATCATGGCGAAGGATGGGGTAGCGGCGGAACAGTGCCTTGACCGGTCCCGATTTGCCGCCGCCATCGCCGGGGACAAAATCATTGATCTCTTTGTGCCGGCGCAAATGCTCCAGGAGCTTCCGGCATTCCTCACGGATGATCCCTCCTTTGCCGCTCGACCCGTATCCATGGACCAGGATCAGCACACTGACGCCCTCACTCCTGGCATTTTCGATCTCCACCGCCAATCGACCAAGGGCGATTTCGACAGTAGGGCGACCGCGCTTCAGGTTGACCGCCTTTTTCATAAACGGTTTCCTGCCCGGTTGAGATTCCCCTTCCTGTCTGCTGCCGCAGAATCTGCAGGACAGGCTGCCTCGCCCAATCTCGTTGCCGCAGACTTGACAGACCGTCACCTGCCGCCTAGAGCCTCCGCACGGTAATCACATGCTCCATCTGCCGCAGATGCTGCATCAAGGAGTGGAGGTGATCGAGGTTGGCGACCTCGATGGTGATGGTAAGATCGGCAATATCGGCCGGAGTCACATGGGCCGCCACCTCGAGGATATTGGCATTGTCGGCGCTGATCGCCGAGCTGACTGCAGCGAAGATCCCGCGGGTATTCTCGGCGCTGACGTGAATACCGACCTTGTAATGCTTATCCTCGATGCCGTCCCAGGAAACCTTGATCCAGCGCAGCGGATCGGTGCTCAGGAGATTGCCGCAATCGGCCTTATGGACCGAGACACCCCGTCCGGTGGTGATAAAGCCGACGATCGGATCTCCCGGCACCGGGCTGCAGCACTGGCTGATCTTGACCAGCATGCCGTCGATGCCGTCGATGCTGATCCCCGGTTTCCCCGGCCCCTTGTCCGATGGCTGCTGGCTGACCATCTGGGCCGCCAGCGCCGCCGGCGGCAGTTCGGCCGCCGTCTTTTCTTTCTCCTGCTGGAGTTCCGGCGGCTGCAGAGCCTTCACCAGGGTCCCCAGGGTAATTGCACCGCTGCCGACCTTGATCAGCATATCATCAAGCGTATTGCAGTGCAGTGTCTTCAAAAGAAGCCGGATATGACCGCTCTTGACGATCTTGCGGAAGGTCGTGTTGTTGTTCCGCAACTCCCGCTCGCAGATTTCGCGACCGAGTTTGAGAGCCTTTTCCTTCTCCTCCTTCCGCAGCCAGTTGCGGATCCGCGATCTGGCCCGGCTGGTCTTGACGAGGTCGAGCCAGCCGCGACGCGGCCGCTGGTTCGGCGAAGTGATGATCTCGACGATATCTCCGGTCTGCAGATGATGCTTGAGTGGGACCAGACGGCCATTGACCTTGGCGCCGACGCAGTGATCGCCGACCTCGGTGTGGACGGCGTAGGCGAAATCGATGGGGCAGCTGCCGATCGACAGTTCCTTGACCTGGCCGCCGGGGGTGAGGGCGAAGATATCCGGCTCGTACAGTTCGCCCCTGACGCTGTCGAGGAATTCGCGCGGATCTTCGACCTCGTGCAGCGACTTGACCAGCTTCTTCAATTCGCGGAAGAGCCGGGCATCGCTGGTGCTGACCTTCTGCCCTTCCTTGTAGGCCCAATGGGCGGCAACCCCTTCCTGGGCCACCCGATCCATCTCTTCGGTACGGATCTGGATCTCGATGAAATGGCCGCTCGGCCCGACAACCGTAGTGTGCATCGACTGGTAGTTGTTGGCCTTGGGCGAGGAGATGAAATCCTTGATCCTCCCCGGAACCGGCGCCCAGTTGGCATGAATGACCCCCAGGGCCTCATAGCACTGGCTGACCGTTTCGACGATGATGCGGAAGGCCACCTTGTCGTAGACTCTTTCCAGGGGTATGTTCTGGACCACCAGCTTCTTGTAGATCGAATAGAGGTGCTTCGGCCGGCCGATGATTCTGACCGCCGTGATATCGCTCTCAGCCAGCTTGTCGTGGAGGATGCCGATGACCTCGTCGACATACCGCTGCCGCTCGTCCAGGGAGTTCTCGAGTCTCCCGGCAAGGTCGGCATACTCCTGCGGATGCAGGTACTTGAAGGAGAGGTCCTCCAATTCCCTTTTCATCCAGTCGATGCCGATACGACTGGCCAGGGGCGCATACAGGTCCATCGTCTCCCGGGCCTTATCCATCTGGGTTTCCCGATCGACGGAATCGAGCAGGAACATATCCTGCAGGCGATCGACCAGCTTCACCAGGAGGACCCGGATGTCAGCGGCAATGGCGAGGAGCAGCTTGCGGACGTTCTCGGCCTGGCTCGCCAGCTTGCTGTCGTACTGGACCTCGGTGATGCGGGTCGAGCCGTTGACGATGGCGGCGACATCGTGACCGAATTTTTCCTCCAGTTCCTCGACAATCACCCCTTCCTTCAACACCCCGTGCAGCAGTCCGGCCAGGATCGTATCGAGATCGAGGTGCATGGAAGCCAGCATCGACGCGACGTTGAGGGCGTGCATCAGGTACGGCTCGCCAGAAAAATGATTCTGGCCGTCATGGACCTTGACCACGACATCCCAAGCCTTATCGATCAATGACAGATCGACATCCTGCAGATAGTTGGCGGCCAGGATCTTTAGACCCTGGGGATTGAACGTTGCCTCTGGCATGCAAACGGCCATTTTCGAGGTTATCGGTTGATCGCTTCGGCAATCCTGGGCGGCAGCACCGTCAGCAGTTGCTCCGGAGACAGTTCTTCGACCTCTCCGCCCTTCCGCTCGCGCAGCTCGACGAACCCGTCCTGCAGATATTTCTTGCCGACCGTGATCCGGTAAGGGATGCCGAGGAGATCGGCATCCTTGAACTTGGCGCCGGGTCGCTCATCCCGGTCGTCGAGCAGCACCTCGATCCCTTTTGCAGTCAGTCCCCTGTACAGATCCTGAGCAGCGCCGTCAATTCTTTCGTCCCGGGGATCGAGATCGAGGATGATCGCCTTGAACGGTGCCAGCGGCACGGGAAAGATGATGCCGTTGTCGTCATGGTTCTGTTCGATCGCAGCGGCGACAACCCGACTGACGCCGATGCCGTAGCATCCCATGACAAACGGCTTCTCGCTGCCGTCACTGTCCTGGAACATCGCCTGCATCTTTTCCGAATAGGAAGTCCCCAATTTGAAAATATGGCCAACTTCGATGCCCTCGGTCAGTTCCAGACACCCGCCGCAGACCGGGCAGGGGTCGTCGGTGGTGATCTGGCGCAGATCGGTGAAGGCCTCGGCCTGGAAATCGCGGCCGGGATTGACGTTTTTGAGGTGATAGTTCTTCTGGTTGGCGCCGGTGACGGCATTGCGCATCAGAGCTACTTCCTGGTCGGCCACGACCCGGAGGCCGAGACCGACCGGACCGATATAGCCGGTCGGCACGCCGGTGGCGTCGAAGGCCTGCTTGTCGTCGGCCAGTTCGACATCGGCGACCTGGAGCAGGTTCTTCAGCTTGACCTCCTCGACCTCCCTATCGCCCCGGACCAGCACCGCCACCGGCAGGCCGTCGGCGAGGTAGATCATCGTCTTGATCAGCCGCGACGGCGGGATACCGAGAGACTCGCAGACCGATTCGACCTTGCGCTTGCCCGGGGTCTCGACCTTTTCGGTATCGAGCATGGGTTCCACCTCGATCGTGGCCGGCATCCGGACCTCGGCCTTTTCCATATTGGCGGCGTATTCACAGGCCGTGCAGACAACGATCGTATCCTCGCCTGTCTTAGCCAATACCATGAATTCATGCGAAAAATTACCGCCTATCGCCCCCGAATCGGCCTGTACGGCGCGGAAGTTGAGTCCGCAGCGGGTGAAGATCCGCCGGTAGGCCTCGAACATCTTCATATAGCTGGCCTCGGCCTGCTCGTCGCTGACATCGAAGGAATAGGCGTCCTTCATCACGAACTCCCGGCCTCGCATCAAACCGAACCGTGGCCGGATCTCGTCCCTGAACTTGCTCTGAATCTGATAGAAGTTGACCGGCAGGTCACGATAAGAATGGAGTTCCCGCCGGACGATATCGGTGATAACCTCCTCATGGGTCGGCCCCAGGCAGGATTCCCGCTCGTGCCGATCGACAAACCGCAGCAGTTCCGGACCATATTTGTCGTAACGGCCGGTCTCCTTCCACAGGTCCGCCGGCTGTACCATCGGCATCAGCAGTTCCTGGGCCCCGGCGCGGTTCATCTCCTCGCGGACGATCTGCTCGACGCGGCGCAATGCCGCAAGTCCATAGGGCAGATAGGTATAGACTCCGGCGCTGAGCTTGCGGATGAATCCTGCCCGCAGCATCAGGCGATGGCTGACGACTTCGGCCTCGGCCGGAGTTTCCTTCAATGTCGGCAAAAACAGCTGTGAATAGCGCATATGCAATCGGATAGTGGTTGAAAGTTCTATTACTCGGCCGCTGCCGACCGCCCGGCAACGCATCAAAGACGAAAGGAATGTACCAGATTTTCAGGTTTTTTGCCCTTCATCTTCCATCTTTTTCAGTTCGGCAAGGAAGACCTGAAGCAGATCGTGTTCGGCAACCTTCCTGAATATCTCACCCTTTTTGAAGATAATGCCGACACCGTGGCCGCCGGCGACGCCGATGTCGGCCTCGCGCGCCTCCCCCGGGCCGTTGACCACGCATCCCATCACCGCCACCTTGAGCGGGACGGTCATCGTCTGGACATACTGCTCGACCTGTTCCGCCAGACCGAAAAGATCGATCCGGGTCCGGCCGCAGGTCGGGCAGGAGATCAGCTCCGGCCCACGCTCCCGGATCTTCAGCGACCGCAGCAGTTCAAAGCCGACCCGGACCTCCTCGACCGGGTCGCGGGTCAGCGACACCCGGAAGGTGTCGCCAATCCCCTGGCTGAGCAGGATGCCGAGGGCGACACTCGATTTGACGGTGCCGGCGATCAGGCCGCCGGCCTCGGTCACCCCGAGATGCAGCGGATAATCGGTCTCCTGCGACAGCTGCTGATAGCCGTTGATCGTCGTCAACACATCGGAGGACTTGATGGAGATCTTCAGCGCGTCATAGCCGAGGTCCTCGATCAGCCGGACATTGCGGAGGGCGCTGGCGATCAGGGCCTTCGGGTTGTCCGCCGTCGGATAGCCGTGGGCCTTGAGCAGATCCTTTTCAATCGACCCGCTGTTGACCCCGACCCGGATCGGCACATGATGCTGTTTCGCCGCCGCCACGACCCGGGCGAGCTTATCGCTGCCGCCGAGGTTGCCGGGGTTGATGCGGATGCCCTGGGCGCCGTGCTCCATCGCCGCCACGGCCAGGCGGGAATCGAAATGGATGTCGGCGATAAGCGGAATGGCGATGGCATCACGGATCGGGCGCAGCGCCGCCGCCGCCGCCATATCCGGCACCGCCACCCGGATCAGGTCGCAGCCGGCGGCCTGAAGGCGGTGAATCTGGGCCACCGTGGCCTCGACATCGGTCGTATAGGTATTGGTCATCGACTGGACCGACACCGGGTGACCATTGCCGATTTTGACCGCGCCGATGGCGATCTCTCGCGTCTGCCGTCGTCTGATCATGGCTGTATCGTTGCACGCTGCGGCAGACGACCGGTTCCCGTCGCCGCCAGGTTAAGCTCCGCCTCCGAGGCCCGGACATACAGGGGGACGGCCGATCCGGGATGAAGCAGTTCGCCGCGCTGCAGCTGTTCGGCGGCAATCAGGCCGAGGGACGCCGCCGATGGCAGATGCAGCTGAGCGGGAGCCGCTTCGTAGCGATCCCCGAGGACCTCGCGCCAATATTCTCCATAGACGGCGACGGCATCGCCGACCATGTAGACCGGCTCGCCGATGCCTGCGGCCAGCTGTTCGGGGGCGACCACGACCGTTGCCGTGTTCTGCTCCAGCCTCCCGGAGGGCGAGCGGCGAAAAAAGGCGGCATACACCTGCTTTTTGCGGGCATCGAGAGCCGCACAGATCTTCTTGGCGGAGCTGCAGGACGAGGCCAGGCTGGTAAGGGTCGAGACACCAAGGAGCGGCCGGTTGCCGGCGAAGGCCAGCCCCTTTGCCGTCGCCATGCCGATCCGCAGCCCGGTGAAACTGCCCGGGCCGATACTGACCGCAACCCCGTCGAGCATCGACCAGGTCACGGCCGTCTCCTCGAGCAGTTGCCCGATCCTGGTCAGAAGCCGCTGCGAGTGGGTCACGGTGCCGCACAGGGTCAAGGCGGCGAGGACCCGGCCGCCTTGCTGACCGCCTTCGGTGATCGCCACCGAGCAGCACGGCGTGGCCGTCTCGATGGCCAGTATCAGAGGGTAACCCGATTGGCTCACTGCAGGATCCTGATGATATCGTTGTAGAAGACAAAGATCATCAGGGCGCCGAGGAGGGCGATGCCGACCTGCTGGGCGATGATCTGGGCCCGCTCATGCACCGGCCGGCGCAGAACCCCCTCGATGGAGAGGAAGACCAGGTGGCCGCCATCGAGCACAGGGATCGGCAGGAGATTGAGGATGCCGAGATTGACGCTGAGCAGTCCCATGAAATAGACCAGATTTATCCATCCGGCCTTCATCTGCTCGCCGGCGATCTGGGCGATAAGGATCGGCCCGCCGAGTTCCGACGCCGGCACCACCCGTTGCAGGATCTTGACGAACCCCATGGCCGTCAGCCAAACATACATCCAGGTCTGGCGGCAGGCATCGATAAAGGCCTGGACCGGACCGACCCGTTGGTACTCGACCTTGTCATCCTTGACGATGCCGATCATGTACCGCTGCTCGACCTCCTCGCCGAAGACGTTCTTGACGCTGTCACGCTGCGGCACGACCGACAGCGTGATCTCCTCCTGGCCCCGCCGGATGACCATCGTCAGCTGCCGCCCCTCGCTTCGTTTGACACCTTCGAGAACGTCTTCCCAATGAACGGTCGATCTGCCGTCGATACTGAGGATTTCGTCACCGGTCTTGAGACCGGCGGTATAGGCCGGCGATTCTTCGTTGACTTTCCCGACCAGGGTGGTGTCGACCGGCTGCGGAACACCAATGGCAATGAACAGACCGAAGAACAGCACAACGGCAAACAACAGGTTGAACAGCGGCCCGGCGAGAACGATGCAGAATCTCGCCGCCACCGACTTGTGCGAGAAGGAAACCCTCCGGTCAGCCTCACTGATCTCCTGCTCATCAGGGTTTTCGCCGAACATCTTGACAAAGCCGCCGAGAGGAAAGGCCGAAATGACATACTCCGTTTCGCCGACCACCTTGCCGACAAGTCTGGGACCGAACCCGAGGGAGAATTTGAGGACCCGCACCCCAAAGAGCTTGGCAAAGATAAAGTGGCCCAGTTCATGAACGAAGATGAGGACACCCAGAACCAGGATAAAAGAAGCTATTGTATTCATAAATATTCGGCCCCTGCAGAGGGATTATTTCATGGCTGCAGTAACAGGGAAAGAGGAAGGTCAGCGGCGTACGGCCAGACCGGAGAGGACTGATGCCCGGCGGCGTGCCTCAACATCGGCCTCAAGGATATCTTCGAGATTTTCTTCACTGCCACCCTGCATCCGGTCCATAGTGGAGGATACTATATCGACGATGGAGGTAAAATCAATGCGGTCCTGCAGAAATGCCTCGACAGCAATCTCATTTGCGGCATTGAGGACCGCAGGCTGGACTCCTCCGGAGCGGAGGGCGTCGAAGGCCAGATCCAGGGCCGGGAAGGAACGGCGGTCAGGCTGGTAAAAGTCCAATCTGGCGCATTCGGCTAAATTCAACGAAGGTAGGGGCAAAGCCAGGCGTTCAGGGTAAGACAGGGCGTAAGTTATCGGGATGCGCATATCGGGAATGCCGAGTTGGGCGATCACGGATCCATCCTGGAACTCCACCAGGGAATGGACGATCGACTGGGGATGGACCAGGACCTCGATGTCGTCGACCGGTGTTCCGAACAGCCATTTCGCCTCGATGACCTCAAGCCCCTTGTTCATCAATGTCGCCGAATCAATCGATATCTTCCGCCCCATTTTCCATTTCGGGTGATTGAGGGCGTCCTCCATAGTTACCCGCTGCAATTGCTCAGGCGTTTTCCCTCGGAATGGTCCGCCGGATGCGGTCAGAATGATTTTTTTCACATCCTCTCGCCGCCCAGCCTGAAGGGCCTGAAATATGGCGCTGTGTTCGGAATCCACCGGCAGCATCCGCACTCCCTGCGCCGCAACCGCGTCCATGACGATCCTGCCGGCCATGACCAGGGTCTCCTTGTTGGCCAGACCGACATCCTTACCGGCCATGATCGCCGCCAGGGTCGGTTTCAGTCCGGCCGCACCGACAATCGCCGAGACAGTCATGTCAGCCGTTTCATGGGCGGCAACTATCTGGTTGCCCTCGTCGCCCCAGAAAATCCGGTTATGCCAGACGGAGGGCAGTCTGTCTTGGAGAAGTTTTGCGTGCCGCTCATCGCAGATGGAGATGGATTCAGGAGAAAACTCAAGGATCTGTGCAGCGAGGGACTCGACATTACAGCCAGCCGCGAGACCGACAATCTTGAATCGATCAGGAAAACGGCGAACGATGTCGAGGACATTGACACCGATTGAACCGGTCGATCCCAGCAGGGATATTCGCCGCCTCATCGGACAACAACCAGCAGAAAGTAAAGGAGCGGACCACAAAAAAGGAGTGAATCGATACGATCGAGGATGCCGCCGTGACCACCAAGACAATGGCCGGAATCCTTGACCCCGGTACCCCGTTTGATGATCGACTCGGTGAGGTCGCCGGCGATCCCGGCTCCGGTGAGAAGTATGGCCGCGATGGTGATGAAGAGCCACGGAGGATCGACCAGGAACATTCCGGCGAAGAGGACAGCTGCCGGTACACCAAAGGCAAATCCGCCGACAGCTCCCGCCCAGGTCTTGTTGGGACTGATGACTGGACAGAGCTTGCTCTTGCCGTAAGCTCGACCGATGTAATAGGCACCGGTATCCGATCCCGCTGTGATGGCAGTCACAACCAGGAGCCAGCCGCCGCCTTCGGGGAGGAGGCGCAGACCGAGGATAAAGGCGCTCAGCACCCCGAGATACATCGTTCCAAAGGCCAGCCGACAGAAGAGATCATAACTGTCGGAAAAATCCGCATAGGTGGCGAAAGTGAAAATCGCCAGAAGACCGAACGCAAAAAGCAGTCCATAGAGGGCCCCCGTACCTGCATCCCCTGTCATCATGGTCGCAAAAAGAGGCAGGGGAAGGATGATGTCAAGGAGGATTCGCTGCAGGGTGGAAAATCGCTGGCCGCCGGCCATCCGCACATATTCATCGGTGGCCCAGATCGCAACGACGGCGATAACGGCCGCAAACAGGGTGATCGAACCTTTGAAGAGGAGAAAAAACCAACAGAGAGCAAGCAGAATTCCGGGAACGACTCGTTTCATTAGGGACTCTTTTTGAGTTGTGCTCCTGTGCGCCCATACCTTCTTTCTCGTTTCTGGAAATCGGCAATCGCCTTCAGGAAGATATCCCTCCGGAAATCGGGCCACATCACATCGGTGAAATATATCTCGGCATACGAAAGCTGCCACAGCAGAAAATTCGACAATCTGGCCTCGCCTCCGGTCCGTATCAACAGGTCGGGATCGGGTAAATCAGCGGTATACAGACAGGAATTGACCTGCTCGATGGTGATGTCGGAAGGCTTGACCCGCCCGGCGGCACATTCCTCAGCCAGCAGGCGGACTGCCCTGGTGATCTCGTCCCTGGCCCCATAACTCAAGGCCAGGTTGAGTACCATCTCGGTGTTGGAGAAAGTTTTGGCAATGGAGTCCAGCAAGGTCTCTCTGACCCCTTGTGGGAGTTTTTCCATCTCACCGATGCATGTCAGGCGTATGCCGTTTTTCTGCATCCGCGATAGCTCAGAAACAAGAAATTTCTTAAGAATCGTCATCAGTCCGGAAACTTCCTGCACAGGCCTGTTCCAGTTTTCGGACGAAAAAGCGTAGAGGGTCAGCACCTGAATACCAAGTTCCCGTGCTGCCTCGACAATATCACGGACCGACTCTGCCCCGGCCTTATGACCGAAAAGGCGGGGTTCGTGTCTCTTTTCCGCCCACCTGCCATTGCCATCCATGATGATCGCAACATGCCTGGGCAGGCGCTTGAGATCGACAGCTGAATCCTTGGGCATAGAAATGTTCGTACCCCGCCAGGTAGTGGAACCGGACAGGTTCCAAAGGCTGGAATCGTCTGAACAATCAGACCTCCATAACTTCCTTTTCTTTTGAGGCGGTGACCTCGTCGATCTTCTTGATGGTGCTATCCGTTTCGTGCTGAGCCTCGTCCTGCAGTTTGAAAAAGTCGTCCTCTGAGATTTCCTTGTCCTTCTTTAACTTCTTCAGGGTATCGAGAGTATCCCGGCGAATATTGCGCACGGCGACACGGTATTCTTCGGCTACCTTTTTGACCTGCTTGACGATCTCCTTGCGACGCTCTTCAGTCAACTGTGGAATATTCAGCCGGATGACTTTGCCGTCACTTGCGGGGGTGAGACCGATATCCGATTTGAGAATCGCCTTTTCGATCGCCGGGAGGGTCTGCGGATCCCATGGTTGAATGGCAATGCTCCTGCTTTCCGGAATCGTCAAGGAACCAACTTGATTCAAGGGCATATGACTGCCATAGACCGCTACGGTGATACCGTCGAGAAGTCCAAGAGAGGCGCGTCCGGTACGAACCTTGGACAACTCGGACTTGAGGGCCTCGACACTCTTTTCCATCTTCTCGGACATTTCAAAAATTACTTCGTGCATACCGCCCTCCTCTTACCTCGGGATATTCGGAGATTTTCGTGAACTGATCAAGGTCCCGACCATTTCGCCGCAAACGGCCTTCCGAATATTTCCAGGGACATTCATGTTCAGGACCATGATGGGTTTATCGTCGTCCATCGCCAGCGCGATTCCAGCGGCATCCATGACCGTAAGACCTCTTCCGAGGACCTCTGAATAGGTGAGATGGTCATATTTGATCGCATCAGGCTCACGGACGGGATCTTTGTCATAAACTCCATCCACCTTCGTCGCCTTGATGATGATATCGGCATCGATCTCGAGGGCTCGCAGCACACCGGCAGAATCGGTAGTGAAATATGGGTTTCCGGTACCAGCTGCAAAGATGACAACCCTGCCTTTTTCAAGATGCCGGGTAGCCCTTCTCCGGATGTACGGCTCACAAACGGATTGCATGGGGATCGCCGACATGACCCGGGTGATAACATCCATACGTTCAAGAGCGTCCTGCATCGCCAGACTGTTCATGACAGTGGCGAGCATTCCCATATTGTCGGCAGTTGTTCTGTCCATGCCTTTACTGGCCCCGGCAACACCTCGAAAGATGTTACCGGCGCCGATGACAAGCCCAGGCTCAACCCCCATCCTGACGATCTCTTTAACTTCAGCCGCGACGAATTCAAGGACCGAGGTGTTAATGCCGAAAGCATCATCACCCATCAAGGCCTCACCGCTCAACTTCAGCATAATCCTTTTATACTGTAACGGCATGCGGAGCTCCTTGGCTGTTGTGCATCTTCTCCCAGAACAATCAGAGAGTGCTTCGAGAAATGTACATCAAACGACGGACGAAGGAGATTACTCGACACCTACCTGAAAACGAGCAAAGCGCTTGATCGAAATATTCTCTCCCATCTTGCCGACAACTTCATTGAGCAGATCCTGAATACTGAGATCAGGATTCTTGACATACTTCTGCTCAAGGAGACAGACTTCGGCCAGGAATTTTTCAATCTTGCCTTCTACCATTTTCTCTGCAATATTAGCTGGCTTTCCTGAATCCATAGCCTGTTGAATATAGATATCCTTTTCCCGGGTCAGGACCGATTCAGGCACCTCATCGCGGGAAATCGAAACCGGATTGGTGGCCGCAATATGCATGGCCACATCACGGGCAAATTCTCGGAATGCATCAGTCTTGGCGACGAAATCGGTCTCACAGCCAAGCTCTACCATGACACCGAGTTTCCCTCCCGCATGAATATACGTCTCAATGACGCCCTCGCTCGTCGCTCGACCCGCCCTTTTCGCAGCCACAGCAAGTCCTTTCTGGCGGAGCAGGTCGACAGCCTTCTCCATATCGCCATTCGTCTCGGTCAGCGCCTTCTTGCAATCCATCATACCTGCCGCGGTCTTATCGCGCAGATCCTTCACCATCTGGCTTGTTATGTTCATTGCAAACCTCCTCAATAGCAACGCATTTGCGTCTTAACGTTTTCGATTCTTTTTCACTGTAGAAACGAGTATGAGTAGAAAAATCCTTTCTACCAGACAATAAAAAGGGGCTGTCACAGGACGCCCCTTTTTATTTATATCAGAACTTCAGCGGTTCTCCCGTTGAGGAGAGATTGTTGATCACTGTTCATCCGAGGCGGCGTTCTCTTCGATGAAATCAACCCCACTAGCATTGACGGCTGCCGCCAGAGCCTCCTCTGAGGCATTATCTCCTTCGCGCTCGGCCTGGCCGCGAAGGATTGCCTCAGCGACATACGAACTGACAAGCTTGATTGAGCGTATGGCATCGTCATTTCCGGGGATGAGATAATCGATCCCATCCGGATCGCAGTTTGTGTCTGCAACTGCAACAACCGGAATATTCAGTTTTTTTGCCTCTGTAATGGCAATTGATTCTTTCCGTGGATCAATTACGAAGATAACGCTCGGCAGATTCCTCATGTCTTTGATCCCGCCAACGTTACGTTCCAACTTGATCCGCTCCTTCTCCATGAGCAGAATCTCTTTTTTGGGAAATCTATTGATAGAGCCATCCGCCTGCATTGACTCGATGGCTTTTAAACGCTCGACACTGCGTTTGATTGTTTGGAAGTTGGTCAACATTCCACCAAGCCAACGATGATCCACATAAAACATTCCGCACCGTTGCGCTTCTTCACTGATAATCGACTGTGCTTGGCGCTTGGTACCGACAAAAAGGATTGTTCCACCTTTTTTGACTTCCTGAGATACAAAATTGCAGGCTTTATCAAAAAGCTTTTTTGTCAGATCAAGGTTGATGATATAGATGCCGTTTCGTGGCCCATAAATATAGGGCTTCATCTTCGGATTCCAGCGTCTGGTCTGATGCCCGAAGTGAAGTCCTGCCTGCAGCATGTCTCTTACTGTC
Source organism: Desulfoprunum benzoelyticum (assembly GCF_014201505.1). Lineage (GTDB taxonomy): Bacteria > Desulfobacterota > Desulfobulbia > Desulfobulbales > Desulfocapsaceae > Desulfoprunum > Desulfoprunum benzoelyticum. Next base: position 17,201 of record NZ_JACHEO010000011.1, on the reverse strand, counting down.
GCACTAGCCATTATTCCTCCATTTTCCTGGTTTGGCCTCCATCTTCTCATGATCAGCGCAGAAAGACCGTATCGATTTTGCTCTTACCGCGATGACACCAGTACTTGTCACGAAGATGTGTGTTAAAAAAACAAACGATCAAAAAACCATCCAAAAAACAACCCCGTTTTATACCATACGGTGCAGTGGATGGCAACTCCTCAATTTCAGTTTATTATATAATAAATTCTACCGTTTAATGAGAGACGATCGGCCTGTAAGGAAATGCTTCAACCATTCGAATCCGAATTTCATCAGTTCAACATCATTTCCAGCAATATTTTTCCTGGTTTCCTTGGAGATCATAAACTGCTCGACTACTTTTTTTTCCTCGACCATTTTACGAAAACGATCGATGTCATAGCAAACCATGAACGCGAGTTGCTGTCTCATTCCGGCAATATCTTCACCCTGCCATGGATTGCTAAAAAAGATTGTATCGATCTCGGTCCAAAGCTCATTCATGACATTATAATCGTGAAGGCGCTGATCTCGAATCCACTCCAGAACTGAAAAGGTTTTATCCTCTCGATGTCCGAGACAATAAGGATGTTTAACGAGAAAGTAGTATTCCTTGACGCCTCGCTTGTCAGGCCTCCTGTCCACCGCGCGTTCAAGTGGATACATACGGCATGCCGAAGGCCGATCATGATACACGGTACAACCACTGGATGACAAAAATGGACAAGCTCTATCAGGATCATCATTGACCTGAAGCATAACAGTGGGAAAATAATGATTATCGCCTTGAACCACCCGAGTATACTTTTGTAGAAAACCTGATGATTCAATCTGCAGTACGGTTTTTAATCGAATTATATCATATGGATATAGTATCATATCGACATTCTTGCAGCATTTCGTAAAACACTGAATGCCGGGAAAACAGGAAAATGTAAATCGGTTTTCGCAAAGAGGCTGCATTCCATCAGGAAACAATTTCGGGTCGGCCATTTGAGTCCACAACAGGGGAAATCAATAAAAAAAAGGCTGACTGAACGAGTATTCAGGCAGCCTTGTCTCTCTGAGAGAGATTAAATAAACTAATTTTCTTTATCAACCTTCTCAGTTTTTTCCTGATAACCAACAAGTTCGATAATCGCCATTTGCGCAGCGTCACCTTGTCGCACTCCGGTCAAGAGAATCCGTGTATAGCCACCTGCACGATCGGCGAATTGCGACTGGATAGTTGTGAAAAGCTTTTCCACAACACCTTTACTGCGAATGAACCCAAGGGCCTGCCTTCGCGCATGTTGATCTCCACGTTTGGCAAGGGTGATCATCTTTTCAGCTATGGGGCGCAATTCTTTGGCTTTTTCTTTGGTGGTCGTGATGCGCTCATGCTCAAACAGCGAGGTGACCATATTTCTAAACATGGCCTCTCGATGCGAACTGGTCCGTCCGAGTTTTCTTCCCGAGTTATTATGTCTCATTTTTCTTTCCTTCGGTTACTTTCCAGGATTTAACCAGGAGTAATTGACTAATTAAATGAAATATTCTGAGATAGGAGACTTATTGCCCCTGATCCTCTTTCTTTTCACGCACTGGAGGTGGAGACCAGTTCTCGAATTTCATCCCCAGAGTCAAGTCCATTTCTGCAAGTAAGGCCTTGATCTCATTAAGGGACTTTCTTCCAAAATTCTTCGTTTTGAGCATTTCCTGATCAGTTTTCTGAGCCAGATCACCGATAAAATTAATTTCAGCATTTTTCAGGCAATTTGCCGATCGTACAGAAAGCTCAAGGTCTTCAACCGGTTTATCAAGATAAGGATTTAACGGCACCGGCGGGCCAGCAATGACATTGACATCGGGTTCCGCCTTGTCTTCATCAAAGTTGATAAATATGGTCAACTGGTCTTTAAGGATCTTCGCCGCATAAGCCAGCGCATTCTCAGGACGAACGCTGCCATCAGTTTCTACCTCAAGAGTCAATTTGTCGTAATCGGTCTGATGACCGACCCTTGCCTGAGAAACGACGTACTGGATCTTTTTTACAGGGGTGAATATGGCATCAATTGGAATCTGCCCAACTGCCAGATTCTCTTTTTCCTGTTTTTCAGCGGGCTGATACCCCTTCCCCCATTCAACAGTCAATTCGGCCTGGAAGGTGGTATCCCCAGTGACAGTACATATAATCTGATCAGGGTTCATTATTTCGACAGCACTGGATCCCGTTATATCTCCAGCAACCACTTTTCCCGGGCCGGTCTTTTCGATGTGTACCTTCAGCGACTCAAGTGTATTCAACTTGATTCGTATCTGTTTGATATTCAGTATTATCTCACTAACATCCTCCATCACATCCTTCATGGAGGTAAACTCGTGCAGCGCGCCTTCGATTTTCACCGTTGTTATCGCCGCGCCCTGGATAGATGAAAGCAGAATTCTTCTCAGAGAGTTACCGATGGTGGATGCAAATCCTCTTTCGAGTGGTTGACATATAAATTTTCCATACGTCTCAGAATGTTTAGACTTGTCAACCTCAAGCTTTTCAGGCTTTATCAGCTCATGCCAATTCCGGTAAAATGGAAGTTTTTCGTCGGTGGCCTGGGTCATATATTTCCCTTCTTGCGCTGTATTTCCGAAGAATAAAATGTAAAAATCACGAGAAACAGTAAGTACACCTGTTTCTCGTGGTCGAGGAGAAAAAGTTTCAGCGAGCATTTTCAGGCTTAGAAAAAGCCCCTGTCACTTTGTTATTTAGAATACAGTTCGACGATCAGATGTTCCTGTATAGGCAGTGTCAACTCTTCACGATTAGGAAGAGTTTTGACCTTGGCCTTGACATTATCTTTATCAAGCTCGAGCCAGCTAGGCACCCCTCTCCTCGCTACAGCCTCAAGATTTTCGACAATAAGGCTGTTAGTCCTGCTTTTTTCCTTTAAAGTTATTTCGTCACCTACTGAAACTAAAAATGAAGGAATATTGACTTTTCTGCCGTTGACGAGAACATGCTTATGTCGTACCAGCTGCCTGGCCTGATTCCTTGATGATGCCATACCAAGTCTGAAAATTGCGCTATCAAGTCTTCTTTCTAGCAACACCAGAAGGTTTTCACCGGTAACGCCTTTCTGGCGTTCAGCACGATCAAAGGTCAGGCGAAATTGGCCTTCGACCATGCCGTACATGCTTTTTACCTTCTGTTTTTCACGCAACTGCACAGCATAATCGGAAAGCTTCTTGAATTTTGACTGACCATGCTGCCCTGGTCCAAATGCTCTCCTCTCAAAGGCACATTTGTCTGAGTAGCACCTGTCACCTTTAAGGTACAGTTTCAAATTTTCACGCCTGCAAATCCGGCATGCTGGGCCTATATTTCTAGCCAATTTTGGCCTCCATTAATGTAATATTCCGTATGAACTAAGTCCCGATCAAACACGTCGGCGCTTGGGAGGTTTGCATCCGTTGTGCGGAACTGGAGTCACGTCGTAAATACGACTTACTTCAAATCCAGTATTGACAAGTGCGCGAAGTGCTGCTTCTCTTCCTGGCCCGGGACCTTTCACTTTTACTTCAACTTTTCGCATTCCGAAATCAGACGCTTTTTTTGCAGCATCCGCAACGGCGTTCTGTGCAGCAAAAGGGGTACTCTTTCTTGACCCTTTAAACCCAAGCACTCCTGCGCTGCACCAAGATATAACGTTACCAAGTTTATCTGATATTGTAACGATTGTATTATTGAACGTAGAGTAGATGAACACTACGCCCTCAGGGATATTTTTCTTTACCTTTTTTTTCACTCGTGCCTCAGCACGTTTTGCTCCTGCCATTGTTATACCATCCGATTGTTATTATTTTCGGCGAGCTGCAGCACCGCGGCGGGGACCTTTTCTGGTCCTGGCATTGGTTTTAGTTCTTTGTCCACGGCACGGCAACCCAGCCCTGTGTCTTCGCCCTCTGTAGCAACCAAGATCAGTGAGCCTCTTTATATCCATCGAAACTTCTCGACGAAGGTCACCTTCGACAACAAACTCGTCCTCGATGACCTTACGGATGCGATTGACATCTTCTGCATCCAGATCATCACTGTTCATCGAGTAGGGAAGGTCAACTTTATCGAGAATAGTCCTCGCAGAGGCTAAACCAATACCATGGATGTACGTCAATGCACGATCAATGTGTTTGTTTTTTGGAAGGTCAATTCCAGCTATACGAGCCAATGTCTATCTCCTTAAAAGATGCAGAAAAACTATATAGCAAATTCCGATTATCCCTGCTTCTGTTTATGTTTCTTAACCTTACAGGAAACACGAACTATACCGTTTCGTTTGAATATTTTACAGTCACTACAAATTTTTTTAACAGATGAACGTACTTTCATAACATTCAGACTCTCTATTTTTTCTTTTTGGCATTTTTTGCCCTGAACGTAACCCTGCCTCTCGTAAGATCATAAGGAGAGAGCTCGATAGTAACCCTGTCACCCGGCAGGATCTTAATAAAATGCATCCGCATCTTTCCAGAAATATGAGCAAGAACTTTATGACCATTGTCCAATTCGACACGAAACATCGCATTCGGCAGTGGCTCAATAATAGTACCTTCGACCTCTATAGCCTCTTCTTTAGCCATGGACTCTCCTGGAAATAAATTTTTTCTCGAAAACAGGAGATATTAATCTATTTTCTTGCAAAAGAGAAGCGTTTTTTATTCTAGTCATTCCTGCGACTCAACACGATAGGCCCATCTTCAGTCACAGCCACTGAATGTTCAAAATGTGCGGACGGTTTACCATCTGCCGTTACAACCGTCCATCCATCGCGCAAAACCTTCACTTTTGATGTTCCGAGGTTAACCATCGGTTCGATCGCCATAACCATTCCAGGCACCAATCTTGGTGATTGCTCTCCTTGAAGAAAATTGGGTATTTCGGGTCCTTCATGCAGGGCAGTGCCGATACCATGCCCAACAAACTGACGGACAACAGAGAATCCACGCTTTTCGACATATTCCTGAACGGCAATTGAGATATCAGCAACCCTGTTTCCGACGACAGCCTTTTCGATGGCCCGCTCCAACGACTCTTCAGTAGCTTGAAGGAGTTTCTCTTCATTTTCGGCAATTTTGCCAACAGCCACTGTTATTGCCGAATCACCATAGTAACCTTTGTACTTGACACCAAAATCTACAGAGATGATATCACCTTTTTTTAGCTTACGCCTTCGTGAAGGAATGCCATGCACGACCTCTTCATTTATAGATGTACACAAGCTGCCTGGAAAACCTCGATACCCCTTGAAAGCTGGAGAGGCATTCTTACTTTTACAAAAATCTTCAGCAACTCGATCAAGTTCAAGGGTTGTCACTCCTGGCGCAATCATCCCTTGCACTAACGTCAAAGTCTCTGCAACAATTCGGTTCGCATCGAGCATGATCATGATTTCATCATGATTTTTAAGAATGATGGACTTGCCGCTGTTATGGTCTGTCATAAACACAGTTACTTCCTACCACGGATTCGACCTTGTTTCATGAATCCTTCGTAATTTCTCATCACAAGATGAGATTCAATCTGAGAAATAGTATCAATTGCAACCCCGACAATAATGAGCAATGCCGTGCCGCCGAAATAAAATGGAATGTTAAATTTTGAAATCAGCACAGTAGGAAGCACACAAATTGTACTCAGATAGATAGCACCAACCACGGTGATACGGGTAAGGATTCTGTCTATGAATTCTGCAGTCTTTTTACCTGGCCTGATACCAGGCACAAACCCACCGTTCTTCTTGAGGTTTTCAGCAACGTCATCAGGCTTGAAGGTCACCGCAGTATAGAAGAAGCAGAAAAATACTATCATTACAATATAAAGCAGATAGTATATCGGGTGACCTGGGCTCATCATCGCCGAGGCTCTCTGTACCCACTCAACCTGAACAAACTGGCCTATTGTGCCAGGAAACATCATGATCGAAGATGCAAATATCGGAGGTATTACACCAGACACATTAATTTTCAGCGGCAAGTGCGTACTTTGACCGCCATATACTTTTTTCCCGACAACTCTTTTGGCATACTGGATCGGGATCCTTCGCTGCGATGTTTCGAAAAATACTACCAACGCCATTATAATGAACATGAATGCAAGCAGAAATGGCACAAAGAAGACGGTGATCTCCCCAGCTTTGATAAGCTGGATAGAGTTGACAATAGCCGCCGGTCCACGTGCCACTATCCCAGCAAAAATGATCAGCGAAATGCCGTTACCAATTCCCCTCTCAGTCATCTGTTCCCCGAGCCACATGATGAAAGCGGTCCCTGAGGTCAGAGTCAGCATTGTCATGAGTTTAAACTCAATACCCGGCTGCAGAACAATCGCCTCACCTCCAGGGCCTGCCATGCCTTCAAGGCCGACGGCTATGAACATACCCTGTATTATACTTAACAGTACTGTACCGTAACGGGTGTACTGGGTGATTTTCCGACGCCCTGACTCACCTTCTTTTTTCAACGCTTCAAGCTGAGGAACAACAACAGTCAAAAGCTGAATAATAATCGATGCACTGATATAGGGCATGATTCCCAGTGCGAATATGGAAAAATTTTCCAAGGCACCACCGGAAAACATGTTGAACATCCCGAAAAGCGTCCCGCCATTCTTTTCGAAAAAGGCTGCCAGTGCATCACCGTTAATCCCGGGAGTTGGAATCTCAACCCCAACCCTGTAAACGGCAAGCATGATCAGGGTAAAGAGAATCCGCTTACGTAACTCGGGTATATTGGCAGCCCTTTGCAATCCACTCATTCGTCTTTCCTGTAAAAAAACTCAGAAATTTGTATGCCCATACTTTTCAGGGAGATCAGTATCGAGGACATCATCATCTTTTCCCGTATTTATTACGCCTCTTCAAAGATGACCTTACCCCCAGCATTTTCTATCTGAGCCTTCGCCTGAGAACTGACCTTTTCCACCTTGACGATTACTGCCTTTGTGATCTCACCATTTGCCAGGACCTTGACAATACTTCCTTTTGAAACGATGCCGGCCTCGACAAGTTTTGCGGAGTCAATCTCGCTATTTGCCTCGAACTTATCCAATTGGCTCAATGAAACGATTTCACATAATTTGGCATGAACGTTGGTGAAGCCACGCTTCGGGAGTCGGCGATACAAGGGCATCTGACCGCCTTCGAAACCAGGTTTTATACCCGAACCAGAACGAGCTTTGAATCCCTTATGTCCTCGACCAGCTGTTTTCCCGTGACCCGATCCCGGTCCACGACCTACCCGCTTTTTTTGTTTTGTTGAACCATCCTGCGGTGATAAATTAGAAAGCGTAATCATCCTATACCTCTTCGATCCGAACGAGATGATTGACCTTAGCGAGCATTCCCCTCAACTCAGGTGTATTTTTTCTCGTCACTCTTTTATTGAGTTTGGTCAAACCTAAGCCAATCAAAGTAGCGCGTATTTTTTCAGTACTGCCAATGCTGCTTTTGACCATGGTAAAAGTAATTGTCTCTGCCATTTCGTTACCTTATGAATATTAATTCACAGAAATCTTTATCCAATACAGCTCATCAGGGCATTCAACCATATGTGCTTTGCTAGACCTGAAACTCTTCGACACTTTTACCACGCAGAGCAGCGATGGCCTTGACAGAGCGTAATGACCGCAATCCATCTAAGGTAGCTTTTACCATGTTATGAGGATTGTGTGAGCCGAGACATTTTGTCAGTATATTTGAAACTCCTGCCGCCTCAAGAACAGCCCGCACTGGGCCACCGGCGATCAGTCCGGTGCCATCGGAGGCGGGCTTGAGCATTACTTTTCCTGCGCCATATGTACCAACAATCTCATGGGGAATTGATGATGTTGTCAACGATACGGCAGACATATCCTTTCTCGCTTTTTCAACTCCCTTTCTAATGGCTTCGGGGACCTGATTGGCCTTACCCAGACCGTATCCGACCTTTCCTTTTCCATCACCAACGACGACAATTGCGCTGAAGCTGAAACGTCGGCCACCCTTTACCACTTTGGCTACCCGATTGATGAACACTATCTTTTCTATCAGTTCCTCGGTATTTTCACTTTTGGAACGCTTAAACTCAGACAAGGGACACCCCCATATGTAGAAAAAACATTAAAAAATTAGCCCACCTTCCCGAGCTCCCTCGGAGAGGGATTTAACGCGACCGTGATATATATATCCACCACGATCAAAGACAACCTTTTCAATGCCTGCTGCCCTTGCACGTTCTGCAAGAATATAGCCTACAATCTTAGCTGCCGCGGATTTCCCTTTCACGTCATCACCAGGCAAGTACCCTTTATCAACTGTTGACATGGTAATCAATGTCTTCCCTGTCGCATCATTAATAATCTGCGCATAAATATGCTTATTGCTTTTGAAGACTCTCAGGCGTGGTCTCTCAATCGTTCCTGTAATTTTTTTACGAATCCGACTGATCCTCTTTGCCCTGGCCGTGATTTTTAAATTCGTCTTCGCCATAATATTATTCCATCAAAAAGTAAGTGGTTGAAAACCGACAACCTTATTTCTTAGAACCTGATTTTCCGACTTTTCTGACAATATGCTCGCCTTCATAGCGAATGCCCTTTCCCTTGTAAGGTTCCGGTTTTCTCACCTGTCTAATTTTGGCTGCAATGAGTCCCAGCAGTTCCTTGTCGATAGATTCCAATACAACTTTGTTGTTCCCTTCTATCGATGCAGTGACAGCACTCGGAACGGTAAATTCAACCGGACTTGAATAACCGACATTTAGGGTGAGATTATTGCCAACGACATTAGCCTTGTAGCCAACACCCTCAATTACCAAAACTTTTTTAAACCCTTCTTCAACGCCGACTACCATGTTATTGACAAGGCTTCTGGTTAATCCACGGAAAGCGTTAACGGTTTTTCCTTCAGTTTTGTTAATGATATTTATGACATTACCCTCATAGACTACTTCAATCTCTGGCTGAATAGTTCTCACCAGTTTGCCTTTCTTCCCGGTCACTGTGATCAGCTGGCCACTGATATCGACCTTAACACCAGCAGGTACTGTAATTGGTTGTTTCCCTATCCGAGACATTCGTCAATTCCTCCATTTTCTGCGAAGATTACCACACTTCACAGAGTATCTCTCCGCCAGTGTTCAAAGTCCTTGCGGCTTTATCGGTAACTATGCCTTTCGATGTACTGATGATGGAAATACCAAGTCCGTTCAATACGGTCGGCACTTCTTTCGCCTTGGCATATCGCCTCAGCCCGGGCTTGCTGATACGTTTAATTCCCGTAATAACAGACTCTCGGTTCGGACCATATTTCAGATCTATAGTCAAAGTTCCCTGAGGACCTGACTCTGAAATACGATAATCACGAATGAAGCCTTCTTCTTTCAATACTCGTGCAATATCAACTTTGACATTTGATTTGGGTATTTCCACATGATCAAACTTTACCATCGTTGCATTGCGTATCCTGGTCAGCATATCTGCCAGGGGGTCGCTCATGGACATAGCGAACACTCCTTCATTTTTTCTGAATTATCGACTGAAAACCGGAGACCACTTCCTACCAGCTGGACTTTGTCACACCAGTGACTTCTCCGCTTGACGCCAACTTCCGAAAGCAGATTCTGCATATCCCGAACTTCCGGATAAATGAACGGGGCCGACCACACAATGGGCATCTGTTATATTGCCGCACGTCAAATTTCTGTTTGCGCTGGGCCTTTGCAATAATGGATTTTTTAGCCAAACTGACCTCCAGAATATTTCTATAAAATCTTTAATTAATTTATCGATTACTTACGGAACGGCATCCCTATCAATTTCAGCAGGAAACGCCCCTCTTCATCTGTTTTTGCCGTCGTTACAAATGTGATATTTAAACCTTTGATCTTGTCAATCTTGTCGTAATCTATCTCTGGAAAAATAATCTGCTCCTTAACACCCATTGAATAATTTCCCCGACCATCAAACCATTTTGGAGAAAGGCCTCTGAAGTCACGTACGCGTGGCAGAGCAATATTGACCAGTTTGCTAATGAAGGCATACATTTTTTCACCACGAAGAGTAACACAGCAACCGATCGGCATACCCTCGCGGAGTTTAAATGTTGCAATAGACTTCTTCGCCTTAGTGACTACCGCACGCTGACCTGCAATTTTGGTCAGTTCTTCGACCGCGCCCTCGACAATCTTTGGATTCTGCACCGCTTCGCCAAGACCCATATTGAGAACGACTTTCTCAATTTTGGGAATCTGCATCGGATTGGTGTAACCAAACTCCTGTTTTAATGCAGGTACACATTCATTATTATAGTAATCCTTCAACGCACCCATGAATAACTCCTGGTGTTAGTGTCTTTACAGTTTTATGCTTTCTTTTCGATGGATTCACCGCAGCTTTTGCAAAAGCGGATCTTTGCACCATCATCAAGGATCTTTTTGCCTATGCGGCCGGTCTTGGTGCATTCAGGACAAATCAACTGCAGATTCGACACATGAATCGGTAGTTCCTTTTCAACAATCTGACCCTGTTGATTCATCTCTCTTGCCTTGGTATGCCTTTTGACCATATTCACTCTTTCCACTACGGCCTTGTTCTCATCAGGCAACACCTTCAGAACCTTGCCGACTCTTCCCTTATCCTTGCCAGCAATTACTTCAACCTGATCATTTTTTTTCAGGTATGTTCTACCCTGTCTCATTGCGTATATTCTCCAATCAATGGATCTCACCCATGCGGGGTCGGGGACGGTTACAGTACTTCCGGAGCAAGGGAGATGATTTTCATGAATCCCTGATTTCTCAATTCTCTCGCTACCGGTCCAAAAATTCGAGTACCCACCGGTTCACCTGATGATGCCAGAATAACTGCTGCATTTTCGTCAAATTTTACCCAGGTATCGTCAGGACGCTTAATTTCTTTGACTGTACGAACTATTACAGCCTTCATAACATCGCCTTTTTTTACCTTGGCATGTGGTATAGCCTCTTTTACTGTGACAACGATAACATCGCCAATACGCGCATACCGTTTCCTTGTCCCGCCAAGAACACGAATACAAAGTACTTTTTTAGCACCTGAATTATCGGCCACATTGAGGACTGTTTCTGTTTGTATCATAATTTCACCCGGTATTTCATCAGCTGCAAATTAATATCCCCTCGATCAGATAAAAAAAGAGGTATTACACAGCCTGCTCAAGTATGGTTCTTACACGCCATCGTTTCTTTTTACTTAGTGGACGACATTCCTCAATGAGTACTGTATCGCCGATGTTGCAGCGGTTCTCTGGGTCATCTGCAAGGTATTTAACGCTTGTCTTCACATACTTACCGTACAGTTTATGACGAACCTTGCGTTCAACCAGAACGACAACGCTTTTTTCCATCCTGTTGCTGACAACAGAACCAGTTCGAGTTTTTTTCGATTTAGTATTTTCACTCATAATATATTCGATTCAAGGTGATTTAGTGCATGGACAACCCGCAATCACAGGTATTTTTCACTTGTGGTTAGGCTATATTGCCCTTCTGATTGACGACGGTATTAATCCTAGCAATATCTTTTCTAATTTTTCTTAATCGTGAAGTATCTTCCAAGGGTCGTATACGATGATGAAAGGAGAGATTTCCGAGTTCTTTCTGCAATTCAGTTAACTTTTTCTCCAATTCCTCTTCGGACATTTTTCTCAATTCTTCAGCTTTCATAATATGTTCCTCTTGGCGACGACCTTGGTGGCAAACGGCAGTTTGTTCCCTGCAAGAGTCAAGGCCCGTACAGCTAGTTCTTCATCAACTCCAGCCAGTTCATAAAGTATTTTCCCAGGCTGAATTGGAGCCACCCAGTATTCCGGACTGCCTTTGCCCTTACCCATCCGAGTTTCCGCAGGTTTTTTGGTAATCGGTTTTGCAGGGAAAACCCTTATCCATACTTTTCCCCCGCGCTTTATCTTCCTGTTGATTGCAATTCGAGCAGCTTCTATCTGTTGCGCCGTCATCTTACCGCAATCCAAGGCCTTCAAGGCGTATTCGCCAAACGATATAGAGGAGCCACGCATGGCAACCCCTTTCATTCTTCCTTTGAAGACCTTCCTATGCTTTACCTTTTTAGGACTTAACATTCTCTACTCCACTGTCAATACTACTTATCCCGAAGACTCTCCGCCTCGTCACTGCTGAACGCTGCCTGAGTCCTTATCACCAAGCACTTCACCTTTGAATATCCATACTTTTACACCAATAATACCGTATGTTGTATTCGCTTCAGCAAGTGCATAATCCACGTCAGCCCTGAGAGTGTGAAGCGGAACCCTTCCTTCTCTGACCCACTCGCACCGTGACATTTCGGCCCCCCCCAAGCGTCCGGAACAGGAAATCTTAATGCCTTGGACACCGAAACGCAACGCTGAATTTACCGCTTTCTTCATTGCGCGTCTAAAGGCAACCCGGCGCACCAATTGGGAAGCGATGCTTTCAGCAACCAGTTGTGCATCGGCTTCAGGCCGCCGTACCTCTTGAATATCCAAAGTAACTTTACGTTGCACAAGCTTTTCGAGATCTTTTTTCAGGATTTCGATCTCCGCACCCTTTTTGCCTATTACAATCCCAGGCCGGGCTGTGAATAATTTCGTCCGGACCTTATCGCCCGTCCTTTCAATTATCACCTTTGACAATCCGGCATGCTGAAGCTTTTCCTTAAGGAATTTCTTAATTTTCTGATCTTCAATAAGGTAAGCAGAGTAATCTTTCGATGCGTACCAAATTGAATCCCAAGTCCGGGTGATATTCAGTCTCAGTCCTAATGGATTAACCTTCTGCCCCAAAACAATCCTCCAGATTATTCATTATTCAAATTGATTAGCTGAAAAAAATTGATTTATCTCTACAGAGATTATCAATTTTCTCCCAGCACGACCGTAATGTGACTTGACCTTTTGATAATACCGGTAGCCCTTCCCATGGCCCTTGGTGTAATACGCTTCAGGGATGGTCCTCCGTCAATCAGGATCTTCTTAACGAACAGATCGTCCACGTCAACTTGATCATTCTGAGTGGCATTAGCTACAGCGGATTCAATAACCTTACGCAATATACCAGCTCCTTTTTTCGGCATAAACCGAAGCGTCGTTATTGCTTTATCGACGGCCATTCCCCTTACCACATCAGCTACTAACCGTGCTTTCTGGGGTGATATCCTAATATATTTTCCTACGGCTTTTGCTTCCATAGTATTTACTCCTGATGAGTTCTGCCTGAGAACAGAAATGGAATATTATTTTTTACCTTTCTTATCGGCAGAATGCCCATAATAGGTTCGCGTCGGAGAGAACTCTCCTAATTTATGGCCTACCATGTTTTCAGATATAAACACCGGTATAAATTTTTTTCCATTATGGACAGCAAATGTCAGACCTACCATTTCTGGGATAATATCTGAACGCCTCGACCAGGTTTTTATAACCTTCCGAGATCCGCTGTCTATTGCCTGCTCGACCTTTTTCATTACATGCTCGTCAATAAAAGGTCCTTTTCTAACTGAGCGTGACATTATTCACTCCTTTCGTATTAAGATCTCTTCTTGACTATGAACTTATCAGAAGACGTATTCTTCCTGGTCTTGTAACCCTTGGTCGGATATCCCCATGGAGTGCACGGATGGCGGCCACCGGAACTCTTGCCTTCACCACCACCCATCGGATGATCAACGGGATTCATGGCAACACCACGTACATGCGGTCTCTTTCCAACCCATCGGGTGCGACCTGCTTTTCCGAGTTTTTTACTTTCATGCTCACGATTTCCGACCTGACCAATGCATGCCCGGCAAAGTCGATTGAATTTCCTCACCTCACCTGAAGGCAAACGAACGAGAACATACTGTCCTTCTTTGGCCATAAGCTGGGCTGCAGATCCTGCACTACGAACAAGCTGAGCTCCTTTGCCGATTTTCATTTCGATATTATGAATAATCGTGCCCAGCGGTATGTTTGCCATAGGTAAACAATTGCCTGGCTGAATATCGACATTTTCTCCGGCAACGACCTGATCACCAACAGCTATACCATCAGGAGAAAGAATATACGTTTTCTCTCCGTCGAGATAACTCAACAAGGCAATATTTGCGGACCTGTTCGGATCATATTCAATGGAGATAACCTTGGCAGCAATGTCAATTTTATTTCTCTTGAAGTCTATAATTCTATACTTGCGTTTATGTCCACCACCTATGTGTCTTGCAGTAATCCGCCCATAATTATTTCTTCCACCGGATTTTGACAGGCTGACAACAAGAGTCTTTTCTGGACGACATTGCGACAGTTCTGGACTCATTGTCGAAACGTGATGCCTTTTTCCGGCCGACGTAGGTTTATATGTTTTGATAGCCATGATTTCCCAATCGCTCCATCATCAATTATTTGATAGAATCTCAAAAGAACTTCTAAGCACACAAACTGTATTTTTTAAATTACAGTTCATCGGCAAAATTGATCTTTCCTTCCGACAAGGTAACATAGGCTTTTTTCCAATCATTCGTTTTACCTATGAATTTACCGACCCGCTTTCGCTTTCCGTGCATATTGGCAGTCGTTATGCTCTTTACTTTGACTTTAAACATTTCTTCGACTGCGTTCTTGATCTCAATTTTATTAGCTTCAGGTCGAACTCTGAAAACGATTTTTCCATTCGATTCCTGCAACAAATTAGCTTTCTCAGTTAACCTGGGGCCCATCAATACGCCGTAAATATTTTTCATGCCATCAACCTCTTTTCAAGGTTTTCTATCACTGGTTGCACGAGTACAAGTTTCTTATGCAACAATATATCGTATACATTCAGCCCTTCAGTTGGCAACACTTTGAAACCATTAACATTGTGTGCTGATTTATTAAGATTGTCACTAGCTCCATCAGCAATGATCAGACCGTTCTCGATATTCAGTATTTTCATCACAGCCACGAAATCCTTGGTTTTGATGACATCCATCGAAAAATCATCAAGAACAATAAGATTACCTTCCTGAAATCGAGCACTCATTGCCATAGCAAGAGCCTGTTTTTTGACCTTCTTATTAAGTTTGAAACTATAGTCACGCGGTTTCGGGCCAAAGATAACACCACCGCCTCTCCACAAGGGAGACCTTCGACTTCCAGCTCTGGCTCGGCCAGTACCTTTCTGCCGCCAAGGTTTGGCCCCACCCCCACTGACCTCAACGCGAGTTTTTGTACATGCAGTTCCTGCCCTGCGTGCTGCAAGCTGCATTCGTACAACATCATGCAAAAGGTATTCTTTCACTTCGAGATTAAAAATACTTTCATTTAACTCTATCTCGCCGACCCTTTCGTTTTTGGTGTTCACTATATTTACAGTTGACATTCTTATCTCCTCGAACCTTCAAGTTCCGTGATCAATTACTTTGAAAATATTTTCAACAGGCCGTTTTTAGCCCCCGGAACTGGTCCTTTCAATAACACGATATTTTCTTCGGAGCGCACATCAACAACAACAACATTTTTCCTCAAGACTGTATTGTTGCCCATCCGACCGGGAAGTTTCTTTCCCTTGACGACTCGACTCGGCCAGGCACTGCAACCAATCGATCCAGGAGCTCGATGAAATGTTGAACCATGTCCAGCTCCACCGCCCTTGAAACCGTGTCGCTTCATTACACCTTGGAATCCATGACCTTTACTGGTTCCCTGAACGTCAACATTCATTCCTATCTGAAGAATGGTATCGAGAGCGATTTCCTGCCCAGCTTTATACTGCGCAGTATCTACCACCCTGAACTCACGGATATGGTAGAAGCCGACTGCACCCGCTTTGGCCGCATGTCCAGCAGAAGGTTTGTTGACACGAGAAGCTTTCTTCTCTTCAAATCCTACCTGGATAGCATTGTAGCCGTCCGTCACTTCATTCTTAACTTGCAGTACCTTGCAGGGACCGGCCTCAATAACCGTCACAGGTACAACATTACCCAGTTCGTCAAAGATCCGGGTCATTCCAATTTTTTTACCCAAAATACCGATAGTCTTTGGCATAATATATCCTGACGCTTCTTTTGCTTATTTTTTTATCAACTAGGGCAGCTTAATTTCGACATCGACGCCAGCGGATAACTCTAATTTCATCAGCAGGTCAATGGTTTGCTGTGTTGGCTCAAGAATATCCAGCAACCTCCGGTGAGTCCTCATCTCAAATTGCTCTCGCGATTTTTTATCGACATGAGGCGACCGTAAGACACAGAACTTATTAATAGAAGTCGGCAAAGGAATTGGTCCTGCTACCGCAGATCCTGTCCGTCTCGCTGTTTCAACTATTTCTGAGGTAGACTGATCAAGAAGTTTATGATCGTACGCCTTCAAGCGTATCCTGATTTTTTCCGTAGGTATCATCATTTACCCTATTTAGGCTATTATTTCACTGATAACGCCAGCACCGACCGTCCGACCACCCTCGCGGATCGCAAATCGTAATCCGGCATCCATCGCGATAGGGGTGATCAGCTCGGCCTCAACCGATATATTGTCACCAGGCATCACCATCTCCACTCCTTCGGGCAATGTCACGACTCCAGTAACATCCGTCGTCCGGAAATAGAACTGCGGCCGATATCCATTGAAAAACGGCGTGTGACGTCCACCCTCATCCTTGCCGAGAATATAGCACTCGGCCTTGAATTTGGTATGCGGCGTGATCGATTTCGGCGCAGCCAGTACCTGACCGCGTTCTATCTCATCCCGTTTCACTCCTCGCAGCAACGCACCAATGTTATCCCCCGCCTGACCTTCATCAAGCAACTTGCGGAACATCTCGACACCGGTAACCGTCGTCTTCACCGTCGGCTTGATTCCGACAATCTCAACCTCCTCGCCGACCTTGATCACACCTCGCTCGATCCTTCCGGTTGCAACCGTTCCACGACCGGAAATCGAAAATACATCCTCAATCGGCATCAGGAAGGGTTTGGCAACATCACGTACCGGCTCAGGAATATACGTATCAATTGCATCCATCAACTCCCAGATGCACTTCGTCGCTGCCTCGTCCTCAGGATTCTCCAGCGCCTTCAACGCCGAACCCTTGACAAATGGTACGTCGTCTCCAGGAAATTCATACTTGTCAAGCAACTCACGCAGTTCCATTTCGACCAACTCGATCAGTTCCTCATCATCGACCATGTCACACTTGTTCAGGAACAC
>NZ_JACHEO010000010.1:10923-121844 GCF_014201505.1 Desulfoprunum benzoelyticum | reverse complement strand
GCCACTCGTGTTGTGTTATTTATCGTGCCGGAATCACAATAAATATACAACGCTTGTGGCCTTATTGCATTCTTTAAGTGAGAAATACGGGTTAGCCCAAGAAGTGGAAGGAAGGGCACCCCTTGAACCCGTACAACAGAACGACCTGGACGAACTCAAGCGATTGACGGAGCCGAAGCCGTGAACAAAGAAGGTGCGGAGGCCATTGCCCGTGACTATTTCAACACGCGGATCAAATTGGAATTCTTTTCAAAATTGCCGACCGGGTTGTACAGGTTCAATCCAGAGGATGAAATTTTATTCAGATTCGATTTGTTCGAGACGCCTCATCTTGGCGATTCGAAGTATGTGGCTGTTTCCAAGGTTACAAGACAAGCGAGATATGTCGGAAGGATTGGAGAGTAATCTGTCGCGCACCTGGAGAGAATTATGCTGATCAACCCCGAGTCGACCGGCATCTATCCTGTCTGAGTTGTTCTCGCGCCATGCCCTTGGAAGAAAAGATGGGTCTTCGGGATTGAGCGTTCGTGCAGTGAAAAATGAGTAGAAAAAAGAATGGACATACAGTCCTTATCAAAAGCGACCAAGGGGCAGCCTGTTCAATCTATCGTCGAGGACAGGGACCGGAGGGCGGGGACAGACAGGAAGGAGACTGCTGGAGTCCGCCGGCGGGGAAGGATTGACCAGAATTTGCCTACAAGTTCTGAAAAGAGAAAGCCCGCTGCATATTCTGCAACGGGCTTTTATATAAAACGCCTTAATATTCGGCTATTTATGAATGGTGGCGATGCAGGGACTTGAACCCCGGACACTGCGGATATGAGCCGCATGCTCTAACCAGCTGAGCTACATCGCCTCACGATAAGGTCAGTTTAAATACATCATTCCGCCCTTCGATGTCAATACCTTTTTCCCTGAAAGGACAGAGATGGCGGATCGCCATCGGCAGTTCGATTTTCCGTGTATCCATGACGTAGTGCCGCCGAAAAGAAAAAGGCCTCTTTGCAAGAGGCCTTTTTCTTTATTTACAGGCAGACCCAACCTCTACACGGCAGGTCGGGTCGCAGGGTATTACATCATGCCGCCCATACCGCCCATGCCGCCCATGCCGCCCATGCCGCCAGGCATACCGCCGGATGAATCCTTGTCCTCCGGCAGATCGGCGATCACGCATTCGGTGGTCAGGAGCATACCGGAAACGGATGCAGCATTCTGCAACGCGGTCCGGGTGACCTTGGCCGGGTCGATAACACCGGCGGCAATCAGGTCCTCGTACTCCTCGGTGGCGGCGTTAAAGCCCATCGCACCGGTGAGGCCCTTGACGTGCTCGACGATGACCGAGCCTTCACGGCCGGCATTGTTGGCAATCTGGCGTATCGGCTCCTCGAGGGAACGAAGCAGGATATTCTTGCCGAGCTGCTGTTCGCCTTTCAGCTTCAGCTCAGCCAAGGCCGGCAGGCAGCGGATGTAGGCAATGCCGCCACCGGGAACGACGCCTTCCTCGACCGCGGCGCGGGTGGCATTGAGGGCATCCTCGACGCGGGCCTTCTTCTCCTTCATCTCAACCTCGGTAGCGGCACCGACGTTGATGACGGCAACGCCGCCGATCAGTTTCGCCAGCCGCTCCTGCAGTTTCTCGCGATCGTAGTCGGAGGTCGTGTCCTCGATCTGGGTGCGGATCTGCTTGACCCGAGCCTCGAGTTTGGCCCTGTCACCGGCACCGTCAACGATGGTGGTGTTGTCCTTGTCGACAACGATGCGCTTGCAGGTACCAAGATCATTGAGAGTGACGTTCTCGAGTTTGATGCCGAGATCTTCGGTGATGACCTGGCCGCCGGTGAGGACGGCGAGATCCTCGAGCATCGCCTTGCGGCGATCACCGAAACCGGGAGCCTTGACGGCGGCGACATGCAGGGTGCCGCGCAGCTTGTTGACGACCAGGGTGGCCAAGGCCTCGCCGTCGACATCCTCGGCGACGATGAACAGGCCCTTGCCCATCTTGGCGACCGACTCGAGTACCGGCAGCAGGTCCTTCATGCTGGAAACTTTCTTCTCGACAAGGAGGATATACGGGTCTTCCATCACGACTTCCATCCGGTCGGGATCGGTGACGAAGTACGGCGACAGGTAGCCGCGGTCGAACTGCATGCCTTCAACGACCTCGAGGGTGGTATCCATCGATTTGGCTTCCTCGACGGTGATGACGCCTTCCTTGCCGACCTTGTCCATGGCCTCGGCGATGATGTTGCCGATGGTCTCGTCGCTGTTGGCGGAGATGGTGCCGACCTGGGCGATTTCCTTCTGCTCCTTGGTCGGGGTGGCGATCTTGGCCAGTTCAGCGATAACAACCTCGACACCCTTGTCGATGCCGCGCTTGATCTCCATCGGGTTGCCGCCGGCGGCGACCAGCTTGACACCCTCGGTGTAGATGGCCTGAGCCAGAACGGTGGCGGTGGTGGTGCCGTCACCGGCGACATCGGAGGTCTTGGAAGCGACTTCCTTGACCATCTGGGCGCCCATGTTCTCGAACTTGTCCTTCAATTCAATCTCTTTGGCTACGGTGACACCGTCCTTGGTGATGGTCGGGGCGCCGAAGGACTTCTCAATCAGTACGTTCCGGCCCTTGGGACCGAGGGTCACCTTGACGGCATCCGCCAGCGTGTTCACGCCCTTGAGAATCGACTCGCGAGCCTTGACTCCGTATTTGAGTTCTTTTCCAGCCATTATATCTTTCTCCCTAAGTAGTTATCCGTTTAAAATTCAACAATGCAGCATCCGTCGCTGCCTGATTTATTCAATTACGCCAAGGATATCATCTTCGCGCATGATGAGGTAATCATCACCGTCGAGTTTCACATCAGTGCCGCCATATTTGGAGAAGAGGACCCGATCGCCCTCTTTAACCTGCAGGCCGACACGCTCTCCCTTGTCATTGAGCTTGCCGGGACCAACGGCGACAACCTTGCCCTCGGCCGGCTTCTCTTTGGCGGTGTCGGGGATGATGATCCCACCTGCGGTCTTTGCCTCTTCTTCCAGACGTTTCACCAGAAGACGATCATTCAATGGACGAATTTTCATTACTACCTCCTACATGACATATATTGATTTCCGAACGGGCCCATCATGCAGAAATGTGTGGTTTCCCAATTCGATTTTTGCCCGATTTTCGGGCAGCTACCTCAAACTGGGCACACTATATGGCCAAAATCACAAAAATCAAGGGACGGCCGGGAAAAATTTCAGTAACACGAAAAAATTATAAAATCGATAAGTTATCGATAATGATCACGATATCCCCAATGATCAGCAGACCCGTACGACCCACTTGAACGGATCGTCGCCATAACCGCACTGGATGGCCTGCAATTCGGTGAACAGCCGTTGCGAAAGGGCGCCGATCTTCCCATCGTTGACATGATACACCTTCTCCCTGTACATCAGTTCCCCGACCGGTGAGATGACAGCGGCCGTACCGGTGCCGAAGGACTCCTGCAGGCGACCGTCGGCACAGGCCGCCAGGACCTCGTCGATCGTGATCCTGCGCTCGGCGGTCCTGATCCCCCAGCCGGCGGCCAGCTTCAGCACCGAATCACGGGTGATGCCGCCGAGGATCGACCCCTCCAGCGGCGGGGTAATCAGCTCGTCTTCGATCAGGAAAAAGATATTGCTCGTCCCCACCTCCTCCACATACCTGTGTTCACAGCCGTCAAGCCACAGCACCTGGGTATAGCCGGCCTTTTTGGCCAGCTGGGTGGTGAACAGCGAGGCGGCGTAATTGCCGCCGGTCTTGACGTTGCCGACTCCGCCCTTGACGGCCCGGACATACTCGTCGCTGACATAGATTTTTGTCGGGTTGAAACCCTCGGCATAATAGGCCCCGACCGGCGACAGGATAATATAGAAATAATAGGTTTCGGAAGGCCTGACCCCAAGATAGGGGTCGACGGCGATCATCGTCGGCCGGATATACAGAGACGCCCCCGCTGCCGATGGGATCCACTGCCGCTCCAGGTAGAGGAGGGCCTTCAATGACTTCAAGACCTTGTCAACCGGGAAACGGGGCATGCACATCCGCAATGCCGAGTTGTTCATCCTGTCGAAATTGTCCTGCGGCCGGAAAAGGAAAATCTGGTCGTCCTTGCCCCGGTAGGCCTTCATGCCCTCGAAAATCGCCTGACCGTAATGGAAGACCATCGAGGCGGGGTTGAGGTGGAAATCCTGATACGGGCAGATCTTCGTATCATGCCAGCCGTCCTGCCGGTTCCATTTCATCCACAGCATATGGTCGGTGAAATGAAGACCGAAACCGAGTTTGTCCTGCGGCGGCTTGGCCTTCATCCGGTCCTTTGCCACCTTCTCGAGCGCCACATCAAGATTTTCCCACATCCTGTGATTCTCCTTGCTGCCGTCTGTTTGTCTTTTATAAATCGACCGAACCATATATACTTGGTCCGGATTACATGCTCAGCAAACTGCTTACGATACCTCAGCTCTCTCGCTCATTGCAACGTTAATTGATGCCGACAAACAACGCCAGCCGCCCCACCGGCCCCGATCTGCAGCCGATCGAACCGCCCTCCCGGCAGCAATCCGCCAATCTCC
Source organism: Desulfoprunum benzoelyticum (assembly GCF_014201505.1). GTDB lineage: Bacteria > Desulfobacterota > Desulfobulbia > Desulfobulbales > Desulfocapsaceae > Desulfoprunum > Desulfoprunum benzoelyticum. The sequence continues at coordinate 117,242 of NZ_JACHEO010000010.1, read as the reverse complement.
AGCCGGTCAGGTATTTCCTCGCCGTCTTCCTCATCTCGACCTTCTTCCTCGGGCGGATCCTCTGGCCGTTCTGGTCGATCCTCGTCCTCTCCTTCCTGCTCACCAGCATGTTCCGGCCGGTGTATGCCTTTTTCCATCGCTGGCTGCCGGAATACGCGGCCTCCATTCTCACCTGTTTTTTGATCGTCGCCCTGGTCTTCGTCCCGTTGATCTTCTTTACCGGCTCCCTTGCCGGCGAGGCGCTGAATCTTTACAACTGGGGCAGGGACGCCCAGGTCGGCCTCAAACTCCAGACCTTCCTCCAGGAAAGCCCCCTCATCGTCCGCCTGCAGCAGCAGCTGCTCGAGTTCGGTCTCGAGTTCAAACCCACCATGGTCACCGACACCCTGACCTACCTGGCCAAGGAGGGGGGACTGTTCCTCTACAAGCAGGCGAGTGCCTGGGCCGCCAACATCATGCAGTTCCTCGGTCTGTTCTTCATGATGATCCTGGTGATCTTTTTCCTGCTGATCGATCTGCCGCGCCTGATGGAGTACCTGATCCGCCTCTCCCCCCTGCCGGACGACGAGGACCGCCTGCTGCTGGAGAAGTTCGAGCAGATCGCCAATGCGATCCTGATCGGCAACGGGATCTGCGGACTGACTCAGGGCATACTCGGAGGAGGGATTTACTCGATCATGGGGCTCAACTCGCCGATCCTGTGGGGGTGCATCATGGGGGTGCTGGCCTTCCTGCCGATCTTCGGCATCGGCCTGGTGATGATCCCGACGGCTATCATCCTGGCGATCAACGGCCGGGTCGGCGAAGGAATCTTCCTGTTCTGCTACTACTTCGCCCTGTCGATGTCGGTCGAGTATCTCCTCAAACCGAAACTCGTCGGCCGGCAGGTAAAGATGCACACCCTCCTGGTACTGCTGGCGATCCTTGGCGGACTGGCGGTCTACGGCATCCTCGGCATCATCTACGGACCGATTATCGTCACCGCCTTTCTGACCTTGTCGGATATTTATCTGAAAAAATACGCCCAGAATATCGAGAGGAACTGAGCCTTACGGCTGTCCGTCAACTCCGGGCGACCGGCAACCTGACGGTGAAACTGGCGCCGCCGCCGGCCGCCGTGCCGACGATGATCCTGCCGTGGTAATGGTCGACGATCTTCTTGACGCTGTACAGCCCCACGCCGCTGCCTTCCTTGCTGTCCGGGGCCTGAAAATACTCATCGAAGATCTGCTCGCGATACTGTTCCTGTATCCCCATGCCGTCATCTTCGATCACCAGGATCAGTTCATCATCCTCCCGGGTCAGCAGGATGTTGACCCGGCTCCGCGCATACTTCACCGCATTGCCGACCAGGTTCTCGATAAGGGTTTGAATCCTGGCGCAGTCGCCGGTAAACGGCATCGCCCCGGCATCATCTTTCCCCCTGCATTCCATCCCCAATTCGATATGCTCGACCTCGGCCTGCGGCCTGAAGCTTTCGACCACCGATTCCAGCAGGCCGCCGATGTCGAAGACTCCGTTGGCGAAATTGGGCTGCAGCCGGTCGCCGCGGAGATCGGCCGATACATGGTCGATGGTCGACGCGAGTTTCATCGCCGAATCATGAATGGCCCCGGCATACTCGACGATCTTGTCCCGATCGATCTCTTTTTGGGCCGACAGCTTGCGTGAAAATCCGATGATCGGCACAAGCGGTCCCTTGAGGTCATGAATCAGCATCGAGGTGAACCGCTTCCGTTGGTCGCTCAAGGCCCCGGTTCTCTCGTCGATCAACTCCTCGAGGTGAAAGCGGTGCTGCTCCAGCTCTTTTTCGCTGGCCTGCAGATGCTCCACCATGGTGTTGATATGGGCGCCGAGGATACCGATTTCGTCCCGCCCCACCTTTGTGATCCTGGTCGTCAGATCGCCGCCGGCAACACTGTCGATCGTTCGGGTGAATTCCCGCAGGGGCCGGACGATCCCCGCCGTGAGCACGGCGACGAGCAGACCGCTGATCAGCAGCAACAGACAATTGGCGACCAGCAGGACCATCCTGGTCCTGTCGAACACCCGCCCGGCCCTCTCGACGGCGGCAGATGCCGCATCTTTATGGAAGTCGGCCATCGCCGACAGGTTGTCGAGCCACCGGCGCTGCAGAGTCCGGACGGAGTCGAGCAGCATGGCCACCGCCTTCTCCTGGTCGCCGGCCCCCCCGAGTTCGATGACCGTTCGCCAGAGATCACGAACCACAGCGCCGTCGGTCTTGACCGCGACAAGCAGTTCCTTTCCTCCGGCCTCCATTTCCAGCGCCTCCAGCCTGTCCAGGCACTCCTGGTATCTTCGTCCATCCGCCGCCAGCCTCTCGAGCTCATACTCGATCGTGCCCGTATCCTTTGTCAGGAGGACGTTGCGGACTATCACGGCGCTGTTCCTCGCCAGGAAACGCAGATCCTGAGCCAGGACCAGCTGTTCGCCGCTCTTCAGCACGATCTCGTCAAGATTGCGCTTGATAGTGGCGAGAGATTTCATCTCAACCAGCATCACGGCCAGCATCAACAGGAAGACGGTGCCGACGACGAGGCCGATCCGGACGATAATCCGTACATTGCTGAAAGACATTATGCTGTACAGCCCTTTAGATTCATATCAACCTTCGCAATATGGACCAATATCCGTAAAAAAACGGACACTGCTCACGTGAAATCGATCGGGATCACATCCCAACAGGTCACAATGTCGCCGTTCCAGGTCACCGCCCGGACCTCGGCATCCTGGGAGACAACGATACCGAGAGCCTGATGCAGTCGGTTGCAGAGATAGTAGAGCGAGCGGTGGCGGGTGCCGACGCCCTCGATCTTCTCGATCTTTTTCCGTTTCCCTTCCGGGTCAAGGGCCCGCGCCACCTCGCCGCCCATCTCGAAGGTCCCCTGGATGATCCCGCCGAAACCGATCAATTCCGGCCCCTCGGTGGTCACCACCGCCCCGTCGATCCCGGTCAGGCGGGCAACAAAGCGGGCAAACTTGAATATCTGCTCATCCAGGGCGGCGACCTCGTCTCGCGGCAACTGGACGTAATCCCTCCAGCCGGCGACATAGGTGGGGCCGTGGCGTTTGCCGCACCTGATCGCCATCGTCTGCATGATCTCGAGAACCAGTCTCTTGAGCTGGCTGCGCGCACCTCCCTCGGCGAAGCGGTATTTCATCGAAATATACGGATTATCGTTAAAAACCATGTCTCCCAGGCCGGCCGGAAGGGAGATGATGGTCCCGCCATGACCGGAACGCCGAACCGTACTGATGACATGCTTGAAAAATTCAAGGTACAGAGTGCCGACAAAGGCGGGGTCGATCTGCGCCCACATCTCCCGGTCGTACAGGGGGTTGTCGGCATGCAGCGACGCCAGCTGCATCTGGACCTTGGCAAAACGCCGGCTCATCCAGTGCGACTTGAAGACATTGGCCGACGGCGAGATGATCGTCCCGCCGGTCAGCTGGGCGAGGATCGTCAGCCCCCGGCAGACGGTGATACGGCCGGGGCCGGTGACGTTGAGGCCGAGGGCCGGCGGCAGCGGCGTCGGCTGCTTGCTGCCGCCCTGGATGGCGTGGGTCCAGCGCGAACCGGAATGGATGAAGCCCCAGATCTGCAACCCTTCCTCCCGGTCCAGGCGGATGCCGATGATCGAGTTGTTGAAGTCGACAGCCGGGCCGAGCTTCATGATCTCGTATTCATTGTAGGGCCGCAGCTCGGAAAACCGCAGGGTGAAGAGGTCACGAAACGGACCGAAACATTTCGGGTTGAAGGCCTCAGGTTCGCACAGCATGACCCGGAACAACAGGCCGCGCGACTCCTCCTTCATATGGCTGACCTGGTAACAGGTGGAGACCAGCTCCTCGAGGATCTCTACCGCCGGCAGCTCAAAAGCTTTGTCCGCCTTGCGGCCCTTGGCCGGCATCGTTGTCTGCCACAGCTCGATAATTTTATCGACCAGATCTTTCGGATATTTGTGCAACATCGATCATCCCGCCGGAGCAACAGCCCTCGGTCCTCATGCTGCCGCTATCAGGCCTTTTCCTAAGGGCATGCGTATATTCGACCATTCTACAGGCAGAACGAGGTGAAAGCAAATCGACGGGCAGTTGACGGCCGACGCTACCCCTTGCCGGCGGCCTTTTCCCGGGCCAGGATGATCTTTTCGAAAAGTTCGTCGAAATCGACCGGTTTGAGGCAGTAGTCGAAGGCCCCCTTTCTCATGCCGATCAGGCCGGCGTTGATGGAGGCATGACCGGTGAGGATGATGACCTCGAGATCGGGCTTGACCTTCTTCATCTCGGCCATGCACTCCAGCCCGTCCAGACCCGGCATGCTGACATCCATGATCACGACGTCGAAATCGTCCCGGCTCAGCCAGTCCAGGGCCTCCATGCAGCCTCCGGCCAACTCGAAACCGATCCGGCGACGGGAGAAAAATTTGCTCATGATGGTACGGAAATCGACTTCGTCGTCAACGAGCAGCAGTTTCTTGTTCTCCGGCATGACCTGACTCCCCGAAAATTGGTGTTGTACAACAGGCCAGCATCTCTTCGATGTCGGCGATAAATTTGTCCCTGTACTGTCCAACCGTGCCGGAGTTGTTCATGACCATATCGAGCTGGCGGGCGTGAAGGGTGAGGTAGCCGAGAATCTGCAACCTCTGCTTCAGATACTCCGTCGGTTTCTTCTTCAGCGTCGCCAGCAGCGAGTCCGATTCCAGTTCGATCCGGAATTCATACGTCTCCAGGACATCGGCCAGCAGTCTGGCGCGGACCGCCTTGCGCCCGAGGTCGGCGGCCCCGCCTTTGAAGCGGAAGGTCACGTAGCTCTCGGTCAGCAGGTCGCTGAGGTAGGCCTCGATCATCGCATAGTGATACCCCAGCCGTACACTGAGGTTACAGAAATTCTCCGAAATCAGGAAGTAATTTTTCACCGTCAGCGCCGAGGCCACTGCCGGATCGAGTTCGGGTCGCATCGTCGACTGGAAGATGATCGAACCGAAGCCCCTGACGCTGACCGGCGGCGGTCCCTGCCAGGGAAAGGCGGAGATTCCCTTCCAGATCGCCAGCATCGGCACCGAGACGATATCCTCGATGCGGACGGTCTTTTCCTCGATATTGATCCCTTCCCGAAAACCATCGGCAAGGTCGATGACCCACCACTCCAGCGGCACCTTGCCGACCAGCCGTTTCGCCGCAGCCTGGTCAAAACCGTGGCGCTGCCCGAAATTGAACATCTCCGACACCGATTTTTCATGACAGAAACGGGTGATGTCATGCAGGGTCTCGCACCACGAGGGTTTGAACTGCGGCGAGGCGGGATCGTTGAGGTTGAGCGGGGTGACGTGCTGCAGGATCTCGGTCACGATCCGCTGCACCGGGCTGCCGGCCATGATGTCCTTGCGCACGGTCCGACGGCGGAGCAGGTCTTCCCGCCGCCCCCGGTAGATGGCACGGGAGCCGGCGTTGACGGTGATGATCTCGCCGTCGACCAGACCGGCCATCGCCCCCGGCAGACTGAACAGGGCCGGGATGCCGAATTCACGCGACACGGTGGCGAGATGGCCGGCCTCGCTGCCATGCTCGGCGATGACGGCCGTGGCCCGGCTCAACAGCGGGGCCCAGTCCGGCAGCGGATGCTCGAGGACCAGGACCGCCCCCTCCGGGAACCGGCGCATCGTCTCGGTAGTGTCGACCCGGAAGATCGGACCGCTGGCGATCCCGGCGCTGGCGCATATCCCGCCGAGCATGAAGGGGGCCTCGCCACCTTCTTCGACCTGGGGTGTCCGGTTGTCGTCGTCGTCACTGTCCTCGACTTTGACCGTCAGCATCGGCCGGCTCTGGAGAATGTGGAGCGTGCCCTGATGGTCAATGGACCATTCGATATCCTGAGGGGCGCCGAAATGCTGCTCGAGCCGCAGCGCCGCCTCGGCCAATTTCTTGATCTGGCCGTAGGTCAGCGCCGATGCGGTCTGATCCTGCCGCATCTCCCGATACACCACGGCGTGGGGTGTTTCCCGGCTGACCAGGTAGAGATCGGTGATCGTCGTCCCATCCACCACCCCCTTGGCGATCCCGGCAGTGGCGTTGATCCGGATAACCTCGCTTTCCTCCTCGCCGGGGTCACGGGAATACGTGACACCACTGACCAGAGAATCGACCATCACCAGACAGCCGACGCACATTTCGATATCCTCATGCCGATATCCGCGTTTGCGCCGGTAGGAAATGGCCCTCGCCCCGTACTTGCTGGCGACGATCTCCTTGTAGGCGGCAACGAGCGAATCCCGGTCGACATTGAGGATCGTACGATACAGGCCGGCAAAGGAGACCCCGGCGGTATCCTCGCCCAGGGCGCTCGAACGCAGGGCGACCCGGCAGTGCGGCACAGTTCCCCGTTCAAGGCGGGCGTAATGGACATACAGCAGCTCTTCGAGGTCAGGCGGCAGCGGGCTTTCCCTGACCATTTTCTGGATTTCCTCGCAGGTCCGGTACAGATCCTCGAGGTTGTCGGGATCGAGGACCTGCAGGCGGCGGTTGATCTCGGCCAGGTTCGCATCGGTGAGAAAATGCCTGGTGGCGGAAGCGGTGAGGACAAAGCCCTTCGGGATGACAAGACCGTCGATGGCCCCAACCTCTCCGAGATTGGCCATCTTCTCACCGACCTGGTCCCTGACCTCGCGCTTGACCTCGTCGAGCGGCAGCACCATAGGCCCCTGATGCAGGACCGGTCTGCGCTCGACGATGTTCTCGATATCCTGGCTGATCCGCTCGAAGACCGTCTCGAGATCCTTGTACTTGCCATCCGACATCGCCAGCAGGTTGCTGATCATCTTGTAGACATTGACCAGGATCGTGGTGATCTTCGAGCGGACAACGGCCATCCGGTAGCCCTTGCTGCCGTAATAGAGCTTCTCCAGTTCCGCCATCGCCTGCAGGGCGTTGTTGTTGGCCGTCAGCAGGCTGCGGAAATTTGCATACCGCTTCCTGAAGGCGTCGCGGAGTTCTTCGGGGCTCAGCCGCTGCTCCTGAACCGGTGAAAACATATTCCTGAAAAACGAGACGATTCGCTGCATGGCCTTCCCCAGAAAGCACACGGCGGACTGCAGGCAGGAGACGCTCCCATCCACAGTCCGCCGCGTGCGTTGCGTGAACTCCTGTACCCCGGTCAATGACCGATCTTCAAACCCAGTCCCTCGAAGAGCCACATCAGGCCGAACCCGTACCACAGGGTGTAGACCACATAGAAAGCCAGGGCGACAATGATCAAAACCATGTTGTCCTTCCAGTTCTTGGCCTCGACTCCGTAGTAGTTGTACGAAGGCTCGAGGGCCTTCTTCTGGATATTGGCGAAGGTTTTGGCCTCGGCAAATTTCTCCTGCTTCGTCATTTCCTTGCCGACCACGCCAAAGAGGGTATGCCAGTTGTACATGACCGCTTTTTCCGGCAGCCCGTATCTGTCGGCAATCGGCTGACCATCGTTCTTGAACATGGCGTCGGCGTCGGCCAGGCTGGCCTTGAGCATGGCGCCCATGTCGCCGCTGACGGTCAGGTCCTTGCCGGATGCGGCAGCCTGTACCCCGACCGTCCCCAGTATCTGGGCAGTCTCGCCGGCCTGTTTGTCATCCTTCATCGCCACCTTAACATCGATCATCTTTCCTGCATACTTCTCACTGTCTGAAATTTCTTTGGGAATGAAATAGGAGGATCCCTTGGAGATCATGTTGAACAGGTTGTCCATGAAATCCAGACCGTTGACCTTGCCCCCCGATCCCGGAAAGATCGGCGAGAAGATCAGCCCCAGCACCACCATGAAACTGATAAGCATCAGTATTCCGCGGGTTTTCAATTTTGACTGCATGCTCATATCAATGGCCCTCCTCTGTCAGTTTCGAAATATTGCTGAAGAATGCGTAGAATACCCAGACGGCGAAGGCCCCGATAACGAGGAAGAACAGACTGTTGCCGACTGTGCCGAGAATCCCGCCGAGCTCCTTGGTAATCTTGATGTAACCCAGGCTCTGCAGCTTCTCGGGCAGCGCGAAGAAACGGTTGATGAAACCGGCGGTGACCGCCAGGGCGAAGAAGCCGCGGATCTGGATGGCGGGGACGACCTTCGTCACCAGCGAACCGATCTGGACACCGATCAGCGACCCGAGCAGCATCCCCATCGCCAGGGTGTAGAAGACGAAACCGTAGAAGGCATACTGGCCGAGGGCGCTGTAGCCGGCGGTGAAGACGATCTGGAAGATGTCGGTGCCGACCGTCGTCATCGAGGAGACGCCGAGGCCGTAGACGAAGATCGGGAAGGTCAGGAAACCGCCGCCGACGCCCATGATCGAGGCCGCCATACCGACGATGAAGCCGCTGAGGATCAGGAAGATCGCCGAGATCTTGCGGCCGCCGGGGGTCACGCCCTCGTCGAAGGTCAGCATCGGCGGGATATGCACGGACTGGATCCGCTGCCCCATCGGCGAAACCTGCTCACCGCGGCCCTCCTGCTTGCCGGCCGAACTGCCCCGGCGTGCCTTGAAATAATCGGACAGGGCGTAGAAGGAGAGGAAGCCGAGGATGAAAACGTAGACCGCGGTGATGAACAGGTCGCTCAGGACCGGGTTGGCATCGTACAGGGCGCGGTTCAACCAGCCGCCCAGCGTCGCCCCGGTAATCGACCCGATCAGGAAGGTCACCGCCAGCGACACCGAAATGTTGCCCATCTTCCGGTGCAGGACGCTGCCCATGATCGCCTTGGCGAAGATGTGGAAGAGGTCGGTACCGACCGCCAGGATCCCCTTGACGCCGGCGCTCATCAGGGCCGGGGCGATGATGAAGCCGCCGCCGGCGCCGATGCAGCCGGTGATCAGCCCGGCGCAGAGACCAACGAAGACCGAGGCGAAAAAGATCAGGTTGGTGTAATGCGACGGCATATAGGCGTTTTTGCCGCCGAGCGCCCCGGGCAGACCAAGACCGTCTCCGGCGGCGATGGCAATGCCGCCGATAATGACCGGCAGCAGGAGGAGGAAAAGCGCGACCTGCCGCTTCCGGCTCTTCATGATGTTGGTGGACATCTCCAGTTCCCAGCGGGCATGGGCCTGCGAGCCCTTGAGCAGCAGCTGGTAAAACTCTCTGCAATTGTTCCTCATGTCGTTTTCCCTTTGTGATAAAAAGTTTATTTTCAACACACAGCCAGCCGTTCCCCGGGGGGATATCAACTCGGCATCGACAGGTGCCGTTTCATCTGAGCCTGTTCGATCTTGTCCTGGTGCAGGCGTTTTTTCTCATAGGCATCACCAAGTTTTTCCAGCAACGGTTCGAGCTCGATCGGTTTCATCAGATAATCGAAGGCACCCAGCTTCATCCCCTCGATACCGGAATCGACGGAGGCATGGCCGGTCAGCAGGACGACCTCCACCAACGGCCGCATGATGCGGATCTGCCGCAGGGTCTCGATGCCGTCCATGCCCGGCATCTTCACATCGAGCAGCACGACATCGGTATGGCTGTGCTCGAGAATCTCCAGGGCCTCCTTGCCGCCTGCCGCGCCCTTGGCCTTCAACCCGCGCTTCTCCAACCGTTTCACGGTCAGGTCACGGAACTCGTCTTCGTCATCGACAACCAGCACATTGAATTCCCTCATGATTTTTCTCCTTTTGTTTTAATTTGCCGTGTAGAGACGCCATCCGGCCCCATCATCGCGACGACCCCAGCGTGATGACCGGCAGGACGATGGTGAAGACGGCGCCGCCACCTTTCCTGTTTTCAACCTTGACCGTACCGCCAAGTTTCTGGACAATGTCGTAGGTGATATACAGCCCCAACCCCGTTCCCTTGCCCGGCTCCTTGGTGGTAAAAAACGGATCGAATATCTGCTTCAGGTTCTCCGGCTTGATCCCCGGCCCATTGTCGGCGAACTCGAGCACCAGCCTGCCCTCCCCGTCGACCGTCGTCCTGATCTCGAGCCTGCCCCCCTTGCCGACCGCATCGACGGCGTTGTTGAGCAGGTTGAGAAAGACCTGCTGCAGCTGGGACCCGTCGGTCATCGTCGTCGGCAGATCTTCCTTGTAGTCCCTGGCGATCGTGATGTTGTTGTAGCCGGCCTCGCGCTCGACAAAGGTAATCGCCTCCTCGATCAGGTCGTTCATCTGGACGTTCTGTTTCTCCGACGACAGTTTGCGCGAGAAACCGAGGAGCCGGTGGGTGATGGTGCCGGCCCGCCGCACATGATGCCGGATCTGCTCGATCGCCTTCGTGTACTCGTCCATGTTCTTGACCAGGGCCGGGTCCTCGTCCGGCAGCAACTCGGCGATCCAACCGGCCTGGTTGGTGATCATCTGCAGCGGGTTGTTGATCTCGTGGGCGATGCCGGCGGCGAGCCGGCCGACGCTGGCCATCTTCTCCATCTGCCCCATCTGGGCCCCGAGTTCAGTCCGTCTGCGGTCATAGGACTCGAGGCGGTGAAGGAAATAATGGGCCAGCAGGGCCGCCAGGCCGAGAAAGGCCATGCCGGTCAGGAAGATGATGATGAGAACGCTGTTGCGGGTCTGGTAAAAGGCGGCGAGGGAATCCTCGATCCGGGTCTTGACGTAGAGGCACCACTGGCCGTCCTTGACCCAGCGGGTGGCGGTGATGGTCTTGCCGTTGTTGATGATCGCGGTCCCCTCATGGTGCTCGAGATACCCCCGGTCTTCGGCGCTCAGTTCCTTCACGCCCTGGCGGCTCGGGGTCTGCAGCTCTCCGTCGCGGTTGACGATGAACGAGTCGCCGTTCGGCCCGATCAGCGAACTGAGCAGCAGGTTGTTGAAGGCCTCGGAGTTGATCGTCGCCCGCAGCACATAGGTCTTCAGCGGATCGGTGACGGCAACGACAAAGTGCGGCACATTGCGGAAACCGAGAAAGATGTCGCTGACGTGGCTGCCCTTGATCAGGACCTCCTGAAACCATTGGGCGTCGTGGTAGCTCTTGCCGGTGATGCTGCTCGCATACGGTCCGACATAGGCCAACTGGTTGCCGGCGGAATTAATGACATGGAGATCGACGATGCTTCCCTCCTGATTCAGGGACCTGAACAGGTTGTTGAGATTTTCCTGGTGGCCGAGATACTCGATCGGGTACATCCCGACCATCATCGCCAACAGGTCTGCCTTCTCTTTCAGGAACAGCGAGATCACCTCGTTCTTGTGATCGACAAGCCGGCCGAGGGACAGCTCTATTTTTTTGACCGCCGAATCCTTGAGATTGCTGATCGTAAAGAGAGCGAGAATCACCATCGGCACGGTGATCAGCAGACAGAAGATCGCGGTCAGACGCACCTTGACAGCCGAATAGTAATTTTTCTGTTCCATGGCCGGCCTGCCTATTTGGAGGTATCCCCGAGGGAGTTCAAAACCCGTTCGAGACAGCGGAGCATTTCCTTCCATCCCGTATTGCGCTCGATCACCGCATGCGCCCCGCTCCTCAGCAACTCCGCCCTTCTCGCCACCGCCATGTTGCGCCGCACCAGGACGACGCTGCGCATGCCGCCGATACTGCGGACAAAGCGGACTACCCCCAGGGCCTCGTCATCGGCGTGGACCGCATCGACCAGCACGAGATCGGGGACAAAATTGAGGATCTTGTATTCGGCGCTCTTGCCGTAGGTGACGGAATCGGTGATGTTGCGGAATTTGCTGCCCATCTTCTCGGACAGGGTTTTGAGAAAACTGTAGATTGCACCGCGGCCCCGCCCCTCCGAATAGATCAGCAGCATCTTTCTGGCGTTGACCGGAAGTATTCCTTTGGGAATCGGCATATTGTAGTGCAGTAGAAATTCCACCAGATCCTCCTGCCGTACTTTCCTGTTTTCGCTGTGATCGACGACTTTCAGGCCGTTTTTCTCGATCCAGTTGCCGACGCGGGAAACCGAGACGCCGCAGAGGATCGCCACCTGCTCGATCTTCAACGCCGGCCCCTGTTCTTTTCCCCCGCTCTCCGTCATCGTCCCGGCCACCTTTCGATTCAGTCCCGTCCGCTGCCGTCTGTCCTGTCTTCCTCCTGAGATCAGGCGACCAACCATTTCCTCTACCCTGTATGAGCAACATCGAGGCCAACATGAACAACTCACCCGCAAATTTATTGATATCCTGTTATTTCAAATCATTAACATTGAAATCGGAGATTTTCCGCTCCTCGCGTCAACCGGAGACCCATCCGCCGCTGTCACCCCGGAGTGTCACGGAAAAGGTCTGTTGTCAATCTATGATCTTGTAATTACGATCAAAACAGGTTATGTATAGAAAATGTGACAGATTCCGGGAGCAGGCCGGCTGTCGTGTAGATAAGGTGACAGGGAGGAATCGTGGATACCCCGGAACACAACCGTGACGAAACCGGCAACAACCGTGACGAAACCGGCAATGGCCTGGTGAAACTTCTCGAAAAACAGAAGAAAGACCTGGTCATCCGGGTGCTGAAAAAGCACGAGGAGCTCCAGGCCGGCAAGGAATTCACCAACAAGATCCTCACCAGCCTGTCGGAAATCTTCTTTCTGCTGGACAAGGATTTCTACGTGGTCCAGAGCAACAAGGAGTTCAACAGCTGCCTCGGCTACACCCCGGACTGGAACCACCCTCTGCATCTGGAGCAGCTGGTCGGGCGCGAACATTACGATATGGTCGTCGACGCCATTGCCGCGGGGGAATGCAACATCACGGAGATTTTTCTCCAGGCGGAAAACGGGCGGGAGATCCCGGTGACCCTCAAGGGCTCGACGTATGTCACCGAGTCCGGACGGGTCCTGCACATGTTCATCGCCTCGGACAAGAGCGACTTCTACAAGATGATGACCAGGATGCGCGAGGTTCAGGACCAGCTGACCCACTCCGCCCGTCTGGCCAGCCTCGGCGAGATGGCCGCCGGGATCGGCCACGAACTGAGCCAGCCGCTGAATGCGATCCTGCTGCTGTCCCGCAACTGCCTGAAGGCGATGCAGACGCCGCTGCATCATCAGAAGATGATCGAGGAGAACCTCAGCATCATCATCGATCGAGTCAACAAGGCCTCGAGCATCATCAACAGCCTGAAGAGCTTCGCCACCAAGGCCCGCGACACCATGGTGCCGGTCAACATCAACTCGATTCTGCTCGATATCCTCCAGTTTTTCGAATCGCAGCTGACCCTCTCCGACATCGGCCTCGATCTCGACCTCGACACCCGGCATACCATCGAGGTCATGGGACAGGAGGTCAAACTCGAGCAGGTTTTCTTCAACCTGATCCAGAACGCCATCCTGTCGCTGGGCAAGACCTCGCAGCCGCGTCTGGCCATCAGCACCGGCATACAGGAATCGATCAATCCGGCGACCCTCAAGGAAGAACCGTATGCCCGGATCACCGTCCGCGACAACGGCGAGGGGATCCCCCGCGAGATCCAGGAGAAGATCTTCGATCCCTTCTTCACCACCCGCGCCGCCGGTTCCGGGATGGGCCTCGGCCTGTCGATCGTCGACCGGATCGTCCGCGGCTTCAACGGCTATATCAGGGTCGACAGCGCCCCCAATGCGGGAACCAGCTTCACCGTCTTTCTCCCCGCCCACCAAGGCGACAACATCGCCGCATAACCCGCCCGCAAGGAAGGATACCCCATGCCCACCCATCAGGAAAACCGTCCCGCCGAGCAACGGATCATGGTGGTCGACGACGACCGCTATCTGCTGATGGCCATCGACCAGACCCTGGCTCTGAACGGGTATGCGGTCGATACCTTCGCCTCGCCGATCGAGGCGCTGGAACAGCTCGACAAAAAGGAATACGCCGCCGTCGTCACCGACATCAAGATGCCGGTCATGGACGGGTTGCAGTTCCTCAACCACGTCAAGGCGGTCGACCGGGAACTGCCGGTGATCATGATCACCGGCCACGGCGACATCGCCCTCGCGGTGACCGCCATCCAGGGCGGGGCCTACGATTTCCTCCAGAAACCGGTCGACGAGGATGTCCTCCTCGCCTGCCTTGTCAGGGCGATGGAGAAACGCCGGCTCGTCCTCGAGAACCGCCGGCTCAGCCTCAGCCTCGCCGAGCAGCGCCAGGACCTGACCCGCTTCTACGGCCTGATCGGCAACCACCCGGCGATGCACCGGCTCTACGACATCATCAAGGCGGTCGCCGCCGAGAGCGATCCGGTGATGATCTACGGCGAGACCGGAACCGGCAAGGAACTGGTGGCCCGCGCCATCCACGAGACAGGCAGCCGCGCCGGCCACCCCTTCGTCGCCGTCAACATGGGGGCGATGCCGGCCGAGATGATGGAATCGGAATTTTTCGGCCATCTCAAGGGGGCCTTCACCGGGGCCATCCAGCGCAAGATCGGCAAGTTCGAATATGCCGACGAGGGGACCCTGTTTCTCGACGAGATCTGCAGCCTGCCGGTCGCACTGCAATCCAAGCTATTGCGGGTCCTCGAGGAGAAGACCATCACCCCCCTCGGTTCCAACACCCCGATCCCGGTGGGGGCGAGGATCATCGCCGCCACCAACAAGGATCTGGAGCAGGAAATCGCCAGGGAGACCTTCCGCCAGGACCTGTACTTCCGGCTCAGCGTCCTGCCGGTCCGGATCCAGCCGCTTCGCGAACGCAAGGAAGACATCCCGCTGCTGGTCGAGTTCTTCCGTCAGGAGTACAGCTACGGCAAGATGCAGGCGCCGCCGCCGTTTTCGGCGGCGACCATCCGCAGGATCTGCGACAATCCCTGGCCCGGCAACGTCCGTGAACTGCGCAACCACGTGCGCCGGCTGTGCATTCTCGGCTCGATCGAGCCCAATGAGACAAAAGAGCGGGGAAAGAAAGAGTCGGCAGCGGAACCAGAGAATGATCTGCCGCTCAAAATCTACATGGACAGGAGGGAGAAGGACTACATCGAAGCGTCGCTGCGGAAAAACGGCGGCCAGGTCATGAAGACCTGCAGCCAGCTCGCCATCTCACGCAAGAGCTTCTATGACAAGATCAACCGGCTGGCCATCGATCTCAAATCGTTCCGGGCCGGCTAATCGCCGGCCGGGCGGGGCCGACGGCCCGTTACAGACTGAGATCGCCCCGCGTCAGCGGCAGCATGTCGCCGGGATGGAGGTCGCCGGCCAGGAACTGGTTGAGGACCGATTCATAGTCGCCGATGACGAAATCGATGACCCGGATCTTCTTCCAGGTCAGGAACTGGTACTGGCGGTCCTCGATGCCGCCGCAGATCACGGTCGAAATACCCTCTTCCATGATCAGGTTGCTGAGGTCCTCCGGCGACGGCCGATCCATGATGATCGTGCGCGGCTTGCCGGCCAGCATCCCTCTGTCGACGGTGGCGATGACGACCTCGGCGGTCAGGTCGAAGCGTGGGGCGACAAAATCGCCCTGGGCGGTGATGAGGATCTTCATGGTTGCGCTCCGCAGTATCCGGCCGTTTAGCCCAGACCGTACTGGACAATCTTGCGCCACAGGGTCGTCCGCCCCCAGCCCAGCAGTTCGGCGGCCCTGGTCCGGTTGCCCCGTGTCGTCTTCAAGGCCTGGAGGATCATCTCCCGTTCGACCGCCGGCCAGTTGTCGCCGCCGGCCTTCGTCTCCGAGGCAGTTCCAGTCCGGGTTTCGGCCCGCTCCTCCTTTCCTGCCGGCGCCAGCGGTAAAGCCGCGGCCTGGTTTTCCCGACCCTGTTCAAAGAGATAGCGCGGCAGATCATCCTTTTCAATTTTCGTTTCGCGACAGACGTTGGCGCAATACTCGACGATATTCCGCAATTCCCGGATATTCCCGGGATAATGATAATTGAGCAGGAGATCGAGGGCCGTCTCGGAGAAGGACTGGACCTCCTTGCCGAGACGGGTCGCATAGTCCTTGAGAAAGTAATCGAGGAGAAAGCGGATGTCGCCCTCCCGCTCACGCAGCGGCGGCAGGTGGATCTGCAGGACATTGAGACGGTAGAACAGGTCCTCGCGGAAGGCCCCGCACTCCACCTGTTCCCGAAGGGAGCGGTGGGTGGCGGCGATGACCCGGACATCGACCTTTTCCTTGCGCTCGCCGCCGACCGGGTAGAAGGCCCGGTCATCGAGGACCGACAGCAGCTTGACCTGCAGCGGCAGCGGCATGTCGCCGATCTCGGTCAGGAAGATCGTGCCGCGGTCGGCGAGTTTGAACATGCCGAGCTTGTCGCGGACCGCCCCGGTAAAGGCCCCCTTGACGTGGCCGAACAGTTCCGATTCGAGCAGTTCCGGGGGCAGGGCCCCGCAGTTGATCTTGATGAACTGGAACTTGCCCCGTGGTGAATTGCGGTGGATGGTCTCGGCGATCTTGTCCTTGCCGGTACCGGTCTCGCCGGTGATCAGGATCGAGGCATCGGTCCGGGCCATCAGCGGCATGATCTCGAACACCGCCTGCATCTTCGGGCTGTGGCCGATGATATCGGTGCTCCAGTCCCGATAGAGGGTGGTCTGGCCGGTGGCGCGCAGGGCGGAAATATCCTCGGCGACCAGCAGCACTCCCCGGGCATGGGTGCCTCTTCGCGTATGCAGCGGCGACACGGTAAACCGCACCGGAATCCGCTTGCGGCTGCGATTGATGATATCGCCGTCGATCGTCGCCGTTTCGCCGGTCTCGACAACCCGCTGGAAGATCTGGCCACGGCTGTTGCCCATATTGCTGCGGAGGATGAAATCGGCATAGACGCCGACCGCGATATCGTGGCCGTAGCCGGTCAGGGCCTCGAACAGGCGGTTGAGGGTGACGATCTTGAAGCCCTCGTCGAGGACCGCCGAGGCATGGGGAAAACCCGCCAGCAGGTCGTCGAGCGCGACCTCTCCCGGTACGGCATAGGTTTTTTTCATCATAGCGAGCAACAGGGAGCTGAAATATCGGGCAACAGCGCGCTGACGATGGTCACTCCACCATCAGCCGGACTGCCGGGTTCTTCGCTAGCAAATCAGAGAAAGACGGGAGGTGCAAGGTTAAAGACGGAAAAGGAAGAAGGAAAAGCCGGAACCGGCCCGGCCGACCGTTGGGTCGAAGAGCGAAGATGGCACCTTATTTTTCCCTCATTTTTTTCTGATACGCGTCGCCGATCAGCGCTATCAGCTCGTCCAGGTCCACCGGTTTGAAGATGTAGTCGAAGGCGCCAAGCTGCATACAGGCGATGCCGGCATCGAACGAGGCGTTGCCGGTCAGGAGAATGACCTCGATCGCCGGATCGCTGTCCTTGACCCGGGCCAGCACTTCGAGGCCGCTCATATCCGGCATCTGCAGGTCGAGGATCATGACGTCGGGCTTGAAGTGCTGCACGGCAGACAAGGCCTGGCTGCCGGAATAGACACTTTCGGCCGAGATCTTTCTTCCCTGCAGGTGACCCGCCAGGCTCGAGGCAAACCCTTCTTCGTTGTCGACGACCAGGACTTTCATTGTGTGGATCCTAACCGGGATGTTTTTTCGACTGGTGCAACAGGCTCAATACGGCGACAGGGGAGCAGTGGGGAAACCGGGAAGGGGCGGGTGAGAGCCTGACCCCTTCCCGGGCAACGATACCGACTATTTCAGAAACACTTCCATCCCCATCAGCGGCCAGATAAAGGCCACGGCCAGGTAGACGACGACCATCAGCAGGATGCTGGCGGCGATACCGAACTTGAAGAACTCGCCGGTGGTAAACTGCTTCGAGTTGTAGGCGATGGCGTTCGGCGCCGCCCCGATCAGCAGGATAAAGGGCATACCGGCGGTCATCAGGGCGGAGAAGAAAATGACCTCGCCGGCCACCCCGAGATAGGGGGCGATGACCAGGGCCACCGGCAGCGAGATGGCGATCGCGGCGACGTTCATGATGAAGTTCGTCATGATCATGACGAAGAAGGCCATGCCGAGGATGAAGACGACCGCCGGGGCGGTCTTGAACAGCTGCAGCCAGTTGACCGCCATCCATTCGGCGGCATGGGTCTGCCACAGGCAGAAGCCGATCGACATCGCCCCGCCGAAGAGGAGGATGATGTTCCAGGGGATATCCTCGAGATCCTCGACCTTGAGGATGTTGAAGATGAAGAACAGCAGGGTCGACGACAGCAGGATCGCGGTCTTGTCGACGGTCTTCAGGGCCGGGACCCAGTTCTTCAGGGCGATCAGCAGGATGACCGACAAAGTGATGACCAGGGTCAGGATCTCCCTGCGGTTCCAGCCGCCCAGTTCGGTGTACATCCGTTTCGCCTTCTCCTTGAGTCCCGGGATAACCGCTTTTTCCGGCTTGCAGACCAGCATGATGAAGCCCCAGATCAGGAAGACCATCAGCCAGCCGACTGGCGCCATGTAGTAGGACAGCTCGAAGAAGCTGATCTCCTTGCCGGTCATCTCCTTGAAGAAGCCGATCGCCACCGCGCCGCGGGCGGCGCCGAGCAGGGTGATGATCGAGCCGGCGCCGGCGACATAGGCCATGCCGATGAACAGGCCCTTGCCGAACTTCGTCGGGTGATCGCTGTCGGAGTAGAAAGCGTTGATCGCCATCAGCAGCGGGAACATCGTCGCCGCCACCGCCGTATGGGCCATCAGGTGGGTCAGGGCCGCGGTCATGACGAAGCAGCCGAGATAGATCATGCTCGTCTTTTCACCGACGATCGCCAGCATCTTGTAGGCCATCCGCTTCGTCAGCCCGCTCTTGGTGAACACCAGACCGATGACGATCGAACCGAAGATGAAGAGGACCGAAGGATCCATGAAATCCTTGAAGGCCACCTCCGGCTTGCGGATCAGAAACATCGCCTGGGCCACGCCGATGGCGATGCCGGTGACGCCGATCGGCAATACCTCGAAGATCCACCAGGTCGCGGCCAGGGCGAAGACCGCCAGGGCCCCCTTGCCCTCGGCCGACAGGGTGAAGTGTTTGCCCATCGGGTCGATCGCATCCGGCCAGGGCGGGGAATAGTAGATGATACCGAACAGCACGACTCCCAGGACCAGAAAGAACACCCTTTTCCAGTCGAACGGGGCCTTGGCCTCCGCCGCCTCCACGTATGTTGATGACATATTCTCCATCCTCTTTTGCTATTTGCTGTTCATTGCGATGAGCCGATCGCCGAGGGCCCCGAAGACCTCCGCCAGTTGGATCACGCCGACAAGCCTGCCGTTCTCCTCGACCGGCAGCACCGTTTCCCTGCTGATCACCATGACCGACATCGCGTGAATCAGGTCGGTGGACGCCGGCAATACCCGGATCCTCGTTTCGATGACCTTCGTCAGCGATGCATTGAGGTGGTTGACCCCTTCATTGATCAGCACCCCGTTCAGCAGAGTCGTGAGATCACTGTACTCGGCCGTCCTGCCCTCGAAAGGTTTGATATCGATCGGGTCGAGCAGGGTCGAAAAGAGGACCCGCAGAATCCCCTGCTGGGTGACCCGGCCGATCAGGCCGCCCTGGTCGTCTACAACCATCAGCTCGCTGAATCCGCAGGGGCCGGTGCTGCCGAGCGGGCAGAACGACCGCAGCTGCCGGATCGCCTCCTGCACCGTCCCGCTTTCCTTCATGCAGGGAAAGCCGGAGAGGGGGAGCATGATGTCACGCACCGTCTGAATTTCCGTGCTCACAATGTTTCTCCTTCTATGAATTTGTTGCTCTATCTCTTGATCCGCTGGCCACCAGGACCGGAATCTCTACGTGCTTTCTACCAACCCTTTGTATGGAGGATCTTCTCGATCTCGGCGATGCTCTTCGTTTCCAGCATCAGCATCCGTTTTTCCTTGGCCTCGCCGATCTTGCCCATCAGTTCATTGATATCCACCGGCTTCTGCAGGAAATCGCAGGCCCCCAGTTTCATCGCCTCGATACTGGTCCGGATCGAGCCCTGGCCGGAGAGCATGATGATCTCGGCCTCCGGCTGTCTGGCCTTGATCCGTTTCAGGGTCTCTATGCCATCAAACCCCGGCATCGCCAGATCGAGGACGATCAGGTCATACTCCTGCCCCTCGACGCTGGCCAGCGCACTCTCGCCACTGGTGGCGGTGGTGACGTTCAATCCCCGGCTCTCCAGTCTCTCGGCCAACATCGTGAGAAAATCCTCCTCGTCGTCCACCAGCAGCACCCTGGCCTTCAATTCTTCCGCCATCTCAGCTCCTCTCTTGATTCAATTATTCTCGCTGCCATGACCAAGCCCGCAATACTCCGCCGGACTCGCCATGACATAGTATGCCATTCCGTCAATCCGATCTCAGCCGTGCATCAACTTGTACTGGACAATGTACACGATGATTCCGGAGAAATAGCCGAGGGCGGCCAACGCCCCGATCTTGCGGGCGTACCAGAAGAAGTGGATCTTCTCCAGCCCCATCGCCGCGACACCGGCCGCCGAGCCGATGATCAGCATCGAGCCGCCGGTCCCGGCGCAGTAGGCCATGAACTCCCAGAGGAAGCTGTCCTGCGGGTAGACCGCCATGTCGTACATCCCCATCGAGGCGGCGACCAGCGGCACGTTGTCGACGATGGCGCTGAGAATGCCGATCAGGGTGACGATGATATCCTGACGGCCGACCGCCATGTCGAGCCAGCTCGCCAGGGCAGTGAGAATGTGGGTATGCTCGAGGACGGCGACCGCCAGCAGGATGCCGATGAAGAAGACGATGCTGGCCATGTCGATGCGGCTCAGGGCCGAAACCAGCCGCAGGTGCCGTCTTTTATCCTCATGGGTGTTGCGATGGACGATGTTGCCGACCAGCCAGATGACGCCGAGGCCGAAGAGGATCCCCATGAACGGCGGCAGGTGGGTGATGGTCTTGAAGATCGGGACGTTGATCAGGGCGCCGACCCCCATGCAGAACATCAGGTTCTGCTCGAAACTGGTGGTCTCGACGCCATGGCCGCAGGTGCCGCTTTTCGGGGCGACGACTTCTTTGCCGCGCAGAGTGAAGGTCAGGAAAATCAGGGGCACGATCAGGCAGGCCAGCGAGGCCAGGAACACGCCCTTGATGATCGCCGTCGTCGTGATCTGGCCGCCGATCCACAGCATCGTCGTCGTCACGTCGCCGATCGGCGACCAGGCCCCGCCGGCATTGGCGGCGATGACGATGACGCCGGCGAAGAACAGCCGGTCCTCGTGACGGTCGAGCAGTTTCTTCATCAGAGACACCATGACGATCGTCGTCGTCAGGTTGTCGAGGGTCGCACTGAGGAAGAAGGTCACGAACCCGACCAGCCAGAGGAGCGAGGTGATCCTGGTGGTCTTGATCCGCGAGGTGATGACCTGGAAACCGTTGTGGGCGTCGACGACCTCGACGATCGTCATCGCCCCCATCAGGAAGAAGATGATCTGGGCGGTTGCAGCCAGCGATTCATGGAGGTTTTCGGTGACCTTGTGGGTGTCGCCGCTCATCAGGGCATAGACCGTCCACAATAGACCGGCGCCGATCAGCGCCGAGGCCGATTTGTTGACCTTGATCGGGTGCTCGAGGGCAATGCAGGCGTAAGCCAGAACAAAGATGAGGATCAGGGCGGAAATCATGACTACTCCTTTTTTATTAAACGTTTACCTGTATATTGAAATCTCTTCCTACAACTCGGCTCTTTGTCCGGTAGTGCAGCAGAAAAGCGGCCTGCGAATCAGGCAGATTTCCGTTTCACCCCACCCGGGTCGGCGATTGGTACGGTGAAGGTGAAGACACTGCCTTGCCCCGGATCGGATTTGACCCAGATCGTTCCCCCATGGGCGCGGACAATCTCCCGGCAGATCGCCAGTCCCAACCCGGTTCTGCCGCTCTCCTGTTTGTCGACCCGCACGAATTTCTGGAAGATCCGGGACTGGTACTCAGCTGGAATCCCAACCCCATTGTCTTCGACGGAAAGGTGGATGAAATCGCCGATCATCTCTGCCGCGAGCCGGATGTATCCCCCTTCCTCGACATAACGGAGGGCGTTGGAAACAAGGTTCGACAGCACCCAGACAATCTTGTTGGTATCGGCCCGGACCTGGGGAAGATGCCCGACATCGGCAATCTGCAGCCGTATCTGCTTCATGTTGATCTGTCCCCTGAAAATTTCCCGGGCGTTGTCGAACAACAGCGCGACCGGGACACTTTCGAATTCGAGATCGATCCTGCCGGCCTCGATCTTCGACAGATCGAGAAGATCATGAACCATGGCCTTCATGCGATACACCTCGTCATGGGCCGCCTGGAGCAGCTCCTTCTCCCGTTCGGGAAGGTAGCGGGAGGCATGCTCGATGAGGAGATCGATGCTCATCCCCAGGCTGGTGAGCGGGGTCCGCAGTTCATGCGATGCGGCCATCACAAACTCGCTCTTCAGCCGTTCGAATTCCCGTAACTGTGTGATATCCTTGAGTAGCAGGACCACTCCGGTAAGTTTCTGATCCTTCTGTCCGATGGCCGTCGCCGAAAACAGAAAATGCCGGGTCTCCGCCCCGCAGCTCAGGGTGATGATCCGCCGGTCATCGGCAATTTCCGGCTGACTGCCGGAGCTGATCGTCGCCGCGACGACCTCGCAGACAGTGCGAACCGGCAGAATCTGCTCGCAATACAAAAGATCCTGCCCCTGGGGCTCGACGCGGAGGATACGGCGCCCGGCGGGGTTGATGCCGGTCACCCGCTGATCGGTATCGAACACCACGAGACCGTCTTCGATACTGGCCAGGATGGCATCGGCCTTGTTCTTTTCGGCGACGATACGATCGACGTTCATCATATGGTATCGCCGCAGTTCGGTTGTCATCCGATTGAATTCCAGGGCCAGTTCGCCCAGTTCGTCTCTGGTTTCGACCGAAAGCTCAACGGAGAACTCTCCGGCGGAAATTTTCCTGACCGCCTCGACAAACCGCCGCAGCGGCAGCACCAGCCGTTCGGCGAAGACCAGGCTGAAGAACAGGGCCAGGACCGAGGCGATCGAGGCGACCATGATCGTCGACCAGATGGTCTGCTTCGCCACCCGTCGCGCTTTTTCGCTGACGGCATACATCGTCTTCTCGTTGATCGTCCGCAGTTCGATACAGGTGGCCTTCACCTGGCTGAACACCGGCAGGATCGACTCCCGGTATATTTTGAGCGTCTCCGGGAGAGAAGCCCGCTCAGGGTCCGGCATATCGGTCAACAGCTGGGAGCGGCGACGGTACTCCCCATAGTTCGCCTGAATGGCCTGGACGGCCTCCAGTTCGCCCTTGACGGCGATACTGTCCTTCGACCGCCCCAGCCATTCAAGAAAAATGGCCTCATTTTCACGATACTGTGAAACACCTTTACGGGTATCCCCCATGACCATCAGCAGAACGCCGCTGTCCTGCCGCCCGAGGGCGTCGAGCATATTCTCCACCGCCAGGATGCTGCGGTAATAATCACGCAGGATCGCATCGGTGGTTTTGCCAAGAGACCAGAGATTGATAATCGCCCAGGTCACGACAAGTCCCATCAGTGAAAAGGCGACTCCATAGCCGATCAGGATCTTTTTCTTCAAGTTCATTGGATGGCCCTTTGCTCAGCCACGGCTGGCAGCGTTCTGACACCACTCTCCACGCAAATGGCGTGCCAAAATTTATGTCGTTGAATTTACGGATGAATATACGCCATAGTGGCGTTGCGTCGTGCAGTTTGAAAGGTCGGGGAACAGGGAATCTTGCAATTTGCAAGATGAAGGGAATGAGCTCAGATGCCGTAGGCCTTCCTGCGTCGCCACAGGGTGGCCTGGTCAATGCCGAGGGTGCCGGCCGCTTCCTGGATGGAAGGAGACTTTTTGAGGATCTTTCTGATATGCAATTCTTCGATCGTCGCCAACGGCACCGCATCTCCGATTCCCGGGAAGGCGATCGCGGGGACGATGCTTTCCGGCAGATCATCCTCCGTTATCCGGTCGCCGCTGCCGAGGATCACCGCCCGCTCGATGGCGTTGCGCAATTCCCGGACATTGCCGGGCCAGGAATACTCCAGCAGCGCCCGCTCGGCCCTCTCATCAAATCCTTCGATATTCTTATGGTTGGCGAGGCTGAAGAACTTGCAGAAATCCCGGGCGATGGGCATGATATCGTCGCGCCGTTCGCGCAGCGGCAGGACGTTGACGCTGATGACATTGATCCGGTAGAAAAGATCCTCCCGAAACCGCCCTTCGGCAACCCGCTGTTCAAGGTTGACATTGGTGGCGGTGATGATGCGGACGTTTGCCTTGCGCGACAGCGTCTCCCCCAGGCGCTCGTATTCCTTGTCCTGGATGAAGCGGAGCAGTTTGGCCTGGATCGGCAGCGCCATGTCGCCGATCTCGTCCAGAAACAGCGTTCCGCCCTCACAGGCGGCGATACGACCTGGATTTTCCTTCACCGCCCCGGTGAAGGCCCCCTTGGCATGACCGAACAGCTCACTCTCGAGCAGTTCCGAGGGTACGGCAGGACAGGAGACGATCATCATCGGCTTTTTCGCCCGCCGGCTCCAGCCGTGGATGGTCCTGGCGAACACCGATTTGCCGGTGCCGCTCTCACCGCGCAGCAGGATCATGGCCTCGGAGGCCGCGGCCTTGTACAGCATGTCGATGATCTTCAGCATCTGCGGATTCCGGCTCTGCAGCAGGACCTCGGGCGCAAACCGCCGCCGGTCTTCCCTCAGGACCGTGATCTCGTTTTCCAGATCGCGAATGTGCCCGAGGGTCCGAATCAGCAGGCGCACCTGGGCGCTGGTGAACGGTTTTTCGATATAATCGGCTGCCCCCCGCCGCATCGCCTCGACGGCGGTCTCGATCGTCGCATTGGCGGTGATGACAACGATCTTCAGCCACGGCGACTCGACCAGCAATGGGGGGATGAGATCCATCCCATCCTCTCCCTCCAGCCGGAGATCGATAAAGGCGATATCGAAAGACCGCTGTTTCGCCTCCCTCAGCGCTCCCTGGGAATCGGCGACGGCGACAACGGAGTGCCCTTCCGTCTCCAGACAGTAGGCAAGCGTCTTACGGATATTGATCTCATCATCAACGATGAGGATGTTGAGGATTCCCGGCGACAGTGTCATAGCTCATCCGCTTCTCGAAAAGGTGGCAAATACCGTCGATCATTGTTCGACAAAGGCGCCGCCCCGATATCGACTCAGCGAGCCGTAGGTTGCAGCCTCTCAATGAACTTCGACTGTATCATCTTTTTGAGGTCGGCTCTACTGTTCTCTCCATGCCGGCCAGGTGCAACCGCATCCCGGCCGAACGGGGAAAACGACACCGCCTGCCATCGATCGGCGGCAGGCGAGGATGTCATCCGGCAAACATTTCGGACTGTCGCCGGCTGGAACCTGGCTCCTGCCGATTGAAGCGGCAATGCGGTCGGCAGGAGATTCTTCTGACGGATTGGATGATAAAGCAGGACCAGGACTAAAGAAGGAGTTGCCCGGGACCGCCGGGACAACGGCGTCGTGTTATTTCCGTAGTGATTTTTTCTGGTAGGCCTCGGCGATCTTTTCCATCAGCAGGACCAGATCGATTGGTTTGACGAGGTAATCGAAGGCCCCCAGTTCCATGCCGGAGATGCCGTCCTCGAAGCTGCCGTGCCCGGTCAGCAGGATCACTTCGATGGCCGGATCAAGGACCTTGACCTGGGCCAGCACATCCAGCCCCCCCATATCGGGCATGCGGAGATCGAGGATCATGACATCGGGATGAAAGACGGAAACAGCCGCCAGACCTTCCTGGCCGGAAAAGGCGGTCTCAGTCTCGATCTTGCGCAGGCGGAGACGTTCCGCCAGGGTCGAGGCGAACTCCATCTCGTTGTCGACGATCAACACCTTCAATTTTTTGATCCTAACCAAGATGTCCCTCTCTACTGTTGCAATGAACTTTATACCGGCGACATGACACAGACGGGGAATACGGGAAGGGGCGGATGAGAGCCGGCGCCCCTTCCCGATCGGCCATACAGGCTACTTCAGGAACACCGGCATCCCCATGATCGGCCAGATTACCGCCACGGCCAGGTAGACCACGACCATCAGCAGGATACTGGCGGCGATACCGAACTTGAAGAACTCGCCGGTGGTAAACTGCTTCGAGTTGTAGGCGATGGCGTTCGGCGCCGCCCCGATCAGCAGGAGGAACGGCATGCCGGCGGTCACCAGGGCGGAGAAGAAAATGACCTCGCCGGCCACCCCGAGGTAGGGGGCAACGACCAGGGCCACCGGCAGTGAGATGGCGATCGCGGCGACGTTCATGATGAAGTTCGTCATGATACAGACGAAGAAGGCCATGCCGAGGATGAAGACGACCGGCGGGGCGGTCTTGAACAGCTGCAGCCAGTTGACCGCCAGCCATTCGGCGGCATGGGTCTGCCACAGGCAGAAGCCGATCGACATCGCCCCGCCGAAGAGGAGGATGATGTTCCAGGGGATATCCTCGAGATCCTCGACCTTGAGGATGTTGAAGATGAAGAACAGCAGGGTCGACGACAGCAGGATCGCGGTCTTGTCGACGGTCTTCAGGGCCGGGACCCAGTTCTTCAGGGCGATCAGCAGGATCGCGGCCAAGGTGATGACCAGGGTCAGGATCTCCCTGCGGTTCCAGCCGCCCAGTTCGGTGTACATCCGTTTCGCCTTCTCCTTGAGTCCGGGGATAACCGCTTTTTCCGGCTTGCAGACCAGCATGATGAAGCCCCAGAGAAGGAAGACCATCAGCCAGCCGATCGGCGCCATGTAGTAGGACAGCTCGAAGAAGCTGATCTCCTTGCCGGTCATCTCCTTGAAAAAGCCGATCGCCACCGCGCCGCGGGCGGCGCCGAGCAGGGTGATGATCGAGCCGGCGCCGGCGACATAGGCCATGCCGATGAACAGGCCCTTGCCGAACTTCGTCGGGTGATCGCTGTCGGAGTAGAAGGCGTTGATCGCCATCAGCAGCGGGAACATCGTCGCCGCCACCGCCGTATGGGCCATCAGGTGGGTCAGGGCCGCGGTCATGACGAAGCAGCCGAGATAGATCATGCTCGTCTTTTCACCGACGATCGACAGCATCTTGTAGGCCATCCGCTTCGTCAGCCCGCTCTTGGTGAACACCAGACCGATGACGATCGAGCCGAAGATGAAGAGGACCGAAGGATCCATGAAATCCTTGAAGGCCACCTCCGGCTTGCGGATCAGAAACATCGCCTGGGCCACGCCGATGGCGATGCCGGTGACGCCGATCGGCAACACCTCGAAGATCCACCAGGTCGCGGCCAGGGCGAAGACCGCCAGGGCGCCCTTGCCCTCCACCGACAGGGTGAAGTGTTTGCCCATCGGGTCGATGGCATCCGGCCAGGGCGGGGAATAGTAGATGACAAAAAACAGAATGATCCCCAGAAACAGGAAAAACACCCTTTTCCAGTCGAACGGGGCCTTGGCCTCCGCCGCCTCCACGTATGTTGATGACATATTCTCCATCCTCTTTTGCTATTTGCTATTCATTGCGATGAGCCGATCGCCGAGGGCCCCGAAGACCTCCGCCAGTTGGATCACGCCGACAAGCCTGCCGTTCTCCTCGACCGGCAGCACCGTTTCCCTACTGATCACCATGACCGACATCGCGTGAATCAGGTCGGTGGACGCCGGCAATACCCGGACCCCCGTTTCGATGACCTTCGTCAGCGATGCATTGAGGTGGTTGACCCCTTCGTTGATCAGCACCCCGTTCAACAGAGTTGTCAACTCACTGAATTCAATAGTTTTTCCTGAAAACTGCTTGATGTCGAGAGGATCAAGCAGGGTCGAAAAAAGGACCCGCAGAATCCCCTGCTGGGTGACCCGGCCGATCAGGCCGCCCTGGTCGTCTACAACCATCAGCTCGCTGAATCCGCAGGGGCCGGCGCTGCCGAGCGGGCAGAACGACCGCAGCTGCCGGATCGCCTCCTGCACCGTCCCGCTTTCCTTCATGCAGGGAAAGCCGGAGAGGGGGAGCATGATGTCACGTACCGTCTGAATTTCCGTGCTCACAATGTTTCTCCTTGTTGGTATATGCAATGATCCCTGGTCCCGGTCCGTGGAGAGGGAAGCCAGGATATCTGGTTGATCCTGTTACCAGCCTTTGGAATGGATGATTTTCTCGATTTCCTTGATGCTCTTCGACTCCAGCACCAGCATGTGTTTTTCCTTGGCCTCGCTGATCTTGTCCAGCAACTCGGAGATGTTGACCGGCTTCTCGATGAAATCCTCGGCCCCCAGCTTCATCGCCTCGATACTGGTCCGGATCGAGCCCTGGCCGGAGAGCATGATGATCCCGGCCTCCGGCTGTCTGGCCTTGATCCGCTTCAAGGTCTCGAGCCCGTCGATCCCCGGCATCGCCAGATCGAGGACGATCAGGTCATACTCCTGCCCCTCGACGCTGGCCAGCGCACTCTCGCCACTGCTGGCGGTGGTGACGTTCAATCCCCGGCTCTCCAGCCTCTCGGCCAGGGTCTTGAGAAAATCCTCCTCATCGTCCACCAGCAGCACCTTGGCCTTCAGTTCTTCCACCATCTCATCTCCTCTCTTGGTTCGTTTATCGTCGCCGCCATGGCGAGCCCGCCGTTGCCGGCAAGCTCCACCATGACATGTTATTTCAATCTGCTTATCCGGTATCAGCCGTGCATCAGCTTGTACTGGACAATGTACACGATGATTCCGGAGAAATAGCCGAGGGCGGCCAACGCCCCGATCTTGCGGGCGTACCAGAAGAAGTGGATCTTCTCCAGCCCCATCGCCGCGACACCGGCCGCCGAGCCGATGATCAGCATCGAGCCGCCGGTCCCGGCGCAGTAGGCCATGAACTCCCACAGGAAGCTGTCCTGCGGGTAGACCGCCATGTCGTACATCCCCATCGAGGCGGCGACCAGCGGCACGTTGTCGACGATGGCGCTGAGAATGCCGATCAGGGCGACGATGATATCCTGACGGCCGACCGCCATGTCGAGCCAGCTCGCCAGGGCGGTGAGAATGTGGGTATGCTCGAGGGTGGCGACCGCCAGCAGGATGCCGATGAAGAAGACGATGCTGGCCATGTCGATGCGGCTCAGGGCCGCCACCAGTCGCAGATGCTTCCTCTTGTCCTCATGGGTGTTGCGATGGACGATGTTGCCGACCAGCCAGATGACGCCGAGGCCGAAAAGGATCCCCATGAACGGCGGCAGGTGGGTGATGGTCTTGAAGATCGGGACGTTGATCAGGGCGCCGACCCCCATGCAGAACATCAGGTTCTGCTCGAAGGTCGAGGTCTCGACACCATGGCCGCAGGTGCCGCTTTTCGGGGCGATAACCTCCTTGCCCCGGAGGACGAAGGTGAGCAGGAGCAGCGGCACGATCAAACAGGCCAGCGAGGCCAGAAACACGCCCTTGATGATCGCCGTCGTCGTGATCTGGCCGCCGATCCACAGCATCGTCGTCGTCACGTCGCCGATCGGCGACCAGGCCCCGCCGGCATTGGCGGCGATGACGATGACGCCGGCGAAGAACAGCCGGTCCTCGTGACGGTCGAGCAGTTTCTTCATCAGCGACACCATGACGATCGTCGTCGTCAGGTTGTCGAGGGCGGCGCTGAGGAAAAAGGTCACGAACCCGACCAGCCAGAGGAGCGAGGTGATCCTGGTGGTCTTGATCCGCGAGGTGATGACGTTGAAGCCGTTGTGGGCGTCGACGACCTCGACGATCGTCATCGCCCCCATCAGGAAGAAGATGATCTGGGCGGTTGCAGCCAGCGATTCATGGAGGTTTTCGGTGACCTTGTGGGTGTCGCCGCTCATCAGGGCATAGACCGTCCACAGCAGACCGGCGCCGACCAGGGCCGATGCCGACTTGTTGACCTTGATCGGGTGCTCGAGGGCAATGCAGGCGTAGGCCAGGACAAAGATGAGGATCAGGGCGGAAATCATGACTACTCCTTCACGTTGATGAAACTTAAGTTTCTCTACCGACAACCTCCAAAAACCATCAACCGCAGCGAAGAATCGTATTGAACCAAATCCAAACAAGGCAAAGACTAGCAATCGCCATGCCACCCGCACGAAATCATTCTTTATCGAATAACATGATATGTTTATTATATATTTAACACAACAAGCCATATACCGGCATTTCCCGCACATCCAAGCCAAAGGCGGAAGTTCCATTTAGTTTCACTACGTCCCATATATCATCCCCCGTCTCCCTTCCCGGCCAAACTGGGACCATCCACGTCCCATCCTCTCCGAGGCCTTCACGTCTATGTCAAACAACCCCTTATTGTCAGAATATTTTTGCTCCAACCCACGACCGCCGCCCATCGCCGCGACTGCCACCCGTATCCCCGGTGCAGCCGCAAGCAGCAATCATGGCAACATATCGCCCTCTCCACGAGACGTATCATTATGAAACATATTGATACAATTCGTTTGACCGCTTCGACCGCCGGCAGAGACAGCCGACGCCTCTGCCATGCTGCATCCTCACCCCCAGAGTTGCTGCATTTTCAAGACAGGCTCTTGCCATGGGCCGTTTTTTCCTGTACATCGTACAGTCTTGGTGACGGTTCTTCTTTCGCGGATGTGCAGCCATCGATGCCGCCTGCCGGACACGAACAGCAGCGCATGTGGCTGCCGCCTTCGCGTGCCGTGGCGATCATGTGCAAGCGCCGCCGCCGGCTCTTCAGACCATTGGAGTTCACACATGGCGTATACCTACCTCTTTGGCCCTGTCCCATCGCGACGACTGGGGATGTCGCTGGGCGTCGACCTCGTGCCCCGAAAAGTGTGCACGCTTGATTGCGTCTACTGTGAAGTCGGCAGAACGACGACATTGACCAGCGAGAGAAAAGAATACATCCCGGCAGCGGCGATCATCGAGGAGCTGGGCCGTTTTTTCGCTACCAATACGACGGCAATCGACTATATCACCATTTCCGGCTCCGGCGAACCGACGCTGAACAGCGGCATAGGCGACATTGTCGGGTACATCAGACGCAACATCCGGGATATTTCTCTGGCGGTCCTTACCAACGGCACCCTTCTGAACGATAAAAACGTGCGGGAAGCCCTGCTGGCGACGGATGTCGTCCTTCCCTCGCTCGATGCGGCGACCGCGCCCGTATTCGCCAGGATCAACCGGCACCATCGATCGATCACCGTCGACCAACACATTGCAGGCCTGGTCTCCTTCAGACAGGAATATCGCGGCAAGATCTGGTTGGAAGTCTTTATCCTGCCGGGATACAACGACAGCGATGCGGAGCTGCAGGCGATTCGCCAGGCGATATTGAAAATTCAACCCGATTCCGTACAGTTGAACACATTGGACCGCCCCGGAACAGTGGCCGGACTGAGAGGGGCGACGCCGGCGGAACTGGAGACAATAGTCCAGTCACTCGATCTCAAGTACGTCGAAATCATCACCGCCGGCGGCGCATCCGGAAATGTAACGTCATGCCGGAAGGAGGCTGAATCGGTTCTCCTGGAAATGATCTCGAGAAGGCCCTGCACCCTCGACGATCTGGTCTTGACGCTGGGGATGTCGCCCCATGCCGTAAAGAAGATTGTTGCTGCGTTGCAGACAGCGGAGACGATTGAATCGGTACGGCAGGAACGGGGTGTGTTTTATCAGCTGAAGAACAAATGAAGCATCCTGCCGCCAACCCCACACCACCTGCGGAAAAACAAGGGATGCAGGGGATCGTGCGGCTGCGGGTCGTCGCCCTGCTGCTGATCGTCCTGTTCGTCGGCGTGATTGCCCTGCCGCCGGATCTGACCTTGCTGATGGTGGTTGAAAATGGGCCGGTGGAGATGCTGTCGGCGATCGGCCTCCTGGGCGCCGCCTTCTGGCTCTTCTGCCGGGCGGGCCGTGATGGTTCCGGTCAGCCCATCGCCGCCGGATTCCTGGTGTTGCTGCTGGGGTTGCGGGAACTGGATTTCCATGCCCGCTTTACCATCATGGGGGTCTTCAAGACCAAATACTACCTCAGTCCTCTGGTACCGGCAGGTGAGAAGATCATTGTTTCAGTGTTGATGGTGATGATCATCTTCATCGCGATCCGCTATATCGTCGGCAATTTTCGCCGTTTCACCCTCGCCCTGCGCCGGCGGCATCCAGCGGCCCTGGCGCTCCTCGCCGCCTTCGGCTACGGCCTTCTCGGCAAAGGGCTGGACAGCCTCGCCACCCCTCTCGAACCCCCCATCGCCTGGTTCTCCGCCGATCCCAAGCTGGTTCTGCGGACGATGGAAGAGTTCACGGAGCTTGGAGTCCCCCTCTGCATCCTGCTGGCCGTATGGTATACCTCCTCTCCCGACGGAATGGACGAGCGGGAAAAGGGATCGCCCGAGGCGGAAAAGACAACGGGATATTCACATACCATCGACCAAGGTCAACGCCATTGAACCTCGCTGTTCCGGACTGGGCCGAACCGCGGCTCAAGGTGAAATTCATGCACCGCGGCCTCGGCCGGGGACGATCGGCCGACTACTTTCTCCGCCAGTTTCCCGGCACCCGGCCGCAGTGGGCAGAGTGCGCCTTCGATTTCGATCTCGACTGCCGGGAGTACGACTGGCTGGTGGTGTATCACGATCTGCCGCCCGGGCCGACGCTGTTCACCGAGGAAAGGCTCGCCTGCCCCCGCGAACGGACCTTGCTGATCACCGGCGAGCCGTCGACGATCACCGTCTTCGGCCGGGATTATCTGCGCCAGTACGGCACTATCCTGACCTTCCAGGAACCGTGGGCGATGCGGCACCCGAACGTCGTCTTTCATCATCCCGGCCTGATCTGGCACTACGGGATGCCCTTCGACCGCAACGGCTACATCACCTGGGACCGGTTGGCGGCGACGCCGCCGCCGGCAAAGACCAGGGTCATCTCCACCGTCTGTTCCGAGCGGACCGGCAACATCACCCTTCATTCGACCCGGGTCGCCTTCACCTGGCGGCTCAAGGACGAGTTGCCGGAACTCGAGATCTTCGGCCATGGGGTCAGGCCGATGAACGACAAGGCCGAGGCCCTCGATCCCTACATGTTCCATATCGCGGTGGAGAATCACGTCTACCGCCATCACCTGACGGAGAAACTGCCCGATGCTTTTCTGGGCTACACCCTGCCGTTCTATCACGGCGCCCCCAATGCGGCCGCCTATTTTCCCAAGGACAGCTTCATCCCGATCGACATCAACGATTACCGGCGCACCCGGGACATCATCCGCCACCACCTCGCCAACAACGAGTACCGGGATCGATTGCCCCATATCATCGAGGCGCGGCGCCGGGTGCTGGAAGAACAGAACCTGTTCGCCATCGTCAGCCGCACGATCTGCGCCCAGGAAGAAAGGATCGCCGCCACGACCCCGGGCAGGGTCATCCGCAACCGCTCGACCATGCGCCTGAAAAATCCGCTCGCCGGGCTGCGCAGCCTGGTCGAGAAGGGGGTGACCAAGACCTATCACCGGCTGACCTTCAAGGCCCGCAACAAACCCCTGGGGCTCTGACCCGCACCTGCGCTTGCCGCTTCCCGCTATTTCTGGGGTTTGTAGAGCAGGGCCGCACATCCCGCCCGCTTGACGACGCGCTCGGCGACACTGCCCAGCAGGATCTTCTCGAGTCCCTTGGCGCCGTGGGTCCCGATGATGATCAGATCGGCGCCCTCTTCCCTGGCATAATCGACGATGCTGTCAACGACATCGCCGCTCTTCACCTTGCCGGAGCATCCCATCCAGGTTTTTGAATTTTTCTCCACCAGTTCGGCCATCTTCCTCTCGGCATGGGCGATGGTTTCCTCGTCTTTCACCGGCATATACGCCGGCACGAAATCCGAATAAAATATTACGGTCTCGACAACATGCAGGAAAACGACCTTGGCCGCCAGTTTGTTGGCCGTCGCCGTGGCGAACTCGGCGATTTCATCGGTATACTGTTGGAAATCGACTGGAACGATGATCTTGCGAATCTCATACATGGCATTCCTCCTTCACTGTTGAACAGCAGTCCGCTCTCCTCCCCTTCCTACATCCTGATTTTGGCCTCCGTTTTCTTCAGATTCTTGGCCAGATGGAGGTAGCGGTGCGTCGCCGTTTCGGACAACCGGGTGATGATGCTGGAAAGATCCGAGTTATTCCAGACCGAACTGAAGGCCTCATCGGCCTGGATCTGGTCGCTGATTGCAAAGGGTGGCTGATTGTCTGGCATCAACCGGACATCCTCCTGGCCGATCTCGATTTTCCCGGCAAAAATTTGACGAAACAATTCCTGAACACTGTATCTGAAGAAATTCTTCAGATCCTCGGTCGATTCAGCCTCACTGATCTGTTTTCTGAACTTGGGGAGAATGTCGTTTTCTATCCTGGAATACGATACCGAATCATCCATACTTCCTCCTCCTGGCGTGGAATTGTGCGGCAGTCGGCAGCTCGCCACCATGAATGCAAAGGGAACCCGCCCGGCCGGAATCGGCCTGAGGTTCGCACATTCAGACTGTTCAGCCCTTCAGTCTATTTTCCTGCTATCGAGCAGGAGATATCAAGGGAAAATTGTCGAGTGCCGGAACGCGGTTGCAAGAACCTGCGTCGATTGCTCCGGAACTTGCCGGAATCCTGGGGCCTTGGTCATCAGTCCCGATAGAGGCGGCGCAGCAGCGCGATTTCTTCGGCGTAGCCCGGCAGCTCGTTGGGGGTTTCCAACAGAAAGGGGAGATGGCGCAGGCGTGGATGGTTGATGATCCGGGCAATCGCCTCGACACCGATGTGGCCATGGCCGATCCGGGCGTGGCGGTCCTTGCGGCTGCCGCGCGGGTTGAGGCTGTCGTTGAGATGAATCGCCCGCAGCCGCCCCAGGCCGATGACCGCGTCGAACTCGGTCAGCACCCCGTCGAGATCGTCGACAATGTCGTACCCGGCATCATGGACGTGACAGGTGTCGAGACAGATCCCCATCTTGTCCTGGAGGACGACCCCATCGAGAATCCGGCGCAGTTCCTGAAAACTGCGGCCGACCTCGCTGCCCTTGCCGGCCATGGTTTCGAGCAGGACGGTCGTCGTCTGTTGCGGCGTCAACACGGCGTTGAGCTGGGCGGTGATCAGGGCGATGCCGGCCGCCTCGCCCTGGCCGACGTGACTGCCGGGGTGGAAGTTGTAGAGGTTGCCCGGCAGCAGTTCGAGGCGCGCCAGGTCGTCCTGCATCGTCGCCAGTGCGAATTCCCGGGTCTTCGGGTCGGCCGAGCAGGGATTGAGGGTGTAGGGCGCATGCGCCAGCAGCGGCGCGAAGTGATGGTCGGCGGCAAACTGAAGAAAGGCGGCGATATCGGCGGGATCGATGTCCTTGGCCTTGCTGCCCCGCGGGTTGCGGGTGAAAAACTGGAAGGTGTCGGCATCGATCGCCAGCGCATCGCGACCCATGGCCATGAAGCCCTTGGAAACGGACAGGTGACAGCCGATGCTGAACATGGCTTTTCCGTTCATCGACTCGCCGCGATTCCGCCGCCGCAGTATTTTCCCCGAAGTCTGGGTTTTTCAATCTTGCCGGTGGGATTGCGCGGCACCGCATCGAAGATGATCCGGCGCGGCCGTTTGTAGCGCGGCAGCGAGGCGCAGAACGCCAGGATCTCCTCTTCGCTGCAGCGGCGGTCCGGCTTGAGTTCGATCACCGCCGCCGCAATCTCGCCGAGGCGGTGGTCGGGGATGCCGATCACCGCCGCATCCTTGATCGCCTCATGTTCGCGGAGAAAATTCTCGATCTGGACCGGATAGATGTTTTCGCCGCCGGTGATGATCACATCCTTCTTGCGATCGACCAGATAGATGAAGCCGTCCTCGTCCATGCGCGCCATATCGCCGGTCAACAGCCAGCCGTCCTTGAGCACGGCGGCGGTCGCCTTGGGATCGTTGAAGTAGCACTTCATCACCCCCGGCCCCTTGACCACCAGTTCCCCGACCTCGCCCGGCCGGACCGGGCGGCCCGCCTCATCGGCGATCATCGCCTCCCAGCCGTGGCCGGTGGTGCCGATCGCCCCGACCTTGTGGACGTTTTCGACCCCGAGATGGACACAGCCGGGGCCGCTCGACTCGGTCAGGCCGTAGTTGGTGTCGTAGAGGTGGTGGGGAAAATATTTCTTCCAGCGGTGAATCAGGCTGGGGGGCACCGGCTGGGCGCCGATATGCATCAGCCGCCACTGGTCGAGGGCATAGTCCTCCAGCTTCAGCTCGCCGCTTTCGATCGCGTCGAGAATGTCCTGGGCCCAGGGGACGAGCAGCCAGACGATGGTGACCTTTTCGGCGGAAACCGTCTCCAGGATCCACCGGGGTTTGACCCCGCGCAGCAGCACCGCCCGGCTGCCCGCCAGCAGGCTGCCGAACCAGTGCATCTTGGCGCCGGTATGGTACAGCGGCGGGATGCAGAGGAAGTTGTCCTCCCGGGTCTGGCCGTGATGCTGCTGCTCGGTGACGCAGGCCGAGGTCAGGCTGCGGTGGGTATGGAGGATGGCCTTGGGAAAGCCGGTGGTTCCGGAGGAGAAGTACAGCGCCGCCTCGTCGTCGTCGGTGATGGCGATCCGCGGCGCGGTGGGAGCACAATCTGCCGCCAGCCGGTCATAGCTTTCGGCGAAGGAGGGACAGTCGGCGCCGACGAAGATCCGCTCCCTGACCCGGGGCATCCGGTCGCAGATCGCTTCGATCCGGCCGATGAATTCGGGGCCGAAAACCAGCAGCACGGCCTCGGACAGATCGAGACAGTATTTGATCTCGTCGGCGGTGTAGCGATAGTTCAGCGGCACCGCCACCGCCCCGGCGCGGAGGATGCCGAAATACATCGGCAGCCACTCCAGGCAGTTCATCAGCAGCAGGGCGATTTTGTCACCTTGTGTGATCCCCATGCCCAGCAGCAGGTTGGCGACGCGGGAGGCCTGCTCGTCGAACTGGCGCCAGGTCATCTCCCGGCGGTGGGGTGACGACGGCCCGGCCTCCACCAGTTCGAATTCGCGCCAGGTAACTTCGCGTTTCTCCTTGATTTCCGGATTGATCTCGATCAGGCTGGTGTCATCGGCATAAAGTCTGGCATTACGGGCCAACAGTTCGGTGATCGGCATTCTTTTTCATCTCTCCTTCATAAAACTTTATATATCGATAACGTATCCATGATATGGCAAACGACGGTCCCAGGCCGGAAAACATCTTCAGCCTCCCCCGGGGAAAGTACATCCCCCCATACACCATTATGCGCTATCCGGCAACTCAGGCACTCTGAAAAATTGGCCGGGCCGTGATGTCGAAAACCCGCCGCCGACCTGCAGCACCGGCTTCGCTGCCGGGTCGACACCGGCAGTGGCAACGCAAGGCAGACAGAGAGAAGGAAAGAGATCGTGACATGAACTTGCGAGGTTGGGAATGGGCAAAACCGCCGAAGACGGTGTATGCTGTCATTCGCTCTTGGTTGAGACGGGAGGGGAAGCCGCAAAGACACTCTTCTCCCCGGCAGGCGATCTCGCCCCGGCGGTCGAGAGGACGGAAAGACAATCATTCTGCAGAAGGCTCCCCATATGGAAACCGGTAATTTCAACGAATACTTCAAATTTTTCATTGCCCTGCTGGCGATCGTCAATCCGGTCGGGACCATCCCGATTTTCATCAACATGACCGCAAATCAGGATGAGGCGACCCGCAACACCAACGGCTCGATCGCCTCGCTGTCGATGGGGATCATTCTTGTTATAGTCCTGTTCACCGGCGAAGCCATTCTTCGCTTCTTCGGGATATCGGTCGGTTCTTTCCGGGTCGGTGGCGGGATCCTGATCCTGCTGATGGCGATATCGATGCTCAATGCCAAGATGAGCAATGTCAAACAGACGAGGGAGGAGGCCCTCGACTCGGCCGACCGGGACAGTGTCGCCGTCGTGCCTTTAGGCACACCGCTTCTGGCCGGACCGGGGGCGATCAGCACGGTCATCCTCTACGCCCAGCGCCACACCTCCGCCGCCCACTACGTCTATCTGTTCGGCGCTATCGTGCTCCTGACCGGCCTGACGATCCTGTTGTTCCGCCTGGCCCCGACCATTTCGCGACTGCTGGGCAAAACCGGCATCAACATCGTCACCCGGATCATGGGGTTGATCATGGCCGCGATGGGCGT
The DNA here is from genome assembly GCF_014201505.1 of Desulfoprunum benzoelyticum. Lineage (GTDB taxonomy): Bacteria > Desulfobacterota > Desulfobulbia > Desulfobulbales > Desulfocapsaceae > Desulfoprunum > Desulfoprunum benzoelyticum. The sequence goes on along the minus strand of NZ_JACHEO010000010.1, from coordinate 79,225 downwards.
CGAATTCATCACCCATGGCCTCAAACAACTGTTTCCAATCCTGGCGAGCTGACCGGGGAGGTGCATATCCGGAACCTCAGTTCCTGGGTAAAAAAACATACGAGGATCAGGGGAAACCTGTGCATTTCCGGCCGGTGTTATCGCCTGAGCCTGTCGCCGGCCTTTTCCGTGATTTTCCAGCCCACGGTCTCCAGCATCTTTCGGGCGCCGCCATCGACCCCTCCGGTCAACCACAGTTCTCTGTCGGCAACCTTGCCGGTTTGCGTCAGTATCTCATCGATACGCTGGAATTTGCCGGCCACTGCTTCGGTCTGGAAAACATTATCCAGCGGCAGAATCACAATCACGGCGCCGTCGTCTCTTTGCAGATACGGGATGCTTCCGGCCTGTCCGACTCCGGCAACGGGAGTTATCCGGGAGTGATACCCGGCCATGAGTTGCGCCATCACCCGTTAAAACACGGCGACGGATGGGCGAGTAACCACCGCGGCCACGGCAAGGAAGGAGGCGCGAGATACCTGACAAACGAGAGAAACTCCTGTTCCGCGGCAACCCGCCTCACAAAGGCACCAGGCCTTTGACCGGGGTGGATTTGCATTGTCTCTTGCCGCCTGACACGATATGGTCTCGGGTAGTATTGTGCTGATACAATCCGCATCGGGAAACCCGGACCAACATTTCACCCGCGATCAGTCTCATGACCCCCGACAAATTCATCGCCACCTGGCAGAACAACCCCCTCACCGAGCGGGCCGGGGCGCAGGCCCATTTCGATGACCTCTGCGATCTCCTTGGGGTCGAGAAGCCGCGTGACCCCGAGAACTACTGCTTTGAACGCGGGGCGAAGAAGGCCGGCGGCGGCGACGGTTGGGCCGATGTCTGGAAGCGCGGCTGTTTCGGCTGGGAGAACAAGAAGCCCGGCCGGGATCTCGACAGCGCCCTCAAGCAACTCACCGACTACTCCCTCCATCTCGACAACCCGCCGCTGCTGGTCGTCAGTGATCGGGAGCGCATCATCATCCATACCGCCTTCACCGGCTACCCCGATCAACCGAAAAAGATACTGATTGAAGATCTCAAAGAAGAGAGCGTCAGGGAGATGCTCCGCTGGGTCTTCGAAGACCCTGGCAAACTCCGCCCGGAAAAATCCACCGCCGCCATAACCGGCGAAGCTGCTGGACAGTTCGCCGATCTTGCCAAGGCCATGCGCGGCAGAGGTATCGACGGCCAGCAAACGGCACACTTCCTGGTCCAATGCCTGTTCTGCATGTTCGCAGAAGATGAAGGGTTACTGCCAGGCCAGGTGTTTACCAATATCCTGGAAAACGCCGCCTCCGACCCCGCCAAGGCGTCGGGACGCATCGAAAAGCTGTTCTCGGCCATGGCGGACCCAGGTGGCGAATATGGCGACCATGACATACCATGGTTCAACGGCGGTCTCTTCGCCATGATTGCCATTCCCACTCTTGCCTCCGGCGATATTAAAGCCTTGAGATCGGCGGCACAAATGGACTGGCTGGCCATCGACCCGACGATCTTCGGCACCCTGTTCGAGCGCAGCCTCGACCCGGCGGCCAGGGCGCCGCTCGGGGCCCATTACACCGATACCGCCACGATCCGCAAGCTCATCACCCCGTTGATCACCGAGCCGTTGCTGGCGCAATGGGAACAGGCCGGAAAGATCATCGCCACAGGGGCCGGCAAGGGACCGAAGACCAAGGCCAGAAAAGACGGCGACGCGGCGTGGCAGGAATTTACCGCCAAACTCCAGTCGTTCCGGGTCCTGGACCCGGCCTGCGGCTCCGGCAATTTCCTCTACCTGGCGCTCGAGGCCCTGCGCGATGTCGAGCGACGGGTGTTCCGTGAAGCCAACGAACTGGCCGGACACCAGCAGGGCCTGTGGCTGCTGACTGGACCGCATAACATCCTCGGTATCGAGATCAACGAATACGCCGCCGAACTGGCCCGGACAACGGTGTGGATCGGCGACATCCAATGGCGGCGGCGCAACGGCCGGCCGATCAACAACAGACCGATCCTCAGCCCGCTCGACGGCATCGAACATCGCGACGCATTGCTTACCGAGGACGGGCAGGAGGCTGAATGGCCAAACGCCGACGTCATTGTCGGCAATCCGCCGTTTCTTGGGGATAAAATGATGCGTAAAGAGCTGGGCGACCTCTATGTAGAGACTTTGCGTAAACGGTACGAAGGCCGCGTTCCGGGCGGGGCCGATTTGGTGACCTACTGGTTTGAAAAGGCAAGAGCGCAGATCGAGGCAGGAATGGCATCGGCTGCCGGTTTGGTGGCCACCAACTCCATCCGACAGAAACGAAACCGTGTGGTATTGGAACGTATTCTGGCAAGCACCCGTATATTCGAGGCCTGGTCGGACGAGGAGTGGGTCAATGAAGGGGCTGCGGTGCGGGTGAGCCTGGTTTGTTTCGGCCAGGGCGACAAAACCCGCCTTGACGGGAAAGATGTGGCCGTCATCCATGCCGATTTGACCGGCAGCGGCCAAGAAGGTCAAGCGCTGGATCTGACCCAGGCGGAGCCACTCGCCGCCAACAAAAGCCGCTCGTTTTTCGGTCTCTGCCTGGCCGGTCCTTTCAAGGTGGACACACCGACTGCGCTGACCTGGCTACAGGACACCGGTAATCCCAACGGTCGCCCCAACAGCGACGTGGTCCGCCCCATTTACAACGGCTCCGACATCACCCGCCGCTGGGCTGGTAACTGGGTGGTTGATTTCAGCGCTTTGGAACAGAACGAGGCCGCTGATTACCTGGTGCCCTTTGCCTATGTCGAAGAAATGGTCAAGCCTGTCCGTATTTCAAACAACCGACCGGCCAGAGCCAAAAAATGGTGGCACCATGGCGAGAAACGTCCGGGAATGCGGATTGCTCTGAGTGACCTTACCCACTTCATCGCCACACCTGAAACCGCCAAGCACCGTTTCTTTGTGAAATTTGCTGTACAAGTGGCTCCTGAACATAGCCTGATAGTCATTCCTCGCCAAGATGATACAACACTGGGTATTCTCTCCTCCCGTATCCACTGCATTTGGTCGTTGGCCAAAGGAGGGCGCATGGGTATGGGAAATGACCCACGGTATAACGCCAGCCTCACATTTGAAACATTCCCGTTCCCTTCTGGTTTTGACCTCGCTGAGATTGAACCACCACAGATTCAGGTGTTTCAGGACATTGCCGCTGCCGCCAACGACCTCAACGACTGGCGGGAAAAATGGCTCAATCCGGACGGCTGGCTCACCTGGGAGATCACCCCCGAGGAACAGGCTGCAGGTTTCCCCCCTCGTCCCATTCCCACGCCGGATCACGCCACAGAATGGAAGAAACGAACACTGACAAATCTTTACAATTTAATGCCATCAGGTCTGAAGCTGCGACAGGAACACCTCGATAACACCGTCGCCGCCGCCTACGGCTGGGACGACTACACCCCCGCCATGCCTGATGCAACTCTTCTGAAACGGCTACTGTCCCTCAACCTCGAGCGGGCCAGGCATTGACGAAGCAATTCTCGGCTTTCTCCTGCACCGCAACCTGACCGCGTAATTGCGAACGGGGTATTTGGCCTTCCATTCCCGTGTCCCGAAAAACTGGAGCCGCTCTACTCCATAGCGATAGTGAAGCGTGGGTGGACGCCGTCATCGATCCCGGCCAAAGAGATTGACGATTCGCCGATAATATTGAAGACTGACACCCATAGGAGAACCTGAAAGCGATAACCAATCAACAGGGAGATCAGCACATGGAATCGAAAATTGCCACCACCGTCAGGCTCAAACATGCTCCGGTTGCGGTCATGCTGGCGGACGACAAGCCGGCGGACGCCGTCCAGTTCACCCCGGGCAAATGGGGGTGCGTCATGTTCATGTTCGCCAACGCGGTCAAAGGCCGAACCGCCGTATTCGACAAGGAAACCTATGGCTGCTGGGGCGGCGGGGTCGGGCTGGGATTCGGCAATGCCTATCTCCAGTTTCCGGGCGGGGTCGACTGTTTCGCCCACTTTCTGTCGTCCGGCAACAAGCAGTGGGAAAAGGGCCGGGAGGTCGGCAAGGCTGTGGCAGGGGCCGCCGGCAAGGAGTTCGCCGACAACTTTCTCAACGGAGAAGGGTATATGCAAGGCCCGGATCTCGTGCACCAGTGGCTGGAAGAGATCCCGATGACGGAGAATCGGGCCCCCTATGTCGTGTTCAAACCCCTGGCCGGGGTCGACACCGCGGTGGAACTCCCGCAGACCGTGGTTTTCCTGGCCAATGCCGACCAGTTGTCGGCGCTGGTGATCCTGGCCAACTATGGCCGGGAAGGCATGGAGAACGTCATCATCCCCTGGGCCGCCGGCTGCCAGACCATCGGCATCCTCCCCGGGCGCGAAGCGGCCTCGGAGAAGCCGAGGGCCGTCGTCGGACTGACCGACATCTCGGCGCGAAAATACGTCCGCAAACTCCTCGGCGCGGAGTACCTGACATTTGCCATGCCGTGGCAGCTGTTCGTGGAGATGGAGAACAATGTCGACGGCAGCTTCCTCCAGCGGCACACCTGGCAGTCGCTGCTGGAATAAGCCGGGCCGGTGGCGATCTCCGATTCCGAGAGCCTATTTCAGCCGCGGATCGATCCCGGTGAAGCCGCATTCCGGGGTGTAGCAGGTGACATTGAGAAACTCGCATTTCTCATGACAGGCCGGGCACTCTTCCGGCGGCAGCGCCACCTGGATCGTGTTGCCGCAGTTTTTGCATTTCCAGTAGGGGTCGGGGATTGTCTGGTTGTTGTCGGTCATGTTGTTCCTCCTTGCCGTTCGAGCTTTCCATGCCCCTCTTCTGACGGGTGATCCGGAATCCTTTTTACGTGTGCCGCATCGGGTGCGGGCGGAACTGCCGAAACCCACTATCGATGGATCGGTTTTGCCTCGAGCCGTACGCCAAGCGCCGCACACACTTTGTTGATAGTGTCGAAGCGTGGACTGGCGTTGGGGCGTAGTGCCTTGTACAGGGCTTCGCGGGTGATGCCGGCCTTCTTCGCAACCTCGGTCATGCCGCGCGCTTTGGCGATGTCGCCCAGGGCCGCGGCCAGGAACGCGGGGTCGTTGTCTTCGATCACGACCGTCAGGTACTCGGCGATGGCCTGTTCGCTGTCCAGATATCGGGTAACGTCGAACTCGGGCAGCTCGGAAATCTTGATCTTCTTTTCCATTATTCATTCCTCCATGGCCGCGGCCATCTTCACGGCGCGGGAGATGTCGGCGGCTTGGCTGGATTTATCGCCACCACCCAGCATGAGCACCACAACTTCCCCGCGCTTCACATACTACATCCGCCATCCTGGCCCGAAGTGCTCGCGCATCTCGAACACTTCCTTCCCAACCGGTTTGACATCGCCGAGATTGCCCATCTGAGCCTTGCGTAAGCGCGCCACCAGACGCCGCCTGGTCAGGCCGTCCCTGATACCCGCAAGCCATCTGTCAAATTCCGGAGTGGTCTTTATCGTGTACATGGTACATGTGTAATCGTTCGATTACGGGATGTCAATCCCTCTTTCTTTTCTCAGCCACCACAGCGTTCAGTTATAGATAGATGATTTCATCTGCACCTAACACGAAAAAAGGGCTACAGCAAAAGCTGTAACCCTTTGATATCTGGTCGGGGCGGAGTGATTCGAACACTCGACCTCCTGCTCCCAAGGCTGTTTTATAGCCTTTTCGCCCCTTTTCATGCTTCTTCTCTCTTCATCACTAATCTATTGACAATCATTGGTATTTTGTGCTATTTGAATAGGTATGAAAAGTGATGAATTTTTCACTGCTCTACGCCAAAAAGGTGGACAAAAGGTGGACAACTTTTGAGGGGTAAAGACATGACAAAATGGAAAACAGCGGGGCCAGGAATCCGCTACAGAGAACACCCGACCAGAAAGCACGGGATCAAACCTGACAGGTACTATGTCATTCACTACCGGATTGACGGGAAACGAGTTGAAGAGGCCATGGGTTGGCTCTCCGAAGGTTGGACGCAAGAGAAATGCGAGGAAAACAGAAACGCCCTCAAGAGAAGCGCGAAGGAAAGCGGACCAAGAACACTGAGGGAACGGCGGATCATCCATGCGGCGGAAGAAAAAGCAGCACCTACTGTGATGGATCTTCTTTCCGAGTATTGGGACATGGAACTGAAACACACTCCCTCCGGCAAGGAACGGAAACGGTTGCTGACCAAGGATATTATTCCAGCATGGGGAACCCGTAAGATTTCATCCATTACCCGGCGGGATGCTGTTCTGCTCTTGGATAATGTCCGCGATAGGGCACCCGTGGCGGCAAACAGGCTTCAAGGTGTACTTGTGCGGATGCTCAACTTTGCAGCCGAGAGAGGGATACTTGAACACTCGCCATTGGTTGGATTGAAGAAGAAACCGGAACAGGCCAGGGCGCGAGTACTTGCAAACGATGAAATAAAAATGCTTTGGGATGCTCTCGACCTGAACAATGAATCGATAGATATGTTCCACGTCACAAAACTGGCGTTGAAAATGATACTCCTGACCGGACAGCGACCGGGCGAGGTATGCGGCATGGCATGGGAGGAAATTTCAGACGGAACGTGGAATATCCCTGCGGGGAAAATGAAGGGGCGCGAAGCTCATAGCGTCCCGTTAACCGATATGGCCTTAGAGGTCATCGAACAGGCGCGGCCATACACTGGAGGGCACCCCTTCGTTTTTTCATCACCACGGGGCGATGGGAGCCAAACCAGAACGCATACACTTTCCAAGGGTGTCTCTCGCCACTGGCAACAAATCGGATTCAAGGAACAATTCACTCCCCATGACCTGCGGCGGACGGTACGCACCCGGCTTGCGGAGATCGGTATTGACGATGTTGTTGCCGAGCGTGTTCTCGGGCACAAACTACAAGGGATCATGGCCGTCTATAACCGGCACGGATACGACGCGGAGAAACGACAGGCACTTGATAAATGGAATCGTGCTTTACGCCGGATATTAGGCATAGAAGAGGCAGAACGGGGCAAGGTTATTGAATTCAAGCGTTTTGCGACGAGATAGGGGCAATCATGGCGAATCGAAACAGGAAGGAAAAGGAATTGCCGATCTACATGGAGTCTGCCGAGAAATTTTCTAAAGACGATGATTCCATTGAAAATTCAATACAATTCATTATTCGCAAACAACAGGCTTGGAATGATCGACACAGGGCGTTAATCGATGATGCAGAGGTGGAGTATCGCAAAGACGGAAACCCAATGCACGCCTGGGACATTTTCATGCTTTGCAGGCGGGACAAATGGCCAATTCCAGAATGGGTTATGCGCTATCTCGACCAGACAGCGGACCGCCTGACCGCCACCGATGCCGGACCCGACGAGCTAGGCGAGTGCCTGGGATTCAAGGCAAAGAAAACCCCATGCCGCGGCGGTCGTCAAGGGATGAGTCAATACAGGCTTGCTGTGATCCGGCGGGAGGCTATCGCTCACATCGTCAATTGGTTGCGAGAGCACCCATTGGAAACAATCGAGGAAGCCTGTCAATACGCTTACGACAAGATCAATTCAAGATGGGGATTCGTGTCTAAAGACCCGATTCTAACCCTCAAAAAATGGTACAACACTCACAAGTAATACCACATCGTAGGATGATGCAACCTGTATAGTTGCGTCTCTTTTTCAAGCTATTTCATAGAGTTATTGTGTTCAGCATAGAGCAGCACATGTTGAACCTTAACCGTGAGGTAGCGAAATGCAGACACTCCCTTCCCCCGACAAGCAAACCCTTCCTAAACATTGCTTCGACAGAATTCTCCGCAAGCCTGAAGTATTGAGCCGATCCGGACTGTCAGACCCGACCATCTGGCGAATGGAAAAAGCCGGTAAATTTCCAAGGCGTGTTCGTCTTGGTGGGAACTCCTGCGGCTGGTTTGAGTCAGAATTTGACGCCTGGCTGAATGGTCTTGCAGCGTCCCGAGAGCTTGACGTCGCGGAGGCATGAGGCCATGAGAAAAAACAAAACGCCGGACCTCTTTCCCCAGAGATCCGGCGCACAAAACAAGAACCATCGATGCCTACAATGTAGCACATTCCTCCCCGCTTGGCAACGATCCATTCGCCGGACACAGGCCCGGCAGAGGGGGCGGCGATGAACGCCGAAGCGTTTTCAAAGGAAGACCTCAAGGCAAAGATGCGGCAAGCGATGGCCGACGAGAAACGCCGACACCCCCCTGGTGGAGAGAAACAGAAGACCACCACCAAAAAGGCCAAAGGCTCGGCATCTCCGGCGGGAAGTAAAAAGGGTTTAATCCTCTACTATCAGAACCCGCTTGACGCCGCAAAGAAGTTTTCCGGGACCGGGCGAAAGAAAATTTACTGGCAAAGTTGCCTTTATGAATACACCGGATCTGCCTATCAGGAAAAAACCACTGATGACGTCAAAGCGGATATCTATCGTTTTCTTGAAGGTGCCAAGGTCATAAACCCGAAAACTGAAGCAATTCAGCCATACAATCCCAACCGAAATCGCGTAGGCGAGATCCTTGAGGCTTTACGCGCAACGGTAAATCTACCCGACACCCTCAAGCCACCATGCTTCATCTCCGGCAGCGATTACCGGGAATACCTGGCTGTCAAGAACGGTCTGCTTGATATCGACAACAGGCAGCTTATTGAGCCGACACCGGATTTTTTCACCCTGAACAGTCTCCCATTTTCCTATGACCGGGACGCCGCAGATCCGGCTGAGTGGCTAAAATTCCTTGAGTCGATATGGCCGGATGACCGACAGGCCATAGACTGCTTGCAGGAGATCATTGGCTACCTTCTCACCGCCGACACATCACAGCAGAAAATATTTTCTATCGTTGGACCAATGCGAAGCGGCAAGGGGACGGTAGGCCGGATCATGACCGCGTTACTCGGGCCGGACAATGTATGCGCCCCGACACTTGGAAGCCTGGCGCAACAATTCGGCCTTGCCGGGCTGATCGGTAAAAAGGCGGCGATCATATCAGACGCCAGACTATCCAGCAAAGCCGACCAAGCGGCGATAGCAGAGCGTCTGCTGTCTATCTCCGGCGAAGATCACCAGGGAGTGCCCCGGAAATTTCTGTCTGACTACAACGGGCCGTTGCAGGTCCGGTTTGTGATCTTTTCAAATGAGATTCCCAGACTTGCAGATGCAAGCGGCGCGCTACCGTCGCGGTTTATCCTGCTGACGATGAAAAAATCTTTTCTCGGGCAAGAGGATCATGGACTTACCAAACGCCTGATGAGGGAATTACCAGCTATCCTGAATTGGAGTCTTGACGGTCTCGACCGATTAAACAGGCGCGGTTTTTTCATCCAGCCGGACAACGGCAAAGAAGCCATACAAGAATTGGCGGATCTGGCGAGTCCCATATCTGCTTTTCTCAGGGAAAAGTGCGTGCAAGGCCCGGAGCATACTGTCAGCGCGAAATCACTTTACACCGCCTGGTGTGCCTGGTGTGAAGATCAAGGGCGCGATTATCCGGGGAATTTACAGAGTTTCGGGCGTGACCTTAGAGCGGCGATTCCAGGATTGTCACTGGTTCGACCAAGAACTTTCGACGGGCGGCAAAGGATGTACCAAGGGGTAAGTTTATGCTAGCGGTCCACAGTGGTCCACGGACATTACCATTGCAGGAGATACTTGAGGTTTTAAGTAAATATATAAGTAGAGGGTGCAATGCAATGGGACGCGGACCATCGCGGTCCAAGCTGGTTTTTTCTTTGCCAGGCAAGGAGGCATTCCCATGCTGACAACCCTACTCGAAAGTGACGGATTCCTTGCAAAGCGGAAAGGCCCGAACGAGTACGCTTCCTCTTGCCCGGCCTGCGGTGGGAGAGATCGATTCATCGTCCGCACCGATGGCAATGCGCGGTACTGGTGCCGTCAATGTGATATCTCCGGCGATACAATCGAGTACCTGCGGAAATTCAGAGCGATGCCATACCGAGAAGCCGCCGAGTTTGTCGGTAAGCATATCGATGAACCTGTTACGCGGAAAATTCGTCAGGATGACCGCAGCGCACCGATTACGCCACCCTCCGATATATGGCTCAAGAAGGCCGATCAATTGACGACATGGGCGCATGACCGTCTTCTCCGCAACGATGAAACATTGAATTGGTTGGAGACCGAGCGAGGGCTTAACCGGGAGACCGCAAAGAAATTCAGGCTCGGATGGATTGACCGCGATGTTTTCGATGAGCGGGGAAAATGGGGCCTACCGGAGACAGGAAAGAAAATGCTTATCCCTTCCGGCTTGACGATACCCGGACCAGGGCGGATTCGTATCAGGCGCAACAATCCCGGCGATTATGGCCGCTACCACGTTTTACCCGGATCATCATCATCGCCATTGACGATAGGCGACCCCTACGAGAATGTCGCCGTCATCGTCGAAAGCGAGCTGGATGCCATTCTCCTTTGCCAAGAGATCCGCAGGCCGGTCTATGTCGTCGCCACTGGAACGACATCCATAAAGCCTGATTCCAGTATCGCCGCCGAGCTGGTGATGCAATTGAACGAGTGCCCGGTCGTTCTGATAGCGATGGATACCGACGACCCCGGCTCGAAGGCGGCAAGGCAATGGCTGGATGAGATGCACAACTCCTTCCGGGCAATGGTACCGGCGGAGCTTGGCAAGGATATCACTGATGCCTATCTGCAAGGCATGGACCTGAATATCTGGATCTCTGCGGCGGTGGATCTTTACTGCGATGAAATCACAGCAGAGCATGACAACGGCGAGAACGATTTTTTTCCGGAAATCCGGACAAACTCAATCGATGAGGTACGAAAATGCAATTGACTGAGAGAGCAGCATGGATGTTCAAAGAGGCTGAAGCGGTGACGAGATTGATACATGGCGGAGAACCGGACCTTGTTGAGATCAAGACCGCGTTGGGCAAACTATCGGCGGAGGTTGCCGCCACGCTGACCGAGATCAGGCAGAGGCTGATAGAGCAACGGCAGGCGGCGGCGGAGTGATGGCGAGGGACCGGGGGCACGTTGCATCTCTGACGCCGACAACGCTGGCGACCGATCCCCAGCCCGAACGACAACGCATGCTGCAAAATCCTACCAAAACGAGGTGAAAAATATGTCCAAACGAAAGACCGCCCCTGCAAACAGCATTTCCGAACAGGGAAAACTTTTCCGGGCCGCAGTCCGGGCATTACCGGAACCGCCGGAAGATCTCCGAGAGAGCGACTTGCACTTCTGGAATTCGATTATCCTTTCAAAACGTTCTGATGCCTGGAGCGCGACAGATTTGATTTTTGCCGGGATTCTTGCGCGGACAATGGCCGATATTCGATCCCTGCAAGGCGATATTCGTAAAGAGGGTGACATAGTAGACGGCAAGAAAAATGCCAGGCATGACTTGCTCGACATGTTTGTCAGGCGATCTTTGGCTATCTCCCGGTTAATCCAGGTTCACTCATTGGCGACAAGCGGTCGAAGCGGCGACCAGGCGCGGAAGAACAGCCTAGCACGCGAGGCCCGCGACACCGACGGCGATGATGATCTTATTCCCGGAACTCGTGTCCAGTAGTCACCGCCCTCGAATTATGGCTATGTCCATATCGGGCACAGCCAAAACCCCCAAACAAACATGAGGTATCGAAAATGAAGAAACTGACCGATTACAAGGAATGGACCGAAGCCGAGGCCAAACTCAACGAGCTGAAGACCGAGCGCGACCGGATCGAGGCGGAGCTTACCGAGCTTTACAGCAGGAGCAAACCTTCCGGAGTCGATAAACTGACCGCCGCCGCCGAAATCCTGTTGTCTGGAGGTCAGGCAGTTGCACCGACCGGCGAAGGCTACGAAAAGCGGCTCAACGAACTTCACGGGCGCAAGCGGGTTGTTCTGAAGGCCGTTGAGATCCACGAGCGAGCGATGAAGGATCTTCGAGCCAAGCTGTCCGCCGAAATCTGCCGAGAGCTGAAACCGCAGTATCGAAAAATCGTTCAGCGGGTTGCTGATGCGGCGATGGCCTTGGATGCGGCAATGCAGGCGGAGAAGGATTTCCGCGACCAGCTCTTTCAGGCGGACATCGCCTATGCGGGCCACCTGGTCCCGACAGTTTTTCACGGTGTGGGAACGCTGGATGACGACAACAGCCGTATCAGTCAATTTTTCCAAGAGGCCAGGTCAGCTGGCTATCTTTCTTCAATTCAATAGAGGTGAAATCATGAAAACAGCAGCGGATGGTCTACAACGCAGAGGTGAAATTTTTGGAGCTGGACAGGCCAGGGTTGAGCGGATCAGAGAGCGGCGGAAGGCTGCACTTGCGGAGACCGAGGCACGGATTGAGGTTTTAGAACTGCGGGCGCGATTGCTCAAAAATCAGATTCTACATGGATGAGGTGAATCATGAAAGAATTCGCGAACGGATCACGAACCCCGCCCTCCTATGACCGCAACGCTATTCCAAGCGACGCGATCCAAAAAAACCCGGACCTCTTCAAAAGCCGTGATGGTCGTTTTGTTTGGTACCGAGGGCAGAAGTTCCCGTGTGTCGGGCGGGTCAGTACGCAGAAGGCAGACTGGCGTCTCGACATCCTCCGCAGGCGGCAGAGGCTTAACGAGTTGATGATGGAGTAACACCCTGCACCGCCCTGGAGGGCAAAGCAGGACCAAGGCCGGGGCGGAGAGATCTGCTACCGGCCTTTTTTGTGCCCGGCGGATTGAAGAGGCTATGGGGAATAGGCAAGGGCAGAGGACGGAACTTCTGCAACACGTTGCAGAAGTGGATTCCGGAAATACCCGCGACCTAGCCGCCGAAGCCGTAGGATGGAGCGGAACTCCGGCCTTTTCTATTTCTGGCGACCGGCGGCGACCACCCACCCGAACCCCACCATTGCACACACATTGCACACTGGCACACGAAACAGGCTGAAATAAGCAGCAGGATAGCCTTATTTTGAGCGTTTGCCGTTTACACGATCAACAGGTAAGCATATCACGCATAATCGACGCTACAGGGACAGGTCAGTCACGCCGATGAGATGCCCGCAGATTTGCGGAGTCATGCCGAGACGTCCCCAAAAATGGGGAGGTTGCCGAACTGGGCGCAAACTTGGGCTCAGTGTTGAGCTGACAGCAAAGTTGCGTTTAGTGACCAGTGCAAACTTGCGCCCGTTGCCGCCCGTGCCCGTGACCTCTACGACCGGCAGGCGCGGGAGAGGATGATAGCCACGCAGAACAACGCCGCTGCAAAAGCAGCCCCGGTAAATTTACCGGAGCAGGTCAAAGGCGATTCCCGAGACCTGGCAGGCAAGGCGCTGGGGGTTCTTGCCGACAAGATCAACGAGACTGCGGCTCCGGGGGATCGGGTCAGCGGGGTTGCGTTGCGTCAAAGAGTGATCGGAAGCACGACAGAGAAAAATCTATGTGTTCGTAACGAACAAATAGAACAACCGGATGGAGCAGAAGACAGCGAACAATCAACGGGGACCAAGAAGGAGGTGGCGAACAAGGTGGGAACCCGCTCAAGACTGAGCCGGTTACACCTGACCACGATCATGGACGGCGGCGGAGGGATGGTAAAATACCTGTCCATCACCTCAAAAAGGTGGACAAAAGGTGGACAAACTGAATTTTCCCGACCTATCGGAAAAGAAAATATTAGAAAATTTGCTGTAATTTCAATGGTCGGGGCGGAGTGATTCGAACACTCGACCTCCTGCTCCCAAGGCAGGCGCGCTAACCAGGCTGCGCTACGCCCCGACTGTCAAAAGAAAGGCCCGATTGAAAAATCGGGCCTTGAAAAATTCTGGCTCCCCGGGACGGATTCGAACCGCCGACAAGGTGGTTAACAGCCACCCGCTCTACCGACTGAGCTACCGAGGATTATGGACACCCTTCCAATGCCGCTGATTTTTCGACAAACTTTGTTGCGTCTATCGTTCGTGCCGCGGCTCTCTCATCGGCAAGGCGTCATTTGTGGAGGCGACTCTACACCAGTAGCGGCGGGGCTGTCAACGGTTTTTTCGCCTTCAGCCGGGTCTCGACCGCCACCCCGCCCCTCTTCCACCGATCGCTCGGCGACCCTGGCCAACACGTATCGGTTGACTGTCGTCATCTCTTCCGGATTACGGTTCGATCCAGGTTCATAACCCCCGGGTCTTCTCCCAGTACTGAGCTTCAAACGGCCACTCCTGCCGGCAGTACAGCATCAACTGCCGCATCCTTTCCTTGAACTGGGCCTTGCGCTCCGCGATCTCGGGCGATGCAATCTGATTTTGCCAGTCATGGACCAGTTTGCGCCCGAGGGACCGGGCATTCTCCACTATTTCCGGAGTGAATTCATAGTTGGGCAACTCTCCCATGTTGGCCCAGACCGAACCGACCGGGGTGATGCCGGTGGCGATCAGGAACTGGTTCATATACTCGGCGACGGGCTCTTCGTCGCCGCCTCCCGATGTCACCACCGCGGCCCCGTACCTGCCTTCGAAGCCAAGGCAATGAACGACGCCGCAGCATCGATCCATAAAGGCCTTCAGCTGGGCGCTGACGCTGAAAATGTAGTTGGGACTGGCCAGAACGACACCGTCGCTGGCGATGATTTTCGCCTTCAGGTCTTCAAAATCATCCTTCTGCGGGCAGATCCCCTTCTTGTGACAGACATCACAGCCCTTGCATGGCTTGATGGTCCCGCCCGGGAGCGCAATTGTTTCATACGTGGCGCCTTCCGCCTCCGCTCCCTTCAATACCTCCACCATCAAACGACCGGTATTTCCTTTTATCTTTCGAGGACTTCCAACAATGCCGATTATTTTCATACCTTGCAAATCTCCTTTTTTGACTTCGATCCCAACAATTGCCCGGATCCCATTAGCTACATTGTAGCAGCAACCGCTACCGGGTTCACGCGATTTTCATTGGCAACGGCCGGAAATCCCCTGCTCAGCCGGCAAAGCCTCTGATCTGCCTGAACGGCTCGGGATAGAGCAAAAATTGTCTTGAGGGCCTGGAGATGAATCGAGTAGTATCAATAAATGGTTAAGAAACCGAGTAAATCTCAAACTGAATGAGGATCGGACCTATGCGACAGACTGCAAGAGATATCATGGTTACGGAATTCAGCACTATCAACCACCATGCATCGGTAACCGAGGCCGTCAGGTTGATATACAACGGCAAGGTCAGGGAAACCGGCTATAAAACGATCTGTGTCATGGTGACGAATGATTTCGGCGATCTTGTCGGCGTTCTCTCAATGTTCGATATTCTTTACCATATACGACCGCCTTTTTTGAACTACCTGGGAGACAGCGTCCAGATCGGGATACAGGAGCTCGAGTCCTATGTCAACCGGTTCAAGGAACTGACCGTCGAGCAGGTAATGAATACTCCGGTCAAGTATGTCCTGCCGGACACCGATATCATGAAAGTCGTCGACCGGATGGTCAAGGACAAATGTCGCAGACTGCCCGTCGTCACAGGCAGCAAGGTTATCGGCATTGTCTATCTCTCTGAAGTGTACTGTCATATATGCAAAAACTGGCTGGATATCGACCTGACCGCGTAGTCGGCCGGATCCTTCCGATACCGGGGAACTTGTTCTGATACAGCGACAGGATCGCGGCAACATCCCGGGAAAGACAGTGTACGGCAGCAAATCCGCTAACGGCTCTATTGAAACTCCGGTAGAGATCGGAATAAAAACGAATACTCCATGGTTGCATCGCCATGAAGGCGTTCATTCCGTGCCGGGAAGATTACCTGAAGCTTGTGAACGAAGCCGATGTCTGCAACTGAACGATAGACACGAATCCTGGGAGACAGCGCCATGATAGTAGCTCTGGGGTCAGACCACGCCGGATATGTGCTCAAGGAGGAACTGAAAAGATTTCTCGCCGCCCGAGGGTGCGAAACCCTGGATTTCGGGACCGATTCCGGAGAGTCCGTTGACTATCCCGATTTTATCATTCCCGCGGCGGAAGCCGTTGCCGATGGAAGGGCACACTGCGGAATAGTCATCGGCGGCAGCGGCAATGGCGAGGCCATTGCCGCGAACAAGGTCGAAGGGATCCGCTGCGCTCTGTGCTGGAATACGGAGGCGGCGAGATTGGCGAAACAGCATAACAATGCCAATATGATCGCGCTGGGGGCGAGATTGATTGCACCGGATGCCGCAACCGGGATTGTCGCCACATGGCTGGATGCTGAATTTGAGGCCGGCAGACATGTCGCCAGGATCGCAAAGATTGCCCGGTTCGAGCGCGGCGAAACGCGCTGACATCGATCACCGACCGCCTTCAGGTTTTCTTCATCCTCGTTTTTCCGGCTGAACTCCCGAGGATGATTCGAGATATTTCCCTTTGATCGACGACGGCGGCGACACCGGCAGCCCCGGCCCAGCCGTTGCCGTCCCGGTCCGAAGCGGCATCGCCGTACCGTTATTGCCCTGCTTTCACTGCCGATCGATGGCGAACGGGTTCCAGCTCTGGCAGACCGGCATGACCTCGACCCGGTTGATGTTGACATGGGCCGGCCGGCAGGCGACCCAGTGGACGATCTCGGCGATATCGACGGCGGTCAGCGGCTCGGTGCCGGCATAGACCGCATCGGCCTTGTCCTTGTCGCCTCCGAAGCGGACCACCGAAAATTCGGTCTCGGCCAGCCCCGGCTCGATGTTGGTGACCCTGACGCCGGTGCCATGGAGATCGCAGCGCAGGTTGTTGGAAAACTGGCCGACGAAGGCCTTGGTCGCCCCATAGGCGTTGCCGCCGGGATACGGCCAGGTTCCGGCGATCGAGCCGGTATTGACGATGTGCCCCCGCTTGCGCGCCACCATTCCCGGCAGGAGGAGGCGGGTCATGTACAGCAGCCCCTTGATATTGGTGTCGACCATGACCTCCCAGTCGCCGAGGTCGGCGGTCTGAGCCGGATTGAGGCCGAGGGCCAGGCCGGCGTTGTTGACCAGGACATCGACTGCCCGAAAATTCTCGGGCAGGGCCGCCACCATCTTCTCCACCTCGGCCAGCTGCCGGACGTCGAAACAGGCGCAATGAACCGGAACACCGCTCAGCTGCTGCGCCAGTTGCCCCAGCCTCTCCTCTCTCCTGCCGCAGAGCACCAGCTGCCAGCCGGCGCCGGCGAACAGCTCGGCGCAGGCCCGGCCGAAACCGGAGGTCGCCCCGGTAATGACGATCGTTTTTGCCATCAGTTGTCTCCCTTTGAACGTTGTTCGGCGCAGATCCGGTTGACGATCGCCGCCGCCCCGATCATCTGCCGGTCCTGTTGATAGAAATGGGGCGCCAGCCGCAGGTAGCCGGCCGGCCCGGTCATCACCACTCCGGCGGTGGCGAGTTGCTGCATGATGGTCCCCAGATCGCCGTCGACCTCGAGGGCGACGATGCCCGACCGGTTGCCCGCGGCAAACCGCAGCGGTCGGACCAGCACCGGGTCGCAGTGGGCGAGAAAGACCTCCTGCAGGCGGAAGACCTCGTCGCGGATCGCCGCGATGTCGTAGCGGAGGAAGACCTCCTCCAGCACGGCGTTGAGGCCGGCGGCATGGTCCCAGGCCACGGTCGAATATTCGAACAGCCGCCCATCGTCATGGGGGTTCCAGCGATGATCGAGGTAGTCGAGACCCTGCCGCATCATCCCGGGACCGGTCATGACCGGCTGCAGTTTGCGACGGAAATCACTGCTGGTGTAGAGCAGGCCGCTGGCCCATGGCCCCATCAGCCATTTCCAACCGGACGCGGCGAGGGCGGCGATATGGCAATCCTCCGGCCGGACCGGCAGGCAGCCGAGGCTCTGGGCGCAGTCGACCACCAGGTCGATCCCCCGTTCCCGACAGAAACTCCCGAGAAGCCGGAGATCGGCGGCGTAGCCGGAGGAGAACTGGACGTGGCTGACGGCGACGACCCGGGTTCGCGCCGTCACCCGCGCCTCGAGCTCCTCCAGCGACCAGCCCCGCGGCCGGTCGCCGGGAGCGGGACGGCCGAGCGGGTCGCGGTCGGCGAGGAGGATCAGCTCGACCCCGCGCCGGCCCTGCAGGGCCCAGGGATAGTGGTTGCTCGGGTATTCGTGGACATAGCTGACGACCTGATCGCCGGGGGCGAAGGGATAGCCGTTGGCCACCATCGACAGGGCCTCGGCGGTGTTGTGAACGAAGGAGACGTCGGCGGCGGGGCAGCCGAGCAGCCGGCCGGCGTTGGCGTGCAGGCGCGGCAGGATGTCGAGGTGATTCTTCAGGCCGCCCACCCCGTGGACGGCGATATCGTCGGTAAAGTCGCGGATGGCCCGGGCTGCCGGGCGATACAGCGGGGAAACGGAGCAGTGGCCGAGAAAGATCGGCTCGTCCGGCTCGGGAAAAAGATCCGGCGTACCGGGCAACATGGGCACCTCCCCGTGGCGGGATTGGAGACAGTGATTACTGCTTCAGAATTGCAGCGATTTTCGACGACACCTGCACTATAGAGGCGGCATAACTGTTGGTCAAGCCCTTCTTCGACGATCCCGGGTTGGCCGGGCCGGGGGCTGTCCCCCTGGAGTTCAAAAGATTACGCAGCGGATGGAGGCCCCTGATCGAAGAGGCGCCGAGGTACGGCAAAAAGAGAGAAACACCGGCGAGGCGCCGCGGAAGCGCGGCGAGCGTCTTCCGGGCCGGTCAGCGACTGTGAAAATATTCCTTCACATAGATGATATGCTCGCGCATGGCCTCAAAGGCCTTTTCCGGTTCACGGTTGCGGATACATTCGAATACCGACCGATGATGATTGAGAATGTCCGCCAGCGATCCGGGATCGTCATACATATGGGTGAGGTTTTTTTTGATACCAACAAAGAGGAAGTCGTAAAAATTCCGCATCAGGTGGATCAGCACGGGATTCTTGGTGGCAAATGTAACCGCCATGTGGAAGGCGGTGTCCGACCCGATGCCGATCCTCTCGGTTTCCTGGAGATCCGTCTCCATTTCGATAAGACATTTCTCCATCGCCAGCAGATCGGTCTGGCCGGCCCGTTTCGCCGCCAGAAAGGCGGAATTGCATTCAAGCCCCATGCGGACCTCGAGGAGGTCGTCGATGCTCGCCTCCTCGATCGACATCGAAATCCCGAGAGAGCCGCTACGCTGGCCGTCCGGCAGGCTGACAAAGGTCCCCTGCCCCTGCCGGTGTTCGAGCAGGCCCATACCCACCATCTTTTCTATGGCGTTCCTGACGGACGTTCGACTGACCGACATCGAGTCGGCCAGTTCCCTCTCCGGCGGTATCTGCTGGCCCGGCTTGAACTCGCCTTTATAGATGAGTTCCCGTATCTGTTCAAAGACCTGGTCGGATATTCGCTTTGGTTTGATCGGCTTGAGTACCATAGTCAGAGAGTGTGGAATATGCCGTCAGGCCCCGGGAGGAGACGGTTTGACAGGGTTTTCCGGAATCGATCCGGCGTTTTTGCCATATCATACGGGTAACTGATATTCAAACTGCTTAATGTTACGGAAATTTCGCAAAAGGTGCAATAAAAAACCATCAGGATTCAACATGATTTGCCGATCTGGCTGCCGCCGGGTCGAAAAATCATGCCTAACCATTTCTCCCGGTGCAGATCACGATGACACAAAACCGGATCGAATCGCGTCCGGCAATGACGGACATGCTTTTGTCGGGCCCCGGGCTTGCCAGACAAAGGGACATGATATAGACTGTTTCAGTACTTTTGACACCCAAAAAATCCGGACATTACGCATCTCTGCTGAATTCTATCGGCACGTCACGAGAGGACCGACACCGTTATGCTAGAAAATCTCTTTTTCCCGGAAAACGTTGCCGTCATCGGCGCCTCCAGGCAGCCGGGCAAGGTGGGCCACGATATTCTCGCCAATCTGGTCAAAGACGGCTTTGCCGGCGACATCATCCCCGTCAACCCCGCCGGCGGCACCCTCTTTGATCTCAAGGTCTACCCGAGTCTCAGGGAATACCCCGGCACCGTCGACCAGGCCATCGTCGCGGTCCCCAAACCGCACGTGCTGTCGACGGTCAAGGATGCCCTCGCCAAAGGCGCCAGAAATGTCATCATGATCACCGCCGGCTTCAAGGAGACCGGGAGCGAAGGGGCCGAACTCGAGGCCGAGCTGACCGATCTCTGCCGCCGCAACGGCGCCCGGCTGGTCGGCCCCAACTGCCTCGGCCTGCTCAACACCGGAAACAGACTCAACAGCTCGTTCGCCGGCTCTCTTCCCAGGACGGGCCGGATCGGCGTCTTCTCCCAGTCCGGTGCCCTCTGCACCTCGATCCTCGACCTCGCCGAAGGCCGCAATCTCGGCCTGTCGAAGCTGATCAGCATCGGCAACAAGGCCGATATCAACGAGAACCACATGCTGGAATATTTCGCCGGCGATCCCGATACCGACGTCATCGTCGGCTACCTCGAAAACATCGTCGCCGGCGATTCCTTTATCAAGACCGCCACCGACACCTGCTCGATCAAGCCGGTGATCATCCTCAAATCGGGCACCAGCAAGGCCGGGCAGAAGGCGGCCGCCAGCCACACCGGCGTCCTGGCCGGGGCCGACACCGCCTACGGCGCCGCCTTCAAGCGCTCCGGCGTCATCCGCGCCGACACCTTCGAGGCCCTCTTCGACTACGCCACCGCCCTGTCGATGCAGCCCCTGCCCAAGGGTGACCGGGTCCTGATCATCACCAATGCCGGCGGCCCCGGCACCATGGCGGCGGATGCGGTCGAACATGCCGGCATGACCGTCGCCGAACTCGAGACCAACACCGCGACCTCGCTTCGGGAAAAACTGCCGGCCGCCGCCTCCGTCGGCAACCCGGTCGACGTCCTCGGCGACGCCCCGCCCGAGCGCTATGCCGATGCGCTCTTGGCGGCCCAGAGCGACGACTCGGTCGATGCGGTCATCGTCATCCTCACCCCCCAGGCGATGACCGACCCCAGAGAGACGGCCCGGCGCATCGCCCGCTCGATCGACGGCAGCAAACCGGTCCTCGCCTCGTTCATGGGCGGCAAGGAGGTCCTGCCCGGCCGCCAGGAACTGACGGCCGCCAGCCTCCCCGACTACGAGTCGCCGGAGCGGGCGGTGGCCGCCCTGAAGGTCATGTACCAGTACGCCACCTGGAAGAACCGGCCGCCGCGGGTCGTCACCCGTTTCCGGGTCAACCGCCGCCGCGCCTCCCGCATCATCGGCCGCAACATCAGCAACGGCATCTTCCAGCTCAACGAGAGCAAGGCCAAGAAGATTCTCGACGCCTACGGCTTCAACATCCTGCCGGGCCGACTCATCACCTCGGCCGAGGAGGCGATGGAATACGCCCGCGGCATCGGCTTCCCGGTGGCGATGAAGATCGTCTCCCAGGACATCGTCCACAAGAGCGACATGGGCGGGGTCAAGCTCCACCTCGCGACCGTGCAGCAGGTGCGCGACGCCTTCGACCTGATGATGATGCGCATCCTCCAGCAGGTGCCGAACGCCAGGATCGAAGGGGTCTATCTCGAGAAGATGGCCGATCCCGGCCTGGAGATCATCCTCGGCATGAGCCGCGATCCCCAGTTCGGGCCGATGCTGATGTTCGGTCTCGGCGGCATCTTCGTCGAGGTCATGAAGGACGTCACCTTCCACCTCGCCCCGATCACCCAGGAGGAGGCGATCCAGATGCTCAAATCGACCCGTTCCTACGGCATCCTCGAAGGCAAGCGGGGGCAGAAGGGGGTCGATATCCCGGCGATCGCCACCGGCCTGCAGCGGATCAGCCAGTTGACGACCGATTTTCCCCAGATCACCGAACTCGACATCAACCCCTTCATCGTCGGCGACATCGGCACCGACCCGGTCGTCGCCGACGCCAGGATCACCCTGGCCCGACCGCTTGAGAACAAGCGGGGCTGAGCGGCCACGAGGGCGAACTGCAAAAAATCATCTACCAAGGTGCAACGATATGGAGTTTGACAGCAACTGGCAGGAACGGTATGCGGCGATGGTGCGCAGCCCGCAGAAGGCGCTCAAGGAGATCCGCTCCGGACAGCGGGTCTTCATCGGCACCGGCTGCGGCGAACCGACGGAGTTGGTCAAGGCCCTGACCGCCAGGGCCGGCGAGCTCTCCGACGTCGAGATCATCCAGCTCTTCACCAAGGGCGACGCCTCCTATGCCCGGAAGAAATACGCCGACTGTTTCCGGCTCAATTCCTTCTTCATCGGCCAGAACGTCCGCGACATGATCCAGGAGGGGCTGGGCAGCTACACCCCGATCTTCCTGTCGAACATCCCCCACCTCTTCAACACCGGCCTGCTGCCGCTCGACGTGGCCCTGATCCAGACCACGCCGCCGAACAGGCACGGCAAGGTCAGCCTCGGGATCTCCGTCGATATCGTCAAGAGCGCGGTCGAGAACGCCTCGCTGATCATCGCCCAGGTCAACCCGCAGATGCCCTGGACCCGGGGCGACAGCGTCATCGATATCTACGACATCGATATCCTGGTGCCGGCCGACGTCCCGCTGATCGAACGGGAGGATGATTCGACGCATGAGATCAGCCGGATGATCGGCCGCAATATCGCCACCCTCGTCCCCGACGGGGCGACGATCCAGTTCGGTCTCGGCCGGATGCAGGGGCTCGGCCGCCTGCCCCATGCGACGATGGAATTCCTCAAGGACAAGAAGGACCTCGGCATCCACAGTGAGATGATCACCGACTCGATCCTTCACCTGATCCGCTCCGGCGCCGTCAACGGCGCACGCAAGTCGAGCGACCGCGGCCGGATCGTCGCCAGTTTCTGCATGGGGACGAAGGAGCTGTACGATGCCGTCAACGACAACCCCCTGTTCTGCTTCCGTCCGACCGAATACGTCAACGATTTCCGGGTCATCAGCCAGCAGACGAAGATGGTGGCGATCAACATGGCCCAGGAGATCGACCTCACCGGCCAGATCTGCTCCGATTCCCAGGCCGGGATGCTCTATTCCGGGATCGGCGGCCTCGTCGATTTCAACCGCGGCGCCACCGTCAGCAAGGAGGGCAAGAGCATCGTCGCCCTGCCCTCGACCAGCCTCGACGGCAGCCGCTCCAACATCATGACCCAGCTCAGCCCCGGCTCCGGGGTCTCGATCACCCGCGGCGCCGTCTCCTACGTCGTCACCGAATACGGCGTCGCCTATCTCTACGGCAAGAGCGTGCAGGAGCGGGTCATGGCCCTGATCGCGATCGCCCATCCGAAATTCCGCGAGCAGCTGTTCCGGGAGGCCATCGAGGCCCACTACATCCGGCCCGACATGGCCCGGGTCGGCGACAAAATCATCCTCCCCACCGACGAGACGATGCGCACCGTGCTGCTGCTCGAGGACGGCACCCAGATGACGATCCGCTCGATCCAGCCGACCGACGAGCCGCTGATGCGCGACCTGGTCTACACCCTGTCGCGGGAGACCATCTACTACCGCTTCATGAGCAGCCAGGTGGCCTTCAGCCATCGCCAGATCCAGGATTTCGTCTACGTCGACCACCGCAAGGACGTGGCGATCGTCGGCACCGTCCCCGAGGCCCACGGCGAGGATATCGTCGCCGTCGGCCGCTACTACCTCGACGAAAAAACCAACCGGGCCGAGGTCGCCTTCGTCGTCCGCGACGACTGGCAGGGCCGACGCATCGGCTCCTTCCTGTTCAAACACCTGACCGACCTGGCCAAGCGCAACGGCATCGCCGGCTTCACCGCCGAGGTCCTGCGCGACAACATCCGCATGCAGACGATCTTCAACCACTCCGGCCACAGGGTCCAGACCCGGCTGGTCGAGGGGGTCTACAGCTTCGTCATCGATTTCTGACCGTCCGCCGCCGCATCGCCGCCCCTCGCCGGCGATGCGGCACACCGCCCGCCAACGCTCCGTCCCTTGCCAACCGACCCAACCCGCCCCGCAGGTCCGGGGCCTGAAAATCGGGAAATGGCGGGGAGCGGAGAGAACTGTTTGCTTTTCCGCAAATCCTCCTTACTATAGTTGGCTTAACCGGAAACGATGCGGGGAGCGGCCGTGCTGCGCCCTGCGGCCAGGTTTCGAGACGAGCACCGAATAACGAGGAAGTCATGGGCAGAACAATAGAAATCTACGACACAACGCTGCGGGACGGCACCCAGGCCGAAAATTTCAACATCTCGGTCGACGACAAGATCCGGATCACCCAGGCCCTCGACCGATTGGGCATCGATTTCATCGAGGGGGGCTGGCCGGGGGCCAATCCCGTCTCGGCCGAATATTTCCAGAAGATCCAGGGGATGAGCCTGAAGCACGCCAAGGTCGCAGCCTTTGGTTCGACCCGCCACTTCCGCAACACCGCCGACAAGGACCCCAACCTCCTCTCTCTGCTCGACGCCCGCACCCCGGTCATCACGATCTTCGGCAAGAGCTGGGATGTCCACGTCCGCGATGCGCTCCATATCGGCCTCGAGGACAACCTCCTGATCATCGAGGACTCGCTGGCCTTCCTCCGCCCCAAGGTCGAACACTTGTTCTACGATGCCGAACACTTCTTCGACGGCTTCAAGGACAATCCCGACTACGCCCTGGCGACCATCGGCAAGGCGATCGACGGCGGCGCCGAGACCATCATCCTCTGCGACACCAACGGCGGCACCCTGCCGCACGAGCTGCCGCCGATCATCGACCGGGTCAAGCAGTACCTCGAAGGCTGCAGCCGCAAGGTCAGACTCGGCATCCACTCCCACAACGACTCGGAATCGGCCGTCGCCAACTCGCTGCTCGCCGTGTCCCTCGGCATCGATCAGATCCAGGGCACGATCAACGGCTTCGGCGAGCGCTGCGGCAACGCCAACCTGACCTCGATCATCCCCGCCATCGTCTTCAAGATGGGCCTGGCCTGCGAGGTGCGCAAACACATCGACCGTCTCTACACGACCTCGCGCCTGGTCAACGAACTGGCCAACCTGCCGAACAACCGCTACCAGCCCTACGTCGGCGAGTCGGCCTTCGCCCACAAGGGCGGCATCCACGTCAGCGCCGTCAGGCGCAACCCGCTGACCTATGAGCACATCGAGCCCGACAAGGTCGGCAATATCCGCCGCATCCTGATCTCCGACCAGGCCGGCAACGCCAACGTCCTCCACAAGGCCAAGAAGTGGGGGCTGAAGCTGAGCGCCTCCGACCCGCTGCTGGCAACGATCACCAGCGAACTGAAGGAACTGGAGAACCAGGGCTACCAGTACGAGGCCGCCGAGGCCAGCTTCGAACTGCTGATGCGCCGGGTGCTCGGCCTGCAGCGCAACTACTTCAAGTTCGAGAGCTTCCGGGTGATCATCCACAAGGTCGACATGGAACGGGCCCCGATCACCGAGGCCACCATCCGTCTGTACGTCGGCGGCGACGAGGTCCATACCGCCTCGATGGGCGACGGCCCGGTCAACGCCCTCGACTGTGCGATGCGCAAGGCCCTGACCCGCTTCTATCCCTGCCTCGAGGAAATGGTCCTGACCGACTACAAGGTCCGGGTTCTGACCGGGGAACACGGCACCGAGGCCAAGGTCCGGGTCCTGATCGAAAGCCGGGACCACGTCTGCAGCTGGAGCACCGTCGGAGTTTCGGTCAATATCCTGGAGGCGAGCTGGCAGGCTCTGGTGGACAGCATCAACTACAAGCTGATGAAGGAAGACAACAGGAAGTAGGACGCACAGATCCCCTCGAACTTCATGGGGTATCGAGAAGTTTCACCTTATCTCTGATTCCCTTGGTCATCAGGACCTCACCGTCTTTGTCGACGATGACCCCGTCCATGCCGAGCCGCTCCAGGGCGGCGATGCCCTGCTGCGGCCCCATGATGAAGATCCCGGTGGCGAAGGCATCGGTGGCGGCCGCCGACGGGGCGATGACCGTGACGCTGCGGCACAGATCCTGCGGGTATCCGGTTGTCGGGTTGAGGAGATGGTGATAGCGGACGCCGTCGGCAAAAAAGTAGCGCTGATAATCACCCGAGGTTGAAATCGCCCCATCGTCCAGATGCACCGTTGCCAGCAGGGCGGTGTCATCGTCGGCCGCTCGCGGGTGCTGGATGCCGATATGCCATGGCCGGCCGTCCGGCTGCCGCCCGAAGAGCCGGATATCGCCGGCGACGGCGACGATCCCGTCGTCGATCCCGTGGTCCCGCAGGACGGCGGCAGCCCGATCGGCGGCATAGCCTTTGATGATCCCGCCCAAATCGATCTGCACCCCCTGTTTGTCGAGGTAGACGGTGGAGGCTCCGGGGTCGACGACGATATGGCGGTAGCCGACCAGATCCATGGCCGCGGCGATCGCCTCCCGCGAGGGGATCTTCTTTTCCTTGAAATCCCAGAGCCGGACCAGGGGGCCGACCGTCACGTCGAAGCCGCCCTTTGTCGCCTCGGCGGCATGGACCGCCTTCTCGATGACGGCAAGGGTTTCTGCCGAGACCTTCACCGCCGCAACCCCGGCGTTCCTGTTGATCCGGCTCAGTTCACTGTCCGGCGCATAGAAATTGAGAAGCTTGCCGACCCGCTCGAGTTCGCGGTAGGCGGCATCGATCGCCTCCCTGGCCCTGGTCTCCGAGCGCGTCACGACCGTGATCGTCACCAGGGTGTAGAGCGATGTCCGGCTCTCGCGGAACAGGCGCTTGCGCTGGCCGCCATAAAGGAGGAGGGCAAGCAGCAGGAGGCCAACGACAACGATGATCAGAGTACGGAGGAGGGTATTGCGCGCCATTGTTGCAACCGGGGCCATAGCCGGGCGGAGATCGGTCCCGTCGCTATGGTTTCTCGAAAAAGATATAGGACGTCGAATAGTCGCTGAACTCGAAATAGACCTTCTTTTCACCAGGGTCCACCGCCCCGTTGAGATTGTCGTCGAGGATGCCGTAGCCGAAGCGGTACGGCCTCTCGCCCTTGCCGTCGGTGGCGGCTGCCGTCGACAGCTTGTCGATCTTCAGAAAGCGTTTGACCAGTTTGTCACCGGCATAGACCTCGAGCACCCCGTCCGTCCCGGTCCAGTTCTGGACGGCCCGGCCGAACTTGTTCTGGGTTTCCTGGGTGCAGGCGGCGCAGCCCAGGAGCACCACGGCGATGACACAGAAATATTTCATTGCACTTCCACCTCATGTTCGTCGGTTCACCACAACGCCGGACCAATGCCCCAGGGCTGCCGGCGTCCTCTTCGTCTGCGACAGACTATCCCACAACCTGCGGCACGACAAGCAGTTTCACACGACCGCCCAACCTGACCGCTGATGATAACGGATGTTCGCCTTCTTGCCTCTTTATTCATTTTCATCTCTATGGTATCTTACCGCCATTGCCTGCGAACACTGACATCTCGATTCACAGGAATCCTGGATATGGACGGGCAACCGGTGTAACATCATTATTCAACAACCCTAAATCACATGGAGGACTCGATGAAATCCCCAGTACGCGTGGCCATAACCGGCGCCGCCGGCCAGATCAGCTATTCCCTCATCTTCCGCATCGCCGCCGGCGACATGCTTGGCCCCGACCAGCCGGTGGTCCTGCAGCTTCTTGAAATCACCCCGGCGATGGGCGCCCTCAACGGCGTCGTGATGGAACTCAACGACTGCGCCTTTCCGCTGGTCGCCGGCATCGTCGCCACCGACGATCCGAACGTCGCCTTCAAGGACGCCGACTTCGCCATTCTGGTCGGGGCCCGTCCCCGCGGTCCGGGCATGGAACGGTCCGACCTGCTCCAGGCCAACGCCGCGATCTTTTCCGTCCAGGGCAAGGCCATGAACGCCCACGCCAACCGCAATATCAAGGTCCTGATCGTCGGCAACCCGGCCAACACCAACGCCCTGATCACCCTGAAGAACGCCCCGGATCTCAATCCCCGCAACATCACCTCGATGATGCGCCTCGACCACAACCGGTCGCTGTCGCAGATCGCCGCCAAGGTCGGCAGCCACTGCACCAAGGTCGAGAAGATGGTCGTCTGGGGCAACCATTCGGCCACCCAGTTCCCGGACATCAGCCATGCCACCGTCGACGGCAAACCGGTGGTCGACCTGGTCGACAACGACTGGTACGTCAAGGAGTTCATCCCCGTCGTGCAGCAGCGCGGCGCCGCCATCATCAAGGCCCGCGGCGCCTCCAGCGCCGCCTCGGCCGCCTCGGCGGCGATCGACCACATGCGCAGCTGGGCCCTGGGCAGCAGCGGCCAGTGGGTCAGCATGGGCGTCTACAGCGCCGGCAACTCCTACGGCATCGACGAGGACATCATGTACGCGTTGCCGATCACCTGTGAGAACGGGGAGTGGCAGGAGATCAAGGGGCTTGCCGTCAGCGACTTCGCCCGCGGCATGATGACCGCCACCGAGCAGGAACTGGTCTCGGAGCGCGACGCCATCGCCCATCTGCTGTAACGATCCCGGCGCGGCTGGCTATCGGCGGGGAATCTTCGATTGCCCGCCGACCAGCCGCCGTCGCTCTCGCTGCATCCGCCGTCCTTCAGCTTCCCTCGTTTGACCGGGGCCCGTCCGCCCCCGACCCGGCCGCCGCCAGCTCCATGATCCGCCGGCCGTACTCCTGTTTCAGGACATCGAGATACTCCCTGCTCACCGGTCCTTTCCAGGTCCTGACATCATAGAACCGTTTGGGGATCGTCAGGGCATCAGGATCGAAGCCGGTGGCGATGCGGGCCTGCCAGCGCAGGCGGCGGACATAAGCGGCGACCTCGGGGATCGACCCGGCCAGGGTGTCGAAGCCGACAGCCGCGAGACACTCCGCCAGCCTGGTGTCGGTATAAACCGAGCGGGCAAAGAGGCACGCCACCATCGAGGTGAGAAAGACCCTTCCAGGCTCGTCGGCAATCAGAAAGTCGACAGCCGGCTCGACATCGCGACGAGCGTTCTTCTGGTCGTAGCTGTAGGCCCCGGTATCGAGATGCGAGTGGCGAAAACCGAGGGTCTGGGCGGCGAAGAACAGCTCGCCGGTGGCGTATCCGGCCATCTCCTGGCCGAGGACGCAGGCGAATTCGCCGCCGCCGTACGCCGCTGCCGCCCGCAGGGTTCCCATGCCGAGAAGGCGGTAGAAGTCATTGATCCCCCGACCAAGATATTCGGCGGCCTGCTGGTAGGCGGCGGCATCGCCAAACTTGAGAGGGACCACCGTCTCCTTCTCCGAGACCAGACCCTGCTCGCTTGCCTCCGTGGCCCAGGCCAGCGCCACGCCGCCGGACATGGCATCGAGGCAGACCTTGTCCATGACATCGAGGATCCGCAAGACGTCAAAAGGCCTGGTCACCCCCAACATGGTCCCGGCCGCGAAGATCGGCTCGTAGTCATAGGCCACCTGGTGGTAGTGATAGCGGTTATCCTTCAGCGTTTTCTCGCGAACATAGCCGACATGGATACAGCCCACCGGGCAGCCGGAACAGGCCCCATTGCGCAGCAGGGTCTCGTCGGCGAAGGCCTCGCCCGTTATGCCGGCGATGGCCGGATCGCAGGTCTTCTGCAGGTTGTTCCAGGGCAGGGATTGAAGATCGTTCAAGCCCTGCAGGTTGGCTGCAGTACCGAGATTGTAATACTTGCGCATCATATCGGTGGAGGTCGCCTGACCGTAGACCTCCTTGAAAACCTTGGCATAGGCGCTGCCGGCCGGCCCGGCGAAATCGCCGTCACCCTGGACGACGATGCCCTTGAGGTTCTTCACCCCCATCACCGCTCCACCGCCCATTCTGCCGAAATGGCGGTAAGAATCGACGTTGATGCAGGCCATTGCCGAGCCGATCTCGCCGGCCGGACCGATGCGAAGGATCGAACGATGGCCTGGCCCCCTGGCAAACATCCGCCGCAGCAGCTTGCCGGAGGCATCGGCCTCCAGGCCCCGCATGAAGTCGACATCCCTGACCTCCAGGTGCCGGCCGCCCACCACCAGACACGACAGCCTCCACGCCCGGCCGGTGATGACGAGGGCATCGAGATCGGCGAAGCGCAGGGCATGGGCCAAGCGACCGCCGGCGTGGCTTTCGGTATACTGGTGATGATACGCCGATCTGAAGGCGCAGACGGTCTTGCTCATCAACGGGAAACAGCCCGTCAGCGGTCCGATGGCAAAGATCAGCGGCTGTGCCGCATCATCCCAGGACAGGTCATTGTTGGCGAAGCGATCATAGAGCAGGGCCGCCAGGCCGCTGCCGCCGGCCACCAGATTGCGGCCGTCGAGCAGCTTTATTGACCCTTTTCCTGTTCCCAGATCGACACAGAGCACCCTGAATTCTTCCCGGATCATCGCCGCACCTCCATGCTGTCGCCGAACTCCGCCAGTTCCAGGCAGTCCTGTGGGCAGAACTCGACACAACGGCCGCAATGGATGCAGACGAAGACCTCCCCCCACCGATTGACGGAGACCGCATCCACCGGACAGGCCTCAACGCATTGGCCGCACTGGAGGCAGAGCTTCTTGCGGACCACCACCCCGCCCCCAAGGCGCTGGCTGAAGGCCCCGGTCGGGCAGGCGGCCACGCACGGGGCGGGATCGCAGGCCAGGCAGTGCACCGCCATGAAACCGGTCGACAGGCCGCCGGCGGTATGAATCCGTATCCCCGCGGAACTCCAGGAGAGACGCTGATGGATCAGCCTGGCGCAGGCAATGGCGCAGGAATGGCAACCAATACACTGGTCAATACGTGGAGCCGCAAGCTGTTTCATGATGGTTCCCGGGGGCGAAGCGCTCGCCGCCACTATTTTCTGAAGATGTTCGCCGCAAATGCTGCTGCACGACGTATCCAACTCGTCGCTCAGCATAGCAAAGCAGGTCAATAAAGCAAGGAAGGAGACCGCCAATTCCCCACGGAACCGCGGACCACCGCCAAACATCTTGTCTTTCCGATGTTTTTCGATAAATCCAATTGACATCGGGACCGTCTTTCTTTATCACTTCGAGATCAGACACACCCACCATCCCGAGGAGAGCTCCCCGTGCCCCGTCACATTCGGAATCTGCCCGTTGTCTTTCTGCTCGCCGTCCTGCTGTCCATCTTTGCCGGCAACCGCCCGGTCGCCGCCGAAATCGTCAGGCTCCCAATCACCCTCGATTATCCCCTGCTGCAGAATCTCATGATCAACAAGGCCTTCAGGGAACGAAACGAATCGGTGGTGCTGGTCGACGAGGGCAGTGGCTGCCTCTACCTTGCCCTCTCCCACCCCCGGATCATGGAGGAGAAGGGCTTCGTCCGCCTTGAAATCGAAATAACGGCCCACGCCGGCACGCCGCTCGGCCGTGAGTGCCTGATGCCGCTGGCGTGGAAAGGCTTCCTCGTCCTCTACCAGCAGCCGGCCATCAACAGCCGGACCTGGCAGCTTTCCTTCCGCACTTCCCGTTCCGGTCTCTTTGACCGCAACCATCAGCCGATTCAGCTCGGCGGCATCCTCTGGCAGCTCATCGAATCCCGGGTCTTCACGTACCTCAATTCAATCACCATCGACCTGGCGCCGCCGGTCAACAATCTCAAGGAATTTCTCTTCCCGATGTTTCCGCAGCATGTGCGGCAGCAGACGCAGACGATGCTCGACAGCCTGCGCGCCGGCGAACCGCAGATCACCCCGGAGGCGATCAAGCTCGACATCCTCGCCGATGTCAAGGAAATCTACCGACCCGAAGATGCCCGTATCACCGAGACCCTGAGCGGCAAGGAACTGGAGGAGGTCGTTGCGGTCTGGGAAAACTGGGATGCCCTGCTCAGTTTCATGGTAGCAATGACAGCCAAGGATGTCCTCAGCCCGGAGGAACGCCAGACCTTGATGGACGTTCTCCTCGAAACCCGGTACTCCTTCCTTGACAGCATCGGCAGCAACTCCGTCACCCACGATTTCGTCCGGGTCCAGTTCGCCAGTGCCTGGAAACAGCTGGCCCCGATCTTCCGCAACCATATCACCGCCGACTCTTCACCCCAGAGAATCGGCTATCTCTCCTTTTTCACCGCCGCCGACGCCCTGACGATTCTCGACGGCCTCGGACCGACCTTCGGCATCGAGGTCAGCCGCAACGGCATGATCCGGCTGGCCCGGATGCTCAGCAGCGATCCTGCGATCCTCCGCTACGGTTCCGGGATCAACCCCAACCTCCAGCGTCTGTTCGAGGTCACCCCGGAACCGGTGCAGGCCCCGGCCGCAGCGGAGGATGAAGTGCCGCCGGAGGGGAAATTTCTGGAGCAGGACCTGCCCCTCACACCGCCACCGGAACCGTCCTCGCAACCGCCCCAGGCACCCCCTTTGGAACCTCCTTTGGAACCGCATTCGGAACTGCCTTTGGAACTGCCTTTGGAACTGCCGGCTGAACCGTCATTGGCACCACCACCGGAGCCGACCTCGAGTCTCTTCGACTTCCTCTGCGCCCCGCTCCATGCGGCCGAGGGCCGCAACCTCGAAGAGTTGCGCAAATGGACCGTTACGAGGGGCAACGTCGACAACATTGTGCGGAAGGTCGTGAACCTGCTCAAGGCCCAGGCCCAGACAACCGCCCGGGAGAAAAAGGTCCCCCCCGCCTTCCGCTCGACCTACCGCCTGATGATACCGGCCATAGCGTGGCAGGAGAGCTGCTTCCGTCAGTTCGTGGTCCGCGATGACAAGCTGACCTACCTGTTATCGTACAACAACAGCTCGGTCGGCCTGATGCAGGTCAACACCCGGGTCTGGCGCGGGGTGTACGACCTCGAACGGCTGCGCTGGGATATCCGCTACAATGCCGCCGCCGGCTGCGAGATCGCCACCCTGTACCTGAAAGATTATGCCTTGCGGGAGCGGAAAGGGCAGAAGAAACCGGACAACGAGACCATCGCCCACCTCGTCTATGCCATGTACAACGGCGGACCGGGCCAGTATCGGAAGTACCTCGAACGGCAGCGAAACGGGAAGCTGTATGCCAGTGACAAACTGTTTCAGGAAAAATTCAAATGGGTCTCCGCCGCCGACTGGGGCAAGATCAGCAAGTGCCTGATCGGCGGCTGAGGCCGCCGCTCAGGACACCCCGACCCGGCGGGGTTCTCAGGCGGTGATTTCGAGACCCGCCATCATCTGGGGAATACGGGCGACATGCTCCCGATCGTCGATGGCAAAGGTGGCGACGATCCGGCCCTCGAACATCACCGCGATGCGGTCGGACAGGGCCAGGGCCTCGGCCAGATCACCGGTCACCAGCAGGATGCCGGCCTGCTCCCGGGCCTCGAGCAGCAACCTCCAGACATCCTCGGTGGCGGCGATGTCGAGACCCTGGGTCGGCTGTTCGGCCACGATCAACCGGGGTTTGCGATAGAATTCCCGGGCCAGCACCATCTTCTGCAGGTTGCCGCCGGACAGCTGCCAGGCAAGCGCCTGCGGATTCGGCGGGCGGATGTCGAACTCGTCGATCAACCGCTTCGCCTTCTCCTCGGCCTGCCGGCGCTGCAGCCAGGGGCCGCGGACGAAACCGCCCCGCGTCGTCAGCAGAAAATTATCGACCAGATCAAGGTTGCGGCAGGTGGCGAGCCCCTGCCGGTCCTCCGGGATATAGCTCAAGGCGAGATCCCATTTCTGGTCGGCGAAAAACTTCCGCCATTCCATGCCGAGCAGGCGGATGCTCCCCGCCGGCGGCCGATGCAGGCCGCAGACCATCTCCACCAGCGGTTTCTGGCCGTTGCCGGCCACCCCGACGATGCCGAGAATCTCGCCCTGCCGGACCTCCATGTCGATCGCCTGGAGGCCGTCACCCGCTACCTTTTCCACCTTCAGCACGATCTGCCGCGGCTCGACGGCCTGTCGATCGACCTCCAGCAGGACCTCGCGCCCCACCATGCGCTCGGCCAGTTCGACGGTCGAGGCGACCGCCGCTGCCGCGACCCGGTCGACGACCTCCCCCCGCCGGAGGATGACGATATTGTCGGCAATCGCCATGACCTCCTCGAGCTTGTGGCTGATGAAGACGATGGCCTTGCCCTGGCCGACCATCAGCTTCATCGTCGCAAACAGGTTGTCGGCCTCGCTCGGGGTCAGGACCGCGGTCGGCTCGTCGAAGATCAGCACCCGACTGCGACGGTGCAGCAGCTTGAGGATCTCGACCTGCTGTTTCTCGCCCATCGACAGATCGGCGATCCTGGCCCCGGGGTCGACCTTCATGCCGTAGAAGGCGGCCAGCTCCCGCACCTCGTCGTTGATTTCCGCCCAGTTCAGCCACATCCCACCGCCGTGGCCGAGCTGGATATTCTCGGCGACGGTCATCGCCTCCACCAGCTTGAAGTGCTGGTAGACCATGCCGATTCCGG
Source organism: Desulfoprunum benzoelyticum (assembly GCF_014201505.1). Taxonomy (GTDB): domain Bacteria; phylum Desulfobacterota; class Desulfobulbia; order Desulfobulbales; family Desulfocapsaceae; genus Desulfoprunum; species Desulfoprunum benzoelyticum. Next base: position 44,943 of record NZ_JACHEO010000010.1, on the reverse strand, counting down.
CGGTGATGGCCTTGTCGGTCGAGGTCAGCTCGATCGGGGCGCCGTCGTGAAAAATGGTGCCGGCATCCGGCTGCAGCTGCCCGGCCAGAATCGACATCAGGGTCGACTTGCCGGCCCCGTTCTCGCCGAGCAGGGCCAGAATCCTGCCCTCCTCGATATCGAGACTGATATCGCGATTGGCGTGGACCGGTCCGAAAGATTTACTGACCGCCTGCAGGCGGATGAGCGGCGTCTTCCCGCTCATTCGGTGGTCCTGTCCCTGCCGGCCAGCGGAGTGACGAACTGGGATTCCGAATCCCAGGGAAAGAGGATCCAGGTATCCTGGCTGACCTCGGTGATATAGGTGTCGACCTGGGGCCGACCCGCCGGCTTGGCATAGACTGTGGCGAAGTGAGCCTTCGGCACCATCTGTTTGACGATCGCGGCGGTACGGCCGGTATCGACAAGATCATCGATCAGCAGCCAGCCCTCGCCGTTGCCCTCGAATTTCTTCAGTACGTCGGCCTCGCCTTTCTTGTCCTTCCAGTCGTAGCTCGACACGCAGATCGTATCGACCAGGTGGATGTCGAGCTCCCGGGCGATGATCGCCGCCGGCACCAGGCCGCCGCGGGTGATGGCGATGATCCCCTTGAAGTAGTCGAGATGAAGCAGGCGCCAGGCCAGGGCCTTCGAGTCACGGTGCAGTTGATCCCAGGATATCGGATAGGTCTTGCGGTAGGTGCTGTTGGTTTGCATGCTGTTTCCTCTGTTGATGTCTTACCGATCACTCTCCGCCGGGCAGTCCAGGGGCGGCGGTCTTCCCCTAGTCCGCCGGTTCCATGTTGACTCCCAGCGCCGCCGGAGCCTCACTCGCCCCCCGCCGCCATGAGGACAGGACCAGGACGATGACGGTCAGGGCATAGGGCAGCATCAGCAGCAGCGAGGAGGGAAGCTGGGTGCCCGAGGCCTGCAGGCGCAGCTGCAGGGCCATGATGCCGCCGAACAGATAGGCCCCGAAAACGGCCCGCCCCGGACGCCAGAAGGCAAAAATGACGAGGGCCACCGCGATCCAGCCCCGGCCCCCGGTGAGGTTGTTGGTCCACAGATGGGTGTAGGAAAGCGACAGGTAGGCCCCACCCAGTCCCATCAGAAATCCGCCGCCAAGGATCCCGAACCAGCGATAGGCGGCGACATCAAGGCCTGCCGCCGTCGCCGCCGCCGGATATTCCCCTGCCGCCCGCAGGCACAGTCCCGGTCGGGTCCGCATCAGGCCATACCAGATCAGGGGCGGGAGGCCGTAGGTCAGGTAGACCAGCGGATCGTGGTTGAAGAAGATCGGGCCGACGATCGGGATCTCGCTCAGCAGCGGCAGGGCGACGGGGGAAAAGCCGGGCGCCGTGCGGCCGACGTAGGCATTACCGAGATAGTCGGCCAGGCCGGTGCCGAGGATGGTCAGGGCCAGGCCGGACACGACCTGGTTGCCCCTGAACCACAGGCAGACCATGCCGTGAATGGCCGCCGCCAGAGTGCCGGCGACCCCGGCGGCGACAAAGGCCAGGACCGGGCTGCCGGTGGTCAGGGCGACGACAAAGGCGGTCAGGGTGCCGAGGATCATCACCCCCTCGACGCCGAGGTTGAGAACCCCCGATTTCTCGGTAACAATCTCGCCGAGGGTCGCATACAGGATCGGCGTTCCCGATTGCACCGCCGCCGCCAGGAGGGGCACGATGATCGCCAGTTCCATCAGCTCCTCCTCACGCTGAGGCGATAGGAGGTGAACAGCCCGCCGGCGAGGACGGTCAGGAGAATCAGGCCCTCGAGGATGCCGCCGAAGGCTGCCGGCACCTGGAGGTCGAGCTGCAGATTTTCAACGCCCACCCGCAGACCGGCAAGGAGAAAGGAGGCGATGGCGATGGTCAGGGGATTGAGCCGGGCCAGCCAGGCCACGACGATGGCGGTATAGCCGTAACCGACCATGATGCTCGGCTGCAGGCGGTTGATGGTGGCGGAGGCCTCGAGAAAACCGGCCCAGCCGGCCAGCGCCCCGCTGATCACCATCACCAGCACGACCAGCCGGTCATAGGGAATCCCGGCATAGCGGGCCGCCCGGACGCTGTCGCCGGCCGCCCTCAGTTCGAAACCGATGCGGGTGAAGCGGATGAAGACCCACACCACCGTGCCGAGAACCAGGCAGTGGCCCAGCCCCCAGTTGACGCTGGTCGAACCGATTTTGCCGACGACGGCCTGCGGCGGAAACTCGCTGGTCATCGGAAAACCATAGCTGGTGGGGTCCTTCCAGACGCCGTAGACCAGATAGTCGAGGAAGAGGATGGCGATGTAGTTCATCATCAGGGTGACGATGATCTCGTTGGTCTGCAGGCGCTGGCGGAGGAGGGCGGGAACCATCCCCCACAGGCCGCCGGCCAGGGCGGCCATGAGTATCATCGCCGGCAGCAGGATCGGGCCGGGCAGTTCCGGGAAGGTCAGGGCCACCCAGGTCGCGCCGACGGCGCCGAGGGCGAACTGCCCCTCGGCCCCGATGTTCCAGATCTGGAGGCGGAAGGCCACCGCCACCCCGAGGGAACAGAGGAAGATCGGGATGGCCTTGATCAGACAGTCTTCAATGGCGAAACGGGAACCATAGGCCCCCTTGAACAACACCGCGAGACCGGTAAGCGGAGAAATATCCCTGAGGCTGAGAAGGACCCCGCTCAGCACCAGCGACAGAGCGACAGCCGCCCCTAAAACGAACCAGGAACTCCAGCCGCGGGGCTCCTGTCTCCTGGTGATCCGAACCCGGAACATCCGCTGACCGTCGATGGGCGGAATCGTTGCCGCCCCTACTCGGTGGTGCCGACCACGCCCTGGACGAACCAGGTCATGCCGAGCAGATCCTGATCCGGGGCGACGACGCCGGCGGCGATCCTGACCGCTCCCTTCTGGTCTTTGATCGGGCCGACGAAGATCCGGTTGCTGCCGGCGACGATGTCGGCCCTGGCGGCCATGACCCTATCCTGCAGTTCCTTGGGGACCATGGCGCTGAACGGGGCGAGGTCGACGATGCCGGTCTCGATCCCCGGCCAGACCGACTCGGCCTTCCAGCTCCCGTTCCGCACCTGTTCGATCACGTTCCTGTAGAACGGCGCCCAGTTCCAGATCGGCGCGGTGAGATGGGACTTCGGGGCGAAGGTGCTCATGTCGGTATTGTAACCGATGGAATAGACCCCCTTCTCCTGGGCGGCCTCCTGCGGCCCCGGCGAATCCTGGTGCTGGGCGATGACATCGGCGCCGACATCGAGCAGCGATTTGGCGGCCTCTTTCTCGGTCGCCGGATCATACCAGGTCTTGGTCCAGACGACCCGGACGGTGGCCTCCGGATTGACGGCCTGGACCCCGAGGGTGAAGGCGTTGATGCCGCGGATGACCTCCGGAATCGGGAAGGCGGCGACGTAGCCGATGGTTTTGCTCCTGGTCATGCCGCCGGCGACCATCCCCGAGAGATAGCGGGCCTGGTACATGCGGCCGAAATAGTTGCCCATGTTGTCGGCGGTCTTGAAACCGGAGCAATGCATGAATTTGGCGTTCGGAAACTGTTTGGCAACCTTCAGCATCGGGTCCATGTAGCCGAAACTGGTGGCAAAGATGACATCGTAGCCCTTGCGGGCCATGTTCAGCATGACCCGCTCGGAGTCGGGCCCCTCGGCGACCGCCTCGACATACGAGGTCTTGACCCCTTCCATCCCGTCGAGTTCCCGGCGCGCCAGATCATGGGCGTAGGACCAGCCAGCATCGCCGATCGGCGAAACGTAGATGAAACCGACATTGATCTCCTTTTCCGCCGCCTGGACGGTGGAAAAGCTCAGGCACAGCATCAGTACAGCGAGGGCTTGCAGCACGCGCATCACACGATCCTCCATATTCTCGATAGTCTGTTCATTGTCGTCATCGACACTGTTGCATTGCGGCTTTGACGCTTACGGCCGCCAGGAGGCAGGCCTTACAGCACCTGCTTGAGGAAGAGCTGGGTTCGCTCCTCCCGCGGACTGGTGAAGAAATGCTCGGGGGTCCCGGTCTCCACGACCTTGCCCTGATCCATGAAGATCACCCGGTCGGCAACCTCGCGGGCAAAGCCCATTTCATGGGTCACCACCACCATCGTCATTCCTTCACGGGCCAATTGTTTCATGACATCGAGGACTTCACCGACCATCTCGGGATCAAGCGCCGAGGTCGGTTCGTCGAAGAGCATGACCTTCGGATCCATCGCCAGGGCCCGGGCAATGGCCACCCGTTGCTGCTGGCCGCCGGAAAGGCGGGAAGGGTACTCCTTTTCCTTGTCGGCGATACCGACCTTGACCAGCAGTTGTCGTGACTTTTCCTCGGCGACCGTCCGGCTCCGCCGGCGCACCCGGATCTGGGCCAGGGTCAGGTTCTCCAGGACGTTCTTGTGCGGGAAGAGATTGAACTGCTGGAAGACCATCCCGACCTCGGCCCGGATCTTGTTGATATTGGTCTTGCGGTCGGCGAGATCGACCCCGTCGATATAGATATGGCCGCTGTTGAACGATTCCAGGCCGTTGATGCAGCGAAGAAACGTCGATTTGCCGGAACCGGACGGGCCGATGACGACCACCACCTCGCCTTTGGCGACCTCGAGGGATACTCCATCCACCGCCCGGACGGTGATGCCGCGGCCGGTGAATATTCTTTTGACGTCGACGGCTTTAATCACTGACGGCGAACCTCCTTTCCATATAGAAGACCAGTTGCGACAGCACCGAGGTGATGATCAGGTACATCGCCGCAATCACCAGCCAGACCTCGAAGGTCGCGAAGGTGCTGGTAATGATCTCCCGCCCGGATTTGGTCAGGTCGGTGATGGCGATGACCGACACCAGCGACGAGTCCTTGATCAGGCTGATGAACTGGCCGGACAGCGGCGGCAGGATCCGTTTCAGGGCCTGGGGCAGGATGATGTCGAGCATCGCCTGGGGCATGGTCATGCCGAGCGAGCGGGCGGCCTCCATCTGACCGCGCGAGATCGACTGGATTCCGGCCCGGACGATCTCGGCGATATAGGCCCCGGCAAACAGCGCCAGGGCCCCGACCCCGGCGACGTTGCGGCTGAGATTGAAGACGGTGCCGACAAAGAAGTAGGCGATGAAGATCTGGACCAGCAGCGGCGTCCCGCGGATGAACTCGATATACACCGCCGCCAGCCCGTTGATCGTGAAGTTTTTCGAGATCCGCGCCAGACCGGTGAGCAGGCCGATGATCAGACCCAGGATTCCGGAGACGAAGGAGATCCAGATCGTCGTCCACATCCCCATGATCAGCGGTCCCATCTTCCAACTGGAGGAAAATCCGACCGCATCCCCGGAAAACACCTCTTCCTCGAGTTCGACCTTGACGGAGGCGCTGTCGACCTCGAGCACCGCTTTCTCCCCGGCCGCGGAGGTGACGGTCACGGCGGTCACCCTACCCTGGCCGTCAATCGCCGAGACCTGACCGTCGAACGGGGCCTTCTGCAGATCTTCGGCCTTATAGAAAAAATACTGAGGAACCCGGTACCAGCGCCATTCGTAGTCTATCTTCTGCACGGCCCCCCAGATTGCCGCGGCCATCCCGAGGAGGATGACCGCCAGCAGAAGTCTCCAGGGCCACGTATCGCCAGTGGCATTCACAATAGTTCCCTTTTATTACTGGATTTCTTTCAACCAGGCATCATCCTGGAACCATTTGTGATAAATCCGTTCGTAGGTGCCGTCATTCTTGACCTGGTACATGAAATTTTCCAGCCAGTTGAGAAAGTCGGCATCGCCCTTGCGGACACCCCAGGAAATCGGTTCGAAGGTGAACGGGGTATCGAGGTGGACGATCTTGCCCTGGCCTTTCTGGCTCATTGCGACGATGTTGTAGGGCTGGTCATAGATGAAGGCGTCGATCTTGCCGTTGACCAGTTCCATGACGCCTTCCTGCTCGGTCTCGTAGCTGTTGTACTTGGCCTTGGGGATCATCCTCTTGGTCGCCTGCTCACCGGTCGTGCCGAGCTTCGAGGCAACGGTGTACTTGGGATCGTTGAGATCCTTGTAGGTCTTGATCGTAGCGGCGAGATCCTTTTTGACCAGAATGGTCTGACCGATGACGACATAGGGCGGGGCGAAGTTGATGCTCATATTCCGCTCCTGGGTCAGAGTCATCCCGGACATGATGATATCGAACTTGCCGGTCAGCAGGGCGGGAATGATGCCGTCCCAGGCGGTGCTCACCAGTTCCAGTTCGACCCCCATGGCCTTGGCCATCGCCGCTCCCATGTCGGCGTCGAAACCGATGATCTCGCCCTTTTTGTTCTGCAGTTCAAACGGCATGTAACCCGGCTCCATTCCGACGCGCAGCTTGCCGCGCTTCTGGATTTCTTCAAGGGTGCCGGCCATGGCGGTTGCGGTCATCGCCAGGAACACCAACGCGGCAAACAGCAGGGACAGTCTTTTCATTGTCTTCTCCTTTGGCAGCTGTTTCAGATTGACAAGGGCCTGGAAGCGGACCCCCGTACCATACGCCCTTTCAGAACGACTTGCCCTCGTCGAGCAGTTCCTCGATGATCATCCGCGTACCCTGGCATTCCGGGTTGGGACAGCGGGGCATTTCCGTTATCGGCAGGTAGACGATCATCGGTTGCCGGCACTTGGGACAGACCAGTTGAACCGGTTCGTTTTTGCCGCGGTCATGCATGGGCAGTGTCCTCCCTCTGAAAGAATTCACCTCATTTACAATGCCTTTGCGTAACAAACTACACGGTAAAACTCAAGGAGAATCTTGCCCCCCGACACGCTCTCGCAATCGCATGCAGCGGCATTCAAGTGGTCAATTTCATTGATGTTGCAACCGGGACTGGAACGTACCCGAAACGGCTCCATCCGACCGAAACCCCGATTGCCACCGTCAATCCATTTTTCCCCGGCAGGCAATTGTAATTCTCTGCCCAAGAGATATAGTTGAAACAGAACCAAACACGACGCAGACATCCTTCCCTAACTGCCGGCGGCCACATCAGGCTGCTCAATGGAGGCGACCATGCCACGAAGTGACATTGCGGTTACCGACAGCCTCGAAAGTCTCTCCATCCTCGACGAACACGGCAATCTCGACCGGGACCTGGAACCGCAGCTCTCCAAGGCCCGGCTCCTCGAGCTGTACCGAGCGATGCTGCTGGGCCGCCGGTTCGACGAGCGGCTGCTCGATCTCCAGCGCCAGGGCCGGATCGGCACCTTCCCGCCGATCAAGGGCCAGGAGGCCGCACAGATGGGCGCCGTCTTCAACCTGCGGCCAAGCGACTGGTTCGTCCCGGCCTTCCGCGAAACGGCGGCCGAGATCTGGCGCGGCCGGTCGCTGGAGAGCATCATCCTCTACTTCAACGGCTTCAACGAAGGCGGCCTGGTCCCCGAAGGCCGCAAGGACCTGCCGATCGCGATCCCGGTCGGCTCCCAGGTCCTGCACGCCGTGGGGCTGGGCTGGGCCGCCCGCTACCGCCAGACCGACGAGATCGTCATGACCTTTTTCGGCGACGGGGCGACCTCGGCGGGCGATTTTCACGAGGGCCTCAACTTCGCCGCGGTCTACCAGACCCCGGTGGTCTTCGTCTGCCAGAACAACCAGTGGGCGATCTCCGTGCCGGTCAGCCGCCAGACCCATACCCCGACCCTGGCCCAGAAGGCCCATGCCTATGGCATGCCCGGCATCCGGGTAGACGGCAACGACGTCCTGGCGGTGTACGCCGCCGCCGCCGAGGCGGCCGAGCGGGCCCGCAGCGGCGGCGGACCGACCCTGATCGAGTGCGTCACCTACCGGGTGATGATGCACACCACCGCCGACGACCCGAAACGCTATCGCAGCGAGGAGGAGGTGGCCCAGTGGCAACAGCGCGATCCCCTGCCCCGGTTTGCCGCCTACCTCCAGCAGAAGGGGACGGCGACCGAACCGCAGCTGGCGGAGATGGAGACGGGGGTCATGGAGGAGATCCAGGCGGCGGTCGATGCCGCCGAAAAGCGGATGGGGGAACTCGGCGATCCGCTCGCCATGTTCGACCACCTCTATGCCGAGATGCCGCCGCAGCTGGAGGCCCAGAAATCGGCCCTGGCCCGGGAACTCGCCGACGGCGGCAAGGAGGTCGACGATGAGTAAGATGACGATGGTGCAGGCGATCAATCTGGCCCTGCGGCAGGAAATGGCAAACGATGACCGGGTCGTCCTGCTCGGCGAGGACATCGGCCGCGACGGCGGGGTCTTCCGGGTGACCGAGGGCCTGATCGACGCCTTCGGTCCAGAGCGGGTGCTCGACACCCCGCTCGCCGAATCGGCGATCGCCGGCATGGCCGTCGGCATGGCGATCTACGGCCTGCGACCGGTGTGCGAGATCCAGTTTTCCGGTTTCGCCTACCACTGTTTCCACCAGCTCGAGAGCCACGCCGCCCGGTTGCGCTGGCGCTCGCAGGGGCGGCTGTCGGTGCCGATGGTGCTGCGCGCCCCTTACGGCGGCGGAGTGCGGGCCCTCGAGCACCACTCCGAGAGCCGGGAGGCCTACTGGGCCCACACCCCCGGGCTGAAGACCGTCATCCCCTCCGGCCCCCGCACCGCCCGGGCCCTGATGGTCAGTGCCATCCGCGACCCCGACCCGGTGGTGTTCTACGAGGCCAAAGGACTCTACCGGGCCTACCGCGAGGAGGTGCCGGACGAGGAGGAAATCATCCCCATCGGCCGGTCACAGATCGTCCGCGAAGGCGGCGACCTGACGATGATCGCCTACGGGGCGATGGTCCGGCCGGCGCTGGAGGCGGCGGAGGAACTGCGAGCCAGCGACGGGGTCGAGACCGAGGTCATCGATCTGCTGACGATCGCGCCGCTCGACGACACCCTGATCCTCCAGTCGGTGACCAGGACCGGCAGGGCGGTGGTGATCCACGAGGCCCCGCGCAGCTTCGGTCCCGGCGCCGAAATCGTCACCCGCCTGATGGAGGGGGCCTTCTACTACCTCGAGGCGCCGATCGCCCGGGTGACCGGCTACGACCTGATCATCCCCTATTTCAGCCGGGAAAAATGGTATATTCCCAACGTCCGGCGCATTGTCGACGCCGCGCGCCAGACCCTTACCAGCTAAGCGGGAGCCGCCATGTCCAGAACGTTTCGATTGCCCGACCTCGGCGAAGGGGTCCGTGAAGCCGAAATCCTGGCCGTCCATGTCACGGTCGGCCAGGTCATCCGCGAAGGCGATCTCCTCCTCGAGGTCGAGACCGACAAGGCGGCGGTCGAGATCCCGTCGCCGTTTTCCGGCACCGTCCAGGAGATCCGGGTGCGCAAGGGAGATATGGCCAAAGTCGGCGCTATCCTGATCAGTTTCGCCGATAGCGCCACGGCGGCGGCAAGCGGACCCGCCGCCAAACCCGCTACCGTGGCGCCGCCTGCCGAGACCCCCGGCCATTCCGCTGCCGTTCCAGGATCACCGGTGCCGGCCTCGCCGGCGACCCGCCGCCTGGCCCGGGAACTGGGGGTCGACCTGCGGGCGCTGACCCCCAGCGGCGCCGGCGGGGTGGTGACCAGAGACGACGTCCTCGCCTTCGCCGAGGGCACGGGGAAACCCGAGACCCCGCCGCCAGCCCCGCAACCTTCGCCGCCGGCTTCGGAACCGGCGCCGCCGCCCGAGGCCACGGTCGAGATCACCCCGCCGACCCTGCCCGATTTCAGCCAGTGGGGTCCGGTCAGCCGCGAGCCCTTCCACTCCATCCGCCGGGCGACCGCGGTCCGGATGACGACCTCCTGGACCCGGATCCCCCACGTCACCTGCCAGGATGCGGTCGACATCACCCGGCTCGAGGCCTTCCGCCGCCAGCACAAGGGCGAGATCGAACAGGGCGGCGGCCGCCTGACCATGACGATCTTCGCGCTGAAGGCGGCGGCCACGGCGCTGAAGCGATTCCCCCATTTCAACGCCAGCCTCGATCCGACAGCCGGGGAGATCATCGTCAAGCACTACTATCATATCGGCATCGCCGTCGACACCGAACACGGCCTGATGGTGCCGGTGATCCGCGATGTCGACCGCAAGAGCATCAGGGAGCTGGCGGTCGAACTGCAGGGAGCCGTCGACCGGGCGCGCGAGCGCCGCACCAGCCGGGAGGAAATGGTCGGCGGCACCTTCACCATCACCAATGTCGGCGGACTGGGGGGCAGTTACTTCACGGCGATCATCAACCATCCCGAGATCGCCATCCTCGGGCTCGGTCAGGGACGGCTGCAACCTGTCGTCGTCACCAGCGCCGAGGGCGAGCACGACATCGTCCCCCGGCTGATGATGCCGATAATCCTCTGCTTCGATCACCGGGTGGTGGACGGGGCCGACGCCGTCCGCTTCCTGCGCCGGATCATCGAACTGCTCGAGGACCCGGACGAACTGTTCCTCACGATGATTTAACCCGTAAACGGAGACAGGCCATGGTCATGGGCGAAATGGAACTGACCTGCGAGGTCCTGGTCATCGGCAACGGCCCGGCCGGCTACGCCGCCGCCTTCCGGGCCGCCGACCTCGGTCTCGATGTGACCCTGGTCGACCCCCGGTCGAAGCCGGGCGGCGTCTGTCTCTTTGAAGGCTGCATCCCCTCCAAGACCGGCCTGCACCTGGCCGAGCTGATCGTCGACGCCCGCCAGGCGGCGGCGATGGGCCTCCATTTCGCGCCGCCGCGCCTCGAGCTGGCCGAGGTCCGGAGCTGGAAACAGCAGGTCATCGCCACCATGGCCGACGGCCTTCTCCAGCTCGGCGCCAGGCGCGGGGTCCAGTTGATCACCGGGCGGGCGCAATTCGAGAACTCCACCACCGTTCGCCTGGAGCACGCCGAGGTCCGCCGGGTCCGCTTCCGTCACGCCGTCATTGCCACCGGCTCCCGCCCGGTCGCCTTCCCCGGTACGGCCTTCCGCCCGGGGAGCCGGATCATCGACTCCTCCCAGGCCCTGGCCCTGGCCGACATCCCGGATTCGCTGCTGGTCATCGGCGGCGGCTATGTCGGTCTCGAGCTGGGCTCCCTGTATGCCGCCTTCGGCAGCCGGGTGGAGGTCGTCGAGGTTGGCGATCGCCTGCTGGCCGGGGTCGACCGCGACCTGGTCGAACCGCTACAGCGCCGCCTGAGCGGGCTGTTCGCCGCCATCCACCTCAACACCAGGGTCCTGACGCTGACGGAGCAGGACGACGGGGTGAAGGTCCGGTTGCAGGACGCCGACGGCGGGACCAAACCGCTGGTGGTCGACCGGGTGCTGGTGGCGATCGGCCGCCAGCCCAACAGCGGCGATCTTCATCTGGACAAGACGGCGGTGCAGCTCGGCGAGCGGGGCAATATCATCGTCAACGGGCAACAGCAGACGGCCGACCCGCATATATTCGCCGCCGGCGACGTCACCGGCGGCATCCAGCTGGCCCACAAGGCCACCCGGGAAGGGCGGGTGGCCGCCGAGGTCATCGCCGGCCAGAACTCCGGTTTCGACGTCAGGGCCATCCCCGCCGTGGTCTACACCGACCCCCAGATCGCCTGGTGCGGCCTGACCGAAGAACAGGCGGGAAAAGAGGGGCTAGCGATCGCCGTGCAGAAGTTCCCCTGGAGATACTCGGGCCGGGCCCGGACCATGGCCGCCGCCGACGGCTTCACCAAACTGATCGTCAACCCCGGGGACGGCCGGATCCTGGGGGTCGGCATCGTCGGCCGCAACGCCGAGAGCATGATCGCCGAAGGAACCCTGGCGATCGAAATGGGGGCCTTGGCGGAGGATCTGGCCCTGACCCTGCACCCCCATCCCACCCTGTCGGAGACGGAGGCCGAGGCGGCGGAAATCTTTATCGGCAGCCCGATCCATACCCTCCCGACCCGTCGCGGCGACCGCTGACGATCGGCGCCGAGGTGTCTTCCGCCGCCCGGGGCGGCAGGCCGCTCACCGCTCTTCGAGCTCGGTGAACGGCCGGCTGACGATGCCGGTATAGACCTGCCGCGGCCGGCCGATCCGGCTGCTGTCCTTGTCGAGATTCATTTCCTGCCAGTGGGCGATCCAGCCGGGCAACCGACCGAGGGCGAACATCACCGTGAACATGTTGGTCGGGATGCCGATCGCCCGATAGATGATGCCGGAATAGAAATCGACGTTCGGGTAGAGGTTGCGCTCGCGGAAATAGTCGTCCCCGCTCACCCGCGCCTCCAGTTCCAGCGCCACTTCGAGTAATGGATCGGCTATCTTCAGGCTGCCGAGGACATCATGGCAGGCCTGCTTGATGATCGCCGCCCGGGGATCATAGGTCTTGTAGACCCGGTGCCCGAAACCGCTCAACCGGAACGAGCCCTCCGGGTCCTTGGCCATTTCGAGGTACTTGTCATAATTCCGGCCGTCGGCCTCGATCTTTTCCAGCATCCGCATCACCGCCGCGTTGGCCCCGCCGTGGAGCGGCCCCCACAGGGCACTGATCCCGGCCGATATCGAAGGATAGAGGCGGACGCCGGAACTGCCGACCAGGCGGACGGTGGAGGTCGAACAGTTCTGCTCGTGATCGGCATGGAGGATGAGCAGTTTGTTGAGGGCCGAAACCATGACCGGGTCAATTTCATAGGGGATGTTCGGTCGATCGAATATCATGTGCAGGAAATTGGCGCAGTAGCTCAGATCGGCGCGGGGATAGACCAGCGGCTGCCCCATGTTCTTCTTGTAGGAGAAGGCGGCGATGGTCCTGATCTTCGACAGCAGTCGCGCCGTCGTGGTGGTGATGCCGCCGTAGGGATCCTCGTCGAGGTCCATCTCGGGGTAAAAATCGTGCAGGGTGCCGACCATGGTCGAGAGGATCGACATCGGCGAGGCATTCGGCGGAAAATGATCGAAGAAGTGAATCATGTCTTCGTGAAGCAGCGCATACCTGGTCATATCATTACGAAATTGCAGCAGTTCTTCTGCATTCGGCAGCTCTCCGTTGAGGAGCAGATAGGCGACCTCGATGAACTGGCACCTCGCCGCCAGGTCGGCGATGTCGTAACCGCGGTAGCGGAGAATCCCCTGTTCGCCATCCAGGTAGGTTATCTGGGACTGGCAGGAACCGGTATTCATGAACCCGCTGTCGAGGGTTATCAACCCGGTTTCCCGGAGCAGGCTCCGGATATCAATTGCCCGTTCACCGGTGGTGCTTTCAATGACCGGCAGGGTGTAAACGTTTCCATCAACCATGAGTTGCGCATTACGATCCGACATGATTTCTCCTCGTACAAAAATGAGAGCGAGAGGCGTCTTGAACCTTTGACAGCCTCCTCAGGGGGATATCCGGGGGTATACAAAAACCGCCTCCGGATTGCTTCGATGAGCAGCAGGAGGCTTTTCCTTGCTGAAAGGACAACGGTGCAGAAAATCCTGGCGGCAGGCAGGGAACGACAGCCTTCAGCCACGCGGCAGAAGACGGAGATGTCCTTCCCGGATGTTGAAATATGGCAACAAATATAGACCATTATGAGGCTTCCTGCAAGCCTGTCCCTTCCCGTTTCTGCCACGACGGGTCGAAAATGCGGCGATCCCTGCCGTAGCATGCGGAAACGACGGCGCAAACAGGTCACCTCCAATACTGCGGATGGCCCTGGCGACCATCGTCATCGGAGCAGGCAGCGGCAGCGGCGGCTACAGATAAATCAGCGGCAGCAGGAACGAGAAGGCAAGCCACATCAGCATCACCAGAGGCAGACCGACCCGGAGGAAATCGCTGAAGGCGTATTCGCCGGCATTCATGATCAGCAGGTTGGTTTTGTAAGCCATCGGGGTGGCGAAGCTCATGTTGGCGGCAAAGAGAACGGCAAGAACATAGGCCTCCGGCGCCTGGCCGGTCTGGCCGGCGATCGAAATGGCGATCGGGGTGCCGATGACGGCCGCGGCATTGTTGGAAATGACATTGGTGAAAAAGGCCACCAGCAGCATCAGGCCGCCGATGACCAGGGCCGGCGATGCATCACCGAGCACGGCCACGAACAGACTCCCGAGGTAGGCCGCCCCGCCGGTGTCCACCATCGCCTTGCCCAGGGCCAGACTCGTCACGACGATCAGCACCACCTGGGCGTTGAGCGCCCGCGTGGCGTCGCGCCAACTCAGGCAGCCGCTGACAATCATCAGCAGCACACCGCAGACGGCGCTGACGGCGATCGGCAGGATGCCGAAGGCGGCGGTCAGGATAATGCCTTTCATGATGAACATGGCCGTTGGCGCCTTCCTGGTAAACGGCAGGTCGATGATGGCATCGAGGACCAGCATGTCCGTACTGTGTTTCAATTCCGCTATTTTCTCACGGGGGCCCTGTACCAGCAGGATATCGCCGGTGGCCAGTTGAATGTCCCCGATTTGCTCATGAAAACGCTGGAGCCGCCGGCCCGGACGGTGGATCGCCAGCGTTATCAGGCCATAGCGGTCGGCGAAACGATAGCTGCTGAGCGTCGAGCCCTGCAACGGAGAACCCTGGATCACCACGACCTCGGCAATCTGCTGATCAGCGGCCTGGAGTGGATGGTCGTCGTCAACGGGACGCTCGGCCGAACCGACCGGATACAGGGTCCCGGCCAGGATTTTCTCGTACTCCTTGAGCCGCGTCGGGGTATCGCGGAGGACCAGGCGATCGCCGGCCCGCAGCGTCACATCCGGCAACGGGACGATCATATTGCCCTGTCCCCTTTCCACCGCCTCGACCTTCATGGCCCCGTCAGTCAGGCGCAGCGCCGCGGCGAGACTGTCTCCCACGACAGGACTGTCGGGCAGGAGAGCGAGATGGGCGGCGAACACCCGCGGCGAATCATCGTCGAGGGACAGGGGCCGTTTCGGAAGCAGCCGTGGCGCCACCAGCCACAGATAGATCATGCCGACACTGCCGGCGAGAACGGCCGGCAGCAGATAATCGAACATTCCGATCCGCGCCAGTCCCATGTCGGCGGCAATCGACACGACCAGCAGGTTGGTCGAGGTGCCGATGGTGGTGGTCATCCCTCCCAGCAGCGTCGAAAAACCCATCGGCATCAGGACCGCCGAGGCCGGGCTGCCGGTTTTCGCCGAGACGCTGATCAACACCGGCAGCAGCAGCACGACGACCGGGACATTGTTGATAAAGGCACTGAGAAAGGCCCCGAAGAGCAGGGTGAGCAGAAACGAACCCTGGGGAGATGTTTTCCACATTCTGGCGAGAATTCTGCCGACCGGCTCGAGCGCCCCGGTGCGCATGACGGCCTGACCGGCGATCATCAGCGCGCAGACGGCGACCAGCGCCTCGTTGCCGAAACCGTGGAAGAAATGAACGGCATGGATGGTTCTGCCGCCCGCTGAGAAGGGAAAAAGCTCAAACCCGACCGCCAGAACCACCAGAATCACGAGGCTGGAGGTTTCCAGCGATATCCGGCTGCGACTGAACAGCACCAGGGCGATGGCGGTCAACATCAGCACTCCGGTGGCGTGGGGATTGGGGGGGAGGAGAATGTTCATCGATCAGTGCCGCGGCTCCTCAGCGTTCGGTCAGTGCCAGCTTGATCGCCAGGCCGGCAAAAACGCCGCCGGTCAGCCACTTCAGGACCAGCCGTGCCCGCTCAGAACGGCGGAAGCGATCGCCGCAGGCCCCGGCCAGCAGGCTGATGCCGCCAAAGATGATGATCGTCGCAACGATGAACAGGCCGCCGAGCACGATGATCTGCGGCGCCAGCGGACCGTAACGGGGATCGGCGAACTGGGGCAGAAAGGCGAGGAAGAAGATCGAGACCTTGGGGTTGGTGACGTTCATGATGATCCCCCGCCGGTACAGCCGGGCCAAGGGCAGATCAACGGCCCGGGGGCCGTCGCCATCGTCACTGCCGAACCAGAAGACCTCCGCGGCAAGATAGAGCAGATAGACGGCGCCGAGATATTTCAGCAGACTGAAGGCCAGGGCCGAGGCCTTGACCACCGCCGCCAGACCGAGGGCCACGGCGGTGGTATGGACCAGCAGGCCGGTGCACAGGCCCAGGGTCACCGCCAGTCCGGCGATTTTTCCACGCTGGGCGGCCTGGACCAGGACAAAGAGGTTGTCCGGTCCCGGCGCCAGGGCCAGGAGAATGGAGGTGGAAAAAAAGAGGAGCAGGGCGTCGACTGGGGGCATGACGGTCCTCGGCTGCGGCGGATCTTCGGCCCGATCCCCGGCGGCGGGGATCGGGCCGTCTTGTTACCGGATCAGGCCCCGATCAGGGTCGTGATCCGGTTCTTGATATCGGCGACGGCCAGGCCCTGGTGCGGCAGCTGTTCGTCGAGCCCGCCGTGGCCGGGCCGGCTGGTGCCCATCGCCGCGTATTTCGGGGCATAACCCCGCTCCAGGAGCCAGGTGCCGTAGCGGATGCCGAGGCCGGTCCTGGTGTTCTGGCTCTCGACGATCAGGGCGAAGGGGCCGGCGCCGACCGCCGCCAGCATCTCCTCGTCGCAGGCGTTGAGGGTGGTCTTGTTGATCAGGCCGACGTCGATCCCTTCCGCCCGCAACTGCTCGACCGCATCGAGGCAGCGGTACAGCATCTCGCCGTAGCTGACGACATAGCCCGCCGTTCCCCGGCGGATGATCTCGTCGCGGCCGGGGGTGAAGACGTAGCCGTCGCCGTAGAATTTGTCGCCGTTTTCCTTGAGGATGAAGGGGGTGGCCGAGCGGGTCGAGAAGACGAAGCGGAGGCCGGGGTCGTTGAAGATCGTCGGCAGCACCGCCTTCAGCTGCAGGGCGTCGGCCGGAAAGTAGAGCCGGGTCAGGTCGCCCTCGGCCAGGGCGTTGTCGGCGAAGAAGTTGTTGATCCCGAAATGGCAGGTGTTGTCGGCCATGTCGTCGACCCCCGAGTGCGAAAAGTGGGCGAGGACATTGGCGTTGTTGAGGCGGGCCATGGTGATCTCGGAGACCACCATCTCGAGAAAGGCGGCGAAGGTGCCGAAGATCCCCTGCCGTCCCGGCTCCGAACCGAAGCCGGCGGCGACCGAGAAGTTGTTGCGCTCCATGATCCCGGCGTGGACATAGACCTCGGGGAAATTCTTGCGGATGTGGTGCAGGCCGCAGGAGCCCTCGAGATCGGAGTCGACGACGATGACCTTCCTGCTCCGCTCGTCCATCCCCGCCAGGATGTCGCAGACGATCTTGCCGAAGTCGTCGCGGTTCTTGGCGGTCTCCGGGGTGCTGCCGAGGTAGGTCGTCCTGGTCTTCGGGGAGGCGTAATTCTGCAGCAGGGCCACCGCCTCGCTATAGCCGCGGGCCTGAAGATAGTCGACGGCGAGGTTGACCGGGATGACGTCGTGCCCTTTCGGCAGGCCTTCGATCCCGGGGACCCCGACCGCCATCGGCCGCCTGCTGATGACCGCCGCCGGCCCGTCGGCGGCCAGGGCCCGACTGATCCTGGCGAACAGGGCGTCGAGGTCCTCGCCGTCCCCGGCATCGACCGTCAGGCCATGGCCGGCCAGGGTTCTGGCGACATCGTAACCGGCCATGTACTGGCTCGGATGGCCGGCGATGGTGACGTCGTTGTCGTCGATGAACAGCTTGACCTTGAGGTTGCGGGCCACGGCGTAGCGGGCGGCCTCGGCGTCGTCGCCCTCCATCTGCGAGCCGTCGCTGCCGAACAGCACCAGGATCTTCGCCGGATCGGCCTCGGCGACGCCGTTGACGTAACTCCACAGATGGCCGAGCCGACCGGAAGAGAAGAACACCCCGCCGGCATCGTCACGCTCCGGGTGGCCGTAGTAGCCGTGACCGTATTCCCGGTAATGGAGCAGCGACTCCGCGTCGCGGTAGCCGTTGAGCACCGCCATCATGTACTGGATCGCCACCCGATGGCCGGCCTCGTCGAAGTGGACGGGGTGGATCTCCGGGTTGCCCTTCATGAAGGCATCGATGATCAGCAGTTCCGGGACGATATCATAGGCGCCGCCGGTATGGCCGCCCAACCCCTTGGCATTGGCATAGGCGGTGAAGAAGATCAGGCTGTCGCGAACGACTTTGATGTTGGCCAGCAGGGTCCGGCGCTCGTCGTCGGTCAGGGTGGTCTGGTTCAGCGGGAAGCGCTGGGGGACAAACTGGTGCAGATCGATGGGGAAGAACATATCTCAACCTCCGGGGCAAGGGTTCTGGATCATAATAGGGTATATACCTGCATTCCCGGACCGGCGGAGACCGGGCGGGAACAGGCCTGGGGCAGCACGGCAGATGGCGCAACCGCCTTCCACTGCTGCGATACAGGCATCATACGCCGGCAGCTGTCATCTGCTGCCCGCCGTCATTTGGTGCCGAAGATCTTGTCGCCGGCATCACCGAGGCCGGGAAGGATATATCCGACGTCGTTGAGCCGTTCATCGACCGCCGCCACGTAGATATCGACGTCCGGATGGGCGGCCGCAACCCGCTCCAACCCCTCCGGCGCCGCCACCAGGAACAGGCCCCGGATAGTGCGGCAGCCCCGCTTTTTCAAGGTCGCGATGGTCGCCAGCAGGGTACCGCCGGTGGCCAGCATCGGATCGAGGATCAGGGCGACCCGCTCCTTCAGGTTGCCGGCGGTCTTGACGTAATACTCGACCGGCTGCAGGGTCTCCTCGTTGCGGTAATAGCCGACGACGCTGACCTTGGCCGACGGGATCATGTCGATGACCCCGTTCATCATCCCCAATCCGGCCCGCAGGATCGGGACAATGGTGATCTTCTTGCCCTTGATCTCCTCGACCTCGATTGGTCCCGCCCACCCCTGGATGGTCTTTTTCCGGGTCGGCAGGTCCTTGGTGGCCTCGTAGGTCAGGAGGCGGGCGACCTCGGAGGCCAGGTCGCGGAAGTCCTTGGTGGAGACGTCATGCCGCCGCAAAAGGCCGAGTTTATGCTTGATGAGAGGATGATCGGCAACATGGATGGTCATGGTCAAGCTCCCTGCGAGAGGTGAAGTGAATGCCGGCGACGCCCGGTCATGGCTGCGACCCGAACGGGGCACAACCGGCGCCGGGCCGCACCGTTTCCTCGCCCGGAGGCCGGAACGAGCGTCCGGCGACAGCACCTTCTCCGTTGCGGACGGTACTGTCTGATAAAAAAATTACCGGAAAAATGCAAGGTCTTTTGCGGTCGCCGATCAACTCAACGGCCGCGATTTTCCTAGCATTGGCAGGAGCTCGACGGCAAGGATACAGCAGAGGATCAGGCCGGCCCCGGCAATCCTGACCGCGGCCAGGCGCTCGTCGAGGAAGATGAAGCCGGCGAGGGCGGCGAAGACGGTCTCCGAGCTGAGGATGATGGCGGCGTCGGCCGCCGGGGTGAAGCGCTGGCCCACGACCTGCAGGGTGAAGGCCAGTCCGACCGAGAACACGCCCACATAGCAGATGCCGTAGAGAGCGCCGAAAAAATCGGTCATCGTCGGCTGCTCGACCAGGATGCCGACGACCAGGCCGGTCAGCCCGCAGACGAGGAACTGGATCGTGGCGACGACCAGCGGCGCCCGGGTCCGCCAGGCCATGATGCCGACGAGGATGACGTGCACCGCCCAGAACAGGGTGCTGGAGAGAACCCACAGGTCGCCGAGGCGAAAATCGAGCCCCTGGGCCCCGCTCATGATATAGGTGCCGGCAAGGCAGCCGCAGGACGCCGGCCACACCGACCAGTGGACCCGCCGCCGAAGGAAGAGCCGGCCGATGATCGGCACCAGCGGCACGTAGACGGCGGTGAGAAAACCGGCGTTGGCCACCGAGGTCCGCAGGATGCCGTGCTGCTGCAGCACGGCGGCGGTACAGAGCACCAGCCCGGTGACGGTCAGGCCGAACCAGTCGCGGCGCTGAAACGGCCGCTCCTCCCGCTCCACCCGGCGGAACTGGCGAAGGGCAAAGGGGAGGACGACGAGGGCGCCGAGCAGGAAACGGGCCCCGGTGAAGGAGATCGTGCCGAGATTGCCGGTGCCGATCTGCTGGACGACAAAGGCGCTGCCCCAGATCATCGCGGCGAGGGTGAGAAGGAGGTTGGCCTGGGTTCGACTCATCGATATTCCGGGTAGCAGGGAGAAGTGGATCGCATTGGCGGGGCACTATACCGGAATCGATCGTTTTTTCAAAGCACGGACCGCGGTATTTTTCCTGCGGCGGCGGCAACGGGTGTGGCCCCGCCGCCCGGCGCCTGATTGTCCGGATCATGCCGCCGTCGAGACACCGACGTTCTACCGCCGCAGCAGGTAGAGGTCGCCGGCGATCCACTCGCCTTCCTCCCGGCGGATGCCGTGGGAGCGGTGCGTCAGGATCGTCCAGCCATGCTCTGCGGCCAGCCGCTCAACATAGGCCGAGGACTGGGCATAACGGCCGGACGGGCGCAGCAGGTAGTCCTGCCCTTCTTCGCAGCGTTCGATCGAAAAGCCGAGCAGGGCCCCGGGGGCGGCACAGCGGTCGAGGGCGGCAAAGATGGGATCGAGCCGGCCGATATAGACAAAGACGTCGGTGGCAATGATCAGGTCGTAGCGCCGGCGACAGTGTTCGAGCCAGACCACGATATCCTCCTGTTCCAGCAGATCATAGAGGTTCTTCGCCCCCGCCCGGGCCAGCATTCCCGCCGAGATGTCGACCCCATGCCGCTGCCGGGCCATGGGGCGGAAGGCCTCCCCGGCGAGGCCGGTGCCGCAGCCGAGGTCGAGCATCCGCTCCACCTGTCGTCCGTCCCCCAGAACTGCCGCCACGATCTCCTGCAGGGCCTGCGGCACGGTATACTGCAGCTGTTCGGTCAGGTGGCGGTCGAAGCGGCCGGCGTAGGTATCGAAGGTCTCCTCGACATAATCGCGCGGGGCGGCCTCCGTCGTCTCCCCGGAGAGGGCCGCCAGCATGTGGCCGGCCGGGGCATGCTCCGGCTGCAGGGCCAGCAGTCGCCGCAGATGGGCGATCGCCTCCTCCCGGCGGTTGAGGCAGTTGCAGACGCCGGCGACATTGTAAAGGGCGTTGATCGATTCCGGCTCCAGCTCCAGGGCCCGGTGGAAACAGGCCAGGGCCTCGTCGTGCCGCCCCTGGCTGCCGCAGACCACCCCGAGATTGTTGAGGGCCAGCGGGTAATCGGGGGCCAGTTCCAGGGCGCGGCGCAGACAGCGCTCCCCCTCTTCGCCCCGGCCCCGCTGCTGCAGGACCTTGCCGAGGTTGTTCAGTGCCCTGGCGTCATCCGGCTCCAGCTCCAGGGTCCGCCGATAGCAGGCCTCGGCGGCGGCGGGGTCGCCCTCCTCCTCCAGGATCGCACCGAGATTGAGGTGGAGCAGGGGGTCGTCGGGGGTCTCGGCCAGGGCCTCGCGGCAGCATGACGCCGCCTCCTGCAGGCGGCCGAGCTGCCGGTACAGGGCGGCGAGGTTGCCGAGGATCTTGGGATGACCCGGGAGCACCTGCAGCACCTGAACATACCGTCTCTCGGCCTCCTGAAGCCGTCCCTGCCGATGGAGGGCCACCGCCGCGGCGAACAGTTCCCCGGGGCCGCCCTCCGCCCCCTCATGCTGCTGACTGCGCATAGCCTGCATCGGCCTCCCTCTATTTCCCGCAGACCAGGCCGGCCGGATCGGCCGCCGTCGTCAAGCAGCCGTGGACCGTATCCTGGACCGCCTGGTCCAGATTGGCCTTCTTGCCCATCCTGGCGATGGTCTCCCGCCACTTCTGGGTATCAACGGCGGGGTCCTTGAGCTTCGTGCAGATTCTGGCCGCCCCGTGACATCTGGTGCAGGTGTTGGCGATCGTCGTTCGGCATTCGTCCTCGTTGACGGCGGCACGGGCGGCCGGGGAAACAACGCCGATGGTCAAAGTGATCAACAGGGCCGGGATCATCAGGGTCTTCATCGCTCTTCTCCTCTTGTGGACAGGGACTCTTCATCACCGGGCGGCGATCGCCACCCGGCGGCCGGATTGATTACACCAGATTGTTGCAGATTATCGGGTGAAAGTGAAGAACAATTCCTTCCGGCCGCCGGTTCGCGGCACCGGCCGCGACAAACGCCACGAAGCAATTTACAGCGCCGCTCTTTTTGGGTAGAAGTTGATACAGCGGCGACGAGACCCGACAGCCACATTCCGTTTTCTCATTCAGCCGACCGGAGGAAGCAGCAATGGCCAGCAGAATCCATCTTAATCTCAGATTCAAGATGATGTTCAACCTCGGCTGTTACATCCTCGGCATCCTCGGCATGAGCCTGATCTCCTACAACGACATGGAGACGACCGAGGACAAGATCGGCATCCTGGAATTGGCCTACAGCCTGAACAACATCATCCTCGAAGCCCGGCGCTACGAGAAGAACTACCTCCTCTACAACGAGGCCGAGGCCTTCGAAGAAAACGGGAGATACCTGGCCCAGGCCCGCGACACCGAGAAGGCGATTCTGGCAACGGGGGGAAAACTGAAGATCGCACCGATCCTGGAGGAACTCGACAGGCAGATCCTGTCCTACGGCGAGACGATGCAGTCGCTCTCCCGCCAGGAAGACCGCACGACCGCGGCATATGCCGGGATTGTCGACCTGCTGCGGGAGATGGGCAAGGGTATGACCGAAAAGGCCGAGGAACTGGTCGCTTTCGAACGGGGGCAGATCCACTCCAACCTCAATCTCTTGAAAAAACAGCTGATCGCCTGGTCGTCGCTGGCGGTGGCCCTTGGGGTCGTCATGCCGATCCTGCTGGTCTTCGGCATCTTCGGCCCCCTGTCGGTCATCAAGAACGCCACCGCCGATATCGCCCTCGGCCGGTTCAACCGCATCCAGGTCATCAACACCCGCGACGAGATGCAGCAGGTCATGGAGGCCTTCAACACCATGGTCCGCGAACTCGAACGGCGCCAGGACCAGCTGGTGCAGTCGCAGAAGCTGTCCTCCATCGGCACCCTGACCGCCGGCGTCGCCCACCAGCTCAACAACCCGCTCAACAACATCTCGACCTCCTGCCAGATCGCCCTCGACGAACTCGAGACCGGGGATCTGGAGCTGCTCCAGCGGATGCTGAAAAATATCGATCAGGAGACCCTCCGGGCCCGGGATGTCGTCAAGGGCCTGCTCGAGTTCTCCCGGGTCCAGGAATTCTCGCTGCGCACGGCGCCGCTGGCGGAAACCGTGCGCCGGGCGGTGCGCCTCGTCCAGAGCCAGATCCCGGCCGACATCGCCCTGCGGGTCGATATCCCCGACGATCTCGTCCTGCCGATGGATACCCAGCGGATGCAGGAGGTCTTCCTCAACATGATCATCAACGCCGCCCAGGCCATCGGCAACCGGGGGACAATCACGATCACCGCCACCGCCGACGACCAGGCGGGGGAGGCGATCATCGAGGTCCGCGACACCGGCAAGGGGATCCCCAGGGAAATTCAGGGCCGGTTGTTCGATCCCTTCTACACGACGAAGGAGGAAGGCCAGGGCACCGGTCTCGGCCTGTCGGTGGTCTACGGCATCATCCAGAAGCACCAGGGCCATATCACCGTCGAGAGCAGCCCCGGCGAAGGGGCCGCCTTCTTCATCCGTCTCCCCCTGGCAACCGGCCTCACCACCGCGACCACGGCATGAAGACCAGAACAATCCTCATCGTCGACGACGAACCGATCGCCCGCGACAATCTCGACCATATCCTCAAAAAGGCCGGCTACCTCACCCTGCTGGCGGAGAACGGCCAGCAGGCGATCGACCTGCTCAAACAGCAGGAGGTCGATCTCGTCCTGACCGACCTGCGGATGAAGGGCAAGGACGGGATGGCGGTGCTGAGCGAAGCGAAAAAGCTGTGGCCGTCGACCGAGGTCGTCGTCATCACCGGCTACGCCAGTGTCGACACCGCCGTCGAGGCGATGCGCCAGGGGGCCTACGACTACGTCGCCAAGCCGTTCAAGATCGACGAACTGCGGATCATCGTCGACAAGGCGCTGGAGAAGACCTCGCTGCGCCGGGAGGTCTTCCAGCTGCGGGAGCAGGTCACCGCCAGGACCGGGACGGCGCGGATCATCGGCCGGAGCCCGAAGATGCAGACCCTGCGCGAGACCATCCACCAGGTCGCCCAGCTCGACTGCAACGTCCTGATCCAGGGGGAGACCGGCACCGGCAAGGAACTCGTGGCCCGGACCATCCATGAACTCAGTCCCCGGGCCGCCAGACGCTTCGTCGCCTTCAACTGCGGGGCCTTCACCGAGGAACTGATCACCAGCGAGCTGTTCGGCCACGAGCAGGGGGCCTTCACCGGGGCCGGCAAGGCCAGGAAGGGGCTGCTCGAGATGGCCGAGGGCGGGACGGTATTGTTCGACGAGGTCGGCGAACTGTCGCTGTCGATGCAGGTCAAACTGCTGCGGATCCTCCAGGAACGGTCCCTGATGCGGGTCGGCGGCACGGAGGAGATCCCGGTCGATATCCGGGTCCTGGCCGCGACCAACAAGGACCTGAAAAAGGCGGCGGCGGACGGGGCCTTCCGCTCCGATCTCTTCTACCGCCTCGACGTCCTCACCATCCACGTCCCGCCGCTGTCGGAGCGCCGCGACGACATCCCGCTGCTGACCGGCCACTTCCTCGCCAAGCACGCCCGACCGGGCCGGACCGCCCCCCGCCTGTCGGCCGAGGCGGCCCGGCGGCTGATGCAGTACGAGTACCCCGGCAATATCCGCGAACTGGAGAACATCGCCCAGCGCATCCTGTTCCACTGCGACGGTGACATCGTCGAACTCCAGCACCTTCTCGACGACCTGCACGAGGCGGCGCCGGTCGCCGTCCGCGGCACCCGGGAAGACTGGCCGCCCCTCGACGAGCACGAAAAACGCTACATCCTCGAGGTCCTCGACGAGGTCGAGGGCAACAAGTCGGCCGCCGCCAGGATCCTCGGCATCGACCGCGTCTCGCTGTGGCGCAAGATCAAACGCTACGGCCTCGAACACCCCGACGCCTGAACTCCCCCCGCCCCCGGCTACAGCGGCAGGATGTAGGCCTTGCTCTCCAGCACCAGGTCCACCGCCTCCGCCGCCGTGCCGATCAGGGTGATCCTTATCCCTTCGACCACATCGGCCGCCAGGGCCTCCACCGCTTCCCGGTTGGTCCGGGGCAGCAGCACCACCCGCACCCCGGCCCGCCTGGCCGCCAGCACCTTCTCGCGGATGCCGCTGACCGGCAGGATCCGCCCGCTGAGGGTCATCTCCCCGGTCAGGGCGACGTCGCGCCGGGCCGGCCGCCCGGTCAGCAGCGACAGCAGCGCGGCGAAGATCGTGATCCCGGCCGACGGCCCGTCCTTGGGGATGGCGCCGGACGGAAAGTGGATGTGGATGTCGGTATCCTGGAAAAAATCGTCGCGGATATTGAATTCCCGGGTACGGCTGCGGATAAAGCTGAGCACCGCCTGGGCCGATTCCTGGAGGACCTCGCCGATGGAGCCGGTGAGAATGAGCTTGCCTCC
This sequence comes from Desulfoprunum benzoelyticum, assembly GCF_014201505.1. GTDB lineage: Bacteria > Desulfobacterota > Desulfobulbia > Desulfobulbales > Desulfocapsaceae > Desulfoprunum > Desulfoprunum benzoelyticum. Next base: position 19,554 of record NZ_JACHEO010000010.1, on the reverse strand, counting down.
CCCCGGCATGGTCGCCGTCTCGACGCTGATGATCTCCCCGCCCGTCTCCGCCCACACCAGACCGGTGGCGATCCCCACCTGAGCCCCGCCCTCGGCGGCATCGCGGAAGTACTTGCGCGGCCCGAGGAGCCGGGTGATCATCTCCCCGTCGATCTCCACCTCCTGTTCATGGGAATCCGCCTTGAGGCACAGCAGGGCGATCTTGCGGCAGATATCCGCCACCTCCCGTTCCAGATTGCGCAGACCCGATTCCCGCGTATAGTCGGTGATGACCCGCGAGATCGCCTCCGGGGTGAACTGGATGGAGGTCCGCGGCAGCCCCGCCGCCTTCAACTGCCGGGGAACGATGAACTGCTGGGCGATCTGCTGTTTTTCCCGGTCGGTATAGCCGGCGAACTCGATCCGTTCCATCCGGTCGAGCAGCGGGGCGGGAATCCGCGACAGGTCGTTGGCGGTGGCGATGAACATGACCCGGGACAGGTCGAAGGGGATATCGAGATAGTGGTCGGTGAAGCGGACGTTCTGCTCCGGATCGAGGACCTCGAGCAGGACCGAGGCCGGGTCGCCGCGGAAATCCTGGCCGATCTTGTCGATCTCGTCGAGCATGAACACCGGGTTGTTGACCCCGATCTTCTTCAACTCGGCGATGATGCGGCCGGGCAGGGCGCCGACATAGGTCCGGCGGTGGCCGCGCAGTTCCGCCTCATCCCGCAGACCGGCGAGCGAGATCCGCACGAACTGGCGCTGCAGGGCCTCGGCGATGGCCCGGCCGACGGAGGTCTTGCCGGTGCCGGGCGGGCCGGTAAAGCACAGGGTCGGGCCCCGCCCCATCTCGACGAACAGCTTCTTCTCCAGCACCTCCTTGACCGTGCGCCGCAGCTCGTCGAGGTTGACCGGTTTGCCGAGATAATGGGCCGCACCCTTGCGCAGCGCCTCCACCGCCGAAGTCACGGTGGCGAAACCGGTGATCATCATCACCGGGATCTCCGGCGACACCCGGTTGACCTGATGCAGCAGTTCGAGGCCGTCCATCTGGTCCATCTTCAGATCGGTGATGATCAGGTCGATATCGTCTTCGGCCAGGATCCGCAGGGCCTCGACCCCGTTTTCGGCGCCGCGGCAGTTGTAGCCATCCTTTTTCAGCACATGCTCCATGTTGGCGCGGGCGATCTCCTCATCGTCGACGATCAGGATGTTCTGTCTGGCCTTGCCGCACAGGGTCTTGGCCGCCAGGAACTCGAGGATCCGCTGCTTGACCTGATTGAGGCCGTAGTGGCGGGTGTCGAGGATCGACTGGGCCCGGGCCAGCTCGAGCTTGCACTGGGACGAGACGTTCCACGGCAGCGACAGGATGAAGTCGATGTAATTGTGGCCGACGGAGTATTCAGCGACGGCCGGATCGGTCTTCTCCATCTTCTCCAGTTCCCGGAGCGCCGCCTCGGTGACGTGATGGGGGAGCTGGGCCTCGTCGATCCGGGACCGGAGTCGGGCGAGGGGAGAGACCTCGTCTGCCGCTGCGGCCGGGGATGGTGCTTCGATCGGTACCGTTTTCCTGCGAAAAAACATGGATCCGCCTCATTGATGGATGTTTGACGGTCGGCCCGGCTACCGGGCGAGCCGGGTGTTGTTCCTATCCTAAACCACCTGAACTTCACTGCAAGATTGATTCCATCCAAGGCGGTTCATTCCCGTCCGACAATCTCGTGACCGTAGCCCGGCGACAGCCGGCATCCTGCCGCCACCCCGCCCCTTGCCCCCCTGTTGCATCCTCCCGGAGAAGGTTGCAGATTGCAACATCCTGCAACGGCTTTCTCCCCGATTCCGCCACCGTTTGTTGCTGTTTGCAACATGTCAAAGGCAGCGCCCTTGTCCAGATTTTATTTAATTAATTATACCGAGTAGTTATCGAAGAAAAATGAGATGGCACGCATCTTGGAATCCCCACACCAGTCGTTGAACCGAACCGCGGCAGGACAAGCCATGGGTCAACGTCATACCAACCTTTCTCCAGAAAACCAGGCGCTCGAGATCAGTATGCGACATCAAAGCTGCAGCGGCATGAAAACCACGAAGCCCACCTGCATCCTGGTCGTCACCAGGAACGGCCACATGGCCGAACCGGTGATGGACTATGCCGTCAACGTCGCCGAACGGATGAAGTGTTCGATCCTGGCGGCCCATATCAACACCCTGCCGTTTTACCGCGACGGCGGCCGCCGCAGCGCCCTCTTCACCGCGGCGATGCAGGAGAGCACGACCCTGTTCGAGAACAAGGCCAGGGGCAGAAACGTCACCGTCGAACATATCGGCGACGCCGGCAGGATCGGCAAGGCGATCAAACGGCTGTGCCATTCGGAGCGGCGGATCGAGTTCGTCGTCATCGACCAGGGGATCAGACTGGACGAGGTCACGGCCCACTCACCGGTGCCGGTGTTCACCGTCAACTACCCGAGAAAACAGGCCGGTCTTCAGCGCAAGACCGTTACTTCTCAACCATCCCAACAAGGAGTACAGCGTATGTCTACTGCACGCAGAAAACGGCATCTCCACAACTGTCTGGTCTTCGGCGGTCTGACGACCGCGCTGTATGCGGCGGTTTTCACCAACCAGGACGTGGTCATGACCTACTTCTCCAAGGGCGGGGTCTTCGCCCTGCTGCCGGTCTCGGTGGTCTTTGCCGTCTCGTATTTCCACGGCAATTTCACCAGCTCCTTCTGGTCGGCGCTGGGCATCGAGGGATCGACGGCAAGCGCCGGCAAGAAGGCCGAGGTCCGCAAGGAAGCCGAGACCGCTCCGGTCAGGAAGGACACGCGGCCCCGGGCCCAGGTCAACGCCTGAAATCCACTGTTACAACCCTGAACCCTCGTGAGAGGCAAACAATCACTAGCGGAGAAGAACCATGCACGGACCAGTCACGGAAGTTCTACAGTTTATCGACCTCAACGCCTCATCGATCATCTTTCTCTTCATCGTCGGCTTCATCGGCGGCCTGGTCAGCGGCTTCATCGGCTCCGGCGGGGCCTTCGTCCTGACCCCGGGCATGATGAGCCTCGGCGTCCCCGGCACGGTGGCGGTCGCCAGCAACATGTGCCACAAGTTCCCCAAGGCCCTCGTCGGCGCCATCAAACGCCACAAATACGGCCAGGTCGACATCAAGCTCGGGCTGATCATGGGGATCTTCGCCGAGGCCGGGGTCCAGATCGGGATCATGGTCCAGCGCCACATCCTCGAGAAATTCGGCCAGGCCGGCTCCAACCTCTATGTCAGCTTCATCTTCGTCATGGTCCTGGTGATCGTCGGCTCGTTCGTCATGCGCGATGCGATACTGATAAAAAAATCGACCGCAACATCCCCGACCGGCTCGCCGCTGGCCAGGAGGCTGCAGCAGATCGAATTGTGGCCGATGATCACCTGCAAGACCGCCAACCTGCGGATCAGCATGTGGTTCCTGGTCCCGGTGGCCCTGGCGACCGGGATGCTGGCCGCCACGATCGCCGTCGGCGGCTTCATCGGCGTCCCCGGCCTGATGTACATCATCGGCGCCACCAGCATCGTCGCCTCGGCCACCGAACTCGTCATCGCCTTCGTCATGGGGCTGGGCGGCACCCTGATCTGGGCCTATTACGGCACGGTCGACATCCGCCTGGTCATGATCATCCTTGCCGGGTCGCTGTTCGGCGTCCAGCTCGGGGCGATCGGCACGACCTACGTCAAGGACTACATGATCAAGTACGTCATGGCCCTGATCATGCTGATCGTCGCGGTCAGCCGCTTCTTCGCGATGCCGAAGTACCTCAATGAACTGCACCTCACCTCCTTCACCGATGGGAGCGTGTCGCTGATGACCCAGCTCAGCTTCGGGGTCATGTGTTTCGCCCTGCTGACCGGGGCCACCATTATCCTTGTCAACCTGTTCAAGGCCAGGAGCTATGAACGGGTTGCAGCCGCACGAGGTTGACCATGCTGAATACCGTGAAATCGATCCTCGTCGCCATCGATCCCGGGTTTGCCAGCCAGATGGCGTTCCGCCAGGCCCTGCAGCTCGCCGCCTCGATGCAGGCGACAGTGGAGGCGGTCTCGGTGACCCCCCGCTACGAGGGCAACATGCACCGCTGGAAGCTTGAAGATGCGAACGACCAGCTGGATCTGCCGTTCAAGAACTGCCTGAACAATGTGATCCAGTGCGCCGCCTATCTCGGGCAGAAGGTCAAGACGGTCCACCGGGTGGGAGAACCGGCGGAGGTCATCACCGCCCTGGCCGAGGAATAGGGTATGGATCTGCTGCTGATGGGGTACCCGCGGCGCTCGTACGTCGAGGGAATCCTCCTCGGCCGCACGACCGCCAAGGTCATCGGCATGAGCCCCTGCGACGTGCTGATGATCCCGGAGAACGCCGAGATCGGCTTTTCCCGGATCCTCGTCGGCCTCGACGGTTCGCCTCACAGCATGGCCGCCGGCCAGCGGGCCCTCGAACTGGCCCTGAGCTACGGCGGCGAGGTCCACGGCCTGACAGTGCTCGACGTCCCGGTCGAGCGCAGTCTCCGCTACGGGGTCCTCGACGAGGCCCGGCACAAGAACTTCACGGCGCTGCAGATCCTCGCCCGGCAGGGGGAGAAACTGGGGGTCCCGGTGATCACCGAACTGCGGGAGGGATCGCCCGACAAACACCTGGTGCAGTACAGCCAGGAGCACAACATGGACCTGATCGTCCTGGGATCGTACGGCCGGACCGGCTTCAACCGCCTGCTGCTGGGCAGCGTCGTCGAACGGGTGGCCGCCCTCTCTTCCCTGCCGACCCTGGTGGTCAAGAGGTCGTACGGCAACCAGGAGGCGGCGGTCAACTGAGAAGACGGCCGGAGAGCGGCCGGAGGACCCGACGCGGATCGAAGCACGGGAAAAGAGGCGGGAAGAAGAACGGGGAACCGACAGGTCCTCAGGTCAAAAATGGAGGAAATCATGGAACCTATCGAATTTTTCACGACAGCGGTGCTGACGATCTGCGGTATCCATTTGGCCTCGGTGGCCGGAACCCGCCTTCAGTCGTGGTGGATGAAGACCACCGGGCGCAAGAAACCGGCGGTGACTACCGGCAGGCAACGGAGCGACTGGTACGCCTTTTTCCACTGCGCCGATCTGGTCGGCAAGGAGCCTGCCCCGAAGCACGGCGCCCCGGGGGTCGGCAGCACAACCGGGGTCGTCGGCAAGCGCGTGGCCCCGGTCGCCAGACGTCCCGACACCCGGCTGCGCCTGTCCTGATCTGCAGAAAAAAAGAGGGGGCATGGGACGAATCACCGTCCCATGCCCCCTCGTCATCTTTCTTCCAAATCTTCCTTCCTACCAGTTTTCCCCCAACAGTTCGAAATGGGCCTGTTCATGGGCGCAGGCCGGGCAGAGCTCGGGGGCTTCGTCACCCTCGTGGAGGTAACCGCAGTTGCGGCAGCGCCAGGTGACTTTGCCGTCGCGCTTGAAGACCCGGCCGGCCTCGATATTGGCGGCCAGGTCGCGGTAGCGTTTCTCGTGCTGCTTTTCGGCGACGGCGATGGCCTCGAAGATCGCGGCGATATCGACGAAACCTTCCTCGCGGGCGGTGGCGGCAAATTCCGGATACATGACCATGTGCTCATGGTTTTCGCCGCCGGCGGCCTCCTTCAGATTGTCGAGGGTCGTGCCGACGACTCCGGCCGGAAAGGCGGCGGTGATCTCGACCTCCCCCCCTTCCAGCAGCTTGAACAGCCGCTTGGCGTGCTCCTTCTCCTGGTTGGCGGTCTCCTCGAAGATCGCCTGGATCTGGACATAGCCGTCCTTCTTGGCCTGGGAGGCAAAGAAGGTGTAGCGGTTGCGGGCCTGCGATTCGCCGCTGAAGGCGGTCAGGATATTCTTCTCGGTCTTGGTTCCTTTCAGACGTGCCATATTGATGCATCCTCCATATTTGAGTTGATCTGCAGACGACACGAGACACTTCCCTTCCCTTCGCGACAGCATATCAGCATCGAATAGTCGTCGAGTCTGCGTGCATGGGGCAGAGCCCGTCCGCTTGGTGCCGGCCGGACTCCGTACTGGGGAAGGGATCGTCATCGTGGCGACGATTTTACAATAGATGATAATCTATACTAATTAATAATCGTTTGCAACAAAAACTTGGTCCAGCTGTCCCTTCCGCCGGTCGCCGGATTTCCTTCCGGGAGAAGGAAAAAAACAGCGGTCTACGACCATGGTCCAATACCCAACCCGCGGCGGTGAGGATACTCTGTCGTCAATAGACAGATCATTCCATTCCACGCTCATTGGAGGCAACCATGGCAACAGGAACTTCTCTCCCCGCAGGCGGCGCCGCCCAGATCGTCGGCAAGGTGCAAATCGTTCACGGCACGGTCCGGGCCCAGGCAGCCGACGGGACGATCCGGGTGCTGCAGACCAACGATCCGATCTTCGCCAATGAACGGATCATCACCGGCGCCGACGGCATGATCGCCATCGCCTTCGGCGATGCCGCCAACACCCGGCTCGATCTCGGCCGGATGTCCGACGTCCTGATCGACGAAGACGTGTTCTCGGGCGAGGTTCCGGCCGACCTCGGCGATGCCGCAGCCGAGGTGGCGAGCATCCAGCAGGCCCTGACCGATGAAAGCTTCGACCCAACGACGGACCTCGAGGCCCCGGCCGCCGGACCGGCAGCCACGGACATCACCGCCGCCGGCGGCAGCCACGACTATGTCAAGTTCGACCTGACCGCCGATGAGGTAACCCCGGTTTCCGGCGCCGAGACGATCGGCATCGCCCGGGATTTCGTCGAATCTGACAAGCGGTTGTTCGAAGTGGAGGAACCGGTGATTCAGGAGGTGATTGTGGAGGAGGAAGTACGTGCACCATCGCCCCGACCCACCCCTGCCACTGAAACTTCGAACCCCGAACTGCCACCGGTTGAACCGCCCCCGCCCGATTTTAAACCGGTGGCCGGAAATGTCGTTCGGGAGATAGATGAGAAACACTTTGCCAACGGCACAGCTCCCAACTCCGACCTCACCATCACCTCGGGTACGCGTGCCGATCTGGGGGTCAACTTCCCCGGTGATCTGCCCGGCCGCCTGGTCTTCGGCGACACCACCATCCTGCTCGACGGCAGCGGCGATTCGTACTCCATTGTCGGCAAGTACGGCACCCTGACGGTCAACGACGACGGCAGCTGGAGCTACACCCTCGACGACAATATTGATCATCCCGACAACGACCCGAACGACGGCGACGGCACCACCGGCACCGATGATTCGCTGCCGGAGGTGTTCAATTTTTCGGCGGTCGATGCCAACGGCAGCACCGCCCCCGGCTCGATCACGATCAATATCCTCGACGACGGCCCGGTCATCAACCTGTCCGGAGGTTCAGCCTCCGGCGCCGTCCAGGAGGACGCCCTCGGCAACGAAGGAGCCGATCCCGCCGCGCACGATAACGATTCCTCCATCGGCAACCTCGATCCCGACGGCAATACCGACACCGTCACCCTCGACCTTGCCGACCTGGTCACCATCACCCCGGGCGCCGACAACCCGGCCACTGTTACCTACAACCTCACCGGCCTCGGCACCGGCGTTGCTACTTCGCTCACTTCCGGCGGCAGCACTGTCTACTACCACCAGATCGGCAACACCATTGTCGCCACAACCAGCGCGACGCCGCCTACCTTGGTGACTGATCCGAACGTCTTCACTTTCAGCGTCGACACCACCTCCGGACAGGCCGTTTTCAACCTCAACGACCAGCTCGATCACACCCCCGGTGTTGCGGGGACGGACGATGATACCCTGTCGATCGACAACCTCGGCTCCTATGTCCAGGTCAGCATCACCGACACCGACGGCGACAACGTCACCAAGACCTTGGATGACCTGATCACCGTCACCGTCGAAAACGACGTCCCTGCCGTGACCATAACCCCGGTTGCGGAGGCGAGTGTCACGGGCCAGGTTCTGGAAGACGGCCTGTCAACCTCCGAGGGCGATACTGATGATAACTCCGAGGGTTACCGTGAGGATGGCGAGTCCCTCACTTCCGACGAGATCAGCGGCGGCACCAATCTGACCTCCCTGTTCACCGCCGCCTATGCCCCGATCGGCGCCGATGAACCAGGCACGCCCGTAACCCCAGCCATCACCGTCGGCCTCACCAACGATCTCACGGCCCTTGAGAATCTCACGCCCCTCTATTCCAATGGCGTACAGTTGAGCTACAAGGTCGAGCAGGGCAACGATGCCGACACCCTGACCGCCACCGCGGGCGTCGACGGCAATACCGTCTTCACCCTCGTCGTCAACCATGACGGCACCTGGTCCTTCGACCTCGACGACCAGCTCGACCATATCGAAGACGGCGACAGCGAAGGCGATTTCCTCCGCACCAGTCCTGACGACACCACGGGTGTCCAGGGCATCGACTTCTCTTCCATCCTGGTCGGTACCGCCACCGGCACCGACTTCGACGGCGACCAGGCCACCGCAACCACCTCGGCCACCGGCTCCTTCGTGGTCACCGTCGTCGACGACGTCCCTGCCGTGACCATAACCCCGGTTGCGGAGGCGAGTGTCACGGGCCAGGTTCTGGAAGACGGCCTGTCAACCTCCGAGGGCGATACTGATG
>NZ_JACHEO010000010.1:0-10828 GCF_014201505.1 Desulfoprunum benzoelyticum | reverse complement strand
CGGTACCGCCACCGGCACCGACTTCGACGGCGACCAGGCCACCGCAACCACCTCGGCCACCGGCTCCTTCGTGGTCACCGTCGTCGACGACGTCCCGGTTATCAACCAGGTCGCAGACGCCCATATCGCCAATGAACCCAACATGATCCTGACCGGACTCTTCGATGTCGATCCAGGAGCAGACGAACCTGTTTCCGCCAGCCTGACGAGCAACATAGAGGGATGGGATGGGGTTACGGTGACTTCAGTAGATTCCGGCCTGACTTCGAGTGGCCAGACAGTCTACTACTATGTCGATCCGAGTGATAAGGCAACTCTGTTGGCAGTTACAGACCTTGATGACCTGGAAGGCTCCAAGGTATTTTCTCTCACGGTCGATCCTGTGAATGATGAATATACCCTCGAGACATTTGCCAAACTGGACGCTACAAAAGAATATACGTTTGACTCAGGAACGGCAGGTTTTCCGAAGGGCCCTCAGCCGATGATTATCGTTACTCAGGATCCTGTAACCGGCGAACAGGAAGCTTTTGTTCCTGAAGATCCAGACCTAACCCCTGATCTTGACATCCTATTCACCTTAACAGCCTATGATCCTGACCTCTCTCCCAATGACCCTAAATACGCACTGAAAGTAAACGGCAGCACCGCAGGGATGGGTATAGATAATAACATCGTCAACCAGGATGAGGGTGTTCTTGTTATCGATTTTGGAATGGCTGGACTCGACGGCACCCTCGCAGTTGGGGATATCATTTTTTCCCTGGAACACAATCCCACATCCAGCGATGTCACCATCCAGTATACAGCATTCAATGAGAATGGTGACCGAGTCGATCTTAACGGTGATATCATCGAGCTAGGCGCATCGCAACAGTACACCGGTGAAGTGACTCTACCATCAACCGAGAATACCTTTACTATCAATGATGATGGAGAACTTGGAACTATCAGTAAAGTCGAATTGTATTCAACATACTCTAACTTCAGGTTAACGGGTGTCGACTATGCCGAATCATCCACTGAAATGGATATCGTTGAGCAATTTGATGTGGTCATTCAAGACAGTGACGGAGATATTGCCACGACCACCATTGATATCGAATTCGACAACGACAACGTCATGATGGGAACAGACGAGGCCGAGGCGTTCGTCGGCGGTCCCGAAGATGAGGTTATTTCTGGCGGAGGAGGCGACGATGTCATTATCGGTGGAGCCGGCGACGACACCATCGACGGCGGCGAGGGCAACGACACCATCGATGGCGGAGCCGGCAACGACACCATTACCGGTGACACCGACGGCGACGCAAGCGACGCTACCTATGACGGTGGTGACGACACCATCACCGGTGGCGAGGGCAACGACACCATCGACGGCGGTGAGGGCAACGATGTCATCTATGGCGAGGAAGGAGATGACACCATCGACGGCGAGGCCGGGGACGATACCATTTCCGGCGGTGATGGTGCAGACACGATCGATGGTGGCGAAGGCAATGACACTATCGACGGTGGGACCGGCGATGATGTGGTGGATGGAGAGGCCGGCGACGATACCGTTCAGGGTGGCGAAGAAACAACCGTTCCTGTTGAAGGCAACGACGACGTGACCGGCGGCGAAGGTACGGATACCTTCGATACAGAAGAGAATGGCGCCGGAGAAGTCACCGACTATGATTCAGGAGAAGATGATCTCCAGAATTTGGTCCCCCTCGATCCCGATCCGGCACCGTAACCTCCGACCTCACAGATAAACCATATCATCAAAGGCCGACCGGGGAGCAATCCCCGACCGGCCTCGTCATTTTCACCCCGATCTTACCGACTGCCTCCTCACCCTCCGCCATTCACCCGCAACGCCAGTGCCAAGCGATTACCGACCCCGGTCTTGGAATAGATGGCGCCGAGGTGGGCCTTGACCGTCCGCTCGCTGATCCCGAGCCGGGCGGCGATGCCGCTGTTCGCCAGGCCCTCGGCGATCAGTTGGGCGATCTCCTTCTCCCGGGGGGTGAGATCCTTGATGGCCTGGTTGGCCGCCCCTTGCCGCTCCGCCGCGGCCGGCGGCAGCGCCACGTTTTCAAGAAGGTGCTGCATCAGCGATTTGCCGACCCAGGCCAGGCCGGACAGCACCAGCTCGACCGCCGTCCGCAACCTGGGGCTCGAGGCGTAGGTGTTGGCGTAGCCGACGCAGCCGGCCCGCAGGCAGACCACCCCATCCCTGTCGTCCGGCCGGTCAGAGAGGACGAAGACCTTGAGCCCCGGCCTGAACCCGCACAGCTCGCGGAGCTGGGCGTCATCGACCATGCTGCGGTGGACCAGCAGCAGGTCGACCGGCAGCGCCCGCAGGGCCTGCAAGGACTGGGTGTAGCTGCCGGCCGACTCGATCCGGTAGCCGTTCCCGAGTGCCGCCGTCCACTTCTTTCGTACCGCATCATCGGTGCTGCACAGCAATACCACCATCGCTCATCTCTCCCGCAAGGCCATCTGCTGGGCCCTGAGAACCGGTTTCAACAGATAGGACATGATCGTCTTCTTGCCGGTGACGATATCGACGGTCGTCACCATCCCGGGAATGATCGGCATCGGCCCCTTCTTTCCTTCGAGATAATTCTTCTTCGTCCGGACCCGGACCAGGTAGTAGCTGTTGCCCTGGTCGTCGGTCGTCGAATCGGCGCTGATATATTCCAGCTCGGCCTCGAGCCCGCCGTAGATCGTGAAATCGTAGGCGGTGAACTTCACCATCGCCCGCTGCTTCGGGGTCAGGAAGGCGATATCGGCCGGCTTGATCCGGGCCTCGATCAGCAGGGTGTCCTCGAGGGGGACGATCTCGACGATGTCCATCCCCGGCTGGACGATGCCGCCGACGGTGTTGACCAGGACCTGCTTGACCGTCCCGTAGACCGGCGACCGGACCGCGGTGCGGTCGAGCCGGTCGACCAGGGCCGACGACGAGGCCGATAGCCCCTCGAGCTGGCTCTTGATCGCGTTGTATTCCTTCTTGGCCTCGTTGGCGAAGGCCAGGCGCTCCTTGTCGATCTGCCGCAGGGACTCCTGGATCGCCGACTCGGCCCGGGGGATCGCCGCCCGGGTGGCGGCGATGTCGCCCCGCAGGACGCTGGCCTCCCGCTGCAGCCGCAGGACCTCGACCTCCGACACCGCCCCCTGCTTGATCAGGGGCTGGGTCAGGCCGATTTCCTTGTTGAGCAGGCCATAGGTCCGGGTCAGTTCAGTGGCCTTTTCCTTCAGCTCGGTCAGTTCCTGCCGCCGCTGCTTGACCTGGTCCTCGAGGATCGCGACCCGGGTCTTCAGTTCGTTGTTGCGGGAGTCGAACAGCTGGCGCTCGCGCTCGGCGATCTCCGGATTCTCCTTCGTCACCTCGGGCGGGAACTGTATCGCCGTGCCGGAGTGCTCGGCCTGCAGCCGCGCCGCCTGGGCCTGGAGGGCCAGGAATTTGCTGCGATACTCTTCGTACGGGGCCGAGAAGCGGGTGGCGTCGAGGCGCATCAGCAGCTGCCCCTTCTGGACGATATCGCCGACATGGACGTGGATCTCCGACAGGATCCCGCCCTCGAGGTTCTGGATGACCTGGACCTGGCTCGACGGGATGACCTTGCCGTCGCCGCGGGTGACCTCCTCGATCTCGGAGACCGATGCCCAGACAATCAACAGCGCCAGCAGCACCAGGGTCAGCCAGACGATCAGCCGGCCGCCCTTCGGCGACTGAACCAGGATCGTCGTCCTGATGTCGGTCACCAGATCGATATCGGTGGTGGCGCCATGGGCAAAAATGTCGGTGGTTTTCTTTCCCTTCGGTTCCACATCCGCCCCCGTCTGCGTTGCCCGGCTCATATGTTGATCTGCCCGTTCTTGAGGGCCTCGAGGATCGCGGCCTTCGGCCCGTCGGCCCGGATCATGCCGTTATCGAGGACGATGACCCGATCGACGAGGGCCAGCAGCGAGGCCCGGTGGGTCGTCAGGATCAGGGTCTTGCCCTTCAGGATCGTGTTGAGATGCTGGCGCAGATTGCTCTCGCTCCGGGCATCCATCGAACTGCTCGGCTCGTCGAGGATCAACACCGGCGGATCGAGCAGCAGGGCCCGGGCCATCGCCATCGCCTGGCGCTGGCCGCCCGACAGCAGCCGCCCCTGTTCACCGACCGGCATGTCGAAACCCATCGCGTGGCGCTTGACGAAGGTCGAGACGCCGGCGAGGTCGGCGACCCGGAGGATTTCGGCATCGCCCACATCCTCGCGGCCGAGGATGATGTTGTCCCGGACGCTGCCGCGAAAGAGGGTGATGTCCTGGGGTACGCAGCCGATGAAATGGCGGAGCTCGGTCGGATCGATCTGGCGGATGTCGGTGCCGTCCATCGCCACCATGCCGGTATCGGGTTCGTAGAGGCCGAGCAGCAGTTTGCCGAGGGTGGTCTTGCCGGAGCCGATGGCGCCGATGACCCCCACCCGCTCCCCGGCCTTGATCGTCAGCGACAGGTCGGTCAGGGCCGGAACCGACTGGCCGGGATAGGTGAAGTTGACATCCTTGAATTCGATCGCCCCGCGCAGTTCGCCGCGGTGCAGGAAGTGCTTCTGCAGCGGCCGCTCGACCGGCATGGCCATGATCTCCTGCAGGGTCGTCAGGGCGGTGCGGGCCCGGTGGTACCGGGTCGCGAGACCGACGACCTGGGTCATCGGCGCCAGGGCCTGGCGGGTCAGCATGACGACGGCGATCAGCCCGCCCTGCGACATGATGCCGCGGGCGATCGCGTAGACCCCGGCGATGATGACCGCCACCATCGTCGCGCTCTGGACGAAGGCCGAGACATGGCTGACCGACGAGGACAGGAAGCGGGAGCGGGTTCCCCAGCGGGAAATGTGGCCGACCGATTCCTCCCAGGTCCGCTGGATCTTGCCCTCGGCGCCGAGCATCTTCAGGGTCTCGAGACCGTTGAGCCCCTCGACGAGGACGGCGTTGCGCTGGGCCGAGGCATGGAAGGCCTGTTCCACCGCCCGTTTCAGCGGCATCTGGACCAGGTAGGCGTAGAGCAGCAGGACGACGATCGCGACGAGGTGGACGATGACGACCGAACCGCCGAGGTACCAGATGGCAAGGAGCGACAGCACGGCGAACGGCAGATCGACCAGGGCCGTCAGCGACAGCGAGGTGATGAAGTCGCGGACGCTGTCGAACTGCTGGATCTTGTTGGAAAAGGAACCGATCGATTCGGGCCGTGCGGCCATCTTCAGGCCAAGGACCTTCTCGAACAGCAGCGCCGAGATCTCGAGGTTGGCCTTCTTGCCCGCAATGTCGATGAAATAGCCGCGCAATCCCCGCATCAGCAGGGAAAAGAGATAGACCACACCGATGCCGATCGACAGAACCCACAGGGTCTCGAAGGCGTAGTTGGGGATGACCCGGTCGTAGACGTTGAGAATGAAGAACGGCGTCGTGAGCGCGAACAGGTTGATGAGAAAGGAGGCGAGCAGCACGTCGCGGTAGATCCGCCACGAGGAGAACAGCGTCCCCCAGAACCAGTCCCGGTGCCGGGGCGCCATCTCGGAAACGGAGGTCTCGGGGCGATGGAACTCGGGGGCGCAGAAGATCGCGTAGCCGCTGTAGCGGGCCTGCAGTTCGGAGACCGGGATGTTCTCCTGGCCCATCCCGGTTTCCGGGAGCAGGACCGTCGCCATCCCGTCATCGCGGACCGTGACCAGCACGAGCGCACGGTTGTCGTGGAGCAGCAGGATGCAGGGCAGTTCGAGGTTGGTCATCTCGGCCACCGGCCGCTTCAGGACCCTGGAGGTCAGGCCGGCCCTGGTCGCCGCCCGGGCGAACAGGTTGACGGTCAGGCGGTTGTTCGTCAAGGGCAGGCCGGCCCGGAGGGTCGCCCGGGAGATCCGGCGGCCATGGATCCTGGCCAGCATCAGCAGACAGTCGGACAACGGGTCGTCGATCACGTCGCTGTCGATCTTGAGCTTCGAAGTTTCCGGAATCTTGGACGTTATCTTTGTCGTCATGCGGACGGGGGCGGAAGTGGTCATACCATTCAACGGAGTACCAGTGGTTTTCGTCGGAATTGAGTCACTTTTTAAATTAAATCATATATCTTTGGTGAATGTCAACGATCGCCGCCACTTTCGCCGGGCAAAAAACACCGCAATTCGGTACAGTGGTGCCATGAACTCCATCCGACACCATCGTCGACCCAGTGAGGACACCTATGCTCTACGCGGAAAGGGATGCACACGGCGCCATCATCGCCATACGCAAGGCTGAAGAGACGGAAACGGCGGCTCAGGACGAGCTCACGGTCGCGGAGCTGACGGAGTTCCTGTCCGGGCCGGGGGAGCGGTCGCACCTGGAGGAAGTGCTGAAGCTCACCGACTCAGGGGTGATCCGGCTCATCGACGACCTGGTCGACCTGCTCGAGCAAAAACATATCATCCTCTTGACCGAGCTGCCGGAAGAGGCCCGCAAAAAACTGTACCAGCGGCGAATGGTGCGACAGAAGCTGCAGGAACAGACGCTGGTCGTCGACGATATCCTCTGATTCTCCGACATCGCAACCTTCCCCCTGGCCTTTCACCCCCTTACTCTCCCATCACCTCCGGATACCCTGTCAGATACCCCTGGATGCCGTCGACGTTCATCGCCGCCAGGGCCTGCCGCTGCGACTCGTTTTCCACCCCTTCGGCGATGACCATGATGTCGAGACTGTGGGCGGCGCTGGACAGGACGGTGACGAAAAAGCGGTTGTCGCCCTGCTCCTCCTCCAGACCGACGGCGTAGGAGCGATCGATCTTGACGTACTCCGGCCGGAGTGACTTGAGGTAGCCGAAGTTGGCGAAACTCTGGCCGAAATGGTCAAGGCCGATGCCGTGCCCCAGCTCCCGGATCGCTTCCGCGAATTGCCGCACCGCCTGGAGATGGTGGATGGCGCCGAACTCGATGAACTCGAAGACGAAGCGCGGCATCCCCTTTCCACCTTCGCGCAGCCGCGTCAGCAGCCAGGCCTCGAACTCCCGGTCCTCCAGCGAGGTGGGGGAGAGGTTGACGGCGATCGTGGCCGATTGCCGCCAGGAACGCGAACGGTTGAAGACCTCCTCGAGGATCAGGCGGTCGAGCCGGGTCATGAGCTGCAGCCGTTCCGCCAGCGGGATGAACACCGCGGCGCTGATCGGGGCCTCGTCGTCGACGACGACCCGGGTGAACAGTTCGGTGTGCAGAACCTCGCCGTCGCCGCCGGCCGTCACCGGCTGGGCCAGCAGGACGATGCCGCGCCTGGCGAGTACGTCCTGGAGGGCGTTCTTCCACCAGGTTTTGCCCCTGACCCCGTCGTCGGCGACCGGGTCGAAAGTCCGTACCAGCCAGCTGTTGGCGCCCTGGCGACGGGCGGCCTGGAGCACGGTGTCGGCCTCGGCGAGCATCCGCGAAAACGAGACCGGCCGGGCATAGACGGCGGCCCCGACGGCAGCGAGGTTGTCCGAAACGCCGACCTGCTGGGGCGCCAGGCGGGCAAGATTGGTGGCGACGCTCTCGGCCACGTGTTCGGCGTCGACCCGGCTGATCTCGGGCAGATAGATCCCGAAATCACCGCCGCTGAGCCGGGCCGGGGCGGCGGCGGCGAACGGCTGCACCACCCGGGTCAGAACGGCGGCGACCTTGCGCAGCAGTTCGTCGCCGGCGGCAAATCCATGTTCCTCGTTGACCGCCTGCAGGCCGAGAACCTGAACGAGGATGAAGGCGCCGCCACCGGCGCCCGGATCACTCTTCCCCGCCCGCACCTGCCCCTGCAGATAGCGCCGGTTGCCAAGCCCGGTAACGACGTCGCTGTAGGCGTTTTTGCGCAGCTTCTCGGCGAGACCGGCCTGCTCGGCGAACATGTCGCGGACCTTGACGGTCATCCGGTTCATGCTTTCCACCACCCGGCGCAATTCACGGGTGCGGGGCATGTTCTCCTGGATCTCGTACTCCCGTCGGCCGATGGCCTCGGCCTGCCGTTCGACCCGCTGAAGCGGCCGCAGCAGCAGACGCATGCCGAGGCCGCCGAGAACCAGGACGGCGACACCGGCGAGGAGGAACATCACGGTCGTCCTGACCGCTGTCTGCCAGAGGGTGCGGTAGGCATAGCCGGGATGGCTTTCGATGTACAGCGACCCGGCCTGATTCCAGCCGGCCATGACGAGAGAGGAGGCCCCCGGCGTCTGCAGCGGCACCAGGTCGATGAACCAGGCCGGCACCCCGTCGATCGCGACCGCGACGGTCCGTTCCGCCAGGACCTTGTCGGCGACGTCGCGCAGACTGATGATCCGGTAGTAGCCGCGGTCGAAGAGCGCGTTCATCATCGTCTCGGCGGTTGCCAGATCGTTGTCGGCCATATGCGGCGACAGCGACAGGCCGAGCGAGGTCGCGGTATCCTGGGCATGGGACTCGAGCTGGTCGACGAGAAAGGAGCGGGTGCTCTGCAGTTTGTCGAGCCACACGCCGACAAAGAGAACGAAGAACAGGACCAGCGTGAATAACAGCAACTGTCTGTAGAGTGTCATCGGCAATTCCCTTCAGTTGAGCCCTTCCGGCAGCCGCTGCAGGAGGTCCTGCCAGCGGTGCAGGCGACCGCTTTTCCCCACCTTCTCCCCCTGGCCCCGGGCCTTGGCCAGCCACAGCCCCGAACCGTTGAAGCTGTATACCGGCAGCAGGTCCTTTCGCCTGGTGGCCGGCTCTATCTCTTTTACCAGGTTGTCGAGGACCAGCGGTTCCGCCCCCGGCTGGCGGAAATAGGTCACGACCATATGCGCCTGGTTGAGGCGCAGGGCCTTGACGTACGTCATGTTGAGCTTGTTTTCCTTCACCCCGATGGCCTTCAGGGTGAAGTATTTGGCGAGGGCGAAATCCTCGCAGTCGCCGGCGCCCGTCGCCAGAAATTCGACCGGGGTGGCCCAGTAATCCTGTTTCCCCCAGTGCTGCTGGTCGTCGACAAACTGCATCCTGTTGAAAAAGACGTTTACCGCCTCCAGTTTCGCCTCATCGGTATCACTGTCGTTTTCCCGGATCAATTTCTCCCATGCCAGAAGCCGCTGCCGGGCCTCCTCCCCATGCAGTTTCACGGCTGATTCCAGGGTGGCGTCATCGATGGCAAAATGGCCCCGGCCTCGGACCGCGTCGCCGAGACAGAACACGAGCACCAGGAGCGGGAGAAAGCATACAAGCTTTTCGATATGGGAAAAATGCGCCACGGCAACGATCCAAAGGGCAGGGACGACAACCGGAACAGGCCGGCGCGGGGGCGACCGGCTTCTTCCTGCCGTACCGATCTCGCTGACGATCCTGCAGGACAGTGTCATTTCTGCTGTAGACCTTATATCAACATGTTTTGCAAGGAATTCTCCGGAAAATACCGTGCAAAAAAAACGGGCCGGGGAAGCGCCGTCACGCTCCGCCGGCCCGTTTCTCACGGCCTGCCATCGGCTCTTTCGTCAGTTGCCGGCAACCATCATCTCGCCGACACGGATCTGATTGATCCCGCCCGTCTGCGGATTGCCCTCATCCTGTATCTTTTCGGTTTCGTTCTCTTCCTCCTCGACGATACTCTCCTCGGGCCACTTCAGGCCGAAGGAATGGACGAGCCCGCCGGTCCCGTTGAGGATCCGGTACTGGCTGTACAGGCCGTCATAGCTGGCATTGATCAGATCACGTCTGGCGTCGATGGCCTCGGCCTCGGTATCGAGGACATCGAGCAGGGTCCGTTTGCCGATATCGAACTGCTTGCTGAAGGCAGTCGCCGTCGCCGCGGTCATCTGCACGTGGTCTTCGAGATACTTGATCCGGTCCAGCACCGACTGGTACGCCATCCATGACAGACGGATCGATTCGATCACCTGGCGATGGGTATTGTTTTTGATCTCCCGGGCTTCCTCGACCAGCTGGACGGTCTCGGCCTTGCGGCCCCGATCTTTCAGGCCGTTGAACAGGTTGTAGCGCAGGCGGACCATCGCCACCGTACTCTGCTGTTCCTCGTCGATCTGATCGACCTCATCCTCCCAGTTCTGGTCGAGCTCGAGGTCGACGATGGGCATGAACGTCCAGTTCGCCACGTCGCGCTGCTTGTGCCTGGCGTCAAGGTCGGCGCCGGCCGACTTCAAGGTCGGATGGTTGTCGACCGCCCACTTTTCCGCCTCTTCCAGTGAGGCGGGCATGCCGTCGACCGGCGGCTCCGGTTTGATCAGATCCCCCGGCAGACGTCCCATAATCCCCTGGTAGTTGGTCATCGCGTCGAGCAGGTTCGTCTGGGTGACCACGACATTGGATTGGGCCAGCGCCAGCCGCCCCCGGACCTGTTCGCTGTCCACCTGGCTGCCGACTCCGGATTCGGTTCGAAGTCCGATCTGATCGGCAATCTGCTGATGCTTCAGCAGGTTCTGGTCGGCGAGGGCCTTCAGTTCCTGGTTGCGGAGAACTTCGAGATAGACCTTTGCCGCCTTGAGGGCGACATTTTCCGATGTCGCCTGCAGCGTGTAGGCCATCGACCGCACCCGGTGCTTCTGTCGCGCCACCTCATTTTTGGTCGAAAACCCGGCAAAGACATTCTGCCGCAGCTTCAGGGTCACCTGCATCGGATCGTACGTTTCATCGACCGGCTCCTGGACATCCTCGACCCCGGCTCCGGCAATGAGATCGAGGGTCGGCAGGTAGCCCGACCTCGCCTGCACGACCTCCTCGTCCCGCGCCAATCTGTTATCTGATTACCACTGAAACTCAGCCTCGACAGATTTATCCGTGATGGGACACTATCTGTCCTACCAACCATGGTAAGGTACTCTCTCAGAACAAC
>NZ_JACHEO010000009.1 GCF_014201505.1 Desulfoprunum benzoelyticum | reverse complement strand
CCTGCGAGCGGTTTCCCCTTGTCCTGCTCGGATTTCCGGTCCATACCCGTCGGGTCGGTTTTCCCTACCGCGATCGCCAGCATCTGATCTTTGGCTAGATGATCATGATCGTTGAGGTCTTCGTATCCCAGCGCAAGACCGATTACTCGCTGGGAAACCAGGGTCAATATACTGTGCTCTATACGTTTCTCATCACGATAGTCGGTGAAGCATTGGGCAAAACGCTGAAGAACGGCCGTACGCTGCTCCACCTCCCGCAGCAACAAACCACCGCCATCGGAAGTAATGGTCCCTCCGCTGAAATCAGCGACTATTTCTCTTTTCCCCAAAGCTTGAAATGATTTGTAGTTTCTTGTACACTCTGTTCTCATAAGGCCACTCGTGTTGTGTTATTTATCGTGCCGGAATCACAATAAATATACAACGCTTGTGGCCTTATTGCATTCTTTAAGTGAGAAATACGGGTTAGGGTCACTTTGTAGTGCCATAATATTATTTCAGGGGATTGACTTTTTCCCCCGGATATGGCTATGCTGTGGCCATGTATATTCGACAAACCAAAACCAGCAGCAGCCCGACCGGGGAAACCTACAGCACCTTCCGACTGGTCTCCTCGGTACGGACCGGCGGCAAGGTGCGGCAACAGACCCTGCTCAATCTGGGCAAAAATTTCGATCTTGCCAAGGAGCTCTGGCCGCAACTCTGTACCAGAATCGAACAGATTCTGGCCGGTCAGCTGAGCCTGATCCCCGAAGCCCCTGCGGTAGAGAAGCTGGCGCAGCGCTACGCCGCCCGCCTGGTCATGAGCGGCCCGAAGGAGGAGAGGGGCGAGGTCCGGGAGACCGTCGATTATCAGGAGGTCGACATTGATTCCCTGGAACTGGTCCGTCCCCGCTCCATCGGCGTGGAGCATGCCGGGCTGGCGGCTTTGGCGGAGCTTCAGTTGCGGCAGATCCTGGCGGAGGTCGGTTTGAACGGGGTGCAGCAGGCGGCCACGCTCGGCAGTATCATCGGCCGGATGGCCGAGCCGGGGAGCGAGCTGGCGACCTATGCCTGGCTGACCGGACAGAGCGGGCTGGGGGAATTGCTCGATGTCGACTACGAGGCGATGCCGTTGATACGGCTGTATCGAACCTCGGATCTGCTGGTCCGACACCGCCAGGCCATCGAAGCACGGTTGTTCTCCCGGATCAGTGACCTGTTTTCGCTGCCGGCCACGGTAACGCTGTATGATCTGACCAATACCTATTTCGAGGGGGCGATGGCCGGTAACGGCAAGGCCAGACGGGGCCATTCCAAGGAAAAACGGTCCGATTGTCCGCTGGTGACCCTCGGCCTGGTCCTCGATGGCAGTGGGTTTGTTCGGCGCTCGCGGATGTTCGAGGGCAACGCCATCGAGGCCGCCACCCTCGAACAGATGCTGACCGGGCTGGCGGCCCCGGCAGGGGCCCTGGTAATCATGGACCGGGGGATAGCCACCGAGGCCAATATTGCCTGGCTGACGGGCCAGCACTATCGCTATCTGGTGGTCAGCCGCGAGAGAAAACGGCAATTCGCCGCCGAGCAGGCGATCGCGGTGACTACGGCTGCAAAGAATACGGTGCGGATTCAACGGGTCTTGAGCGAGGATGGTACCGAGTTGCGCCTCTACTGCCACTCCGGCCAGCGAGAGAACAAGGAAACCGCGATAACGCAGCGGTTCAGCGAGCGATTCGAGCGCGGCCTGGCAAAGCTTGCCGCCGCCCTGCAGACCCCGCGCGGCGACAAACGTCGCGACAAAATCCTGCAGCGACTCGGCCGGCTGCAGGAGAAGAGCCACGGCATCGCCCAGCATTACCGGATCGAACTGACGCCGGATGCCGCCGGCGACAAGATCGTGGCCCTGAACTGGGAAAAGCAGCCGGTTGCCGGGACGATGGTGACTCACCCCGGGGTCTACTGCCTGCGCACCAACGAGTTGAGCTGGGATGAGGACACCCTGTGGCGCACCTATACCATGCTCACCGATCTGGAGGCGGTCTTCCGCAGCCTCAAGTCGGAGTTGGGTCTGCGGCCGATCTACCATCACCGGGAGGATCGGGCGGAGGGGCACCTGTTCATCACGGTGCTGGCCTATCAGGCGGTGCAAGTCCTGCGTCGCCGCCTGAAGGATCAAGGCTTCCAGGAAAGCTGGTCGACCCTGCGACGGATCTTTGCAGGACAGCGCCGGAT
Source organism: Desulfoprunum benzoelyticum (assembly GCF_014201505.1). Lineage (GTDB taxonomy): Bacteria > Desulfobacterota > Desulfobulbia > Desulfobulbales > Desulfocapsaceae > Desulfoprunum > Desulfoprunum benzoelyticum. The sequence continues at coordinate 134,957 of NZ_JACHEO010000009.1, read as the reverse complement.
CACTGCGACCTTCAGACAAAAGGACGGTAGAACGCTGCATGTCCGCAAGACCACCGTCGCCGAACCGAAACTGCAACAGCTCTACGAAGCGCTGGGCCTCTCAGCCTCTCCGGTTGGCGTCAGGAAGATGGTGGTGTGAGGTCAACGACGTGGATGTAGTGCCACTGGGAATTTTTCTGCCGACTATCTGGCTGTTTTGGCGAGAGAAATAATTCCTGGTGTTAAACATGGGCTATGACCAGATTCGCCGCCCTTCTCTGCTTCCTTCTCCTGCTGGTTGCCCCAGGCCTTGCCGCAGCGGGCCAGGAACCGCTTCTGACCCTCGACGAGGCCATCGCCATCGCCCTTCGCCACAGTCCCCTGATCAGGGAGGCCGAGGCGATCCGCGACGGGGCCCGTGAAGAGATCAAGGCGACCCGGGCCGATTTCCTCCCGAAGGCCTCGGCCCAGTACGGCTATGCGCGGCTGAAGGACGAACCGTTCCAGCGCATCGGCGGGACCCCTATCGTCGTCGGCAATGACGATGTCCACCGTTGGGACCTGTCCCTGAGCCAACCGCTGTTCACCGGCTTCGCCGTCACCAGCCGGCACGAGATGGCGAAGATCGGGGCCGAGATCCGGGAACTGGAGCGGCAGCAACAGATTGTCACGGTGAGCCAGGACCTGCGGATCGCCTGGTTCGAGGCACTGCTGGCGGCCCGTCTCAACCTTGTTGCCGAGGACAACGTCACCGCGCTGACCGCCCATCGCCACGACGCCGCCGGCTTTCTGGCCCAGGGTCTCAACTCCCGCAACGATCTGCTCAAGGCCGAGGCCTCCCTGGCCAATGCCATCCAGGAAAGAGAGCGGGCGAGGGCGGCGAGCGAGATCGCCCGCAGCCGCCTGAGCTGGATCATGGGGTATGAAATCGAACCGGGCCGGACCCTGGAGGATTTCACCGCCCTCACCATCCGCCCTCTCGAACTGCAGGCCCTGTACGACGAGGCCCGGCGGCACAGCCCGGTCCTGCAGAGCTACCGGCTGGGGCTCGACAACCTCGACCACGCCATCACTCTCGCCCAAAGCGGCTACTATCCGACCATTGCCGTCACCGGCAGATACGAACAGAACGGCAGCGATCCCGGGGCCGAAACCAACGACTATGGCAACGACCATAACGCCAGCATCACGCTGACGGCCAGATGGGATTTTTTCGAATGGGGCAGGACCGGGGCGGTCGTCGCCAAACAGCGGTATTCCAGACAGGCCTTGACCGAGAGGCAGCGGGAGGTCGACGATCAGATCCGGCTGGCCGTGAAGCAGGCCTGGCTCGAACTGCAGGTCGCCGAAAACAGCATAGCCGCCGCGGCCGAGGGGCGTAAACAGGCCCGGGAGAACTGGCGGATCACCAACCTGCAGTACCAGAACCAGGTCATCACCTCGACCGAGGTCCTCGACTCGCGGACCTTGCTCAGCCAGGCCGAGAGCAACTACTTTCGGGCCCTGTACGGCTACCGGATCGCCATGGCCGGGCTGGAGAGGGCCCTCGGCCGCAAATAGGGTCCGGGCACCCTTCATAAGCCGGGTTCGACCAATAACATCGGGCTTGCCATCGGCTGGAGGCCATGGTAGGTTCACGCCGTATTCCTGAACCGCTCTCACCGGCCACATTGCCTGACGCCGCAATCCGACAAGGTCCTTCCCCGAGCATGACGCCGATCCGCTATTTTCTCCTCCTGTTCCTCTGTGCCGGCCTCGGTCTGGGCAGTTCGCTCCCGGCGGCCGCAACCGCCGAACCACCCGGACCGGATACGACCGGACAGCCGGCGATGAGCGTCGGTCAGGCCGCGATCCTCGGCGTCGTCGAAGGACTGACCGAATACCTGCCGGTCAGTTCCACCGGCCACCTCCTCCTCGCCCAGCGGATCATGGGCATCGACGGCAACAGCGTCGGCAATGGCGATCAACGTTCCCAGGATGCGATCGAGGCCTATACCATCTGCATCCAGGCCGGCGCCATCATCGCCGTCCTCGGCCTCTATTTTCGCCGGGTCCGCCAGATTTTCGCCGGGATGGCCGGCAGGGACCCGTCCGGACGGCGGCTCCTCATCAATATCATTGTCGGTTTCCTGCCGGCGGCGGTCATCGGTCTGCTGTTCAACGGAGTCATCAAGGCCTGGCTGTTCGGCCCCTGGCCGGTCGTGGCCGCCTGGCTGGCGGGAGGGATGGCGATCCTCGCCGTCCACTGGTACCGGCAATCGCGGCCGCAGGCTGCCCGGAACGGCGTCGCCCTGGATGATCTGACCTGGAAAATGGCCCTGATCATCGGTATCGCCCAGTGCATCGCGATGTGGCCCGGGGTCAGCCGCAGCCTGATCACTATCGTCGGCGGGGTGCTGGTCGGGATGTCGCTGCCGGCGGCGGTCGAGTTCAGCTTCCTGCTCGGCGTCCTCACCCTTGGCGGGGCAACGGCCTACGACACGGTCAAGCACGGCCAGGAAATGCTGAGTATTTTCGACCCTCTGTCGCTGAGCGTCGGCCTTGTCTTCGCCTTCCTCTCCGCCGTTGCCGCAATCAAATGGATGGTCTCCTACCTCAACCATCACGGGATGGCACTCTTCGGCTACTACCGGGTCGGCCTCGGGCTGACGGTCGCGGTTCTGCTCGCCACCGGAAAAATCTGACCGCCTGCAGTCGCCACTGCGGCATTGCCCGGATACCGATCAATCATGCAGCGGTCGCTGATATCCATTGTTGGGCTGGAGGTGGGCCGCATCATCGGGGACGACGACGATGCGGTCTCCGATCAGGACCGGCCGGCAGTCGGCCGATAGCGAAAGTCCGGACAACTCATAGAGCATCGGTTTTCATTCTGCCCTGAAAGAAATGAAAGAGCAGGTTGACCCCGAAGGCGATCGTCATCAGCACGACGCCCAGAGCGACGGCGAGGACATATTCGCCCTTGTCATACTCGAGGGCCATGGCGGTCGTCATCGTCCGGGTGAAGCCCTTGGCGTTGCCGCCGAGCATCATCCCGATCCCGACCTCGGCGATCACCCGCCCGAAGGCGGCAACGACGGCGGCGACGATCCCGAACCGGGCCTCCCGGAAGATCACCAGGGCCGTCTGGTAGCGATCGGCGCCGAGGGTCATCGCCGACAGGCGGTAGCGCTCGTCGAGCTTGCTGACGGCGGCAATCGTCAGACTCGTCACCAGCGGGACGATGAGGATGACCTGGCCGATGATGATTGCCTCCTGGGTATAGAGCAGGCCGAAGGAACCGAATGTCCCCCGCCGGGAGATGAAGGCGTAGACGACCAGACCGATGACGACGGTGGGCAGGGCCAGCAGGGTGTTGAGGCAGGTAAGGACGAAGCGCTTGCCCGGAAAGACGGCCTGGGCCAGCACCAGGCCGGCGGGGATGCCGAGGATCGACGCGATGAGGGTCGAGAGCGTGCTGACCTTGAGGGACACCCAGATGATGAACAGCAACTCCGGGTCGAGCTGGATCAGCAGCAGAAAGGCTGACAGCAGGCTGTCTCGTAACAATTCCATACGTATTTCTCACCAGAGATCAACGGGCAGGCAGCCGGTAAAGGCTTGAACGGGCGATGGTCGACAGCCAGCCCCTCGTCCTCGGCCAGCGCAGCGCCGGACCAGACACCACCCCACAGCCGACATGCCGCCACCGCAATCGTGAAGCAAGGCCCTTCGTTCGTCACTCCCGGCCTTGAAAATTATCGGGAAACAGCATCTTGCCGCAGGCGGAGACATCATAGCCGGTAAACGACGCGGCAATATCCCTGAATTCCTGGTCGTGCAGCAGGCTGATAAAATCCTGAATTCCCTTCTCAAAAAACCGCTCCCGGGCGATCAGCAGATCATAGCGTTCCCAGCGCAGCGGCAGGAAATCGAGATCGAGCAGGCCGGCCACCGCCCTGATCGCCGGCGCCGCATCGGCCCGACCGGACAGAACCTCGAGTCCGGCATCCAGATGACGCCCCACCTCGCGTTGGTAGCCGTCGATCATTCTGGCGGAAATTTCGGATTTGGAGATCTCGTAATCGAGCAGCAGTCTGGTCCCGGTCCCCAGTTGCCGGTTGACGATCCGCACCCCTTTTTTCGCCAGATCGGCGAGGCAATGAATGCCTTTGGGGTTGCCCTTCTGCAGCAGGATCCCCTGCTCACGCCGGCTGAAATTGACGAATACCGGCGTCCGCTCCAGTTCCTCCCTGGCAAAATCGAAGTTGTACTCGGCATTGTCATCCTGCAGCAGATGGCAGGTACCGATATGGCAGAGGCCCATCCGCAGGCTCTTCAATCCGCCCATGCTGCCGAGATTGGCGAAAAAGACGATTCCCAGACCTTTTCTGTAATAGAGAGACAGAAGCCGCTGCAGCAGCAGATCATCGCTGCCGGCCATCAGCAGAATCCCGTCATTGGATGACCGATCGATCCCCGTCTTCTGAAAGTTGAGAACATGGGATTCGAGCCACTCCTCGACGAGACGCCGGGGAAACAGCCACTTGCCGGTGACCTTGGTCGCCGGCAGCCCTTTGTCGTTAACCAGCGAGTACACCATCTTCTCGTTGATATTGAGAAAAGTGGCAACTTCCCGCGTCGTCAGATATTTATTGGTGTTTTCCGCACTCATTGACATCTCTCTTTGCTGCTGCGGCAGCTGGATCGCGAAGCTGCGGCTGTTTTTTGATGATGTTACCCAAGATGGCAGCAGATATGCCGATTTTTTCCTATACAAACCAAAAGTAACCTATACGAACACCTGACATCATGATGCATCTGCTCGCCGCAGCGTTAGACAAAGGAGGATGACGATACCAGGGACCCCCTGTCTGACGATCGATGCAATCAGTTGCGACTCTGTAAGCCTCCGCACCGGCTTTGAGCGCCGATCCACCCCTTGGCTACGGGTTGGACGCTGACCTGTCAGGTCACCTGAAAACCATCGACAATGGAATACACCGTTCCGGAGAGGATGTCCATTGCCCTGCCCCGCCCCCTCCTGGCTCATCAGATGCGATGCCAGGCCAGGCTGTCGCCGCCGGTCTGCCCGCTGGCCACTTCCCGGTTGACAGTCCCCGGTCCTGGCGGTATATCCTGTAGGTATGTGTTTTCCCAATCATCAAGTCTATCACAGCCTCCTCCTCATTCTTCTTCAGGATTGTCACCCCGATGCCCCTATTGCCCTCTGCCTTGCCGGCCCCGACCATTCCGCCCCGGAGAGCCGTAGGCAACCCCGGCAGAGGATGATGTGAGATGCGGGCGGTGATCCAACGGGTCAGCCGGGCGAAGGTGACGTCCGGCGGAGAGATCCTGGGGGCGATCGGCCCCGGCCTCGTCGTTTTTCTCGGTATCCATGGGAACGACGGGCCAGATGAGATACAATGGATGGCCGACAAGATACTCGGCCTGCGGATTTTCGAAGACGAAGACGGAAAAATGAACCGCTCGCTGCTGGATATCGGCCGGGAGATACTTATCGTGTCGCAATTCACGCTCTATGGCGACTGCCGCAAGGGCCGGAGGCCGGGCTTTACCGATGCGGCGCCGCCGGCCCATGCCGAACCGGTCTACCAGCGCTTCATAAAGGAAATCCGCCAGCGCGGGATTGGGGCGGCGGCCGGCCGATTCCAGGCCTTCATGGCGGTGGAGCTGGTCAACGACGGCCCGGTGACCCTGCTGGTCGACTCGGACAAACTCTTTTAGCCTTATCCCCGCACAGCCGGGCTCAGCACCAAGGATCGACATGACATTCACTCCAGGCAGCACCTATTCAGGCTTCACCCTGAAAGAACACCGCTTCATCGACGAACTTCACGCCGACGTCTACCTCCTCGAGCACGAGATCCTTGGTTGCCCCCTGCTGGCGATCAAGAACGGCGACAGCAACAAGACCTTCTCCGTCGCCTTCAACACCGTGCCCACCGATTCGACCGGCGTCGCCCATATCCTCGAGCACTCGGTGCTGATGGGCTCGAAGAAGTACCCGGTCAAGGATGTCTTCGGCGAGATCCACAAGGGCGGGTTGATGACCTTCCTCAACGCGATGACCGGCGGCGACATCACCTACTACCCCTTCGCCACCCGCAATCTCAAGGAATATTTCAATATCATGGACGTCTACTGCGACGTCGTGTTCAACCCCCTGCTTCACCGCAGCACCTTCGAACAGGAAGGGTGGCATTACCACCAGGAGGGTCCCGACAGTCCGCTGCAGTACCAGGGGGTCGTCTACAACGAGATGAAAGGCGCCTTCTCCGACCCGATCAGGCTGATCTTCTTCCACATCTTTGCCGGATTGATGCCGGGGTCGACCTATGCCCACGAGTCCGGCGGCGATCCTAAAAACATTCCCGACCTGAGCTACGAGGAGTTCTGCGATTTCCACCACCGCCATTACCACCCGTCGAACGCGATGTTCTTCGTCTACGGCGACGCCCCGCTGGCCGACGAGCTCGCCTACCTCCAGGACAATTTCCTCGCCGCCTATCCCGGGAAAAGCACGGTCTGCGAAATCGTCGAGGGAGAGACCACCACCGCCCCGGTCACCATCACCGACACCTACGCCGTCGATTCCCCCGATACCGCCGAGAAGACCTTCCTCGCCGTCGGCACCTCGGTCGGCTCGGTGGCCGACCGGGAGCAGAACGCCGCCTTCCAGGTCATCGCCAACCTGCTCTTCAACTCCGATGGCTCGCCGCTGAAGAAGGCCATCGTCTCCAGCGGCCTGTGCAAGGATTTCGGCGGCTTCTTCCTCTCCTCGTCCTGCACCAGGACCTTTATGATCACCTACCTGGTCGGCAGCGAGGCCGAGCATCGCGACCGCTTTCTCGACCTCTACGCCACGACCCTCAAGGGCATGGTCGACAAGGGGCTTGACCGGGATCTGGTGCTGTCGGAACTGAACAAGTACGAGTTCAATTTCCGCGAGGAATCGAGCAAGGCCCAGCGCGGCCTCGACCTGATCGGCAAGGCGATGAACGCCCTCAAGTACGGGCTCGACCCTTTCGACAGCCTGCAGGCCGAGGACCTCATCGCCACCATCCGCCGCAAGGCCCTGAACGAGCGCTATTTCGAGGAGTTGATCGGCCGCTACCTGCTCGACAACCCCGCCACCGCCGTCATCACCCTGACCCCCGACCCGGACAAGCCGACCCGAACCAGGGCGGTGGAGGAGCAGCGGCTGCAGGATTATGCCGCCACCCTCGATCCGGAGCAGCAGGAGCAGCTGATCCGCCGCACCCGGGAACTGATGGCGATGCAGCTGGCCCCCAACGACGTCGCCACCCTCGCCCTGCTGCCCCAGCTCTCTTTAGCCGACCTCAGCGCCGATGTCGATTTCCATGCGGTCCGGCCGCAGGCGATGTTCGGTCGGGAGGTGCTGATCAGCGAGCTGGCGACCAACCATATCTCCTACCTCGACCTCGGCTTCGATTTCTCCTGCATCCCGCCCGAACACCTGCCGTGGATCGATCTGTTCGGCACGATCATCACCGAGATCGGCACCAGCAAGCTCGACTACATGCAGTTCGCCAAAGAGATCGCCACCTGCACCGGCAGCTTTTCCCACTCCCTGACCACCTACACCCGGCGGGGCGAACCGGAGAAGACCCGGCCGGTGCTGTGGCTGCACCTCAAGTGCCTGCCCGAGTACCTGGAACAGGCCCTGCAGCTCGTCGCCGAGGTCCTCGCCGACGTCTCCTTCGCCGACCGGACCCGGATCAGGGAGATCGTCGGCCGTGAATTCGCCTGGGCCGAACATGCGGTGCAGAGCGAGGGCTACGGTCTGGCCGCCGCCCGGGTCTCCGCCCATCTCGGGCCCGCCGGACGCTACCAGGAGATGTTCAACGGCGCTACCGCCTATCTGGCCCTCAAGCAACTGGCACTCAATTATGCCGGGATGGAGGAGACCTTCCTCGCCGCCCTGCAGCAGACCGCGCGCCTGCTGTTCAATCGCGACAACCTGCTGTTCGCCGTCACTGCCGACCGCCAGGAGCTCGACCGGATCGCCGCCCTCGGCGGGATCATCCCCGCGGCCCTGGCCGCGACTCCGGTAACCCGCTATGACCTGCCGGCGCTGACGCTGCCCGACCACGAGGCCTTCATCACCTCGGCCGAGGTCGTGTTCGCCGTCCAGGGCGGCGCCCTGTTGACCGACAACGCCAGCTACAACGGTCATTTCGAGGTGCTGAGAACCTTCCTCTCCCGCGATTACCTGTGGAACACCGTCCGCCAGATGGGCGGGGCCTACGGCTGCTTCATCCAGTTCAGCCAGGTCACCGGCAATTTCGCCCTGATCAGTTACCGTGACCCCCAGGTGCGCAAGACCTACGAGGCCTACGGCGCCATCCCCGAGGTCGTCTCCGACCTCGACCTGCCACCGGCGATCATGGAGCAGCTGGTGATCGGCACCTACGGCAGTTACAATCCGCTCCAGAGTCCGGCGGCGCGGGCAGCCACCGCCCGCAATGAATACCTGAGCGGCATCGACCCGGAGTACAAGCAACAGCGGCTCCGGGAAATCATCGCCACCAGCCCCGCCGATCTGCAATCCTTCGCCCCGGCCTTCGCCGCCATGCAGGCCGCAAGCCATCGTGCCGTCATCGGCAACCGGGCGAAGATCGAGGCCGACCGGGACCTCTTTTCGTCGATGACCGAACTGTGATATGCGCACCAACCGATTTGACACCGCCACAGCGCTCCGACGCCAAAGGGCTTGGGGCATTCGCGGCCGGCACGGCCCATGCCGTCATGAAGACGACCGGCCAGGGGAAGAACGGGCCGTTTCCGGTCTTCCTGCGACCGCGGTGAAGGATCGATCATGAATTTTCCAGCGGCAGACCTCCATCTCCCAAAGGCGATCTGTCGCCGGCAATATCCATTCAACCCATTTTTTGAAGGAGAACGGTATGCAGTATTCTTCTGAGATAGAGCACATGTGCCGGGTGACGCAGGGCGCCAACCACGGCCCGGCGCCGATCCCCCAGGAAGGCGGATGGACCAAGGTCAGGGAGGTCGGCGACGTCAACGGCCTGACCCACGGCATCGGCTGGTGCGCGCCGCAGCAGGGCGCCTGCAAGCTCACCCTCAACGTCAAGGACGGCATCATCGAGGAGGCCCTGGTCGAGACCCTCGGCTGCACCGGCATGACCCATTCGGCGGCGATGGCCTCCGAAATCCTCCCCGGCAAGACGATCCTCGAGGCCCTCAACACCGACCTGGTCTGCGACGCGATCAACGTGGCGATGCGCGAGCTGTTCCTGCAGATCGTCTACGGCCGCAGCCAGTCGGCCTTCTCCGAGGGCGGCCTGCCGATCGGCGCCGGCCTCGAGGACCTCGGCAAGGGCCTGCGCTCGGTCTGCGGCACGATGTACGGCACCAGGATCAAGGGGCCACGCTATCTGGAGATGGCGGAAGGATATGTGAAAGAGATCGGCCTGGACGAGAACGACGAGATCATCGGTTACTCCTTTGTCAACCTCGGCCGGATGATGGATGCGATCAAGAAGGGCGTCGACCCGGCCCAGGCCATCGAAGGGGCCTCCGGGACCTACGGCCGTTTCCAGGAAGCGGTCAAAACCATCGATCCGCGACACGCATAAGGAGAATCATCATGGCACTGTTCGAAAGTTACGACAGGCGGATCGGCCAGATCACCCCGGTCCTGAACCACTACGACATGCAGACCCTGGAGGAGGCCCGGGAGCTGTGCCTGGCCAAGGGTGTCGATGTCGCCGCCATCGTTCGCGGCATCCAGCCGATCTGCTTTGAAAACGCCTGCTGGGCCTATACCCTCGGCGCCGCCATCGCCATCAAAAAGGGCGAGAAGAAGGCGGCCGACATCGCCGCCAGCCTCGGCGAGGGCCTGCAGGCCTTCTGCATCCCCGGTTCGGTCGCCGACGACCGCAAGGTCGGCCTCGGCCACGGCAACCTCGCCTCCCGGCTGCTGAAGGAAGAGACCAAATGCTTCGCCTTCCTGGCCGGCCACGAATCGTTCGCCGCCGCCGAAGGAGCGATCGGCATCGCCCGCTCTGCCAACCGGGTGCGGCAGTCACCGCTCAGGGTCATCCTCAACGGCCTCGGCAAGGACGCCGCCAAGATCATCTCGCGGATCAACGGCTTCACCTATGTCCAGACCCGGTTCGACTACGCGACCGGCGAACTGCATGTGGTTGCCGAGACCCCCTACTCCAGCGGCGAACGTGCCAAGGTCCGCTGCTTCGGGGCCGACGACGTCCGCGAGGGCGTGGCCATCAACCACCTCGAAGGCGTCGATGTCTCGATCACCGGCAACTCGACCAACCCGACCCGTTTCCAGCACCCGGTGGCCGGCACCTACAAGAAAGAGTGCATCCAGCAGGGCAAGAACTACTTCTCGGTGGCCTCCGGCGGCGGCACCGGCCGCACGCTCCACCCCGACAACATGGGGGCCGGCCCCGCCTCCTACGGCATGACCGACACCATGGGGCGGATGCACTCCGACGCCCAGTTCGCCGGCTCGTCGTCGGTCCCGGCCCACGTCGAGATGATGGGCCTGATCGGCATGGGCAACAACCCGATGGTCGGCGCCTCGGTGTCGGTGGCCGTCGCCCTGGAGCAGGCCTCCTGAGCACCTGACGGCATAGCAGCGGAAAAAAACAAGGCGGTTCCTCGCGAAGGGAACCGCCTTTTTTCTTGCCGCCGGGATCGAACGGAACCGGGCCGCTACAGGATCCGGCTCAGAAACTGCCTGGTCCGCTCCGATTGGGGATGGTCGAAGAAGGCGTCGGGCTCGTTTTCCTCGATGATCTCGCCGGCATCCATGAACAGGACCCGATCGGCGATCGTCCGGGCAAAGCCCATCTCGTGGGTGACGCAGAGCATGGTCATGCCCTCGTCGGCCAGGTCGACCATGACGTCGAGGACCTCCTTGATCATCTCCGGATCAAGGGCCGAGGTCGGCTCGTCGAAGAGCATGATCGACGGATTCATGCACAGGCTGCGGGCGATCGCCACCCGCTGCTGCTGGCCGCCCGAGAGCTGGCCGGGGAATTTGGCCGCCTGGTCGGCGATATGGACCCGCTCGAGATACTGGAGGGCGATGGCCTCGGCCTCGCGGGGTGACTTCTTCTGGACCCAGATCGGCGCCAGACAGCAGTTCTCCAGCACCGTCAGATGGGGAAAGAGGTTGAACTGCTGGAAGACCATGCCGATGTTGCGCCGGACCTGATCGACTCCCCGGAGGTCGTCATCGAGGATGATGCCGCCCACGATGATCTCGCCCTGCTGGTGTTCCTCGAGACGGTTCATGCAGCGGATCAGGGTCGATTTACCGCAGCCCGAGGGACCACAGATGATGATCCGTTCCCCCTTGTAGACCTTGAGGTTGATGTCCTTGAGGACATGGAAATCGCCATACCACTTGTGGACCCCCCTGAGTTCCACCATCACTTCAGTGGTCCGCTGTCGGTTCAGTGCCGTCATCATAAAGCCATTCGCCCCCGTTACTGCAGCGGCGGCGCGTACTGGAGGCCGCCCCGGTTCCACAGGTTGTTCAGGCCGCGATCGATCTGCAGCGGCGATTCCCCGCCGACATTGCGGGCGAAGATCTCGCCGTAATTGCCGACCTGCCTGACGATCTGGACCGCCCAGTCATCCTTGAGACCGAGCCCTTCACCCTTGATGCCTTGCCGGCCGACAAATTTCTGGATCGCGGCATCGGGATCATGCATCATCTCGTCGACCGTGGCGGAGGTGAGGCCGAGTTCTTCGGCGTTGACCAGCGCAAACAGGGTCCATTTGACGATATCGAACCAGTTGTCGTCACCCTGACGCACGGCCGGCCCCAGGGGTTCCTTCGAAATGACCGTCGGCAGAATGACATACTTCTCGGGATGGGCCAGCTTGAGCCGCAAGCCGTGCAGTTGCGACAGGTCGCTGGTGAGGACGTCGCAGCGGCCGGTTTCAAGCCCCTTCAACGTCTCGGGCGAGGTATCGAAGATCACGGGCCTGAAGTCCATTCCATGCTGCCGGAAGTAGGCGGCGAGGTTGGCCTCGCTGGTCGTGCCGGCCAAAACGCAGATCGCGGCGCCCTTGAGGTCGGCGGGTTCTTTGGCAGCAAGCTTTTTTGCGATCAGAAATCCCTGACCGTCATAGTAGGTGACGCCGGCAAAGTTGAGTCCCAACGAGGAGTCACGGGTCAGGGTATAGGTCGAGCCCCGCGACAGCAGATCGATCTCGCCGGACTGCAGGGCGGCGAAGCACTCTCTCGAATTGAGGGGGATGTATTTGACCTTGCTGGCGTCGCCCAGGGTCGCGGCGGCGACGGCGCGGCAGAAGTCGACATCGAGCCCTACCCAGTTGCCGTTGTCATCGGGATGGGAAAAGCCGGGGACTCCGGTCGAGACGCCGCACTGCAGGTAGCCGCGCTGCAGAACCTCGTCCCTGGTCCCGGCGTTGGCAAAGCCGGCGGCAAGTACAACCGATATTGCCACAGCCACCCTTATAATCGGTTTCATGATCTTCTCCTGTTATCCGCGTGCTTACTGGTTCTTGCAAAGACTATATGATGAAACCGGCGATACGGTCGCATCGTACCCAATCCCTTGCCGTGAACGCCAGCTACTCCGGTCCCTGGAAAACATGCGCCATGTCTCATGAATACGAAGATGTCCCATATATTTCAAGTTCCTGTTCCACGATTCGGGAAGGTTCATCCTCCATCATACCCTGCAACCCGCTGGGCTCCAAAGAACATATTCCATCAGCTGCAGTACCGGCCGCCGGTCGAGGCTGTTCTGCCAGGCGGCGAGCACAGCCAACAACGACAATCCCATCTTTCAGTAATAATACCAGATTGTTTCATAATCATCCATCCGCTCTCCGTCTCTTTTCAACCTTCTCAGGTACTGATAGATGGAGATGTCTGTATAGACATACGTATCCATCAAAGCCATCTTCTTTTCCCAGGGATGGAACTCGTATACCCGCCGGCCATCCGGCAGGATGGAGATGATGTCCCGGTTCTGCCCGGCCCGCAGGTAATTCTTGCCCAGCCGGGGCACGTTGAAGACGATCTCGTCGGTCCGGACCGTCCCCGGAAACAGCCGCGCCTCCTCCTGCTGCTCCTGCAGCAGCCGGGCCAGGGGCACCCGGTAGTTGTCGGTTTCCTCTTTCCCCTTGGTATTGAAGGTGTAATAGGGCGTGACTCCGATCAGGCGGAGCTTCTGTCGCAACGCCGCGGTCTCGAACCGGCGCGAGTTGAAGTAGGTGAACACCAGCTGGTTGTAGACGCTGACCCCGAACAGTCGGAACCGCTGTACCGCCTGCATCGCCTCGGGGGTGATCTCGGTGGTATGCTCGAAATGGGTCACGATCATCATCTCCCGGCGCCCCGGCTCATGGTAGCGGGTGATCGTCCGCACCAGCGACTCGGTGATGCGCTGGGGCAGGGTGACCGGGGTTCTGGTGCCGAGGCGGATCCGGACCACGTGGTCGATCTGGGCCAATCGGGCCAGGATCTCGTCGATCTTCTCGTCGCTCAGCAGCAGCGGGTCCCCGCCGGTAATCAACACCTCGGTAATCTCTGGGGTTTCCTCGATCCACTGCAGGGCCCGATCGAGCTTGGCCTGGCCGAGGGCCGCTTCGGTGGAATAGACATCCTCGATCTGCCAGTTGCGCTGGCAGTAGACGCAGATCTGGGGACAGGTCAGGATCGGCTTCAGAATGACGATGTTCGGGTAGCGGCGGGTGATCCCTTCGATCGGCGAGGTGTCGCTCTCCACCATGAAGTCGAGCGAACAGTCCTGCGAGGACCGGAGGGCCGTCATTTTTTCGACATATTGGCCGGGCGGGATGACTTGGGCGCGGATGGCCCGATCCCAGCTGCCGGAATTGTCCGGATCCATCAGCGAACAGTAATAGGGAGTGATCCCGAACGGAATGCGATGGGAACGAGCCGCCTCGACGGCCTGGCGTTCGGCGTCGGAAAGCGTGATCAACCGACCGAGGACATCGGCGTTGCGGATGATATTGCTGGTGTGCCACCGCCAGTCGTTCCACTCCAGATCGGTGATCCCGAAGTGCTGCTGGATGTTCTGCCGGCTCTGGCTGCGCCGGCGCACGAGCTCCGGGTCGAGACCGCAGGCATACCGCTGCTGAAAGGTCGCCGCTCTCCTCGCCATCCTGGAGAGGTCGGCCGAGCGCAACCGGGCCGCCTTCCGACCGGTGTGCCGCAGAAAGGCCGGTGGTTTTTCCTTGTAGATCCCGGCCAGCCCGTTGGCACCCTTGATCAGGTGTTCGAACTCGGCGAGAAAGTCCGGCGTGAGCCTGGGCAGTCCGGGCTCGCCAGGGCGGTGAAGCAGGCGATCGATGTAGTCCAGAACTGAAAAGCCGGCCAATTCCTCGCTGCGCGGAGACAGGATATTGCGCAGCACCCAGACCGCATCCCGACAGGTGATCCATTCCAGCGGCGCGATTTGACCCTCACCGTCGAACATTTTCAGCAGCATCTCCGACAGATGGCTGCGCAGGCCTTGGCGCTTCTGATCGAGCGGGACATCGCTCAGCACGATTGCTTCGATGACCGGGTCGATGGCGAGGATACGTCGTAACTGCGCCAATCTTTCAGTTTTACTCATACATCACCTCGATAGAGACTCCTCCCTCAATGATAGGAATTGAAAAATAGATAGCGCCACAAAACCAATTGTACTGAATTCACAACGAAAAACAGGAAAAAAAGATGGTCGGCATACGTCAAGGAGACCTTTAGTGCACATGCCCATTTAAAGTATAATCAAATAATTCGATAAGTAAAGAACGGCACCCGTCTCCAACCCTTACTTTGACAGGAAAAAATTGTTGTCGACATCAGATTTGAGTTATATGCTGTTGTGCTGTCCACCAAGCCCGGTAGCACAAGCCGGATCAGAATCTGTCCGTTCCGGAGAAGGGTACACGATGGGACGTTTGAAATTGGCAGCAGCCGGAGAACAGCCCGCTACCAGTCCCGGAAGAAGGCGGAAAACCATGCCGGAGTCCCGCGAAATCCCCGGGCCCGTTTCAGCGAGATGCATCGTACCGAACGACGCGTGGTGGCGGTTATCTTCAGGCGTGATGGTCAGCGATCACTGTGGTCGACAGGATCCGCGCGAAAGAGAGTGTTCCTTCTCGGCCCAGGCAGACGGGGCCATCAACTCGTCCCGTATCGTGACGGAACTGTTTACGCGATTGCAGCCCGCGACTAGAACACGCCTCCGCCAGCCTTCACCTGCATCGAGCCAACTCTGTGGATTCCAGAATCCGCTGCAGTACCGCGGCGACCAACGAGACCTATCCCCAAATCCAATTAAGTGAAAAAAATGGAAATCCAAGGTGATGACGTACTTTTTTCGAATTTTACCTACAACCCCAACTTTTATTATTTTCTTTATGTCGGCGACCTGAAAAACTATCCGCTGAACAATTTCGTCAAAGAGACGCTCGAACGGCGACTCGGACGCCGCGATGTGCAGTTCATCGCCATCGTGCCCGATGTCTGCATCCAGTACAATTATGCCAATGTCATGGTGATCAACCCGATCGCCCATGAGGACATGATCACCAACCACCATTTCAGCGGCATGAAAACCCCGCCGCGGATGAGCTGTCGGCTGAAGTCGTCCATCTTCATGAATGCCGTGTCCAGCAGCCCGACGGTGCGGGCGCTGATCAACCACATCCTCGAGAACCAGAACCAGCTTTACGTAAACCTCTACGAAAGCGTGGTCGAGATGACCCTGGACACGATCAGCAGGGTATCGATACTTGGGCCGGACAAACATATCGCCAAGAAATACAACAACAAGGTCTTCCAGCATGAAATCCTGCAGGATGTCGTCCCGATGATAGAAGGGTTTCGTTGCACAAGCCGGGAGCAGTTGCTGGCGACCACCCAACCGCTTTTTGCGCAATGGCCGGAGGGGGTTTTCGTCTCCGCCGCCTACTCGGCCGGGGGGGCCAACTCGTCGATCACCCACAGCCAGCAGGAGGTTGCCGACCGCTTCCAGGACGAGGAGAGCGAGTACCTGGTCACCCGCTATATACCCCACGATCTCGACCCGACCGTCCTGGCCGTCGTGGCCAATGAGAACGACGTCTATATCGCCGGCATCGCCGACCAGAACATTGTCGACGGCAACCGTTTCATCGGCTCGTCGTTCCCCTCACTGGCCAGCGACGAACAGATGCGCCTGTTGCGTAAATATACGGTCAAGGTCGGCAGAGTACTGGGCAAGGCCGGCTATCGGGGTATCTTCGGTTGCGACTATCTGATCGACAGGGACGGGAAGATCTTCTTTCTCGAAATCAATGCCCGCAAACAGGGAACGACCCTGGAATTCTGCTTCACCCTCGAGCAGACCCTGCCGGAGGGGTCGCCGATGCTGCCGGAGCTCGAATATTACGCCGTGACGGAGAATCGCTTCCCGCCGCAGACCGTGGAGATGAACGGCAACCACCGCAGCATCCACTGGGCAACCCATAACTACAAGATCACCAAACAGAAACTGACAACAGGGTATATCCCCCAAAATCCATACGAGAGAGAGACCTTCAGGAAGATCGCGAAAAAAGAACTGATCAAGGATTTCGTGATTCTCGAGCACCTCGGCACCAACTTCCTGGTCTCACCAGGCACCTTTCTTGCCCGGGTAGTCTCGGTGGCGCGCAATCGCGACGATGTCGCCGAGGGAATATGCCAGGGAGTCGGTTTTATCCAGCAAACCATTACAGAGGTGGAATCCGACAATGCACTGCAACAATAACCAGAAAACGGTAAATGGCGAAACGCTCGACAGCTTCACCATGGATCTTCTGAACACGCTCGCCCAGCCTGCAACCGGGGCTGCCGCACCTTCCACGCAGGAACGGGAGGAAATCAATACGCTGGCTGACAAGGCAAACACCACACAACTGACCACCCCGATCATCACTCTCTTCGCCCGCCTTCTCGAATTGCACCGGGCCGGCAAAGGGACTCCCGGAGACTTCGGCCTCAACCTTTCTGACCTGGAAAAACTGGCCGTCAAGCACCAGCGGATCGACGAGCACATGGTCTCGGTCGGCGGTCGCCTGACCCGGGCCCGACCGATTGCCGCCAGCGCCAATCGCCGGGTCGATGCATATCTGGCAGCCAAGGACAGCATCGCCCCGAGCGGCATCGAGGCCTGGGACCGGATTCTCGAGAACAAGGCGCGGATCATGGCGGAACTGGGCATGGACGAAGCCGCCTGGAACTCTTTCCCCGGCCAGATCCGCCACGCGATCGATTCGGTCGCGGTCCTGGCCAGGCTCATCGACCTGCCGCCGGCCCAACTCGAATCGATCGCGAAGGTGACCCAATCCTACCGGATGCGGCTGACCCCTTATTACACCAGCCTGATCATGCCGGGAGCGATCAACGACCCGATCATGCTGCAGTCGGTGCCGACCGGCGAGATGGTGGAGAACGCCGGCATCGAGATCCCGCCGGTGGCTGCCGACCACTCCCCGGCCCGCCTGGTCGACCAGTTCTATCCGCGGGTGCTGACGATCAAGGCCACCAACATGTGCGCCATGTTCTGCACCCACTGCCTGCGTCTGGCCCACATCGGCCGCAAGGACCAGGTGTATGCGAAGGAGGCCTACACCGAGGCGCTCGACTATATCCGCGCCAACGACCGGATCCGCGACGTGCTGATCACCGGCGGCGACGCCTTTGTCCTGCCCAATTCGATGATCGAATGGCTGCTGGCGGAACTGGACGGCATCGACCATGTCCGGCTGAAGCGGCTCGGCACCCGGATACCGGTCACCGCACCGATGCGGGTCGACGACGAACTGCTCGACATCCTCGAGGCCAGCAACGACCGCAAGCCGATCCGGGTCGTGACCCAGATCAACACCGCCCAGGAAATCACCCCGGTGTCGCGCGAGGTCTTCCGCCGGATTTCGAAACGGACCTTCGCCGTGCTCAACCAGGCCGTACTGCTGAAGGGGATCAACGACACCCGGGTCAAGATGTGGAAACTGTGCGAGACCGTGCACGAATCCTATGTCCGGCCCTACTACCTGTTCAACTGCAGCTACCGCAACCCGCAGTTCGCCCACTTCCGCGTCCCCCTCGAGGTCGGACGGGACATCGTCGAGTCGATGTACGGCAACATCTCCGGCGACGCCATTCCCCGCTATATCGCCACCGCCGGCGGCAAGATCCCGCTGCACCGCTCCAACGTGGTGAGCCGGGAGGGCAACGACGTTATTCTCAAGAAACCGTGGAGCGGCGAGGAGGTCAGCTATCCCGACGCCGACCCCGAGATCTATGCCAACGAACTGTTCGCCTTCAACAGATAGGCAGGTCATGCGGGAGCGGATCGACCAGTTCTGCCGCCGGGAGGAGGGCGGGATGTTCCGCCTGCTGCAGGATCTGGTCCTCCAGCCCAGTTTTTCCCGGTTCAAGCAGGGGGTGGACGCGGTCGGGGCCCGGCTCGCCGCCAGCCTGGAGACCTCCGGGATGGAACTGGAGACGGTGCGGCAATCCGAATTCGGCGATCACCTGCTGTTTCGCACCCCCGCCTGCCGCGACGGCCGGCCGGCGCTTCTGCTGTTCGGCCATATGGACACCGTGTTCCCGCTCGACAGTCCCTTCAACTGGTACAAAGATCAGGACGGCACGGTATCCGGCCCCGGGGTGATCGACATGAAGGGCGGGCTGGTCGCCGCCGTCTACACGATCAAGGCCCTGGCCGAATGCGAACTGCTGGCGGACATACCACTGACCTTGCTGTGCAACTCCGACGAGGAGATCGGCTCCCCCTCCTCCACCACCATCTTCCAGGCCGAGGCAGGGCGGAGCCTGGCGGCCCTCGGCTTCGAATGCGGCGGCCTGGGCGGCGAGGTCGTCACCGGGCGCAAGGGCCGGTCGGGTTACCGCCTGATCGTGACCGGGCGCGCCGGCCATGCCGCCTCCGCCGGCGCCGACAAGGCCAGCGCCATCCTCGAACTGGCCCACAAGGTCATCGCCCTGGAAGGGCTCAACGATCCCGGCCGCGGCATTGTCGTCAATGTCGGCGTAATCGATGGGGGTATCGGCCCCAACACCGTCAGCGACCATGCCGTCGCCGAGATCGACACCCGCTTCCTGACCCGAGCCGATGCCGAGGCAACGGCGGCACGCATGGCCGGGATCGCCTCCCACTCCACGGTTGCCGGCACCACCGCAGCGTTGCAGTACGTCGGCGGCCGGCCGCCGATGGAGCAGAACAGCCGCAATTCCGGGCTCTATCAGCTCATCCGCGCCGAGGCGGACAAACTCCACCTCCCCTGCGTCGAAGAATTGCGCAGCGGGGTGTCCGACGCCAACACCATCGCCCAACTGGACATCCCGGTCGTCGACGGGATGGGCCCGATCGGCGATGGCGACCACAGCGACCGGGAGTATATGCTCCGGCAAAGCCTGCCGGACCGGGTCCGGCTGGCCGCCTGCAGTATCCTGAGCATTCGGGAACGAGGATTCGGGTCCGGTTGACATACCATTCCGGTGGCGCTTATCATCGCCAGGCACCTGACCCAGATTTCTTCCGACCGTTCTGATGATTCTATAATTAGTTGATATCAAATTATTTTAATAATACACCCCTATAAACGGACGGAGGAAAAATCTTGACGAATGGGGAAGTATTAGTGTTTGCTGGTATCTGACTGATGACGTACGATGCTGATTGCATTGATGTTCCAGGCCTGCTTCCGGCATGATGCACGGCAGTGTACGGTGAACCTGTCCCTCACCGGGGCTCCGGTATATGGGAAGACCACTCAATTCCAAGGAGGAAAACGATGAAAAGAACTACCTCGCTGTTAGCCGCAGTCGCCTTCGGTTTCGTCATGCATTTCGGGGCCGCTGTCACCCCGGCCGGCGCTGCCGATCAGAAGTTCATCACCATCGGCACCGGCGGCGTTACCGGGGTGTACTACCCGGCCGGCGGCGCCATTGCCCGTCTCGTCAACAAAGGAAAGAAAGATCACGGCCTGCGTGCCACCGTCGAGAGTACCGGCGGATCGGTGTACAACGTCAACGCCGTCGTTGCCGGCGAGCTCGACTTCGGCGTCGTCCAGTCCGATGTCCAGTACGATGCGGTCAAAGGTGTCAATAAATTCGCCGAAAGCGGGCCGAACAAAGACCTTCGCGCCGTCTTCGCCCTGCATCCGGAACCGTTCACCGTCGTCGCCCGTGCCGAAGCCGGGATCAAGAATTTCGAAGACCTGAAAGGCAAACGGGTCAATATCGGCGATCCCGGCTCCGGTCAGCGCAGCACCATGGAGGCAGTCATGGGCAAACTGGGCTGGAAGATTGGAGACTTCAAGCTGGCCTCTGAACTGAAGGCCGCCGAGATGGCCGGCGCCCTCTGCGACAACAAGATCGATGCCTTCGCCTACACCGTCGGTCATCCCAACGGTTCGATCCAGGAAGCCCATACCGCCTGCGAGGCGGTGCTGGTCAACGTCACCGGCCCGGCCATCGCCGAACTGCTCGCCGCCAATCCTTACTTCAGCGAGGCCGTCATCCCCGCCGGCATGTACCGTGGCAACGCCGCCGACACCAAGACCTTCGGCGTCAGCGCGACGATCGTCTCATCCGCCCAGGTCCCGGCCGAGACGGTCTATCAGGTGGTCAAAGCCGTTTTCGAGAACTTCGACGAGTTCAAACAGCTCCATCCGGCCTTTGCCATTCTCGACAAGAAGCACATGGTCAAGGACGCCCTGTCCGCGCCGCTGCATGATGGCGCGGTGAAGTATTTCAAGGAAGCAGGCTTGATGTAGGCCCGACCGAACCGGGCGGGGGGGCATCGGCGTATACCGACACTCACCCCGCCCTGGCGGCCCGGAACGCTTCCATCGCCCGCTTCACCGCTTGCATGCCTTTTTTGAATCGACGCAGAGGGGTGTGACGCAGATACAACACAAATTCATCCACAGACAGGGAATGACTATGGCGACCGAGACAAAAAATCTCCTGACTGCAGAAAAACTCGAACAGATGGTGGCCGAGATCGACAGCGGCGGCCGCGCCCCGCACGGCCGAATTTCCAAAGGAGTGCTGTTTTTCGTTCCCCTGCTGTGGAGCCTGTTCCAGCTCTGGTATTCATCCCCGCTGCCGTTTCTCCTCGATTTCTTTGTCATCAACGATACCCAGGCCCGGTCCATCCACCTGGCGTTCGCCATGTTTCTGGCCTACACCGCCTTCCCGACCTTCAAGTCATCACCGAGGAAGTTCATCCCGATCCAGGACTGGATTCTGGCCCTTGTCGCCGCCTTTGCAGCCGCCTACATCTACCTCAACTACACCGGGCTCTCGACCCGGCCGGGAGCTCCGATCACCTTTGATCTGGTGGTATCCGCCGTCGGTCTGATCCTGCTTCTCGAGGCCACCCGCCGCGCCCTCGGCCCGCCGCTGATGGTCATCGGCACCCTGTTCATCATCTACGCCTTCGCCGGCCCCTACATGCCCGATATCATCGCCCACAAGGGGGCGAGCCTGGTCAAGGGCATGTCCCACTACTGGCTGTCGACCGAAGGCGTCTTCGGTGTCGCCCTCGGGGTCTCGACCGGGATGGTCTTCATGTTCGTCCTTTTCGGCTCGCTGCTGGAGAAGGCCGGCGCCGGCAATTACTTCATCAAGGTCGCCTTCGCCGGTCTCGGTCACATGCGTGGCGGCCCGGCCAAGGCCGCCGTCGTTTCCTCGGCGATGACCGGGATGATCTCCGGCTCGTCGATCGCCAACGTCGTCACCACCGGAACCTTCACCATCCCGCTGATGAAGAAGGTCGGGTTCACCCCGGAAAAGGCCGGCGGCATCGAATGCGCCTCCTCGGTCAACGGCCAGATCACCCCGCCGGTCATGGGCGCCGCCGCCTTCCTGATGGTCGAATACGTCGGCATCTCCTATCTCGAGGTCATAAAGCACGCCTTCCTGCCGGCGATCATCGCCTACATCGCCCTGGTCTATATCATTCATCTCGAGGCCTGCAAGATGGGCCTGCGGGGACTGCCGAAAAGGCACAAAAAGACCCTGGCCCAGTCGTTGCTCGGCATGGTGTCGGTCCTGCTCGGGGTGATACTGATCGGCGCCGCCACCTACTACGGCCTGGGATGGATCAAGACCTTAGCCGGGGAAGCGGCGATCTATATCGTCGCCGTCCTCGCCCTCGCGGTGTATCTCATCCTTCTCTACGTCGCCTGTCGCGTGCCCGAACTCGAATTCACCACCGACATGGATGAACTGCCCGACCTCGGCCAGACCGTTCAGGCCGGCCTCTATTTCCTGCTGCCGGTCGTGGTGTTGATGTGGTGCCTGACGGTCGAGCAGCTCTCACCCTCGCTGTCGGTGTTCTGGGCGACCGTGCTGCTGCTGGTGATCGTTGTCTCCCAGCGGCCGATCAAGGGTTTTTTCCGCAGGATCCATGGAGAAGAGTTCAGCTTCCGCCGCGGCATCGACGACCTCATCGCCGGACTGGTCGCCGGCGGCCGTAACATGATCGGGATCGGCGTCGCCACCGCCGCCGCCGGCATCGTCGTCGGCACCGTCACCCTGACCGGCATCGCCCTGGTCATGACGGAGTTCGTCGAGTTCATCTCGCTGGGCAACATGGCCCTGACCCTGATCTTCACCGCCCTGTTCAGCATCATCCTCGGAATGGGCCTGCCGACCACCGCCAACTATATCGTCGTCTCGACCCTGATGGCGCCGGTCATCATCAGCCTCGGGGCCCAGAACGGGTTGCTCATCCCCCTGGTCGCCGTCCACCTGTTCGTCTTCTATTTCGGCGTCCTCGCCGACGACACCCCGCCGGTCGGCCTGGCCGCCTTCGCCGCCGCCGGCATTTCCGGCGGCGATCCGATCCGCACCGGTATCCAGGGTTTCATGTACGATATCCGCACCGCCATCCTGCCCTTCGTCTTCATCTTCAACACCGAACTGCTGATGATCGGCATCGGCTCCACCCTCCATTTCATCGTCGTCGTGGCCGGTGCCCTCATCGCCATGCTGGCCTTCGCCTCGGCGACCCAGAACTACATGCTGACCCGCAACAAGCTGTGGGAAACGGCGCTGCTGCTGCTGGTCGCCTTCATCATGTTCCGCCCCGGCTTCTTCTGGGACCGGATCTTTCCGGAACTGGAGACCCGGTCGGCGACGGAGCTGGAACAGTTCGTCAGCGACCTGCCATCGGGGAAACAGCTGCGCCTGACCCTGAAGGGCGAGAAGATGAACGGCGACGAATTCACCATGGTGGTGTCGCTGGCGGCCGGGAAAAAGGCCCCGGCTCAAGAACGGCTGCTGGCGATGGGCTTCAACACCCGCAACGAGGACGGCCGGGTCTTCATCGACAACGTCGTCTTCAACAGCCCGGCGGAAAAAGCTCGCATCGACTGGGACCAGGAAATTCTCGATCTCCAGGTGCTTGCCGATCGGCCGCCCAAGCAGTGGATGTTCATCCCGGCACTGGTTCTGCTCGTCCTGGTGTTGTGGTCACAGAAACGGCGGGCCAGGCGGAGTGCCGGGCCACAGGTCAACCAGCCTACGCAAGCATTCAACTGAAACGATGTGATCGGCTGATCAAGGTAAGGATATGATAAAAAAAATTCTAGTACCTATCGCCTTCTCGAAATTTACTGAAGGAATGCTGCGGTTCGCCGCCGAAATAGCCGGGGCCTGCGGCGCCGAGCTGCAGCTCATCAACGTCATCAACGAGCGCGATCTCGAGGCGGTGCAGAAGATCACCGCCTTCGGCTACAAGGTCGACACCGAGCACTATCTCCAGACCCTGATCCAGGAACGACGGGAGGAGATGGCCCGCCTGCTGGAAAAGGTCGGGCTGAACGGTGACGAGGTGACCTTCCATTTCGAGGTCGGCAATCCGGCCGAGAAATTACTGCAGCTGGTGGTGAAGGAAAACATCGATGCGGTCGTGATGGGGGTGAAGAACCGGGACATCAGCACCCTGTTCACCGGTTCGGTGGCCGAACGGGTTTTTCACCGCTGCCCGGCCACGGTCATCAGCTATCGCGACCCGGAGATTGCCACCCACCTGCGCAAGAGGGTATTGAAGCACATGCATGAATAGCTGCCGGATAGCGTTGGCAGGCCGCGAATCCGTCCAGGAAGTGTGCCTGCCGAGGTCGGGCCGTTTTTGCCACCGGGTGGTTGACTAGTCCGTCAAGCCCGTATCTTGTCGTGCGACCATGGTGGCCATCATCGTCGCCACCAGTTTCTCCTGCCCATCCCTGACCGCATGCACTTCGCCGAAGCAGACCGTCAAGGTGCGGCCCGGCTTGAGCACCCGGCCGCGGGCAATCAGTTTTTCGCCCTCGGCCGGCGACAGGAAATTGACTTTATATTCGGCAGTCAACACTGCGGCAGAGGCGGGCATCATGGTCAGGGCCGCGTAGCCGCAGGCTGAATCGACAATCATGGTCACGACCCCGGCATGCAGGAAGCCATGCTGCTGGGTGAGATCGGAACGAAACGGCAGCTCGACGGTTACCGCACCGTTTTCGACTGCCGTCAGGGTTGCCCCGATAGTCGTCATCACGCTTTGACGGGCAAAGCTGTCTCTGATGCGCCTGGCGATACTGTTCTCCATGGAAACTCCTCAGGATTTCAATTGGTCACGGGCTGACGTTACGCTGCCGCGCGGTGTACTTCGGCTCACACCCATTGATACCGGCGCGTACTTTACGGCCAGACCATCCGGATATATTCCAATAAAGCTACAGCATGGTTGTATTCCACCGCCTTCGCCGCAGTGAGCAGGGTAACCTTGTCGTTTTCCATGTAACGCAATACCTCATTCACTGCTTCTCTGTCACCATCGAGTTCGGCAAAGTACCGTTTCTTGACCTCCGGTCCTGCTGCAGTTTCAACAAAGAGTACCACCTAAAAAAAAGCCCATGACCCTCACAAGACTTTTTCATTTTCATCGTCTATTTAACCACATAGCCTTTCCCTTCCATGCAGGCGCCGAAAGCCCTGTTGAATTGCCGGACCATCCCTGCTTTAGCATCCTGTGCCTGCTTTGCTTGAGATTGTCTATTCTGCCGCGCCTGACGACCGCCGGCCATTGTACCGGCCACAGCACCTATACCGGCCCCTGCACCGGTATCTCCGGCAATGGCACCAATCGCCGCTCCGCCAACTGCGCCCCTGGCCGCCCCTCTGACACGCTCACCTCCACCGACTGCCGGTCCTGACGGGGGCGGGGGCGCACCTGCAACGGCGACAGGATCAATGCCGGTCTGCTGTTTTGCCCAGGCGTAACATTCCCCCTCATCCTGGTTCTGCTGGTTTGGGGATTGGCCTTTTGAAGGGTATGGAATCACTCCAAGAGAAGATGAAATAGATTGTTGCGCCAAGGCAATGTCGAACCCCATCACGAGGATGCAGATTGCCATAGCCGTCGTAACACTGAAAATCCAGTAAATTTTTTGCTTCATCACATTTCTCCCCATTCGAATTCATGTTTTTAGAACATCTGAAATTTTCACAAAACTCCCTGAGCGATCCCCTCCATCCATCATGGTATCAATGCACCTGTACCGGCAGGTGAACTCTGACTCTCCTGCAGATGCGCCAGAAGAATGCGGCGCACTTCCTCGATGACCAGGGGATGCCCCTGGCAGGAATGGTTGTGCCGGACCAGGAACTCGGATTCAACATACTCCACATGGGCGCTGGTATATTTGACCACGCCGTCATCGCCTTCAGGGGGTTTTTCATCGCCGTCGATGGCGATGATGGAATGGCCCTTGACTCCCGGGCCGAGGGGAATCTCTGCCAAGGTCTTGATCGTCGGGTTGTCGGGCGACATGACATCCAGACTCGTCGTGGCAATGAACTGTTGCGCCTGGGCCTGGGAGATTCCCAGGTTGACAACGGATTTCATCAGGTTGGCCGTTGACTGGATCACCCCTCTGGGGAAGGACACCATTTTCAAAACAAGGGTCCGAACCCAGTTCTTGGAGAGAAAACTGCCCCGGTGGGGGGTCGAAATAAAGATGACGCGTTGCACAAAGGGCAAGGCAGTAAATACGGCTTCTTTTTCAATGCGATCCCGATCCTCTTCCGTCACCTGGAGTTCCGCCAGCGCTTTTCCCGTCGCCATCCGCACAAAGGCATCGCCGACATCGGTGGCGGTCAGTTTGGTCAGCAACCCTCCCTGGCTGTGACCGATGATGACCATTTGGTGCAAAGCGGCATTCGTCCCCTCCGGGTCCACCTTCTGCACCTGTGTGCTGAGAGCTTCTCTCAGCTCTTGCGCAGAGATGCCGATCCGCTTGCCGCTGTCGTAGAAAAAATTCCATAGCTGGTATTTCTGGTTGATAACGGGATCGGCGCGGAGCGTGTTGACCATTTCCGCCCAGGCAATGGGACTGCTGAACGTACCGTGAACAAAGACTATCGGGATCTTGCTCGGTTGATACGGCTGCATTAAGAGGAGGCCGGCTTTGACATAGCTCGTTCCGTGGAGAAATTCATTTATGCCCGCCCTCTGGACATACGGTTGATCGATCGTATATGCCATTTGCGCCGTAACATCGCTTTCCAGAGGGATTTTCTTATCGCCGACCTCGATTTCCGTCTGATCATAGGCGGAGTACACTTCCAGGGAGCCAACACAGGTCCCTGCCGTGATCTCCTGCAACCGGCAATCAAAGCGCAGAAAAAGAGTTCCCGGACTGGTTCGAAACATCGGAGCGCCTTCCGGTTTCTTCTCAACCGCAATAAAAGGCGCCCCCATCCCTGCCTCCCGGTTTCTCCTGCTCAGACCCCTGATGCCGAACCGGTCGGTCGAAATGAATTTTTCATACAGTTCAATCTCATGATGGAAATTCCTGGCATCGACGGAAAAGCTGAAACGACCGACCGGCAGTTCCACCTGGGTGGGGACAATCTGGAGATTGCCGTCGGCATCGGCCAGGGCTTCAGCCAGGGCGCCGTTATACAGATCGCAGGCGATCCGGAATCGTCGTTCAAAGGGGTTGGGAGAGTCCAGCCATTCTTTGCCCAACAGATAAAAATAGGCATAGATTGCCGAGGCAAAGAAGTGCCTGTGCGACCGGCTGATCCCGTCCCGCCGGCAGCGCATCCCGCTATAATAATGGAGTTCAGCCAGGGCAAAGAGCAGTTCGCTACGGTAATCTTTTCCCGCCTCGTGATGGAGAAAAGTGAGAACCTGCTGGGGATCGTCGTTAAAGGCCTGGAGCAGGTTGAAACGGATCAGGACATCACGGGAAAACCGGCTGTAATCGTCGGCGTTGACGGCGCTTATATTGATCTGCGCCTGGGTATCACGGGGGTGGTTTCGTTGTACACCCACCGAAGTGGCGCAACCGGTAACACCGAGGGAGACGATGAGAAGCAGGAGAAGGGCTCCCTGCCGGTACAACCGGGTACAGCCCTTCTTCTCAGACCACCGTCTGGTGCTGAACAACCATGTACGACAGTCGGCCTGCATTGAAAAAAAATTTCTCATACCCAACTCCTGTGAAGCCCTGTCGATGTCTGAAATGACGAGGGGGCAATGTATCGCAAGTTTGTTTTTGCCGGCAAAACTCCAGGAAATTTTTTCTCCATTACGTCTCGTCAGGGTGATTGATGAGCTTTCTTTCCCACAAAGGAATCTCCAAACAATGTGGTGACAGGATCCAGGTCTACGTTGATGTTGGTCAAGGTTTCAGGGCTGTGGGATCTATCCCCGGCAGTCCGTCACGAATACGCCGAGAGAAGTTGGAATCCTGATCGGCCTCTTTGGCCTTGGAATTGATGATGCTGTGTTGTTTCAGTTCGGCAAAAGGGAGCGAAGTATCGAGCGTCCCTTTTTCGTAGGCAAGCTCATCCGCATAACCGTTGGCCAGCAGCCGCCAGTCCCATGCGACCTTACGAAAATAGGGCCGGGTATGGCCACGTAACTGGCTGGTACAGTTGGTTAACAGGGCGTTGTACCATTCGGGCGTATCTTTCAACCGATTGATCGAACCCAGGTAGTCGAGGAAGACATCCTGAAATACTTTCTTGTCGCCTCGGACCCGGTACAGATACGCCGTTTCTCCCTGTCGATAATTGGTCCGCAACCGCACCACGTCCCGTTCGTCCGCCACCACGTAGGTCAGTTCGTACTGCCGGAAAAATCCCCTTGTGGTGGAATATCCCTCTCCCAACTGCTTGCGGGCCTCGATGGAAACGGCCACGTACTCCCGGTCATTGAAACCGAAACTGAGCATAGTGTGGACCACACTCCCCAACCCCCAATCCACCAGATAGAGATCGATGCTGGTCAGCGAATCGAGATCAAAGGTTTTATCGTAATGCTGAACCGTGAAATCGGTTTCGGTGCGGTAGTCACAATTGCGAATGTTGTGCAGAGTGACCTTGTCGCCTGCGAAAGTGGCGTAGGGCAGCAGGGCCACATCGGGTTGCCAGTTCCGGTTGTTGGAGGGTTTCTTCAGCAAAAAGAACACGAGCACCAGGGCGAAAAGTACGGCAAAGAGGATCATTGCCCTTTTCCAGGTACGGGCTATCAAAAAAAACAGAAGGGATATCAGGACAAAACCCGCCGCTGCCACGGTCGACAGGGTGCCGGGGAGAGAGGCGGAGTAATACAGGGACAAGGCTCCCCAACCCACCAGGGGCAGAGCACATATCAGGGCTATGAACGAACGGAGCTTATGCATGTGCTTGCGCGGGCAGCAAAACAGTACGATTAGAAAAGTGCGTATTCCCGGCAATAGCCGAAGCCGAGTTCCAGTTGTCATATCTTGAGTTTACCTTCATTCCAAGGCCAGACCGGAATGAGACGAACGAACATCCGCTGAGCGGCGATGCCTAATTGCCTGCACCATGCGCTTTATCCAAGGTCACCCGGAGTCTTTTGGCCCAGAACTCAAAAGCATCCTTGGTGGCGCCGAGCTTGCTGAAGCCGCTCATCTTCGAACCATTGAAGGTATCGATGGCGGCAGCAAGGCGTTCGTTAGCCATCGAATCGCGGATCTCGACCTCCATACTTGCACCCCCCACCCCCGAATAGGAACCACCCACCGCCTTTTTGCCGACGCTGACGGCCAGGCCTACCGGCAGCACCGTGGTTATCCCGCTCACTGCCGGATTGCTCGTCACGATATCGGTGATCGCCACGCGAATCCGCAGGACATCGGTTCCCGGCTCGGTGACCAGGGGATAAGCGGTACCCAGGGCCTCGAAGATCGCGCGATGAAAGGTATCGGCGAGTTCATTCAGTTCGCTGGCATGGAGCCCCTGGGTGGCGGCATCTTGCTTCAGGAAAAATTGGACTTCGTCGAGCATCACTCTGTTATATTTCCTCAGATCCGCCCCGGGCGTAATATAGATCTGGTCCATTCCGTCGGACGGCCCTGGCTGGAATTGCGGTAAATCTTGTAGAAAACCGGAGTGTTCAACCTTGGCCATCGCGGCACAGCCGCAGAGTACGAACCCTGTCAACAGGATCACCAAAAGTTTCGAGACTGATTGCATGTTGTTCATTGTGCACCTTTCCAAAAGTTTTTTTTGCCGGTTGGTTTCTTAATTTTCCGGAGTGATCCGAGTAATCTTGCTGCCCTGGATGCCGATGCCGGCCATCAGTCCCTTCTGTTGGAAAATAAAAGCGTAGATCCCGGATTGGGCCGTGGTGGTCGTCAGTGAACGGGCAACCCCTTCATCCACGATGACAATGCTGGGGCCGACGCCTATCTCCCATCCCCTGCTTTGTTTGAGATGGTTCAATCCCGCATTGTCGATAAAGAACAGGGCATACCCGAAAGATTGCGCCCCCGCCTGCAGACCGTAGGAAGCCGCCACCGTCCTGTAATAGCCGAAGGTCTTGCCGCCGATACGAAGCGCGCCCTCGCCGTATTGCCCACCAACGACGAGCCCCGCCTTGATGATGGAAGGAAAGACCAGGATACCTTTGGCCACTCTTGCCAGATTTTTTGCCGCCGGGGTGGTCCGGTACAGGGTCTGCAGGGCCCCGTCCACGTCACGGTCGATTTCACCGGCCGTTGCCGCCTGCGACATCCGGGGCGCCGCCAGAAAGACAACCGTAAGCAACAGCGCTATGAATCCCGACAGTCTTGTTTTCAAGGTTCCTTCCGTTGTTTGTTTCATGTGTTTCCTTCCTTTTTTGGCTGAGATTATGAGGCCCCTTGTTCGGCGCTGTCTTCGTTGAAGCCAGTCTGCGCTGCCAGGAGCCCCGCCGTTACCGTCGTTCGGTTGTGTTCGGATTGATGGATAGAACCAGTGGCCCCTTCACCGCCTCCATCACCAGCGAAACGGGAAGGTCGTTTTCCAGCAACTGCGCCATAACGCGTAAATATTTGCGGATATGGAGAAAAAGTTTCTTGTAGCCCGCACACAGAAACTGCAGTCCTGGTTCATCGTCATAGGTTCTGGCGAAACGATGTTTGGGGCATCCTCCCTGGCAGGCAGCCAGGACCTCACATTCCCGACACCATCGTGGCAGGGCCGACTCCTTGCTGATGCCGAACTGGGTGTGCAGCGATTTCTCCACCATGAACGGCAGGGTATCGGTCAGGATGTTACCGAGCCGGAACTGAGGGTAGACGCAATGATCGCAGGCATACAGGCTGCCGTCATGCTCGATCACCAGCGAACGGCCGCACTGTTTGGCGTGGACGCAAACCGTTGCAGGAGCACCAATCCAGGCATTGAGGGCCCATTCAAAATTCATGACAAAGATTGTGCCCACATCATGCTGCACCCAGTTCTCGAAGACCTCGATGAGGAAGTCGCCGTATGCTTCCGGCAAGACCGTCCAGTCGCTGACCTGGGTATGCGTTTCAAGCGTGTCCAGGGCGGCGGGCGCAGCCAGCCGGAGCCCGATCCGCGCTGACTGCTCATCGGCCAGGCGCTCGACCACCGGGACAAACTGGATATATTCGACCCCGGCATCTTTGAAAAATCTATAGATCTCCAGCGGCTTTGCCGCGGTCTCGCGGGCGACGCTGGCCATGACGTTGTACTCCACACCATGCTTTTGCAGCAGTTTCAAGCCACGCATAACCGCATCAAAGCTGCCCTTTCCCCTGGGGTCGCGGCGATAGCGGTCATGGATCTCCTGCGGACCGTCGAGGCTGAGACCGACCATGAAGTTCTGTTCGCGCAAAAATGCGCACCAGTCGTCGGTCAGCAGCGTGCCGTTGGTCTGCAGGGCGTTGTTGATGGTTTTCCCTTCGGCACATGACCGCTGCAATTCGACAACCCGCCGGAAAAAATCAATGCCCAGCAGGGTAGGTTCCCCGCCCTGCCAGACAAAATCAACAACAGGGCTGGGTTGCGAGCTGATGTAGTTCGCGATGAATGCGGACAGAACCGCATCGGACATGCGGTACTGCCTGTCAGAATTGAACAGCGCCAGTTTCTCAAGATAAAAGCAATAATCGCAATTCAGGTTGCAGACCGGACCAATGGGTTTGGCCACGACGTGGATCCCGTGGAGGGGAACTTCCCGAGTTGTACCTGTATCGGTCGATTGCGTGCGCATGCTCTTACCGCAGTTTTTTTCCCCTGAAGAAATGCTCAGGCAACCTGTTGGCTGCAACAAAATGGCTCTTCCTGCTAGTTGGGAAACAAGAACGTCAACTGCGTCCTCAACCCCCAACCTTCGGGGCCGTTATCCGGCGATTCGGCCCAGTACTTCGCGCCCACGGAGAACTGGAGGATTTGCGGGCCAATTTTGAACATTTGCGAGACCTGGGCGATGAGCGGAACTGACCACGCCTCGGTTTCCCAGTCGTAGGTGGATTCCGTTTGGACCGCAAAGGTCGTCTTCGTTTTCGTGATGTAGCTGACAAACGGCTGCAGGAAGGTCGCATTGATGTCGCCCCGGTCGTCGTCACCGGCCACGGACCAGATATGGTTGGCCAGCATGCCGACAGTCCACGCGCCTGTCTGTTTCAGCGCCACCCCCGTCGGACCCAGCCCCCACTTTTCACCTCCAAGCATGTCATCAGACGCGGAAGGCAACAACTCGACCGGGCCAACGCCCCAGATCCAGCCCCCGGCGGTCGGCGCTTTTGGCGAGAAGAACTGGCTGGCGACGATATCGCCAAGTCCCGTCTTGTTCATTGCCTC
The DNA here is from genome assembly GCF_014201505.1 of Desulfoprunum benzoelyticum. Lineage (GTDB taxonomy): Bacteria > Desulfobacterota > Desulfobulbia > Desulfobulbales > Desulfocapsaceae > Desulfoprunum > Desulfoprunum benzoelyticum. The sequence continues at coordinate 102,799 of NZ_JACHEO010000009.1, read as the reverse complement.
AGCCGGGAAATCCTGCTGGTCGATGAAGGGCACAATGGTTCGGGTAATCATGTTCCATTCACTGGACAGCGAGATCGGGACAACCGGCTGAATGTTCAGCCGGCTGACCGAAGCGCCATCGTTCAAACCGCCGTACTCATCGTAGTTGTACTGTGCCGGCACACTGATCAGGCTGGCGATCGGATTCGCCAGCTTTTTGGCCAGTTCAGCCGCCTGATCACTCGACGCCTCATCGGCCGAAACACCACTCTTTATGGCCAAAACACAGACGATCACAACCAACACAACCTTGCTTGCCATTTTCATTTCTATTTTTTTTTATCCATGTTGTTTTTCCATTTTTTCATGTTCATCTCCTTATTTTTCAGATTTGAATCATCTATATTCCTTTCATTGCGTAACCATTGGTTCTATGGCCGGATTAACCGGCCGTTCCTCTGCTTATTGAATGAGTTCGATCTCACTGAGCTTCCAAGTCTTGTCAAACCATGGCTCGAGCGGGCCGTAAAGGCGGAAGAGCATGTTCCAGCCCTTGCCCGGGACCGTCTGAATCCAGTTGTTCTCCTTGCCGTCCGGCGCGTTCGGACCAAAGTAAACGTCAACCGAGCCATCCGCGTTGACCACCAGCCCCTTGTCCAAGCTGCTCACTTGGGGATAGTCCTGGTCAGTCTGGAGCATGGAGCGCGTCTGATTGTCATAGACGATCGCCGACCAGAAATCCTTCGCCGGGGCGTTGGGCAGCACGTGCAGGCGGTAGGTATTGCCGCCGTTCAGCGGAGCGCCCTGGGAGTCCACGATCCCCGCCGCATACTGGGAGCCTTTGCCGACCATCTTCTCTTCCATGGCAGGCGTTACGCCGGTCGCATAGAAATAGAAGAAGGCGGCTGCATCCAGATAGCTCACGCCGGGTTGCGACTGGAATCTGTACCCACCCAGCCACTGACGCCAGGTGCTGTTCGGATAATAGAAGGCCGCCGGAATCCGGCTCTGATAGGTGATCGTGCGCGCAGTGGCATCGCCCACCGCTGCCGCCTCGGTCAGGATCTTCTTCATGCGGGCATCCGGGGCGAACGGCTTGCCCTTCTCGATGCCGATGGAGGCAAAAAAGCCCAAGGTGACCGGGTCGAGCGACTCAACCGGTTCGTTCTGGACCACATAGTTGAGAAGCTCCCAGAACTTGTAATCCGCCGCCGCCACCGTACTGAAATCCCGGTTCGATACATTCACGAACACATTGGCCGGTGGATTGGCGGCCTGCGACAAGGGATAAATCCGCGTGAACTTCTTGAGATTCTCAATTGCGGGCTTGATGTCCCCTTTCACCGGCATGTTACGCCAGACCAGAATGGACTCAAACGTGGGGACTCGCACGACCAGGTATCCCTCCGGCACCTCGCCCTTATAGCCTGGAGGAAGCAGCAGGTATTTGCCTCCCTTGCCCTTGTCGGGTCCAACGATACCGATGTCGGTGACGTATCTGAACCAGAAGTCATCAATCATGCCCAGGGTCATCGGGGGCACTTCGGCCACCAGCGGGCCATCGTGCAGGTTGATCCATACCCACGTGTAGGGCGTGGTAGCGTTCGCCGTGAGAAAGATCGAACGGGCATTCATGTTGTCTTCAAACGTAGGGATCGTAACGTTCGCAGGCCCGACTTTCAGAAGCCCCTCACGCAGTCCGGTCATGTTCACCGGTGCCAACGCCAGGAGGTATGCCTGCACAGCCCGCTGGAAGTCGAGGTTGTTGTAGATCTTCTCAACGGTGGGTTTGTCGGGGAACCCGTCGAAGAACTTCAGCTCTCCCAGGCGCGTTTCCACACTTTCCGGTATGGCAATGCCCGGCGGAATGTCCGTGGTCATCTTCATCTTGGGCGATGCTGCCCAACCAGGTACCGCCATAATGCCAATCATCACCGTCGCGAGTACCGCGTTCCGCTCCCATGCTCTTTTCATGTGTGTGTTCCCCTTCCTTGGTAAAGTTTCATAGCGACCGGAATTACCCGGTTCATCTGCGGTGCAACTTGCCGCGCCCGAATGGGGAGAGCAGGCTCTCCCCCAACCGATTATCGATCTAATCAGCCATCACCTTCTTCTGCGTGGTCTCAGTACGGAGCTTGTTCTCCAGCGCTTTTTCCGCATTCTTCATTTCCTTCACTTCAACGGTGACCTTGGGGATTCTGCCGGTGAATTTCGATTTAGCTTCCGACCCGATCGACTCAACCACCGGTGTGGCAAGATCGATGCCGACATCGGCGGTTTCATCCGCCGAGAAAATCATGGGTTGGGTACGATCGACGCGGCCCTCCGCGACCTTCGTGTCGTTCACGAACAGCGAACCCGTGCCGCCCTTGCCCAGACCGCCGCCGTCATAGGCAAAGTCGAAACGGAGTGTCGACCTGCCGGGCTTCAACTTCTCCGTCGCCGCAATGGTGAAGCTCTGCAGGCCAAGAAAGTTGTAAGCGTAGGCAAGAGTGCCATCCTTGACGTAGAGGGCCCATCCGCCGAATCGGCCGCCCTGTGCAATGATGATACCGTTGGCCGTTTTCCCTTCCGGGACCTCAACCTCAGCAGTGATGATTTTGGACTTGTTCTTGATGTTGAGGAAGACGTTCTCGGTCATGCCCGTCATGCCTTCGGCCAGCGTGATCGAGGTTCGCCCGGCCATCAGATCGGGGCGGTTCACCAGTTCTGCGTTGACGCGCTCAAAAACGCGATCATCAAGAGGAAGCGCCTTGTTCTTCTCAGCCTCCTTCATGAACAGGGCCTGCAACTCCGCGAGCTTCTCCGGGTTCTTCGCCGCCAGGTCGTTCACCAGGCTGAAGTCATTGCGCGTGTCATACAGCTCCCAGATGTCTTCAGTCAGCGGACGGCGGGGTTTCATCTCCCATGGCGCCTTGTGGATGGTCCGGGCGAACCAGCCCTCGTGGTACATGGCACGGTTGCCGAACATCTCGAAGTACTGGGTACTATGCTTATCCTTTGCCTTGGCATCGTTGAAGCTGTAGGCCATGCTCACGCCATCCATCGGCCGCTGCTGCACGCCGTTGACCATCTTCGGCTCCGGCAAGCCGGCTGCCTCCAGAATGGTCGGAGCGACATCGATGACGTGGTGAAACTGTGTGCGACGCTCACCCTTGCTCTTGATCCCTTTGGGCCAATAAACGGCCATGCCGACCTTGGTCCCGCCGGGGTCCGAGGCCACCTGCTTGGTCCATTGGTAAGGGGTGTCCAAGGCCACGGCCCAGCCCGCGGCCATGTGCGGGTAAGTCTCTGGCCCGCCCCATTTGTCGACGGACTTGAGCATGTCCTCGACCTTCTCCGGTACACCGTTGAAATAGGTCATTTCGTTGAACATGCCGTTGGCGCCGCCCTCGGCGCTGGTGCCATTGTCACCGGCAACATAGAAGACCATTGTGTTATCGCCCTGGCCGGTGTCCTTCACCGCCTGGAGAAGCCGGCCGACCTCGTGGTCGGTCATTTCCAGGAAGGCGGCGAACACTTCGAACTGGCGGGCGAACAGGCGTTTCTGATCGGCTGACAACGTATCCCAGTCCGGGATCGCCTCTGGTTTGGGCGCAAGTTTTGTGCCCTCGGGGACAATGCCGAGCTTGATCTGTCGCGCCAGGATCTCCGCGCGCATCTTGTCCCAGCCCTGGTCAAATTTGCCCTTCCACCGGTCGATCCATTCCTGCGGGACGTGGTGCGGCGCATGCACCGCACCGGGGGCATAGTAAATGAAGAACGGCCTGTCTGGTGTCAGGGCCTTCTGGTATTTGACCCAGGCCACCGACTGGTCGGTCATATCGGTGAGGAAATGATACTTCGGGTCCTCGGGCAACTCGACCTGGTGGGTGCCGTCGTAGATGAACGGCGCCCACTGATTGGTCTCGCCACCCAGGAAGCCATAGAACTTGTCGAAGCCCTGGCGCGTTGGCCAGCGATCGAACGGCCCTGAGACACTGGCCTCCCAGGCCGCGGTCTCGTGCCACTTGCCGAACGCGGCCGTGCTGTAGCCGTTGAGGCGCAGCATTTCGGCGACCGGAGCGACCTCGTTGGGAATCTGGCCGGTATTGCCGGGAAATGCCGTACCTGTTTCGATGATCCCGCCCATGTTGTTGACATGGTGGTTGCGGCCGCTCTTAATCGCAGTGCGCGTCGGTGAGGAAACAGCGGTGGTGTGGAAGTTGTTGTAGATCAATCCCTGGCTGGCCAGACGGTCAAAGGTCGGGGTCGCGATCGGCCCGCCGTACGTGCTGGTTCCCGCAAAACCCAGGTCATCTATCAGCACGATGATCACGTTGGGAGCGCCGGCCGGTGCCTTGACCTCAAACCGATCCGGCGGCGTGGCCTTGCGGACGTCAAGCACGGTGCTGTTGGGGTTGGACGGTTCAGGGATCGGCAGAACAGTACGGTCCGGAGCCGCATGGGCACTGGTCGTTCCCAGACTTCCCATGAGCAAGGCGCCTGCGGTAGCACATGCTTTGAGGTGAGTAAATTTCTTGTCCTGCCTCTTCATGTTCTTCTCCTCTTCTGAAAATATCGAATAAATTTGGATCGCTTCTCACGGTTAGATGTTTCTCCTGTCGTTCACGTACATCTCCGAATCGTCGTATTGTTGTGCGGCTGGCTCAGCAAATCCGATAGCCTCCTAGAATCGGAACACCACACCCATTGCGGGTCCGCTGACAGCCATATCTTCGACGATCCCGTCCCCGTCCTGCTCGAAGCCCAGGTAGCGGTACCCAGCCTTGACATCGCCCCAGCCAAAGCGGTAGCCGATACCGGCGAACAACTGCCAGGTGAGATCCGAGTCACCGGTACCGATATCGGCATAGTAGGGAAGATACCAGTTCTCACTCAGGAAGATTGCTCCCCGCAGACCGATGAAACCGTTCCAGAAGTCCTTGGATTCCGACCGGTTCAGGCCGTAAGGCCCACCCAGGTTGAAGTCACCTTCGATATCGACGGAGAGGTAGCGTGCTCCGCCGATCAGGCCGAGCCGGCCCCAATCACCCTCGGCAAGGTCATAGCCGATGCCGGCGTTCACTATCCAGGAGGAGAAATCGAGATCGGCGGTGGCGTTGACCGGCCGCCCCGGTTCCGGGCCGATCTTCAGGCTGGTAGTGGCATCATCGCTCATGTTGAGATAGACCAGATCGGTGATGATCGCCCACTTGTCGTGACGGGCCTCAAGGGTGCCCATGAAGGCCATCTGCAGGTTGTCGAGAATATCCGAGGCGTCGACCTCCAGGTCACCCTCAGCCCCAGCCGGGCCAGGACTGATGATTGTGCCGTCCATGCCGGCATACCAGCCATACAGGGTCGTTTCGAATTGCCAACCGGTTTGGTCGCCGGCAGTGGCTGTTGCTGCCTGGCCAAACAGGGCCATGGCCGCGGCGGGAAGCAGCAGAAGAACCTTGTTGGTATTGTGGCGTGAAATCATATCGTGTTTCCTCCGCTTAGATGTTTTTTCTGCCTTTTTACGTTTCGATACTATTGCGTCATTGAACATCGTTTTTATCGATTAGAGATTTTCCTCGTCCAGCGTGACTTCTGCTCCGGCTGTCACCCTTACGACTGTATTGTCAACACGATACGATGGCGGTTATTCCTCATCTCGATCTTCTGTGCATCTGATTGCCGCGGCTCCTGGTGCCGGCCTGGGCATTGAGCTCGCGGGTGGCCTGTGGCCTGCTCGTCGACTGCCAGCCGCTGCCGGTGTTGGAACTCCAGTTGCCGGAGTTGTCACGTTTATAGACGTTCCCATCCCTGCCGGCATAGACATTGCCCTCCTTGTCTTTGACGGCGGCGCCCTGGCCCTTTCGGGTATCCCATGCCGCCGCTCCGCCCCCGCTGCTCGACTGGACGCCAACGGCTCCCGTGCCCCTGTTGGTCTGCACCGCCGCGGCACTACCCCGGTCATTGCTGCGATAGCCACCACGGGCAGCGTTGCCCGTTTGGGGGTTGTAGGCGGCAGCTCTCCCTGCCGATCCATAGGCGGTGTCGACCCGGGTGGCTGCAGCCCTGGTTCCGGTATACGGGTTGTAGGCCTGGCGGGTCGCAGCGCTGCCGCCCGGACCATAGGCATACGCTCCTCGGGAGTAGGTCCCGGTTCGTGGGTTGTAGGCCACGTGTGAACCGCCTCCGGCGTATGGTCCATAGGCGACACTCCCGGCCCGGTAGTAGCCACCGTGGTGATAATCGTAGCGAGCGCCCCAGCCGTACGAGTAGGGCACCGGATAATAGTGCTGGTGATGGCTGTCGGCGATCATCGCGCCGGCCACCATGCCGGCGCCGAACATCAGCACCCCGGTGGCCGCGACATACTCGCCGCTGTACCCGGCAGTCTGGGTGTAGACCACGGTCGTCGGCGTACTGCTCTGAACAACAACATAGGTCACGTTGTGGGTTGGGTGGGACGGAGGAATGGTGTAGATAGCCGCTGGAACATTCGTGCAGTAGGCCCAGGGACCGTTTGCGCTGCTGCTGGAGTACCAGACACCGGCATAACAGCAATAGTAGCTGCCGTTGACCAGGAAAACCGCGTTGGTTGAGTTGACGGCATATTTGACCGGTGTCGTTTCGATGACCTGAAACTGCGGCTGGCCGACGTATGTCACCTGCACTGCCGGCGGGGCGTTAGCGGAGATGACGGTCTTGGTCGGAATCGAGGCGAGCAGTACGGCATCCTTGGCCTCGGTTGTGCCGGGTACCGAGGATTTGACGTAGGCAGCCGGATTGTCATCGGGAATCCGAGCGAAATCGGCGGGCAGGTCAGTGCTTGCCCCCGACCATCGTCCTTCCAGGGAGTTCGCTCTGAACCAGCGGCCGGCAACCAGCAGATAATGGTGCCGGTCGCCGGTATGGAGGAACAGCGTCGATTCGGTGTTCGTCACCCGCATCAATCCGGTGCCGGCGACAGGGCTGTACGTGGGGTCCCCCTTGGTCAGGATCAATTCCGCCGGTTCGGCGCTGATATAGATCGCCGGAGGCGTTGATATCCGTTTACCGGGGACGTGTTTCCGTACTTCGGACCAGTTCTCGTCCGGCGGCAATGAAGATAAACCGCGGGGGAGATTCCCCGTCGGCAACCACGGCCCGCGGAGGGCATCGGTTGCCAGCAGCCAGTTGTCTCCGTTGAGGAGATAATACTGCTGCTTGGTGGCGTCATAAAAGACCGGCCAGTTGGCATTCAATGCAAACATCAGATCGGGTTTATCCTTCACCACCGGCTGCAACTGGGGATCGCCCTGGAACATCAGCAGGATGGCCGGCCGGCTGCTGAAAAATATCCGGGGCGGGTCGAGATTCAGCTGGACAACCTGCTGCTGCTGGTGCTTGGCGGGGTCAATGTAGACGAGAACCCGATCGAGCGACAGCGTCAAGGGCTGACCAGGCGGGTGCAGCTCATCTACCGTCCGGCGCAGCGATTGTGCCTCGGAATCGGAGGTGTTAGGAAAGCGCAGCTCACGGGTTTTCGGCAGCAGCGCCACCACCCGGTTGGCCTGGTCGACAACGGTTTCCGCCTCGATCTCCGCCACTCCGAAACGCTCTTTGGCACCCTTACCGGTCTTGACCGATATGGCGCAGCGGAAATGCAGGGCCCTGTAATCCGTCCAGGAATCGACCTGGGGCTGGTAGATCAACAGTTCCCTGCCATCGGCCTGCAGCAGTCGCGGCCAGCCGGGATCGGCCGGCTCGGAGGCGATGCTCATTGTCGCCGGGGATGCCATCATCCAGAACATCACGGCCATGATTGTGCGGAAGGTCCAGTGTCGCATGATATGTCCTTTTTCCGGTGAGATGGTTTTTCAAAAGAAGCAGCTGCCGATTTCCGAATCTCTCATTCTTGTCACACAGTCCTCAGCCGGAGATGCAGATTGCCAAGGACGAAATATCAACCCTTGATACACGTCTACTGACTCATTGCCACTTTCTATACCGGCAATCGGATAGCACTCTCTGTAATCTGGTGTGTCTGACGATAGACTCCGGTGGCAGGCCGGAACCCCCCCGGCGATCCTTTTAAAACATGAATTTCAGAGAGAGCACGAGATTGCTGCTGGAAATGTCTTCCACTTCGATCAGGTTATAGGAGATATTATCGGTTGCCAGGTACTCGTATGCCAGTTCAGTTCCCCAGTTGTCGTTGAACTGATAGGATGCACCGGCCGCCAGTCTGTATGCGAACACAGTCTCGTCAACCTCGTAGTCGTAGACGCTCACGGTATATCGACATATCCGTTGAGCATCAGGGAATCGATCGTCGTGTCTACATTCTTGAATGTTCTTCCTCCGACTCCCCTGTCCTCGAAGTTGTTGATATCGTTTTCCTGCGTGGCAATTTCGGCTTCAAACCTGAGCCATCCGAAACTCCTGCCGAGAGCAGCCCGAAACCGTATCCCTCTTCACTGTCAAGTCTCCTTGGTGCTGTTTTCGGTGACCGGATTCAGGACCCTGGCCTGCTCGACCAGACTCAGACCACCCAGCTCTTTCACTTCAAGAAACTCGAACGTGGGTTGGCCCCGCGACAGCTCGATCACCTCCAGTATCTGGCGGTAGAGGGGCGAACGCAGATGCCTGTCAAGAGCTTCGCGTGTGCGCCATCGCTCCATATAGCAGATCGACCTGCCCGTTATCGCCTCGACCGTGAGGAAACAACCCTGGCAATCAGCCTTGGTGGTAACGACCCCCTGCATCGAATCGAGGACGTCGATGATCTTCGATTCATCTCCCGGAAAGGGGTATATGGTGATGAGGGAAAGAAGCATAAGTGAAATATTGCAAAAGAAGCTCCATTTTGGAGCATACTGCAAATATTTACCTATGTACTTGATTTAAGGATTTTTTATATCGAGCGAGCGAATGCAGAGGCGGGTGGATGAAGCAAATGGTTGAAATATCATCCCCTAGAGAGACGAGATATCACCCCGGAGCTTTATAGCGTTGCATTGTATGTTCAGTTTACGCATGCGTGAATACAAGGTGGACGGATGAAGCCCCAGAATTTCAGCCGCCCCGCCTTTTCCTTTAATTTTTCCAGAAGTGAACCCGATGGCGTCCTGAATGTGCCGGCATTCAACCTCCTCAAGAGTCATTATCGAAGGATGCAAGGGGCGAGGTGGAGCCAAATCAAAATGCGTCAAATCAAGCGATTTTCCTTGACTGGTGATCATGGCCCGCTCAACGACGTTGCGGAGTTCACGAACGTTTCCCGGCCAGGAGTAGGCCATGAGCCTGGCCATGTCCTGACTGGCAATTCGACTGATCTTCCGCCCCATATTCTGACCAAACTCACTTACGAATTTCCACACCAACGGCGGAATATCCTCGACACGATCCCGTAGCGGCGGCACCTGAATGGGAAAGATGTTCAGGCGATAATAAAGATCACGACGAAACCGGCCCTCCTCGACCTCCTCGTAAAGATTGCGATTGGTGGCGGCGATGATACGCACATCGACCTTGATGCTGACGGGGCTGCCGAGTCGTTCAAAAACCCCATTCTGCAGCGCTCGCAGCAACTTGGCCTGCGTCTCCAGCGGCATTTCGGCGATCTCATCGAGAAACAAGGTCGATTCGTGGGCTAATTCGAACCGCCCCTTCTGCCGGCTGAGTGCACCGGTAAAGGCGCCCTTTTCCCGACCGAAAAGTTCACTCTCGATGAGTGCCGACGGCAACGCCGCACAGTTCACCGTGACCATCAACCGTTTGCTTCGATCGCTGAGTCGATGGATAGCCTGGGCGACCAACTCCTTGCCGGTGCCTGTTTCCCCTTGGATGAGCACTGTACTGCCGGTGTTGGCAACCTGCTCAATATGCAATTTAACGCCCTGCATGGCAGAACTGACACTGAGAAAACTATATTTATCTTCGTTGAGTCCGACCTCTGATCGCAATAGAGTGTTTTCATGTTCGAGCAATTCACGCAGTCTGTTAATTTCTCGAAACTGTTCATGAAGCTTGTGCTCCATCTGCTTCCGTGAAGTGATATCCGCAGTCACGCCTACCAGATACTTGGACGCAGTTGCCCCCTTCTGATGAACGCGACCTCGAGACAGCAGCCAGCGAATTTCCCCATCGGCTCTTGGTAACCGGTATTCCACGTATGATTCCGTATCAGCATCAATGGCTTTGTCGACTGTCTCGACAACCAGGCTGCGATCGTCGGGATGAATCTTGTCGAGCAAATTGGAGAGGGTTATCTGTTCATCCTGGCCAAACTCAAACAGTACTTTGGCACTGTTGGTTGCCCATATGTTTCCGGTGACCGGATCCAACTCCCAGAGTCCGACCTCGGCCGAAACAGCCGCTATCTCGAGACGAGCCTGATAAATTTCCAATGATCGGAACACATCGCGTCGATCCAGGGCACTGACGAATATCTCCCCGAGGAGCCGCAAAGAGGTAATCAAAGGTTCAGGCCAAGTCCATTGTTGCTTCACTGCATGCACCACGATGAGATGATGAACGCGGTGACCGATGAGCAGGGGGATGGTCAATGATGATTGTACGCCCATTTGGGCAAAGGATTGCTTATCTGTTGCTGCTTCCGCGGGCAAGGAGTCCAGGCTGGTTATAGCCACCGTTGTACAGTCCCTGACAAGTTGACGGTAACTCCATGGAAACAGTTGCGAGAGATCGATCGTATTGGGTACGACCTCCACATCTACATCAAACCAGGCGTGTGAGATTTTTACTTTGCAGATTCCTTCCGAGACTTCGAGCAGCCCGCCGCGACTCAGTTTCAGCAGCTGGATGATTTCTTGGAGGGAGGAGTAAATGACCTCGTCGAGAGTGTCGGTGGAAGTTTTCAGGATGCGTGCAGAAACTGCGGGAATGAGGAGTTCCAACTGACGGATCAGATTGTACCCTTCCTCACCTGCGGAATTTTCGTCCAACCTGCCCTGGGACTGGTTCATTAATACTTCCATGGAACTTCCTGTCCGCGTCGCACAAAGAATGAGTCAATACGCATCGGCAAAGCCGGTGAGTGATATGGCCGGTACATGGATTATCCACCAAGCGGCTTTTCTCGGAAACTGCATTTTTTCAATCGTTTGCAGTGACACAATCCGAGTAAAAGTGACATCTGCTGCCGTTATAAACCATCCAATTTCATAATATCACAATCGTTTCATGCCGAGCAACCAGTGATCTCATTGAAAAACGGGGTATCCATTTTGGAGAAATACTTTCCGTTTGCTTTTCCTCCTCTTCCCAGGTAACTGTAGAAACGCATCGCCGTTGCTCTCCAATCTGCGTTCTCTTCGCCGTTCATCACAACTTCGCGCCTCAACCCTCACCCGACCGCCAGCACCCGTGCCCAGGATACCGCAAAAAAACCGGAAACCCCCGAAAACCGCCCGTTATGCCGCCATTGAAACCCTCTGCCGGATGGAGCGCAGCCGTTCTCCGGTCAAGCCGCTGCTGGAGGGGATCGGCGTCGAGTGCCGAGTGCCGGCGGCTGACCGCGGCCTGGCAATGACCATCGTTTACGGGGTCCTGCGCCACCGCCAATATCTGGAATCCCTGATGGACCGCCTCTGCCGCCACCCCCGCCACAAGTTCGACCCTTTCATCCTCCACAGCCTGGAAGTCGGGCTGTTCCAACTCCTCCGCCTCGACCGCATCCCGCAATCGGCGGCGGTCAACGAAACGGTCCAGGCGGTGAAGGCGGCAGGCCTGCCTCAACGGCTCCAGGGATTCGTCAACGGCATCCTGCGGGAAAGCATCCGGCAGCGGCCGACCCTGCCCGGGATCGACACCGATCCTCAATCGGGCCGGCCCTGGCTCAACCATCCCGCCTGGCTCACGAACCGCTGGCGGCAACGGTTCGGGGAGGACGAGATGCGCCGCATCTGCGCCAGCAACAACGAAGAACCTACCCTGGTACTGAAGATCAACGGAACCGCAACGACGCGGGAGCAGTACAGGATGAGCCTCACTTCGGCCGGCATTGCCTGCCGCGACGGCCTTTTCGCCCCGCAGGCCCTCGCCCTGCCCGACTGCCAGGGCGCCATCCCCCTCCTCCCGGGATATGCCGCCGGCCACTTCCTGGTCCAGGACGAGGCGACCCAGCTCGCCCCGCTGCTGCTCGGCCCTTTCCGTCCCGGGGGACGCTATCTCGATGCCTGTGCCGGCCTCGGCGGCAAGACCTGTCATCTCATTGAACTGGAACATGATCTTGCGCTCCGGATCACCGCCATCGAACCGGACCCGTACCGCTACCGGAAACTGGGCGAAAACCTGCAGCGCCTGTACCCCGGTACCGGCTGCACGACCCGGCAGTGTACCCTCCAGGACCTCGTTGCCGCCGGTGATGGTCCCTTTGACGGCATCCTGGTCGACGCCCCCTGCTCCGGCACCGGCGTCACCGGCCGGCACCCGGACATCCGCTGGAACCGGACGGAGGCGGACCTTCTCCGTTACCAGGCGACCCAGCTGGAACTCCTCGACCAGGCTGCCGCCATGACGGCCGCGGGCGGAATCCTGGTGTATGCCACCTGCTCCCTCGAACCGGAAGAGAACGAAGAGGTCATCCGCCTCTTTCTCCTCCGCCACGACCAGTTCCGGCTCACCGATCCCGAACCGCTGCTGCCGTCCGCCGCCGGCCGGTTTATCGCCGATCGCTGCTTCGCCCCCCGGCCCGACGCCACCATCGACGGCTTCTTCGCCGCCCGAATGGTCCGCCGCTGACCGTCATGCTTTTCCTTTGCCATAGCCACCATGCTGTTGTACATTTTACCGGATCGACAGCACATCACTCAATCTTTTGACAGACAGGTCTTCAATGGCAGAAATCAAGAGCACCCTCGAAATGGTCCTGGAGCGGGCCGCACGGATGACCGCCTCCTCCACCACACAATCCGACAATGAGGAATTCCAGAAAAAGGGGATGCGGCTGGCCGCCGATTTCCTCAACGGCAAGGTCACCGATCTCGCTGCGGCGCCGGCGGAAAATGGCCAGGCTGAAGCAGCCGCCATCCGCCAGGGCATGGTGGATACGCTGCTGCGCAACATCACCCTGCCCCGCGACGAGCAACTGAAGGCCACCAGCCTCCTCGCCCTCAAGGGCGTCATCAGTCTGGGCGGCGCCCAGCTCGCAGCGATCTGCGCCGAACTGCAGCAGCTGCTCGAGCAGTACGGACAGCACCGGGAACAGACCATCAAGCAGCTCGATGACGCCATCAGAACGCAACTCGGCCAGCAGATGGCCCGCAGGGGAGGCGAGGCCCCTGCGACCGCCTCGCTCAATCCGGCGCTGCATCCGCAATATCGGGAAGAACTGGCGCGGATACAAGGGGATCTCAACAATCAGTACACCCAGGCCCTCGACCAGCGCAAGGAACTGATCCGGCAGACCTTCGCCACCCTGCACTGACCCGACCTCACCCCGCCTGCTGAAAACAATCCACTGGATCTCCCCCTCATGGACTATGCGAAGCGGATAAAGAGACTGCAGGCGGGCCTCCGGCGCCAGCAGATCGACGCCATCCTCATCACCCAGCCCGAAAACCGGCGCTATCTGTGCGGCTATACCGGGAGTGATCACGGGATCGCCGAGACCTCCGGCGTCCTGCTCATCCCGGCCAAGGGCGGGGTGTATCTGCTGACTGATTTCCGCTACCGCCTCCAGGCCGAGCAGGACGTGCCCTGGGCGACGGTGGTGCTCTACCCCCGCGGTCTGCCGAGGCTTCTGCTCCGCCTGCTGCCGGATCTCGGGGTCAGAAAACTGGCCTTCGAAAGCCACTACACCCTGCACTCGACGGCGACGATGCTGGCGGAAGGACTGGCCAAGGCCGGGATCACCATGGTCCCCCTCAGGGGGCTGGTCGAGAACATGCGGTTGATCAAGGACGAGGAAGAAATCGACTGCATCCGCCGCTCGGTCAGGCTGAACGAACAGGTGTTCAGTGAAATCTTCCCCGCCATCCAACCCGGCCGGAGCGAGATCGACATCGCCCTGGCGATCGAAACGGCGATGCGGCACCATGGAGCGGAGCAGCCGAGCTTCCCGTCGATCGTCGCCTCGGCCGACCGCAGCGCCCTGCCCCACGCCGTCCCCGGGGTCCTGCCGGTCGAAAAGAACCGCCCGCTGACGATCGACATGGGCCTGGTCCTGAACGGCTACTGCTCCGACATGACCAGGACCTTCGTCCCCGGCCGGGCCGATGACCGTTATCTGGAGCTGCACCGTCTGGTGCGGCGGGCGCAACTGGCCGGGATGGAGGCGATCCGGGCCGGAGTCAGGGCCAGCGCGGTCGACCGGGCGGCCCGCGCCATCATCGCCGGGGCCGGCTACGGCGACGCCTTCGGCCACGCCCTCGGCCACGGGGTCGGACTGGCGGTCCACGAGGACCCCCGCCTGTCATCGCTGAACCACAAGCAGCTTCGGGCCGGCATGGTGGTTACCGTCGAGCCCGGCATCTATCTTCCCGGCTGGGGCGGCATCAGGCTCGAAAACATGGTGGTCGTCCGTGACGAGGGTTGCGAAAACCTCAATGCCGACACGACCTGGCTCGACCTGTAATCCGGCCCGGGTTCCTGGCCTCGGCTTCAGCGAAATGCGCCCATTATCAACAACAATCGCCGACTTTTTATAGCTTTTTTTGCCCCGGGCGGATACCTTTGCCGACTGGAAACGGGCAGGCCGCTGCCGCCGTTCCCAGCCACCGACCTGCCCCGGTTATCCTTATCCTCAACCCCCACCACGAATTCCGGAATACACGATGCGCCAGATAGTCATTGATGAATTGTCGCCGATGGAAAGAGACAATATAGATTCCTACCTCAAGCGAAACCTTCGCCAGGGGCCGGTGATCGGTCTCTACTGGCTGCCGCTGCCTGCCGACCTGCTGTCACCGCTCCAGCTCGAGCACCGGCAGTGCAGCCCTTTCCATATCGGCATCGAAGTGGAAAGGGACAAGGTCCGCTTCGAATTCCTGGTCCGCAGCACCGGCAACCTGCACTGCCCCTGTACCGCCTACGCCACTCCCGGACAACGCCAGTTTATCATCGATTTCATCGATCGGATGCTCGCAGAGGAACAGATCCGGGCCTGACCCCGACCCCTCCCAAAGCTGTTGTTCAGCACGATTCCCTGTCGTCGATAGCGACAGGGCTTTTATTGTATCAGGAGATCTCCGATGACCTCAGTCGATTCAACCGCCGCCTATATTGAAACAGTGTACCGGAAAATGGCAACCGCTCTCGCCATCGTCCGCCAAAGATTGGCCCGCCCCCTGACCTATACCGAAAAGATCCTCTACGGCCACCTCGACGCCCCGGCCGAGACGGAGCTCGAGGCCGGCCGGTATATCAAGACCAGGCCGGACCGGGTCGCCCTCCAGGATGCAACGGCCCAGATGGCCATCCTCCAGTTCATGCTCGCCGGCAAGGACGAGGCCGCGGTGCCGGTGACCATCCATTGCGACCACCTGATCCGGGCCCACCGGGGAGCGGGCCCCGATCTGTCCCTCGCCCGCAATGAGAATCGGGAGGTCTACGACTTCCTGACCTCGGCCTCCCAGCGCTATGGCTTCGGCTGCTGGCTGCCGGGGGCCGGCATCATCCATCAGGTCATCCTCGAACGCTACGCCTTTCCCGGCCTGATGATGCTCGGCACCGATTCCCACACCCCCAACGCCGGCGGCCTCGGGGCGTTCGCCTCCGGGGTCGGCGGCGCCGACGCCGTCGATGTGATGGTCGGCATGCCCTGGGAAGTGCTCCACCCCCACATCGTCGGCGTCCACCTCAAGGGTCGGTTGCACGGATGGACCGCCCCGAAGGATATCATCCTCCGGCTCCTGGCCGTGTTGACCTGTGCCGGCGGCACCAACCGGGTCTTCGAATACTTCGGCGACGGCGTCGAGAGCATCTCCGCCACCGGCAAGAGCACGATCTGCAACATGGGGGCGGAACTGGGGGCCACGACCTCGCTGTTCCCGTTCGACCGGCGCATGCAGCTGTATCTTCAATCCTGCGGCCGCAGGGAGGCCGCAGAACTTGCCGGGCAACATGCCGATCTGCTCCGGGCCGATCCCGAGGTGCTTGCCGATCCGACGCGCTATTTCGCCGAGGTCATCGAAATCGATCTCGACGCGCTCGAACCGCATGTCGTCGGCCCCCATTCGCCCGACAGGGCAACGACCGTCAGCGGCATGGCCGCCCACGTCGCCGCCGGGGGATATCCGGAAAAGGTATCCTACGCCATGATCGGATCCTGCACCAACTCCTCCTACGAGGATATGGAAAAAATCGCGGCGATGGCCGGACAACTCGCCGACCGCGGTCTGCGGCTGAAGACGCCGCTGCTGATCACCCCCGGATCGGAACAGGTGCGGGCGACGATCGAACGCGACGGCCAGCTGGCCAGGCTCGAAGCGGTCGGGGCGACGGTCCTCGCCAACGCCTGCGGGCCCTGCATCGGCCAGTGGAACCGAGAGGGCCTGGAGAAGGGGACGAAGAACTCGATCATCACCTCCTACAACCGTAACTTCCCCAAACGCAACGACGGCAACCCCGAGACCTGCTGTTTCATCGCCAGTCCCGAGACCTGCCTGGCCTACGCCATCCACGGCGACTTCAGCCGCGACCCCTATACCACCGAGATCAAGGCCGCCGACGGCAGCACTTTCCGGCTCAACCCGCCGCAGGCCGTCCATGAGGTGCCCGAAGCCGGATTCGTCCGCGACGTCGCCGGCTTCCTCGCCCCCCTCGAGAACGGGGGACGCACCGAGATCAAGATCAGACCGGAGTCGGAGCGCCTGGCAATCCTCGACCCTTTCCCGCCCTGGAGCGGCGCCGATTTCCGCAACCTCCGTCTGCTGCTGAAGGCCAGGGGCAAATGTACGACCGACCATATCTCGCCGGCCGGCCCCTGGCTGCGGTTCCGGGGACACCTTGACAATATCTCCAACAATATCTTCAACGGCGCAGTCAACGCCTTTACCGGCGAGGCGGGCAAGGCGGTCAACGGGATAAACGGCGAGATCCAGCCCTACAACGAAATCGCCAGGGCCTACAAGACGGCGGGAGAAAGCTGGGTCGCGGTCGGAGACACCAATTACGGCGAGGGCTCGTCACGGGAGCATGCGGCGATGAGTCCGCGCCACATGGGCGGACTGGCGGTCATTACCAGGTCCTTTGCCCGCATCCATGAGACCAACCTGAAAAAGCAGGGCATCCTGCCCCTGACCTTCACCCGGCCCGAGGATTACGATCTGGTCCAGGACGGCGACCGGATCGATCTCCTCGGCCTCACCGAACTGGCGCCCGGCAGTACTGTCCGGCTGGTCCTCCACCATCGCGACGGCTCGATCTCGGACAGCGTCCTCAACCACTCCCTCAACGCCGAGCAGATCGCCTGGTTCAAGGCGGGTTCGGCGCTCAATTTCCTGCGGCGGGCGTGACATATCCTTTGTCCCCGGGGAATCACCGCCGGGGACAAGGGCTTCCGAACAATCTAAAGCCGCATCAATCTTTTACGTCCATTTATCTGCCGGCTGCAGGCCTTTTCCCATTGTCAAAAAAACGGTGTATTCTATGATATGCAGAACGTGGCGGCAGGGGCCGGGAGACCGACCGTGATTGATCATATTGCCTCCACATTCCGGAAGACAGGCACTTCATAACCCCATGCAAATCATAACTACTCATAAAAACACAGATTTCGATGGCCTCGCATCGGTCATCGCCGGGACTCTGCTCTACCCCAATGCGATCGGCGTGATTCCGAAGATGGTCAATCCCAATGTCGCCCGCTTCCTGTCGACGCATAAGACGGCCTTCGACCTCATCCTGCCGCATGAGGTCGAACACGACCTTGTCGACACTCTGGTCGTCGTCGATACCGACAGGTGGCAGCGGCTGGACCGGATGGACAAACTGAAGAACCGCAAGGATCTTGAGGTTCACCTCTGGGACCACCACATGAACGGTGGGGATATCCATTACCACTGGTCCCGCCAGGAGGCCATCGGCGCCACCGTCACCCTGATGGTGCGGGAACTGAAAAAACGGGTCATGACCCTGTCGCCGCTGGTGTCGACGGTCATGCTGATCGGGCTGTATGAAGACACCGGCCACCTCACCTACACCTCGACCACCGCCGAAGACGCCCACGCCGCCGCCTATCTCCTGGAAAACGGGGCCGATCTCCATGTCGCCGGTTTTTTCCTCAACCCCCCCTACGAGGAGAAACAGAAGGAGATACTTTTCGAGCTGATGAAGGAGACCGACAAACGCCGGCTCAACGACAGTTCAGTGGCCATCAACGTCGTCAGGCTCAACGACAAGGTCGTGGCGCTGGCCAACGTCGTCAACATGTACCGCAAGATCATCAACGTCGATGCCGTCTTCGTCATCTTCGCCAACGAGACCGACACCAGCAGCTCGGTCATCGCCCGCAGCGGCGTCGACCGCATCGACGTCGGCCAGATCATGAAGTCCTTCGGCGGCGGTGGCCACTCCGGGGCCGGATCGGCGACGGTCAAGTTCAAGGAGTATGCCCCCGAGGCGCTGAAGCAGGCGATCATCGACCGGATCGAAAGGGGCCGGAAAGAGGCGGTCAAGGTCGCGGACATCATGTCCTTTCCGGTGACGACCGTGCCCCCCGACACCACGATGCGCGAAGTCCATGCGATCATGGCCGAACAGAAGATCAGGGGGGTGCTCGTCGCCGAAAACGGGGATCTGCAGGGGATCATCGTCCTCTGGGATTTCAAGCGGGTCAGACAGGAAAGACAGTGGGACAGCCCGGTCAAGGCCTTCATGGCCCGCGACATCGCGACCATCGCCCCCGATGCCCCGCCGACCAGGGCGGCGCAGATCATGGTCACCAACAATATCGGCCACGTCCCGGTAGTCCTGGACGGCGAGGTCATCGGCATCGTCACCCGCACCGACATCCTGACCTACTACTACGACCTCCTCCCCGACTGATCCCAGCGCGAGTGCGAGGCCAATGACCCGGTCACAACCTGCGAAACCGGGTCATCCACTGCGTTTTTCAGTGAAAACAGAACTTCAGGACATCCCTGAAAGTCGCGACATAATGGGGGGTAATCCCCTCCCGGATATGGGCCGGCAGCAGATCGAAGTCCTCCCTGTTCTCCTTCGGCAGCAGGACCTGGGCGATCTTGGCGCGGGTCGCGGCGATGATCTTTTCCTTGACGCCGCCGATCGGCATGACCAGACCGCTGAGGGTCAGTTCGCCGGTCATCGCGGTGCTGGCCGGCAGCGGCTTGCCGACGGCGAGCGAGTAGAGGGAACAGGCCATGGTGATACCGGCCGAGGGGCCGTCCTTCGGCGTGGCTCCGGCCGGAACATGGAGGTGGATGAAATTCTTGGCGAAGAATTCCGTCGCCTCCTTGTTGTCCTGCAGCAGTGAGCGGACATAGCTGTAGGCAATCTCCGACGATTCGACCATGACCTGGCCCAGCTGGCCGGTCTGCTTGAAACCGGGCTGGCCGGTCGGCACCGGGATCGACTCGATGTGGAGGGTCGCCCCGCCCATGCTGGTATAGGCCAGTCCCGTCACCACCCCGATCCGCGGCTTCTTGTAGGCGTGATCCTCGGTGAAGAGTTTCTTGCCGAGCAGCTCGGTCAGATCGTCCTTGCCGACCCGCATGGTCTTCTGCGGATCCTTGACGATCTCCTTGATCGCCTTGCGCATGATCTTCTTGATGCAGTTCTCCAGCCCACGCACCCCGGCCTCTCTGGCGTAACTGTCGACGATGGCGGTCAGCACCGGTTTCGGGAAGACGACCTGGTCCTTGGTCAGTCCATGGAGCTTCAGCTGTTTGGGAATCAGGTGGCGTCTGGCGATCTCGACCTTTTCCGCCATGATATAGCCGGGCAGACGGATGACCTCCATACGGTCGATCAGCGGGCCAGGGATGGTTTCCATCTGGTTGGCCGTACAGATGAACAGGACCTTGGAGAGATCGAAGCGGACATCGAGGTAATGGTCGAGAAAATCCTTGTTCTGCTCCGGATCGAGGACCTCCAGCAGGGCCGAGGCCGGATCGCCGTGGAAACTGGCGCCGATCTTGTCGATCTCGTCGAGCATGATCAGCGGGTTGGCGGTCTTGCAGGTCTTGATCGCCTGAAGGAACTTGCCCGGCATCGCCCCGATATAGGTCCGCCGGTGGCCCTTGATTTCCGCCTCGTCCCGCATGCCGCCGAGGGAGAAACGGTAGAATTCGCGGCCCAGGCTCCGGGCGATCGACTGCCCGACCGAGGTCTTGCCGACGCCTGGGGGACCGATGAGGAGGATGATCGATCCCGAGATGTCCCCCTTGACGATGCCGACCGAGATCAGTTCGAGAATCCGGTCCTTGACATCCTCCAGGCCGTAGTGATCGTTATTGAGAATTTCCGCGGCCTTGTCGATATCATAGTTATCTTCGGTGTAGACCCCCCAGGGCAGGATCGTCAGCCAGTCGAGATAGGTCCGGCTGACGTTGAACTCGGCCGAGGCCGGGCCGAGCAGCCGCAGTTTCTCCAGTTCGTCCTGAATCCGCTCCCTGGCCTCATCGGACAGCACGAGTTTCTTCAGCCGCTGCTGGAATTTATCGATCTCGCTCTCGCCCTCATCCTTTGCCAGGCCGAGCTCCTTCTTGATCTCCTGCAGCTGCTGCTTGAGGAAAAACTCACGCTGCTGCTTCGACAGCTGGTCTTCTATGCGTTTGGAGATCTGGGCCTTCAGCTTGGTGATCTCCAGTTCCTTTTTCAGCAGGACCAGGGACGCCTCGATCCGCACCCGGACTTCGCGGGTTTCGAGGATCTGCTGAATCTCGGTGCCGGAGGAGGTCGTCATCGAGGCCGAAAAGTCGGCCAGGGCGCTGGGATCACTGAGGTTGATCCGCTCGATCAGCAGCGACAGACCTTCCTTGAACAGGGGGTTGAGATTGACCAGCTCCTTGATGCAGTCGATGATTGCCACGGCGTAGGCTTTTATTTCCTCGGTATTTTCCGGCTTGCCGTCAAGCCAGTATTGGACGTCGGCCTGGAACACCCCTTTGATCCGTTCGACCTCGACGACATCGAAACGCTCCAGGGCCTGAACCAGCAGCTGCATCGGCGCCCCCGGCTTGGCTACCGATACCTGCAGGACCCTGACGACGACCCCCACCTTGAAGAAATCATCGCCGTTCTGCGGCATGCGGGGCAGCGAATCTTCGGAGGGTTGGGTGAGCAGAAGCCCAAGGTAGAGCGGCGCGTTCTTGTCCTCGACATCCATCAAGGCCTGCTGCAGAGCCGGATCCTCAATTATGATCGGCCCCATCATTTTCGGAAACAGCGGCCGATCATGCAGCGGGATGATCAGCAGGCGTTCGGGAAGCTTGTCCTCGGCAACGATCAGAGACTTGCCGTCATTCTCAACATCATCCATTTCAGGGGTCAGTACGGTCGGTTGGTCTGCCATTTTTTCTCCTTTCGGCTCGTAAACGCCAGCAGCACATTTCCATCATGCTGTCTGGTGCAGAAGAGGCCCCAACGTTTTGAAACCGCGGGGATTTTTCTCTAATTATTGAACAACATCCTTATTTTTAAGTACAATTTGCAAAATTCCTTGTCAAGGGAATATTCCCCCGGACACCACAGGCACCCACCCACCCGCCACGATTCCGTAGGTTGCGAGCGGGTATCAGGTTCAATTTTATTACATTATTGTCGCAATATTTTTTATACAGATCTGTCAAATACTGTTCTTGACCTTTTCAACCTGAATAAGGTAGCATCACTTCCGGTACGCAGCTGTGGTATTTCAGAAGACCTGTAATGCAACACGCCCTGTTTGGAAAGGTTGTGGGCCGCTTTTCCCCACCCCCGGACCAATGGGTGAACCGAAACCATCTGTTGATCCATTCAAAGAAGGAGGGAGTATGTTCAAACACATGTCTAAAGTCTTTTCTCTGTTCGTAGCTGCCAGTATGACCGTCACCGCCTGCGGCCTGGCCTCGGCCGCCGACTCCAAGGCCATCAAGGTCGCCACCCAGTCTCCGCTCTCCGGCGATCAATCGGTGGTCGGCGTTGATATGAAGAGAGGGGCCGAACTGGCCCTCGAACAGCTCGGCAAGCCTCTTGCAGACATGGGGTTCAAGGTCGAGCTCGCCCCCTTCGACGATCAGGCCAATCCTGACACCGGCGTCGCCAATGCCAAGCGCATCGTCTCCGACCCGGCCATCCTGGCGATCATGGGCCATTACAACTCCGGCGTCCAGATCCCCTCCTCGGAGGTCTACCACACCTCCGGTCTCGCCAACGTCTCGCCGGCCAACACCAACCCGAAGGTCACCACCCGCGGGTACATGGAAATCAACCGCATCGTCGGTCGTGACGACGTCCAGGGTGTCGTCGGCGCCGACTTCGCCCTCGGCCTGGGCGCCAAGACGGTGTTCGTCCTCCACGACAAGACCGCCTACGGCCAGGGCATTGCCGAATTCTTCAAGAAACGGGCGGACGAAATCGGGATGAAGGTCCTGGGATTCGAGGGAACCGAAGAGAAGGCGAACTTCGATGCCCTGCTGTCACCGATCCTTGCCGGCAATCCCGACCTGGTCTACTTCGGCGGCATGTATTCCCAGGCTGCCGTCCTGTTCAAACAGGCCCGTGAACGTGGTTATGCCGGCACGTTTCTGAGCGACGACGGCTTCGACTCCTCCGATGCCTCCAAGATCGCCGGACAGACGCTGATCGACGGCGGCGGCTCCTACTATTCGACGGTCTCCGGCCCGGCCTCGGTCTATGCCGGCACCGCCAAGTTCATCGCCGATTTCAAGGCGAAATACAATTCAGATCCCCAGCCGTTCGCCGCCCAGGGCTATGACAGCATGGCCATCATCCTCAAGGCCATCGAGAATGCGGCCAAGGCCGCCGACGGTGCCGTCCCGACCCGTGCCGCGGTCGCCCAGGCCGTCCGTGAATTGAAGAATTTCCCCGGGATCACCGGCACCTTTACCTTCAACCAGATCGGCGACCCGACCGTCGCCAAATACTTCGTCCTCAAGGTCAATTCCGCCGACCCGGCGAAGTGGAGCAAGAACTCCATCGTCAAAACCCTCGATATCGCCCCTCCTCAGCAATAAGGCTTCCTGAGCACGCTTCCTTCCGGTCCTTTTCTCTGGGAAAGGGCCGGAAGTTCTTCCCCGGGGAGTCCCTATGAACCGTTTTTTACAGTCAATCAACGCCCGTGAGCTTATCCGGCCGTTAGGGCAGATGGTGGTCTTTTCTCTGGGCAGCGCGATCGTCCTGTCGAGCATCGTCCTGACGCTTGCCCTGGGACTTGACCAGACCGCCGTCGGACTTGCCCTCCAGGACAAGTACAATGTCTCCCTGTACACCTATACCCTGGTCAATCTTCCTCAGGTCGTGATCGACGGCTTGACCATCGGCTTCGTCTACGCGGCGATCGCCCTGGGCTATACCATGGTCTACGGCGTCCTGGAGTTCATCAATTTCGCCCACAGCGAAATCTTCGCCGTCGGGGCCTTCGTCGGGGTCGAGATTCTCATCGCCCTCGACCACAGCGGCCTGCTGCGGAGCGCCTCCCTCGGAATGTCCTATGTCCTGCTGACCTTTGCCATCATCTCCGGGATGGTCGCCGCCGGGGCCCTGGCCGTGACGGTCGAACGCGTCGCCTATCGCCCCCTGCGCGGGGCTTCGCGCCTGGTGCCGCTGATCTCGGCGATCGGCGTCTCCTTTCTGCTGCAGGACCTCATCCGCCTGGTCGAAGGATTGACGACCGGTGATTTCAATCGCATTTTCCCCTCCTTCGGCAACTTCGATCAGCGCCTCAACTTCGGCAAACTGGCCCTCGGGGAGACGACCATCAACCTCGGCATATCGATCAAGTCGATCATCGTCATCGTCGCGGCGATGCTGATGCTGATGGGACTCAATTACCTGGTCAACGCCACCCGGATCGGCAAGGCCATCCGTGCCGTCGCCCAGGACCGGCCCACCGCCAGCCTGATGGGGATCAATGTCAACCGCATCATTTCGATCACCTTTCTGGTCGGCGGCCTGCTCGGCGGCGCCGCCGGTGTCCTGTACGCCCTGAAGTTCACCCGGATCGACCCCTTCGTCGGCTTCTTCCCCGGGCTGAAGGCCTTCGCCGCCGCGGTCCTGGGCGGCATCGGCAACCTCACCGGCGCCCTGCTCGGCGGCATCGTCCTCGGCATGCTCGAAACCTTTGCCGGTTCCTACATGGGAGTCTTCACCATGGGCGCCGCCGGCTCGGAGTACAAGGACATCTTCGCCTTCAGCATCCTGATCCTCGTCCTGATCTTCCGGCCGCAGGGCCTGATGGGCGAAAACGTCGGCCAGAAGGCATAGGAGGGAGCACGCCATGATCACTACCGGTTTCAGGCAGTTGTTCGACCGATTCAACCACGGCCTGTGGCCCTGTGCCATCATCATCGGCCACACCCTCCTCGGCACGTTCCTGGTCTACTCGACGCCGCGTTCGAGCCTCGCCTTTCTCGCCCTGGTGAGTTCGTTCTTCTCCCTCTACTACTTCAAGGCCGACACCCGGTTCAAGATCGTCGCCGGCGTCCTCTTGGCCCTGGTGGTCATTCCGGTGGTCGGGGTCCGCAACATCTTCTATCTCGAGGTCATCTTCCAGATCTGCGTCTTCGCCGCCCTCGCCCTCGGCCTCAATATCGTCGTCGGCTTCGCCGGCCTGCTCGATCTCGGCTATGTCGCCTTTTATGCCGTCGGCGCCTATCTCTGGGCCTTCTTCGGCTCGCAGCAGTTTTACGTCCTCCACTTCGCCCCGGGGACCCAGCCGTCGAATCTGCCCTTCCTGCTGCCGGGCGACGCCTTCTATCTCTTCATGTTTCTGGCGATCATCGTCGCGGCGATTACCGGGGTTTTCCTTGGTCTCCCGGTCCTGCGGCTGCGCGGCGACTACCTCGCCATCGTCACCCTCGGGTTCGGCGAGGTCATCCGCGTGCTGGCCAACAACCTCGATAAACCGCTGAACTTCACCAACGGCCCGCAGGGCATCACCCCGATCCAGCGGCCCACCATGCCCGAGCCCCTGGTCGACAGTTTCAACAACGTCTTCGGCAGCCTCATCGGCCATCAGGCCAGCATCGCCGACATGTACAACGTCATGTTCTACTTTCTGGCCCTGGCGATGATCATCGTCATCATCTTCGTCACCCGCAGGATCGATGACTCGAAGATCGGCCGGGCCTGGACGGCCGTGCGCGAGGATGAGACCGCCGCCATCGCCATGGGCATCCCCCTGGTGCGGATGAAGCTGGCGGCCTTCGCCATGGGGGCATCGTTCGCCGGGGTCATGGGGGTCCTGCTCGCCGCCAGCCGCACCTTCATCAGTCCCGAGTCCTTCTCCTTCATGCAGTCGATCGGGGTGCTGACGATGGTCATTCTCGGCGGGTCAGGGAGCATCCCGGGGGCGATCCTTGGGGCCGCGACCGTAACGCTGCTGAACCTCCAGATCCTGCAGGGTTTCTCGCTGTACCTGAGCGAACTGCGGCAGAGCGACGCCGTCATCCCGCTGATCAATTTCGCCTGGCGCGATCTCTCCACCCAACTCGATCCGGCCAAATACCAGCGCCTGCTGTTCGGCCTGATCCTGATCCTGATGATGATCTTCCGCCCGGGCGGGCTGATTCCGGCCAAGCGCAGAAAGCGCAGGCTCGCCGGGGAAGAAGCGGTGACTGAACAATAGGACGGAATGCAGATGGCGCTTCTTGAAACAATCAATGTCATGAAGGTGTTCGGCGGCCTGACGGCTATCAACAAGGTCAACTTCCAGCTGGAGCCGGGACGGATCGTCAGCATCATCGGCCCGAACGGCGCCGGCAAGACGACCTTCTTCAACACCTTGACCGGCATCTACAGCCCGGACGGGGGCGAAATCAACTTCAACGGTCGTTCTCTGGTCGGACTCCGCCCCGACCAGATCGCCGCCCGCGGCATCTCCCGGACCTTTCAGAACATCCGCCTGTTCGGCGAGATGTCGGTGGTCGAAAACATCCTGGTCGGGATGCACGTCCACCTGCGGCAGTCGCCCCTCGCCACCCTCCTCCACCTCCGGAAATTCAAGGCGGAAGAGGCCGAGGCCGAAAACAAGGCGGTGAAGCTGATGCAGTACGTCGGCCTCCGGGGAGTCGGCAATGAACTGGCGAAGAATCTGCCCTATGGGGCCCAGCGACGGCTGGAGATCGCCAGGGCCCTGGCTGCCGATCCGCTCCTGCTGCTCCTCGATGAACCGGCGGCCGGCATGAATCCCCAGGAGACCGAGGACGTGACCCGACTGTTCCGCAGCATCCGCGACGATCGCGGCATCACCATCCTCCTGATCGAACACGACATGCGAGTCGTCATGAACATCTCCGAACACATCTGCGTCATGGATTACGGCGAGAAAATCGCCGAGGGGACTCCGGCCGAGATCCGTTCCAACCCGCGGGTCATCGAGGCCTATCTCGGCCGCGGCGCGGTCGCCGGCCAACACGAGGAAAAACTGATATGAGCGTCCTCTCGCTGGCCAACGTCCACAGTCATTACGGCCATATCCACGCCCTGAAGGGGATCAGTGTCGAGGTCAATGAGGGCGAGATCGTCTCCCTGATCGGCTCCAACGGCGCCGGCAAGAGCACGACGCTGCGGACCATCTCCGGGATGATGCACCCCAGCGCCGGCGCCATCACCCTGTACGGCAAGGATATCTCGAAGATGGAGCCGCATGCCATCGTTCTCGCCGGTCTCGGCCATGTCCCGGAGGGCCGCGGCATCTTCCCCAAGCTGACCGTCAAGGAAAATCTGGAGATGGGCGCCTTCACCGTTACCGATCACCGGCTGATACAGGAACGGATGGAGTACGGCTTTTCCCTTTTTCCCCGGCTCAAGGAACGGCTGAGTCAGTATGGCGGCACCCTGTCCGGCGGCGAGCAGCAGATGCTGGCGATCGCCCGCGGTCTGATGCTCGATCCCGGCATCCTGATGCTCGACGAGCCGTCGATGGGATTGGCGCCGGTACTGGTGGAACTGATCTTCGATATCATCAAGACCCTGAACGACAAGGGAACGACCATTCTCCTGGTCGAGCAGAATGCCCTCATGGCCCTGTCGATCGCCCATCGCGGCTACGTACTGCAGACCGGCGAGATCGTCGTCAGCGACACTGCCGAAAATCTGAAGAAAAACCCGCTGGTCCAGAAGGCCTACCTGGGGATGGATTGAGAGGTCCCTGATTCCTTCTCCGACTTATCTCCCTCCACGGCGGCAAACGGTGACTGGATGACCCGCAGGTCCCGCCGCTCGCCGTCGTCCGTCACCCGAAACCGCATATAGCCGCTGCGCCCCAATGAGGCGACGCCGTTGACGTAGACAATCCCGTCCTCTTCCGCCGGATTACGGATGTCATAACCGAGCATCCGGGCAATCATTTTTCCCAACTGGTAATGAGTGCCGGGCGGATGCTCCCGCATCTCCCGGAGGTACCGGCCGTCGCCGCCCCTGGCATAGAACATGATCGGCACCACCGCCGACACCAGGTCGAGCCGGTCGTGGCCCCAGTGGCCGTTTTCCCCCAGATTCTCACCGTGATCGGAGGTCATGACGACATAGAGCGGGCCTTCCGTCTTCTCCCGCAATTCCCGGAGCAGCTGCCGATACAGGTCGTCGGCATAGAGAACGGCATTGTCGTAGGCGTTGATGGTCGATTCCTCGAAGGGAAGATCTTCGGTCGGAAAGCGGTGGAACGCCGGCCGGTGTTCGATATTGGCCTGGTAGGGAAGATGGACATTGCGCTGGTGGACGACAATGAAATTTTTGCCGCCGGCCGGCACCTTCCGCACCAGCTGCAGCAACCCTTCGTCCTTTTCCCGCTCGAACAGCTCCGGCTCCGTGTCGGCGGTGATCATGACATCGATCGAATCGAGGTTGACGCCATTGAGACAATTGCTGTTCTGGGCGGAAAGATACCAGGTCCTGAAACCGTGTTGTTTCGCCAGCAGGAAGAGGTTGGAATCCTGGCGCCTGAGCCGGTTTTCGTCGAGCGGATGGTACTGCAGCGTATAGAACATCGGCAGGGCCGCGCGGGTGGCGTTGGCGGCGGCGTAGCCCTTGCGGTGGACAAAATCGGGATCGCCGGCCATCTCCTCGAGAAACGGCGTCGTCTTGCGCCCATAGCCATACAGTGACATATGGTTCGGCGTCAGGCTCTCCCCCATCACCAGGACGACCGTCAGCGGCGATGGCGGGATATCGGTCTCGCGGATCTCATACTCCGGGAATTGATGCTTGACCGTCCCCCCGAACAGACTCTCCGGCAACAGCACGCCAAAGTAGAGCGAGTAGGAGTTGAGGGTGTTGACGAGGGTGGGATTTCTGGCCGTCGGGAAAAAATTGACGAAATCGTCACGGTCGGTGTGGGTCTTGATCCGGACCAGAGGAAAGGCGAGGAAGGCAATCACGAAGATCAGAAACCAGCGGCTTTTGAAGGAAAAGCTCCAGGTCCGGCGCAGGATCTCGAGACAGAGGAGATAGGGCAGCAGCACGACAAGCGGCACATGCAGAAAATGGACGCTGTTGGCGACCGTCGATTCGGCGACATCGAGGTATTCGATCAGCATCAGGCCAATGGAAAAGGGCGTGATGTATTCGTGGGTAAAGGCGAGGCTGGCGAACTGGGTCAGTTCAAGGACCGCCAGGCCGGTCAGGACCGTCGCCGACAGCCGGAAACTGGGGCAGGCGCAGAGGACGATCCCGAAGGCCCAGAACATCCACAGATATTTCAACTCAAACCAGGTCAGCGGCGTTTCGGCGAACAGGTTGAACAGCAGGCCAGGCAGAAACAGCGTCAGTGCGACAACCAGACCGAGGAGGATCTGCACCGCGCTCTTGCGAAGAACCGTCTTCATCTTTCCATTCCCGTTTCCATATCGGCGATAGAGGCCATTGTTGTTTTCGTTTCAACATACCACATTTTCAGGTTTTTTCTCCACTCCACACTCTTTTCCCTGTCGTGCTGTCAAAATTCCAGTACACTTGAAGACAGCAGGCGGAACGGCCAAGGCACGACTTTACCGCCATTTTTCCATACCGTGAGCTCTTCCCCTGTCCCTGCAAACCTTCCAACCAACCTTCTGACGGAGCGGATATGTCCTACCCAGCCCTTCTCAAAGACCTTCTCATCAACGGTACATCCTATCGCTACCATGCGTTGCCGGAATTATCCGGCCTCGGCTTCGGCAGCATCGACCGACTGCCCTTCTCCATCCGGATCCTCGTCGAAAACCTGCTGCGCCGCCATGACGGCGTCATCGTCTCCGACCAGGACCTGGCGGCGATCACCAACTGGCGGAAAACCTACCGGCAACCGGTCGAGATCGCCTATCACCCGGCACGGGTGCTGATGCAGGACTTTACCGGCGTGCCGGCGGTGGTCGATCTCGCGGCGATGCGCGATGCCGTCCGCGCTCTCGGCGGGGAGCCGCGACGGGTCAACCCCCAGGTGCCGGTGGAACTGGTCGTCGATCACAGTGTCCAGATCGATTGCTCCGGCACCGTCGACAGCCTCGGCACCAATGTCGCCAGGGAATACGAACGCAACGGCGAACGCTACGCCCTGCTGAAGTGGGCACAGAAGAATTTCGCCAACTTCAACGTGGTCCCGCCGAACTCGGGAATCTGCCACCAGGTCAATCTCGAACACCTCGGCCGGGTGGTCATCGCCGAACAGCGGGAAAACTACCGCCTGCTCTACCCCGACACCGCCGTCGGTCTCGACTCGCACACCCCGATGATCAACGGCATCGGCGTCATGGCCTGGGGGGTCGGCGGCATCGAGGCCGAGGCGGTCATGCTCGGCCAACCGTATTCGATGTCCATCCCCGAAGTCATCGGGGTCAGACTGCTCGGCCGCCCGAATGCCGGGGTCACCGCCACCGACATCGTTCTCACCCTGACCCAGCGCCTGCGGCAGTACCATGTCGTCGAGAAATTCGTCGAATTCTTCGGCCCCGGACTGGCCAACCTCACGGTCCCCGACCGGGCCACGATCGCCAACATGACCCCCGAATTCGGCGCCACCCTCGGTTACTTTCCGATCGACGGTCGGACCATCGACTATCTCCGCCTCACCAACCGCGGTCTCCAGGCCGATATCACCGAGGCCTACGCCCGGGCCAACGGTCTGTTGTACCTGGGAGCCGATGGTCAGCGGGAGTACACCGACATCATCGATTTCGACCTCACGACGATCACCCCCTGCCTCGCCGGACCGGCTCGACCGCAGGATCGTGTCCCCCTTGCGGCGATGAAATCGACCTTTGCCGGCATCCTCGGTTGCAGCTACGAGCGGGACGTCAAAGTGCCGGAGATTCTGACCTTTCAGCAGGAGTCGGGCTGCAGCGAACCGCAAAGCAGCGAGTGCCTTACGGTACACCGCCGGGAATTCGCCTGCGAGATCAACGGCGCCCCGGTGCGAATCAGTGACGGCAGTGTCGTCATCGCCGCCATCACCTCCTGCACCAACACCTCCAATCCCTTTGTCCTCATCGGCGCCGGCCTTCTGGCGCGGAATGCGGTACGGCGCGGACTGAAGGTCCCGACCTATGTCAAGACCTCCTTTGCCCCAGGATCGAAGGTCGTGGTCAGGTATCTCGATGCCGCCGGCCTCACCCCCTATCTCCAGGCCCTCGGCTTCCATCTTGCCGCCTTCGGCTGCACGACCTGCATCGGCAACAGCGGCCCTCTGCACCCGGCAATCGAGAGCTTGATCGAACAGCACGGGATGAACGTGGCGGCGGTGCTCTCCGGCAACCGCAATTTCGAGGCGCGGATCCACCAACGGGTCAGAAGCAATTTTCTCGCCTCGCCGCTGCTGGTCGTGGCGTTTGCCATCGCCGGCAGGATCGATATCGATCTCGAAACCGAGCCCCTCGACTGCGACCCCAACGGACAACCGGTGTTCCTGTCACAACTCTGGCCTTCCACCGCCGAAATCGAGGCATTGATCGCCTCCCACGTCACCAGCGAGGCCTATGCCAGCGAATACCGGCACATTTTCGATGGCGATGCATTCTGGCAGAAGCTGCCGGCGGAGGAAAGCACCACCTATCCGTGGCAGCCTGATTCCGCTTATATCAGGAGACCTCCCTATTTCGACGGCCTCACCCCGGACCCCTCCCCCCCGGTCGACATCGCCGGCGCCAGGGTCCTGGTCCGTCTCGGCGACACGGTGACCACCGATCATATCTCCCCGGCCGGAACCATCGCCGAACGCTATCCCGCCGGGCTGCATCTCGTCGCGCAGGGGATTTCCCCGGACCACTTCAACTCCTATGGGTCCCGGCGCGGCAACCACGAGGTCATGATCCGGGGGACCTTCGCCAATATCCGGATCAAAAACCTGCTGGCCGGAGGGAAGGAAGGCGGTTTCACCCGCAAATTTCCGGAGAATGACATCGTCTTCATCCATGAAGCGGCGATGCGCTACCAGGCCGAAGGGGTCCCCCTGCTTGTTCTCGCCGGCAGGGAGTACGGCACCGGGTCCTCCCGCGACTGGGCGGCCAAGGGCACCAGGCTGCTCGGGATCAGAATGGTCATCGCCGAATCCTACGAACGGATCCATCGCAACAACCTGGTGGGGATGGGGGTTCTGCCGCTGGTCTTTCAAGAGGGAGAAAGCGCCGACAGCCTCGGCCTGAACGGCACCGAGATCTATTCCTTCTCCGGATTGACGAACCTGTCGCCCCGCTCGACCATCACAGTCACCGCCCGCAAGGCCGACGGCAGGGAAATCATCTTCCCGACGATCTGCCGTCTCGATACTGAGATTGATGTTCTGTATTACCGACACGGCGGTATCCTGCCCTACGTCCTCCGACAGATGATGCGCGCCTGATGGTCGTCCCCGCAAACACGAGAGGCCCCATACGCCGGAGCGTACGGGGCCTCTACACATCATGACGGCGCCAGGATCAGGATTTCAGGACAGTGCGCCCCTGATCGGTGATACCGTATTTGCAGCGGACAGGACTATCGACATAGCCCTGCTTCTTGAGATCGGCGATCTTGGCACTGAGACTCTTCGTTTCATAGCCGGTGGCGGCTGCGATATCTTTGGTACCACACGGACCGCCGCATTTCTCCATCGCGGCCAGGATCTGTTTATGTTCATCCGAGAGTGTATTGGCATTGCCGCTGCATGCACATCCGCATCCACAGTTCATTCGTTGGTCTCCTTGTTCATTTCCTTGTTCATTTTTTTCTGACATTCTGGGCATATCCCAGCAAATTCGAGACGATATCCGGTCACAGTATACCCCTGCCGCCCCTCTGCGGCAACAGTCGATACCTGCTCCCTGTTCAACTCGATATTATCAACCCGATGGCAGACGATACAGTAGATATGATCATGATCGCTGACATCATAGTCAAAGCGTTTCTGCCGTCCACCGACCTCCAGTTTGGCGATCAGATGGAGATTTGAGAGAATTTCAAGATTGCGGTAGACGGTTGCCAGGCTCAATCGCGGAATGATGCGACGGACCCGCTCATAGAGCTCATCGGCGCTCAGATGGCTGCCGCTTTTTTTCAACTCAGTGAGAATAATCTCCCGCTGGTTGGTCATACGTAGCTGCATCACGCCCCCTTTTTAGGAATTATTACTAAATGTATGTAATTATCGATTGCATGTCAAGGAGGTTTTGCCTGCAACCGGCGGGGCTTCGTTCTCCGGCCTCCATCAACACTCGCGGTTTATGTCCGCTCCCAGATATGGTACAGTCAATACCGTCTGTCCAGGGCCCGTATCCCAGACTCTGCCCGGTTCGTCCGCAAACCACTTCTCCGGTGTCTGCATGCATCCCATCCTCGAGGTCCTCCATCTCCGCAAGCGCTACGGTGCCGTCGAGGCCGTGCGGGATATCTCCTTCCACGTCGAACCCGGCATCTGTTTCGGTCTCCTCGGGCCGAACGGGGCCGGCAAGACCACCACCCTCGAAATCATCGAAGACATCATCAAACCAACCAGCGGTGAGGTCCTCTTTGACGGCCATCGCCGCACCGCAAGTTTCCGGGAGGAGGTCGGCATCCAGTTCCAGCATACCTCGCTGCTCAACTTCCTCTCCGTCGAGGAGACCCTGAAAACGTTCGCCAGGCTCTACCACCGTCCCGCCGACCTTGAAGAGATCATCGACCGCTGCGACCTCGCCGACATCCGACAGCGCCGCAACGACAGGCTGTCCGGCGGCCAGACCCAGCGCCTGATGCTGGCCCTGGCCCTGCTCAACCAGCCCCGGCTGATCTTCCTCGACGAACCGTCGACCGGCCTCGACCCCCAGGCCCGCCGCAATCTCTGGGATATCGTCGGCCAGTTCAAGGCCGAGGGTCGGACTCTGATCCTCACCACCCACTCGATGGAAGAAGCGGAATATCTCTGCGATAAGATCGCCATCGTCGACCAGGGACTGATCATCGCCGCCGGCTCGCCCGCCGAACTGATCCGGCAGTACGGCGGAATGAACTCGATCATCCTGCCGAAGACCGCGTCCACCCGGATTCCCCCTTCGCTCCCGTTCGCTGTCGAAGAGCGGGACGAGGCGACCCTTGTCATTCACCTCGACGAGATTCATCAGGGCCTGCAGGCCCTGATGGAGATGGACATCGACCTGCGGGGGATCTTTATCCACTCGCCCAACCTCGAGGACGTCTTCCTCCATCTTACCGGCAAGAGGCTGCGTGAATGATGACGCTTCCGAGCCAGAACCTCCAGCAGTACCGCACACACCAATGAACCTTCACCGCATGTGGGCGATCTTTGTCGCCAGAAATGCCGAATTCTTCCGCGATCGGGCCTCCTTCGGCTGGAATTTCGCCTTCCCCTTCCTGATCATCGTCGGTTTCGGCATCATCTTCAATGGCCGGGAATTCAAGCAGTTCAAGGTCGGGGTCTTCCCCCCCGAGGCCGCGCTGTCGGTATCTTCGGTAACCTCGATGCCGGATGCCTTCCGCTCCGACCGCCATATCATCCTCGTCCCGGTCGCCGACAAAGCGGACGGCGAGACCCGCCTCAGCCGCCACCAGATCTCGCTGCTGATCGACGCGACGTCGCCGACCCACGCCTACTGGCTCAACGACTCCTCCCCCGACGGGTCCCTCGCCGAACGGATCTACCTCGCCTCGTTCATGATCGGCAGGCCCGTTCCGGAAAAAGGCGTCACCAGAGGCGGGCAGATCCGCTACATCGACTGGCTGATGCCCGGCATTCTGGCGATGAACATGATGTTCTCGGCGCTGTGGGGCGTCGGCTACGTCATCGTCCGTTACCGCAAGAACGGGGCGCTGAAGCGGCTGCGAGCCACCCCCCTGACCGCCCTCGAATACCTCAGCGCCCAGATGTTCTCCCGCATCTGTCTGATCCTCTTCACCCTCTGCGTCGTCTGGATCGGCGCCGATCTGCTGTTCCATTTCCAGGTTCGCGGCTCACTGCTGCTGCTCTTTGCGATCTTTGCCCTCGGCGGACTCAATCTCTGCTCCATCGGCCTGATTCTCGCGGCCCGCGGGACGAGCGAGGAGTTCGCCAGCGGGGTGCTGAACTTCATCACCTGGCCGATGATGTTCCTCTCCGAGGTCTGGTTCTCGCTCGAGGGATCACCGGCCTGGGTCAACGACCTGTCGCGGCTGTTGCCCCTGACCCACCTCCTCACCGCCGCCCGTCGGGTCATGAACGAGGGCGGAACTTTTGCCGACGTCCACTTCGAGTGCGGGATCCTGCTGCTGGGCACCGTCGTCGCCCTGGTGATTGCCGCCACCCTGTTCTCGTGGAATGAATGACATGGTCGGCCGCCACTGCCTCGACAGCCACCTGCACCTGCAGGATCCCCGTCTGGCCGCGATCCGCAACGACGTCCTCGCCCGGGCGGCGGCGGCCGGGGTCGCCCGGATGTTCTGCAACGCCACCGCGGAGGCGGACTGGGCGGAGGTGCTCGGTCTCGCCTCAATTTCGGCGGCGGTCATCCCCTTTGTCGGCATCCATCCCTGGCATGCCGGGACGGCGAGTGCCGGTTGGGAGAAGCGGCTGACGATGATCCTGGAAACCAGCCGGTGCGGCATCGGCGAAATCGGGCTGGACCGGAAATGCCCGGTGGCGATGGAGCGGCAGGAGGAGATCTTCTCCCGCCAGCTGCAACTGGCAACACGGCTCAAGCGGCCGCTGTCGCTCCACTGTCTCGGCTGCTGGGGCCGGTTGCGCGAAATACTGGAACACCAGGCGAAAATCGCTGCGCTGCCGCCAACCATGATCCACTCGTTCAGCGGCTCGAGCGAGATCATGCAGCGGTTGGTCAGGCTCGGTTGTTGGCTCTCTTTCTCGGCCGGACTGACCGACCCCAAACGGGAGCGGTTGCGCCGGGTCTTTGTCGCCACCCCGCTCCACCGCATCCTGCTGGAAACCGATGCCCCCGACCAGCTGCCGTTCGCCTTGAAAACGGCGGCAACACCGCCGCTCAACGAACCGGCGAACATCCTCGCCCTGTACCGGGAGGCGGCCGAGTTGCGGCAGATTGACCTTGAGAATTTCATTCACCGGATCTGGAACAATGGAGAGATTTACGCGGATTCGCTGCTTCCTCGGTGAGGAACGGTTCGACCGGCTGCAGTGTCGCTTCGTCACCGTCGTCGGCCTCGGCGCCGTCGGCGGCCACGTTGTCGAGGCCCTGGCCCGGGCCGGGATCGGCCGGCTCCGCCTGGTCGATTTCGATACCGTGCAGCCGTCCAATCTCAACCGCCAGATCCTCGCCCTGACCTCGACCATCGGCCGCCTCAAAACCGAGGTGGCGCGGGAGCGGGTGCTCGCCATCAATCCCGACTGCCGGGTCGAGGCCCTGCCGCTCTTTGCCGACGACCGGACCGCCGAGGAGATCCTCGCGCCGCCGCCGGACCTGCTGGTCGATGCCATCGACTCCCTCAATCCCAAGGCCCAGCTGCTGACAGCGGCCTACGGCCGCGGCATCCCGGTGATCTCGTCGATGGGGGCGGCCCTGCGTGCCGATCCGCTGCAGATCCGCCAGGCCGACCTGTTCGATACCCGCAAATGTCCCCTGGCCCGGCGCCTGCGCAAGAAGCTGAAGAAGAGCGGGGTCGGCCGCGGCATCCACTGTGTCTTTTCGACCGAGGACATCGATTTCGACTACCAGGAACCGGAGGACGGGGTCTATCCGGAGGTCTCGCCCTTCGACCAGCGCGGCCGCCGCCGGCGGGTGCTGGGCAGCCTGCCGACCCTGACCGGGATCTTCGGCCTGATCATCGCCAACCAGGCCATCCTCCAGCTCGCCGAAGACAATCCCAGCCCGGAGGAGGATCCCCGATGACACGACTGTTCACCGCCGTCGATATCCCGACGGCGATCCAGGACCGCCTGCACCAGCTGGGTCGGCAGGTGCCCGGCGCCCGTGCGGTCCCGGCTCACCAGCTCCACCTTACCCTGACCTTCATCGGCGCAGTCGATGACCAGCGGCTCCAGCCGATCCGGCAGGCCCTGGCCGCCATCGCCGCACCGCCCTTTGCGATCACAATTCAGGGCATCGGCTGTTTCCCGCCGCGGGGACCGGCCCGGATCATCTGGGCCGGGGTCCGGCCCCAGCCCCTGCTCCACCGGCTCCAAGGTCTGATCGAGGCCAGTCTGGTCCCCTGCGGCATCATTGGCGAAACGCGCAGCTATTCGCCCCATATCACCATCGCCCGGATCAAGACCCCGGCCGCCGGCGACAGGAAGTTTGCCGCCGCCCACGCCGCCTTCATCACCGAAGAAATCCCGGTGGAGGAGTTCATCCTCTACTCGAGCCGCCTGACGCCGCAGGGCGCCATCCATACCGTGGAAAACCGCTATCCCCTCATCCCCTGAGAGGCGGCGGCACGATCGGGCAGGTTCAGCGCCCGGCGCGATCGTACTGCAGGACCAGCATCGCGGCGATCACGATGACGACCCCCGGCAGGACCATGAGATCGGGCAGGCCGTGGCCGAAGACCAGGTCGAGGATCACCACCATTCCCGGATAGCAGTAGGAATAGGCCATGACCCGGGTCGGGCCGATAATGGGGATGGCATACTGGGTGAGGAAAAAGGAGATCACCGTCGTAAAGAGGGCGAGATAGGCGATTCCGGCCCAGACCATGAGCGGCACTTCGGCCCAGGGAACCTGGGGCAGGCGGCCGGCGGTCAGGAGCAGGAGCCAGAGGCTGCCGGTGACGAGGATCCAGAAGGTCAGCACCACCATCGCTTCGCCCCGGTGCAGCCGCCGCACCAGGGGGGTGTACAGCCCCATCGCCAGGCAGCCGCCGAAGAAGATGACGTCGCCGCGGTTCCAGGCCATCGCCAGCAGCAGGGCCGGATCACCCCTGAAGATCACCCATACCGCCCCGATCATGCCGACGGCGAGGGCGGCGAGCTGCCGCGCCGCCAGCCGCTCCCGGACCAGGAAAACGGCATAGATCCCGGCAATCGAGGGGACGAGGGTGAAGATGACGCTGGTATTGAGGGCGGTGGTGTAGCGGAGGGCGAGGAACATGCACCAGAAAAAGATTACCAGGCACAGGCTGATCAGAGCGGCGCGACCGAACAGCGACCACGAAAACTGCGTCCCGTGCCGCAGCGCCACATACGGGCCGAGCATGGCGGTGGCGACCAGGAAACGGACCAGGGTCAGGACCGCCGGATCGAGGCCGGCGGCGATCGCCGCCCCGACCGTAAACGAGGTCGAGACCAGGGCGGCACAGATCACCATCAGGAGGTGGATAAAGGCAAGTGAACGCCCCGTCCCCCCATTTACGCCACGCACGATCTCTTCATCCCCGACATCGCGGTCATCCATCCCCTCCTTCGGTTTTCAGCCTGCTATCGCGTTCGGACCGGGCCGGCCAGTCGGATCGTCACCCCCCGAACCCGTTCCTGTTGGTTGTATTCATACCCGGAAGCAGGTATAATTTGGTAGCAATAAATAGGAAACCATCGTTATTCAATATAATTTCCTTCTCTCCCAGGCATCTCGTCATGGATATTCTGCTCATCGCCGTCATGGCCGCCAACCGGACTATCGGCAAGAACGGCGCAATCCCATGGCATATCCCGGAAGAGCTCGGTTTCTTCAAGGCCACGACGATGGGCCACCCGATCATCATGGGCAGAAGGACCTTCGACTCCCTGTCGAACGGCGCTCTGCCGGGCCGGGAAAACATCGTCCTCAGCCGGAACCCCGATTTCGCTCCGCCCGGTGTAGTGGTTGTGCCGACGCTCGAGCGCGCCCTTGCCCACTGCGCCGGCCAACCGCGGGTGTTCATCATCGGTGGCGCCCAGATCTTCAGGAAGGCCCTGTCGCTGGCGACCGGGATCATCCTCTCGGTCATCGATCAGGTCGTCGACGGCGACACCTTTTTCCCCGAATTCGATCCGCAGATCTTTCAGGAGACAACGCGTGAACAACACCTCGGATCGCAACCGTTCACCGTCATCACCTACCACCGGGTCAATCCCTGACCATCAGCCGCCCCCGATGAACCCACTCATCCAGTTCGATGTCATCACCAGCCTGTTCCAAGAGGCGGGGCAGGAGGGCCGCAACTTTCTCTTTGAATACGAAGTCTACCGGCTGCTATCCAGTTCCGGGGCGGAGACGGCGCCCAGGGCGCGGTTTATCCCTCGCGGCGCCCACCTGAGCGATGAAGATCTGACCGCCCTGCCGGGCGGAAGGTCGGTGCTCAAGATCGTCTCGCCGACCATCATCCACAAGACCGACGTCGGCGGCGTCCGGATCGTCGACAATTCACCGCATGCCATTCGCTCCGCGAGCAGACGGATACTCCATGAGGTGCCGGACAACTACGCCAGGCTGATCCGGCAGCACCCGGAATCGGCCCCCGCGGCCTACGCCCAGCTCGACGGCGAGCGTCTGCTTGCCGCAATCAGCCGCGATCTTCTCGGGATCCTCCAGGTCCAGTACATGCCGCCGGATTCCAATGCCTTCGGCAACGAACTGATCGTCGGGCTGCGCCGTTCCCGCGAGTTCGGCATGATCATCAGTGCCGGTCTGGGGGGAACCGATACCGAACTCTACGCCAGCCGGTTCCGCAAAGGACAGGCGGTGGTGACCGCCTCGACCGCCATGCACGATGGCCTCTCCTTTTTCAATCTGTTCACCCGGACCATTGCCTACCGCAAGATGGCCGGTCTCACCCGGGGGCAGCGGCGGATCGTCACCGACGATCAGTTGATCGAATGCTTTGCCTCGTTCATCGCGATGGCCAATTACTACTCCCCCAAAAGCCCGGACACCCCGTTCGTCATCGAGGAGCTGGAGATCAACCCCTTCGCCTTCACCGATTTCCTGATGGTCCCCCTCGACGGCATGTGCCGCTTCTCACAGGACAAGGCGGCCGTATCGCAGCGGCCGATCACCAAAATCGACAACCTGCTGCATCCCACCACCATCGGCATCATCGGGGTTTCGGCCTCCCGTCACAACTTCGGCCGGATCATCGTCGACAACATCATCGCCGCCGGTTTCAACCCGCAAAACCTCGTGATCATCCATGACAAGGAGGAGACGATCGCCGCGATCCCCTGCATTCCCTCGCTCGCCAGGCTCGAGAAAAAAATCGATCTCCTGGTCGTCGCCATCAACGCCACCGGGGTGCCGGCGCTGATAACGGAGATCATCGCTCTCGACGCCGCCGACAGCGTCCTGCTGATCCCCGGGGCGATGGGGGAGACGATGAACAGCCGGGAGCGGGCCGAACAGGTCGTCGCCGCCATTCACGCCCGCCATGGCCGTGATCACGGCGGCCCCGTTTTTCTCGGGGCCAACAGCATGGGGATCATCTCCCGCCCCGGCCGCTACGACACCTGGTTCATCCCCGAGGCGAAACTGCCGAAGGAGCGGGGCACCTCCTTCCGCCGCGCCGCCCTGGTGAGTCAGAGCGGGGCCTTCATGCTCAACCGCAGCCACCAGTGTCCGGAGCTGCGGCCGGCCTACATGATCTCGATGGGCAACCAGACCGACCTCAGCCTCGGCGACATGCTGTACTACTTCAAGGGTTCGAACGAAGTCGATGTCATCGCCGTCTACGCCGAAGGGTTCCAGGAGCTCGACGGGCTCCACTTCTGCCGGGCCGTCCGCGAGGCGGTGCTGGCCGGCAAGGAGATCGTCTTTTACAAGGCCGGCCGGACCCCGGAGGGCAAGGCCGCCACCAGCAGCCACACGGCCTCCCTCGCCGGCGACTATGTGGTCTGTGAAAACTGCGTCCGCCAGGCCGGGGCGATGGTCGCCGCCAACTTCACCGAGTTCCAGGATCTGTTCCTGCTCGCCGAGAACCTGCACGGTAAAAAGATCGCCGGCAACCGGCTGGCGGCGGCCAGCGGCGCCGGCTTCGAGGCCGTCGGCATGGCCGATTCGATCGACTCGGACGATTACCACATGCAGCTGGCCCGCTTCTCGGCAACCACAGAGAAGAGAATCGCCGCCATCATCGAGCGCAAGGGGCTGACGCCACTGGTCACACTGCGCAACCCCCTCGATATCACCCCGGCCGCCGACGACGAGACCCATGTCGGGATCGCCGAGGCCCTGGTGGAGGACGAAGGTGTCGACGGGGTGGTGATCGGCCTCGATCCCCTCTCCCCGTCGACCCGCACCCTCGCCGGCGGCGGGCAATCGCCTTACGACATGGAAGCCCCCGGCAGTATCCGGGAGATGATGATCGATCTGGTCGGCCGCAGCGACAAACCGATCGTCACCGTCGTCGATGGCGGTCGGATGTACAACCCCCTGCGCGACAGTCTCGCCGACAACGGGGTCCCG
The DNA here is from genome assembly GCF_014201505.1 of Desulfoprunum benzoelyticum. Classification (GTDB taxonomy): domain Bacteria; phylum Desulfobacterota; class Desulfobulbia; order Desulfobulbales; family Desulfocapsaceae; genus Desulfoprunum; species Desulfoprunum benzoelyticum. The sequence continues at coordinate 61,955 of NZ_JACHEO010000009.1, read as the reverse complement.
GTGTTCACGACCTGCGACCGGGCGATCTCCGCCCTGGCACTTTATATCGATGGCCGCCTGGCGAACGAACAGCTGCGCCTCGCCACCGGCAACCTCTGATATTCCGCCGGGCCGCCGGCATGCAGCCCCGGCCATGAGGCATTCTCCACCATCCGCCCGCATTGATTTTCCCATCGGCGACACTTATCGTTGCAGAGACAGGGAGGACCGTTGCCTGGGTCTCCACATCCATCGGCGGGCCTGACACCGGTCTCGAGCCCTGATCCCCGATCGCCGGGAATGCGTCCGGCCCCGCTCATTACTCGATTTCAAGACAAGGAGGTCCACCATGCGATCCTTACTCGTTCTGCTGCTCCTACTCTGCACTGCAACCCTCAGCTCGGCGGCGACCGGGAAAAAGGTTGTCTATTCGGTCAACGGCGCCACCTATGAAGGCTACCTTGCCGGCCCCTCCGCCGCGGCGCCGCTGGTCCTGCTGATCCATGACTGGGACGGTCTGACCGATTACGAAATCAAACGGGCCGAAATGCTGGCCCAGCTCGGGTACAACGCCTTTGCCGTCGATCTGTTCGGGGCCGGTATCCGGCCGACGGCGATGGCCGACCGGCAACGACTGACCGGGGAGCTCTATCAAGACCGGGAGAAAATGCGGGTTCTGCTTGATGCCGGACTCAACGCCGCCAGGGAAAACGGCATCACCGGCGCCAAGGTCGTTGCCGCCGGCTACTGCTTCGGCGGCGCCGCCGTCCTGGAAATGGCCCGCTCCGGGGCCGACCTGCTCGGCTTCGTCTCCTTTCACGGCGGCCTGACCACCCCCGAAGGTCAGAACTACGGCAAGACCAGGGGGCACATCCTGGTCCTCCACGGCACCGCCGATGCAAGCGTCTCGATGCAGGATTTCGCTGTTCTCGCCCAGGAACTGGAAAAGAACCGTATTCCCCACGAAATGATAACCTACAGCGGCGCACCGCATGCCTTCACGGTCTTCGGCAGCGATCGCTACCGTGAGGATGCCGACCTTAAATCGTGGCGCCGGTTCACCGAGTTCCTCGCTGATACCTTCAAATAAGGTCAGCCCCGGGACCTGTCCGGCGGTCGCGCCACACTCGACCCGACTCCGGACAGGTTCATTGCGTTCGGACCCTGCGCAATGATGGACGGGATCATTCCGCTGTGCTATCTTCTCCACAACGTGTCCTGATGCGATTCCGGCCGCTCCCTCGCCATGGTAGGCGACTATGGCAATGGACCCAAACGGAATTTTTTCTCATGCAGATCAGCAATCTCAGTTCTCCATCCTTAAAAATCACCGATTTCTCGACCCTGCCGGACCAATCCTGGTGCATTTACGGCGCCAACGATTCCGGGATAGAAGAGTTTTTCGCCATTCTCACCGGTGATGTCACCCCGACGGCGGAAGTCCTGTCGCTGCCGGAAGCCCCGGGGATCATCTCCTTTAAAATCCAGCAGGACATCTACGAGAACGAGCTCCGTAACGACGACAGCGATTTCCTCGATCATCTCGACCCAGGGACCCCGGCGATCGCCTTTCTGCCTCCGGGCAGCGACCGCTCTCCGCTGCTGGCGGCCCTGGCGATGACCGATTCGCTCAACGAGGGCTACCGCCAGCTCAGTTCCGGGCAGAGCCGCAAGCTGATCCTCCTCCGAGAAATCCTGAAGGGCGCCAGGCACCTCCTTCTCCAGAATCCCTACGACGGCCTCGATCAGGCCGGGTGCCTCGAGTTGGACAAGGCCCTCGCCGCGCTGCACCGGCATCAGGTCCAGGTGCTCGTCACGGTCAACAACTCGGAGGACATTCCCGCCTGGTGCAGCCATCTGGCCATCCTTCACCAGGGCAGGATCGTGGCGCAGGGCAAAAGGGAAGATGTCATAAACCAGATCGACACGGTTCAATCGGCGGCCAAAGGCGCTTTCCAGGCCGTTCTCGATACGCTTGGGGTGACACCGACACCCCCCGGCAATCCCGCTGAGGAACTGGTCAACCTCAAGGACGGTTTTGCCCGGTACGGTCAGCACCTGCTGTTCGAACACCTCGACCTCCGCATCGATACCGGCTGCCATACCCTCGTCACCGGACCGAACGGCAGCGGTAAATCGACCCTGCTGCACATGATTACCGGCGATAATCCCAAATGCTATGCCAACGATCTCCGCATCTTCGGGATCCAGCGCGGCAGCGGCGAGTCGATATGGGAACTGAAGCGGGACATGGGCATCGTTTCACCCGACCTCCACCGCAACTATCGCGCCCCCGGCACGACGAGACAGGTCGTGCTGTCCGGCCTCTTCGACTCTATCGGGCTGTACCGGAGGCCGACCGGCGTCCAGGAACAACGGGCCATGCAGTGGCTGGAGTGGACAGGTCTGGCCGGCAGGGCCTCGCAACCCTTCCGCCGCCTGAGCTTCGCCGAGCAGCGTCTGGTCCTGATCGCCCGCGCCCTGATCAAACTGCCACGGCTGCTGATCCTCGATGAGCCGACGCAAGGCCTCGATGGCCACAATCGTGCCGGGCTCCTGCAGTTTCTGGAGCAGATCGCCGCCAACCGGATCAGCACGATCCTGTACGTCAGTCACCGCCAGGATGAGTACCGGCCATTTTTCCGCCAGCACATCCGTCTCGGCACCGCCGGCCCATCAGCGCCGATGCCTTGACCTGTTTCCAACAATCCGCCAGCACATTGACATTGCGTCGGTTGATCCCGTCATTTCACCCATGGAGGCAATCTATGATTCTTCGCATCTCGCTCCCCCTTGTTGTCGCCAGTTTTCTCCTTCTCGCCGGGTGTTCCGGGGATGAGGGAACAAAGGAACAAAGCGCGATCGACAAGCAGAATGAACGGACCGCGAAAGCGGCAGTGGAGGCGATCAAAACCCCCATCGACAAGGCCCGGGTCGTTGCCGACCAGCAGGTTGACCATAACCGGACGCTCAAGGAGCAGACGACAGACCGGTAGAACGGGGCTCTGCGTCCACGACCACGACCGGACTTGGCCCGCAGCCGGCAATCCCGGGAATGACGGGATGCGACCAGATCCGCACCTGTCATTTATTTCGGCACCTGAATCTGTTATTTACCATCATGGTGGGGCAGGCTGCGTTCTCCGGTCAGGCTCAGGCCGGCGGGGCGCCGTTTGCTGACTACCGATTCCGACACAGGAAATACTTCATGGTCAACATCTTCTTTTATTGCGCGACGGTGGTTATCTGGGGGTCAACCTGGATCGCCATCAAACTGCAACTCGGAACGGTCGACCCGATGCTTTCGGTCGGCTACCGCTTCAGTCTGGCAGCCGTCCTGTTGCTGATCTGGTGCATGCTCCGCCGGATTCCGATGCGGTTCTCCGCGATTGAGCATGGCTACATGCTGCTGCAGGGAACACTGCTGTTCTCTCTCAACTACCTGCTCTTCTATCTGGCGGAACTGCAGATCACCAGCGGCCTTGCTGCGGTCATCTTTTCGACGATTCAACTGATGAACATGGTCAATGGCGCCATTTTCCTCCACGCCCCACTGGACCGGAAGGTATTCGCCGGAGGAATTTTCGGCCTGATCGGCATTTACCTGGTCTTCAGACCCGAGATAGCATCGTTTTCGCTCCAGCAGCACGGGGTCATCGGCATCGGCCTGTGCCTGCTCGCCACCTATTTTGCCTCCCTCGGCAATATCCTCTCGGCCCGTAACCAGAAAAATGGCCTGCCCATCCTCCAGACAAACGCCTTCGGCATGGGCTATGGCGCCCTGCTGATGCTTGCCGCCGCCTGGCTGAGCGGCAAGCCGTTTATCTTTGAAACAACCCCCGCATACACCCTTTCGCTCCTCTATCTCGCCGTATTCGGCTCGATAGTCGCCTTTGGCTGCTATCTGTCGCTGATCGGCAACATCGGCGCCGACCGGGCCGCCTATGCCACCCTGCTTTTTCCGCTCGTCGCCCTCGCCATCTCCACGATCTGGGAAGGGTATCGATGGAGCGGAACCGCCGTGACCGGCATGCTCTTGATTCTTGGCGGCAATTTCCTGCTGCTGCAGAAAAAAAGAAATATTCCACTCCTTGACATCGCCAGACCCATCCGCTACAGATGAAGGCGATTATGAGAATTCAACCCGGAGCGAAGTATCATCCCGGCCGACATTGCGCTGACCGCTTCCAGGGAGGACAGCGGCGCCGCCTGTTTCGGCTCGCCACAGCAGGTCAAACCGTCCTTCAGATCCGAAAACCAACCCCATTGAGGAGGAGCCACCGATGATCACCGTCATCGCCTCGATCACCGTCAAACCGCAACGAAAGGACGACTTCATCACCATCTTCAACGCCAATGTTCCGGCGGTGCGCGCCGAGGCTGGCTGCATCGAATATTATCCGGCGATCGACATCGACACCGGAGTGGCCAGGCAAGCGCTGGACCACAATCTGGTCACCATTGTCGAAAAATGGCAAGATGTCGAGGCGTGGAAGGATCATCTGGCCACGCCCCACCTGCGCGCCTACCACCAGCAGGTCAAGGACCTCGTGGAGGGTGTCACCCTCAAGATTCTCCAGGCCGTCTGACCTTGGCGCTATCGACCGCGGCATCCATCAACGGCTCCATGCCGTCCCCAAAAATCGGCACCTGGTCGCCCCGGGACGGGGCGGCGTCCGCGATGCCTGATCAATCATCAGGCCGGAAGGCCCAGTTCCACCACGGCAAGGGATTCCTGCCATCGTGTGAAGCGCCCCCGGCCCCGTCTTTGACCGGCCGCACCTGATCATCTCTTTTCGCCGAAACTGCCATGCCTTCCCCCAAAAACAAAAGGCAGGTTCACGAGGAACCTGCCTTTTGTTTTGGCGAGCGGTACATTATGACCGGATCGTGATCATCCAGCCATCTTCAACCCCAGCTCAGGTTTTCGGGCTATGACTTCCCGCCCCTGATAGGTCCGGAAAATGTCACGCGGACACTTGGCGACGCAGGCCTCGTTGCAGCTTGGGCCATAGGCGATGCAGGCCTTATGGTCGATCTTGATGCGGTTGTTCTCATAGGCCACCGCCCCGGCCGGACAGGCCTTGACGCAGAGCTTGCAGGCGATGCACCCGACCTGGCACACGGCCTTGACCTTGTTGCCCATGTCCATGGTCGAACACGGTACATAGACCCTGGCCTTCAACGTCTGGATCTCGATGATCTTTTTCGGACAGGTACGGACACAGGCGCCACAGCTGACGCATTTGTCGGGATTGACGACCGGAAAATTCTCGACCATCGTGATGGCGTCGAATGGGCAGACCTCGGCACATTCACCCAGGCCGATACAGGCGTACTGGCAACTGGAAGGGCCGCCGAAACCGAGATTGGCCGCAGTGCATGAGGCAAAGCCGATATATTCGTGCTTGTGGCTGACCCTGCCCTCTTCCCGCGAGCAGCGGACGACCGCGATCTGATCCTCGACGGCGGTCAGTTTTTTACCGGTCAATTCGGCGACGACTGCCGCCACCCGCTCCTTGCCGGGAAAACAAAGATTGGGGGGGACATCGGGGTCGGTAACGACGGCGATGGCGTACCCCTCGCAACCGGGATACCCGCAACCGCCGCATTGCGCCAACGGCAGGGACTCCAGGACCTCTTCGATCAGGGGATTGGTCTCCACTGCGAATTTGTGGGCGGCAATGGCCAGGCCGATACCGAAAAACAGCCCGATGCACCCAAGAAGAACGACACCACCAATAGCAATTTTTATCAACGCCGGATCCATATTTTTGTCACTCTCAGTTCAATCCGTTAGTAGTTTGGGGATCAACGATCAGAAGAGCTGCAGACCGGAGAAGCCCAGGAAGGCCATGGCAAACTGCCCGGCGACGATAAAGGCGATCGGCAGGCCTTTGAAGGTCGGCGGTATATTGGCGAGATCAAGCCGTTCACGCACCGAGCTCATCAGATACAGCGCCAGCAAAAAGCCGCCCCCGGCCCCGAGGGACAGCATAAAGGTTTCGGCAAAGTTGTAGTTGTTGCTGGCCATGATCAGCGGTACGGCGATAATGACGCAGTTGGCGATGACCAGTACCAGAAACACCCCGAACGAATTGAAGAGAATCGGGTTGACCTTGCGAAGAATGGTATCGACCGCCTGCACCGTCAGTGACACCAGGCCGATGAAGACGACGATCTGCAGGAAGTTGAGATCGTAGGGAATGAGGATGAACTGGTAGAAGAACCAGCTCATCAGCGCCGAAACGACCATGACGATCGTAAAGACGACACCCATACCCTTGGCCGTCGTCTTCCTCTTCGAGGTCCCGAAGAAGACGCAGAGACCGAGATATTTGGTGAATACAAAGTTGTTGACCAGCAGAGCCGAGATCAGAATCGACAGCAGATAGCCGAGATACGATTTCTTGACCTGAATCCCCTCGATTTCCCGACCGTCATCGCCGCGTACCGAGACAACATGGGTCTTGGCGGTATTCAAGGACTCCTTGAACAGCAACGACACCTTCCGACCATCATCGGAGACATCGATCTTCTGTATCTCCAACCTGATATCCGGATCGGCTTCTTCAAACACGGTGTACCGCGCCGGGTTCTGCGCGACCGTCTTGTCGATGGCGGCCGGATACGTCAGGATGATCTCATTCTCATCTCCGAAACGCTGCTCACTGACGAAATCAGCGGCATGGAGACAGACAGGGGCAAGGATGAACAGGAGTGCGGCTGTCCAGTATGTGAGTATTCTGTGCATCATTATATCTTCCCTTTCGTTCGTTTGTAGGCAAGCTCAATCCAGTTGAAGAAGGCCATCATCAATCCGACCACAAAGAAACCGGCGCTGGGCAGAATGAAGAACAAAAGCGGCTTGAACCCAAGGACATCATAGCCGAAAATTGCCCCTGAACCCAGCAACTCACGAACAAAACCGATCACTACCATACCCACCATGAAGCCAAGCCCCATGCCCAGGCCGTCCCAGAAAGAGTCGTTGACCGACTCCTTGCAGGCAAACATCTCAAGCCGCATGGTGATGATGGCGAAAGCCACGATAAGCTTGACGAAAATGCCCATCCTGGCATACGCGTCGGGAAGATAGGCAGCCAGGGCGAGGTCGATGACCGTGACCCAGGTGGCGATCGTCAGGGTGTACGTCGGGATGCGGATCCGGGGATGAATCTTGTTCTTGAATAGTGATATGGTGACGCTGGAGAACACCTGCACGAAAAGAACCGCAACCCCCAGCATCAGTCCGTTGATGACCGTGGTCGAGATACCAACCGCCGGACACATCGACAGAGCCAGTTTGAAGATCGGGTTCTCGCTCAGAATGCCGCGAGAAATCAACTGCATGCTTGTTTTATCGTTCGCCACGAGTATTTCCTCTCAAAAGATTAGAACGCTGCCTTTATTTTCTGATCTGCCAGGGCAGTATCCAGGATGTTGAGACGGTAGGCAAATTTCTTGACGATGCCTTTGACCCCGGTATTGACATAACGGCTGGAAATGGTGGCGCCGGTCAGGGCATAGATATCGCGGTCGCCATATTTCGCCAGTATTTCCGCCGCATCCGCTGCGGCGATGTTGCCTTCCAGGGCCTGGAAATATTCATCGGGAAGCGGTTCCTTGACGACATCGAGGTCCTTCAACTGGTCGAAGGTCTTGCCCTTGAACTGGTTTCTGAAGTAATCCCGCTCAATTTCAGCCCCCAGACCTGGGTCCTCTTCATGCTCGAGGATCTCGAGACCAAGGATGCTGAACTTCGGATCAACCGCCAGCATCACCCCGATAAAGGTTTTGAAGCCGGTGAATTTGCCGTCGAGGAGATACGCCACCCGCTCGCCGTTGTTGGTGACGACAATGGTCTGGTCGGCAAAGGTAACACTCCTGCCGGCGCCGGCAATCTCCTGCACGACTTTATCCCGGAGGTCCTTTTCCAGCACGGCGGACTCGGCGATATCGACGGGTTTGTTGTCGATGACCTTTCCTTCCATATCAAGGGTGAGAAAGATAAAGCCCTCCTTGCCGGGCAGGAGATAGCCGATCGCCTGGCTCTCCTTGTCCGTCACGACATAGCGGTACATCTCATGCAGGGCCATGCTGTCCGGAATCGGCTGGGCGGCGGAGTAGCCGAGCAGGGCGTACCGCACTTTCTGCTCGTTGACATGTTCATTGTGCTTCTTCGCCTTGTTGGTGATGATGAAGGCGGATCCCATGACCATCGCGGCAAGGATGCAGGTAACGGTCAATCGAAATATAATGGTCAGGATATCCTTCATCGCCCACCTCCTACGGGCGGTGCGAACCGCCGCGGCTTGAACCAGCCGTCAAGAACCGGACTCATCGCATTCATGAGCAGGATGGCATAACATATTCCCTCCGGATACCCGCCCTTGAGCCGGATCATCACCGTCAACGCCCCGATCCCGACCCCATAGACGAGCTGCGATATCTTGTTGCTGGGACAGGTGACATAGTCGTTGGCCATATAAAAGGCGCCGAGCAGCACGCCGCCCGACAGGACCGCCAGCAACGGATCGCCGGTGAAGTAGGTATCGCCGGCGAAAATCCAGGACAGCAGCGCGACTGTTCCGATCACAGAAACCGGGATATGCCAGGTGATATACTTGCGATACATCAGGTAGAGCCCGCCGAGCACAATGAGAAAACCCGAGGTCTCACCGATGCAGCCGGGACGCCAGCCGAGGAAAAAGGAACTGTAGAGACTGGCGCCGGAACCGAACATCTCGGTGAAGGCCGCCATTCCCTGCTCCTTGATCACGGCCAGCGGTGTGGCCGTCGATACCGCATTGATCCCTTCTCCGAGATAGGAGAAAACGGCGATATCCTTCAGCGGCGGCAGCCACGCCGAGGTCATCGCCACCGGGAAGGTCGCCAGCAGGAAGGCCCGGCCCAGCAGGGCGGGATTGAAGATATTGTAGCCGATCCCTCCCAGCACGTGCTTGCCGATATAGATCGCCATGACGGCGCCGAGGACCGGCAGCAGCGGCGACACCCCCGGCGGGATGACAAAGGCCAGCAGCATACCGGTAATGACGGCGCTGCCGTCCCTGACGGTCACCCGCCGGCCCAGCATCTTCTGGCTGGCGGCCTCGACCGCCACGCAGCTGGCGACCGAAACGGCGGTGATGAGCAGGACCTGGATGCCGAACACAAAAACCGAGAGGAGCAGCGGCGGTATCAGGCAGGCCACTACAGTCCACATGATCTTTTCAACCGATTCATGGCTCTTCACATGCGGAGAGATGGAAACCTTCCATTCTCTCAATGCGGGAGATGACAGGTTTTCTGGTGCTTGCGGTTCGATGGCGAATCTCCTTCAGAAACGTTGTTCAAACTGGAGGTCCCGGGATTGGTGATCAGCCCGGCGGCCTCGTGACCCTTTGGCTCCTAACGCTTTGCTTTCATCTTGGCGAGGCGGACAAACTGAACGATCGGCCGTTTCGCCGGGCAGACATAGGCACAGCTGCCGCATTCAAAACACTCGAAGACGCCGAACTGGGCAGTATCCTGCGGCCGGCCGGCCTCGACATAGATCGCGATCTCCTTTGGTTCCAGCCCCATCGGACAGGCATCGAGACACCAGCCGCAGCGGATACACTGGGAATGGGGAGCCGTGTCGATCTCATCGGCGGCAAGAAACAGTATCGCCGATGTCGTTTTGGTAACCGGGATTTCCAGATTCGAGACGGCAAAGCCCATCATCGGCCCCCCCATCACGATCTTTGCCAGATCGGGTTTGAGACCGCCAAGATAGTTGACGATATCGGAGATCTTCGTCCCCACCTTGACGAGCAGATTGGCGGGGCGGGCGATTCCCTTGCCGGCAATCGTCACGACCTTGTCGCAGAGAGGCTTGCCGAGGACGACGGCATCGCGGATCGCCCGCGCCGTCGAGACATTGTGGACGACCACGCCGACCGCCGACGGCAGGGCCATGGCCGGAACCTTGCGGCCGGTGATCGCCTGAATGAGCTGTTTCTCCGACCCTTGAGGGTACTTCACCGTCAACGCCTTGACGGACAGGGAGAAATCGGCGGTGGAGCCGGCCCGGGCCGCCTCGGTCATGGCCAGAATGGCATCCGGCTTATTGCTCTCGATCCCGATGGCGCACTGTTTTATACCGAGTATCTTCAGGATGATCTTCGCCCCTTCGACAATATCGGCGGCATATTCGAGCATCTGACGATGATCGGAAGTAATGTACGGTTCACACTCCGCCCCGTTGAGGAGGAGGGTGTCAATCGGATTGTCGGGAGGCGGACTCAGTTTGACATGGGTGGGGAAACCGGCCCCGCCGATCCCGATGATGCCGGCATCCTTGACCATGCCCAGCAGTTCCTTCGGTTCGTATGAATGCCAGTCTCTCTCCTGGTAGCGGCGCGGCTCAGCCTCGTGGTTGACCGCGATGGTGATCGATGGCGATGAAACCCGCATCGGGTGCGCCGAAGAACCGAGGTCCTTGACTTTCCCGGCAACAGGGGAGTGCAGCGGCACCCCCAGCCCCTTGGAGACCTCACCGATGATATCACCCTCATTGACCTCTCCGCGCTTGGCGACGGTCGGGGTACAGGGGGCGCCGATATGCTGGCCGAGAATCAGTTCAAGCTCGTCGGGAACCGGCATGGATTCGATGCTGAGTTGTGATGTCTGGGCCTTTGATTCCGGCGGATGCACACCACCTTTCGGGAATGTCAGTAAGGATGTCATAGATATTGGATGAGAACAGCTGGCTAATGTATGCGGTACGGGATACCACGTGTTACATCATGGACCGTACCGGGTTCGCTTCCTCGTGCTCGACAGGAAGCACCTTCTCCTGGGGGGCGGCAGGAAGTCGAAACGCCTCCCTCCCGCCTCTGCCATGAACTGTCAGCGCCGTCAATTCTGCCGTCGGGCACTGAAATGATTAGGCAATCCCTCCATAATATTTCATAAACTGGATGCGTTCGAATGCAGCCGGATTTTCGGCCTGCTCGTAACTGAGTTTGCCCCTGAAGTCGGCGATGCCGTTGTAGGATTTTTCTTCCATCCACTTGCTCAAACCGTCAAGCATCAGGCCGATCTGACCGGGTCCGTTCTTGTACAGGGTTGACACGACCTGCACTGCCGAGGCCCCGACCAGAAGTTGCTTGATCAGCCCGGTACTGTCATGGATACCGGTAGAGGCCACCAGATCCTTTTCGATCACTCCTGAAAGCAGGGCGATCCACCGCAAGGTGTCGGCACTTTGCTCCGGGGTGGTAAAGATCTCCGCCGGCTTGACTCGCAGGGCATCAATGTCGACATCCGGATTGAAAAAACGGTTGAACAGGACGAAGCCATGAATTTTTTCCTTCCAGCTCAGCCTGGTGACGAGGTTGGCCAGGGAGGACGAGTATTTGCTGATTTTGAGGGCAATGGGAATCGAGACCTTGGCAGCGATCTTGTCAACAATGCTGGAATAGAGATTCTCGTGCTCCTCGCTGGTCAGCCGGGGGTTGCTCGGCAGCAACGAGATGTTGAGCTCGAGGGCGTCGGCGCCGGCCTGTTCGATCGATCTGGCAAAGGAAACCCATTCATCGCCGCTGACACAGTTGATGCTGGCGATGACCGGGATATCAACGGTATTCTTCACCTCGGAGATGAGGGTGATGTACTCTTGAACCGCATTTCCCCTGGTATAGGCGCGGACATAATCCGAGGCCTCTGGATAGTCGGTGTAATAACTCTCCAGATTGCTTTTCAACTCGGCATGGATCTGTTCTTCGAAAAGTGACTTCAACACCACGGCGGCGGCATGGTTGTCCGCCAATTCTTTGATTTTGGCAACCGAATGCGTCAACCCGCAGCTCCCGACGATGATGGGGTTTTTCAACTGCAGCCCGAGGTACTTCACCGAAAGATCTTTCATATGTTCTCACTCGCTGGCAGGAATTCAGCAACATCTTTTGTATAATACCCAGACTATCTTCCGGCAGAACAGATAACCGGACAGCAACCGGGTTCAATGTGCATACTGTTCAAAACTATCTGGGTAACAAAATCATCCTCAAAAGGCAAGAGTTTTTCAATGTCACCCATTTTCATAAAATCTGTAGCGTACCCCGGAAAATCATGGTACCGCAACCCGGTTTCTTTTCATTTCGATGGATACCAGCAGAATACCGGCGAAAAAGAACCGTTGTGCAGATTAGGCAAGAGCCTGCTGTCATGCCTGCACGCCACCCGTATTTCACCGTTTATTGAAATTGATTCCTGAGCATTTTGTGCAATGACGCCAAATCATTCATTCCATCGCCACCCTGATATCCTCCAGGTCCTCTCCGGGGCCTTTCTCATCAGTTTCTCGGGAATCTGGGTCAAGCTGGCCGATGTCCCGCCCTCGACCTCCGCCTTCTATCGGGTCTTTCTGGGATTCATCTTTCTCCTCATCGCCTGCCTGTGGCGCCGCGATTTCATGAAACTGACCGCGGACCGGTTGGGGCTGATCGTCCTCTGCGGTCTGTTCTTCGCCCTCGACCTGTTCTGCTGGCACGCCAGCATCGGTTACATCGGCCCGGGACTGGCCACCATCCTCGGCAATTTTCAGGTCTTCATCCTGGCGCTGACCGGAATCCTGCTGTTCGGCGAGCATATCCGCCCCCGCTTTCTGCTGGCGATCCCCCTTGCCTTGTCCGGTCTCTTTCTGGTGGTCGGCATCAACTGGAATGCCCTCTCCGCCGAGTACCGGGCCGGCGTCTATCTCGGCCTGGCGACGGCGGTCTGCTACAGCGGTTTTCTCCTCACCCTGCGCAAGATTCAGGCCGATGGCCGGAGCTATTCCTTTTTTTTCGCCCTGATGCTGATCTCCCTCAGCAGTTCGGTCTTTCTTGGGGGCCAGATGCTCATGGCCGGCGACCCGTTCGTCATTCCCGATATCAAGAGCCTGATCTCTCTGATCAACCTCGGGCTGTTCAGCCAGACCATCGGCTGGGCCCTGATCGCCAACGCCATGCCGAGGATCCGGGCCTCTTTCACCGGCCTGATCCTGCTGGTCCAGCCTTCACTGGCCTTTGTCTGGGACGTCCTCTTTTTCCGCCGCCCGACCGATCTGCTGAACTGGGCCGGGGTGATCATCACCCTCACCGCCATCTATCTGGGACTGACCGGCAGCCGGGGAAAAGACTGAACCAAATCCGTTGTCAATCGCAAATCTTCTCTCTATAGTGCTGCAAGACGGGTTCACTCGCTGCCCGAACAGCCAATACCAGACAGAGCTTGATCGATATGAAGGTACTTGATTACAAGGAGGCCCCCCCGCACGTCTTCGATTCCGACACGGTCAGAGGGGTTACGGGAAGGGTGGTCATCGGCAAGGACGACCATGCCGACCATTTCTGCATGCGGGTGTTCACCGTCGCCCCAGGCGGGTTCACCCCCCGCCACGCCCACGATTGGGAACACGAGGTCTTTGTTCACTCGGGCAAGGGCCAGGTCTACCGCAATGGTGAGTGGCAGACCGTCACCAGCGGCACGGCGGTCTTCATTCCCGGCGGTGAAGAACATCAATTCATCAACGCCGGCGGTGAGGACTTCGTCTTCATCTGCCTGATCCCCGCCGGCGTCTCCGAGATCTGACAGCAGGTCCGGCACTATATCAGGTTGCTCCGGCGGGGGTGCGATCCCCCCGGGGAGCAGCCGTAGCCCTTCAGCCCTGCTGCAGGGCGGCGATCCGCTCCTCGAGCGGCGGATGGCTCCGCAGCAGGCTGGTGAGACCGCCGACCTTGGGCCGGATGCCGAAGGCCGCCACCTGGTCCGGCAGGTGCGAAGGTTCATGGTGCGCTTGCAGGCGACGCAGGGCCGCAATCATCTTGTCGCGGCCGACAAGATAGGCGGCGCCGCTGTCGGCCCTGAATTCCCGCTTTCGAGAGAACCACATGACGATGATGCTGGCGAAAAGGCCGAAGACGATCTCGAGCACGATCGTCACCGCCATATAGCCGAGAAAGCCCAACCCGCCGCCCTCCTCGTCCCGGCTCAGGAACGTGTCGATAATCTGGGCGGCGACGCGGGAAAGGAAGATCACGAAGGTGTTCAGCACCCCCTGGATCAGGGCCATCGTCACCATATCGCCGCCGGCGACGTGGCTCACCTCGTGGGCCAATACCGCCTCCGCCTCGTCTCGCGTCATATTCTGCAGCAGGCCGGTGCTGACGGCGACCAGGGCATCGTCCCTTCGCATCCCGGTGGCAAAGGCGTTGATGTCCGGTGAATCGTAGACCGCCACCTCGGGCATGCCGATTTCCGCCGCCTCGGCCTGACGCCGGACGGTATCGACCAGCCACTGTTCGCTGGCGCTCCGCGGCTGGTCGATGACATACGCCCCGGTCGATTTTTTGGCGATCCACTTGGACATCGCCAATGAGATGAACGAGCCGCCCATGCCGAACAGCCCGGCCATGACCAGCAGCCCGGTGGTGCTGCGCGAGTCAAGGCCGAGGCTCGACATGATGATACCGAGCAGCACCAGAATCGCCAGGTTGGTCGCCAGGAACAGGCCAATCCGCATCATTGCATTCCTCCTTGAAGTTATCGTTTCGAGTTCTGCGAGCGGCAGGCGGAACTGCATGCATCGCTTTTCATCACATGGGTGTATATAATAAACATCGACTTTGCCAAGACAAGCGAAACTGGAATAAAACAACGGGAACCAGGCCGGACGGCGCTCCGCCGCCGATGCGGTATTGACTACCACTATCCGCCAGGCGGCATGATCAAACGAGGAGATTCCTGCCATGACCGAAACGCTTACGGCACCGGACGTTGATCTCACCGCCCGCTTCAGCGACAAGGCGCGGGCGGTGTCGGCGATCGTCGAGTCCGTCGCCACCCTTGATGCGGCCTTCGACTACTGCGTCGATCTCTGCGGCCGGCACGGCGCCTGCCGGATCACGATCTCCGGCTGCGACGAATCGCTGTCGCCGCCGGCCGACAGCCTCTGCGACCTCAAGCAGGGCAAGATCATCGCCGCCCCCGGCCTCGCGCCGGACCAGTTCGCCGCCCTCGCCGCCCGCTGCACCGACCAGGGCATGACCTGCCTCCACTCCGGCATGCGCGACAACCTGAGCGGGGTCGACCTCGGTTTCACCATCGCCGAGTTGGGGATCGCCGAGACCGGAACCCTGGTGATCACCTGTCCCGACGAGGACCTGCGGCTGGCCACCATGCTCTGCGAATACCACGTCTGTATGCTGCGCCGTTCGACGATCGTTGCCGACGCCTTCGCCGCCGAGCGCCGGCTGCTCAGGTACATGCGCCGGACTCCTGATTACACCGCCTTCATCACCGGTCCCAGCCGGACCGCCGATATCGAACGGGTCCTGGCCCTCGGCGTGCACGGCCCGCTTGAACTGCATATACTGGTGCTGGAGGACTGATATGCAGGACGCCAAAAATCTCAAGGAATACCGCAAGGAAATACAGGAATCGCTGAACAACGCCTTCCTGCGCCAGACACTGGACACCTTCGCCGTCGCCTATCGGGCCGGCCGGACCAAGGCCTTCGCCGAAGCCGGGATCGATGTGAAAAGCCTGGTGGCCGAGATCGCCGCCGCCAAGGACGGGATGCTGCCCCGCCTGATGGAGCTGTACGACCAGTTCCGCCAGAACGCCGAGGCCGCCGGCGTCCAGGTCCATTTCGCCAGGGATGCCGCCGAGGCCAACGCCATCATCGCCGGGATCGCGGCCGCGACCGGTTCGCAGAAGATCGTCAAGTCGAAGTCGATGACCGCCGAGGAGATCCTGCTCAACCATGCCCTGGAAGACCAGGGACTGCAGGTGACCGAGACCGATCTCGGCGAATGGATCATCCAACTCCGCCATGAAGGCCCGTCGCACATGGTGATGCCGGCGATCCACCTCTCCCGCCATCAGGTGCGCGACCTCTTCGCCGATGTCACCGGCGCCCACCAGGAACCGGATATCGAAAAACTGGTCAAGGTCGCCCGGCGGGAGTTGCGCAGCAGGTTCGCCGAGGCCGACATGGGCATCACCGGCGCCAACTTCGCCATCGTCGAGACCGGCACCATCGGCCTAGTCACCAACGAGGGCAATGCCCGCCTCGTCACCACCCTGCCGCGGGTCCATGTCGCCCTGCTGGGCATCGACAAGCTGGTGCCCAGCCTCACCGACGCCCTCAGGATCCTCAAGATCCTGCCGCGCAACGCCACCGGCCAGCACATCACCTCTTACGTCACCTGGATCACCGGCGCCAACGAATGTGCCGCCGCTCCCGACCTCAAAAAGGAAATCCACTTCGTCGTCCTCGACAACGGCCGGCTGGAAATGGCGAAGGATCCGCTCTTCTCCCAGGTCTTCCGCTGTGTCCGCTGCGGCGCCTGCGCCAATGTCTGTCCGGTCTACCGCCTGATCGGCGGCCACAGGATGGGTCACATCTACATCGGCGCCATCGGCCTGATTCTCACCTATTTCTTTCACGGCCCGGACAAGGCCAAAAACCTGGTGCAGAACTGCATCAACTGCGAGGCCTGCAAGGATATCTGCGCCGGCGGCATCGACCTGCCGCGGCTGATCAAGCAGATCCACGTCCGGATCCAGGACCGTCAGGGCCATCCGCTGCCCGGCCTGCTGCTCGGCCAGGTCATGAAGAACCGCAAGCTGTTCCATACCCTGCTGCGCACCGCCAAATGGGCCCAGCGGCCGGTCGCCGGCGACGACGGCTTCATGCGCCATCTGCCGATGATGTTCTTCAAGGACCATGATTTCAAGGCCCTGCCGACGGTGGCCGACCAGCCCTTCCGCGATCGCTTCCCGGGCCTGCAGCGGAAGACGGTCAAGCGGCAGGGGCCGGCGCCCCCGGTGAAGGCGGCGCTGTTTTCCGGCTGCGTCCAGGATTTCATCTATCCCGAACAGATGGAAGCGGCCTACCGGCTGTTCGCCGACCACCGCGTGGCGATGTCCTTCCCGATGGCCCAGTCCTGCTGCGGCCTGCCCCTGCAGATGATGGGCGAGGCCAGGACCTCCAGGGAAGTGGCGATCCAGAATATCCGGGCCTTCGAGCGGGAGGATGTCGACTACATCGTCACCCTCTGTGCCTCCTGCGCCTCGCACCTGAAGCACAACTACCCGGTATTGGTGGCCGACGATCCGACAATGGTGGAAAAGGCCCGGGCCTTTGCCGCCAGGGTGATCGACTTCTCCTCCTTCGCCCATGATGTCCTCGGCCTGACGGCGGCCGATTTCGCCGGCGACGGCAAGGCGGCGACCTTCCACGCCCCCTGCCATCTCTGCCGCGGCCTCGGGGTCCACGATGCTCCCCGCGCCCTGCTGCGGAACGCCGGTCTCGATTACCGCGAGGCCGACGAATCCGAGGTCTGCTGCGGTTTCGGCGGCACCTTCTCGGCCAAGTTCCCCGAACTGTCGGCCGAACTGCTGCGCAAGAAGCTCGACCATGTCGAGGCCACCGGGGCCGAACTGCTGCTCACCGACTGCCCCGGCTGCGTCATGCAGCTGCGCGGCGGCCTGAAGAAACGGGGCTCGCGGATCGTCGTCCAGCACACCGCCGAGGCCCTGGCCGCCAGAAAGAAAACGAACATCTAGACCTGTGTCTCTCCCCCCGGTCGTATGGCAGCCCTGGCCGGGGGACCGGGGGAGACCATCATCTGGCGATCAAAAACGTACCACTTTGTTTCGTTACGTTTCTGACCCTTTTTATACATCTCTCAATTCGTCATTTTTTGGGCCCAAAACGTTCCAGGATGTCCGGAAATCATTGAGCGCCGCATGTCTCTATGGTACATCTGCCTCTACCTGTCAGAAGCAGGACTGTGCTCTCGATTGATACCCCATTTTGTACATTTCCACGAAAGGACACCTCATGACTGCCACATTGCCCCAAGCCTTCGTCCGTAATTTTCTCGGAAACGCCCCGGCATGGTACAAGCTTGCCATCGTCGTCTTCCTCATTATCAATCCCATCCTCTTCCATACCGTCGGTCCCTTTATCACCGGCTGGGTCCTGATCGGCGAGTTCATCTTCACCCTCGCCATGGCCTTGAAATGCTACCCGTTACCGGCCGGTGGTCTCCTCGCCCTCGAAGCGGTCGCCATCGGCATGACCAGCCCGGAAACCGTCTACAAGGAGGCCCTCAACAACTTCGAAGTCATCCTGCTCCTGATCTTCATGGTCGCCGGGATTTTCTTCATGAAAGACTTCCTCCAGTTCACCTTCACCCGCCTGCTGGTCCGTGTCCGCTCAAAAATAGTCATCTCGCTGATCTTCAGTTTCCTCGGCGCCTTTCTGTCCGCCTTCCTCGACGCCCTGACCGTCACCGCGGTGATCATCGCCGTTGCCTACGCATTCTATAACGTCTACCACCGTTTCGCTTCGGGAGCAGACCTGCTGTGCGCCCATGACCTCTGCTGTGATACCAAGTTCAAAGAAATACAACGGCAGGAACTGCAGCAATTCCGGGCCTTCCTCAGGAACCTGATGATGCACGGCGCCGTCGGCACCGCTCTCGGCGGGGTCTGCACCCTGGTCGGTGAACCCCAGAACCTGCTCATCGCCAGCGAGATGGGCTGGCACTTCGTCCCCTTCTTTCTGAAGACCGCACCGGTCTCAATGCCTGTTCTGTTCATCGGTCTTCTTACCTGCGTTGTCGTCGAAAAGTTCAAACTTTTTACTTACGGAGCTGAGATGCCAGGCAATATCCGCTCTCATCTCCTCGAAACCGAGATAAGAGCCGAGGAAAAGCGCGGCCGGCAAGGCAAGGCTCGTCTGATCATCCAGGGCCTGACCGGGATCTGGCTGATCCTGGCCCTGGCCTTTCACCTGGCGGCGGTCGGCATCATCGGCCTGTCGGTCATTGTCCTGCTGACCTCACTGAACGGCATCGTCGAGGAGCACCAGCTCGGTCACGCCTTCCAGGAGGCCCTGCCCTTCACCGCGCTGCTGGTGGTTTTTTTCTCCATTGTCGCCGTCATCCATGATCAGCATCTGTTCGCTCCGGTAATCGGCTATGTCCTCAGCCTCCAGGGCAGCGCCCAGCTCGCCGCCTACTACATCGCCAACGGCGTGCTGTCGATGATCTCCGACAACGTGTTCGTCGCCACGGTCTATATCTCGGAAACGAAGATACACATGGTCGAGGTCCTCGGCCGGATCCCCGATATCGGCATGACCGGCGTCCAGCTGATGGACAAACTGACCGACCCCGGCGTCGCCCGCTCCGAAGTCCTTGCCACCCTGCCGCAAGGCGCCGCCGAGCAGGCCAGGACCGTGATGGACCAGTTCGACAAACTGGCGGTGGCAATCAACACCGGCACCAATATCCCCAGTGTCGCCACCCCCAACGGCCAGGCGGCCTTCCTCTTTCTGCTGACCTCGGCCCTGGCCCCGGTCATCCGCCTGAGCTACGGCCGGATGGTGATCCTGGCCCTGCCCTACACCATCACGATGAGCCTGACCGGGCTGCTGGCCACCTACTTCCTGCTGTAGAACCGGCAACGGCAAACGGCCCGGGAAACCGCATCTTCCCGGGCCATGCGTCAAGAACGGCCCGGCCGCCCAGGCCGGGACCTCGCTCGGCGGGCTATTTCCCCGCAGCCAGCAGTTTCGCCCGCAGATTCTTCGTCACCGGCTTGTCACCGAGCCAGATCAGCAGCATCGCATCGTTGAAGTCCTTGCCGGGGATCACCCCCTTCTCCGCTCCGGCAACAGTGACCTTCGTCCCCTGGTTCGGAATATAGTCGAGGACGATGACATCGCCTTTTTTGGCATCGGTGAACATCGCGTTGAACTGGTCGATCCGCTGCTGCAGGGCCGGCAACTCGTCGGCCGGGGTGTTGTTGTTGAATCCGTCGTTCCATGCCTCAACCAGTTGTGCCTTTTCCACCTTGTCATAGAGAAAATGCATGACCATCCGCTTGCGGCCATCGGCGGCGATCACGTCTTTGGTTTCGGCGGCGGCCTTTTCGAGATAGAGTTGGGCAATATAGATATCGAAGACGAATTTGGAGCGGACGCCGGCGCCGTTCAGCACCATGGTG
Source organism: Desulfoprunum benzoelyticum (assembly GCF_014201505.1). Classification (GTDB taxonomy): domain Bacteria; phylum Desulfobacterota; class Desulfobulbia; order Desulfobulbales; family Desulfocapsaceae; genus Desulfoprunum; species Desulfoprunum benzoelyticum. Next base: position 41,924 of record NZ_JACHEO010000009.1, on the reverse strand, counting down.
GTGCCATCGTCGCCGGTGATGGCTTCGGGGACGGCGACCCCGGCAATTTCAAGGGCCTTGGCCGGCAGGGCGAGCATCAGGATACAGCAGGTCATCAGGACAATTCGCATTGCTTTTACCTCCTCTGTGCAGATGTTAGGGAACGGATTTCCCGGCTCCACGCTTCCCGGTTGCCTCTTTATACCCATGAAGACAAGAAGATGGCAAACGTTTTGGTGAATCCTTCCGACCTTTGTGACAACCATCCGACCCGGCCCCCGCCATCGTCTCCGACCCCGTCATTTGCCGCTCTGCGTCCGGTCCCGCCTGTGCTATAGTGTGATCCTCCCTGATCATCAACCTCAACCCCGATTTGTGCCAACCGCAACGACCATGCCAGACTATCTGCAACGCGCCATCTCCGATTCCGGCCGGTTTTTCGTTTTCGCCTGCGACACCACCCGGCTTGTCGCCGCCGCCTGCCGCCGCCATGACGTCGGTCCGACCGCCGCCGTCGCCCTGGGCCGGGCCCTGACCGGCAACGTGCTGCTGGCCGCCCTGCTCAAGGACGAACAGAGCGTGAGGCTGCGAATCGAGGGCAACGGCCCGCTCGGCAGGATTATCACCGAGGCCGGACATGGCGGGTGGGCCCGGGGATACGTGGCGGCGCCGCAGGCCGCTGTCCCGCTGAGGCAGGGGAGTGTCGATGTCGCTGCCGGTATCGGTCGGACCGGTTTTCTGACCGTGACCAGGGATATCGGCATGAACCGCACATACGAGGGCACGGTCCAGCTGTATACCAGTGAGATTGCCGAAGATATCGCCTTGTACCTGAGCGAGTCGGAACAGGTGCCCTCCGCCGTCGGTCTCGGCGTCGTTCTCGCGCCGGACGGCGGCATCGCCGCCGCCGGCGGCTACCTCGCCCAGTCGCTGCCGCCGGCCGACGAAAAGCCGATCGCCGGGATTGAGAAGCGGATGAACGGCATAGCCTTCATGCCTGAACTGCTGCGACAGGGGATCGCACCGGAGGCCCTGGTCGCCCTGCTGTTTGCCGATATCCCCTATCATCTGACGGCCCGCACCCCCCTGGTCTACGCCTGCAGCTGCAGCCGGCACAGGATGGAGCGGGCCGTGCTGTCGCTCGGCCGCGAAGAGCTGTCACACCTTCTGGTCACGGATGAAGAGACGGTGGTGCAGTGTGAATTCTGCCGCGACAGCTACCGCTTCAGCCGGCAGGACCTGGAACGGATGCTGGCGACGGGATCGCAGTTGCACTGAGTCCGCCCCGGCTTCCCGGTCTGGATGGTTTTCAAGGCGAAATCCTCCCCGCCGCAGCCTTCCGCTGCCGCAGCCCCCGACGGAAAACGAGCCAGTAGTCGCCGGCCGCCAGAGATCCAAGGAGTACAACGGGAACAAGAAAACAGGAGGAAAGCTCAGGTGCGACCGGCACCGCGATCGCCAGCAGGAACTGGCCGGCGGTGGCCACCTTGCCGGCCGGCCGGGACGGCATCTCCCTGAAGGTCGACCAGTGGCGGCGGGAGGCGAGATAGAGGGCGACCAGTCCGACGACGATCTCCCGCTGGAGCAGCAGCGGCAGCCACCACCACGGAAATCGGGCCGAGACGGCGAAGGTTGCAAAGACCGTGATGGTGAACGTCTTGTCGGCAACCGCATCAAAGATGCCGCCCTGCCAGGTCGAGGTCCGCCACCGCCTCGCCAGCCAGCCGTCGAGGAAATCGCTGACCGCCGAGACCAGGATCAGCGGCAGCCACCAGGCCTCGGCGGCAAAGGGAAAGATCAGGGAGAAACCGAAGCGGGCGGCGGTCACGGCATTGGGGATGAGGCGCTTCCAGTTCAGCATATCGCAACCGATCGGTGAAAATTTCCGCTTCTCACCCGCTGCATTCGCGATCTCCCCGCCCTGCCGCCGCTCCTACTCCTTCCAGTCAGGACGGAGATAGAGCTCGGTCAGCTGCTTGCGGCTGACCGGGGCCGGGGCCTCGGTCAACGGGCAAGTGGCCTTCTGGGTCTTGGGGAAGGCAATGACGCTGCGGATCGAGTCGCTGCCGGTGATGATCATCATCAGCCGGTCGAGACCGAAGGCCAGGCCGCCGTGGGGTGGGGCCCCCAGTTCCAGCGCCCGCAGCAGGAAGCCGAATTTGTCCCGGGCCTCCTCCTCGCCGATCCCGAGGACCTTCAGCACCCGGGCCTGCATCTGCCGCTGATGGATGCGGATCGAGCCGCCGCCGATCTCGGTGCCGTTCAGCACCAGGTCATAGGCCCGACTGTAAACCGAGGCCGGATCGGTTTCGAGCCGGTCGACGTCGGCCTCGCGCGGGGCGGTGAATGGGTGGTGGAGGGCCTGGAACCGCTTCTCCTTGTCGTCGTATTCGACCAGCGGAAAATCGGTGACCCATGTGAAATTGAACACATCCTTTTTCAGCAGGCCGAGGCGGCGCGCCAGTTCCAGCCGCAGCTCGGACAGGACCTGACAGACCGCGGCCGGCTTGTCGGCGCCGAAGAAGAACAGGTCACCCTCGACCGCGTCGAGCTCCCGGGCGATCGCCGCCCGCTCGTCGTCGGTGAAGAACTTGGCGATAGGCGACTGCCATTCGCCGGCGGCCTTCATCTTGACCCAGGCCAGGCCCTTGGCCCCGAGTTGGACGGCAAAACTGGTGAGATCGTCGAGGTCCTTGCGGGAAAAGGAACCGCATCCTCTGGCGTTGATCGCCCGCACCGTGCCGCCGCCGTCGGCGACCTCGCGGAAGACCTTGAAGCCGCAGGTGGCGGCGATCGCGGTCAGGTCGACGATCTCCATCGCGAAGCGGGTGTCGGGCCGGTCGGTGCCATAGCGGCTCATCGCCTCGTCATAGGTCATCCGGGCAAACGGCGGGGTCAGATCGAGGCCGAGGGTCTTTTTGAACAGGACCGCGATCATCCCCTCGGTCACGGTGATGATCTGCTCCTCGTCGACGAAGGACAGCTCCATATCGATCTGGGTGAACTCGGGCTGGCGGTCGGCGCGCAGGTCCTCGTCACGGAAACATTTGACGATCTGGTAGTAGCGGTCCATGCCGGCGATCATCAGCAGCTGCTTGAACAGCTGCGGCGACTGCGGCAGGGCATAGAACCTGCCGGCGTTGACCCGGCTCGGCACCAGGTAGTCGCGCGCCCCTTCCGGGGTCGAGCGGGTCAGCATCGGCGTCTCGATATCGAGAAAGCCATGATCGTCGAGATAGGTGCGGATCGCCTGCACCGCCTTGTGGCGCATGACCATATTGGCGGCCATCTCCGGCCGCCGCAGGTCGAGATAGCGGTACTGGAGGCGCAGGCTGTCGGAGACCTCGATATCCTCGTCGAGCGGAAACGGCGGGGTATCGCTGCTGTTCAGGACCCGCAGCTCGCTGACCATGACCTCGATCTCGCCGGTGGCCAGCTTGGGATTGGCCATATCGTCGGGCCGGGCCTCGACCTTGCCCCGCACCGCCAGCACCCATTCGCTCCGCAACTGATGGGCCTTGGCATGGGCCTCGGGGTCGGTTTCCGGGTTGAAGACGATCTGGGTCAGGCCCCAGCGGTCGCGCAGGTCGATGAAGATCACGCCGCCATGATCACGCCGCCGCAGGACCCAGCCCATGAGGACGACCTCGTCGCCGACATTGGCCTTGCGAAGATCATTGCAGGAATGCGTCCTGATCATGTTTCCCATTGATTCCATATGCTTTTCATCCAGTGATGGTTGTTTCGAATGCCCTATCCGTTAGTTTTCCCGAACGGTCTATCGATCGGCGGCGTTGCCGGGCTGAATCGGCGGCGTGACCACGGCCGCCAGCGCCTCGGCCGCCAGCGCCACCCGCCGCTGCTCCTGGGTCTGCATGTTGCGCAGGACCCCCTGACCGTTGTTGAGCTCGTCGTCGCCGACAATCAGCACCCAGGTCGCCCCGCTCCTGTCGGCCTGCTTCATCTGGCTTTTGAGGCTTCGCCCTTCCAGGTCCATCGCCACACGCAGGCCGCCGCGGCGCATTGCATGGGCTAGCTGGTGGCAGGATTGCATCGCCTCCCCGCCGAGGGCGATAATGAACAACTGAGGCGCGGTGTTTTCTTCCTGCCACGCCCCCTGCTTCTGCTGCAGCAGCAGGACCAGACGCTCCATCCCCATCGCGAAACCGATGCCGGGGGTGTCCTTCGGGCCGCCGAGCTGTTCGATCAGACCGTCATAACGGCCACCGGCGCCGACCGCCGCCTGGGCCCCGAGATCGGTGGTGATGAATTCGAACGTCGTCCGGGTGTAGTAATCGAGCCCCCGTACCATGAACCGGTTCAGCGTGTAGGGAACCTGCAGCCGTTCCATCCCCTTCTGGACCGCGGCGAAGTGGTCGGCACAGGCGGAGCAGAGATGGTCGAGTATCGACGGCGCGGTCAGCACCTGGTGGCGGCAGCCGGGATTCTTGCAGTCGAGAACGCGCAGCGGGTTGGTGGCACTCCGTCGCTTGCAGTCGTCACAGAGATGCTCCATCCGCTCGGCGAGAAAGTTCAGCAGTTCGGTCCGGAAACCGGGCCGGCACTGCGGGCAGCCGAGGGAGTTGATCTCGAGGCTGACCTGCAGCCCCAATTCCTGCAACAGCATCGACCCCATCGCCATCAACTCGGCATCGACCAGGGGACTGAGCGAACCCAGAACCTCGACATCCATCTGGTGAAACTGGCGCAGACGCCCTTTCTGCGGTCGTTCGTGACGGAACATCGGCCCGATCGTGAACAGGCGCTGCACCGGCCGCTGAACGTAGAGACCATGCTCAATATAGGCCCGGAGTAACGAGGCCGTGGCCTCGGGCCGCATCGTGACCTTCTTGTCGACAAAGGTATACATCTCCTTTTCGACAATATCGGTCGTCTCTCCGATCGAACGGGCGAAGAGCTCCGTCGATTCGAGCACCGGCAGCCGGATCTCGGAGAAATCGAACCTGGTGAACACGCCTCGAGCTCTTGTCTCGACATGCTGCCACAGTTCCACCTCGCCCGGCAGAATATCTTTAAAGCCATTCAAGGCCTTGAGTTTCACTCCGACACCTCCAAAAAACAACGCAGGCAACCACTGGCGCAAGCTTATAAAAAAAGATGAAGTTAAACGTACTCCGGCCGATTTGTCAAGCTTCTCCGGGGTTTTCCTCCGGCAAACCAGGCCCTGCACCGCGGAGTTTTGCCGTCATTCCACAAACGCTGGACGGCTTGGATCCCACTATACTGTTCTTGACAAAAGCCGGGAAGGTGGGCATTATCAGTTTCATTCCGTTCTTATTACTTTTCCAGGAGTCTTTTCGTTCATGAAATTGCCCCCCCTCACCATCGGTAAATTCACCGCCAGAATTCCTCTCATCCAAGGCGGCATGTCCGTCCGCGTGTCCACCTCCTCGCTGGCCATTCCCGTTGCCGAATGCGGCGGGATCGGCGTCATCGGCGGTTCCGGCATCCCCACCGAGGAGCTGCAGGAAGACATCCGTAAGGCCAAAAACGCGACCGATGGGATCATCGCCGTCAATATCATGTACGCGATGAAAAATTTTTATGACCTGGTGATCGGTTCGATCGAGGCCGGCATCGACATGATCATCACCGGGGCCGGTTTCTCCCGCGACATCTTCAAGATCGGCAAGGCCCACAATACCCCGATCGTCATGATTGTCTCCTCCCCGACCCTGGCCAAGCTCGCCGAAAAACTCGGGGCGGCGGCGGTCATCGTCGAGGCCAAGGAGGCCGGCGGCCATCTCGGCACCGACCGGCCGCTGCGCGAGCTCTTTCCGCCCATCCGCGAAGTCGTCAGCAAGATCCCCCTGATCGCTGCCGGCGGCATCACCAATGGTTACGAAATGGCGGAGATGATGGATCAATACAAGGCCGACGGGGTCCAGATCGCCTCCCGCTTCGTCCTCAGCAAGGAATGCGACGTCTCCGATGCCTTCAAGCAGGCCTATCTCGACGCCAGAAAAGAAGATATCGTCCTCACCAGTTCTCCCGTCGGACTGCCCGGTCGAGCGATCAACACCCCTTTTGTCAAGGCGATGAATGCCGGTCAGGATTTCACTACCAAGAAGTGTCCGGAGCTGTGCCTCAAACGATGCGATCACCACTACTGCATCAACGAGCGTCTGATGAAGTCGAAATACGGCAACATTGAAGAAGGGCTCGTGTTTGCCGGCGAAAACACCTACAAGATGAAGAGCATCCTGAGTGTCGCCGAAATATTCCGCCAGTTTACCGAACAGGCGGAAGCGGTGTACAAGGAAGGGAAGGGCTTCTGTCTCGCTGTCTGACCAACTTCGACGCCTATGGCTTCAGCCACTGACAATCCGACCCAGCCGAACGGCGGGCCGGTCAACCTCGTCCCGCGTGTCTTCACGGCGGAGGAGCATCCGATCACGCTCCAGGCTATCGATCACGACGCCCTCCACGTCCTGAAAAAGCTGAACGCCTCCGGTTTTTCCGGCTATCTCGTCGGCGGAGGCGTCCGCGACCTCTATCTCGGCAAGCAGCCCAAGGATTTCGACATCAGCACCGATGCCCGCCCGGGCCAGATCCGTAAGCTCTTTCCCAACAGCACCGTCATCGGTAGAAGATTCAGGCTGGTCCAGGTCTATTTTGCGCATGGCAAGATCGTCGAGGTCTCAACCCTGCGGTCGCTTGACGAACATGACCTGGAAGGGCCGGAGGCGATTCTCGCCCCCAACAATACGTTCGGGACGGTGGCCGAAGATGCGCAACGCCGAGACCTGACGATCAACGGCCTTTTTTTCGACATCCGCGACCAGACCATCATCGATTACGTCGACGGCGTCCAGGATCTGGACCGGGCGATCATCCGCATGATCGGCGATCCGGAACGTCGGATCCACCGCGATCCCGTCCGGATGATCCGGGCAATCCGTCACTCGGCCCGCAATAATTTCCGGATCGAGGAGCGGACCTGGAAAGCGATATGCGACAACTGCCAGATGCTGCGGCACTGTCCTCCGTCGCGACTCCGCGATGAGCTGCTGAAAGACCTCTACAGCGGCTATACGTCGGCCTGGATTGAAACCGCCATCGATTCCGGTATTTTTCTCTCCCTCTTTCCCCTGTACCGCAAGGCCTTCTCCCGCCAGGCGGAAGCCGGGATGCATCCCCGGGCACGGCTGCTCAAACTGACGACAGTGCTCGATCGTCTCAACCAGCATGCGGGCCCGCGACGCGCCCATCAATTGCCGGATTATTTTCTCCTCGCTCTGATCCTCATTCCGTGGGCTGATTCCCGCTACGGCATCTTTTCACAACAGCATACAAGCTCCGCGCTCTTCCAACTCGCCAAGAAGATCCGCGGCGATATCGACCAGGAAATCGGGCAGCAGCTCAATCTCCGGCGTTCACTCCGTCAGGAAGCGTCTTCGCTTCTCTCCAATCTTGCCGTTCTCCTTCAATACCAGGATAACAATTTATGGCCTAAGTGGCTTAAAAATAAAAGTTATTTTCCAAATGCCTCACTTCTGCACTCCTGCTATATGGAGGCAATGTTCGGCATCCCTTCTCCTTACCGGCAGACCGGTGCCGTTGCCGAGATCGAGGAAGAACCTGCCAGACCATCCCGCCAGAGGGAAGAGTACCGGCGGGGACGCCCAGCCTTCTCTTCCAAGGCCAAAGGCGGCATCTTCGGTTTCAAAAAATAGGCGATCTGTGCAACTTCACCCTTAATGGGTTCGCACCATTTGGCCACGCCTGACCGCAGCAGCAGGAGCATGCCATATTCTTCTTTAGATCCATGCCGTTACAAGACCTACCTTCCTGTTCAATTTCTCCTGATGAACACATCATTTTTATTCAAAAGCAGATTTTGTATTTCAATTGACATTTATCATCAATCTCCTCTATTTTATTTGACATTTATTACAGATTCTCTCTAGTATGCAAACATTGCCGATTTGTGCCGTGTAGTCTTCCAGGGCAAGGAGATTATGTCCGGTCCCGCTGGTCCCGGATAAACTTACATACTACAGGCAGATTTTGTCCCATTTCCTTCAGACCGACATCTCAGTGCCGGTACCAATCGCGCCTGGTGCGCAAAATTGTTGTTACAGCAATAGGAGGTTGATATGGCAGACACGGTACACAACACTCTCGATCCGCAGCTGAATCGGCGTGGCTTCCTCAAGGGATGCACGATGGCTGCAGCCGCCTTGGGATTGTCGGAAACGATGATCCCGAAACTGGTCGAAGCAGCCGCCGCCGCAGAACGCCCCAGGGTTGTCTGGCTGCACTTCCAGGAATGCACGGGATGCACTGAAAGCCTCCTCCGGGCATCACATCCCGACCTGGCGCACCTGATCCTCGATGTCATCTCTCTCGATTACCATGAGACCGTCATGGCGGCAGCAGGCCACCAGGCAGAGGAGATATTGCAGAAGACCGTCACCGAGCATGCCGGCAAATTCATTCTGGTCATCGAAGGAGCCATTCCGACCAAGGACGGCGGCATCTACTGCAAGGTCGGCGGCAAGACGGCGATGGATACCCTGGCTGAGATCGGCCCCAAGGCTGCCGCCATCATCGCCATCGGCACCTGCGCCACCTTCGGCGGGGTTCAGGCCGCCAGCCCGAACCCGACCGGGGCCGTCGGCGTCATGGACCTCATCAGCGGGGTTCCGGTCGTCAACATCCCCGGCTGCCCGCCCAACCCGATGTCCTTCCTCGGCACCGTCCTCCACTATCTGACCTTCAAACGTCTGCCGGCCATGGACAGTCTGAACCGTCCGCTCTTCGCCTACGGCCGCCGGATTCACGATCATTGCGAACGGCGGCCGCATTTCGACGAGGGCCGATTCGTCGAGCAGTTCGGCGACGAATTCCACAAGGCCGGCTACTGCCTGTACAAGGTCGGCTGCAAGGGTCCTGAAACCTTCTCCAACTGTCCGGCCGTCCGCTTCAACGATGTCGATGTCTGGCCCGTCAGCGTCGGCCATGGCTGCGTCGGCTGTACCGAGCCGAATTTCTGGGATACCATGACCCCCTTCTATGACAGGCTGCCGATGGTCAAAATCCCCGGCACCGGCATCATTGCCGACGCCGATAGCGTCGGCACGAAGGTTCTCGGCGTCACCGCCGCCGCCATCGGCATCCATGCCGCCGTCGGGATCGGCAAGCGCCTGATCAAAGGCAAGGGCAACGAATAACCGGATCCTCCCGGTAACAGCCGGGACGTAACAGGTCGGCATTTTAAAAAATCTTACCGGGACCGGACCGGTTCCCCGCCTCGTACATCCGGCCCGGTATTTTCTCATTTCATTGGAGGTTTCACTTATGGCTCAGCGAATTACCATTGATCCAATTACCAGGATCGAGGGTCACTTGAGGATAGACGTCGAAGTTGATGGAGGAAAAATCACCAAGGCATGGTCTTCCGGCCAGATGTTCCGCGGCCTGGAAACGATTCTGCAAGGTCGTGACCCCCGCGATGCGTGGCTTTTCGTCCAGCGGATATGCGGCGTCTGCACCACCGTCCACGCCCTGGCCTCAGTCCGTACGGTGGAGAACGCCCTCGGTCTCGAGATCCCGCTCAATGCCCAGCTTATCCGCAACCTCGTTCAGTCCATCCATTGCCTGCAGGACCATATCGTCCATTTTTACGCCCTGTCCGCCCTGGACTGGGTCGATGTCGTCTCCGCCCTCGATGCCGATCCGGTCAAGACCGCGGCCCTGGCCGACAGCCTGTCGACCTGGCCCGGCAACAGTGTCAACCGCTTCACCGCTGTCAAGGACAAGGTCAAGGCCCTTGTCGCCAGCGGCCAGCTCGGCCCCTTCGCCAACGCCTACTGGGGTCACGCCGCCATGGCCCTGCCGCCCGAGGCCAACCTGATGGCCGTTTCCCATTATCTCGAGGCCCTCGATTACCAGCGCAAGGCGACCCAGGCCCTCGGGATCATCGGCGGCAAGAACCCGCACGTCCAGAACTTCTCCGTCGGCGGGGTCACGACCGCCATCAATCCGGACAACGATTCGACCCTCAACATGCACCGCCTCTATCAAATCAAGAGGCTGGTCGAAGAGGTCAGCGGTTTCATTAAAAATGTCTACATGGTCGATGTCGCCGCCGTCGGCGCCCTGTACAAGGACTGGTTGCCCTACGGCGCCGGTGTCACCAATTACCTGGCCGCACCGGACATGTTCCTCGACGCCAAGGCCACGATGTCCGATCTTCCCGGCGGCACGATCATGGACGGCGACCTCAAGACGGTCAAGCCGATCGTCGGTCTCAATGACAGCTACCTCAAGGAGAACGTCCAGGAATCGATCGCCCGGGCCTGGTATAACGGCGACTGGTCCAAGCATCCGTGGGAAGAGGATACCGACCCGAAATACACCGACTTCCAGGACGAGGGCCGCTACACCTGGCTCAAGGCCCCGCGATTCCAGGGCAAACCGATGCAGGTCGGCCCCCTGGCCCAGATGCTCGTCGGCTACGCCCAGGGCCATGAGATGACCGTCAAATCCGTCGATTCCCTGCTGGCCCTCGTCAGCACGGTCGCCGGCGTCACCGTCGGCCCCGAGATCCTCCACTCCACGATCGGCCGTCACGCCGCCCGGGCGGTACGGGCCGGGATGATGGCCGATCTGGCGCTGAAGCACTGGGATCTGCTGGTCGACAACATCGGCAAGGGCGATCTCGAGATCTTCAATCCGCCGGTGTTCCCCAAAGGCGAGCAGAAGGGCGTCGGCTACCACGAGGCGCCGCGCGGCATCCTGTCCCACTGGATCGTCATTCAGGACGGCAAGATCAAGAACTATCAGTGCGTCGTACCCTCGACCTGGAATGCCGGTCCCCGCGATGCCGAAGGTCAGCTCGGACCGTACGAGGCCTCGCTGATGGGCAATCCCATCGCCGATCCGGAACGGCCGCTTGAAGTGTTGCGCACCATCCATTCGTTCGATCCATGTATTGCCTGTGCCATCCACATGTTGGATCCGGAAGGAAAGGAAGTGATAAAGGTCAAGGCTCTCTGATTGAGAACTCGGATACACAATCTTTCTTCCCGGCAATTGCCGTATGGAGGTATGAACAATGTATGAAAAACACCCTTGCTGGAGCATCCTGCTCCGGCTGTTCCACTGGATGTTCGCCCTCTCCATCGTCGTCCTGGTGGTGACCGGGTTCTACGTCAACAGCCCATGGACCAATACCATGCTCGAGTCCAGCCAGTCCTGGCCGATGGCCTGGATGCGCTACCTTCACTTTGTTGCCGGCTACGTCTTTTCAGCGGCGATCATCATCAGGCTGTTTCTGTACATCTTCGGCAACCAGCAGGAGCGGATCTGGGATATCCTGCCGGTCACCAGGCGCAATCTCAGGAACTTATGGAAGACCTTGCTGCATTACAGCTACATCAAAGAAGCCGGGCAACACGACCGACTCGGCCACAATGTCCTGGCCGGGCTGACCTACATCGTCACCGTCTTCGCCGCCATCGTCCAGATCTGCAGCGGCTTCTACATGCTCTACCCCGAGGCGGCCTTCTGGGAGGGCTGGGGGGTGGCGATTTTCGGCAATCAGCAGTCGTCCCGCTATATCCATCACCTGCTGATGTGGTGGTTCATCATTTTCGCCATGATCCACGTCTACATGTGCATCTGGAACGATGTGAAACGTCCGGAAGGGGTTATCTCATCGATCTTCACAGGTGATAAGTTTACCCATACCAAGGCATAGGCGGATCGGGGTCGAAATCCTCGTCCGCGGCATCGTCCAGGGCGTAGGGTTTCGACCCTTCATCTACAATCTCGCCTGTCGCTTCGGGATCTCCGGCACGGTCACCAACACCGGTGACGGCGTGGTCATCAGGGCCATGGCGCGAAGCGACAGGCTGGAGATGTTTGTCGATGCCCTCGAACACCATCCTCCGCCCCTCGCCCGCATTGTCGCGATCGAGCAACGGCCGCTGACCGTCCCGCTGCCGGAAGGGAGCTTCACCATCCTCGAGAGCACCGCCGGCATTGCCGCCACCACCGCCATCCCCCCCGATATCGCCATCTGCAATGATTGCCGGCGGGAGCTGCTCGACCCCGGCGACCGGCGCTACCGCTACCCGTTCATCAACTGCACCAACTGCGGCCCCCGCTTCACCATCGTCGAGGCGATCCCGTATGACCGTCCGAAGACCTCGATGAAGGTCTTCCCGATGTGCCCCGAGTGTCTGCAAGAGTACCGTGATCCGGGAAACCGCCGCTTTCATGCCCAGCCCAATGCCTGCCCGGTCTGCGGCCCGCGCCTGTTCTGGCATGGGCGCGACGGGAAGATGATCGCGTGCGACGACCCCATCACGGCCGCGGCGGCCGCGCTGCAGCAGGGAAAAATCGTCGCCCTGCGCGGCCTCGGCGGTTTTCATCTCGCCGTCGACGCCACCTCGCCGTCGACGGTGGCGACCTTGCGGCAACGCAAGGACCGGCCGGACAAACCTCTGGCCGTGATGCTGTCCGACATCAACACTGCCGAGGCGCATTTTCAGATCAATGATGAGGAGCGCCGACTCCTGCTCTCACCCGAACACCCGATCGTCCTGCTCCGCCCGCGGCGACAGGGCCGGCTCGCCGCGGGCCTCGCCCCGGGAATCGATGTCATCGGCATCATGCTGCCCTACACCCCTCTCCATTGCCTGCTGTTTGCGGAGAAGCCCTGCCCTCCGGCCCTGGTGATGACCTCCGGCAACGTCAGCGGCGCCCCGATCTGTATCGCCAACGAGGATGCCCTCCAGCGGCTGGCGACGATCGCCGACTATTTTCTGCTCCATGACCGGGAGATCGTCACCCGGGTCGACGATTCGGTCTGTCGCGTCATCAACGGCCGCTCCCGCCTGCTGCGCCGGGCGCGAGGCTATGTCCCCGCCCCTCTCACCGTGCCGTGGCCGCTGCCGCCGACCCTCGGCTGCGGCGGCGGCCTGAAAAGCACCTTCTGCCTGGGACGGGATCGCTCCGCCGTTCTCAGTCAGCATATCGGCGATCTCTTCAACCTCGAGGCACTGACCTTCTACACCGAATCGATCCGTCATCTGCAGCGGGTCTTCGAGATAACTCCGGAGATCGTCGCCTGCGACCTCCACCCCGATTATCTCAGTACCCGTTACGCCGAAGAACTGTCCCTGCCCCTGTACCGGATCCAGCATCATCACGCCCATGCCGTCGCGGTGATGGCCGAACACGGCATTTCCGACCCGGTGCTGGCGATCATCATGGACGGTACCGGCTTTGGCCCCGACGGTACGATCTGGGGCGGCGAATTCCTGCGCGCGGATCTGACATCCTCCACCCGCCTGGGCCGTCTGTCGCCCCTGCCGCTGCCGGGCGGCGACCGGGCCGCGATCGAACCGTGGCGGATGGCAATCGCCGCCCTGTACCGTCTTTTCGGCGAAGATGCGTTTTCGCCAGCGCTGCTGCCCCCGGCCCTGGCCCAGATCCCGGCCGATCAGCGGCAGGCGATCGTGGCGATGATCAGAAGTTCCTTCAATACCCCGTTGACCTCCTCCTGCGGCCGGCTGTTCGACGCCGTCGCCTCGCTCCTCGGGATCAGACAGTATATGAGTTATGAAGGTCAGGCGGCGATGGAACTCGAGGCCCTGGCGGCAGGATCCGCCTCCAGTACCTGGAAAAACGAACTCCTTGCGGCCCAATCGGCAGCACTGCCCCGGGCGCTGGTGACGGAACATGAAAAAATGGAGATATGTTCAGAGAAATTTGTTAAAATGATTGTTCACGCCTTGCATAAGGGCGAAAATCCCGGCAAGATCGCTTTGAATTTTCACTTCCAGCTCATCCGCAGTATCACCGAACTCACCCAACGCCTTGTGGATCAGACCGGCATCCACCGCGTCGTCCTGGCCGGGGGCTGCATGCAGAACCGCCTGTTGCTCGAGGGGCTGCTGCATGTTTTCAGACATCATGAACTGGAAGTATATACGGGGGAGGCCGTGCCGCTCAACGACGGCGCCATCTCTCTCGGCCAGACAATAATAGGAGGTTTGCAGCATGTGTCTCGCGATTCCCATGAGAGTGACTGAGGTTCACGGGAGCCCGGAGGATTTTACCACCAGCCAGATCGCCATTGTCGATGCCGACGGCATCAGCAGGGAGGTCCGGCTCGATGTCGTCGATCACTGGCCGAGCGTCGGCGATTATGTCATCGTCCATGCCGGTTTCGCCATTCACTCGCTGATCGAGGCCGAGGCCCTGAAAAATCTCAGCCTGCTGAAGGAACTGGCGGCGCAGATGCCGGAAGAGCTGCTGTCGTGATCAGGCCCCAGGGATGAAATACTATGATGAATACCGCGACGGCGCCAGCGCCAGGGCCCTCGTTGCCGAGTTGCGGAAGGTTGTCACCCGGCCGATGCGGATCATGGAAGTCTGCGGTTCCCACACCATGGCGATCTTCCGCAACGGCATCAGGAGCATTCTCCCGGACGGGCTCGAGCTGATCTCCGGGCCGGGCTGCCCGGTCTGCGTCACCTCGGCATCGCACATGGATGCCTTTATCGCCATGGCCGACCGGCCCGGAGTGCGGGTGGCGATCTTCGGCGACCTGTTCCGGGTCCCAGGCAGCCGCGGCTCCCTGGCCAACGCCAGTTCGCGCGGGGCGAAGGTCGATATCGTCTACTCACCGATCGACGCCCTGGACCTGGCCGCAAGACACCCCCAGGACCTCGTGGTTTTTCTCGGCGTCGGTTTTGAAACTACGACGCCGACGATCGCCGCCACCATCCTCGCCGCCAGAAACCGGAATATTTCGAATTTCGCCGTATTTGCAACCCAAAAAACCGTGCCGCCGGCACTGACGGTCCTGCTCGAGGACCCGGAGCTGCAGCTCAACGGCCTGCTCTGTCCCGGCCATGTCTCGGCCATTATCGGCGCCGGGGCCTATATCCCGTTTGCAGAAAAATATCATATCGCCTGCGTCGTAGCCGGTTTCGAAACCACCGATCTCCTCACCAGCCTGATCATGCTGGCCCAGCAGATCGGCGCCGGCGAGGCGAGGGTCGAGAATGCCTATGCCCGGGCCGTCTCCTGGGAGGGCAACACCCGGGCGCAACAAATGGTCGCGGAGATCTTCGAGCCCTGCGACACCCAATGGCGCGGCCTCGGCCTCATCCCCGGCAGCGGCCTGAAGATCAGGGAGAAGTACCGGGATTTCGATGCCGAGGTCCGACTTCATGTCACCCTGCCGCCTGCCGACGAACCGAAAGGCTGCAGATGCGGCGATATCCTCAAGGGCATCAGCAATCCGCGGCAATGCCCGTTGTTCGGCAACCGCTGCACCCCCGCGTCGCCGGTCGGCCCCTGCATGGTCTCGAGCGAAGGGACCTGCGCCGCCTTCCATAAATACGGCCTGGAGGTGTAAATGACATCGTTTTGTCCCCGGCCGGAGAGTCGGCAAACATCATCCCTGAGCCGGGCCGCTTTCCGGCAGGCAACCACAATGGAAACAATCCCCGATGGCCGATAAATGCATACTCCTTGATCACGGCAGCGGCGGTCTTGCCAGCCAGGAACTGATCAGCAGCCTCTTCGTCAAACACCTGGACAACCCCACCCTCCGCGGCCTCGAGGACAGTGCGGTGCTGGAACGGCCTGCCGGCCGGCTGGCCTTCACGACCGACAGCTACGTCGTCGACCCGATCTTCTTCCCCGGCGGCGATATCGGCATGCTGGCCGTCCATGGCACCATCAACGACCTGGCGATGCGCGGGGCCCAACCGCTGTGTCTCAGCCTCGGCCTCATCCTCGAAGAGGGGATGGCGCTCGATGACCTCGAGCGGATCGTCGTCTCCATCGCCGCCTGCTGCCGCGACAGCGGCGTCCCGGTGGTGACCGGCGATACCAAGGTCGTGCCGCGCGGCAAGGGCGACAAGATTTTCATCAACACCTCGGGGATCGGCGTCCTTGCCGACGGCATCGACATCTCCTCGAAAAACGCCCGGGAAGGTGACGTCATCCTCCTCTCCGGCACCATGGGTGACCACGGCATCACCATCATGACCCGCCGGGCCGGGATCTCGATGCAGGGCCGGCTCGAGAGCGACACCAGGCCCCTGCACCGCCTGGTGCAGCGCCTCCTTGAAGGGCTGCCGGGCGGCGTCCGCACCCTGCGCGATCCCACCCGCGGCGGCGTCGCCACCACGCTCAACGAGATCGCCGCCAACAGCGGGCTCGGGGTCGAGCTGCGGGAAGAGTTCCTACCGGTCCGCCCCCAGGTGCGGGCCGCCTGCGAACTGCTGGGCCTGGAACCGCTCTACCTCGCCAACGAAGGCAAACTGCTGGCCGTTGTCAGTGCCGACCAGGCCGAAACCGCCCTCAGGATCATGCGGGAAACGGACGAAGGCGCCGAGGCGGCGATTATCGGCCGGATGGTGGGCGGCAAGGCCGGCCGGGTCGTCATCACCACCCCTCTCGGCGGCATGCGGATGGTGACCCCGTTGCATGGCGAGCCGCTGCCGCGCATCTGCTAGCCGGTGATCACCACTCAACCACAAACGACCATGACAACTCTGACGAAAAAAATCGGCATCTTCGGCATCGGCAACCTGATCCTCCGCGACGAAGGCTTCGGCATTCATACCGTCCAGTACCTCGAAAACAACTATCTCTTCCCGGAGACGGTCGAAATCCACGATATCGGTACCGCCGGGATCTACATGTCCCCCTTGCTCGAGGAATGCGACCCGGTCCTGATCATCGACGTCGTCGATACCGCCGGCGAACCGGGGTCGTTCCACTTCTACACCCTCGCTGATGTCAAGGCCGGCAATTTCCAGACCCGGATGTCGCCCCACCAGCTCGGGCTCCTCGAGATTCTCGAGATCTGCAAACTGCGGGATGCCGCGCCGCAGGAGGTGGAATTCTATACCGTCATCCCGAAGGAGCTGACGGAAAGCGTCGAGTTGTCCGACGTTGTCGCCGGACGGGTGGTGGAGGTCGCGAACATGATACTGCGACGTCTGGCCGAGCTCGGTGTCGAGGTGAAAAGAAAACAGGTGCCGGTCCGGTGACGGTGAACGGGCGCCCTGGCGTCAGGTTGCAGCCCGATGGTCCCGGCCTGACACGTTCCAACTCTTTGATAAGGATCTACCATGTGTGATTCATGCGGATGCCCCTCAGCGGGAAATCTTTCCTCCAGCCACAGCCATGACGGCGAGGGGGTTGTCCATACGCACGGCACGGCGCCAGGCCGGACCGTCGACGTCCACGCCAGCCTCTTTGCCGCCAATGATGCCCTGGCCAGGATCAACCGGGACCACTTCGATGACGCCGGCGCCGTCGTTCTCAACCTGATCAGCAGTCCGGGATCGGGCAAGACCACGCTCCTCGAGCATACCATCGATGCCCTCAAGGGCGAGATCAGCATCGGCGTCATCGAGGGGGATATCGAGACCGAACGCGACGCCGACCGCATCCGCGCCAAGGGGGTTCCAGCCGTCCAGCTCACCACCGGTGGCGCCTGCCACCTTGACGCGGCCATGATCCATCGCGGCTTTCACCTGCTGCAGAAGGAGCAGGGGGGCGACCGGATCGACCTCCTGTTCATCGAAAATGTCGGCAATCTGGTCTGTCCGGCGACCTTCGATCTCGGCGAGCATGAACGGGTCGTACTGGTATCGGTGCCGGAGGGTCCGGACAAACCGGCCAAGTACCCGAAGGCCTTTACCAGCTCGAATACCTTCCTGATCACCAAGACCGACCTGCTGCCGTATTTCGATTTCCCGGTCGCGGAAGCCACCCGGGAGGCCCTCCAGCTCAATCCGCAGCTGCAGGTCATCGACCTCTGCGCCACCAAGGGGGGCGAAGGTTTCGACACCTGGCTCGGCTACCTGCGGAACCTCGTATCGCAGATGAAAGCCGGGACCAGATAACCTTTTCCGCCGCCCCCTGCCCGATCGCAATTACGCAGCGAGACGATCACGGCAGGGGCGCTGTCTCCCGCTACGGCCCCACGACCTGCTCCGGCGGCCCTCCCTCCTGTTCCCGCCGGATCCTGGCCAGCAGTTCACGGCCGTCATTGTCCAGAATTTCTTTTCCCAGCTCCAGCCCGATGCTTTCCGCCTCGCCGATTGCGCCCCGCCGCTGCATCATCACGATCTGTCTGCCGTCGAGGCTGACCAGACCGCCGGTGAGGACGATATCCTGCTGGTCGAGGGTCGCCAGGGCGAATACCGGGATGCTGCACCCCCCTTCCAGCGTCTTGAGGAAGGCCCGCTCGGCGAGAAGACAGACTTCGCTGTCGTGATCGTTGAGGCAGGCACGGATGAATTCGACCTTGTCCGCCGGCAGCCGTGACGAGGCCTCGATGGCGATCGACCCCTGGCCAACGGGAGGAAAGATCTGGGTGACCGGAAAGACCTTGATGATCAATTCGTCATACCCCATCCGCTTGACCCCGGCATAGGCCAGCATCAGGGCGTCACAGGCCCCTTCCCGCATCTTGCGGATGCGGGTCTGGAGGTTGCCCCGCATCTCCACCGTCTCGACATGGGGATAGTAATACCGGAGCAGAGCCCGCCGCCGCACCGACGAGGTGCCGATGCGGATCTTTTTCGACCGGTCGTCGATATCGAGCGATTGGTTGTCACTGAGCAGGACATCGTTGACCTGTTCCCGACGGGTGAAGGCGATCAGCGCAAACTCCTCCGGCAGTTGCGACTGCATGTCCTTGGCGCTGTGAACGGCAATATCGGTGACACCGCTGGCCAGCTGCTCTTCCAGTTCCTGGGTGAAGACTCCCTTGCTGCCGATCTTGGCGATGGAGGTGTCGAGAACCTTGTCCCCCATCGTCTCCATGGCCTTGATCGTGGTTTCCATGCCGGCGGCGTTGAGGGCCTCGGCCACCATCTCCGTCTGCCACATCGCCAATTTGCTCTTTCGTGATCCAATGACTATCATTACTCTATTCTTCCTCTGCAAAGTTATCGTTGGTCCGTCTACCTGCCGATGGGCGGAGATCCCATAGGCCCGACCGCCTGCGCGGCTGGCCATGACAGCGCCGATCAGTTCACCGATCCGGCCCCGGTTTCATTGCCGGAACTCCCCCTATCAGGTAACATGAAGCATGCGCTTGCTCCTATACAACATCCGCTACGCGACCGGCCACAAGAAGGGGTTCCATCTGCCGCTCCCCTATGCCGGGTTCTTCAAAAAGACTGCCGCCAACCTGCAGCGGATCATCCATTTCATCCGCTTGATCGATCCCGACATCATCGGCCTGGTCGAGGTCGATTCCGGATCATACCGCTCGAGCAACACCTGCCAGGCGGCACAGATCGCCAATGATCTCGGTTACCATTTTGTCGTTGAAACCAAGTACAGCGGCAGTTCCCTGGTCCACAGGGTGCCGATCATCCGCGAACAGTCCAACGCCCTGCTGAGCCGGACCGAAATTATCGACACCAGTTTTCATTACTTCTCCCAGGGAGTCAAACGTCTGATCATCAAGGCCGAACTTCAGCAGGTCGTGATCTTCGTCGTTCATCTCTCCCTGAAATACCGCCATCGCCAGAACCAGCTCGGTCAACTGTACAGCCTCATCCACGATACCGACAAGGAAGTCATCGTCGCCGGCGATTTCAATACCTTCTGGGGCGACAAGGAACTCAAGCTGTTCCTGGCCGCGACCGGACTCGAAAATGCCAATGTCGTCAACGCCCCCTCCCACCCGAGCCATGCGCCGCACCGTCAGATCGACTTCGTCCTGCACTCGCACGGTATCAGAATCGACAGTTTTTTCATTCCCGATATCCAGCTTTCCGATCATGCCCCGCTGGTCTGCGATTTCTCCTGCCTGTCGTCCCCGCTTGCCGTTGCCGGTGACGACCAGGGCATACGGCTGGTGAAGCAGCTGCACTGATGAAGGGTCATAACCACCTGTTGCCGGTCGCTCGTCATGCCCCCTTGCCCAGAACCACCACTGAACAGTTCCGCCCCGTCACCCCGTTTCCCTCCCGACAGGCCCGGCGGTAGGAAAAATAATCGCGGCTGCAGGAGGTACAGATCCCGGCAACCGTGATCGAGCCCGGCTTGAGGCCGGCGGCGACGAGCTGTTCCCGCGATATCCGCCAGAAATCGAAATGGTTGTCGCCCGTCCGGAATCTCTGGAAATGCGGCGGCAACTCGCGACGGTGATTGACGAATTCGCTGCAGCAGGGCCCAAGCGAGGGACTGACGACCGCCAGCAGATCCTCGGCCCGTGAACGATAGCGGGAGACGATCAGCCCGACGGTCTTGCCCAGAATATCAAGGACACTGCCGCGCCAGCCGCTGTGGACCGCGCCGATCACCCGGCGCTGCGGGTCGAACAGCAGCACTGCCTGGCAATCGGCATGCTGGACCATGAGCCCGACCTCCGCCAGGTCGGTGACCAGGGCGTCGACGCCATCGACCTCGAGATCGGCGGTCGGCCGGCTGTCGAGACAATGGATGGCAGCACCGTGGACCTGGCGGGCGGAAACGAGATGCCGCAAGTTCAGGGCTGCCTTGATCCTGGCCCGGTTGGCCGCCACCGCGGTTCTCTCGTCACCCACCCCGTAACTGCCGTTGAGACAGGAAAACGGCGCGCCACTGACCCCGCCATATCGGTCGAACATGGCGTAGCGACAGGTGCCGGCATGGTGCGGGCTGAAACTGCGACAGTGCTGCCGTGGTGCCAGATGGTCCATCTACTGCTCCGCCAAAAGAAGGGAAAGGATCGCTGGAACCGTTTTCTCAGCAGATCCGGGGTAGAAAGTATAGCAGACTGAACGGAGCGGCGACAAGAGTGTAGATGGCTAAAAAGAAAAGGGAACACCTCCCGAAGAAGGCATTCCCTTGGCTGTTGGTGCGACCTTGTAACCGCTGCGGTTTAGAAGAAGGCCTCGAAGGTCAGGTAGATCTGATCGGCATTCTCGACCGGGTCGAGCCCCATCATCCCCATCTTCATCCGGTCGCCGGCATCGCTCAGGTCATAGGCGGCCATGTTCCAGTCGCCCGAACCGGAGTAGTCATACTCGTAGTGCTGGTAGCCAAAACGGATGAAGGTCTTGGCGTATTTGGAGATGAACTCGCCGGTCGGCAGATCGTAAAGACCGTAGACCTCGTAGACCTGGCCCCGGGTCGCCAGCTTCGACTGGTAGATCTCGTCGTGGCCCGGCGACATCGCCAGCCAGTTCTCCGAACCGTAGTTGAACTCGGCGCCGAGTTTCAGGCCGATGTTGTCCATGTCATACCGCATGCCGGCATAGATGCTGTAGCCGTTTTCGTCGTCGGTGTTGGGGCCGGCCATCCCTGCGGCCATCGCGGCGTAGTCGTTGAACATACCGTCGGCATCGGGGTTGGTCTGCGACCAGCCGCCGGCGAGGAAGTAATGTACATTTGCGGTTTTGTTATGGAAAATGGCAGAGGTATGGAGGATGTCGCCAAGGTTCTTCCTGGCTCCCATGCCTGACATCTCGCCGAACATGGAATCGATGATCGGATCCTGGAAATTCGGATAGTTGATGACGTTGAAGGCATTGAATACCTGCAGGTAGGCAATCATTTCATCCTTCTTCATGACATCCCAGCTGATACCGGCGAAATCCATGTCATCGATCGAGCCGACAATCTTATCCTCGTCCTGCAGGCCGGCCTCGAAGCCGCGGCCATAACAGAAACGCATCCGGCTGTCGCCCATTGCCTCAGGTCCCCAGGTCCAGGCATAGCCAAGGGTCAGACCATCGAAGGGCCAGTCCATGAAGGCCATCGGGGTGGCATCACCGTCAACCCCCATCCGTTCCTGTGCCGGCTGGCCATCGGTAGTCGGCCGGCGACCGACCGAAAGCCACATCGGCTGACCGGCGATATTGTTCCAGTTGAGATAGGCGCGGTCGACATAGAGGGCGCTGTTCTCGGCCGGAGTCCGGGTGACATTGCCGTCGAACACCGGCCACATCGCCCCGGAGTCGTCGGTGAAGGCGGACTGGTTGCCCCAGGTCTTGTACATCGCCAGGCGCCCCTTGAACTCGACATTTTCGGTGGCGTGGACCCGCATGTTGAGCCGGAAACGATTGGTCCAGATCGTGTCGTTATCCAGATCCCTGCCGAAAACCGTATCGGCCGAATAGTAGTCGAGGCGGGTACGAAAATCGCCGAAGAACTTGATTCGGGCGGCGAGATCCCAGTCGGCTGAGCGTTCGTCCATATCCTCGACACTGTCTGTCAGCTTATCGCTGACCTCTCGCTGAGCATCCAATGCGGCCTTCAGCTCGTCGAGCTGCTTGCTCAACTCTTCGACCTTTTTTTCCAGGTCTGCGGCATTCGGGCCGGCACTGGCCATTGCCATCGCCGGAACCGCGAGAAGTCCCGCCAGTGCCAAAACAGAAAATTTTTTCAACATCCTCCGCCCTCCTTCTTCATGTTGTTGTTGATCGCAGCATGAACAACAGCCGAAACACACTGCCTCCCCTTTCCTGTGCCCCGGTATTGGCTCGTCGGCCATATCCGTACACCCCTTCACGGTACAAATATTTTTACTCTGTTCATATTGTCTATCGTAGTTAATTGGCGATGTCAATAGCCACCCCTATTTTAGTAAATAATTTTTTTCTAAACTTCTTTCGTACGCCATTCGCCTGCTCTTCGGTTGCAAAGATATTCCGCTGCCGCTGGACCTTTTCGACGGTTTCCGGTAAAGAACAGAAAGATCAGCCATTTTCCGTCATTTCACCCGGAGTGTACGCGACTCCATTGACCATGTCCTGCCCACGATGAAGATACCGCTCGTCCTCGCCGCCTTCGGGACCGTCTCAACCGAGGCCGCCGCCACCTACGACACGATCGACCGGGAGATACGCCGCCATCTTGCGGATACCCCGGTCTTCTGGGCCCGCACTGCACGAGTGATCAGGGACAGGGCGGCGAATGCCACCGGGCCGATCTGGCATTCGCCCCTGGAGGTGCTGACGGATCTGGCGGCGCAAGGGTACGGCAAGGCCATTGTCCAGCCCCTGCAACTGCTGCCCGGCCATGAGTTTCATCAGCTCCGGCGCCAGTGCCGACAATCGCCGCTCCCCTGCCACGTCGCCTTGCCGCTGCTCACCACCCCGCAGGATTATCATGGCCTGGCCGAGGCCCTGGCAACCTTGATCGACAAGCGGCAGGAGCAGGCCATCCTCCTCGTCGGCCATGGCACCAGCCACCCGATCTGGGTTGCCTACCACGCCATCGAAACGATCTTCCGGCAGCGGTTCGGCCGCCGGATCTACGTCGGGGTGATCGACAACAATCCGGACTCGACGGCCGTCCCCGGTGAGATCGTCGCCGAGGGGTGGAACAGGGTCTGCCTGCTCCCGCTGCTGTTCGTCGCCGGCATGCACTTCCACCGCGATGTCATCGGCAGCGGTCCCCACTCGTGGCGCACCCGCCTGGAACGGGCCGGCCTCGAAGTCGAATGCATCGATCGGGGGCTCGGCCGCCACCCGGCGACGGTGGCCTTCATCGCCGCACGTATAAAAGAAACTGTGTACCAAGTCGGCGACAACGATACTGCAACGTGTCAGCTGCGGTGATGATCGAGCACCTTCTCGTTCAGATCTCAGTGGTTTAAAGATTGGGACCACTTCTAACCGCCGACACATTTCCAGGGCAATAAGTTAACCCGAGCCGCAACCACCCTTCATTTGAGGAACTTCCGCCATGAAAACCGCCATCACCACCAGCCATGCCCCCGCCGCTATCGGTCCCTATTCCCAGGCCATCGCCTGCGGCGATCTGGTCTTCATCTCCGGCCAGCTGCCGATCGATCCGGCCACGGGAAAACTGATCGAGGCCCCGATCGCCGATCGGACCCGTCAGGTACTGCGCAATCTCGAGGCGATCGCCAGGGCCGCCGGCGGCGAACTGGCGGGGATCGTCAAGACCACCATCTTCCTGACCGATCTCGCCGATTTCCAGACCGTCAACGGTGCCTACGGCGAGTTTTTCCCAACCAACCCGCCGGCCCGCTCGACCGTCCAGGTGGCCGCCCTGCCGCTGGGCTCGAACATCGAGATCGAGGCTGTCCTCCATCTCCCGGGCTGATCGGTCAGGCTGAGCAGCCTTGCCGTTGAGGTCTCTTGCAAGATGAACAGCTGCAAGTTCTGTCACTTTGGTCAAGGGTGAGATCTCCTGCCAGGAAGGACAAGATTTCTCGCTTCGCTTCGAAATGACAGCGGGGGCAGCGTCTTGGCCTTTGCCCTATCGGGAAAGTGAGACTTCTCGATAACGATTTAAAATGGCAAGGGAAAAAGCTCGAAATGACAGCGGGGCAGCGTCTTGGCCTTTGCTTTCTCGGGAAGAACGAGGTGTTTCGCTTCGCTCGAAAGGCATTGTGAGAGGCTGACCCGCTCCGTTGAGCAGATCAGCCTTGATGGACGCCCTCCCGGTCAGAAGCGGGAGATGGTCTAGCCCCCGTTCACACACCAGTCATAGGCGTTGCGGAACATCTGCATCCACGGTGTCACCTGCAGGTAACGCAGCTCCTCCGGCAGCCAGTGGGCCTGCCAGGGCAGGAAGACCCGCTCCGGATGCGGCATCAGCGCCAGATGGCGGCCGTCGGCGGAACAGAGGCCGGCGATGCCGCCCGGCGAGCCGTTGGGGTTGAAGGGGTAGGTCTCGGTCGGCCGGCCGGTGTCGTCGACGTAGTAGAGCGGCGCCAGACCGGCGGCCAGGATCTGCTGCCGCACGCTGTCGTCCGGGAACAGCAGCCGCCCTTCGCCATGGTCGACGTGGATGCCGAAGACCGTGCCGTCCATCCCCTTCAGCATCATCGCCGGGCTCGGCGCCACCCGCACGGTCGACCAGCGCGACTCGAAGCGGCCGGAGCGGTTATGGATGAAGCGCGGCTGGCGCTCGTCGGCCAGTCCCGGGCCCGGCACCCAGCCGAGCAGGCCGAAGAGCTGGCAGCCGTTGCAGATCCCGAGGGTGAAGGTGTCGGGCCGGTGATAGAAGGTCTGGAACATCTCCTGCAACCGGGGGTTGAAGCGGATCGTCGCCGCCCAGCCCTTGGCCGACTCCGGCACGTCGGCGTAGGAGAAGCCGCCGACGGCGGCCAGCCCGCGGAAGCCGTCGAGGGTCACCGTCCCCGCCAGCAGATCCTGCATGCAGACATCCCAGGGCTCGAACCCGGCCAGGTAGAAGGCCGAGGTCATCTCGCGATCGGAGTTGGAACCCTCGTCGCGGAGGATCGCCACCTTCGGCTTGTCGCTCCGGGCCAGGACCGCCGCCGGCGCCGGTTCCGGGGTGAACGGCAGCTGGTAGCTCGGCCCCAGGCGGCCGTAGATCACCCGGTTCTCCTCGTCGGCGCAGGCCGGATCGATCTGCAGCCGCTCCAGGCGATAGCTGGTCTCCTCCCACCACGAGCGCAGCTCCACCATCGCCTCGTCGAGGACGGTCGCGCCGTTGCAGTCGATCTTGATCCTCCTGGCGCTGGTGGAGGTGCCGATGATCGTCACCGCCACCCCGGCCGCCTCCAGCACCGCCCGGAACTCCTGCAGCCGCCCGGGCCGGACCTCGACCACCAGCCCCAGCTCCTCGGCGAACAGCTGCTCGAAGTCCCCGGCCTCACCTTGCAGCGCCACCTCGAGGCCGCAGTTGCCGCTGAAGGCCATCTCCAGCAGGCAGGCGACCAGGCCGCCGTCGCTGCGATCGTGGCCGGCAGTGATGCATCTGGTGTCGATCAGCTCCTGGATCGCGGCGAATGCGGCCCGCAGCAGCTCCGGCTCGTCGAGGTTGGGGCAGTCGGCGCCGAGCTGACGGTAGACCTGGGCCAGCGCCGATCCGCCGAGGCGATGGCGGCCGCCGCTCAGATCGATGAAGGCGAGAAAGGAGCCGGGATACTTGATGTCGGGGGTGATGACCCGGGTGATGTCGGGCACGGCGGCATAGGCGGAAATGACCAGCTCGCGCGGCGACTTGACCGTGGCGCCGCCAACCCGGGTGGCCATCGACAGGCTGTCCTTGCCGCCATCGACCGCCATCCCGACCGCGATCATCGCATCGCGCATCGCCCGGGCGGCATCGTGGAGCGCCGCCCCCTCGCCTTCCAGCTTCGGGGCCCACATCCAGTTGGCCGAGCATTTGATCTGATCGGGATCGGCGATCCGGGCCCACACCAGGTTGGTCAGGGCCTCGCCGACCGCCATCCGCGCCCCGGCGGCCGGATTCACCAGCATCTTGATCGCCTGTTCGCCGATGGCGGTGGCGATGCCGGTCAGGCCGAGATGGCTCTGGGCGACGACCGCGACATCGGCGACCGTCAGCTGCAGCGGGCCGCAGCACTGCTGGCGGGCGATCAGGCCGGTCACCGCCCGGTCGACCTTGTTGGTCAGAAAGCGTTTGGAGCCGACCGCCAGCAGCCGCAGGACCCGATGGAGGGCATCGCCCACCGTCAGCTCCTCAGGCAGCGCCAGCGGCTGCAGGCCGGGGTTGCGGAGCTGATCCTGGAAAGTCTTGCGCGGGATGTTGCCGAGCAGGACATCGAGCTCGATATCGACCGGGGTCGTGCCGTCCTGGGCGTCGTGGACGACGAAACGCAGGTCGCCGGTAACCTCGCCGAGGACCTCGCAGGCCACCTTCTCACGGGAGCAGATCACCTGGAAACGCTCGATGTTCTCCGGCCGGATCAGAAAGCCGGTGCGTTCCTGGTACTCGGCGACATAGATCTCGAGCACCGACATCGTCGGGTCGCCGACCCGGATGTTGCGGATCTCGACCCGGCCGCCGGACTTTTCCACCAGTTCCTTGAGGACGTTGGCCGGGCCGCCGGCCCCCTGGTCGTGGATGACGTCGACCAGGGTCCTGTCGCCCATCTCGTTGCAGGCGCGGATGACCCGGTTCATCTTCTGCTCCATCTCGGCATCGCCGCGCTGGACCGCGTCGAAGTCGAGGTCGGAGGCGTTCTCGCCCTGCAGCATGCTCGAGGCGGCGCCGCCGCCGAACCCGACCCGGTAGGCCGGGCCGCCGACCTGGACGATCAGCATCCCTTTTTCGGCCGTCTTCTTCTCGGTCAGCCGGGCATCGATCTGGCCGACCCCGGCGGTGAACATGATCGGTTTGAGAAAGCCCCAGCGCTCACCGTCGTCAAGCTGGAGATCGAAGGAGCGAGTGAAGCCCTGGATCAGCGGCTCGCCGAACTTGTTGCCGTAATCGGAGGCGCCGTTCGAGGCCTCGATCTCGATCTCGAGGGCGGGGGCGAGATTGGCCGGACAGGGGTAGCGTTCCTCCCACTCGAGCGGGTAGCCGGGGATATGGAGGTTGCCGACACAGTAGCCGGCGGTGCCGGCGACGACGAAGCCGCCCCGGCCGGTCCCCTGGACGTCGCGGATCCGGCCGCCGGTGCCGGTCTCGGCGCCGGGGAAGGGGGCGACGCCGGTCGGGAAGTTGTGGGTCTCGGCGGTCAGCAGCGGGTGGTAGTGGACCGTCGTCGCCATGAAGGAAGACGGTTGGCCGGGCTGCTCCGGCAGCAGGGTGGTGATCTCGTAGCCCTCGATAACGCTGGAGTTGTCCTTGAAGGCGACGACTGAGCCCTTCGGGTTGGCGGTCAGGGTGGCGGTGACCAGATCGAACAGCGAGTCGGCCATATCCTTGCCGTCGATGACTTGCAGCCCCTTGAAAAAACCGTGGCGGGAGTGCTCGGAGTTGGCGTTGTTGAGATCCATGATCTCGACGATGGTCGGGTTGCGCCCCTGTTTTTTGACGAAATAGTCGTAATAGAGATTGCGGTCCCACTCGTCCATCGAGATCCCCGGGATCCCCAGCAGCCCGTCCGGGCCCTGGGAGGTCAGGTCGACCTCGTAGACGGCCTCCGGGACGATCCCGGTCTCGAAGGACTGCAGCGGCTCGAGGTAGCGGCACTCGGTCATCCGGTCATGATGGGCGTCGATATAGGCCTGGAGATCGGCATCGGCCGGGACCGCCAGCCGCCGGGAGCGCTCGACCCGGGTCACCACGTCGAGACCGGTCGAGCGGCAGATCGACACCATGTTCGACGACCAGGCGGTGGCGAAGTTGAGGCGGGGCCCGATCTCGACCACCCGCTCGCCGACCAGGGCCGGCTGCAGCGTCACGGTCGCGGCGACGAAGCCGTCGGCCAGGATCTGGCGGAGGCGGAGCAGCTCGTCCTTTGTCAGTGGCCGGGCAGCCTCGACGTTGAAGCAGTATTCCAGATTTTCATGTACCGATTTATAGAGTTGCGTGACAATCGCGGACATTTGGTCATCCTTTTGTGTATGGATATGGGTCATACTCACGGCAGTTGCAGCAAAGAAACACTCCCCGGGCCCTGGCGGACCGGTCACCACGACCGGCTCAGACACAGATGTTCGAGCTGAGGACCGACCTTCTTCCAGTCGACACAGGGACGGGCGAACCCTTTGGGCATAATCAGCGGACAACCGAAGGCCGAATCGTCGACATAGACATGGCCGTAAGCCTTGGGGCTGACCGTCCACTCCTTCTGGTCGGGATTGCAGTTGACCCCGAACAGCTTGACGCCGTTGCTCTCCAGGTACTGGACGGCGTCGGTCAGCAGGGTGCCGAAGCGTGGATCGTCGGAGCGCATCGTGAACAGGATCAGCCTGGCGCCGCAGCTCTGGAGCCGCAGCAGCCAGGTGACCGCCATCGGCACCGGTTCGCCGATCCCGGGATAGCGATGGTCGACGATGGTGCCGTCAAAATCGACACAGATATACATGCCTGCTCCCCTTCATCCGGCCGGACCGGAATCAATCTTTTCCCCTGATATACCATGGGAGCGCTCATCCGTCCATAATCGACCCGGACCGCAGCAGCTCTTCCAGGGCCGTCTGGCGCTGCAGCGGGTCCTGCTGGCGGATGGCCATCGCCAGGGCCTTGCGGGTGCCGACGAAGACGGCGAGGCGGCGGGCCCGGGTCAGACCGGTGTAGATCAGGTTGCGGTACAGCATCTTGAAATGCTGGTTCAGCACCGGGATGATCACGGCGCTGAACTCGCTGCCCTGGGATTTATGGATGGTGATGGCGTAGGCCAGATCGAGCTCGACGATGTCGTCACGCTGGTAGCCGACCTCGCGGCCGTCGGGCACAAAGCGGACGGTGCAGGTCAGGTCCTCGTTGTCGATGGCGACGATCTCGCCGATATCGCCGTTGAACACCGCCAGGTCGTAGTTGTTGCGGCGGTGGATGACCCGGTCGCCGACCCGGAAGAGCCGTTCTCCGACCTGGATCTCCGCCCGCCCCTCGCGCGGCGGGTTGACCGCCTGCTGGATCACGACGTTGACGTTGGCGGTCCCGAGGGTGCCGCGGACCATCGGGCAGAGGATCTGGATCTCGCCGCCGGCCCCCTGGTATTTCGGAATCCATTGAAGATAGAGGCGGACCACGGTGTCGAGGGCGGTCAGGCCGTAATGGAGAGTCGACCAGGGGTGGACCCGGGCCAGCACCGCCTTCAGCTCGGCCACCGGCCCGGCCGCCTGCCGCACCTGATGAAGGTCGACGTGGCGGAACTTCGCCGGGATGACGAAATCGTGCTCGGCCGCGGAGGTGACGGCCTCGGCGGTCCGGAACTCGAAGGGGTTGGTGCCGGTCGTCAGGCCCTCCAGCTGCGGGAGCTGCCAGTTGAAGGTGCGCTTGACCCGGGTGATGAACTCGAGCTGCTCGCGGGTGGCCTCGTCGGAATCGACAAACAGGCAGTCGCTGCCGTCCTGCCACACCTGCGGCTCCTTGAACGGCGAGGCGATGGCCGGTATCTCGCCGCGGTTGATCTGGTGGGCGGCGCGGATGATCAGCGACTCGCCGGCCTGGCGGAAGACCTTCGTCAGCCGGAAGACCGGGATCGCCCCGGAGGCGATGACATCCCGGAGGACGTTGCCGGCGCCGACCGAGGGGAGCTGGTCGGCATCGCCGATCAGCAGCAGCTGACATTTTCCCGGCACCGCCTGCAGCAGCGAGGCGGTGAGGCTGATATCGAGCATCGAGGACTCGTCGATGATGAGGAAATCAGCGTCGAGGGGGTTGTCCTCGTGGCGCTGGAAGCTGCCGTTCTGCCACTCGAGCAGGCGGTGGATGGTCCGGGCCTCGCGGCCGATGACCTCGCTCATCCGCTGCGCCGCCCGGCCGGTGGGGGCCGCCAGCAGCACCGTCAGGCCCATCGCCTCGAGCAGGCGGACGATGACCAGGGTGGTGGTGGTCTTGCCGCAGCCGGGACCACCGGTCAGCACCGCACAGCGTTGCTCGGCGATCCGCCGCACCGCCAGGGCCTGCTCGTCGCTCAGCGTCACTTCCTGAGTCCGGCAGTAGCGCTCGATCCAGGCCTCGACCCGTTGGCGGTCGACGCCGCTTGCGCCCACCAGGGCGAGCAGCCGTGTCGCCACCGCCGCCTCATCGTAATACAGTGATTTCGAATAGTAGCACGACAGCGGCGATCCATCGCCGGCCGCCAGGGTCCTGACCCGGAGATGGTTTTCCGCCTCCATCCGCACCAGCACGAAGGGGAGGCGGTCGTCGCAGTCCATCTCCAGCAGCTGCCGGACCTCGCTCGCGATCTGGCCGGCGGTGAGATAGCAGTGCCCCTGCTCCCGGGCCGCCGCCAGGACATGCCTGACCGCCGCGATCAGGCGCGGCTCGCTGTCGCTGGCCAGGCCGATGCTGAGCGCGACCTTGTCGGCCGAGAAGAAGCCGATGCCGTAGAAATCGTTGGCCAGCCGGTACGGATCCTCCAGGACCATCTCGATCGCCCGGTCGCCGTACTTTTTGTAGATCCGCACCGAAAACAGCGTCGAAATGCCGTGCCCCTGGAGAAAGGTCATGACCTCCCGCACCATCCGGTGCTCCTGCCAGGCCGCCTCGATCATCGCCAGTTTCCTGGCGGCGATGCCGTGCACCTCCTGCAGCCGCGCGATCTTGTTCTCAAAGACCTCGAGGGTCTGCTCGCCGAAATGGCGGACGATTTTTCTCGCCGTCGACGGCCCGACCCCCTTGATCAGGCCGGAGCCGAGGTATTTTTCGAGGGCCGCCGCCGTCGCCGGTTTCTTCTCGATCGCCTCGTCGGCCCTGAACTGCCGGCCGAACTGGGGGTGGACGGTCCAGGCGCCGTGGAATTCCATCGTCGCCCCGGCGAAGACCTTGGTCTGATGGACGGTGACGGTGACCTGCTCCTGCATGTTGTCGAAGGCCTGGACCCGGAGCACCGACCAGCCGGTGTCGGGGTTGTGGTAGGTGACCCGGCTGACGATGCCGCGAAGGGTTTCGGTGATATGGGCCATAGTGATGAAAATCTCTTTTGCTTCCCGGAACATTGGGCTAGATTTCGGGGTGATCGTCAATCCCGCCGCAGCTTACTATCGAAACAGGAATGCCCCATGCAGCCACAGCCAGGACAAGCCAACCCCGCACTCGAACGCTCGGCCCTGATCGTTGCCACGCTGGCCTCGTTCATCGGGCCGTTCATGATCTCGTCGGTCAACGTCGCCCTGCCGGCGATCCAGGCCGATCTGGGGATGGATGCCGTTCAGCTCAGCTGGATCGCCACCGCCTATCTGCTGGCCATGGCCGTCGTCCTCGTCCCGGCCGGCAAGATCGCCGACATCCATGGCCGCAAGCGGGTGTTCACGACGGGGCTCGCGGTCTACACCTTCGGTTCGGGGGCGGCCGCCTTCGTCGACTCCGCCGCCGTGCTGATCGTCACCAGGGTCCTGCAGGGGGTCGGGGCGGCACTGTTCGTCACCACCAGCATGGCCATCCTCACCTCGATTTACCCGCCCAGCCGCCGCGGCCGGGTCCTCGGGATCTACGTCGCCGCCGTCTATGTCGGCCTGTCGGTGGGGCCGTTCGTCGGCGGCATGCTGACCCAGTATCTCGGCTGGCGCAGCATCTTCCTGATCATGCTGCCGCTCGGTCTGTTCTCGCTGGCGATGACGTTCTTCTTCCTCAAAGGGGAGTGGCTGGGCGAGCCGGGGCAGAAGCTCGACCTCGGCGGCTGCCTGCTGTACGCCGTCGCCATTCTTGCCCTGGTCTACGGCGCCTCACGGCTGCCGGCAACGGTCGGCATCGCCCTGGTGCTCTCCGGCCTGGCGCTCCTGGTGATCTTTGTCCGCCACCAGCTCGCCGCCCCCTTTCCGGTGTTCGACATGCAGCTCTTCGCCGGCAACCGGACCTTCGCCTTCTCCAGCCTGGCCGCCCTGCTCAACTACTCCACCACCTTCGCCGTGACCTTCCTGCTCAGCCTCTACCTCCAGTACATCAAGGGCATGCCGCCGCAGACGGCGGGCACCGTGCTGATGGCTCAGCCGATCATGATGGCGCTGCTGTCGCCGCTCGCCGGCCGGATTTCGGATAAGGTCGAGCCGCGTCTGATCGCCACCGCCGGCATGGTCACGACCGTCATCGGCGTGGCGCTGCTGACGACCCTCGACAGCGAGCGCAGCGTGATGCTGATCGTCGCCAACCTGGTCCTGCTCGGCATCGGCTTCGCCCTCTTCAGTTCCCCCAACATGAGCGCGATCATGGGGGCGGTGGAAAAGCGCCACTACGGCCTGGCCGCCGGCGCCGTGGCGACGATGCGCCTGCTCGGCCAGATGTTCAGCATGGCGGTGGCCACCGTCGTCCTGGCCCTGATCATCGGCCACCAGGCGATCACCCCCGCCAACTACGACCTGTTCCTGCGCAGCATCCACACCGTCTTCACCATCTCGGCCACGCTCTGTTTCTGCGGGGTCTACTTTTCGTGGTTCAGGGGCACGGTGCATGCAACGGATAAATCGCCACAACCTCCGGCGCGCTGATGCCGCATCAAGCATCTGCAATCCGGACAAGGTACGACGGACAACCCCTCCGCCAATCACCTGGGACTCCGATTCCTGCCGGATTGCACCCGACAGGCAAGGGTCGGTGACGGGTTCCTCGTCAGTACCCGAAAATCTGATTTTTCCGCAACATCCTTGCCGGCTCGGCAGGCAGACCACGCTCAACACATCACCTCAACTATCGGCACTTCCCAGCTCCGGCCGTGGCAGGCTGTCTGAAACTTTTTGTCTTCAACATCATCCCGATAACGCCTGACCAGGGCCACGATCCGGGCTTCCCGGATGGAATCAAGTCTGTCAGCCCATTCGTCATAGGCCTTCTTTGACAGCCGGGCGATGGCGACACCATCACTGTCCATCAGTTCCAGGTGGTTGTTTCTTCCCTGGATGACAACGCGCTCCCCTGTGAAGTCTCCGGCCAGCAGCCGGGCATGGGGATTGCCTGCGGTGTCCAGCACAAACAGATGAAGGGTTTCCCGGGCCCGCGACATCGACACGTAGAACAGGCGGCGCTCGTCCGCGATGGCCGCCCCGACCTCCTTGTCCCAACTGTCGCCGAGGATGAAGACGTGGTCGAATTCCAGCCCCTTGACGGCATGGGCGGTGGCCAGGAACAGACCATCGGCGATGGTCTTCATCCGGTCCTGTTCAGCTAGAGCCTCATGGAGGTATTCCTCGACGGCCGCGGCCGGCTGGGGAGTGTCGCCGGTCTCCTCCTGCCAGTCCTGCAACAGCCGGTTCAGGTTGTCGCGCCAGAACGTGTCCTGCGGAAAGATGGTTTTCAGCAGCGTCAGGACCACGGTGTTTTCACCCCGAGCGAACTGGCGGATGCCGCGAAGGAACCGGCCGATCTCCCGCTGGTCGAGCATCGACCTGCAGCTCAGGCGGAACTGACCCTCGATATCCTGTTCGTCGAAGATCAGGACGCACTCGGCGGCATGGCGGTCCCGACCGGCCCGGCCCGCCTCCTGCAGATAATTCTCCAGCGAGGCGGGGATGTCGACGTGGATGACGAGCCGCACATCCTCCTTGTCGATCCCCATGCCGAAGGCGTTGGTGGCGCAGATGATCGGGGTGATGCCGGCGATGAACCCGTCCTGGATGCGTTTCTTCAGCGCCGGTTCGAGACCGGCATGGAAGGCCTCGGCCGTGTACCCACGGGCCTGCAGCAGTTCGGCCAGCTTTTCGGTGTTCTTCCTCCGGGCGCAATAGATGACGACGCTGCCCCGGCCGTCGTAGCGGCTGCGCAGCAGGTCGAGAATGACCTGATCCTTGTCGTAGCGGCTGACCTCCTGGACCTCGTAATGCAGATTGATGCGCTCGTGCCCTCCCGCGAACTGCCGCATCTTCAGCCCCAGTTCGCGCAGGATGATATCGATGATCTCCGCCTTGACGTCCTTCTTCGCCGTGGCGGTGAAGCACTGGACCGGCGGAATGCCGACATGTTCCCGTTCGGCGAATTCGCGGATGAAGCGGATCGCGTAGAGATAGTCGGGGCGGAAGTCGTGGCCCCACTTCGACAGGCAGT
This sequence comes from Desulfoprunum benzoelyticum, assembly GCF_014201505.1. GTDB lineage: Bacteria > Desulfobacterota > Desulfobulbia > Desulfobulbales > Desulfocapsaceae > Desulfoprunum > Desulfoprunum benzoelyticum. The sequence continues at coordinate 7,595 of NZ_JACHEO010000009.1, read as the reverse complement.
GCGCCTCGTCGAAGACCCAGGCGCCGATCTCCCGTTGGCTGATGGTGGCCCGGAAGGAGGTGTTGCGCAGCTGTTCCGGGGAAACAAGGAGGATGCCGATATCGCCCAGGCGCACGCCTTCCAGCACTTCGGTGCGCTCCGGCATCGTCAACATGCCGGAGAGAGCGGCGGCAATCCTGGTGCCGGTGAGCCGGGAGAAATTGTCGACCTGGTCCTTCATCAGCGCCTGCAGCGGCGAGATGACGATCGTCAGCGTGTTGCGGCGGTGGTAGCGCATCAGTGCCGGCAGGAGATAGCACAGCGACTTGCCGCCGCCCGTCGGCAGCGTGGCAAACAGGGAATGGCCGCGGGCCGCGGCGGTGACGATCTCCTCCTGCAGGCTGTGGCCGTCCGCCGTCGCCGGTTCCGCCCGGAAGTCAGGAAAACCATAGAAGTTGCGGAGATAGCTCCGCGGATCGTGATGATTGCGGCAATAGTCACAATCCGGCCGGTGGCAGCAGTTCTCCCGCAGCTGGTGAAGGATGCTCGCCACCAGCGGGAACTGGTGGCGGACCCAGGGCGGCAGCACCGAATTGCCGCCGGCTACCGACAGCCAGGCCGTGACATAGGCCAGGGGCGGCAGCGGCAGCAGCCCATCGACCAACTGCGTGACCAGGGTGTCGACCGCGGCGAGGCAGGCATGCCGGCGGGCAAACCAGGCGAAGGCGTCGTGGAGATCGTTGCCCTGCAGCAGCGGGATGCCCATGCCGGCCAGCGCCTCGGCCGTCCCGGCCAGCTCCGCATCGGCGGCCAGGAACCCTCGATACAGGAGAGGAACATCGGAGTTCACGGCAAACTGCCCGACCAGGGCGTCCCACTGTTCGGCGAAGACCCGGCCGGCCAGTTGGGCGTCCTGAACCGGGTCGTTGATGCTGTCGCGGACGATCTGGTAGTTCTTGATCAGCCGGTGGTAGGGGTTGGCCGGATAGGCGAGGGGCGAGAGGAACAGCGTGTCGATACTCGGCCTGGCGAGGAGCCGGAGATCGGGCGCCAGCCGGCGCAGGCGGGGCAGATCGTGATTGAGGATGTTGTGGCGGAGGACGAAGCGAGCCTCCCGGGCGAAGGCATCGAGTTCGGCCAGGGTACTGCGGTCGATCTTCCTGCCGGCCGGCGCCTGGAACGTCTTGTCCCCGAAGATGGCGCCGATGGCGTAGATGATGTTGTTCTCATTGACTTCGATGTCGAGGAGAAGGGTCTGGCGAAGCAGGTCTTGGGGAGAGGATGGCATCAAACGGTCATGCAGATGGGAAGAATTTCATGAAATATCCAGGACTGAATGTACCTGTAATCCTCAGCAGAATGCAAAGGAATTGCAAAAGTCGGTGATCAGACGATGGATCAAACCGGGATGCAACCGGATCATCACCACCTGCTCTTCAAAAAAGCAGATTGCGGCTACCCAGCCCGCCGATTGTCCTCGAACATCTCGACCGCCATCTTGTGCCTGAGCCGCCACACCATCCTGATCGGCCGCTCCCGCTCATAACTGACCATATCGCCCGGCCCGAGATAGGTAAACGGCACCGTGACCCCATTGCGTTTTTTTCGCTCCCGGGCAAAGATCAGAATGGTATAGCCCCGTTGCTGGTGGTGAATCAGGTTCTGCCCGTCGGTGTGATGCTGCGCGGTATTCGCCTGCGACTCCCAGTGCATGAGCTCCCGGCTGATGGGGTAGTCGGCATACATCGTGCTTGGCGAGAACTCCTTCTCCGTTTTCTGAAAGGTAACCAGGAGCGCATAGGCCTTCACCTCGGGGAAATGGAATACCCCCACACCAGTCTGGCCGGCGGTCTCAAGTGTCGCCTTGCCGAAGGCCGCCTGGATCTCCCGGCCGCTGTACCGGGCGTGCAGTTCAAGCGCACAGGCAAAGGGCAATTCAGGGATCTGGCCGCTGACCTCGGTCGTGTCCTGGGTCCAGCTCAATATTTCGTCGAGATCGGCAATAATCGATGGATTGGCGGCCAACCGGCGAAACGCCTCGGCCAGGGTTGTGATACCGAGTTTACTCCCCTTATCGCCCCAGATCCGGTAGTAGACGGACAGCACCGAGTCACCGGCAAGGGCCAGGGCCTCGTCGATCGCCCCCTGGGAAACCTTGCCGAGGACCGCCCGCAATAACACGATTTCCCCCGGGCCATTGATGGTCGCCGCCCGCAGCAGGGTCTTTTTCAGCCGCAGCAGATCCGGGTCGACGGGGTTCGGACCCAGACCTGCCCTTGCCTTCCACCCGGACCAGGACTCCTTTACCAGCAATATTTCAGGCTCGTAATCGTGATAGCGGATGAAGTTGCCGAAGGTCAATTCCTGGCCGGTCTCGCTGGTGAAGGTCTGGAGGCGGTCGGGAACCTGCACCGCCAAGCGGCCGAGGTTCCCACGAATATTCTCCAGAACGTACTGGCGGGAGAGACGGTCGAGCTGAATGGAGCAGCCGGCGGGGAGATGCGGGAAATCGAGTTCCACTTCCTTGTCGATGGAAAAGCGGTGCCGGGGCATCAGCGCCTTGAGCCTGGTATCCGCCCGGTAACGCCGATGGGCCTGACCGACCAGATCGAGCACGGTGAGACAATCTTTACCGGGCGCATGACGCAGGCCGCGGCCGAGCTGCTGCAGAAAGACGGTCAGGCTCTCGGTGGGGCGCAGGAAGAGGACGGTGTTGATCTCGGGGACATCGATCCCTTCACTCAGTTTGTCGACGGTGAAAAGAAAGGTGATTCGCCCGGTTTTCAGTTCTGCCAGCAGTTCCCGGCAGCGATCGTCGTCGACGCCGGAGACAATGGCCCCCGCGGAGATCCCCCGCAAGGTGAATTGCTCGGCCATGAACCGTGCATGCCTGATGGTGACGCAGAAACCGATCCCCTTGACCGCGTTCAGGTCGGGCTCATAGCGGACAAGGGCTTCGACCACGGCATCGACGCGCTGTCCGGCCCGGGCATGATCCAGCACATAGACCTGTTCCAAGGCGGCGGCATCGTACCGGCCGTTGCGCCAGAACTGCTCGCCACTGATGGCGATCGGATCGGCAACGCCGAAGTAGTGAAAGGGACAGAGGAGCTTTTCTGCCAGGGCCTCGGGCAACCGGATCTCCGCCGCGAAACGGTTGCCGAAATCGGCCGCCACATTGCCGCCATCCATCCGCTCCGGGGTGGCGGTCAGACCAAGGAGGATCTGGGGGACAAAGTGGTCGAAAATCGGCCTGTAGCTGGAGGCTGTGCCATGATGGACCTCATCGACAACCACGTAATCGTAGAAATCTCTGCCAACCTGCTCCCACAGTCGCCGACTCGCCAGCATCCCGACAGAGCAGAACAGGTGCTCCAGGCGATTGGCCTGAAACTGACCGACCTGTAATTCGCCGAAATTCTGGTCATGCAGGACATGGCGAAAGGTCGCCTGGGCCTGCTGCAGGATTTCCTGACGATGGGCGACGAACAGGAGCCGGGCCTGCCGCCCCTTGCGCTCGAAAAAGCGTTTGAAGTCGAAAGCTGCCACCACCGTCTTGCCGGTGCCGGTGGCGGCGATAACCAGATTGCGCCAGCGGTCATGGCAATCGCGTTCCCGCTCCAGCGCTTCGAGGATGCGCTCCTGAAACGGATGGGGCCGCAGGTCGAAGAAGACCATCGGGCCATTGTGCCGGGGATTGCGGGCACGGTCAATGGCGGCACGAAAGAGCCGTGGCTGCTCCGGATCATACGGGACAAACTCGCGACTGTTCCAGTAGGTCTCGAACTCAACGGCAAATTTTTCCAGGATATGGCCGAGATCCTGGGCAGTGACCTTGAGATTCCATTCCAGTCCGCTGGTCATCGCGGCATGGGACATGTTGGCCGAGCCGATATAGGCGGTGGAGAAGCCGCTGCTGCGCCGGAAGTGGTAGGCCTTGGCGTGCAGCCTGGTCCGTTCGGTGTCGTAGGAGATGCGCACCTCGACGTTCGGCATCCTCGCCAGCCACTCCACAGCGGGGGCATCGGAGGCCCCCATGTAGGACGTGGTGATCAGCCGCACCGGGACACGACGGTCGCGCAGATCCTCAAACGCGGGCAGCAGCAACCGCAGGCCCGACCATTTGATGAAGGACACCAGGATGTCGACTCCGTCAGCGGAGCGCATCTCCTCGTGCAGTTCATGGGCCAGTTGTGGCTCCTGCGGCGAGCCGGTAAAGAGACTGCTCTCTCCAAGAGGGGTATGCGGACGGGGGATGTTGCCAGTGCCATAGCCGGGTGGAGTGACTTCCAGGAGAATCGGCTTTGGGCGAGCAATGAGGCGATGCTTCTCCAGATGCCCTCGACCCGGTTCACCGGCAACATGGCCGACAATCCGATTGCAGAGAGCCAGGCGTTTTTCCGGGTCGATTTCCTCGCGCAGCGCCTGCTCGAGCACCCTGGCCACAAACGCGGCATACAGGCCCGGCTGTTCCTCCAGGTCGATCTTGCCGAATACCGTCCGCAACTCGGGACGCCTGGCGAGGGCGTCGTGGAGGAACTCATCGAGCAGAGCCTCATAGATGCCGTGCGGTAACGACTTCATCGCATGGCGACTCCGCATTGAGCAAGATATGTGCGGATCACCGGCAGGTCGGCTTCGGCCCAGTCGAGGGTGGGCAGTTTCTCCGGGGGCAACCAGATCATCGCCGCATGCTCATGCAGAACGATCTCGCCTGTCTCGATACACGCCATGAAGGGATGGAGAGTGATCCTGAACGTCGGATAATCGTGCGTTACAGCGGGAAGTCTTCCATCGATGACGATCCGAATACCCAGTTCTTCGAATATTTCCCGTCGGAGACATTGTTCCGCCGATTCACCGGGATCGATCTTGCCGCCGGGCAACTCCCATTTATACGGCATCGCCATGATCGCACTCCGCTGCGCCGCGAGTACAAGTCCATCACGCTCGATAATGGCGCAGGTTACCTGGATATGCTTGATACCTGTGGCTGTCATAAGTTACTTGACCTGTCAGCCGGTGCCTGAAATCAGCGCCTCTTTTGTTCAGATGCAGATTGATCCCTTCCACCATTCGTCCGTCCGATGCCGACGCCGCCTGGTTTCATGATTTGACCTCTTTTTTCAGGATTTTGAGCATCGGCAGCAGTATGGGCACTACCTAGTGTCCATCCGGAAACAGCTCTTTTGCCCTGACTGTTCGTTGCTCTCAGAATTTTATCCTTGGAATATTAAGTATATGCCTGCGGAAAAATTCATCGAGCGTCTCGATTCAGAACAAAATATCTCGATTCCGGATAAACACTACCTACCTGCCCGGCAGTTCCGTGCCGCGATTCATGATCTCGATATAGCCTGCGTCGCTCTATTCTAAAATAAAGAGACGGGGGTAAATCAAGTGGATTTCGTTATCGAGGTATTCACAAAAACCCCATTGATCCCTTTTGCCGCGATCTTGAACTCATTTTTTCGGCCAGCGTGTTTTTACCCGTTCCAGGAAGGGCGGCGCAACATTCCTGGGTGCGCCGGAAACGATCGCCTCGAATCCGGCCATGAAGCCCTTCTTACGGAAGTGCCTTTGGCGCACATCGACAACCACCGTCTGCCAGTCGTCATTCAGCCCGGCTTTGGCGTAACATGTTTTGGCACGCTCGATGTTTGCAAGCGCCGCGTCGTAGTACCTGCTCTTGCCCGCATTGATGACCCGCAGGCACAACGCACAATATATTCTGGCCGAGACATCGGGATGATCCCGCTCCAGCTTGGCTGCCAATGGTTCGGCCGTGGAATGGCCGAGAGCCTCCAACTCCCGGGCCGTTGCCCTGCGCAGGCGCGAGACGAGCCGATCCATCTCTTTTTCCTTCAACCAGAGTTCAATCTGAGCGGCAAGATATCCCTTCTCTGATGCCTCCATGGCTTTTTGATGCCAGGTCTTTTTCTCGTTGGCCGGTACGTAGCGCATCAACTCCTTGTACGTGAATATGGATGGGTATGCCTCAAACTCGGACCAGGCAGATTGGAGCGCATCTCCCGGTCGACCGATTCTGGCCAGCAGTGCTCGCTCCATCTCGAGGAGTTTGTGGTCCTCAATCGATCGTTGGTTGCCCGATCGTGCAATCACCAAACCTCGCTCGACCCAGGTGAGTGCCTCCTCAGGACGTTTCCGGCTTTGATATATTTCCGCTATAGCCAGGCAGTCCTTGGCAGTGAGCTCAGTCTGCGCGCAAAGTGCTTTGTAGGCTTCGACATTGCGCTGACCGGCGAGCAGGGTCTTCAGCACACCAGCCCATCTGCGGCGTGTGAATCCGGGACAGCGTTGTTCGTCCCGGCTCGAATCGGACTCGAATTTGACACGAACTTGGCCAACGAAAGCCTCCAAACCCTTTTTATCGAGCACCTTGACGGCCTGGCGATCAAGGTCATGGCAAAACCCATAGGGATCGTCCTCCATCCAGGAGAGCAGGAATTTTGCAGTCTCATCCGGATCATGGTTGGCTGCCTGGCGGGATTCGATCCAGGCAAGGAACAGGTCCTCGACCAGCATGCCGAAATCACCGCCGGAATCGTCGATCTCATCGGCTTTTTCATGGCAGGCACAGATGAACGTCTCAAGTAGAAGCGCTGCCCGCCCAGGCTCGCTTTTCATGATTTTTACAATGTCATCGACAACATCCTGCACATTATCCACGAACGACGAGGCGGCTCCGTAGGAGATGAAGGTTCCGGGAGACAAGGCCGCTTCGATAGCCTGCTCGAACGGGTCGATCTGCTTTCTCTTTCCCGGTGTCACGGCGCTGCCCTCAAGTTGCCTCGTGTGCCGCAGGCGTCGACGGTGATCTTCTCGATCATCTCTTCCAGGGCTTTGAGATCCTGATGTTCCTTGGTGCTTCGTGAGTTCATGCAGTGTTCTCCTCGCTCAGCCTATCCGATCAAGTCCCGCCAGCCCGGTACCACCTGAGCAAACTCCTGCTGAAATGCCGGTCGCCGGAGATTATCCCTCTTGACCTGGCGTGCAAACTTTTCCCAACGAACTGCATCGCCGAGGACGTCGATCAGCATATGCCGCACTTTGACCATGACCTTGGCCTTACGGGTGTACTCTTTGCGGTCTGCATTGCGGTCCAGATTACCCAATCCGGAAAGATAGTATTTGAGAATTTCCTCGGGGTAGCGTTTTTCAAGCTTCTGGGCCACCTGGATTTCATAGTCGCCGCCCCAGGACGCCATGGGATAACGTCCTCTGGTCAGGATAGCCAGGGCCTCGTCATACTCCTTGCGATGCATGCTGATTTTCAGCCGGGTAGCTTCCCCGGCATGTTCCAACCGCAGGAGCAGTTGCGGCTCGAAAAGACTCCATTCTTCGGCACTGCACACGGCCTTGAAGGCCTTGTATTTTTCGAAGGTCAGGCCATCGATGGTCTGGTCGAATTGAAGCGCCATATACTTTTCACGATCACCTGTTTCTTGAGCTCGTGCAGCGACAAAAGCGCGCAACTCATCCATGCGCCCCTTTGCCCTACGTAAACCATCCTCAGCCACCTGCAAGGCTTTTTCCTTCTCGCCGGAGTCCCAATAAAAGGTGGCCAGGTCATGGTAGTCGGCGCCATATTCCAT
>NZ_JACHEO010000008.1 GCF_014201505.1 Desulfoprunum benzoelyticum | reverse complement strand
TCATGCCCCTTCAGCTTCCGTCATCGCGACCAACCCCCTGGTTCATGCCCCTTCAGCTTCCGTCATCTCGACCAACCCCCGCTGTCATCTCGACCAACCCCCGCTGTCATCTCGACCGCAGGGAGAGATCTTCTTTTGCCAGGGAACGACAAGATTTCTCGCTGCGCTTCGAAATGACGGCGGGGGCGGGATCATGGACTTTGCCCTATCGGGAACATCGAGCACTGTCGCCTCGACCAACCCCCTGGTTCATGCCCTTCAGTTTCCGTCATCGCGACCAACCCCCTGATTCATGCCCCTTCAGCTTCCGTCATCGCGACCAATCCCCTGGTTCATGTCCCTTCAGCTTCCGTCATCTCGACCAACCCCCGCTGTCATCTCGACCGCAGGGAGAGATCTTCTTTTGCCATGGAACGACAAGATTTCTCGCTGCGCTTCGAAATGACAGCGGGGGAGGGGGCGTGGCCTTCGCCCTATCGGGAATGACAAGATTTCTCGCTGCGCTTCGAAATGACAGGGGAAAAAAAACGAAATGACAGGGGAAAACCGAAACGACACAGCAAAAAACGAAACGACGGCGGGGCGCAAGAAATACCGGAAACAGCCCCCGAGTATGACAAAAATGAATCGCTCAATGTTTCGTCCCATCCCTTTTTGTCGCAAAACCCTTTGATACTTTGCATCACCGGAAATTATATTCGGGTTTAGACCTTGCGTGGAGTGGTTCCTCGTGTTATTGTGTTATTTATACATCGTTATTTTCTAAGCAATAGCCAACAATTACAGTCATATTTATTGGTATTTACTGTCTTTTGCAGTGAATTACGGGAGAACAAACCATGCATAAAAGTTTGAAAAGCATTGCCCTCTGTCTGGCCGTCGCCTTCAGTCTGAGCTCGACCGTGTCGTTCGCGAACCAGGGCGGCAGTATCGGCCAAGGCAATATATCCGTTCTCAAGGACGACCAGGTCGTCGACACCCTCAAGGGCCAGAGCCCGATCGATGAGAGCTCGATGCTCGTCTGCGACGGCAAGTGCATGATCAAATCGGCCGGCATCTCGCTGGTGGCGGCCGATCAGGCCAAGTTCGCGATCAAGAACGAGGCCGAGACCTTCCGCCTCTTCCTGCAGTCCGGCAGCGTCGACTACGTCATCACCGAGAACGCCCGCAAGATCGCCTTCCACACCCCGGAAGGCGTGTACAGCATCGCCGAGGTCATCTTCAACGCCGCCTCCGACCCGGTCGTCAAGGGCAGCGTCGCGGTGACCAAGGACGGCAAGACCGAGGTCAGCGTCACCGAGGGCCGGCTGATGTTCGCCACCGCCGACGGGATGAAGACCGTCAACGCCAACGAGAAGATCGTCCTCGCCATTTCCACTCCGCCGCCGGCCGCCCCGGCGGGCGATTCACCGAAAAATGATGACAATGACCGTAAAAAGGGCGCCTACTGGTTCGCCGGCACCGTCGCCGCCGGGGCGTTGTTGATCGCCCTGGCCGACGATAACGACAGCGACGGCCCCGGAGCAGGCCCCGCGGCAGGCCCCGGCGCCGGACCGGCCCCGAGCCCGAAGCCATCGCCGGGCCCGAAACCGACACCTCCCGCCAGTCCCAGCACCTGATCCCGGCTACCTGCTGGCCAGGTACCTGATCGGATAAGAGCACGACATGAAAGAGGATCGCTGAATACCCCATTCGGCTGGTCCTCTTTCGGGTTTCAACCATTGACGTTTCCGTTAGAATTCCCCCGATGTTGAAAGGATCGATAATGAGAAGATTTGCCTATTTCCTCATTGCCGCGATATGCCTTGTCATGTCCGGCTGTGCCGAGGAGCAGTTCGAGGCCAACACCGACCTCAAGCAGTTTCAGGAGGCGAGCCAGGCCATCGAAGAGCAGGCGCCGGCGACCGCCCAGGTCGCGGCCCAGCCGGTTGCCGCGGCGATGACCACAAGCGACGACATCGGCGATTACGTCCTCGGTCCCGGCGACCTGATCCAACTCACCGTCTTTGAAACGAAGGACCTCAACACCGAGGTCCGGGTGTCGTCGCGCGGCCAGGTCAGCCTGCCGCTGATCGGCACGGTCGATGTCCGCAACCTGACCGCGGCCGAGGCCGAGGAGAAGATCGAGGGGCTGCTCGCCGCCCAATACCTCCAGGACCCGCACGTCTCGATCTTCATCAAGGAGCATGTCAGCCGCCAGATCACCCTGGTCGGCTCGTTCAAGAAGCCCGGGACCTATGATTACGTGTCGAAGCGCAACCTCCTCGACGTCATCGCCATCGCCGAGGGGCTGACCGAAAGCGCCGGCACCGCCGCCTATATCACCCGCTTCGACGACAAGAGCAAAAAGAACGTCAACTACTTCGTCGATCTCGACCAGCTGATCAAGAAGGGCAACATGGCCCAGAACATCATGGTGCTGGGCGGCGACGTCATCTTCATCCCCGAGACCGGCCAGTGCTTCGTCGACGGGGCGGTGCGCAAGCCGGGGACCTACCCTATCAAGAGCGGGATGACGATCACCGAGGTCGTCACCCTCGCCGGGGGCCTCGCCGGCTATGCCGACACCGACAAGATCAAGCTCATCCGCCACATGGGGCCGGGCCAGGAGCGCCAGGTCCTGAGCCTGAGCTACAACGATCTCCAGGCCGGGGTCGGCGACAGCCTGCTGATCAAGGACCAGGATATCATCTTCGCCGAATCCAGTTCCAGCGGCATGCTGTTCTCCGGCTCGGGCTTCACCCTCGGCTTCCTCGGCACCGGCGTCAGCTACCGCAACCCGAAGCAATGACCGCGGCACAGTCGATTCGGCACGGCATCAGCGGCCTGCGCTTCCTGGGACAGGCCCCGTCGTGGCTGGCGCTGGCGATCGTCGTCACCATTCCCCTGCTGTTCGGGGCGGTCCACCCGATCGTCCAGGGCGCCTATGTCGCGCTCATCCTCCTCGGCCTCGGCGGCTGGCTGCTGTACACTCTGCCGTCGCTCTCGGGCGAGGGCCTGTCGTGGCGGCGGCTGGCGGTGCCGATCATCCTGATGCTCTACGCCGCGCTACAGGCGCTGCCGCTGCCGCTGGGGCTGATCGCGCTGTTGTCGCCGGCCCGGGCCGAGCGGGTGGCGATGGTCAACGACCTGGCCGGGGCCGGGCTGACCCTGGCGCCACTGGGGGACAACGGCATCATCGGCCTGCAGACCGCGATCTTCATCCTTGCCCTGATACTCCTGTACCTCGCCCTGACCGTGCTGCTGCGCCGCGACCAGCGGTTCCCGGCCCTGCTGCTCACCGCCATCGCCGCCGTCGGCCTGGCGGAGGCATTCTACGGATTGCTGCAGGTCATGAACCCGGGGATCGGGATGCTGTGGCTGGGGATCGCCAACCCCGAGGCCCACGGCACGATCATCTACAAGAATCAATACGCGGCCCTGCTCAACATCTGCTGGCCGCTGGCGGTCGCCGGGGCGCTGCTCCACCTGGCGCCGACCGGCCGGGCCGCCGCCGGGCCTCGCGGCCGCCCGTCCCTGGCGCAGCGCCTGGCCCGGTCGCTGACGCGGCTGCAGCCGCAGGTGCCGATCCTGCTGTTCGCCGCCGGGGTGATGATCCTGGCGGTGCTGTTTTCGCTGTCGCGCGGCGGCATCCTGGCGATGCTGACGGTCAGCGTGCTGCTCAATCTGCTGCTGCCGCTGTCGCGCCGCACCCGGCTGGTGGCGATCGTCGGGATCGTCGCCTTCATCGGGGTCTACGGCTCGATGCTGGGGCTGGACGGCATCGTCGCCCGGTTCGGGACCATCGAGGACTACACGGGGGAGTTCCGCCTCCAGATCTACCAGGCCAGCCTGCCGCTGCTGTTCGACCACTGGCTGACCGGGATCGGGGTCGATGCCTACAAGCTGCTGTCCGGTGTCTATCTCAAGGGCTTTCCGGACAATGTGCTGATCGACCGGGCCCATAACGAGTACCTCGAGACGGCAATCGAGTTCGGTCTGCCGCTGGCGGCGCTGTTCGTCGGCTGGCTGATCGCCGGGATGTGGCGCAGCGGCCGCCGCCTGACTGCGGCCCCGGCTGCCGACCGACCGGCCGCACGCAAGGCCCGGATCGTCGGCATTGCCGCCTTCTCTGCCCTGTTCGGCTTCCTGGTGCACGGGCTGGTCGATTTCGGCTGGCGGCTGCCGGCCAACGCCGTCTATGCGGTGACCCTGCTGGCGCTGATCTCCTGGGCCGTGGCGGAACTGGGGCAGAATGGGCAGCGGCGGGAAGACACGACCGCGGCGGTGAAGGGCTGAGATGGCGTTTCCCTGCGACGAGGTCATCGATATCCACAGCCACATCCTGCCGGGCATCGATGACGGCCCGGCGACGCTGGACCAGAGTCTGGCCCTGGGGCGCTGCTACGCCGAGCTCGGCATCGCCACGGTGATCTGCACCTCGCACTATATCCCCGGCACCGCCTGGGCGGCGTCGGCGGAGACTGTGCGGGAGAAGATGGCGGCGGTGCAGCAGTGCTTTGCCGACCACGGCGTCGCGGTGACGCTGCTGCCGGGGATGGAGATCGCCTTCCACCGCAAGCTGGCGGCGCGGCTGGAGCGCGGCGAGCTGCTGGCGCTGGCGGGTAGTGACCGCTATCTGGTCGAACCGGCGTTCGGCGATCCGGCCGACGAGCTGCTAGCGATGCTGGAAAATTTGAGCGGGCGGGGCTACGCTATCATCCTCGCCCACCCCGAGCGGATCCCGGCGATCCAGGAGATGGGCGAGAAGATGGCCGGGTTTGTGCTGGAGCATGGGGTCGAGATCCAGCTCAACGCCGGCAGCCTCTTGGGGCGGTTCGGCGACGCCAGCCGCCGCACGGCGCTGGGGTTGATCGCGCGGGGGTGTGTGCAGTACCTGGGCTCGGACGCGCATGGGGCCTTGGCCCGCCGCCCGCCCGATGCGGGGGAGTGGGCGGAGTTGGAACGGATGGTCGGGGGGGAACGGTTGCGGGCTTGGTGCTGTGTGAACCCGGCTGGGTTGGTGAGTGGGAAGTAAGATAATAACGAGAAATCTTGCTTTTCCCGGTAGGGCGAAGGCCGTGATGCCGCCCCCGCTGTCATTTCGAAGCGAAGCGAGAAATCTTAATCCAATAATGCACAACTATTACGTATACATACTAACGAACTGGAACAACAAGGTCTTGTATGTCGGCGTAACCAACGATCTCGAGCGGCGGCTGCAAGAGCACAGGATGAAACTGGTTCCGGGCTTTACCGAAAAGTACAACGTGAATAAACTGGTGTACTTCGAGGAAACCCAGGATATCGTCGCCGCGGTGGAAAGAGAAAAAGAGATCAAGAAATGGCGGCGGGAGAAGAAGGATGCCCTGGTTGCCGGTTCCAATCCTGAGTGGAAGGATTTGAGTGAGGGGTGGTGAGTTCTTCGTGGCAGGTTTAAGATCTCTCCCTGCGGTTCGAGATGACAGCGGGGGTTGGTCGCGGTGACAGAGGGACAAAGTCGAGAATGCAGAAGATGGTGTGGCGTCAACCAGGAGGATGGTTGCGTCGCCAGTGCTTGAAAGGGTATAAGCCAGGGCATTGGATACGATGACAATGCTCGTTGTTCCCGGTAGGGCAAAGGTCATGATGATACCCCCGCTGTCATTTCGAAGCGAAGCGAGAAATCTTGTTGTTCCCTGCAGGGGATTATTCCATGACCAGTTTAAGATCTCTCCCTGCGGTTCGAGATGACAGCGGGGGTAGGTCGCGATGATAGTGCTCGTTGTTCCCGATAGGGCGAAGGCCAAGAAGCCTCCCCCGCTGTCATTTCGAAGCGAAGCGAGAAATCTTGCTGTTCCCTGCAAGGGTGCATTTCATGGCCAGTTTAAGATCTCTCCCTGCGGTCGAGATGACAGCGGGGGCAGGTCGCGATGACAGCGGGGGCAGGTCGCAATGACAGTGCTCGTAATTCCCGATAGGGCGAAGGCCAAGAAGCCGCCCCCGCTGTCATTTCGAAGCGAAGCGAGAAATCTTGCTGCTCCCTGCAGGGGATCATTCCAAGACCAGTTTAAGATCTCTCCCTGCGGTCGAGATGACAGCGGGGGCAGGTCGCGATGCCAAGGCAGAAAAGCCGCGATGACAGAGTGGAAAACCCAAAAGACAGAGCATTAACCGAAAAGATTGTGCAATAACCGAAATACCCACAAGACTGAGCATTAACCCAAAAAACAATGCATCAACCCAAATAACAGCGCATCAACCAGATACAGAGACCCAATGACCCCAGACAGAAACCGCAACTACCCATCCCCCGATCGCGCCCTCATACCCCGCGGCGACAACCCCAACTACCTCCCCAGCACCGAAGTCCGCGAAGTCATCCCCGACTTCAACGACGAGATCGACCTGCGCGATTACCTCGACATGCTCATCCGGCGCAAGACCGCGGTGCTGTCGGTGCTGGCCGCCGTCTTCCTCCTCACCGCCCTCTACACCTTCCTCGCCACCCCGCTGTTCAAGGCCCAGGGGATGGTGCGGGCCTCGAGCCAGAACCAGTCGATCACCACGTTCGAGAACGTCGAGAACACCAACCTCCGCACCCTCGAGTTCCAGCAGACCCAGGTCAACCTGCTGCAGAGCAACCAGCTCGCCAACCGGGTCATCGCCAAGCTCGACCTCACCACCAACCCGGTGTTCAACCCCGCCGCCGCCACCGAGGGCGAGAAGCAATCGCCGTCGCTGCTCGCCGGCCTGACCGGCTTCGTCCGTGCCGACCAGCAGCAGGAAGACCTCAGCGTCCTGGAGGAGGACGCCCGTAACCAGGTGCTGGCCCAGAATCTCCTCTCCGCCTTCAAGAACCGGCTGTCGGTCACCCCGGTGCGCAACAGCGAGCTGATCGAGGTGTCGTTCGTCACCCCCGACCCGGCCCTGACCGCGGCGATCACCAACGCGGCGATGGACGAGTTCATCCAGATGCACATGGACACCGGCCTCGAGGCCTCGCGCACCGCCGGCCAGTTCCTCGACAAGCAGATCCGCGCCGCCCAGATCAAGCTCGAGGAATCGGAACTGGAGCTCAACGAGTTCGGCCGCAAGATCGGCATCGTCTCCCTCAATCCCGACCACAACCTGGTGATCAAGCAGCTCGAGGAGGTCAACAACTCGCTGGCCAAGGCCTCGTCCGACCGGATCGCCAAGGAGGCGATGTTCAAGCAGAACCAGCAACTGGACGAAAAATCGCTGGAGCAGATCGTCAACAACACCCTGATCAACGACCTCAAAAGCCAGTACTCGACCCTGGAGGCCGAGTACCGCGACCTCGGCGTCACATTCAAGCCGGGCTACCCCAAAATGCAGCAGCTCAAGGCGAAGATGGACGAGATCGCCGCCCGGATCGACAAGGAGAAGCAGCAGATCATCGACTCGATCCGCAACAACTACGAGACGGCGCTGAAGACCGAGCAGTACCTCCAGGCCAGCGCCGAGGAGCAGAAGCAGAAGGCCCTCGAGCTGGAGGAGAAGGCGACCCAGTACAAGATCCTCGAGCGCGAGGTCGAGACCAACAAGTCGATCTACCAGAGCCTGCTGCAGCGGTCGAAGGAGATCGAGGCCACGGTCGGCGCCGCCGTCACCAACATCCAGATCGTCGACCGGGCGACGACCCCGCTCTACCCCTACAAGCCGCAGGTGGCCAAGAACCTGCTGCTGGGGCTGATCCTCGGCCTGTTCCTCGGCATCGGCGCCGCCTTCACCCTCGAGTTCTTCGACAACACGGTCAAGAACCCGGACGAGCTGGCCGACCGCTTCCACATCCCGGTCCTCGGCCTGGTGCCCTACGACAAGGAGGCCGACGGCGACGATCGCAAAATGGCGCTGCGCTTCTACTCCGACCCGCGCTCGCCGGTGGCCGAGGCCCTGCGGACGACGATGACCTCGGTGCGGCTGTCGGCGGCCGACAACCCGCCCAGGACCATCCTGCTGACCAGCATCCTGCCCGACGCCGGCAAGAGCTCGATGGCGGTCAACGCCGCCTTCTCCTACCTGGCCGACGAGGAAAGCTGCCTGATCATCGATGTCGACCTGCGCAAGCCGAGCCTGCACAAGATCTTCCAGACCTCGCGCAAGACGAAGGGGCTGTCCAGCGTCCTCAGCGGCATCGCCGACCTCGACGAGGTCATCACCCAAACCGACTACCCCGGCCTCGACCTCATCACCAGCGGCCCACTGCCGCCCAGCAGCCCGGCCGAACTGCTGAGCTCGAAGCGGATGCGGGAGCTGCTGGCGACCGTCGCCGGCCGCTACGACCGGATCATCCTCGATGGCCCGCCGTACCAGGGCTTCGCCGAGATCCTGGTGCTGTCGCACATGGTCGACGGGGTGATCCTGCTCGTCGTCGAAGGGGTGACCCCGCGCGAGGGGATCCGCCACTTCCGCAAGGCGATCGCCACCGTCGGCGGCCGCCTGCTCGGCGCGATCATCAACAAGAGCGGGCGCAGGAAGGGCTTCGGCTCCTACGGCGGCTACAAGTACTACACCTACGACTACAAGTACGGCGAGGAGAGCGCGAGCTGACCGTGGCCGCCGTCCCGCTCCATTCCCGCCATCGCCTCCTCCGGCTCGGCGCCTTCCTCGCCCTGCTGGCCCTGGCGGCGGTGCAGCTGCGCATCGCCCTGCCGGAGCAGGCCGAATACAGCGACGCCGGCGCCGCCGCGGCGATGCTCGACGCCCTGCGCAGCCCGTTCCTGCTGACCTGGCACGGCAAGCAGCTGCACCAGCTGCAGGGGCAGACGGAGGCGGCCGAGGGGCTGTACCGCCGGGCCCTGGTCCACAACCCGCTCTACCTCCCGGCCTGGCTCGGCCTGGCCGAGCTGGACAACGACCGGGGGCGGACGGCCGAGGCGACGGCGATCCTGCGCCATGTCGACAGCCTCGCCGCCGGGATCAACCGCTGGCGCTGGGACAAGGCGCTGCTGGCCTACCAGCTGGGCGATAGCGACATCCTCAGCCAAGATCTGGCCTGGATCATCGCCGAGATCCCGGCGCAGCGCGACAACGCCCTGAAGCTGGCCTTCGGGCTGTGGCCCGAGCCGGCCGCGCTGCTGGCCCAGGTCGGCCAGGCCAATGTCGTCCACCTGTTCAGCCATGCGGCCCGGACCGGCCGGACCGAGGCGGCGCTGGCCTGGTGGCCGGAGATAGAGCAGCTGGGGGTCGACAATCATCGTCCCGAGGTCCTGGCCTTCCTCACCAGTCTGATCAACCACGAGCGCTTGACCGATGCGGCGCCGATCTGGCGCCGGTATTTCAACGGTGCGACGCTGCTCACCAACGGCGATTTCGCCCGGGAACCGGGCAACACCGCCTTCGACTGGCGGATCAGCGCCCCCAAGGGCAGCTCCTGGCGGATCGAGGCGGCCGGCGACGGCAAGGGGCAGGCGATGCGGCTGCACTTTTCGGGCACGAACAACCTCGGCTTTCGCCACCTGAGCCAGATCGTGCCGCTCGAATCCGGCCACCGCTATCGCCTCACCGCCCAGGTCAAAAGCGAGGGGCTGACCACCGACCAGCGCCCCTACCTCGAGGTCGCCGGGTTCCAATGCCCGATGGCCCCGGTACGGTCGGAAATCGTCGCCGTAAGCCAACCATGGACCGATTTGACGCTGCCGTTCGAGGTTCCCCCCGATTGCCGGGCCGTCCAGGTGCGGGTGCGGCGCGACCGCAGCAACCACCTCGACAACCTGATCGCCGGCGACCTGTGGCTGCGGCAGCTGACGATCACCAAAACCGGCGAGATCCATGCCACGCCGGTGGTGGAGGCGCAGTGATGCGGGCCGTTGACCACTACGCCGTGCTCGGGTTGCAACCCGATGCGAGCGACGACGAGGTCAAGCGGGCCTACCGCCGGCTCAGCCGCCGCTACCACCCCGATAGCGCCGGAAGTTCCGGCGCGGCCAACACCGAGGAGTTCATCCGCATCACCCGGGCCTACCATGCGATCATCGACGGGGAAGAGCCGACTGTCCCGGCCCGGCCGACAGCCCCGACCCGGCCGTCCGCCCCATCGGCCCCGCCAACCAGCCGCAACAAGCGGAAACGGCGGCTGTTCGGCCGGCGCCTGCCGCTGCGGGCCGTCCTCGGCCTGGCGCTGATCGCCGGCATCCTGGTCGTCGCCTGCCTGGTGATCTCCGAGGTCTACTCGCGGCGAATAATGCTCAGCACCCTGCACGACGGCGGGGTGGCCTTCGTGCCTCCACCCACCGCCCGCCGCACCCCGCCGGAACCAACGACCCTGACCTTCGCCGAGAAGATGCGACTGGAGCGGGCGGTCAATGCCGCGGCGGCAAAAAAAGAGAAAAATGGGGGGAATTTCGCTTCTACCTCCCCCACTGTTGCCCCAACTGCCCCCGCTGTCGCCTCGTCACAATTTTCCCCTGCTGAGTCAACGGAACCTTCACTGCCTCCGTCATCTCGACCTACCCCCGCTGCATCATCACAACCAACCCCCGCAGCCTTGTCGGAACCAACCCCCGCTCAGTCAACGGAGCCTTCTCTTCCTCCGTCAACTCGACCTACCCCCGCTGTCATCTCGACCGCAGGGAGAGATCTTAAACCCGCCACGGAGAACCCACTGGCCCTAGAGAACCCCCCAACCCTCAACAACCCCCAAGAACCCCCAAAACCGCAAACAGCCCAATCCAAACCTCAACTGGCAACAAAGCCAATCCCCCAACCATCGCAACCAACCCCGGCTGTCGCATCGCGACCAACCCCGGCTCAGTCATCCTCGGCAACACAAGATTTCTCGCTTCGCGTCGAAATGACAGCGGGGGAGGCTTCGCGGCCCTCGCCCTACCGGGAACAACGAACACTGTCATCACGACCTACCCCCGCTGTCATCTCGACCGCAGGGAGAGATCTTAAACCGGCCATGAAGAGCTCCCCGGCACAACTCGCCGACAATCCGTCACCACCTACCGAGCCCCAACTCCAACACCAACTAAACCGCTTCCTAGCCGCCTACACCCAAGCCTACGGCGCCAGGAACCTATTCAAATTCCAACAATTCTTCACCGCCAACGCGACCGAGAACAACACCCCCATAACCAACCTGATCCCAACTTACACCAAACTCTTCGCCGCAACGGAGACCCTGAACCTGCACATCACCCCCCAACGCTGGCAGCAACCAACCCCCGGCCAAATCACCATCAACGGCCGGTTCACCATAGATTTGAAATACAAAAACGCCGCTGCCGTTCATGGCGCTGGAAAGATCGACTTCCAGCTCACCCGGAACGACACCTCGTTCCATATCGAGAAAATGACCTACACCTTCGACCAGTGAGAGATTCAGATGTCCTTCCCCCTCATCATAAAAGCTGCAATCTCATGACTGCCCGGACCTTCGAAAAATTCAAGTCGCTGTTCCTGTCCCAGGTCAGCGAGCACCTCCTGCAGCTGCGGCGCCGGGGCACCAGTCTCAATTTCTGGCTGATCCTGCTGACCGATGTCGCCCTGCTGGTCGTAGCCTATTTCCTGTCCCGCTACCTGCGCTTCGACGCCTTGCATCTGGCCAAAGGCACCAACCACTATACCATCGTGCTGCTGCTCATCCTCGGGATCAAGCTGCCGATCTTCTACCTGTTCGGCCTCTATAACGGCATGTGGCGCTATACCGGCTTCCGCGACCTGCAGCGGATCGTCGGCGCCGCTCTGGTGGCGTCGTCGGTCATTTTCATGATCATGACCCTGGCCAATCGCTTCCAGGGCTTCTCGCGCGGGGTGTTCATCATGGACGCGGTGTTCACCATCCTGTTCATCTGCGGCAGCCGGGCCTCGATCCGCATGGCCCTGCATCGCAAGTGCCTGCGGCGGGAGGACAGGGGCGTCCGCCGCAAACGGCTGCTGGTGATCGGCGCCGGTGACGCGGCCGAGAAGGCGACGCGGGAGATCGACGACAACCCCACCCTGGCCTACGAGGTGGTCGGCTTCGTCGATGACGATCCGGCCAAAGCCGGGCTGCGGATCCACCGCATCCCGGTGCTCGGCGGGGTCGACGACCTGCCGGAATTCGCCGCCCAGACGCGGGCCGACGAACTGCTGATCGCCATCGTCACCCTCACCGGGCCCCAGATGAAGCGGATCGTCGAGCTGTGCCAGCAGACCGGCCTGCCGTACAAGGTGCTGCCCGGCCTCGGCGAGCTGATCAACGGCCGGGTGTCGGTGTCGTCGATCCGCGATATCTCGTACAAGGATCTGCTCGGCCGGGAGGAGGTGACCCTCGACCAGGACCAAATCGGCGACACCCTGCGGGGCAAGACGATCCTCGTCACCGGGGCCGGCGGCTCGATCGGCTCCGAACTGTGCCGCCAGATCATCCGCTTCGCCCCGTCCCGGCTGATCCTGTTCGACAGCAGCGAGGAAAACCTCTACGCCATCCAGATGGAACTGCTCCATGAATACCAGGTCGCCGATGCCGTGCCGGTGCTCGGCAAGGTCCAGGACGTGCGCCTGCTCGACATGGTCTTCAGCCGCCACCGGCCGCAGGTCGTCTTCCATGCCGCCGCCTACAAGCATGTGCCCCTGGTCGAGAACAACCCCTGGGAGGCGGTGTACAACAATATCTTCGCCAGCCAGCTGCTGATCGAGGCGGTCATCCGCCACCGGGTCGAGCGCTTCGTCCTGGTCTCCACCGACAAGGCGGTGCGGCCGACCAACGTCATGGGGGCCTCGAAACGGCTGACCGAACTGCTGATGCTGGCCTATGCCCGCAACAGCTGGGACGGCGGCTTCAGCCCGGCCTGGCGGCGGGTGCCGGAGACGGCGGAACCGGCGCCGTACCGGGCCGAAGCGCCACACCACGACACCAGGTTCATGGCGGTGCGCTTCGGCAACGTCCTCGGCTCGTCCGGCTCGGTGCTGCCGCTGTTCAAGCGCCAGATCGAGCTTGGCGGCCCGGTCACCGTCACCCACCCCGAGATCACCCGCTATTTCATGTCGATCGAGGAGGCGGCCCAGCTCATCCTCCAGGCCGGGTCAATGGGCGGCGACGGCGAGATCTTCCTCCTCAAGATGGGCGAGCCGGTCAAAATCGACCAGATGGCCCGGGACATGATCCGCCTGGCGGGCAAGGAACCGGAAGTCGATATAAAGATCCGTTACTCCGGCCTGCGCCCCGGCGAAAAGCTCTATGAGGAACTGATCACCGAAGGCGAGGGGATCGTCCCCACCGGCCATCAAAAGATCATGGTGCTGGGGAGTGACGGGATATGCTTTACCGATCGGGAGAGGATGTTCGAAGAACTGCTTAACCTTGCCGGGCTGCATGATGCGGGGGGGATTAAGGGAATTTTGAAGCAGATTATCCCGGAATATAGGCCGTATTCGGAGAAAGGATCCAATTTCGGGTTGGTCAACACAAAAGCGAAAGTAATACGTAATTGAAAAAAGAAAAACGCACAGCACTTTCAGATATAGTGGTTTTAGTAAAAACATCAACAATACCAGATAAACAAAAGAATGTTTCACAGTTTTTTCTAAACTAATGCGCATACTTATTGCCAACAGCTCAGCATATCCACGCATTGGTGGAGTGGAAAATTCACTTCGCTTTATTGGGCGTGAACTTGTCAAATTAGGTCATCATGTCAAGATATTTTGTTTTCAGTATTCGCCAAATGAACCTTTGCAGATGGTTCATGAAGGGATTGAAATTATCCGTTGCCCTTTTAAACCTGTTCGATGGCCTCATGCCCAGTTTCTTAGCCAAGTGGCAACTACCCAGATAGCTATTCCCGCAGTGTTGGGTGAGTTTCATCCCAATGCGGTCTGGTCTCGTTCAGCGTGTGTTGGTTTGGGCATCCGGCGTAGTGGTTACTCTGGTCCATTGCTCCAAATATACCCGACCAATGCCAGAATGAATTGTAGAGGTCTTTTTCTTCAGACACATGGTTTGGCAATTAAGCGAAGATTAATGCTGTTGGGGTTATGGCCTTTGGCCTACTTTACCTCCTCTAATTTAGAGCGGGAATTGGCCAGAAAATCAACGGCCATTACCTTTAGCGAGAATATGCGGAGCCAATTATTGGCAGATTTTCCCAAAAAGTCGAGCGATTGCAACGTTATTTCACCTGGCGTGGATACCGATTTTTTTTCTCCAGAAAATGGTGCCAGATATTTTGAGACTATAAAGAGAGAATATGGTTTACGAAAAGACGAGACCATCGTTCTTTATGTCGGGCGACTTTCATGCGCAAAGCACATTCCTATGTTGATGGATGCTTTTTCCTTGTTAAAAGTAAGGGCAAAGCTTGTTCTCGTCGGTAGCGGCCCAGAAAAAGAACGATTACAGAGCTATGCTAGTAGTATCGGCATTGCTGATCGGCTTGTATTCGCCGGAACTCAGCATGAAATGCTTCCTGGCTTTTATGCAATAAGTCGAGTTTGTGTCTTACCAACCACAATTGAATCGTTTGGACAAGTTTATTTGGAATCCCTTGCTTCGGGAACTCCGGCAGTCGGTTTCGCCGGTGATGGGCGACGTATCCTCACGGCCACGGGAGAGATCATCCGCGACGGGCAGACCGGAGGTGTGGTAAGTAAGGTCAGTGCTTCAGCCATAGCTGAAAAAATCTACTCGATCCTTTCCCTCAATGACAAAGATTATGCTGCAATGTCACGGTACGCTCGGGAAGATGTGCAGGAACGTTTCACCTGGCGAAGATTCACGCTTGAGGCCATTAAAATGTCAGGCTCTGGGGCTTTGGAAGAAGCATGAGTGAACGCCAGTTCATGAAAAGACGCTGGATCATTACAGGAGCCAACGGATATCTCGGTGGCGAACTTTGCAAGGGTCTCGACCTAAGAGGAGAAAACGTCCTTGGTGTGATCCGTTCTGGAAGACAACTTATCGACCAGAAAGTTACCGGAAAATCATGCTACACCTATGAAAAGTTGGCGGCTACCTTGTTACCGAGCGATATCTTAGTGCATTGTGCAGGCAAGACGGGCAGCGAGGGTACCTGGGAGGAGTTCCTGCGGATTAACGTTGAATGGCCCTTGCAGTTATTCGATCAGGCTGTCGAAAAAGGGGTGACGTGTTTTATTTATGTCAGCAGCGTGGCCGCTCTGGGGTATAGGAATCGGACGGATGATAACCCGTTGAAAGAGGATGCGGAGCCCCGACTTGCTCCAGGTGAATTATATGGCCGAAGCAAATTGCTAGCCGAACAAGCCTTGCAGAATAGAGCTAAGGAAGAAAAAATCCGTTTGGTTATCCTCCGGCCGGGTTTGATCTACGGCCATCGTTGGCTAGGTAAAAAGCAGACGTGGCTTCGGCGGGGTGTGTTGGTTGACCCTTACCTTCGCGTGCCCTTGGTGCATGTCGACAACTTTCTAGATGCGTTATACCTTGCGGCATCCAAGACAGAGGCCGCAGGGATATACTTCGTTGTGGATGACGAGCAACCTCCATTGTGGGAATTAAACAGGAAGAAAATTGTACTTGGCCTCATGCGATTTCAGCCATGGCGGATAGGCGTGAGTGGCTTTCTAGTGCTGAATGCGGTGCGCATGTTCGTTCGCGTAATTCGAGGTCAGTTTCGTGCACTTCCCAATGGCTACAGCATGGCCCAATTCTACTTTCAGACAAGGCGGCTTCTTTACAGTACTGAGAAACTGAGTACCTGCGTCGGTTGGCAGCCAAGTATAAAATTGAAAGACGGCCTAGCGGAATGCATCGGTCAAGAGATTACAACCCAAAATTATCTTCCATTGGTCAAAAATGCGTAGTCCAAAACGATTAGCTCAATCCCTTTATAATCGATTTAAGTTGAAGGCCAATCGTGGACCTATTGGTGTAGGTCTTATCGGCATTGGTGGATGGGGAGCGTCTAATGCCGTCAACATCATGCGGAGCAATAGATTCACGATCCACGGAGTGTATGACATTCAAGAAAAGACGGCCCGCAAATTTGCCAGCCGGTACAAGACAAAATGCTATAACAGAATCGTCGACCTGCTGGCGGAACCTGCCATTCAGGCAGTTTGTATCACTGTACCCAATCCTTACCATAAGGAGTTGGTTTTGGCTGTCGCTGATGCAGGGAAACATATTTTAATAGAGAAACCGTTAGCTTCTGATCCGAGTGATTGCCGGGAACTTGGGCAGTACTGCAACGACAAGCAGGTTATCTTGCAAGTTGGCCACCAAATGCGTCGCGATCCCGTTTTTCGCGAAATAAAACGTATCGTTGAGACAGGTATGCTTGGGCGTCCATTGTTCACTCAAGGTGTATACACACTGGACCGCAGATCTCGACATGATTGGCGGCGGGACGTTAAATCCTGTCCTGGGGGAAGCATGGAGCAACTTGGTGTTCATCTGTTGGATGTCCTAGCCTATCTCTTGGGTTCACCTCTGGCGTCGCAAGGTTGGGTGCGCAACATCCCCACCCGCCTAGACAATTCAGACTGGGATACTGTAGCGCTTATCTTTCCTGGGGAAGTGCGTGCCACGGTCTGTACTAGTTTTTCCTCCCCCGAACACATTTTATTAGAAATTTTCTTTGAGGAAGGCCGCTTAGCTACTGATGGGAAGGTGCTCTCTATTGTACACAAGGAAGGAAGGCGCAAGACGTATCGGCCTCGCGGCACGAGCGGTAGTATGACGCAGTTCATAGAATTCGCGGATTGTATCGAAAAAGGGAAGAGGCCAGAAACCGGCTCGGCTGAGGCCGAAGTTGTCATGACGGTGGTACAGTCCATGCTCTCAACCGAGAATGTGTCACATCATGATTGAACAAGGCACAATCATTACTGCCCTTAGTAAACTGATTGCATGGCTTGAAACATGGCGTGATGTGTACGGTGCTTACAACGGGTATGTGGTGCATCGCACCGAGGCCAAACGTATGGAGCGAGTTCACGATACCGCCTGGACCCAATCTGCTATGATCCGTGGCTATGGAAACCTTTATCGCAAAAGCAGAGAACAGCGCTGGGGCGAATCCATGACGTTGGCCGCTGACCTGCTTGCCAGTCGGTACGATCCACAAACTGGAAAATTTCGCCATACAGGCCATGAGGATGAGCGCTTTCAGTCCTTGGTCAGTTGCGCCCTAGGGATCTGTGCTCTCTTGTCGATAGCTGGTCTTGTAGATCAAAAAAGACGTGAGAAATATATACGAATAACGACTGATCATATTCGTCGATATTGGTTAGATGTTTTATGGATTGAGAGCGAAGGAGCGTTCAAATTTACAGAGATTGATTTTTTCAGTCCGAACGTAGACCGTTTCGTCGTCAATTTTAATACTATGGCGGCTGAAGCTCTTTTGGCAATTTACCAGACGACAGGTGATACTGAATTCAAGGATTGGGCACTTCGTGTAGGCGAATGGTTGATTGAGCGCTGGAATTACACGCAGATTGTTAACGACAAAATCATTGCCGGGCAAATAACAATCGCTGACGATCCTTCTTCCGAGTGGATGGCGCCTGGCGGGTTTTCCTATCAGTTCACTTCAAGACAGCGAGAGCCTGATAATTATGTGACTCTCTATACCGGCCTGTCCCTGCGAGGTTTCTGGGCGCTTTATCAAGTAACCCAGGATGATCGTTTTGCCGAAATCATTCGTGCGCAAAGCCAGTATATCCTGGCTATGCGTGATCCCGAGACGAGGCTCTTTTATCACACGGCTTGGCGTGGCCAGATCGAGAAAAATCCGCAATTTGTTGCCGGGGCCGGTATGACACTCCTAGGTCTACATGAGGTCAAGACATTAATTGGGGATCGTGCTTTGCCAGAGGACACGATACAGTCAATATTGAGCCGTGCGCATGCTAACGGCTCCTATCCTGGCTTTGTTGGCAAGAACGACACTGGACACCTTCGGCGTAATACCGGTGGCATTGTATGGGAGGATGTGGCGGCCTCTATGAACTGGAATGCCCAATGGTTCGAATTTCTGACCGGTTTAATCATGGACCCTGCAAAGATCGATGCAAAGGTTTGTAATAGGACCGTTCGCGTCGTGACAAAGCGGTTTATTTACGTGGATTCTCCCGAGACTGTGAAAATCACTTCTTGGTGGCCACCCAGGAGTTGGGGCCTATACCTCTATTACAAATGTACCACCAAGGCTCGGCTGGCTTTCTATCCTGTGGACCTGTACGGTCGCATCCGCTCGATGCTGCGGGGAAACAAAAAATGACCGATTTCCTCAGCACGTCCGAAATCAAGAAACGCAGTATCAAAGGAGCCAAGTGGCTGGTTGTAATGAACGTCCTGGGCATGCCGGCTGCGTTTCTAATAGCGCTCATGCTAGGCCGAGTCGGTCCAGCTGTACTGGGTATGTACGCTCTGGCGCAGATCCTAATTAGCGTCATCACGACCTTCGTCGTCTATGGAGGTGCTCCAGTTCTATCAGTCTTCATGCCCAAGATTACCCAGGCCGAGGATCGTGGGCGGTTCGTGTTTTCTTACCTGTTAATCCTGATAATCGCGATGGCCGCGGTGCTCGGGCTGTTCTGGCTGTATCCCAAGGCTTTTGAGTTCTTGTTGCAGCGAGAATTCGACATGCGCAACTACGGTTGGTTCGTGCTTTTGTCACTTGTGATCGTCGCGACGGAAACATTCGCTAACGCTGCCGCCGGTTTGATGCTCATCAAGGTAACAGCGATCGCTCGCCAGATGATGCGGCTGATTTTACTGCCTCTCGTCACAGTCCTGTTTTTCTTCAACCGCGAGATTCTAGTTGATTATGGAATGCCATGTATTCTGGGGGGCTTTCTGATTGGATACATGGCAGCTGCCGTCATTAGCGCGGTTGGCATTTTACGCGATCCACGATTTACAATGCGACCGGGTTGGTTTCTCCCTCCAGGTTTTTGGGCATTTTCTCTCTCGGCCATGACGGCCACTGTTTTCACTTTTATGTACGGCAACTTTGACCGCATGGTCATCCTTTCTATACAAAATGTGGAAGGTCTCGGTATGTACCAGGCAGTGATCAGCCTTAGTTCACTGATAGGGCTTGTTCCTCAGATATTGGGGACGACATTGGTTCCAATGTTTTCATCACTGCTGGCTTCAGGAAAAATGGATGCTGTACAAAAAACATATGCATTACTTCAGAGGTTAGGTTCTTTTTTTATGACTGGAGCGGCTTTGTTCCTTATTTCGTTTAGCGGTGATTTGCTTTCTCTCTTTGGTCGTTCATATTCGTCGTATGACTACCTCCTTTCGTTGTTTAGTGTCCAATATGTAGTCACGTCGCTGCATTTTGGTAATACTCCAATTCTAACGTCATTTGAAAAAAACACTTTTCGCTTAACTGTGAGTTTTTTTCAGATTTTATTACAAATTGTATGTACTCTCCTCTTTATTAAATCATTTGGAGTACTGGCAATTGCTGGTGCTAAAATTGCAGGAGTAGTGTGCGCAAATATGCTTTCAATTCTTTTTGTGAGGAACAGTTTTGGTAAGGGATTTTCACCTCCAATTAGTTACAAGTTTGGAGTTGGGTTAACAATAATCTGTGCGGTACTTAGGAATGGTTTTTTTTCGGATGGGCTGGTGGTTTCAACCTTTGTTTTTATCGCCTTTTCAACATGCTATTTGTTGTTTGCGAATGTAAGGATTGGAGAGATAAAAGACATTATTACGCTTGCTGTATCCCGTAATGCACTATCGAGACCTGAGATGAGGCAAAGCTGATGGGGTACGACAACAAAAAAAGAGCCAATTGCAACGGCCTTCGGGTTGAAGTGCTTAACACACATCTTTGCTGCGGTTGTGGGGCGTGTGTGGGAGTGTGTCCTACAGGTGCGCTTGTCATCGACATTTTCAAGTCCCATGAGCCAGTGATGGACGATTCCAAGTGTACGGAGTGCGGGTTGTGCCTTGCGGTCTGCCCCGGACAAGGCTACCCAGTAGTTCAGTGGGCAGAGCAACATTGCTTTGGTGGGACCCGCATGGTCCAAGATCGCGGCCCAACACGACTGTATCTGATGGGACACTCGACCGACCCTGAAATACGTCAAAAATCTGCTTCAGGGGGAGTAGCTACCTCTTTGCTGCTTCATCTGCTCGAAACGAGGCAGGTCGATGAGGTCGCGGTTATCGGGATGGATAACGAACGGCCAGTTGCGCGACTGACCGGTGATCCTCAGGTTGTCCGGGACTCAATGATGAGCAAGTATGGCCCTGTGCCGATGCTGGCGACCCTTATTCCGGAATTGCGCAAGAGACCTAGGCGTATCGCTATGACAGTGACACCATGCCAACTTGGAGGGTGGGTGCGCGCAACCGAGCGCATTGCCAAATTGCGTGAAAGCACTGTGTTGGCTCTTGGGCTCTTTTGTGGACAAATCCAAAGCTACGACTCCATCACGAGCATTGCAGCCACATTAGGAATTCAGTATCCGGGAGAAGCCAAGTTTAAAGCATGGCGTGATGGACCCTATCCAGGGAGCGCTTCCTTCGAGTTCCTAGACGGTACTACTGTAGAGAAGCCGCTATATGCCTGTTTGGATGTTGCGGTTCCTCATTTTTCATTGCATCGATGTTTCCTATGCCCCGACGGGGGCAATTGGCTCGCTGATATTACGATGGGGGACATCCACCACGGAGGAATCGATGAGACAGTCATAGTCTGTCGGACATTAAAAGGCCAATTGGCCATCAAATCTGCGCAAATGAGTGATATGATCCAAATCCAGGAATTAACCCTGGCGCAGGTTGAGGAGTGTGTCATCAAAGGTATTACTCGCAGTAAGTTGCTGCCAGCGATTGCACGCAATGCTTGGCTTAAAGAGAGGGGCGATGCTGCACCCGAATTCGACTATGACCCGGCGACGCTATTGCAAAGGTTCATTAAGCGATTGGTACCCTTCTGGATCTGGAAATATCGTCTGACATTCTGGGCAAGAACAGGCTGGCGTCGGCGGTTTTTGCTCAATCATCCGGCAACAATGGAAAAGACCGGACATTTTCTTTACTACTTTCCCGCTACAATTCCTGGCTATACCGTTGCAATCAAAGCTGCCAAGTTATTTTTGCAGATGCTAGGAACAAATGTAAGAAAATAAAATATTTGTAGTTTGGATTATACTGAGATTGTTTTTATAAAAGCACTCTCGCTAAAAGAATGTTTGTTGCGAAGCTTTAGTTGAATTGTAAAAATATTTTTCGAAAGATTTTTTAATTTACTGAGTTCATTATGTTTCCTAATAAAGGAATATTGGCTTTATTGATATATCATCTGGCTACCCTGATCAATGATCCAATTGTTCTTTACTATGGGGAAGAAGGCTTCGCTACCCCAAGACAGTTTGCCATTATAATTGGAATTTTTCTAACTGCTCCTCATGTAAAAATCGACAGGAATACCTTTTTTTATCGCTCAATTAAATGGCTTTTATTGTTCTACTTATCATGCATATTGTCGTTTCTAGTTTTTTCAATTTTGGGAAAAGCCAACGACAATTATCTGTTAACCTTGATAACAGATGGTGCGAATATCATATGGCTATTTTTTATTGGGAATGTATTGTCTCGGGAGGTAACAACAAGTGATAAAAAAACAGTAATTTTATGCATATTACTTCTTGGCTTAATTCCATTGCTCAGCGGATGGTACGAATTTTTTTTAGGACATTCACTTATGAGCGGTGGTTTTGCCGAAAAGGGTATTGGTAGCTTTTTCTGGGTACGTGGATTTCATAACGACAAGATTGATTTTGTTAGTGGCTTGGCTCCATGCGTGTTTCTAAGTTATATTCTTATTTTTCAGAATGGATTAAAATCGTGGTATTTAATTCCGTACTTATTGTCATCTATATTCTTAATATTATTTACTTTCTCTATTACAGGCATTCTTGGTATATTGGGAGGCCTATTAATTCTTGCACTATACTATGGGACTTTTCGTTTTAAGATAATAATAGCAATCTTGTTGATACTTACCTGCATGACGATATTTATTGCCATTGAGACGGAGAGAGGAAAATTTTTAACGGATCAATATCTATTAAAATATCAACGCCAGGTTAAAATTGAAAATATTGCATCCGGTAATGCACGGTATGTTATGGGTATTATATGTATCCGTGAGTTTATAAACAATCCCATATGGGGTATTGGTTTTGGGTCTCATGTGTTAGTAATTAAGGAACAACTTCGAGGTTGGAATGTCGGTGGCAACGCGCACAGCATATTGAGTGTTGCTGCCGATTTAGGCCTCATCGGTTCAATCCCATTTGTTTTGTTTTGGATGAGTCTATATCGTATTGTTTTTCTGGCGAAGAAAAAATATTCAAAATATTTTCATGATCAGTATTCAACCACGATGTTTAGATTGTCTCTTGCTCTTTCAATATTTGTATTATTTAATCTGTTGTTTTATTTCCATACAATCGGAAATGCCATTTTTATTCTTTGGCCATCAATTGTGTATGCAACTTTCAATGTTAAAGATTGTATTCAATTAAATAGGCGAAACCGGAAGATATGAACTCATTGCAAATGATAATGTTGGTTTCCCTAAATGTCTAACCAGAATTATGACATAGGGAAAAAAATGAAAGTTTTAATATTTATGACACAGTTCTACCGGTTGAGCGGTGCAGAGCGGCTGGCAGTGGAACTGGCAGAGGAACTCAACAAGAGAGGCATACATTCAGATATATTAAGTATGTACACAGAGAATATGTCAGGCGTCCTCGAGGCTAAAGAAGCCTTGCTGCGCAAGGGCATCCCTGCCGTGCATTTCCTTGGTATGAAAATCCATCCTCCAATCACGAGCATGTTTCCAGCGATTTTGAAATTGCGGCGGATGATCCGGGATGAAGGGTACGATATCGTTGAGACCTCAATGATCTCACCGACCGTGATAGCCTCCTGGGCGACGCAAGGCACGCGAGCTAGGCATGTGGCGGGATTGCATCATGTTTACCGCCGTGAACTTCACAATTCATTACAACAGATGTTCTGGCGCTTTTCTGTTAGATGTAACAAGCGAATTCGGTTTTATGCGATATCCGATTATGTTACCGATTGTTGGGTTGAATATTCCAGGACTTCACCTCTATACACGCGGAGAATATATAACGCGATTCCCGACGATAGCTTCGATGTAGTCCCTGACAGATATGAGGTACGCAAGGATCTCGGAATTCCGGGTAATGCACGTTTAGCTATCTATGTAGGGCGTCTTGTTGCTTACAAAGGGATTGATACACTTTTGAACGCCTTGAGCCCTATCCTGGAAAAGGAGAATCTCTTTCTGTTATATGTCGGTCAACCGTACCTGGGAGCAAGTGGAACGCAGGAGATGCTCCAACAGATAGAGCGACAAGTTGCCGAGGCATCCTGGCGCGACCGAGTGAAATTCCTTGGGTATCGCAAAGATGTTCCTCGCTTGATGGCATCCAGTGATATCCTGGTGCATCCCACGCGCACCGAAGGGTTTGGTCTTATTCTAGCCGAAGCGATGGCTACTGGATTGCCTGTGGTGGCTAGCAATGTGGAGGGCATCCCCGAAGTACTAGCAGGCACGGATTCTGTGATGGTACCACCGGACGATCCTGAGGTGTTACGCAAGGCTGTGTTGAAAATTTTGAATCGCAGGCCAGAGGAAGCAGCTCGTGCTATCAAAAAAGGGCAGATTCGCGCAGAAGATTTCCGGATAGAAAAACGAACCGACGCCATGGTCAAATTATTTGAAGACATAAGAATGGGATGGTTATAAATTCGAATTTGCAACAATAAACCACGCCTAAACTTGAAGTGTTGAGGGGGAAAAGCATATAGATTGAGAATCTTGATGATTAGGTCACTCAAAACACCTATGAGCAGGCCGACGATGGCGTTGCAGTAAAAAGTTAATAATCGGAAAGACAATCCGGAGGAGTAAGTGCGCGTTGTGGATAGCGGAAGAATTTGCACGAAGTTACTGCGAGGCTTATCCGAGTACCACGATGCTTTCTCCCCACTACGATTTTGCCAAAGAACTTTATGAGCCCAATTGTTTGCTATCGCATTGGACACTGGTTAGAGCAAAGAAATGTTCCTTTGCTGCCAATACTTATCACTTATTTTGTGCGGCTTTTTTTCTCCTGTTACCTCCCATCTAGCGCCACTCTAGGGAAACATGTGGTCCTTGGATATGGTGGATTAGGGGTTGTCATTCACGGGAGGGTCGTTATTGGCGACGGGTGCCATATTGATCAAAATGTGACGATTGGGGGAACTTCGAAAAAGTATAATGTTCCAACGCTTGGGAAAAATATCTACGTAGGCGCAGGGGCCAAGGTTCTTGGTCCCATCACAATTGGTGACGATGTAGTAATCGGAGCTAATGCTGTAGTAGTAACGGATGTGCCCCCTAATTCATTAGTGGTCGGTATCCCTGCAAAAGTCAGAAAAACTGGTATAAAAAAATCAGATTACGTCTAATCAAAAACGAATTTTCCCTGTTAATAATGATGGTTTCGTAACAAGCTCATTTTAAGAAAAAAGCACCTTATAAATTCAATAGGTTATGTTAAGTAACATGACCATTTTTGGACTTTTTACGAGATCGTCAATAATAGACCCATGCAAACGGAAAGGACAATCACCATGAAGTTCAATTGGCAAAAAAAAAATGCGGCTAGACTATCAATCAGATGAGGGATGTTGAGGAGTGAAATCAAACAGATATTTTGTTTAAGCACTAAGAATTGTAGTTCAAATAAGTGGAGCCATCTCTGAATGAGTATGATTAAGGAAATAAAAGTATGCGTAATTGGCCCTTCTGTAGACACCAATTATATTGGTGGAGTGGCCACACATGTTAAGAATTTGAAATCTCTTTCTTGTTTAAAAAACTCGGTAATTTATGACGTTGGGTCAGCACACTGTAATAATAAAGCAAATGTTTTCCAAATTATTAATAATATATATCGACTCCGCAGAAAAATTAACAAGGGGCAATACAACTATGTATTTGTCAATACATCTATTTACCTTACGTCATTTATAAAGTTGCTATTACTTCTAGTCTTTTTCCCGAAAAGAGAAGGGCTTCAAATACATGTTTTTTTTCATGGAGGTAGATTTGCGTTACTGAATTCATTTTTTGCTAAAAAATTAAATACGTTTATCCACCCTTTATTGAAGAAAGCCAATGTTTTCCATTTTTTAAGTAAAGTTCAGTTAGATGGCTTCTGCAGGCTTTTTACTTCAAGTGAAGTCAGACTCTTTGCCAACTATTCTACCACAGATGAAATCCTCGTTAGTAATCGCAATAATACGGAAAG
Organism: Desulfoprunum benzoelyticum; assembly: GCF_014201505.1. GTDB lineage: Bacteria > Desulfobacterota > Desulfobulbia > Desulfobulbales > Desulfocapsaceae > Desulfoprunum > Desulfoprunum benzoelyticum. Next base: position 123,492 of record NZ_JACHEO010000008.1, on the reverse strand, counting down.
TGTTCTGAACTTACTTTTTGTAGGAAGAGTTGCAAGAGAAAAAGGGATTTTCGAACTGGTTTCAGCAGTGGAAAAAATTTCCGCTGAAAAAGATAATATCCGGCTTACTGTCGTTGGTGATGGACCTGATCTACCTGAACTGATTTTTTGGAATCAAAAACTTCCTCACGGAATAGTATGTTTTAACGGATTCCTTAAGGGAATTGAACTGGAAAATGCCTATAAAAATGCTGATATATTGGTACTACCAACATATCATCCAGAAGGGTTTCCTTATGTCTTTATTGAAGCAATGCGTGCTGGTCTCCCCGTAATTGCAACCAATGAAGGAGCTTTGGAATATCTTATTCAAGATGGAGACAATGGATTTAAAATTCCCGCTAAAGATGTTGATTCTCTTGTCACAGCGATTAGCAAAATTATAGGTGACCACAATCAATTGAAGCAGATGTCAGGGAACTGTTACCGCTATTTTCATAGACATTTGAGCAAAACTGTCGCTGAAAAATATTATTATTCTTTACTAACCGAAAAGGCATTTTAATATCTCGGATATTCTTGGCGTGCAGTTCAATGCATTTGTTGATCGGGTGATTGGCGGGGGAGAACCGCTGATTGCTTTCGAACAGTTGATGAACGTAACGCTGGCCAGCTTTGCGGCGGTGACTTCGGCGAAAGAGGGAAGGGTGGTGGAAGTTGAAGGGGTGTGAGCACGTGGCGGAGGAGGTTGCAGCCAAACATTTTCGGTTGCGGCAAAAGCTTGAGTGCTGATGCGGACGATTGATCGAATAGGGGGATTGCTGCATACTTTGCGTCTGCTGGGCCCCGGGTGGGCTGTGTTCCGGTTGCGCCAGGCGTTGTGGGCCAGGATTGGGCATTGGGAGCGCAGGACCCCGCGTGGCGGCTGGGGCGGCGAGATGCCCGCCGTGGTCGGCAAGTTCTGGCAGGGGCAATGGCAAAGCGATTTGTCCGGCCGGGCCGGTGAGATTCTGGCCGGTGTGCATACCTTTTTTTCACGCCACCATCTTCGGGTTGGAGAGTCTCCGGACTGGTTCGCCAATCCTTTCAACGAAAACGATACCGTTCCGGCCGCGATGCGGACGGCACATTGGTCGCAGATTCCCGATTTTGCCGCCGGCGATATCAAAGGGCTGTGGGAGTTGTCCCGCTTCGGGTGGGTCTATCCCCTGGCTGCCGCCGCTGCCGCCGGGGCCGAAACGCGGGCCGAAGCTTGCTTCTGGCGGCTGGTGGAGGACTGGGCTGTTCACAACCCGCCCAATGTCGGGGCGCAGTGGAAGTGCGGCCAGGAGATCGCGATCCGCATGTTTGCCCTGGTCAGCGCCTATTATGCCTTTGGTGGCCATGTGGATGCCGGCGGAAAGCGGCAACAGCTGCTGGCTGCAATGGTATTTGAGTCCGCCCGGCGCATCGAGGCCAATATCGATTATGCCCTGAGCCAGAACAACAACCATGGGATTTCCGAGGCGGCCGGGTTGTTCACGGCCGGTGTTTTTTTCGGCGAGGAAAAATGGATTACCAGGGGCAGGGGGCTGCTCGAACGGCAGGCCCTGGACCTGATCTATGAGGATGGCTCGTTTTCCCAGCACTCGGTCAATTACCACCGGGTCATGCTCCATGTCTATCTGTGGGCGATTCAACTCGGCCGCGCCAACGGGATCGAGTTTTCCCCTGCCATGCTCGACCGGGTGCGGCGGGCCGGGAACTGGCTGGCCGCCTTGTGCGACCACTCCACCGGGCGCTGCCCCAACCTCGGGGCCAACGACGGCGCCCTGATTTTTCCCGTCACCGATTGCGATTATCTCGATTTTCGGCCCACCATCCAGGCCACCGGCATGGTAGTCGAAGGCAGGCCCTGGCTGCCGCAAGGGCCGTGGGATGGGTTGGCCGGGTTCCTGGGGGTGCCGGTGACGGCCCAAGCTGCTGCAGCGGATCCTGCGGCAACGGTTCCCCGATTCTGGCATTTCCGCCACGGTGGCTATGCCGTTTTCCGTAACGGGCCGATGGCTCTCGTCTTTCGCTGCCCCGAATTTTTCCGCCACCGGCCAGGCCAGTGTGACCTGATGCATGTGGATCTCTCGATTGATGGCCTCAACCTCCTGCGCGATGGGGGGAGCTACAGCTACAATTGCGCGCCTCCTTGGCAGGAGTATTTTTCCTCCGTCGCCGGACACAACACCGTGCAGTTCGACGACCATGACCAGATGCCGAGGTTGAGCCGATTCCTCTACGGCCATTGGCCTGAACTGGCGGTGGCTGTGGATGAACAGGCCCCGATGGTCAAGGCCGGCTTTACCGATTGGCGGGGTTGCCGCCACCAGCGCGAGGTGCGGGGCGGGGCGCGGGGATATCGCGTGACTGACCGGATCGGCGGGTTCAGGGAAAAGGCGGTATTGCGCTGGCGTCTGGGGCCGGAACTGGAATGGAAGCTGGACGGTCTGGTCTGTGCCAGTTCCCGGATGACGTTGCGGATTGCGACGGATGTCGAGCCGGTCGCGGTGCGGATCGTCCAGGGATGGGAGTCGCTGTATTACCAGGAGCGCACTCCCATCCCTGTTCTTGAAATCGAAGTTGGGCCTGATTGTCGTCAATTGACGACGGAGATCCTGATATGAACATCCTGTATTTTCACCAGCACTTCTCAACTCCTTCCGGCTCCACCGGAACCCGGTCCTACGAGATGGCCCGCAGGCTTGTCCAGAGCGGGCATCGGGTGACCATGGTCTGCGGTTCCGGAGCCCTGGCCGATACCGGCCTGTCCGGTTCCCGAGACAATGGGCTGCGGCGGGGGACCGTGGATGGCATCGACGTGGTTGAGATCTGCCTGAAATATTCGAACTACGACAGCCTGCCGAAAAGGGCGGCGATCTTCCTCAAATTTGCCTTTAAATCCTGCGCCATAGCCTGGAAAGAGGAATATGACCTGCTGTTCGCCACCTCCACCCCCCTCACTGCCGGCATCCCGGGAATTGTGATGCGGGTGCTCAAGCCGGGCAGAAAATTCGTTTTCGAGGTACGGGACTTATGGCCGGAATTGCCGAAGGCCATGGGGGTGGTTACCAATCCGGCGGTCCTCCTGGGCATGTCCGTGCTCGAAAAAATGTCGTACACGGCGATGCACGCCGGTGTGGCGTTGTCGCCGGGAATCCGGGAGGGCATGGCCAGGCGTTCCGCGCCCGGCGCACAGATCGCCATGATCCCCAACGGCTGCGATCTGGACCTGTTCCGGCCGGTCAGGGACGGGGAAGAACGGGAAAATCTGCCCCTGGATATTCCGCGCACGGGCCTGCGGTGCGTCTTCACCGGTGCGCACGGCCTGGCCAACGGCCTGGATGCGGTCCTGGATGCCGCCACCGAACTGAAGAGGAGAGGGCGGGGCGACATCCACCTGCTGTTCATCGGCGACGGCAAGCTGAAACCGGCATTGCGGCAGCGAGCGGAACGGGAAGGCCTCGGCAACTGCCGGTTCTATGATCCCATTCCCAAGACCGAACTGGCCAGGGTTCTGCGGCATCTGGATGTGGGCATGATGATCCTCGATGACGTGCCGGCCTTTTATTACGGCACCTCCCCGAACAAGTTTTTCGACTACATCGCCACCGGGCTGGCGGTTGTCACCAACTACCCCGGCTGGCTGGCCGAAATGATCGGCGAGCATCGATGCGGCGTTGCTGTTCCGCCGCGCAACCCATCGGCCTTTGCCGATGCCCTTTGTGCGTTGGCCAATGACCCGGATCGACGAAGGGAGGGCGGCAAAAACGCCCGTCGACTGGCGGAAGGGCATTTTGCGCGGGAGAGGTTGGCGACCGAATTTGTTGATTTCCTGGAAATGAATAAAAGCTGAGAAGAGGAACTGTTTTGAAAACGTTGAAAATCGTCTCTGTGGTGGGCGCACGGCCAAATTTCATGAAGATCGCCCCGTTCGTCAGGGCAATAGAGGATGCCAACAAAGGGAATGGCGCCGGGATCGACCATATTCTGGTCCATACCGGGCAGCATTATGACGACAGCATGTCCAAGGCCTTTTTCGATGCCTTGAACATTCCGGAGGCCGATATCAACCTGGGGATCGGCTCTGGAACCCATGCGGAGCAGGTCGGCCACACGATGATCGCTTTTGAGAAGGTGGTTCGGCAGGAAAAACCGGACTGGGTGGTGGTGGTCGGGGATGTGAACGCCACCTGCGCCTGTTCGATCACGGCCAAGAAGCAACACGTGCGGCTGGCCCATATCGAGGCCGGCCTGCGGTCCGGCGACATGACCATGCCCGAGGAGGTGAACCGTCTGGTCACGGACCGATTGTCGGACCTGCTCTTCACGCCGGACCGGCTGTCGGGCGACAACCTGCGGCGGGAAGGCGTGGCCGCCGACAAGATCAGGTTTGTCGGCAACATCATGATCGATACGCTGGAAGCCCAGCGGCACAAGGCGGAGGAACTGCGTGTGGCGGATATCGTCGGTTGCAACCGGATGGAGGGGCAGGGTGCAAAAGCGGATTTCGGCGAGCAGGATATATTCTCCCTTCTGACGCTCCACCGGCCTTCCAATGTCGACGATCCGAAGATCCTTGGTGAGATTGTCGATTTTTTGACTGACGAACTGGCCAGGGACATGCCGCTGCTGTGGACTGTCCACCCGCGCACCGAAAAGCAGCTCAAGGCGTTTGGGTTATGGGATAAGGTGGTAGCGGCCAGGAATGTGGTGACGCTGAGACCCTTGGGGTATCATCAGTTGCTTCGCCTGAACATGGGGGCAGCACTGGTCCTGACGGACAGCGGCGGCTTGCAGGAAGAATGCTGTGTGCTGGGCACCCCCTGTCTGACATTGCGGTGGAACACCGAGCGGCCGGTGACCTTGCGGGAGCAGGGCGGGGCCAGCGTGCTGGTGGGTAACGACGTGCGCCGCATCCGGGAAGCCTGCCGGGAAATGCTGGAGCGCGGCCGGGTGCCGTCCCGGCCGGAGTTGTGGGACGGAAAAACGGCGCCCCGGATCGTGGAGGTGATTGTTGAGGCTGGGGGGATTTGAGAGTGGATGGATGGACGTGTATTTGTAAGAGCTGAATGCCAAATATCACGATTGAATTTGGGCAAGAGTTTGTGGGCGTGACACGAAGAGGGCTGGTTGATTTGTCATTTCGAAGCGAAGCGAGAAATCTCCTAATGCCGAGGATGCCTTTGTTGGGGCGGATGATGACTGCATGAGATCTCTCCCTGCGGTTCGAGATGACAGCGGGGGCAGGTCAGGATGACAGTGGGGGCAGGTCGAGGCGGCAGTGCTCGTCGTTCCCGATAGGGCGAAGGGCGAGAGGCCGCCCCGGCTGTCATTTCGAACACTCCCTCCTGTCATTTCGAAGCGAAGCGAGAAATCTTGTTGTTCCCGGTAGGGCGAAGTGCGAGAGGCCGTCCTCGCTGTCATTTCGAAGCGAAGCGAGAAATCTCGTTGTTCCCGGTAGGGCGAAGGGCGAGATGCCGCCCTCGCTGTCATTTCGAAGCGGAGCGAGAAATCTCGTGTTTTCATGGCAGGAGATCTCTCCCTTGCGGTCGAGATGACAGCGGGGGTAGGTCGCGATGACGGTGGGGGAATCAACAGCGGGAAGGGTAAAGATCTATCTTTCATAGTTCCCTTTCCCGCGTTTAAGATTATAGTAGACACTACAGGCGGTGCTATGGATGAAAGATGTTGATACCCTGCTGAGGGAGTTTGCCGACCTGACCACCGGGGCAAATGTCACCTGCAGAGAATTGCTGAAGATTCTGAGAGATTTCGGTTTCCAGATCATCGACTGCGGCAGAGGCGGGCACAAGATCGCAAAACATCCGGCCATCTCGATAGCTGAATCGCCAAACTTTGACTGCGGTCATGATCTGGGCACAAAGGTCAAACGCGTATATCTGAAAAAACTGTTTCACTTCGTGGAACTTCACAAGGAAGCAATCAAAGGACACCTGGACCATGATGCTCGACGCTGAAGCCTATACAATTTCGATCCGCAAGGAAGTGCATGACGGGGAAAGTTACTATGTCGGGCGGGTTGCGGAGTTTCCAAACATCAGTTCGTTTGAAGGGAGTTTTGAAGAAGCCAGGGCGACGGTTGTCGACGCGATTCAAACGCTGAAACGGATTGCCGATGAGGCTGGTGAGGCGTTCCCGGCTCCTTTGCCGATCCCGTCCGATGAATTCAGCGGCCGTGTCACATTGCGACTTCCGAAATCATTGCATGCCAAAGTGGCGCGAAACGCGATCCAGGAAGAAACGAGTTTGAACCAATACCTGGTTACGGCCATTGCGTCGTATGTCGGCGAGACCGACGGGGTTGCGAAGGTTGTTGCGGAGGCCTCGAAGAGGATTGCCGGTGTGATGCATTATGTAGTCTACAACGCCTTCGAGCCGTCCCGATCATGGTTGAAAGCTGGTGAAATCATGAAAAGTGAGGCTACAAGAACAACCTATCACCATGCGCACAAGTCATGGGCTATCGTTCATGCCGAACCTCAAATACAATACGCTGGAGCATCCAAATAATGGCCGATATAACCAGGATCGAATATACCAAGAAAGATCTTTTGACTCTGATGCTGAAAGACCAGGGAATCCATGAAGGCCACTGGGTCCTGGGGGTCAAATTCATCTTTACGGCGATGAATATCGGGCAATCACCAGACGGATCCGATGCCTCCCCGGCGAGTGTCGCAGCTGTAGATACAATTCATCTCGAGCGTGTTCCTGAGCCGTTGCCGTTTTCGGTTGATGCGGGCGAGATTAATCCCATGAAATAGCTCAGGAAGCTTCTAGATTTCCTCGGTATTTTTCAATCGCACCACTCCTGGGAAGCTATTGAAACCGCTTGGCGTCCGGGGGAAAGTTTTTACCGTCGTTTCCCGACAAGCCCAACAGCCTCAATCAAAACTACGATTGATGATGAAAATTGCCTGGTATTCTCGTTTCGGCCAACGGTTGAGTGACCTGGGGATTACCCTGCCGGCGCTGATCCTGTTATTGCCGTTATTGCCCTGTCTTGCCCTGCTGGTACGGGTGAAACTTGGCGCACCCATTCTTTTCAGCCAGACCCGCCCCGGTCGGCACGGCAGGCCGTTCACCTTGTATAAGTTCCGCACCATGACCGATGGACGGAATGCATCGGGCAATCTGTTGCCGGATGCCCAGCGGCTGACCGGGTTCGGCCGCTTCCTGCGCAGTACCAGCCTGGACGAGTTGCCGGAGTTGATCAACGTCCTCAGGGGCGAGATGAGCCTGGTCGGGCCGCGGCCCCTGCTGATGGAATACCTGCCGCTTTACAACTCCGAGCAGGCACGCCGCCACGAGGTGCGACCGGGGATTACCGGTTGGGCACAGGTCAATGGCCGCAACGCCTTGAGCTGGGAGGAGAAATTCAAACTCGATGTGTGGTATATCGACAATCAGTCGTTGTGGCTTGATATGAAGATCATTTTTCTGACGGTCTGGAAGGTCTTCAGCCGTGATGGCATTAGCGCCGAGGGCGAGGCGACCATGCCGCGCTTCACTGGCTCTTCGGTGGAGGGCCAATGATGCAGCCGCTGTATGCGATCTATGGCGCAAGTGGATTCGGGCGGGAAGTGATGCCGCTGGCGCGAGAACAACTGGCCGGGGCCGGGATTCCGGCCGACCGTCTCGTCTTTATCGATGACAACCCCGTGGCGCCGGTGGTCAACGGCCAGAAGATCATGCACTATGGTGAATTCCTTGCGGCCGCCGCCGGTGAGCGCTATGCGGTGCTGGCGATCGCCGACGGCGGGGTGCGCGAACGGCTGGCGGCGAGGTGTGCCCTCGACGGGGTTCGGCCATGGATGGTGCGGGCGGCCAATGTGGTGGTGCTGGACGATGTCGAAATGGGGGTGGGCGGGATTCTCTGCCCCTTCGTCACCCTGACCTCGAATATCCGCATCGGCTGCAGTTTTCACGCGAATCTGTACAGTTACGTGGCGCACGATTGCCTTATCGGCGACTATGTCACCTTCGCCCCGGGGGTGAAGTGCAATGGCAATATCGTGGTGGAGGATCATGTCTATATCGGGACGGGCGCGGTGATAAAACAGGGAAAACCAGGGCAGCCGCTGGTGATCGGCAAGGGAGCGGTGATCGGCATGGGGGCGGTGGTGACGAAGGACGTGCCGCCAGGGGTGGTGGTGGTTGGCAATCCGGCCCGGCCGATGGGGAGGGTTGAGCGATGCTGAACACGCCTTTTCCCCCGTGGCCCAACTTTACCGCCGAGGAGGCGGAGGCCGTCGCCTCGGTGCTGCTGTCGAACCGGGTGAATTACTGGACCGGGAAGGAAGGCCGGGAGTTCGAGAAGGAGTTCGCCGCCTGGGCCGGGACGCGGTATGCGATCGCCCTGGCCAACGGCACGGTGGCGCTGGATGCGGCGCTGCTGGCGCTGGGGATTGGGCGGGGCGACGAGGTGGTGGTTACCCCGCGCACCTTTCTCGCCTCGGCCTCGTGCATTGCGAACGCCAGGGCGGTGCCGGTCTTCGCCGATGTTGATCGTGATTCGCAGAATATCACCGCCGCGACCATCCGGGCGGTGCTCACCCCGCGCACCCGGGCGGTGATCTGCGTCCATCTGGCCGGCTGGCCCTGCGACATGGATGCGATCATGGCCCTGGCGGAAGAACGGGGGCTGGCGGTGATCGAGGACTGCGCCCAGGCGCACGGGGCCCGCTGGCGGGGGCGGCCGGTCGGCTCGATCGGCCATATCGGGGCCTGGTCGTTCTGCCAGGACAAGATCATGACCACCGGCGGCGAGGGCGGGATGGTCACCACCGATGACCGGGAGCTGTGGGCGCGGATGTGGTCGCTCAAGGATCACGGCAAGAGCTGGGAGGCGGTGTATGAGCGGCAGCACCCGTCGGGGTTCCGCTGGCTGCATGAGGGATTCGGCACCAACTGGCGGCTGACCGAGATGCAGGCGGCGATCGGCCGCATCCAGCTGCGGCGGATGGAAGAGTGGCATGCGCGGCGGCTCGGGAATGCCGAGGCGATCTGGCGGGCCTGTCGGGGGCTGCCGGGCCTGCGGGTGCCGGTGATCCCGCCGGAGGTGGAGCATGCCGCTTACAAGTGCTATGTTTTTGTCGAACCAGCGGCGCTTAAGCCTGGTTGGGACCGGGACCGGGTTATGAGTGAGATCGTTGCCCGGGGTGTGCCCTGCTATTCCGGCTCGTGTTCCGAGGTGTACCTGGAGAAGGCCTTTGACGGCACCGGCTGGCGGCCGGAAGAACGGCTGCCGGTGGCCCGGGAATTGGGGGAGACGAGTTTGATGTTTCTGGTGCATCCGGGGATTGGTGAGGGGGAGATCGGGCGGACGGTTGAGGTGGTTGGGGAGGTTATGGGGCTGGCTGCCGGGTAAGCGGCGGGACAGGGGGGGCCTGCAGGAGATCTCTCCCTGCGGTCGAGATGACAGCGGGGGTAGGTCGAGATGACAGCGGGGGTAGGTCGCGGTGACAACGGGGGTAGGGCGAGGCGACAGAGGTTGTTAGGGCGCAAAGTGTTCCCGATAGGGAGAAGGACTTGATGATACCCCGCTGTCATTTCGAAGCGGAGCGAGAAATCTCGTTGTTCCTTTGCCTGAGCCCATTCCAAGCCCTGCATGAGATCTCTCCCTGCGGTCGAGATGACAGGAGCGGAGGAAGGTCGAGATGACAGGAGCGGAGGAAGGTCGAGATGACAAAAGCGGGAGGTGGGTGGCAAAATGGGGGAAGGTTGGGATGGGAAATTAGTGGGATGGTCGAGATGACAATGGAATAGGCAGGAATGTTCAGAGGCGGGATTCAGCGAGTCCGGAGGAACCTTCCGTGAGGCATTTTAAGGCCGTTATTGGCTGAGACGAGAACTGACAAGGCGGTTTATGCTGACCCCTGCCTCGGCAGCTTGGATTGCTAAATTCCTGTGGACTTCAGGTGGAACCCTGATTATAAATTTGCCGCTGTATTTTTTGCCAGCTATGGCTTGGGGGACTTCTTCTCCATTTTCTTTCATATCCTTTATTACATCGGCAACGAGTTCTCTTATGCCTTTCAATGCAGATTCCGGTGTCTTTGCAAGCCAGCTCAAGCTCGGAAATTCAGCACATAATCCGACATATTCATCGTCTTCGGCCGACCAGGTAACTCGATAAGTGTAATGATCATTTTTTAGTGGCATTTTCTTCCTCAATTCTCTCAATTGCTTTCAAAACTTGTTTGACTTGGTAGGCTTTGGCTTTTCTTTTGCAGTTTTGAATGTTTACCCGTGGATCGCCTTGCCACGGTGTTTTGAATATTCTGTGACTCCCTCCCGACTGCCTTGGTTGACCAAAATAGTGTTCGCATACCTTGCATAACTCAGAAAAACGGACATTTGCAGGATTTTTCTGAATTTGCTTGAGGAGGTCTCTTATTTGTTCCATATCAAGTATAATATCATTATTGATACTGCTGTCAAGATCGGGGTTGTTTTTAAGCCCAGATCCGGGTCAATGAGGCACGCGATGTTTTATCGCGACTCCGCAAACATATGATGGTTATCTGGCGTTTAATGTCAAACATCATTACCACTGCTCCAGATAGGGCCGCATGACCTTGTCGATCCGACAGATTTTCGCGTAGTTGAGCAGAGCCATAAGGTTGAACGTTTTGCGGGCCTTGTAGAGCTTCAGAGCCTCCAGTACCACGTCCATTCCGATTTTATTACGGAATTTGAAACAGTCGGCGAGTGTTTTTTCCGGGCTGTAGATTTTGACGGATACGCCGTCGATTTGATGCTCTTCAATTCCGGCGCCGTATGCCTGATCGGAAAATCGGTGAACGAGGAGTGGCGGATGATCAAGCGATGGCAATCGTGATCTCCTGGGAACCGCCAAAGATATGTTATGGGGAATCTGCGTCGTGATATCGTGGTAAGCCAATGCTGAGACAAGACAGATAACGGCGTTCGGAAAACGCAGGCCGACCGTCACAAGGTCGGGGTTGCTGATGGGCGGAAGATCCACCAGACGATACACCCCTCTGCTCACCTGTTCAATCACCCCTCTGTCTCTGAGGGAATAAAGCATGTAGCGGGTAATCCCGAACTTAATGGCCTCGCTCATCCGTAGCTGGCCGCCGCATGAGCGGAAAATGTCTTCAGGCTTCTCTTTCATCTCTGGCTCCAGACATAACGACTCCACTTGTTTGTAAGTGGTAACACTTATGTCTGATTGGTGTCAGGATCTCAACAGAAAAAATGGGCATCCATGATAAGTAGATTCAAATCATGTATGCAAAGGTGCTTATCCTTGGCCTTACCTTCAAGGAAAATTGCCCGGATGTGCGGAATACGAAAGTTGTCGAAGTCGTGAGTGAATTTAAGACATACGGTGCGGATGTCGATGTTTAAGATTCCTGGGTCGACAAGGATGAGTCCCGCCAGGTGTATGGCATTGAGCCTGTAGAGGTTCCTGAGGCTGGTGCGTATGACGCGGTTGTTCTTCTCGCTGTTCATTTGCCGGAGCCCATTCCAAGTCCTGTTTGAGATCTCTCCCTCTGGTCGAGATGACAGCGGGGGTAGGTCGAGATGACAGCGGGGGTAGGTCGCGATGACAGGCTCCCCACTGTCATTACGAGCGCCAGCGAGAAATCTTGAGGTTCCCGATAGGGTGAAGGACCGGATGATACCCCCGCTGTCATTTCGAAGCGAAGCGAGGAATCTTGTTGTTCCTTTGCGGGAGCCCAATCCAAGCCTTGTTTGATATCTCTCCCTCTGGTCGAGATGACAGCGGGGGTAGGTCGAGATGACAGCCTCCCCGCTGTCATTTCGAAGCGAAGCGAGAAATCTCGTTGTTTCTTTGCCGGAGCCCATTCCAAGCCTTGTCTGAGATCTCTCCCTGCGGTCGAGATGACAGCGGGGGGAGGTCGCGATGGCAAAGAGGTAGGTCGCGATAACAGCGGGGGTAGGTCGCGGCGGCAGTGCTCGTTGTTCCCGATAGGGCGAAGGTCGAGACGCCACCCCGGCTGTCATTTCGAAGCGAAGCGAGAAATCTTGTTGTTCCATTGCCGGAGTCCATTCCAAGCCCTGTTTGAGATCTCTCCCTGCGGTCGAGATGACAGCGGGGGTAGGTCGAGATGACACAGCGGGGTTGATCGCTATGACAGCGGGGTAGGTCGCTATGACAGCGGGGGCAGGGCGAGAGGGTAGCGGGGGCAGGGCGAGAGAGCAGTGGGGGTAGGTCGAGATGGCAAGCGGAGGTCGAGGTGACGCCACCCCTGTCATTTCGAAGCGAAGCGAGAAATCTCGTGTGTGTTCGGATGCCCTTTTTCCATCCTCATGGCATTGACCGTGGTAAAACCGGCCTTTTTTTCGTTACTGCCGGAGCGTATTTCTTGAATTCCTTGTCGGAGTTTATCCAGGAGCTGCAAAACGGTTTCAAACCTGGTTCCTCGGGGCATGTCTATCCTGGTCATGTCGGCCAGCATCCTGAAGCCGTGGTCTGCATCAGTTTCGCGGATCAAAATATCCTCGACCGTCTTTACCGTCTCCGGACTGCTCATGACTGCGATGTCTTGCCCAAGCAGCCGAATTGCGGCGAGGCGGGAATCGAACTCTTCGTCTATCAGCAGGGCTGAATGCGACTTGTAAAGTTTAGCCTCAATTCCAGTTGCGTCATAATTTTCCAGTATGAAAAGAAGATCTTGAGCATCACGCTCACGCCTCGGATACGCGTCGGCCCATGAAATGATCTTCATCAGGGCCAGCGCCGGTATGGAAGGCACCAGAATATTCAGGGGCGGTTCACTGTTGAGATGGACCTTCAGTGCCGACTGGTACGCTTCTTCAAATCCGAGCATGTTCATTATCGTGTCGTGATCAGGCGGCCAACTGATCCGTTTCTCTTCACCGCTTATCTCGCCAAACGGTATGATATCGACGATGGCGACAGAGGACTTTCCAATGAAACGGTGCGGCAATTTCGTCGCCCTCAGGATGCCACGGTCGATCAAGGTTCTTGTCAGCAGTTGGAATTCCGCCCAGTTTGCGACCTCGACGCCAATATCGATGTCTCCCGTTATGCGGGGAGCTGGAATCCGGTGCCTGTGCTCGAAGATCAGGTCTCGAGCAAAAGCGCCAACCACGAAAAAATGGACGTCGAGTTCTGTTGCAGCTTCCTGAATCTTGCTGAGAATGGCTATTTTTTCGGGGTCAATCCTGCCCGAAATGTCGATCGATAAAGTCTGCATGGATCATCCGTGCGGTTTCCATGGTTCGTTGATCACCGATCGCGACCAGGTCGGCGTAGATGAGGATGGGGTGGACGGTATCACCTTCGCCCAAGCCTTCAATCGGAGGCCAGAACCGTTCCAGTATTTCAACGTTGCCCCGGGGGTCCTTTTTCAACTTGCAGGCGATCACGAGGTCGGCGAAACGGTTTTTATCGGCATACAACGTGACTGTGCCCGGTTTCAGGTATCCGGTCAGTTTCGCGGCAGCAACCTCGCCGCCCCATTGGGCGACCGCTTGATCGAGCCGGATGTCGTCCCACCAGTTGCCGTCTCCCTGGAAGCGGCCCAGCAAAATCTTCGGCTTGAGAGCGTCGGGATAGGCCGTGACCCATCGATCGAGAAGGGCTTTTGTCTCCCGCAACATCTTCCCTCTTGTTCCCATATCGAGGACGAAACCTTTCCGGATCATATCCATCATGGTGCCGTTCACGGTTCCCAGGGCGACATGTGCCATCTCGGCAAGTTCGCGATACGGCCTGCCGATGAGGTCCGGCCGACATAACAGGAGATACGCGATCTTCAATCCCACCCCTTTGAAGAGGCGTACGGCGGGAACAGTGGTTTCGGCCTTTTTCGGTCGGTTTCCTGTGACGAAGATGAACAGCGGCGGCTGATTGATGAAGGCGTTTCCGGCTGTATCGATAAACTGGATGCCTCTGGCGTGCAGTCTTGCCGCGGCTTCGGGAGAGACGTATCGTGTCGCTATCAGGACGGGGGATTGCGCCTTGTCGTTGTCGATCTGCGCCAGCGTCTCCGTCGCTCTGGTACACCGGTTCCTGACCTGGACACGCCACACGATCTGCAGTCCGAAAACCTGTGCCCGAACGGTGCAATCGTATCCCTGCTCGCGAAGGCTGGGATCCGGCCCCAACTCGTACTCGAGTGGAACCAGTCCTTTCAGCGTATTGAGTGCCTGGCGGAGGATGGTTTCATTTTCCGCTGCCGGATTGTGTTCAAAATTATTCTTGTTCATTTGTTTTGAACATATAAAAAAAATGAACACTGGTCAAGCAAAAGGGGACAAGTCGATTTTGAGCGCCGGCGAGAAATCTCTTGTTTCCGGTAGGGCAAAGGACTGGATGACACCCCCGCTGTCATTTCGACTTTTTTCCTCTGTCATTTCGAGGCGAAGCGAGAAATCTCTTGTTCCTTTGCTGGAGCCCATTGCAAGCCCTGTTTGAGATCTCTCCCTGCGGTCGAGATGACAGCGGGGGAAGGTCGAGATGACAGCGGGGGTAGGTTGCGATGACAGCGGGGGGAGGTCGAGATGACAGCGGGGGCAGGTCGTGATGACAGCGGGGGTAGGTCGAAATGACAGCGGGGGCTTGCAGGATGTAACGATGAGCGTTACATTGTGGCCATGATAAAAAACTTTCGGGATAAATGGCTGGAAAATTTTTTTGTTGAGGGCAGAAAAAGCAAGAAGATCCCTGCAGCAATCAACGAAAGGCTTTTCAGAAAATTGCAAATTCTTGACGACTCCACCTGTGAAGCGGATCTACGATCTCCGCCGGGCAATCATTTTGAAAAATTGATCGGAAATCTCGACAATAGTCATTCAATCAGAATCAATGACCAATGGCGGCTGATTTTCCAATGGGACAACGACAGGGGGGAAGCTGAAGGCGTGTATCTCGATAACCATAGTTACAGATGATGAGGAGTCAGGGATGATTACGACAAAACAGCAACCGGTGTCGGTTGGAGAAATGATTGTAACAGAATTTCTGGAGCCCTTGGGGCTTAGCCAGGATGGTCTGGCGAAAGCCATGATGGTAAGTCGCAAGACGGTGAACGAATTGTGCAACAACAAACGGACGATCACGGTTGATACGGCGTTGATTCTGGCAAAGGTTTTCGGGAATACCGCAGATTTCTGGCTCAACCTGCAGAAAAGAAACGATATATGGAATGCAATGCACTCCCCGAAACGTAGAGCAAGGATCGATCGTGTACAGCCGATCCAAAGAACGTAGCAAAAGACAAACCATGAGTATGATCCAGATCATCCACGACAGCAACGGCGCCCCCGCCTTCGTGGTGCTGCCTTATGCCGACTGGCTGGCCAGTCGCGACCGCCAGGAAAACCTTGTCCCCAACGAAGTCGTCAATCTTACCTTCGATCACGACTGGTCACCGATGCGCGCCTGGCGTGAACGCCTCGGACTCACCCAGGCCGAGGTTGCGGCGAGGGCGAACATGACCCAGGGAGCCTGCGCCCAGATGGAAAACAGCGCCAAACCACGCCGCGCCAGCCTGAAAAAGATAGCCAAGGCCATGGGATTGACTGTTGAGCAACTCGATTTGTAAAGCGTCTCGGGCGCGTCGATGACCTGATCGCGATCGCCAGGACGAATGGGGTGGTCAAGGTTGGGCTCCGGAATCAAACGCGCCTTAACAGAGTGGCCACGGATCGACTTCGTCGACGACCGGGACGGGTGCCTGTTCACCGAAAACCGGTGGAAGAGCTGGAATTGGCGGGTGGACCAGTCGGAATACCGATGCAGGCGAGACCTGGCGTGTCGGGAAAGCGTCGGGAAAGCGTCGGAAAAACCCTGGCAGGCCTGCCGTGGCATCGCCCTGTTTGAGATCTCTCCCTGCGGTCGAGATGACAGCGGGGAAGGTCGCGATGACAGCGGGGAAGGTCGCGATGACAGCGGGGAAAGTCGCGATGACAGCGGGGGTAGTTCGCGATGACAGCGGGGGAAGGTCGCGATGACAGCGGGGAAGGTCGATATGACAGAATAAGGGACGAGAAGATCTGGAGGATAATGGCCGTAAGCGAGAAAAGGCTTTGGGTCAATTCTGATTTCTGAACACTTCATTAAAAAAAGTTTCTTTATCCAAACCCTTCTGCCATTTTCTGTGTCTTTTCACACTTTCTTCCCTGATGTCTCGCGGTATGGTCAGAAAACGGATGGTATCTGCATACCCAAGTTCCTTGAATAAAATTTTTGTGCCTTTTTCTATTAATTCTTTATCCTTGATATCTTTTAACGTAGTCATCGCAAATTCTCCTTGTCACAAAATGCAACGGGGTTGCCAGTCCAGACATCAACCGTCATTCTGGAGCACTTTTTGATGAGTTTATCATCACAACTTATAAAATCGGCTTGTGCGGCTTCTGCAAAGGCTATATGCGCGGCATCGGCAGGCCCCAGGCCTTGCCGGAACAGTTTTTCAGCGCAGGCCCTGGCGGCTTCATTGTCGATTGCGATCCGTACACCCAGTTTCTCAAGCATCAACAACAAATCGATTCTTTCGGAATCATTTGCTATGTTGGAAATTTCAATCTCATGTACGGGTGAGGTTATCAGCCTATAACGTCCTGCCTCTACCGTTTTTAATATCAATCGCACGGCTATCGTCTCAAGGTGAATTCTTGAATAGGATTGATCATCCATATGGCCGACACAATGCGCAAACATCCAAATAAATATGTTTCAACCGGACACCTTTTGCCCTTATTCAGCGTGAGCGGCGTTGATGACAATTTCGATTGGTTACGACCATGGCACAGGGTCTGTATTTTGAGTTGCTCTATGCAAATGTATAATCAATTATCCTAAAATTGCAAACCTATACGAGATACTGGGAGTTTCAAGACGTATCCTGTCATTTCGAAGCGAAGCGAGAAATCTTGAAGTTCCCGATAGGGCGATGGACTGGATGCTTCCCCCGCTGTCATTTCGAAGCGAAGCGAGAAATCTTGTGTTTTCGCTGTGATCTGATCCTGTAGAGATCTCTCCCTGCGGTCGAGATGACAGCGGGGGAAGGTCGAGATGACAGCGGGGGCAGGTCGAGATGACAGCGGGGGAAGGTCGCGGTGACAGCGGCGGGCGAATCATGGTGCCAGTGACTGTGAAGCTGCTAAATGGGTGGGCAAACCGATAGTGCAAAATTTTAACTCGATGATGGCCAATTAAAATTTTATGGCATATATTTTAATTGACATCCTGTGGATTAAAGCAGGCTTTAATTCTTCAGACGAGGCTTTATGGACAAATCTCTCTTTTCTTCCAAATCCTTAGGTACCCTGCAAAGGATAAGGATCGATGATGGGCACGACTGGGCATTTATTCCGGACCCTTTGCCGGACAAGTGGGATATGCCTGTTCAATTGTGGCCGCTGCTCTCTCTGGCCAAAGAAGAATTGGCCCGACTGGATGGAGTTGGCAGGCATATGCCCGGTGATTCCAGCAACCTCTTGCTCACGCCTCTCCAGAAACGTGAGGCCCTGAAGTCATCCAGTCTCGAAGGGGCGTATGCGACGGCTGAAGAGCTGTTACTTTTTGAGAAATCACCAAAGGAGCCGACTTCCGAGCATGACAAGGTCAATTCCTGGATGGAGGTTCGAAACTACAGCAGAGCTTTGCAAGTTGGCCAGGATCTGCTGTTACGGCTGCCGCTGTCCATTCGTCTGATTCGGGAGATGCACAAGGAGTTGTTGACTGGTGTTCGAGGGGCGAACAGGAACCCGGGAAATTTCAGGATAAACCAGGTTCATATCGGCTCTGATCGAAGATTTATTCCTCCCCCTGCCGGTATCGCGGTTGAGTGCTTGCAACAGTTGGAAATACAAATGAATTCCGACGTCACCATAGATCCCCTGTTATATTCGTTCATGGTGCATTACCAATTTGAAACAATCCATCCTTTTTCGGATGGCAATGGCAGGGTTGGCAGGTTGCTTCTCTCGCTGATGATTTTTAGGCGCTGTAACCTTGTCATGCCCTGGTTGTACCTGAGTGAGTATTTCGACCGGTACAAAGATGAATATGTGAACAATTTGTTCAATGTCAGCGTTAACGCAGATTGGAAAAGTTATCTGGAATTTTGCCTGAGAGCGACCGTTCAGCAGGCACGAGAAGCTCTTGTCCGGTTTGATTCTTTGGTCGATATTCAACGGAAATATCAAAAGATAATCGCCTCAAGCGGTGGAAGCGCACGGCTCGGCACGATTGTCGAATCACTCTTCAATGTCCCTTTTATCACGATTCCGGATGTCCGTGAATTATTGAACACCACCTATCCAACAGCGAAGAACGACATTGAACGATTGATTTCTCTTCAAATCCTTCAACCACTTGCCAGGTCGGAGCAAAGGCCGAAGATTTTCTACGCAAAGGAAATTTTCGATGTTGCTTATCATGGCACCTGATTGAATTGTACCTCGATGCTTTGTTCAGGGGTATGGTGTTGGCCCTGGCGGGAAAGATGAGCACTGTCATCTCGAACCGCTTCCGCTGTCATCTCGAACCACCCTCGCTGTCATCTCGACCAGAGGGAGAGATCTTCGCAGGGCCGGATCTCAGCGGAAAGACAAGATTTCTCGCTTCGCTTCGAAATGACAGCGGGGGCAGGTCGAGATGAAAACGGAGAGCCTGACCGAGATGGCAGGTCGCCTGATTATTGTTGAGCAGCATATTCGTCAAGCAATCTGCGAATCATTTTCTGGTATTGCGTGTTATATTTTTTCGCTTCCTTTTTAAAAAAATCGACACTTGTTTTGCTGAGGGACAAAGTGACCTTAACGGTTTCGTCCTTGAGCGCAAGTTCTTCGGGTGAAGGTAAGAAATCACGAATTACCCGCACCTTTCCCATTGGTTCATCCGAACATTTTATTTTCTCTTTCATATATTTTCTTGCCCTTTCGCCAATAACCGGCACCGATAATTCTGATTTTGTTATCCCTGTATGTGAACCTTACTGTCATTACACCATCTGAGACTTTACCAAGGCAATAGAATCGTTTTTCATTCTCACTATGCTCGAGGTCCTCCAGGATAACACGGTTGTGATCAAGAAATGCAAGTTGAGCCAATGCGAACGAGACCCCATGCTTTTCTTGATTAATCAAATTCTTATCTTGGTCCCATTCAAAGTCGGATCGTTTTTTCATACGTACATTGTGAGTTTGAAAGATACGTTTGTCAATATTTTTGTATGGTAAAATATATGGCTAAAGCCCCTTGTTTATTCGGATGCTAATTTTTTGAACTTTAAGGTGACTGCAGGAGATCTCTCCCTGCGGTCGAGATGACAGCGGGGGCAGGTCGCGGTGACAGCGGGGGTAGGTCGCGATGACAGCGGAAGAAAAGGCGAAAAGGTGGGGGGGAAGGTTGAGATGCCTTCCCCTCTGTCATTTCGAAGCGAAGCGAGAAATCTCGTGATGAAGCGAGAAATCTCGTGATTCCAAGGGTGCCATTTTTGGGGGCGGATGATGGCTGCATGAGAAATGGCCAATATGTAAGCCGACTGTTGTAAAATATCTATCTTGACATTGCCTCAGTTCTCACTTAACCTCTAGGTTAATCAGGAATGAACTTACGATCTGTCAGAAAGGGAGTGTGGACCGTTTATGAGGTCTGCAACGATGACGGAAAATCCCCGCTGCTTGCATGGCACAATGAGCTGAACAAGAAATATAGCGGCTCAATCAGAAGACTTTTTGCAATCATTCGTCAGGTTGCCGAATCCCCTCATGGGCCGACACAACTTTCTGATGAGATTTCCCACGAGGTCAACAAGAACAACAGCATTTACGAGTTCATCGCCGGCGACCTCCGACTTTTTTGGTTTTATTCCCAATTTCACAACAAAATCATAATTTGCAGTTGCCAGCATATAAAGAAAGGCAAGAAGGCAAATAAACAAGAAGTTTCTCGTATCATCAAAATAAAGAAGGACTTCGCGAAAGCATACGAAGCGGGGCAAATTGCATATTTTGACGAGGAGGGTGAAAAAATATGACTGAATATACTTCTTTTTCCGAACTTTGGTGTGACCTGGAAAATGATGAATTATTCCTTGTCGAAAAGAACATTCTTGAATTTACGCTTCAACTCCAACAGCTCATGAAGCGAAAGGGCATTTCGAAAAAGGATCTTGCCGAGGCAATCGGTACATCACAAGCCTATATAACAAAAGTTTTCAAAGGAAAGGCCAACTTTACCATCGCCACAATGACAAAGCTGTCCAAGGCGATCGGCGGTCGTGTGAAAATTCACGTTACCAGTGAAGAAGAGAAGAATCCTCGATGGTATCGAGCAATAGAGGGAAAGAAGAAAGTAGTTCCTCAGTGGTGGCGGCCTGATGATTACGAAAAGAGCTATTCTCAAAATTCCCAAGGGATATTGATGGAGCAACTGGCATCATGAAACCGCCGTTAACAGTAAAAGAATATTTTTTCCCTTTTGTTCAGGTTTCTGCTGATCCGGAATTCACCCCAGGGGATCCAGCCGAACAGATCGATTTCGAAACGAAGGTTGGCGTAGATCATAATCCTGAAAATGGCCTCTACCAGGTCAACCTGGAAATTACAGCACTGCCGGAGAATGAAAAGAAAAGGACTCCATACGCGATACACCTTATCGTGGTAGGTTTATTCACTGTAAGCGATAAAATTGATGATCCTGTTCAATTGCTCAAAGTTACCGGGGCATCGATTCTGTATAGCGCTGCCAGGGAATTTCTCATAACAATTACTTCTCGTGGTCCCTGGGCTCCATTTTTCCTGCCAACAATTTCTTTCCTGCCGTCTCCAGCCGAAGGCGACGAATTGGTAAAACCAACCAAGGAACGCAAGGAGAAAAAGAAGATTGCTAAAGAAAAGTAGGGGGTAGGGTTGCGTCAGGATTACAACCTCCATGCCAGTCTCGACGATCCCTGCCAGCGGTTGCTGAACGCCATGGAGCCGGGATCGTACATCCGGCCGCATCGGCAGCTGACGCCGCCGAAGCAGGAAAGGTTTGTCAGGGTGCGCGGGCGGATGGCGGCATTTATTTTCGATGGGATGGGGAAAGTGGACGAGGTGATCGTCTTCGACCCCGGCGGAGGGGAGTGAAGGGGCGGGGGAGTATCTGCGGAGGTTGGTGGGGAGGGTTGGAGCTGTCATTTCGAAGCGAAGCGAGAAATCTCGTTGTTCCCGGTAGGGCGTAGGCCGGGATGCTCCCCCCGCTGTCATTTCGAAGCGAAGCGAGAAATCTTGTCTTTTCGCTGAGATCTGATCCTGCAAAGATCTCTCCCTGCGGTCGAGATGACAGCGGGGTAGGTCGCGATGACAGCGGGGAAGGTCGAGATCTCATGCCTGTTTCACTTCGGCTTCAATCGTCTTTGCTTATTCATATGGGCATGCAGAACGCGAATGATTTCTATGCCTTTGGGGTATTCTCGATAATAGATCACATAGCTTTGAAACTTGCTGACGGAAAAGAAGCGTACACCTTTCAGTTGTGCCCGTTTGGATTGATATGACGGGCCTATGTGCGGCAGGGAGGCGAGTGATTCGAAAGTGTCCTCTACCGCTTGATAAACACGGTCGGCGGCCTCCGGATTATCCCGTGCGATATAGAGCCAGATGGTGATGAGATCATTCTCGGCCGCTGGCGTTATATGAATTTCTGCCATTCAGGGGCTGTTACGAACTAGCTGTTATATTTTTCACCATCTTGGCGCGGCCACGTATGTCGGATAGGTATTTCTGGGTAACGGTTATTGTTTGACGACTGCTTACCGCGCTTGTTCTTGTTTGAGGATGGATTGCGCCTTCTTCCTCAAGTCGGCCAGATCAAGTGGCCGTGTTGCCCCGCTTTCTATTCCTTCGACCAAAAGCCGCTCCGTTTCTTCCCGGTCGTGTCTGATCAGGTCACGCAGATAATCACTTGCACTTTGATATTCTCCCATGCGGACACGAGCTTCGATAAATGCTCGCATTTCATCGGGCATAGAAATGTTCAGGGTCGCCATGCTGTTCCTCCTCGTTGATTGTCTTTACTGAAAATATAGCATCTATGGCAATCTTTGCCAATGTTTTGGGAAAGGTATGGAGAAAGGGACATCCCCTCTGTCATTTCGAAGCGCAGTGAGAAATCTCGTTTTGCGAAGGTTGTTCCGTTGCGAGATTGACTATGTGCTCGACTTCCTGGAAGTTTTCAATATCAACCGCGGCGCTGCTGGATCCCCTGCCGGCGCCGGAGGCCAGCCGGGCCTTTATTTATCTAGATTTCTTCGTATAGTGAAAGACGGCAACAATCCGTTCCCGTAATTCCAAGAGAGAACCCATGACGACAAACGATTATCATTTTGAAACCGGTATCTACCGCCCCCCCAGTGAAGGCGGCAGTTCTTCCCTCCTCGTCCGTTTTACCCGCAACTGCCCCTGGAACCAGTGTACGTTCTGCTCCATGTACAAGACGGAAAAGTTCCAGCTGCGCAGCCTCGAGGAGATCAAAGCCGACATCGATGCCATGGCCGCCCTGGCAGGTGATCTGGTGGCCGAATCGATCCGCCTTGGCCACAACGGCCGGATCACCGGCGAGGCCATCCGGGCCTTGTTCGGCCGTGTCCCTGGACTCATCGACCATCAGGGGGCGCACATGCTGATCGAATGGCTGCTTTCCGGCGGCAGAACCGCCTTTCTCCAGGACGGCAACTCGCTGATCATGCCCCCCGGCGATCTCATCCAGGCCCTGACCTATCTGAAATCGACCCTGCCTTCGATCACCAGGATCACCACCTATGCCCGGGCCCGGACCCTGGCCCAGCGGTCGCCGGAAGATCTGCAGGCCATTCGGGCGGCGGGACTGGACCGGCTGCATCTGGGCATGGAGAGCGGCGACGACGAGCTGCTCAAGCAGGTCAAGAAGGGGGTGGATGCCGAGGGGCTCATCCTCGGGGGCCGGAAGGCGATAGCGGCAGGCTTCCAGGTGTCGGAATACTGGATGCCGGGCCTGGGCGGCCGGGATCTGTCGGAGCAGCA
Organism: Desulfoprunum benzoelyticum; assembly: GCF_014201505.1. Lineage (GTDB taxonomy): Bacteria > Desulfobacterota > Desulfobulbia > Desulfobulbales > Desulfocapsaceae > Desulfoprunum > Desulfoprunum benzoelyticum. The sequence continues at coordinate 100,446 of NZ_JACHEO010000008.1, read as the reverse complement.
TGCCCGCAACACCGCCCGGGCGCTCAATGCGATCAATCCCCACTATATCCGCTCCCGACCCTTCCGGCCGCTTCCCGGCACGCCGATGTACGATCAGTATCGGGCCGGGACATTGACGCTGCAGACCCCGGAGGACCAGCTGCGGGAAATCGAGCTGATGGTATCGGCCCTGGACGTCACCTCCAAGGTCTGCTTCGACCATGTCGGCAACTCCTGGCGGGCCCCCGACGGCGACCTGGTCTTCAGCCACGACTATGAAGGCTATCAGTTCCCGGAGGAAAAGGACAAGGTGCTGGAACGGATTCGCCTCGGCCTGAGCTTCGGTCGGCAGACCGGGCGATTCCCCGTTCGGTGGTGAAGCCGCCGGACGACCGGCGCCGTTGCGCCTCGCCCTGGTGAAGGCAGAGGGGGGAGGTCGAGATGACAGGGGCGACAAGGTCGCAACGACAGGAAAGAATACACAAACCACAGACTGGAAAACATCATGACAACGCGCTACGACGCCCTCCGCCGGCGGCTGTTGACGGAAAAACACACCTGGCTGGTGACCGGGGTTGCCGGATTCATCGGTTCCCATCTGCTGGAAAACCTGCTGCGACTTGATCAGCGGGTCGTCGGCCTCGACAATTTCTCCACCGGCTACCGCCACAACCTCGACGAGGTGCAGTCGCTGGTGACGGCCGATCAGTGGCGCCGGTTCACCTTCATCGAGGGCGATATCCGCGACCTCGACGATTGCCGCCGCGCCTGCCGTGATGTCGACTATGTCCTGCACGAGGCGGCCCTGGGCTCGGTGCCGCGTTCGATCGAGGACCCGTGCCTGACCAACGCCAACAATATCAGCGGTTTTCTCAATATGCTGGTGGCGGCGCGGGACGCCGGGGTGCGGCGGCTGGTCTACGCCGCCTCGAGTTCCACCTACGGCGATCACCCCGATCTGCCGAAGCGGGAAGACCGGATCGGCCGGCCGTTGTCGCCGTATGCGGTGACCAAGCTGGTGAACGAGCTCTATGCCGACGTCTTCGCCCGGACCTACGATTTCAAGGCGATCGGCCTGCGCTATTTCAACATCTTCGGCCAGCGGCAGGACCCCGACGGCGCCTATGCCGCCGTCATCCCCAAATGGTTCGCCGCCCTGATCCAGGGCGAAACCGTCTATATCAACGGCGATGGTGAGACGAGCCGGGATTTCTGCTTTGTCGACAACTGCGTCCAGGCCAATCTGCTGGCGGCGGTGGCGAAGGACGAGGCGACGCTGAACCAGGTGTACAACGTCGCCTTCGGGGCCCGGACGTCGCTCAACGAGCTGTTTGCCCTGATCCGCGACCGGGTGGCCGGCTTCGACGCGAAGGCGGGGGAGGTCCAGCCGCAGTACCGGGATTTCCGGCGGGGGGACGTGCGCCATTCGCTGGCGGCGATCACCAGGGCGCAGGATCTTCTCGGCTACGAGCCGCAGTTCTCGGTGCAGGCCGGGCTGGACCGGATCGCCGGCTGGTACTGGAACAAATTGGGGTGAGACAACAATCCACCCCTTTTTTCAGGACCCGACATGGACCCGACATGAACCCGACATGGCAGCGATATCAGGCGGTTCCGGACCCCGTTTCTCCTGATGTCCTCTAGGTTGTTGTCATCCGAGCGGCTATAAAGAGAACGAAAGAGGCTGGTGTCTCTTTGCATTGGGTAGCGCGAAGGCGTAAGATTATCTCGTCAACAGCGCCATTCGCGAAACAACGGGATTGTCGATGGAACCAGCAAAGATCCGGCGGTTTCCGCCCGTGATCAACAACCGTAGCGATACGGAAGGAGGAATCTTATGAACAGGACGGTGTTTTTCGGTTTCACCCTGGCGATCGCCCTGACGCTGATGGCGTCGGCGGCATCGGCGGCCGAGTGTTCGGGCGCCTGGCGGGTCCTGCCAAACTACAGCCCCGGCGCCGGCGGGCCCTGCGCCGCGATCGGGCTGGATACCAACCGGGCGGTGTGCCGGCCGGGGCAGCGGTTTGCGACCTACTGCGACGACGCTTCGGGCGGGCGCTACCGCACCTGTCAGAGCAATATCCCCTGCGGGGGGCGAGGGTACGATCGCGATTATCGGAACAGGAACGACGGCGATGGGCGCTACCGGTACAACGACGATCGGCGGTACCGTGAGGAGCGATGGTACCGTGATGACCGCTATCGTAACCAGCCGGGCTGGGGCGACAACAGCCGGTATCGCTACGACCGGACCCCCGACTGCACCCGCTGGGACTACCAGCATAACCGCCCCTGTCCCCCAGGGACCATCAATCGCGATTGTCGCGGTGACTGCGGCCGCAGATAGCCGGCGGCAGGGCTACTTCTCGCCCAGCACGACGGTGACGAGGCGCTGCCGGCCATCGCGGCGGTAGCCCACAGTCGCCGTCGACCCCGGGGGGCTGAGGGCGATCCGGTTGCGGAGATCGGCGGCCCCGGCGATCGTGATGCCGTTGATCGTGACGATCACGTCGCCCTGTTGCAGGCCGGAGCGGGCGGCCGGCGAACCGGCGTCGATCCGGCTGATGACGGCGGCGCCGTCCCCGGCGGTCGGTTGCCGGTCGGGGGGCAGGTCCCGCAGTCCCACCCCGAGCCAGGCCCGGGTCATGCGGCCGTCCTGCTGCAGCCGTTCGGCGATCGTCCTGGCCATGTTGATCGGAATGGCGAAGCCGACCCCCATGTAGCCGCCGGTCTGGGTGAGATAGGCGGTGTTGATGCCGATCGCCCGGCCGTGGATGTCGACCAGCGGGCCGCCCGAGTTGCCGGGGTTGATGGCGGCGTCGGTCTGGATGAAGTCCTCGTACTCGCTGATCCCGACGCTGCTGCGGCCGGTGGCGCTGATGATGCCGGCGGTGACGGTCTGGACCATCTCGAAGGGGGAACCGATGGCCAGGGCCCATTCCCCGACCTTGAGCGTCGAAGAGTCGCCGAGGGGCAAAACCGGCAGGTTGTCGGCTTCGATCCTGATCAGGGCGACATCCGATTTTTTGTCGAGGCCGATGACCGTGGCCGTGAACTCGCGCCGGTCGCCGAGGCGGACCGTGATCTCGGCGGCGTGGTTTATGACGTGGGCGTTGGTGAGGATGGCGCCGCGATCGTTGATGATGAAGCCCGAGCCGTGACCGTAGCTCGTGTTCCGGGCCTCGCGGTCCCGGTCGTTGGCGTCCGCCGACTCGCCGAAAAAGCGCTGCAGCGCCGGGTCGTCGAGAAAGTTCCCGGCGGCGCCATCCCGATCCGTCGCCTCGGTGATCTTCTTGACATGGATGTAGACCACCGCCGGCCTGACCCGTTCGGCCACGGCGTTGAAGGCCTCGGCGGTCGCGGCGAGGGCGGCGATCGTGTTGCCGCCGGTCTCGCCGCTGAAGGCCGGCGCCGGCCGGAGGGCAAACAGGAGGCAGAGAACGGTGAGCAGAAGCGGTCTGAGGAGTGTTTGCATGTTCATGGAGGTATCGATTGTGGTCCGTTGCCGGGCGGTGGCCGGCTGTTCGCGACAGTACCACAGAAGAGAGGGGAGGGATTTATTTTTTTCGCCGGAAAAATAAATTCCTTTCTTTTTTTCCTGAGTGGTTACTATGTCGGTTTGAACCCGATGCCGCATGTTCTCCGCCTTTTCGCGGCGGGGAAGGCATCTCTGAAAACACCGGAAAACAAGCTGGAAGCTGTTGAGGAAATCTGAGCGTTCGGCCCGGTTGCGGCGGCAGCGTCTTCCCGAGGACAATTGATGGATTTGATGGATTCCCATTTCTGGCTTGCGGTGCCGCAGATCATCGCCATCGACATCCTGCTCGGCGGCGACAACGCCGTGGTCATCGCCCTCGCCTGCCGCAAACTCCCCCCCCACCAGCGCAGAAAAGGCATCGCCTGGGGCGTGGTCGGCGCCATCGGTCTGCGCATCGTCCTGATCTTCTTCGCCCTGCAGCTGCTGATGCTGCCGTATCTCAAGGTCGTCGGGGCATTGCTGCTGCTGTGGATCGGCGTCAAGCTGCTGCAGCCGGAAGAGGAGGGCGGCCATGCCGGGATCGAGGGCAGCGCCAGCCTGCTGGGAGCGATCAGGACCATCATTGTCGCCGACGCGGTCATGAGCCTCGACAACGTCATCGCCGTCGCCGGCGCCGCCAAGGGTCACCTGGGGCTGGTGATCGCCGGCATCGCGATCAGCATCCCCATCATCGTCTGGGGCAGCAGGCTGGTATTGAAGCTGATGGATCGCTTTCCGGCGGTCATCACCCTGGGCGGGGCGCTGCTGGGGTGGATTGCCGGCGGTATGATCGTCACCGACGTCAAGGTCGCACCCTGGCTGGTCGGGACCCCGGAGTGGCTGCATTATCCGGTCTCGGCGGTCGGGGCGCTGCTGGTGGTCGCCGTCGGCACGCTGCTGGCCCGGCGCCGGGTTGTCGTGGCGGCGCCGCTGGCCGATCTGGCGGCGGAGGGCTCGCCCGCGAAACCTGCCGATAACCAATAAGAGAGGCGACTATGCTGAAGATCCTGATCCCGATCGATGGTTCGGCCCACGCCCAGCGGGCGGTGAACCAGGTGCTGGACCTGGCCGCCAGCGGGGCGGTGCTGGAGATTTTCCTCCTCAACGTCCAGATCCCCATTGCCTCCGGCCATGCGCGGATGTTCGTGTCCAAGGACGATGTCGATGCCTATCACCGCGAGGAAGGCCTGGCCGCCCTGGCCGACGCCCGGGCGCGGTTCGAGGGCGCCGGGCTGCCCTGCAGCCATCACATCGCCGTCGGTCGGGTGGCCGAGACCATCGTGCGCTTCGCCCGGGAACGCGGCGTCGACAAGATCGTCATGGGGACCCATGGCCGCGGCGGCCTGGCCGAGGTCCTGATGGGGTCGGTGGCCCGTGAGGTGCTCAGGGACTCCCCCGTCCCGGTGCTGCTGGTGAAGTGACAGGGGGAAGGGCAAGGCGGTCCCCTCTTGTCATCGCGACCAAATACATGACAGTGTGGAGGCTGTCATTGCGACCTTCCCCCGCTGTCATCTCGACCTTCTCCCGCTGTCATCTCGACCGCAGGGAGAGATCTTAAACCAGCCGTGGCGAGGGCCCCGGCCACGCTGGCAGACGAAAAAACACATGAAGACAGGATTCCTTTATAACTTCATGGTGATACGTATCCTGGAGTTGAACGCTCGACCACCACGCCAATCAAAAGGAGTATGCAATGAAGATCTATGTAGGGAATATGTCGTATGAAGTGCAGGAGGATGACCTGCGGCAGGCCTTCGGTCAATTCGGCCAGGTGGAATCGGTCGCCATCATCACCGACAAGTTCAGCGGCCGCTCCAAGGGTTTCGGCTTTGTCGAGATGGCCACCAAGGAACAGGGCCAGGCCGCGATCGACGGCCTCAACGGCAAGGACATCAAAGGTCGGGCGCTCGTCGTCAACGAGGCCCGGCCACCGGAAAAGAGGAGCGACGATCGCGGCGGTTACGGCGGCGGCAAGGGCGGGGGCGGCGGCTTCGGCCGCGGTGGTGAGGGCGGCTATGGCGGTCGCGGCACTGGCGGCAAAGGGGGCAAGGGCGGCTATGGCAGCGGTGGCGGCAAAGGCGGCTACAGCGGCGGACGTGGCGGTCGCGGCGGCGATCGCTGACCCCGGCCTCGTTCTGGTGGGGGCTTCCCGGCTCGTGCGTGGGCAGGTGGTGCGACGAAGCCTTTCTCCGGCCCCAGGCACGGCCTGAGCATGCGGATCTGGGTCGATGCCGACGCCTGTCCCCGGCCGATCCGGGAGATCCTGGTGCGGGCGGCGGAGCGGGCGATGGTGGAGACCGTGTTTGTCGCCAACCGGCTGCTCCAGCTCCCCCGCTCGCCCTATCTCTCCTCCCTTCGCGTCGCCAGTGGCCGGGATGTGGCGGACCAGGAGATCGTCAAGCGGCTCGCCCCCGGCGATCTGGTGATCACCGCCGATATCCCGCTCGCCGCGGCGGTCCTGGAGCGGGGCGGTCACGCCCTTGATCCGCGTGGCGAGATCTATTCATCCGAGAGCATCGGCTCTCGGCTCAGCGTCCGTAATTTTCTCGAGGACCTGCGGGCCACCGGCGTCGAGACCGGCGGCCCGGCGGCCTTTCTGCACAGCGACCGTCAGGCCTTTGCCAACCGCCTCGATGCCTGGTTGACGGCGCAGGCCAGGCGCCGGTGACGGCGGCGGCGATGCTGGGCCCCCTTGATCAGACCAGCCAGAGACTGGCGACAGCGTAGAGGCAGAGGCAGAAGGCCGGCAGGGCGAACATCTTCAGGGAGTAGCGGCGGGCGACCAGCAGCCGTTTGATGATGCGCTGCGAGGCGTAGAGGGCGGCGATCAACCCGCCGGCCACGGTGATGGCCTGGAGGACGAAGGTGGCGTCGGGGCTGATGATCCGGGGGTCGCTGTAATCGCCACTGCTGCCGAGGAGATCGAGGATGTTGGCCGGCAGCAGGCGAAGGCCGCCGGCAAAGATCTCCAGATGCGCCGCCATGAAGGCGCTGAGCACCAGCGGGATCATGCCGTAGCCGAAGATCGAGGCGGTCGCCTTCCAGCTGTTGCCGGTGAGCCGGGCCATGAACTGCGACAGCAGCGCCGCCCCGCCGATGTAGAGAAGAATGGAGGCGTAGAAGAAGATGCTCGACACCAGCGCCGGGCTGTGGGGAAGGCCCAGGCCGTGCGCGGTGGCGGCCCAGCCGGCGATCGTCTCGGGATGCTTGAGGCTGACGGCAAAGGGGAAAAAGATCGCGGCCAGAACGATCACCAGGATGCTGTCCTCCAGACGCGGCGACTGCATGTTCCACAGCTCCTGGGGGGCGAGGCGGAGATTGAGATGGATCGAGTCGAGCCGGCAGTTCTTGATGCACTGGCCGCAGAGGATGCAATCGCGGTTGTTGTCGACCAGGAACGGGTGGCGGAACATCGGGCAGCCGGGGGACGTGTCGTCACCGGTATAACAGACATGGTCGGTGCAGCGGTTCATGCACATGTGGGTGTTGGAGCGCAGTTCCAGGGTCGACGGCATGGAAAAGATCGCGTTGATCGCCCCGAGCGGGCAGATGTAGCGGCACCATACCCGGCGTTTGAAGAAGATGCTGAACCCCAGCGCCCCCACGGTGATGGCGGTGATGATCCCGGCGGTGAGCAGTGGCGACCGGGAGGCGTTCCAGGTGATCTCGATCCAGAACAGCAGGGTGCAGAGCCCGGTCATGATCCACCCGGAGTACTTGCGGATGAACGCCGGGGTCGGTCTCTCCGGCTTGAACACCGACTGCGCCAGCCAGCCGGGCACCGACAGGCCGCAGACGCTGCACCAGGTGCGGGCCAGGAAAAAGAAGGAGAAGATCATCAACGGCCAGCCCACGACCCAGCTGAGGGTGAGGCCGATGTTTTTTTCCGGTTCCGCCGGCCCGAAGATCAGGGCGACCAGCACCAGGCCGAAGCAGATTCCGACCAGGGCCTTCGGCAGCAGCGGGTAGAACCGGCTGGTGATGAAGGAGCGGACGAGGCGCAGCCGCAGCAGGTTGAACTCCCACTTGCCCTCGGTCTTCGGCATGCCGAGCAGGATCTGGCTGCTGAGGGGCTCGTGGTTGCGGCCGAGGATGACCGCCCGCTGCAGCACGCCGGCCATTTCGGTCAGGTTCCCCGGCCAGTCGTAGTTCATGAACCTGCCGAGGGTCTGGTCGTCGACCCGGGTGATGGACTTGCCGTACTGGCGGCTGAAGCGCTGGAGGTAGTACTGAATCAGCCGCGGTATGTCGCGGCGGTGGGCGCGCAGCGGGGCCATCCGGAAATGGCGGTCGGCGACCAGGGCGTAGAGCGTCGGCAGCAGCCGGTTGTGACCGTCCTCCATCCTCGGCGTATCGTTGCAGATCAGGATGATCCGGGAGCGGAGAGGGATTTTGACGTCGCCGGCGACCTTGATGAAGAGGCCCCTCTTGATGATGGCCGCCAGCTGGCGCTGGAAGTCAGGCTCCATCAGTTCGGCGTTGTAGAGGACGACCGTGCCTTCCGGCGATCGGCCGAAGACGCCGAGCCGGTCGATCAGCGAGAAGGCGAATGCTTCCCGGTCGTTGCCGAACAGTTCGACCTCCAGCTGGCCGGAATCGAAATTGCGGACATCGACCTCGAAATACGGCCCGGCCCCGTGGGCGCTGGCCCGATGGATCTCGTAGGCGGCCATGCGGCGGCCGGTCCCGCTCTCACCGGTGATCAGCACCGGGGCGAGGGAGGGGCTGAAGCGTTTTGCCGCGGCCATGACCTGCCGGGCGATCGTCGACTCCGGCAGCTGTTCCTGGCGCTGCCGCCCCGACCTGGGTCCTGCCGGTTCCGCCGTCGCTGCCGGTTCCGAGATGAAGGTCGGGTCGAGGTTGTGCTCGGAGCTGCGGCGGGTGTATTTGACCTTTGTCAGGGCGCCGGCGTGGTCATGGTAGGAGATCCGCAGCCGGCGGGCCAGGCCGATGCAGAGCTGACGCTGGATGACCTGGTTGGCCAGCAGCAGAAGGTTGAAGGCCTCGGCGTCGAAACACAGCAGGGAGAGATCGGTCAGGGCCCGGACATTGATGCTGTGGGCGCTGCTGGTCAGCAGGGCGGTTTCGCCGAAATGACCGCCGGCGCCGATATGGCTGACGAGGAGCTGGTCGCTGCCGTCGGCGTTCATCGTCAGTTCGGCTTCGCCGGCGGCGATGATATAGAAATGGCAGTCGCTTTCACCCTGGCGGTAGACGTAGCGGCCCTGTTCGACGGTCCGCCAGCGCCCGGCGGCGATGATCCGCTCCACCTCTTCGCGGCTGACATCCTCGAAGAGAGCCGACCTGTACAGGTTCGGTATCAGGGCGTCATGTTCGGGCATGGGCCGCATTCCGTTGCAGTTGCGTGTTCTCGCCGGTTCCGGCGGCCTTCGATATCCCTGCCAGGCCGAAGAACTCGCTCGCGTTGCCATGCAGCAGGGCCTGAAGGCGGTGGGGCGGGAGAGCGGCGGCCGCCAGCTTCTTCAGTTCCCGGTCCCAGGCGTAGGGGATGTTGGGGAAATCGGAGCCGTACATGATCCGGTCGGGGCGGTAGCGGCGAAGGTCGATGTCCTCCTGGAGCGGGAAGTAGCCGGCCAGGGCCATCGTCGTGTCGAGCCAGAGGTTGTCGTATTTCTCGAGCAGTTGCCGGTAGGCGGCGATCTCGTCGAGACCGAGGTGGGGGACGCAGACCTTGAGGCCCGGGAAATCCCGCAGCACCTGCTCCAGTTTGTCGGCACTGCACAACACGTACGGGTCGCAGCGGTAGGCCTCGCTCTTCGGTTCCCGGCCGACATGCATCACCACCGGCCGGCCGTTGCGGCGGCAGCAGTCGTAGAGCGGGGCCATTGCGGCGCCGTTCATGTCGAAGCACTGGACGTGGGCGTGCAGTTTGAGCCCGCCCAGACCGGCGTCGAAGGCCTGCTGCAGCAATTTCCCGGCCCCTGCCTCGCCGGGGAAGACGGTGGCCAGGCCGGTGACCCGGCCGGCGAAGCGGCGGCAGATCCCGGCCATGTAGTCGTTCAGCTGCGGGGCGATGCCGGGCTTGTGGGCGTACTGGAGGGCGACGACATGACCGACGCCGCGCGCCAGCAGGTACTCGACCACTTCGGTCGAGGACAGCCGGTAGCGGATGCGCCAGCCATGCTGGTCGAACCAGGTGCGGACGGCGGTAAAAATGGCGTCGGGGAAGATGTGGACATGGGCGTCGACGACGGCGGGAAGGCCGGCGGGAACCGCCTCTCCTTCCCGGTCATCGGGTGACGGCATGTTCGGATGCAGCATCATGGCGTCAGAAGATGCCGAAATCGACCCCGGCGGCCAGGGTCTGTCCCAGCTCCTCCAGGTCGGCCAGCTGTTCTTCGGTCGGGGCCCCGACCACCCGGAAGTGCTCCTGGACCTTGTGCCATTTGTAGCCGGCGGCGAGCCGCTCGATCTGAGTGATCGCCCCCCGGCCGTCGTTGCCGGCACAGACGAAGATCACGAACGGCAGGCCGATGGTCCGCTCCTGGGCGGCCTCGTAGGTGCGGTCGAAGAAATCCTTGACCATCCCCGCCATCGTCCCGAAATATTCCGGCGTGCCGATGGCGATGGCGTTGCAGTGCAGCAGGTCGTCGAGGTCGGCATCGGCCGCTTTTTTAAGGATCACTGCGATGTTTTCTTCTCTGGCGGCGCCCCGGGCGAAGCGGTGCGCCATCCGTTCCATGGTGCCGCCCTGGGAGTGGTATACTACCAGGATCGATTTTTTACTCTCCACTTGCCTTCCCTTGATGTTGGCTGCTAGTCGCAGGCGAAATAGGTCACGTAGCGGCCGATCTCGGCGATACCGACCCGGTTGATCCTGTCCTCGAGCAGATTGCGGTTGTGGCCGCGCGAACCCCGCCAGCCGTCGACCAGCTGCAGCGGCGAGACGTAGTTCCAGCCGACGTTTTCGACGCAGACGCGGCTGCCGGCCTGTTCCCGACGATCCTTGAAATGGCGGTGATTGATCTTTTGCCGCTGGAACATGTCGATACAGTGGCTTCTCGCCAGGCGGGCCAGGCCGGGGTCGGGCCGCAGCGGGTTCAGACCGTGCTCGAGGCGATAGCGGTTGATCCGCTGAAGCAGGGCCTGGCTGTAGTCGCTGTTCTCGGCCGGGACCGGGACGGGCTTCGCCGCGCAGGCGCTCAGCGCCAGCAGGATGAGCAGGATGGTGGCCGATTTCATTCCCGAACCTTTAGGAACGTTTAAGCGTTTAAGCGATCAAGCGTTCAAGCGTTTAATCGTTTGATCGTTTGATCGTTTGAACGCTTGATCGCTTGAACGTTTTCAGCGTCATTTCTTCATCTCGTTGCCGAACTGCTCCAGGCGTTTGATCCCCTCCTGCAGCTGCGGTTCGTTGATGAACTCCAGCACCTTCTGCGAGTAATCGTCCAGTTGCCACAAGGTGTAGGAGTTGACCCCCCGCACCCGGGCGTTGGCCGCCAGCGGCGCCGTGCCCCCGACTCCGGCCTTGACCCGCAGCACCGGCCCGTCACCCTGGGCGGTGCCGGGGTCGATGACGAACAGAGCGGTCTCCGTCAGCTGCCGCCGCACCTCCTTGCCGAGGAAGACCTGCATCTCGACGCCGTCGCCGGCAATCTCCAGCCCCAGCACCCGCCCGACCTGTATCCCGGTCATCCATACCCCGGTTCCCGGAACCACCCCGCCGGCGTCGGCAAAGACAACGGTGACGCTGTTGCTGCGCTGGTAGAGCTGCCACCCGCCAAAGCCGGCGGCACCGAGGACGACCAGCGCCAGGAGGACGATCCAGATCTTTTTCATATCGATTCTCCAGTATTTTACTTCAAGGTACCCAAGGAGGAGGCCTGCCGTCAATAGCGGGATTGACGGCAGCGTCGATGTGTCCAGGCCTTGACAAGCCGGGAACGCTTCAATACCATGAATCTGTTCCTGGCACCGTGGAGCGGGCCGTCGATGCCGCCACGGTACCCTTGCCAACCATCCACGGAGAGGCAGTCATGTCGGTGAGAAATCTCAACCATATCTTCGCCCCGGGCTCGGTGGCCCTGATCGGCGCCAACGACAAACCGGGGACGGTGGGCGGGGTGCTGGCCGGCAACCTGTTCGGCGCCGGTTTCGCCGGAGAGATCTACCCGGTCAACCCCAAGTACGATACCGTGGCCGGCCTCGCCACCTATCCCGATATCGCCGCCCTGCCGCGGACTCCGGACCTGGCGGTCATCGCCACCCCGCCCGACACCGTCCCCGGTCTGGTCGACGATCTGGGGCGCCGGGGCTGCACCGCGGCAGTCGTCATCACCGCCGGCTTCGGCGAAGGCGGCTCGGCCGTCGGCCGGGCCCGCACGCAGGCGATGCTGGTCGCGGCCCGGCCCCACCTGCTGCGCATCGTCGGCCCCAACTGCCTGGGGGTCATGGTCCCGGGGGTCGGCCTCAACGCCAGTTTCGCCCATGTCCCGCCGCTGGCCGGCAACCTGGCCTTCGTCGCCCAGTCCGGGGCGGTGCTGGCGGCGGTGCTTGACTGGGCGACCTCGCGGCGGATCGGTTTTTCGCACTGCGTGTCGCTGGGCGACATGGTCGACGTCGATTTCGGCGACATGCTCGACTACCTGGCGGCCGACGTCTCCACCCGGGCGATCCTGCTCTATATCGAGGCGATCACCCACCCGCGCAAGTTCATGTCCGCCGCCCGGGCCGCGGCCCGCATCAAGCCGGTGATCGTCGTCAAGGCCGGCCGCTACGCCGAGGGGGCCCGGGCCGCCGCCTCCCATACCGGGGCCCTGGCCGGCTCCGACGCGGTCTACGACGCCGCTTTCGCCCGGGCCGGGATGCTGCGGGTCAAGGACATGCAGGCCCTGTTCGATGCGGTCCAGACCCTGGCCATGGTCCGCCAGGTCCCCGGCGACCGCCTGGCGATTTTGACCAACGGCGGCGGCCTGGGGGTGATGGCCACCGACACCCTGATCGAAAGGGGCGGCCGCCTGGCGGATCTGGCCCCGGCCACCATCGATCGCCTCGACGCGGTCCTGCCGCCGACCTGGTCGCACGGCAATCCGGTCGACATCATCGGCGACGCCCCCGGCAGCCGCTATGCCGCCGCCCTCGAGGCGCTGGTGAACGATAGCAACAACGATGCCGTTCTCGTCATCAACTGCCCGACGGCGGTGGCCTCGGCCGCCGCCGCCGCCAAGGCGGTGATCGCCACGCTGAAGGACAGGATGGCGCTCTACAACCGCAAGGCGGTCCTGACCTGCTGGATGGGGGACGGCTCGGCCCTCGAGGCCCGGCGGCTGCTGACCGAGAGCCGGTTGCCGACCTATGAGACCCCGACCCAGGCGGTGCGCGGCTTCATGCAGATGGTGCGGTACCGCGCCAGCCAGACGCTGCTGATGGAGACCCCGCCGACGATCCCCGAGGCCTTCACCCCGGACCTCGACGCCGCCCGGCAGATCGTCGCCGGGGCCCTGGCGGCGGACCGGAACTGGCTGACCGAGGTCGAGGCCAAGGCCGTGCTGGCCGCTTACGCCGTCCCCGTCGTCCCCAGTCATGTCTGCGCCTCGCCGGAGGAGGCCGCGGCGGCGGCAACGCGTATCGGCGGCGCCGTGGCCCTGAAGATCCTGTCGCCGGACATCGTCCACAAGTCCGAGGTCAGCGGGGTCAGCCTCAATCTCGAAACCCCGGAGGTCGTCCGCGCCAATGCCGCGGCGATGCTTCAACGCGTCCACGGCCTGCGGCCCGAGGCCCGTGTCGACGGCTTTACGGTGCAGCCGATGATCCATCGCCCCCATGCCCATGAGCTGATCGTCGGCATGGTCGACGACAGCCACTTCGGGCCGGTGCTCCTCTTCGGTCATGGCGGCGTCGCCGTCGAGGTCATCGGCGACAAGGCCCTGGCCCTGCCGCCGCTCAACATGCACCTGGCCCGCGAGATGATGAGCCGGACCCGGGTCCACGGCCTGCTCCAGGGCTACCGGGCGGTCCCGGCGGCCGATCTGGACGCCATCGCCCTGACCCTGGTGAAGGTGTCGCAGCTGGTCTGCGATCTGGCCGGGATCGCCGAGCTCGACATCAACCCCCTCATCGCCGACGAGCACGGGGTGCTGGCCCTCGACGCCCGCATCCGGGTGACCAGGGCCGAAGGTCCGGCCTACGAGCGCCTGGCGATTCTGCCCTATCCCCGGGAGCTGGAGGAGCGTCTGGTCCTGCCGGACGGAAGGGAACTCCTGATCCGGCCGGTCCGCCCCGAGGACGAGCCCGGTTTCCAGCAGATCTTCGCCAGCCTGTCGCCGGAGGAGATCCGACTGCGCTTTCTCCACATGATGAATGTCCTGCCCCACGACCTGGCGGCACGGTTGACGCAGATCGATTATGACCGCGAGATGGCCCTGGTGGTCGAGGGCCGGGATCAGGGCGGCGGCGCCGAGCTCTACGGCGGGGTGCGGATCAGCGCCGACCCGGACCGGGAACAGGCCGAGTTCGCCATCCTGCTGCGTCATGACAAGACCGGCCTGGGGCTGGGGCCGATGCTGCTGCGCCGGATCATCGACTATGCCCGCGGGCGGGGGATCGGGGAGATCTACGGCGAGGTGCTGGCCGACAACCAGGCCATGCTCAAGCTCTGCCGGGTCTTCGGTTTTTCGATCAAGGCCGAGCGGGAAGACCCTGGGGTCATGTATGTCTCGCTCGCGCTGTGATTGCACCGCCGCCGCTTATCGCAGATAGGTGAGACAGCCGTTCAGGGTCGTCAGCAGGGGGTAGTCGATTTCCGGAATCCTGCGGTCCAGAGCTTTCTGGAGCTGCTCCATGAGGTTGACAAAGTCCACCGAGTCGAAATCGATCTGATCGCGGAAGGGGACGTCCGGGTCGAGGCGGTCGGGGTCCGCCTCCGGGGCGATGTGGTGGATGGCCTGCAGGACAATCGCCTTGATCTCTGATGTGGTCATGCTGTATCTCCTTGGCAGTGCAGTCTGGTTTACGGCTGGTCGTTGCCCGCAAACATCGCCTTCAGCTTGTCCCGGCTGGCGACCAGCAGCTGCCGATCCTCGCCGAACACCTCAAGGGTGAGGGTGTCGTCGTAACCGATGGCCTGCAGCTTTTGCACCAGGCCGGCGAAATCGACCGTTCCCTTGCCCACCGCCAGGTGCTCGTCCCGCCGACCGTGATTGTCGCTGAAGTGCAGGTGAGCGATCCGGCTGCCGAACTGCTCCACCAGCTGCAGCAGCCGGCCCTCCCCCCGGTCGTCGATATGGGCGTGACCGGTGTCCAGAACCAGCTTGAGCGAGGGGAAAGAGGTGAAAATCTCCTCAAAATCGGCAGGCTGGACGCCCAGCATATAGCGGGGGAACATGTTTTCCAGGCAGAGGGTGAGCTGCATCTGCTGGGCGGCCTCAACCATTTCGGCCAGGAAATCGGTGGCGTACGCTTTGATCCTGGCGCCGACGAAGGCGCCGAGGCCGGCGGCCATGCTCGGGTGCAGGACGACCTTGGTCGCTCCCAGCTCGAACGCCACCTCCAGGGAGCGGCGCATCTCGGTCACCGACGCCCGGCGGATGCTCTCCGTCAGGTCGGCGGTGGAGACGAAGGTCGGCATGTGGCAGATCAGCCCGAGGCCGTTGGCCTTCAGGGCGTCGACGATCGCCGTCCTGTTGGCGGCGATGATGCTGTAGTGGGCCATGGGCGCGTCCATGGCCAGTTCCAGATAGTCGAACCCCATCCCGGCGATGGCATCGATCTCTGCAAGTACCGGCAGAACCGGAAAATTCATGGCGCCGTAGTGCATAAGTGTCCTCAAAAAATGATGTCGTTCCGGGTTGATTCGTCCTCACCTCGCCGCCGGTGCAGTCGGGTTTGTCTGGTGCCGGCCGCCGGATACTGGTATTGATGTGTCGGGTGAGTGCCTTCGCCCCAAACGGCGTCTGTTTTTCCCGGCGGGTCAGGTTGCAGGCGGCAGGGCGGGGCAGGATCGGAATGCATTGCCCAGGCATGACCCGCCGTCGACCGGCAACGAGAGGTGGCGGTCCCCGCCTGTCACATCCCGTTGATTCCTCAGCAATCTCAAAAAACTTCAAGACAATATGGATATGGATACGGAAAAAGCAAGAAGGATTTTCGCCGGCGATCGGTTCGCCGCCCTTGCCGGAGTCGAGATCGTCGAGGCCGGCAAGGGGTATTGCAAGGCCCGCCTGGTCATCGCCGACCGGCACCTCAATGCCGCCAATGTCGTCCAGGGCGGGGCGATCTTCACCCTCGCCGACCTGGCCTTCGCCGTCGCCTCCAACAGCCACGGCCAGCTGGCCCTGGCGATCAATGCCAGTATCTCGTTTTTGCGCGGCGAATCGACCGGGACCCTTTACGCCGTGGCGACGGAGGTCGGTGAACCGAAACGGATCGGCGCCTACGATGTCCTGGTCACCGCCGAAGGGGGAGAGGTCGTCGCCCACTTCACCGGCGTGGTATACCGCAAGAAAACCCGAATCGATACGGGGGACATGGCGCCTGCCGCGGGATGACCGTGGCGGCGACGCAGGCCTGTTCAAATCGCTCTCGAGGTGGTACAGTTATGGCCGGCGCATGGGACCCCCCGCTTCTCCGGGTGGGCGGAACGGCCTCTTTCTATCCTCCCTGCAGCGAGACAAGACATGGCATTCCATCCGCAGCTGACTCCGTCCGACACCCACAACGACACCCTGGCGGCCAACGTCCATCCGCATGACTGGGTCAACCCCCGGCCGGCCGGTCGTTACAACCTGGTAGTCATCGGCGCCGGCGCCGCCGGCCTGGTCTGCGCCGCCGGGGCGGCCGGGCTCGGGGCCCGGGTGGCGCTGATCGAGCGCCAGCTGATGGGCGGTGATTGCCTCAACGTCGGCTGCGTCCCCTCCAAGGCCCTCATCCGTGCCTCCCGCGCCTGCCATGCATCCCGTCACAGCGGCGAATTCGGCGTTGTCGGCGGTGAAGGCCTGCGCTGCGATTTCCCCCAGGTCATGGCCCGGATGCGCCGCCTGCGCGCCGAGCTCAGCCGCCACGATTCGGCCCGCCGCTTTCGCGACGAACTGGGGGTCGATGTCTTTATCGGCGAGGGTCGCTTCACCGGCCCGCAGACCATCGCTGTCGACGGCCGGGAACTGGCCTTCGACCGGGCCGCGATCTGTACCGGCGCTAGGGCCGCGGTGCCGTCGCTTCCCGGCCTGGCGGCGGCCGGGTATCTCACCAATGAAACCGTGTTTTCCCTCACCGAGCTGCCGCCGTGGCTGGCGGTCATCGGCGGCGGTCCTATCGGCTGCGAGCTGGCCCAGGCCTTCGCCCGTTTCGGCAGCCGGGTCAGCCTGATCGAGAGCGAGCCCCATCTACTCGGGCGGGAGGACGCCGATGCCGCCGCGATCATCGAGACGGTCTTTGGCCGGGAAGGCATCGAGCTGTACCCGGGGGCGAAGATTCTCGAGGTGGTGACGGAGGGGGAGGAGAAGGTCCTCCGCCTGCAGCGCGATGATGGGGGCGGTGAGATCCGGGTCGACGCCATCCTTGTCGGGGCCGGGCGGACGCCGAACCTTCACGGGCTGGATCTGGAACGGGGCGGCATCATCTACGACCGCTCCGGGATCCAGGTCAACGACCGGCTCCAGACCAGCAACCCCCGGGTCTACGCCGCCGGCGACATCTGCTCGCCGTACAAGTTCACCCACACCGCCGACGCCCAGGCCCGCATCCTGATCGCCAACGCCCTGTTCATGGGGCGGCAGAAGGCCTCGGCGCTGGTGGTCCCCTGGTGCACCTACACCGACCCGGAGATCGCCCATGTCGGCCTCTACGAGCGGGATGCGGAGCGGCAGGGGATTCGGATCACCACCCTGACGGTGCCGCTGGCGACTGTCGATCGCGCCGTCATCGACGGTGACACCGAGGGCTTCGCCCGGGTCCACCTCCGTCGCGGCAGCGACCAGATCCTCGGCGCCACGATTGTCGGCCGTCATGCCGGGGAGATGATCAGCGAGCTGTCCCTGGCCATCACCGGCGGTCTCGGACTGGCGGCGATCGGCCGCACCATCCATCCCTACCCGACCCAGGCCGAGGCGATCAGGAAGCTGGCCGACGCCTGGAACCGCACCCGGCTGACCCCAACGGTGAAGCGATTGCTGGGCGGGTGGCTGCAGTGGAGAAGACGCTAAGTGACGATCCTGTCCTTCCATCCCGATACCGCCCGGCTGGCGGCCTTCGTCGGTCTTCTGGCCCTGCTGGCGCTGGGCGAGCGGCTGTGGCCGCGCCGGCCGCTGACCGTGGCCCGGGCCGTGCGCTGGCGGATCAACCTGACGGTCGTCGCCCTCGACTCCCTGCTCGTCCGTCTCGTCCTGCCGCTGGCCCCCTTCGCCCTGGCGGCAGTGCTGCAGGAGCGGGGCTGGGGTCTTTTCAACGTGCTGCCGCTTTCCGGCCTGGCGGAAATCATCGCCTCCATCCTGCTGCTCGATCTGACGATCTACACCCAGCACCGCCTGTTCCACCGTCGGCCGCTGCTGTGGCGCATTCACCGCATGCACCATACCGATCTCGACCTCGACGTCACCAGCGGCACCCGCTTCCATCCGCTGGAGATCGTGCTGTCGCTGGCGATCAAGCTGACGGTTATTCTTCTGCTCGGCCCCTCGCCGCTGGCGGTGGTCCTGTTCGAGATCGTCCTCAACGCCACCTCGATGTTCAGCCACGCCAACCTCCGCCTGCCGCCGGCAGTCGATCGGTGGCTGCGCCTGGTGCTGGTCACCCCGGACATGCACCGGGTGCACCACTCGGTCATCGTGCGGGAGACCAACAGCAACTACGGCTTCAACCTGCCGTGGTGGGACCGGCTGTTCGGCTCCTACCGGGCCCAGCCCCGCGACGGCCACCTCGGGATGACCATCGGCCTGCGGGAGTGGCGCAACCAGGCCGACCTCGGGCTGCGGGCGCTGCTGCAGATTCCCTTTCTCCGCAAGGTGCCGGGGCAATGACAGGGCAACCGCCACAGGTCCTCTTTCCGGGGCTGGCCGCCGCCTCGCCGCCGCTGCTCCTTTCTTTTGTCCTGCCTGGCCGGTTCAGTCCGAGGTCCGTCTTTTCCTTCAGGTGGCAGGGCCGGGGGACGGGCGGTGATCAATGAACAATGACTGTGATTGGGCCTGTGCACCAATCCGAAGGCAAGGAATGAATCTATGAGCTGGCGTATTGACCCGGGGGTGGAGGAAATCCTCGGCAAGGGGAGGGACGGGGCCGGCATCTCCGGCGAGGAGGCCCTGGTGCTGCTGCACCTTGATGCCGACAGCCGCGAGGGCTATGCCCTGCTGGAAAGCGCCAATCACCTGTCCCGCACCGCCTTCGGCGACAAGGGGGAACTGCATTTCCATATCGGCCTCAACGTCGAGCCCTGTCCGATGGACTGCAGTTTCTGCTCGCTGACCCGGCAGGCCGGGATCTTCACCGACAAGGT
The DNA here is from genome assembly GCF_014201505.1 of Desulfoprunum benzoelyticum. Taxonomy (GTDB): domain Bacteria; phylum Desulfobacterota; class Desulfobulbia; order Desulfobulbales; family Desulfocapsaceae; genus Desulfoprunum; species Desulfoprunum benzoelyticum. The sequence goes on along the minus strand of NZ_JACHEO010000008.1, from coordinate 81,505 downwards.
CGAGTTTTCGCTGGCGGCGATCCTGGCCTGGGCCCGGCAGGGGGAGGCGGAAGGGGCTGACGCCCTCAACCTGATGACCACCGGCACCTTTCCCTTTGCCCGGCTGCTCGAGATAGGCCGCCGACTCAAGCAGGAGGTGACGGTGCCGCTCGTCGCCAACGCCCGCGACATCAATCACGCCGAGGGGGAGCAGCTGCTCGATGCCGGCTTTGTCGGCTTTTATCACGCCGTCCGCCTCGGCGAGGGGCGGGATACACCCTTCAATCCGCAACGGCGGATCGAGACCATCCGGGTGCTGCACGACGTCGGCCTGCAGTGGATGAACTGCGTCGAACCGGTGGGACCGGAACATTCGCCGGCCGAAATCGTCGACCTGATGCTGCTGGCCCGGCGGGAGAAGGCGACGTACAGCGGCATCATGCGGCGGATCAATTTTCCCGGCTCGCCCAAGGAGCCGCTGGGGATGATCAGCGAGCGGCGGATGGCCCAGATGGTGGCGGTCAGTCGGCTGGTGATGGGGGACACGGTCCGGGCCCATTGCACCCACGAGCCGCACAGCCTGTCGCTGACCGCCGGGGCCAACCTGTTCTTTCCCGAGGTCGGCTCCAGCCCCCGTGACGGCAAGGCCGACACCGGCCAGGGCCGGGGCTGGTCGCTGCGCCGCTGTGCCGCGATGCTGTGGGAGATGGAGTGGCGACCGGAACTGCCGTCCAACTGTTTCCAGGCGGCTGCGCCCGCCGGCGCCGCCGCGCCTGCCGTGGCGGCGAGGTGAGGTTATGACCGTGCTGCGGTTGGTGATCGCGGTGCTGGCCGCCTGTATCGTGTTCGGCCAGAGTCAGGTCGCTCATGGCGGGCATTTCCGGGTCGGTACCTGGAAGACCGCCCAGACCATCCAGCCGTTCTTCTACCGGGACCATCTCGCCGCCGGCGATACGGTTGAGGTCTTCGCCTTCACCAACCCGGCCGATCAGAAGACCGCTCTGCTCGCCGGCAGCCTCGACATGACCGGCACGACCGTGGCCCACGCGATCCAGTCGGCGGTCATGGGTCAGCCGGTGGTGGTGGTCGCCGCCCTGTGCCACAAGGCCTCGGCCCTGGTGGTCCGCAGCGACGGTCCGGTGCGGATCATCGCCGATCTTCGGGGAAAGAGGATCGGCTATGTCCCCGGGACGATGCACGAGATCCTGCTGCGCGAGACCCTGGAGGCGGCCGGCCTGTCGCCGACCCAGGACGTCACGCTGGTGCGGATCGATTTTTTCGATATGGCGACGGCCCTGGCCCAGGGGGCGATCGACGCCTTCCTCTCCGGTGAGCCGTTTCCCTCGGTGGCGGTGGCCCAGGGCTACGGCCGGATCCTTTCCTATCCCTATTACGATGGGGCGGTGGGGACGATCAATGCCGCCCTGCTTGTCACCCGGGCGATGATCGAGCGGCAGCCCGCGGCGGTGCAGCGGCTGGTGAACGCCCATGCCGGGGCCACCGAGGCGCTGCGTCAGGATCGGGATCGCTGGCTGGCCAGGGCCGAGTCCTTCGGTACGCCGCGCGCCGTGCTCGATCAAGCGGCAGGTAATATCGAGCTGGCCTGGGCGATCGATGCCGAATTCATCGGTCGGGCCAGGGCCCTGGGCAAGCGGATGCAGGCGTTGGGAATCATCGATCGCCAGCCCGACTATGACAAGCTCTTCGACCTGCGCTTTGTCGGCAGTGTCGACCTGCGGCCGCGATCGGAGCAGGTGCGGGGCGGAGGCGAAGGGCGGTGATGCGGCTGGGAGAAGCGGGGTGAACGGGGCCAGGGGAACGATGGCGGGCAAGGAGGTGCTGCAGTCGCTGCTGCTGCCGCTGGCGGCCCTGAGCCTGTGGTTCGGGCTGAGTGCCTCCGGCCTGGCGCCGGGCTATCTGCTGCCGTCGCCGGCGACGGTGTTCGATTCCGGCCTGAACTACATCTTTGGTAGCCCCGGTGACGGCCCCTATGCCGGGCGTTTCGCCGGCGATCTCGCCGCCTCGCTGGTCCGGGTGCTGCTCGGATTCGCCATCGCCGCCGGCCTCGGCATCCCGCTGGGCATCTGTTCCGGCCGCCTGGCCCTGGTCAATCGTCTGGTCGCCAGTTCCGTCGCCGGTCTGCGGGCGGTGCCCGGCATCTGCTGGCTGCCGCTGGCCCTGATCTGGTTCGGGATCGGCATCAAGACCACGGTGTTCCTCGTCGCCCTGGCCGCCTTTTTTCCGATCTATCAGAATGCCCTGACCGGGGCCCGGCTGGTGGCCCCGATCTACTACCAGGCCGGGGCCATGCTCGGCGTGTCGCGGCTGCGCGGGGTCTTCGCCATCCTCCTGCCGATGGCCATGCCCAATATCATCACCGGCCTGCGCCTGGGGATGGGCATCGCCTGGGCCTACCTGGTGCTGGGCGAGCTGACCGGGGTGCCGGACGGCCTGGGGGCGGTGATCATCGATGCGCGGATGCTCGGCCAGACCGATATCATCCTCGTCGGCATCATCCTCATCGCCGTCATCGGCCGGGTCTGCGATCGCCTGCTGGTGGCGGGGCTGCGCCTGTTGTTCAAGAGCGCGAGGCGGCAGCGATGATCCCGGCGACGCATGGCGAGCTGGAGACGGCCGGTCGCCCCGTCATCCTCGAAATCACCGGCCTGAGCCACCATTTCGTCCATGACGGCGCGGTCGTCCCGGTGCTGCGCGAGCTGACGCTGACGGTGCGGGAAGGCGAACTGGTGTGCCTGATCGGCCGCAGCGGCTGCGGCAAGTCGACCCTGCTGAAGATCGTCGCCGGGTTTCTCGCCCCCACCGCCGGCCGGTGCCGCCTCGACGGTCGACCGATACAGCGGCCGGGGCCGGATCGGGGCGTCGTCTTTCAGGAGGACGCCCTCTTCCCCTGGCTGACGGTGCGCGAGAATATCGGCTTCGGCCTGACCGGTCAGCACTGGCCGCGGCAACAGCGGCAGCGGGAGGTCGACCGCATTCTCGATCTGGTCGGCCTCCAGGATTGCGGCGACTACCTGCCCCAGGCCCTGTCCGGCGGGATGAAACAGCGGGTGGCCCTGGCCCGGGTGCTGATCCGCTTCCCCCGCCTGCTGCTGATGGACGAACCCTTCGGGGCGCTCGACGCCCAGGCCCGGGAGGAGATGCAGGAGCTGCTGCTGGATCTGGTGCGCCGGCGGCGGCAGACCATCCTCTTCGTCACCCATGACGTCCAGGAGGCGGTGGTCATCGCCGACCGGGTCGTGGTGCTGGAGCGGAACGGCGGGCGGATCCGGGAGGAGCTGACGATCGATCTGGCTCGCCCCCGCGACCGCGGCGACGGCCGCTTCCAGGCGTGCTGCTCGCGGTTGCGCCAATGGCTGCGGACATGACCGGGCCGACGGCCGATGGGCCGGCAGCGGTGGCGTCGCCGCTGCTGTCGATCATCATTCCCGCCCTCGACGAGGCCGGGATCCTGCCGTCGCTGTTGGCCGATCTGCGGCGGCAGCAGGGGCTGGCCTTTGAGATCGTCGTCGGTGACGGCGGCTCGACCGACGGCACCCGGGAGATCGTGGAGGCGGCGGGGGGACGCTTCGTCGCCGCCCGACGGGGGCGGGGGGCGCAGATGAACGCGGCCGCGACTGCGGCCCGCGGCGCATGGTTGCTCTTTCTCCACGCCGATTCGCGCCTGCCGGAGGCCGATCTGCTGGCCGGCGCCGTCGCCGCCCTGCAACGGGCGGTCGCGGCCACCCCTCGCGTCGCCGGCCATTTTTCGCTGCGTTTCCAGCGGACGACGGCGGGGCGGGGCCTGGCCTACCGCTACCTCGAGGCCAAGACCGCCCTCAATCGGGTCAACACCACCAACGGCGACCAGGGGATGTTGTTGTCCCGGGAGTTTTTCCGCGAGCTTGGCGGTTTCGACGAAAGTCTGCCCTACCTCGAAGACCAGCGTCTCGCCGAGGAGATCCGCCGCAGCGGGGTATGGACGACCCTGCCGGGAGAGATCGGGACCTCGGCCCGGCGGTTCGAGACGGAGGGTTTTCATCGCCGCTATCTGTTGATGGGGATCATGATGGCGATGTACAGTATCGGCATGGATTCTTTTTTTGCCCGTGCCCCCGGCGTCTACCGGGAGCAACGGGCGACCGGCCGCCTGCGGCTGTCGCCGTTCTTCGCGCTGCTGTGGTCGATGATCCGATGCGACTGGGGCTGGGCCGGGACGGTGCGGGTATTTTACCGTCTCGGGCGCTACGCCCGGCAGAACGCCTGGCAGCCGTTTTTTTTCGTCGATGTCTGTCTGCAGTCGGGCCGGAGGGCGCATCGGACCCCCCTGCTCGAGCTGCATGACCGTTTCGTTGCCCCTGTCCTTGCCTGCCGGCCGGTCGACGCCGTCGTCGGCCTGGGGTGCTTCGTCTGGTACATGGGGGTGCTGACCTTGTGGTTCCGCTTGACGGAATCACCAATCTTCTCTCTGTTAAGGAAAGACCGAAAATGACGACCGTAGATCAAGACGCACAATCCGTAGTCGCCCTGTTCGTCAGGGTGCCGATTCCCGGCCGGGTCAAGACCCGGCTTGCCGCCGCCATCGGCGAGCGCCAGGCCTGTACCCTGTACCAGGCGATGGTCACCGATGTTCTCGCCGCCGTCCGCGCCAGCGGTCTGCCGCTGTACCTGTTCCATGACGATCGGGGGGATGGCGCCCTGCCGGCGGCCTGGGTCGATGCCGCCGTCAAGGTCGTTCCCCAGAGCGGCGGCGATATCGGCGAGAGGATGGCGGCAGGCTTTGCCCACTGTTTTGCCGAGGGGATGAACCGGGTGATGCTCGTCGGCAGCGATATCCCCGCCCTTCACGGCGCCATGCTGACCGAGGCGGCCCGGGCCCAGACCGCCCATGATGTCGTCCTGGCTCCGGCCTCCGACGGCGGCTACTGCCTGATCGCTCTGCGGCGCGACCGGTTCCGCCCGGAGCTCTTCGAGGAGGTGCCGTGGAGCAGCGGCCGGGTGCTGGCGGCAACGCTGCAGCTCTGCGGCCGCTATGGACTGGATGTCCAATTGCTGCCGACCCTGAGCGATATCGATACGGTCGATGACCTCAGGAAATACGCCGACCATCCGGTGTCGCATGCGGCCACGACCAATCGGGCGCTGCGGGAGATCGTCAAGGAATGGAACAGGGGGTGAGACAAGGTCGTATCGCGACCCATCTTTACCGTCACGATTTAACCCGGTGCGACCTTCCCTGCCGGCGAGTTGCTCCCCCGCTTCATCTTCGTCACACTGTTTATTCTTCTTCCCGACCGCAGCCGGGAGCTGCAGCCGGTTCACCCGGTCCCGCATCGCTCCCGGCAGGGGCGTCGCCTTGGCAGCGCTTTTCCTTGTCTGTGAATAAAAGTAAAATCTATATGTTACCGGCTTACTGATCGGAATTAACTATTTGACAATGTGGAAAAACATGGGTCAAATGGGCGCATCCCGGGTCGGGACAGGCCCTGGATCGATATCGGCAACATCCGCGGGAAACGTTCGGCAAGGGGGTTAATGGTGAAGACGGATGAAAGTGTTGGGTGGTGCCCGGGGACGGCCGGCTTTCGACTCCCGGTGCTGGAGTTCGGCGTCCGGCTGGTCCTTGGCGGCATCTTCATCTACTCCGGAGTAATCAAACTCATGGGTCCGGCGGCTTTTGCCGAGATCATCGGCGGTTTTGGTCTGCTACCCGACGCGCTGGTGCTGCCGGCGGCGGTAATCCTGCCGCTTGCCGAACTGGCCGCCGGGGTCGGCCTTCTGTTCGCCATTCGTGGCAGCCTTTCGGCCATCACCGTCATGCTGGTGTTGTTCATCGCCGTTCTCGGCTACGGGATCCACCTGGGCCTGGATATCGACTGCGGCTGTTTCGGGCCCGAAGACCCGGAGCAGGCCTACAAGAGCCTCAGGACCGCCCTGGCCAGGGATGCGGTGATGATGGCGGCGGTGGCGTTTGTCTATTGGAGTCGCGATCGGGGCCGGTTGCGGGCCGGTCGTCTGGAACGATAACCGTTTATATCAAGGAGATGCACGTGGTACGGAAAACAGGGATGTTGCAGGGATTGCTGGTTGGTTTTCTTCTTCTTGGCGTGAGTGTTTCGGCCTTTGCCTTTGGCACGGGCAAATTCAAGGAAGAGGTTTCCAGGGAACAGGAGGCGGTGAAGCTGACCCGGGAGGTCCAGCAGGGCGGGTACGGCCTTGTCACCACCGACGAGTTGAAGGGGATGATCGATGCCGGCAAGGATGTGCTGATCATCGACACCATGCCCCTTGCCGATTCCTATAACAAGAATCACATCCCCGGGGCGAAGCAGTTTCTGTTCCCGATCCCGGACATGAAGGAATGGGACGCCAGGGAGACCGACGGCAAGAGCGTCGACGATTTCAAGGCCCTGCTCGGCCCCGATCTGAACAGGACGATCGTGGTCTATTGCGGTTTCGTCAAATGCACCCGCAGTCATAACGGCGCCGTCTGGGCGAAAAAACTCGGATACACCAACGTATTCCGTCATCCGGGCGGCATCTTTGCCTGGAAGGGTGCCGGCCATCCGGTCGATTCCGTGCGATGATGAGCAGACCGCCCCTGGCCTCGGCGCTGGAACGGATGCGGGAGGACTGCACCGATTGCGGCGCCTGTCTGACGAATTGCGCCTTTCTGTCGCAGCACGGCACACCGGGCACGATCGCGGCCCGTTTCGACTTCACCTCGCCGCAGGGGCGGCAGATCGCCTACCAATGCAGCCTGTGCGGGCTATGTGCGGCGGTGTGTCCGGAAAAACTTGATCCCGGCGCGCTGTTTCTCGATATCCGTCGTCGTCACGTCGAGGACGGGGACTTTGAGTCGAAACCGTATCGTTCCATCCTTCGCTACGAGTCCCTGGGCGGGTCTGCCCTCTTTACCCAATACGTCGTTCCGCCAGGGTGCGATACCGTGCTGTTTCCGGGCTGTACCCTCCCCGGCACCCGGCCGGCCGTCACCCTGGAGTTGTATCGTCAGCTCCGTCGGATCGTGCCGTCGCTCGGCATAGTCCTTGCCTGCTGTGGCAAACCTTCCCACGACCTGGGGCGGACCGCACATTTCCAGGCCGCTTTCGGAACGATCCGCGACCGGCTCGTCGAACATGGGGTCAGGACCGTCCTGACCGCCTGCCCGAATTGCACCACGATTTTCTCTCAGTACGGCCAAGGGCTGACCGTGCAGACGGTCTACCAACCCCTTCACCTGCACGGGCTGGCGAAGGGGGTCGCTGCCGGGGCGAGCCGGGCGGTGAGCATCCACGATCCCTGCCCGGGGCGGGATGATGTCCGGACCCAGGCGGCGGTCCGGGGGATCGTCACCGGTCTGGGCCATACCCTCGTCGAGCTGCGACATAGTCGGCGATTGACGATGTGTTGCGGCGAAGGTGGGACGGTCGGCTGTGCGGCCCCTGAACTTTCCGACCAGTGGGCCGACCGCCGTCGCCGCGAGGCGGATGCACGCGTGCTCGTCACCTGTTGCGCCGGTTGTGCCGGCAGGCTGAACCGCGTTACTCCGACCGTCCACGTCCTCGATCTGCTGTTTCGGCCGCTGGTCGCCTTTCACCGCAATCTCCCGGTTGCCCGGGCGCCGTTTACCTATGTCAACCGTCTGCTCTTGAAGCGGCGGATAAAGGGCGAACGTTTGAACAACGCTTGAACGTTTAATCGTTTAAACGTTCAAGCGTTCAAGCGTTCAAGCGTCCCGCTTCTTTGTCTTATGTATACCGGCAATTACAATAATTCTCCGTTCCGACATTAGAATTTCTGATAAACGGCCGATCCTGTCCTCGCGGTTTTTAACAAGCGAAAATCGTTGAGCATATTTCATCATGCTGGTTCACCGGCACATGGCCGGCCGGCGGCGCCGAAAATGAACATTGCATTGGCCGGTAGGGAAGAGTAGGGTCTTCTGAATCCTGTCCAAGGGTGGGATCTCTATTCTTCCAGGACAGGAACCTTGAGGGTGGCCTGCGATCTGCAGGGAATGTGCGACCGTTTCGAGAAGATGAGGATCGGAAATGTACAAGATAGTTTATGAAGAGAACGATGTGGTCATTCGTTTCGAGAAGGATCTGATCGACCAGGAAACCATGTCCAGATTTCTCGGACGCATCAGCCTTCAGTCGATGTTGAAGAAGGGGAATGCCTCCGGCGCGGCGGCGAGAATGAGGATGAAAAACCGGTTGAGCACTTTCCCGACCGGCTTCGATCTGATCCGCGATCCGGCCCTGAACAAGGGGACGGCCTTCACCGCTGAGGAGCGTGAGGCGCTGGGGCTGAGGGGGCTGCTGCCGCCGCGGATCCACTCCATCGACGAACAGGTGGAACGGGTCCTGTGGAATCTCCGCAAGAAACCGACCGACCTCGAACGCTATATCTTCCTCACCAGTCTGCAGGACAGGAACAAGACGCTGTTTTACCGGGTCCTGCTCGACAACATCGAGGACCTGATGCCCATCGTCTACACCCCCACGGTCGGCCTTGCCTGCCTGCAGTACGGCAATATCTTCCGCCGGCCGCGCGGTATCTACCTGACCCTCGAAGACCGGGGCCGGGTTGCTGAAATCCTCGGCAACTGGCACCGCAAGGATATCCGCATCATCGTCGTCACCGACGGCGAGCGTATCCTCGGGCTTGGTGATCTCGGGGCCGACGGCATGGGCATCCCGGTCGGCAAGCTCGCCCTCTACACCGCCTGCGGCGGTATCCAGCCGTCGTTGACCCTGCCGGTCACCATCGATGTCGGCACCAACAACGAGGTGCTGCTGAAGGATCCGCTGTATATCGGCTGCCGCCATCCGCGGGTCAGGGGCGAGGAGTACGATGACCTGATCGAGGAATTCGTCCTGGCCGTTCAGCAGATGTTCCCCGGGGCCATGATCCAGTTCGAAGACTTCGCCAACCGCAACGCCTTCCGCCTCCTCCAGCAATACCGCGATCAGGTGTGCTGCTTCAACGACGATATCCAGGGCACCGCTTCGGTTACCGTCGCCGGCCTCTTCTCGGCCCTGCGCATCACCGGCGGCGACCTCAAGGACCAGAAAGTCCTGTTCCTCGGAGCCGGCGAGGCCGGTATCGGCACCGGCGATCTGCTGGTCTCGGCGATGGTCGATGCCGGTCTGTCACAGGAGGATGCCCGCCGCCGCTGCTGGTTTGTCGATTCCAAAGGGCTGATCGTCAAGAGCCGCACCGATCTTACCGGCCACAAGCTCACCTATGCCCATGACCACGAATACTGTGCCGATTTCCTCGCGGCGGTCGAGTCCCTGCGGCCGACGGCGATCATCGGGGTTTCCGGGCAGGCGAAAAGGTTCGACCGGCAGGTCGTCGAGGCCATGGCCAGGATCAACGAGCGCCCGATCGTGTTTTCCCTCTCCAACCCGACCTCGAAAACCGAATGCACCGCCGAGGAGGCCTATACCTGGACGGAGGGCCGGGCCATCTTCGCCAGCGGCAGCCCGTTCGATGACGTTGTGATCAACGGCAAAAAATTCAAACCGGGCCAGGGAAACAACGTCTACATCTTCCCCGGGGTGGGGATGGGGGTCATGGCCAGCTGGGCCACCAGCGTCACCGACGAGATGTTCCTGGTCGCCGCCCGGACCCTGGCCGCCGAGGTCTCGGAGACCGACCTCCGGGTCGGGCGGGTCTATCCGCCGCTGCCGCGGATCCGGGAGGTGTCCCAGGCAATCGCGATGGCGATCGCCGAACTCGCCTACAGCAAAGGCCTTGCCTCCCGGCAGCGTCCAGAGGACCTCGAAGACTATATCACCAGCCTGGTGTATGAACCAGAATATCAGCCCTATGTCTAGCTGAGATTCGATAAGTCACTCATTTTCAAACAATTTTCCGACCATGGGCCCTCCTTCAACGAGGGCCCATTCTTCTTTCCGGTCTTCGATCGGACTGCCGGCAAAGGTCTTTTTTCGACGTGTAGAAAAAAATACCATTGTAGTGGTATTTTCCTTTTTTTGCGGGTACAATTCAGCTGCATGGAAGATTAAGATTTTTGAGTTGATCGTGTATTTTCCCTTTTTCATTTGATTTTTCACCATAGGCTCTATCCGTAGGTACTGCCCGGAACACCGGGGCAGCGGATCAAACATACTGCATGGTTTTTTGATAGACCGGTAGGAACCTCCTGCGTACCGGCGTTTCCGGACGAGGAGGGTGGTAGAACCTGTTCAGGCTGAATTCTTTTTTTTCGTTGATTTCTGCCCGCAAGCGTGCGGGCGCGGGATGGGCATCCACGTCATCCTGGTATTGCCGGGATCTGACCGTCCCGACAAAGCCTGCGGGCGATAGAGTCGATCGGCGCGATCATGTTTACAATGATTGTTGTTGAAATATATATTAAGAAAAAATGATTGAATGGTCGGCGAGGAGCGCCGTGCCATGACCTTCCAGATCGATCGGAAAAGCACGGCCGCATCATGACATCCGGCAGAAGGCCCGTCGGGCATTGCTCACTGTACAGGAGGTTCAATGGAAGCTGCACATCGATCGGACACAGGCCGCAAGAGCGATAAACCGTATTACCTTGCTGCCGAAATTGATCCACCAAAAGGGACCAATCTCCAAGGTTTTGTCGAATCGGCGCTGAGCCTCAGGGGCCGGGTCGATTCGATCCGGGTGACGGACAGCGAACACGCGATCATGCGGATGTCGCCGCTCGCCCCCTGTCTGGCCTTGAAGGAGAAAGGCATCGAGCCGGTCATGGTGGTCAATGGGCGGGACCGCAACCGGATCTCCTTCCAGGGCGATCTGCTCGGGGCCTCGGCGCTCGGCATCACCGACATCGTGATCCGGGAGGGGCACGATCCGGCGGAGGGCGACCAGCCGGTCGCCAGAACCAGCGGCGACCTCGATCTGCGGACGATGCTCAAGTGCGCCTCGTCGTTGAACGCCGGCCATGATCTCGGCGGCGAGAAGCTCGACGGGGCGGCTTCGCTCCGCATCGGGGTCTCGCTCGAGCTTTCCGACGATGCCAGCCGCAATCGCGACCAGATCGACCTTATCCGTCGAATGCAGGAGTTCGGGGTGTCGTCGGTCTGTCTCGGGCCGACCTACGACATCAATATCATCGAACAGTTTCTGCCGGTTGCCGAGGAGACGGGGATCAATCTCTACCTCTCGGTGATGCTGCTCAAGTCGGTGACGATGATCCGCTACCTCAATAACCTCAAGGGGGTGCCGTCGATCCCCCAGGAGTATCTGAAGAAAATGATGGATGCCCCGGTGAAGCAGGATGCCGGGTTGACCATCGGCGCCGATTTCATCAGGGAAATCGCGCCGATCGCCAATGGCATCGTCATCCTCGCCATTGGCTGGAAAGATCGGTTGCCTGACTTTCTCGACCTCCTCGGCCGCTGAAGGGGACAGGGTATGGGCGGTCAATCTCAGGCGGAAAAGGCCCTGGCGGAGATAACCAGGGACCTCGGGTCGAACCTCTACCTCTATCAGATCCTGGAGGAGACCCCGAACGGCGTGATGGTGGTCAACCTGCAGCACCAGATCATCTATGCCAATCCGGCGGCCTGTCATTTTCTTTCCATTTCCTGCAACGAAATTGTCGCCGCCTCCATCGCCGAGGTCCTCGATGCCGAAAATGCCGGCCTGTTCCGGCTGATCGCCGATTTCCTCAACTCTCCGGCCGGCCAGAAGATGTCGCGGTTCCGGCACGAGATCGAAATCAAAGGGGAGGACGGACAGCATACCGACATCGATGTCGTCCTCGTCTATCCCCCGTCCCGGCCGGATTACTACCTCCTCTACCTGATCGATATCACGGCGCGGAAAAAACTGGAGGCGGAACTGCGGCGGCGCAACACCTTCTTCCATAACCTGATCGATTCTTCGGTCGACGGCATCATTGCCGCCGATATGAAGGGCCGGCTGATCCTGTTCAACCAGGGGGCGCAGGCGTTGCTCGGCTATTCCGAAGAAGAGGCGTTCGGCAGTCTCCATGTCACCGGCCTTTACAACGAGGGGGTCGCCTACGAGCTCATCAAGCGGATGCGCAGCGACGATTACGGCGGCAAGGGCAGACTGCTGCACCACGAGCTGATGGTCAAGAACCGGGACGAGCAGATGATCCCGGTCCGGTTCTCCGGCGGCATCATCTACGACCGGGGACAGGAGATCGCCACCTTCGGCATCTTCACCGACCTGCGGGCGATGCAGAAGATCGAGGAGGACCTCGAGCAGACCCACAACATGCTGATGCAGTCGGAAAAGATGGCCGGCCTTGGCCGCCTGGCCGCCGGCGTCGCCCACGAGATCAACAACCCGATGTCGGGGATCATGCTCTACGCCAACCTGGTCAAGGAGGCGCTGGGCGATGGGCATCCCAGCGGTGAGGATCTCGACGTCATCATCCACGAGGCCGAGCGCTGCAAGGTCATCGTCGCCGACCTGCTGGAGTTCTCGCACCAGACCACCTATGACATGGCCCTCGTCGATCTCAACGACATCGTCCGCAAGACCATCGGGGTCCTGAAGAATCAGCCGCTGTTCCAGAACATAGAAATGCAGCTCGATCTCGAGGACGAGCTGCTGCCGATCTTCGGCAATTCGATCCGACTCAACCAGGTCGTGATGAATATCGTCGTCAATGCCGCCCAGGCCATGGCCGGTCAGGGGACCATCAGGATCTTCAGCCGGACCCGGGCCAGCCGGGACATCGTCGAGATCGTCGTCAGTGATACCGGGCCGGGGATACAGGAGGACCAGTTCGAGAAGATCTTCGATCCCTTCTACACCACCAAGGAACCGGGCGAGGGTACGGGCCTCGGCCTGTCGGTGTCGTATGCGATCGTCAAGGAACACAAGGGGATTATCAGGGTCACCTCGCAACCTGGAGGTGGCGCCGTCTTCTCTCTCAGGTTCCCGGCGGTAATGGAAAACCTCTCTGGAGGAAATCATGAACAGTGAATTGATCCCAACGGAAACAGGCAACCAGAAATTTCTTCAGAAGCTTCAGGTGATGGGAATCGATGTCCATGCCTGTTTCCAGTGCGGACGCTGCTCGTCCGGATGCCCGATCGGTGATTTTTTCGACCTTCAGGTCATGGAGGTCGTGCGTCTGGCCTCCTACGGCGCCGAGGATATCCTGCTGCAGAGCAAGACCATCTGGCTCTGCGCCGCCTGCGAGACCTGCGCCACCCGCTGCCCCAACGAGATCGAGATCGCCGGCCTGATGGATGTGCTCCGGTCGCTGGCCCTGAAGAAGAGGATCACTCCGGCCGAGCCGCGGGTGCCGATGCTGCACCGCTCCTTTCTCGACTCGGTCAAACATTGGGGGCGGACCTACGAGATCGGCATGCTCGCCGGTTACAAGCTGCGCTCGGGCGATCTCGTCGGCGACATGAAACTCGGCCTGCAGATGTTTACCAAGGGCAAACTCAAACTGGTGCCGCAGGGGATCAAGGGTAAGGCCGAGGTGCGGCAGATCTTCTCCGGCAAGGGAAAGGAGTATGACCGATGAAACTTGCATACTACCCCGGATGTTCTCTTGAAGGATCGGCGCGGGATTACGACCACTCGGTGCGGCAACTCTGCCGGGATATGGGGATCTGGCTGGTCGAGATCCCGGACTGGAACTGCTGCGGCGCCTCGTCGGCCCATATGACCGATCACGAGATCGGCATGCGCCTGCCGATCCGCAACCTCATGCTGGCGCAGCAGGTCGGGCTCGATATCCTGGTGCCCTGCGCCGCCTGCTTCCAGCGGCTCAAGGCCGCCGATCAGGCGCTGCGGGCCGATCCCGGATACTGGGACGTCAAGGACTATTCCTCGCCGCCGGCGATTGTTCACATCAGCTCCCTGCTGGCTCGAGACGATATCCTGGCCCGCATCCGGGAGAAGGTGTCCGCGCCGCTGCAGGACCTGACGCTGGCCTGCTATTACGGCTGCCTCTCGCTCCGCAATCCCCGGGTCACCGGAGCGGCGGATTGGGAAACGCCCACCACCCTCGAGCGGATCGTCGGGGCGGTCGGCGCCGAACCGGTCTCCTGGTCGCACCGCACCGAGTGCTGCTCCGGCAGCCTGACCCTGACCCGGCCGGACATCGCCGTCCGGCTGGTCGGCGATATCGTCCGGGCGGCACGCCGGGCGGGGGCGAAGGCAATCGTCACCGACTGCCCGATGTGCCAGGCCAACGTCGAGAGCCGGCAGCTCGATCTGGGCCAGACGGAACCTGGGCTGCCGGTCTTTTTCGCCACCGAGCTCGTGGTGGCGGCCATATCCGGCAGCTATCCGGCTGCCCAGCAGAAAGCCCATCTGATCGATCCGGCGCTCCTCAACCGTTTCTTCAGCCAGGCCGCACCCGCCGGGGAGGGCCCACGATGAACAGCGAACATTCGCAGCAACCCCAGACCACGTCGCCCCTGTCGGGGTCCGTGATGGTTATCGGCGGCGGTATCAGCGGCATGCAGTCGGCCCTCGATCTCGCCAATGCCGGCTTCAAGGTCTACCTCGTGGAGAACTCGCCGGCGATCGGCGGCAAGATGGCCCAGCTGGACAAGACCTTTCCGACCAACGACTGTTCGATGTGCATCGTCTCGCCGAAACTGGTCGAGGTCGGCCGCCATCTCAACATCGAGCTGCTGACCTGGAGTGAAGTCACCGGACTGACCGGCGAGGCCGGTAATTTCACCGCCACCGTCAGCAGTCATGCCCGCTATGTCGATATCAGCAAATGCACCGGCTGCGGCGCCTGTGAGCTGGCCTGCCCGGTGACCCAGATCTCGTATTTTCCCCAGGAGCCGGTGGAAGGGGAGAAGAAAAAGGGGGGGCGGGAAAAACGGATTATCCGCGGGCCGGGAGCGCCGCTGCCGCAGCGCCTCCACCCCTGGACCTTTGAGGTCGCCGCCGACAAATGCAGCAAATGCGGCAACTGTTTCCGGGCCTGCCTGCACGGGGCAATCAGCTGGGAGAAGGGCGGTGTCGCCAGCGTTATCGCCGACAAATGCACCGGTTGCGGCGCCTGCTTTACCGCCTGCCCGGAGAAGTTCTCGGCGGTCACGATCGCGGAGGCGCCGGAGATCGACAAGAGCCTCGGCGCCGCCATCGTCGCCCGTTCCGCGGCGCTGAAGAAGGAAATGGCCGGACGCGACGAGCGCAACTGCATCCGCTGCGGCCTCTGCGCCATGACCTGCAAGAAGGTCATGCGGATCGGGGCCCTGAAGATGGTGACGGAGGGTATAGAGGCCAGCCTCGATACCTGCCAGGTCTGCGGCGCCTGCGTCTCGGTCTGTCCGGTCTCCTTTCTGGCGATCGATCAGGTCACCAACAAGACGCCGCAGCCGCTCTACAACACCTTCAACGAGGGGCTGAACCTGCGCCATCCCGTCAATATCCTTTATCCCCAGGCGGTACCGCGGGTGCCGGTGATCGACGAGGTCAGTTGCGTCCACCTCAATACCGGGTCCTGCGGCATCTGCCAGTCGGTCTGCGGCCCGGGGGCCATCGATTACGGCCTCAAGGGCAGTGAGCGCGAGGTCCGGGTCGGCTCGATCGTCTTCGCCCCCGGCTTCGAGGTCTTCGATGCCAAGCGGCGCGGCGAATTCGGTTACGGCCTCTATAAAAACGTCGTCACCAGCATCGAGTTCGAACGCCTGCTGTCGGCCTCCGGGCCGACCTCGGGGACGGTGCAGCGCCCCGGGGACGGCAAACACCCGAAAAAGATCGCCTGGATCCAGTGCGTCGGTTCCCGCGACCACAGCTGCGACCGCGACTACTGTTCCTCGGTCTGCTGCATGTACGCCACCAAGGAGGCCTACATCGCCCGCGAGCACGACAGCGCCATCGAACCGACGATCTTCTATATCGACATGCGCTCCTTCGGCAAGAACTTCGACGCCTATGTCGAACGGGCCAAGGAGCGGAACATCCGCTTCGTCCGGGCCATGGTCAGCCGGGTCTTCGAAGACCCCCAGACCGGCGATCTCGAATTGCGCTACGTCGACGACTCCGGATGGCGAGTGACAGAGAACTTCGACATGGTGGTGCTGTCGGTCGGGGTGCAGATCGCCGCCAGGACCAGGGATCTGGCGACGATGCTCGGCATCGAGCTCGACCGCTACGGTTTTGCAGTCTCGCAGGCCTTTACTCCGCTGGCCTCGTCGCGCCCCGGGATCTACGTCGGCGGCGTGATCAACGGGCCGAAGGATATTCCCGAAACGGTCATCGAGGCTTCGGGTGCGGCCCAGGCGGCCTCGGCCGGCCTGGCGCTCGCGCGCGGGACCGAGGTGACGGTCGAGGCCCTGCCGGCAGAACGGGTGCCGGAGGCGGGCGAGGAACTGCGGATCGGGGTCTTCGTCTGCCACTGCGGCACCAACATCGCCTCGGTCGTCGATGTCGCCGCCGTGGCCGAATATGCCAGGACCCTGCCCGGCGTCGTCTATGCCGGCCATCCGCTCTATACCTGTTCCCAGGATTCGCAGGAATCGATCCGCGCCATCATCAGCGAGCATCGGCTCAACCGGCTGGTCGTTGCCGCCTGCTCGCCGAGCACCCATGAACCGCTGTTCATGTCGACCCTGCGCCAGGCCGGGATCAACAAGTATTTCTTTGACATGGCCAATATCCGCGACCAGTGCAGCTGGGTGCACCCGCACGACCCGCAGCTGGCCACCGAGAAGTCCCGGCGGCTGGTGCGGATGGCAGTTGCCAACGCCACCCAGGCCGAGCCTCTGGCCGAATTGGAGTTCGATGTCAATCCCAGCCTGCTGGTCATCGGCGGCGGAGTGGCGGGGATGACCGCGGCGGTCGAGGCTGCCCGACAGGGTTTCAGTGTTTACCTGGTCGAGCGGCAGCCGGCCCTCGGCGGCCAGGTCGTCCATCTCGGCCGGTCCTGGGACGGACAGGATTTCTCGCGCTATCTCCTCGAACTGCAGGAACAGGTCGAGAACAACGATCGGATCCGGGTCTTTCTCAATTCCGAGGTCGTCGAACACTCCGGTTTCGTCGGTGCCTTTTCGACCGATATCATGACCCCCACCGGGGCGTTGCGCACGGTCGCCCACGGGGCGATCATCGTCGCCACCGGGGCCGAGGAGGCGCGGCCGGATCTCCATGGTCTCGGCACCGCCGACCATGTCATGACCCAGACCGATTTCGAGGCCCGCCTGCTCGGGGAACGGCGCTCGGTCCCCGGCCATGTGGTGATGCTGCAGTGCGCCGGTTCCCGGGCCACCGTGGTGCCGGCCACCTACAGCGAGCCCGATACCGGCACGCCCTGCGATACGTCGGCAACGGGTGGCGGCGCTGCCGATCACCTGCCGTACTGCTCGCGGGTCTGCTGCAACCAGGCGGTCAAGAACGCCCTGCACCTGAAGGAGATCAACCCGGCGGCGCGCATCGACATCCTCTACCGCGACATGCGCACCTATGGTCTCGGTGAACTCCAGTATCAGAAGGCGCGGCGGCTGGGGATCAATTTCATTCGCTTCGACCCGCACGACAACCCGCCGGAGATCGAGGTGGCGGAGCGGGGGATTCGGATCGAAATCCGCGATCCGTCGATCGGTCGCAAGGTCTCGCTGGCCCCGGATCTACTGGTGCTCTCCACCGGCATGAAGCCGCGCGATACCGAGGAATTGGCCTCGATGCTGCGGGTGCCGCGCAACGGCAACGGATTCTTCATCGAGGCCCATGCCAAGCTGCGGCCGGTCGATCTGCCGAGCGAAGGGCTGTTCATGGCCGGAACGGTGCACGCCCCGAAGGACGTGTCGGAGACCATCGCCCAGGCCCAGGCGGCGGTGGCCCGGGCCGCGATCCTGCTGTCGAAGAAGAACCTGCGGCTGTCCGGCGTCGTCTCGCGGGTCGATCCGACCCACTGTGCCGTCTGCCTGACCTGCGTCCGGG
Source organism: Desulfoprunum benzoelyticum (assembly GCF_014201505.1). Classification (GTDB taxonomy): domain Bacteria; phylum Desulfobacterota; class Desulfobulbia; order Desulfobulbales; family Desulfocapsaceae; genus Desulfoprunum; species Desulfoprunum benzoelyticum. The sequence goes on along the minus strand of NZ_JACHEO010000008.1, from coordinate 63,625 downwards.
CCTGCCCCTACGGCGTACCGTTCATCAACGCCGAGCATACCGCCGAGATCAACCCGGCCCTGTGTCAGGGCTGCGGCATCTGTGTCGCCGAATGCCCGGCCAAGGCGATCACGCTCGGCCGCTACCAGGATGTCAATCTCAAGGCCAAGATCCGGTCCTATGCCCAGGCAATGCCGGAAGCCATAACCGTGGAGGAGTCGCATGATGGATGAGTTCACCGCCAACGTCATCATCTTTGCCTGTCGTCATTGAGCGTACACCGCCGCGGACCTGGCAGGTTCGGAAAGAAGGCGGTACCCGGCGTCGACCAGCATCGTGATGCTGCCGTGCACCGGGAGGATCGAGGAGACGTTGCTGCTCGAGGCCTTCGAGAACGGCGCCGACGGGGTGATGGTCATCGGCTGCCTGGAGGGGGATTGCCACTATCTCTCCGGCAATATCCGGGCCCGGGCCCGGGTGGCCCGGGTGGCCGGGATTCTCGAGAGCATCCGCATCGGCGGCGACCGGATCCGGATGTTCAATCTCAGTGCCGGCGAGGGGGCGAAATTCGCCGCTTATGTCAATGAATTCGTCGGGCAGATCAGGGAACTGGGCCCCAGTTCCATCAATGTCGCCCGGAAGAACGCGGCCTGACCGGCCTCAGGAGGAGTACAATGATCACAGGAACGCCGAAACCCATCGAGGAGATTCTGGAGATGGTCGATCCCTATGACCGGATTGTCGTTGCCGGCTGCTATGGCTGTGTGACGGTGTGCCGGGTGGGAGGGGAGAAGGAGGTTCAGGTGCTGTCCTCGACCCTGCGCCTGGCGCGGGAGACCGCGGGGAAGAAGATAACGATCAAGGAGGTCTGTCTCGAACGGCAGTGCGATCCCGAGTATATCGAGCAGATGCGCTCCTACGTCCATGACTACCAGGCCGTGCTGTCGATTGCCTGCGGCGCCGGCATCCAGTTCCTGGCCGAGAAGTACACCACCACCCCATTGCTGCCGGGGATCAACACCGGCTTTCTCGGCGTCACCGAGCGCCAGGGCGAATGGGCCGAGCGTTGCCAGGGCTGCGGCGACTGCGTGCTGCACCTGACCGGCGGCATCTGTCCGGTCACCCGCTGTGCCAAATCGCTGTTCCACGGCCCCTGCGGTGGTTCGGTACAGGGGCACTGCGAGGTCGGCAAGGATACCCCCTGCGGCTGGCAGCTGATCATCGACCGGCTCAAGGCCCTCGACCAGATGGATAACTACACCAAGCTGAAACCCTACAAGGGATGGAACACCTCAAGAGATGGCGGCCCTCGCCGCATTGTCAGGGAGGATATGATCTGATGAAAGCGGGAAGCAATCTGGAAAAGGTCCTCGCCGCCGGCCATTTCGCCGTGACGGCCGAATGCGGTCCGCCCCGCGGCGCCGATCCGGAGATCGTGCGGAAGAAGGCGGCCTATGTCAAGGGCAACGTCGACGCCTGCAACGTCACCGACAACCAGACCTCGGTGGTGCGGATGAGCTCGGTCGCCGGCTGCGTACTGCTCAAGGAGATGGGGATCGAGCCCCTGCTGCAGATGGTGGTGCGCGACCGCAACCGCATCGCCCTGCAGTCCGACCTGCTCGGGGCCTCGGCGCTGGGGGTGCGGAACATGCTCTGCCTGTCCGGGGATCACCAGAAATTCGGCGATGATCCCCAGGCCAAGAACGTCTTCGATATCGATTCGATGCAGCTGATCCACCTGGTCAGGACGATGCGCGACGAGGGGGTCTTTCCCTCCGGGCAGAAGCTCGAGGGGGCGCCGAAGTTCTTCATCGGCTGCGCCGTCAATCCCTTCGCCGATCCGTTCGAGATCAGGGTGCCCCGGTTGAAGATGAAGATGATGGCCGGCGCCGATTTCGTCCAGACCCAGTGCATTTATAATATGGACAAATTCAAGACCTATCTGGAGGATGCCAAGCGCCAGGGGCTGCATGAGAAGGTCAAGATCCTGGCCGGGGTGACCCCGCTCAAGTCGGCGGGGATGGCCAAGTTCATGAAGAAGATGGTCGCCGGCATGGACATCCCCGACGCGGTGATCAAGCGCATCGCCGATGAACCGAAGGAGAAGCAGGCCGCCAAGGGCATCGAGATGTGCATCGAGCAGATTCAGGAACTGAAGGAGATGGAGGGAATCGCCGGGGTCCACGTGATGGCGATCGAGTGGGAGGAAAAATTGCAGGAAATCATCGGTGGGGCTGGATTGCTGCCCCGGCCGGTTGTAGACTGAGAGACAAGAAGCTGGAAGATAACGTTGTACGACCAATGGAGGAGAAATATGGCTGACAAGAAGAAGGTTCTGCTGGTGGATGATGATCCCGATTTCGTCGAGGCGATCAAGGTCATAGTCGAGAACGGAGGCTACGCTGTCCGGGTGGCCTATGACGGCGCCGAAGGGCTCGAGGCCGTCGCCGAGGAGAAACCCGATCTGATTGTCCTCGATGTCATGATGCCGGTGATGAACGGACACGAGGCCTGCGCCAAGCTCAAGGCCGATCCGCAGACGGCGAAGATTCCGATCATCCTGCTGACGGCGGTGGCCGACCGGGTCACGACCAGCACCTATACCCATCGGGACATGCTGGAGAGTCAGGCCGAGGATTATATGCCGAAACCGGTCGAACCGATGGAACTGCTCAATCTTATCAAACACTGGCTGAAGTGAGCCGGACTTCCGGTTCCCTCCGCTGGTCCGGGAGGGAGCCGGGGCCGCTTCGGTGAACGTAATTCGCCGGCCGGAGTCAACTATGGACGCAATCCGCATCCTGATCGTAGACGATGAGAAGGTCATTCGCGACGGGGTCGAACGGGCCCTGGCGGAAAGGGACTATGTCATCACCAAGGCTGAAAGCGGTGAACGGGGCATCGAGATCATCAGCGCCGAGGGGTGCGACATCCTCCTGCTCGATCTGATGATGCCGGGGATCGACGGCTTCGCCGTCCTCAGCTGGGTCAAGGAAAACCGGCCGGCAATCGAGGTCATCGTCATCACCGGCTTCGCCACGGTCTCGAAGGCAGTCTCGGCAATGAAGCAGGGGGCCTTCGATTTCGTCGGCAAACCCTTTACTCCCGACTATATCCGAATCGTCGTCGGCAAGGCGGTCGACAAACTGCGGCTGCAGGCCGAGGCGGAACAGCTGCGCGAGGAGCGCACCCTCAGCCTGGCGGCGATCAACCAGGAGCAGAGTCGGCTGAAGACGGTTTTCGGCTGCATGGTCGAGGCGGTCATCATCACCGACCGGGAAGGGGTGGTGGTCCATCACAACCCGGCGGCCATCAATATACTCGAGATCCAGACCGATCCGGTCGTCGGCAAGCCGCTGGCGGCCTCGATCAAGGACGGGGCGGCGGTGGAGATGGTCTTCGAGGCCATCGACGGCACGCAGGTCGTGACCCGGGAATTCGCTCCCGGATCGATTTCCCGTCGCTACCTCCGGGCCCATTGTTCGCCGGTGCGGTCAAGCGGCGGCGGCATCCTTGGGTCGGTGACGGTGTTTGAAGATATCAGCACCCATAAGGAAATCGATCGGATGAAATCGGATTTCGTGGCGATGGTGGCGCACGAACTGAAAGCGCCGCTCGCCTCGATCGAGCAGATGATCTACGCCCTCCAGGTCGACTGCCCATATGAGGCGCTGCACTCCTGCAATGCCCTCCACAAACGGATGATCGTCCGGACCCGCGATCTGCTGCAGTTGATCGAAAACCTCCTCAATCTGTCCAAGCTCGAGAGCGGCACCGTGATCTTCAGATTGGAGCCGGTGCGAGGACACGAAATTCTCGCCGACATCATCGATATCGTCACCCCGCAGGCGCAGAGCAAGGGACTGCAGCTGGACTACAAACCCTGCCCGCATGACTGGTGGATCAATGTCGATTACGACCACCTGCGCACCGCCTTTCTCAATATCATCTCCAATGCGGTCAAATACACGCCGGAGGGGGGGCGGATAGAGATCGCCACCTCCCTGGCCGGGGGGCAGGCCTGTCTCGTCGTCCGGGATTCCGGGATCGGGATCGGCAAGGACGACCTGCCGCACATCTTCGACCGCTTCTTCCGGGTCAAAGGCAAGGCGACGCGCCACATCACCGGCTCCGGCCTGGGACTGGCGCTCGTCAAGAGCGTGGTCGAGGCCCACAACGGCTATATCGACGTCCAGTCCGAACCGGGAGTCGGCACCGCCTTCTCTCTCCATTTCCCGCTGGCCGAAGTCGATGCCGCCGCAATGGAGAAGCTGGCCGCCGTCGAGTGACAATCCCGCGATGTATTCCGGTGACGGTGGACGGGGTCAGGTCCGGCTTCCGGCGGCGGCAGATGCAGGGCGATCTTGCGGACCGGAGGCGCTGTTTCCCGGGTGTCGACGAGTGTCTCGAGCGATCGTGCGGAGGGGCTGCGTCGTCTTCGGCCGACAGGCGAGGGGCCTGCCATCCGCGCCGACGGTGGCCGGAATGCGGACGACAAGGTCCGAAATGACCCTGGAAGTGCAGGCCAGCCTGACGCCCTCGCCGCCGCAGTCCGCGTGTACTTCTAAATCCCGTCGGCTGCCGCCGTCAGGATACTCTCACCAGTCTCCACATCGATTGAGACATTGTCGGGAAGAAACCGGATGCTGTGAATCATTTTCAACCTACTCGAAAAAATACTTGCATATGTCAAAAATACCAAGGAGAATGGGTGCGGTCAATTAATGCGTCTTAATATACATATCATAATTATTTATCAGTAAGAATGGCAAATTGCGTGAAGAAATGAGTTGCTTTGACCTTGTCGTTAAGCTACAACTTCATCCAATTAAACTTTACAACTCGATGGATTACGCGATTGCCCATTTTTTTGCTGTATTCTGGCAATAAGGGAAGGGTATGTCTCCGGAATGAGTGCTGTTATGAGGTGGTCGGGGGCCTCTGGCGGCGTGAATGGCGATTTTCCGGGGGAAAGCAGTGTGGGAAAGTTGCAACTTGGGCGAGTTGTGCCCAACTTGCAGATGCAGAACGTCATCAATCAATTTTGACCATCCCGTGGGTCGAAACAACGTGAAAAGGATTCCATATGCTAGATCCAACAAAACACCAGGACTGGGAAATTGCTGAAGACGCTGAAAAAACAATGAAGACGATCTACGAGATCGGCGAACAGCTGGGTCTTACCAAGGATGAGTTGCTTCCTCATGGACATTACATTGCCAAGATCGATTTCCGCAAGGTCCTCGAGCGGCTGAAAGACAAACCGAACGGCAAGTACATAGACGTTACCGCCATCACCCCGACGCCGCTCGGCGAGGGCAAGTCCACCTCCTCCATGGGCCTCGTCCAGGGTCTGGGTAAGATCGGCAAGAAAGTCTGCGCCGCCATCCGTCAGCCTTCCGGTGGTCCGACCATGAATATCAAGGGTTCGGCAGCTGGCGGCGGCCTCGCTCAGTGCATCCCCTTGACTCCGTTCTCCCTCGGCTTCACCGGTGACATCAACGCCATCATGAACGCCCATAACCTGGCCATGGTCGCCCTGACCTCCAGACTCCAGCATGAAAGAAACTACAATGACGAGCAGCTGGAACGACTGTCCGGCATGAAGCGGCTCGACATCGATCCGACCAATGTTGAGATGGGCTTTATCATGGATTTCTGCTGCCAGGCCCTGCGCAATATCATCATCGGTATCGACGGCGTCAACGGCAAGTCCGACGGCTTCATGATGAAATCGAAGTTCGGCATCGCCGTCTCCTCCGAGGTCATGGCCATTCTGTCGTTGGCCACCGACCTGAAGGATATGCGGGAGAGGATGGGCAAAATCGTTGTCGCCTATTCCAAGACCGGCAAACCGGTCACCACCGAAGACCTGGGGGTCGCCGGTGCGATGACCGCCTGGATGGTCGAGGCCCTCAATCCCTCTCTGATGCAGACTCTGGAAGGGCAACCGGTCATCGTCCACGCCGGCCCCTTTGCCAATATCGCCATCGGCCAGAGCTCCATCATCGCCGACCGCATAGGCCTCAAGCTGGCCGATTACCATGTCACCGAATCTGGTTTCGGCGCCGATATCGGCTTCGAAAAATTCTGGAACCTGAAGTGCCGCTATTCCGGGCTCAAGCCTGACTGCGCCGTCGTTGTCGCCACCATTCGCGCCCTCAAGTGCCATGGCGGCGCTCCGGTGCCGGTCCCCGGCAAGGCGATGCCGGTCGAGTACAAGGAGGAGAACGTCGAGTGGGTGGCCAAGGGCTGCGCCAACCTTCTCCACCACATCCGTAACGTCCGCAAGGCCGGCATTGCCCCGGTCGTCTGCATCAACGCCTTCTACACCGATACCGACGCCGAGATCGCCAAGGTCCGCGAGCTGTGCGAGGCCGAAGGCGCCAGGGTTGCCCTTTCCCGCCATTGGGAAAAAGGCGGCGATGGGGCCATCGAATTCGCCAAGACCGTTGTCGAGGCCTGCGAGGACAAGAGCGATTTCAAATTCCTCTATGACCTCGACATGCCGATCAAGGAGCGTATCGAACTGATTGCCAAGGAAGTCTACGGTGCCGACGGCGTCGACTATTCGCCGGCTGCAAACAAGTCCATCGAGCGACTCCAGGCCGATCCGGAACTGGCCAAGATGGGTATCTGCATGGTCAAGACCCACCTGTCGCTTTCCGACAACCCGTCGCTCAAGGGTGTGCCGCAGAATTGGCGCCTGACCATTCGCGAGGTCCTCACTTACGGCGGCGCCGGTTTCATCGTGCCGGTGGCCGGTGCCATCAGCCTGATGCCTGGAACCAGCTCCAATCCGGCCTTCAAACGGGTCGATGTCGATGTTGAGACCGGCAAGGTCAAGGGTGTGTTCTAATTTATCAGGTCCAGCCGGCGGGAGGACCGTTGTATTTCCGCCCGTCGGCAATAGCAGGTTTTCAGTATTTTTAACCTGAAGGAGAACAAGCATGACTGCAGAGCTTATCAGTGGAACCCAGATTCGTAAGGAGATCCTTGCGGAGTTGGCCGAAGAGGTCAGGAAAATGAAGGCCAAACATGGCCGGGGCCCCGGCCTCGTTACGATCCTCGTCGGCGAAAATCCGGCATCGATCAGTTACGTGACCCTGAAGATCAAGACAGCCGAGGAACTCGGTTTCCATGAGGTGCAGGACAGTCAACCAGTGGATATCTCCGAGGCCGACCTCCTTGCCCTGATCGACAAATACAACAACGACCCGACCATCGACGGCATTCTTGTTCAGCTACCCATCCCCAAGCATATCGACGAGAAGAAGGTCCTCAACGCCATCGATCCCGACAAGGATGTCGATGGCTTCCACCCGGTCAACGTCGGTCGTCTGATGATCGGCGGCAGCGAAGTCAAGTATCCGCCCTGTACCCCTGCCGGCATCCAGGAGCTGATTGTCCGCTCCGGCACCGAAACTTCGGGGGCTGAGGTTGTGGTGGTCGGCCGCTCAAACATCGTTGGCAAGCCGATTGCGATGATGATGGCCCAGAAAGGACCGGGTGCCAACAGTACGGTGACCATCGTCCATACCCGGACCAAGGACCTCGCCGCCCATTGTAAGCGCGCCGACATCCTCATCGTTGCCGCCGGCGTTCCCGATCTGGTCAAGCCGGAGTGGATCAAACCCGGTGCCACGGTTATCGATGTCGGCGTCAACAGGGTTGGCGTCAACGAAACCACCGGCAAGGCCATTCTTAAGGGTGACGTCGATTTTGAAGAGGCGAAGAAGATTGCCGGCAAGATCACCCCGGTTCCCGGCGGTGTTGGCCCGATGACGATAGCGATGCTGATGAAGAATACGGTAAAATCTGCCTGGCTGCGTCTCGAGTAGGCAGAGCCGAGTCTGAAAAAAATTGAAATGGGAAAGTGCAGGAATCACCCGGAGAAAGAAGCTTCGTACATGTGTTTGAAGCATAAATATTATCTCTGTGATGCCTGCCTTTCCTGCAGTGATCCTGAACTGTACTGCAAGTACCGCCCGTCCTGTGCTATTCATTTTTTAGAAAAGGAGAGGCGGCGGCAGGAAAAAAAAACGGCACGAGTTCCTGACGATACCGTTGTCGCTTATCACCAGGAGGGGGGAAGGGGATCGGAAAGGGGTCATGCAGAGAATGAACAGTCAGAAGAAGGAGGCTCGTCATGACGGATCAGCAACATTGTCCAGGTTTTGAAAGCAACAAGTCATTGAGTGCGATCAAGGTCGCCTGTCCTGCCTGCAAGGCGGAGATGGAATTGTTTTCCGATGAGATCGATAAACAGGTCACCTGCCCCAAGTGCAAGGTGTCCTTTGATCCAAAAACCTGCAAGGTAGAGGGGAAATAACGGTTTTTTCTCGGGGTGCGTAATCGCCTGAGACAAGGGGAGGACTATGCCGATCATCAGCATATCCCGGGGCAGCTATTACCGGGGCAAGGAAGTTGCGCTCAAAGTGGCCGCAATCCTGGGATATGCTTGCATTTCGAGGGATACGATTCTGGAGTCGAGCATGGAGTATGATATCCCTGAACTGAAGATCATGCATAATTTCCAGTATGCAGTCCAGATCCTTGAGCGACAATCCTTCGGGCGGGAGCGCTTTGTCAATTTCATTTCCTCGTCGATTTTGAAGCATCTCAAGAATGACAAGCATGTCTATCATGGGGTTGCAGGCCAGTTTTTTCTCCGGGATGTCGCTCACGTCCTGAAGGTGCGCATCATTGCCGACATGGAGGAGCGGGTCGCGGCTGAGGCTGAACGAACGAAGATATCCCGTGATGAGGCGCGGAGGCAGTTGGGGATCGACGATGAAGAACGCCGTAAGTGGGCATTGTTGCTTTACGGTATCGATATCGTCGATCCAGGACTGTATGATATGGTGATCAACATCAGTGCAATGAGCGTCGATAACACCGTCGAGCTGATTAGTAAAGCGGTCGACTTTCCGTGTTACCTTCCGACCGATGCCTCTGTCCGGAGGATACGAGATCTGGCGCTTACCGCCGAGGTCAGGGCGGCACTGTTCGATTATCCGACAGCTGGGGTCTTTGTTGATGAAGGTCGGGTTCATGTCCATGTCAAGGCCCCCGAAGAACAGTCGCCGGCGATTGTCACCAGAATTGAAAAGGTCCTTGCCGGCATGGACGGCATGGGATCGCTGGAGATCAGGATAGCTCCCTACTATTGAGTGGTTATTCAATTGAATTAAATGAAATGACAGATATTTAGATAAATTTTGGCCGCTAATTGCCGCTTTTTGTCGAAAAAAACGAGCATGAGTTTTATTTTTGGTCATCAAGAAATAGGAAAGGTTCTTATCAAGACAAATGATGATACACCCGAACAAAAAGAATGATTGTTTATCTGGGAACTCGTGTATATTTAAGCAAATGCTTTCCCTCCCTGCTATGATGCCAAAAATTTCTACTATGATATTTCTCTCTGAATGTTCTTGGTCTCCTGTCTTTGATGATTTTCTGTTCAATTTCGAGCGGCCCGGTGACCCGTGTTGGAGCGACACATGCAAATGAACAAGGTGACATTTCTTCCTCATCAAAGGGAGATAGAAGTGCCTGCCGGGGAAAGTCTGATCCGGGCCGCCCTCAATGCCGGGGTTCATATCAATGCCTCCTGCGGGGGTGAAGGTGTCTGCGGTAAATGCCGGGTCCTGATTGAACAGGGCGAAGTAGCCGAAGGGGTCTCTGAGAGACTCAGTGCCGAAGATGTCGCGAAAGGCTATCGCCTTGCCTGTCTTTCCGAGGTTACTGCCGATGTGGTGGTCCGTATTCCGGTCGAATCGTCAATCGATGTCAGTGTCCTCAACAAGCAGGCGTCAACGCGACGTAAGGCCACAATCAAGCATATTGATTTCAACAGCCTGAAAGAGCAGGGGCTGTTTATCCCACCGGTAGAAAAAAAATTCCTTCAGTTGTCGCCGCCGGACGTTCAGAACAATATGCCGGATGTCACGAGATTGATTGAATATCTCAAGTTGCAGAGTGATGAGCACAAGCTGGAACTGACTCTGGCGGTCATCAGAAAATTACCGGATGTCCTCCGCCAAAACGACTTCAAGATCACCATTACCCTGGTGCGACCCGTTCGTGACAATGGCAAAACCCTGATTATCGATGTCCAGCCTGGTGACACCACGGCAGCGAATTACGCCGTCGCGATGGATATCGGTACGACGACCGTTTACGGTCAGCTGATCGATCTGAGCAGTGGTGAGTGCCTTGGTGAATACGGTGAATTTAACGGTCAGATCAGTTACGGCGAGGATGTCATCAGCCGTATCATCTATGCTGAAAAACCTGAGGGGCGTAAAAAGCTGCAGGAAGTTGTCGTCGCCACGATCAACAAGGTTATCGGGGAGATACTCCGCCAGGCCAAGGTCGATGGTGACAACATTGCGACCATCACCCTGGCCGGTAATACCACCATGACCCAATTATTGGTGGATATCGAACCCCGTTACCTCAGAAGAGCCCCCTATGTTCCGGCCTCATCGCTCTATCCCCCATTCAGCGCCGTGACTATCGGCATCGATATCAATCCCAAGGTTATCGCTCTCCTCTACCCGGTGGTGTCGAGCTATGTCGGTGGCGATATTGTCGCCGGGGTCATGGGATCAGGGTTGTACCGGAGCGAGAAGCTGACTCTGTATCTCGACATAGGGACCAATGCCGAAATAGTTATCGGCAACAGGGACTGGCTGGCATGCACCGCCTGTTCAGCCGGCCCGGCATTCGAGGGTGGCGGCATCGAATTCGGGATGCGGGCCTCAAAGGGTGCGATCGAAGACTTTTCGCTCGATCCGGTGACGTTTGAACCGATGCTTCTGACCATCGGCAATATCCGGCCGAAAGGGATCTGCGGCTCAGGGCTGATCAACATGACCGCTGAGATGCTGGAGATGGGGGTTATCAACAACCGGGGACATTTCAACCGCGATCTCAACACTCCTCGCATCCGCTGCAACAATGGTATTTGGGAATATGTCCTTGCCTGGCGCGAGGAGACGCTGATTGACCGTGATATCTCCCTGTCCGAACCGGATATCGATAATCTGATCAGGGCGAAGGGGGCGATTTACAGTGGCTGCATGACGCTACTGGAAGAGGTCGGTTTGACGATGGACAAGATAGAACACATCATCCTGGCCGGCGGCTTCGGCAGCTATATCGATCTCGACCGGGCTATGACCATAGGTCTTCTGCCGGAGATCGAGGCAGACCGGGTGACATTTATTGGCAACGGGTCGCTTTTGGGTGCTCGAATGAGTTCGCTGACCAAAAGGATTCGTAAGGATGTGGTGGAAGTGACGAAGAAAATGACAAATTTTGAATTGTCCGAAACACCTTCCTATATGAGCAACTATGTGGCGGCGATGTTTCTGCCGCATACGGAGATCGAGAAATTCCCGCGGACAAAGCAACGTATCGAGGGGCGCGGAAGACAATAACTGTCGATCTGGAGAGGGATTGCCCGCTGTACCGGGGACTTCGCCCAGAAGACCGTTTCGACATATTGGAAGTGATGTTTGGCAGTTGGAGTAGCTGATTTGGAAGTAAAAGGGGAGGTTGGCGTTATAGGCAGCCGAATAACAGCAGACAAGGCTGACCTATGGCACAGGAACCTTGAGGAGTATAACACTCAGATGCAAGGAGGTAGTCGTGGGATTTGAAATGAAGAAGGAATCCTATACCGGAGGCATAAAGGAGATATCCATCGGCAAGGGCGACGCAGCCAGGAAAGTTGGCGGCCAGAGTTGCTATCCCTTTTATACGTTCGAAGGCGAGATGCCTAACAAGCCGCTTATTGCCATGGAAATTTGGGACATGGAACCGGAAGATTGGGCGGAACCGGCTCTTGCCTATTTCAAGGACGTGACGGCTGATCCGGTAGCATGGGCTAAAAAATGTGTCGAACAATTTGGCGCTGAAGCCATCGTTCTGCAGTTGAAAAGTATCGATCCGAACGACAAAGATGCCAAGGCCGATGCGGCGGCGGCAACGGTCAAGAAGGTCATGGATGCGATCAATGTCCCGTTGATCGTGTGGGGATGCGCCAACCCGACCAAGGACGAAGAGGTCTTCAAGGTTGTCTGCGAGGTCTGTCAGAATGGAAACCTCATGCTTGGGCCGGTTGAGGAGAAGAACTACAAAGGCATCGCCGCCGCAGCGATGGGATATGGCCACAGTGTCATCGCCTCTTCGCCGATCGATGTCAACCTGGCCAAGCAGATCAACATCCTGCTCGAGAACTTCGGCATGCCGATGGACAGAGTGCTGGTCGATCCCACTACCGGCGGACTCGGTTATGGACTTGAGTACTCGTATTCGGTCATGGAGCGGTTGACACTGGCAGCGATGGCCCAAGGCGATGAGAAACTGCAGTTTCCGATGATCAACAATCTCGGCAACGAGGTATGGAAGTGCAAGGAAGCGAAACAGGGCGTCGACGATGCCCCTCTCCTCGGTGATCCCGAGAAGCGCGGTATCATGATGGAGGCTATCGGCGCCGTTTCCTATCTGATGGCCGGTTCGAGCATGCTCATCATGCGCCATCCGGAATCGATCCGGCTGGCCAAAGATTTCATCAAGATCCTCGCCGATGGCGGCTCAGCCAAGGAGACGGCCCCCATCACCAAGAAACTGGGCGATGTGAAAGTCGATTTTGCGGCCCTGGCCCCGAAACTTGATCTGACCATCGAAGAAGAAAAGAAAAAAGCGGCGCCGGCTGCCCCGGCTGCCCCGGCCGCCAAGGCCGCAGCACCAAAGGCCGCCCCGGCGGCAGCGGCTGCCCCGGCCCCGAAGGCTGAAGCCAAGGCGGCGGCCCCGGCCGCTCCGGCTGTAGATGCAGCCGCCGCTGCCAAGGCCGACGCGGAAGCCAAGGCCAAGGCTGAGGCCGATGCCAAGGCGAAGGCGGAGGCCGATGCAGCGGCCAAGGCGGCAGCAGCAGCCAAGGCGAAAGCTGATGCCGAGGCGGCAGTCAAGGCTGAAGCGGAAGCCAAGGCCAAGGCGGAAGCGGATGCGGTAGCCGCAGCACGACAGGCCCGGGATGCGGAAGAAAAGGCCCTGCAGGAGAAGAGGGCAAAAGAGCGCAAGAGCGCGGCTGCGCATGTTGCCGTTTCGGGCCCGGTTACCATGACGGCGGCAACGCTGCAGTTGACCGAGCAGGAGAAGATCCTGGCAATGCTCAACAGGTTCCACAAACGAGTGCAGTGATCCGACTGCGGTTCGTTATGGCAAAAGATACATTGGTTATTTGATTATTATTCGAGGAGGAACTTCTCATGGCAGAAGAAACAAAAGTGAGTGCCGTAAAAGCCCCGCAACAGGCAGACCCGATGGAGGCTTCCATCGAGGTGTCGACCCAGGAGATGATACGACGTGCCCAAAAGCTCCAGATAGAAACCGTTTTTGATCGTGCCGTAACCATGAAACCCTGCGCCATAGGCATGCAGGGTATCTGCTGCAAGAACTGCGCAATGGGTCCCTGCCGTCTGCCGCTGCCGAAGGGCGGAGTGCAAGGCGACGACACCAGGAAAGGATTGTGCGGGGCCACCCCGAACACCATCGCCGCTCGAAACTGGATCAGGATGATAGCTGGCGGTGCCGCCGCCCACTCCGATCACGGCCGTGGCGTCGCTTTGACTTTTCTCTCCGTCGCTCGCAAGGAGACCAAGGACTATACCATCAAGGATCCGGCCAAGCTGATTTCGATCGCTCCGTATTTTGGTGTCGCGACGACGGTCGAGGTCGATGGCAAGAAGCTGGATCGGGATATCGACGAGATCGCCTTGGGGGTCGCTGAGGCTGCGGTGGCCGAATGGGGAAAAACTGACGGATTCCTCAGCTATCTGAAAAGAGCGCCGCAACCATTGCAGGATAAATGGGAAAAACAGGGAGTAAAGCCTCGTAATATTGATCGGGAAATTGTTGAAATCATGCACCGGACCCACATGGGTGTCGATCAGGATTACAAGAACCTGTTGAAACAAGGAGCGAGGGCGTCCATCGCTGACGGCTGGGGCGGTTCGATGATCGGTACCGACCTTCAGGATGTCATGTTCGGGACTCCTGCGCCGCTGCAGGCTGAGGCCAATCTTGGCGTCATGAAGGCCGATCATGTCAACATCATCGTCCATGGTCATGAGCCGTTGCTCTCCGAGATGATCGTCGCTGCCGCCCAGTCCCAGGAGATGATTGATCTGGCCAAGCAGAACGGGGCCAAGGGCATTCAGCTCAGCGGTATCTGCTGCACCGCCAACGAACTGCTTCAACGGCACGGCATTCCGCCGGCAGGAACCTTCCTGCAGCAGGAACTGGCGATCATCACCGGGGCCTGCGATGCAATGGTCGTCGATGTCCAGTGCATCTTCCAGAATCTGGCCAATGTCGCCAAATGCTTCCACACCAAACTCATCACGACACACCCCATCGCCAGGATGGAGCAGGAAAATGTCATCCACATCGAGTTCGACGAGCACTATGCGATGCAGGATGCGATGCGTATCGTCAAAATGGCTGTCGAGAACTTCCAGAACCGTGGCGCCGAGGTAATGATTCCGCAGCATAAGACCACCCAGATTGCCGGCTTCGGTGTCGAATCGATCCAGTACCATCTTGGTGGTTCTTTCCGCGGTAGTTATTACACGTTGAATGACAATATCATCAATGGCCGGATCCGCGGTATCGCCGGCGTGGTTGGTTGCAACAACGCTCGCACCAAGCATAACGAAGAGCATATCACGATCATCAAGGAACTGATCAAGAACGATGTCATCGTCCTTACCACCGGTTGCAGCGCTATCGCCGCCGGTATCCACGGTCTGCTGACCCCTGGCGCCGCCGCGGTTCACTGCGGGCCTGGTCTGGCCGAGGTCTGTGAGACGGTCGGCATCCCGCCGGTCCTCCATCTCGGTTCCTGCGTCGACAACAGCCGCATTCTGCTGGCCGCGACCGAGGTCGTCAAGGCCGGTGGGCTAGGCAACGACATCTGCGACCTGCCGGCGGCCGGTTCCGCCCCGGAATGGATGAGTGAAAAGGCAATCTCCATCGGCCAGTACTTCGTCTCCTCCGGTGTCTACACCGTCTTCGGCTACTCGCTGCCGCTTGAGGGTGCGCCTGTCGTCAAAGACTACCTCTATAAGACGATGGAAGATATGTATGGCGGTATGTGGGACTGTGAGGCCGACCCGGTCAAGCACGCCCACAAAATGATTGCCCACATCGACAAGAAGCGGAAGGCACTGGGCATCGACAAGGCCCGCGACCGCGTCCTGATGGATATGGCCGACAGACAGAAACTTGGAATGGAATAATTCTGGTAGGCAATCTTACCGTAACTGTTCGATCGATCCTCAAAGAAGGAGGAAAGCATGTCAAAATTAGTTGCATTCGCCGCGATACAGGGTGGCTATAAAGTTGTTTCCCAGGTGGAAGGCGAACTCGAAAAAGCCCTTCAGACCTACGATGCCAGTACCAAAATTGGTTTTCCGAACACGGCCTATTATCTACCGGTCATCTATTCACTGACCGGTATGAAGTGCGAGACCCTCGAGGACCTCAAGAAACCGATGGCCTTCGCCCGCGGTCTGTTGCCGCCGCATGTCAAAGGGGCCAACCATCTCCCGTATCTCGGTCCGCTGCTCGATGCCGGCATGGCCGGCATCTTCGCCTATGAAGTCAAAGAGGCCCTGCGCATTCTGCGTGAGCCCGATTTCTATGTCGTCGGCGAGGATCCGGACATCGAGGCCGGTAAGATCTGGGTTGGTCCGGCCGATGACACCATTCTGCGTAAACGTGGTGTCGAGTTCGTCGACGGTTCGGCCCCTGGTTTCGCCGCGATCGTCGGTGCCGCTCCGGATGCCGCCACCGCCAAGATGATCGTCGAGGATTATCAGAAAAAGAGCCTTTATATCTTCTGTGCTGCCAACCACAACGGCAAGACCGTTATCGAGCAGTGTCTCGAGGCGGGCATGCAGGTCGGTTGGAGCACCCGTATCGTCCCGTTCGGTCCGGATATTTCCTCGGCCGTTTTTGCCCTCGGTTTTGCCAACCGGGCCGCGATGGCCTTCGGTGGCGTCGAGCCGGGCGATTATCGCAAGATACTGATGTACAACAAGAACCGTATCTTCGCCTTCGTCAACGCCCTCGGCGATGTCGGCACCGAATGGGCCGTTGCTGCCGCCGGCGCCGTCAACTGGGGTTTCCCGACCCTGGCCGACACCGATATCCCCGAGATCCTGCCGACCGGTATCTGCACCTACGAGCACGTCGTCGCCAACGTTCCCCACACCGAGATCTGCCAGAAATCGGTCGAGGTGCGCGGCCTTAAGATCAATATCACCGAGATCGACATCCCCTGCGCCTTCGGTCCGGCCTTCGAGGGTGAGCGTGTTCGCGGCGGTGACCTCTACTGCCAGATGGGCGGCGGCAAGACGCAGTGCACCGAGCTTGTCAAAATGGCGGAGATGAGTGAGATCGAAGACGGCAAGGTCATCATTGTCGGCAAGGATATCGGTGACATGAAGGAGGGGGAGACCCTGCCGCTCGGCATCTTTATCCAGATCGCCGGCCGTGAGTTCCAGACCGATTTCGAGCCGATCATGGAGCGGCAGATCCACCATCTGATCAACTATATCCAGGGTATCATGCACATCGGGCAGCGGGATATATCCTGGGTCCGGGTGAGCAAAGCGGCAATCGAGAAAGGGTTCACCTTGAAGGATATCGGTGTAGTGCTGCATGCTAAATTCCATCAGGATTTCAAGAAGATCGTAGATAAAGTTCAGGTAACACTGTACACCAACAAGGAAGATGTCGACAAACTGACCGCCTGGGCCCGGTCCGAGTACAAGGTCCGTGACGAGCGCGTCGACAAGATGACCGACGAGGATGTCGATACCTTCTACTCCTGTACGCTCTGCCAGTCGTTTGCCCCGAGCCATGTCTGTACGGTCAGTCCCGAGCGGACCGGACTCTGCGGCGCCTATAACTGGATGGACTGCAAGGCCTCCTTCGAGATCAACCCCACCGGGCCGAACCAGCCGGTACTGAAGGGCAAGGTCCTTGATCCGAAACGCGGTCGTTTCGAAGGTGTCGATGAATTCATCAAGAAAGCGTCGAAGGGCGCGGTCGAAACCTATAATTTCTACTCGATGGTCCATGCGCCGATGACGACCTGCGGCTGCTGCGAATGTATCGCCGCCATGTTGCCCTCGTGCAACGGTATCATGACCGTCGGCCGCGATTACAGCGGTGATACGCCTTCCGGCATGAAGTTCACCACCCTCGCCGGCGTCATGGGCGGTGGCGCATCTTCACCTGGCTTTGTCGGCCATTCGAAGTTCAACGTCACCCAGAAGAAGTTCATCCTTGGTGACGGCGGTCTCCTGCGCATGGTATGGATGCCGAAGATGTTGAAGGACGAACTGTATGACAAGATCAATATCCGCGGCAAGGAGATGGGCGTTGAGAATTTTGCCGATATGATTGCCGATGAGACTGTCGGCATCACCGAGGAAGATATCCTGCCATTCCTCCAGGAGAAGGGACATCCGGCACTGACCATGGAACCTCTCATCGGCTAGACAGGCAGAGAAGATCCGGCCGGGTGCTGCATCCGGCCGGGCACGATAGCGATTGCTCCGAACACATATAAGGAGACTATAGAAATGGCGTTAACAGGTATACAGATATTTAAACTTCTGCCCAAGACCAACTGCAAGGAATGCGGTGTCCCAACCTGTCTGGCCTTTGCGATGAACCTTGCTTCGAGCAAGGCGGAACTCGACTCCTGTCCGTACGTATCGGATGAAGCCAGGGCGCAACTGGCGGAGGCCTCGGCGCCGCCGATTCGACCGGTAGTGATCGGCAAGGGCGTGCGTAAGGTTACGGTCGGCGGTGAGACGGTACTGTATCGTCACGAGAAGACCTTTTTCAACCCGACCGCCTTCGCCGGCCTCTTGGCCTCGGACACTTCCGCCGCCGATACCGAAGCCAAGCTGAAGGTCTGGAATGCAATCCAGTATGAGCGCGTCGGCCTCAACCTGCGGCCGGAACTGGTCGCCTTGAAGGATGTCAACGGCGATAAGGCCGCCTTTGCGACTCTTGCCAAACAGGTTGCCGAGACCTCGGAGTTCAACCTGGTGCTGATGACCGAGGATGCCGATGTCATGGCTGCCGCGGTCGAAGCCTGCGGATTCAAGCGGCCGCTGCTTTATGCCGCCACTGCTGCCAATGCCGATGCCATGGGTAAACTTGCCAAGGATAACGGCCTGCCCCTGGCGGTCAAAGCTGATTCGATTGACGGCGTTATTGCCCTCACCGACAAACTGACGGCGATGGGACTGAAGGATCTTGTCATCGACAGCGGCGCCAGGGAACTGAAGCCGGCCCTGACCGATCTGGTCGGGATGCGACGTTCGGCTCTGAAAGACGGTAATCGAGCGGTCGGTTTCCCGACCATCGTCTTCCCCTGCGAGATGGCCTCGAACCTTGATATGGAAGGCCTTATCGCAAGCATGTTCGTCGCCAAATACGGCAGCATCGTCGTTCTGTCCGATCTGGCCACCGAGGTTGTCTTCCCACTGCTCCTGGAGCGGCTCAATATTTTCACCGACCCGCAGCGGCCGATGACGGTTACCGAGGGCATCTTTGAAATCGGCAACCCGGGTGAGAATTCGCCGGTACTGGTGACGACTAATTTCGCCCTGACCTACTTCATCGTTTCCGGTGAGATCGAGGCCAGCCGTGTTCCGGCATGGCTGCTGGTCAAGGATTCGGAAGGCCTTTCGGTACTGACCGCCTGGGCTGCCGGAAAATTCGGCGGCGATGATGTCGGCGCCTTTGTCAAGAAGAGCGGCATCGCCGACAAGGTCAAGACCCGCGAGATCATCATTCCCGGATATGCGGCAGCCATTGCCGGAGATGTCGAGGAGGAACTGAGCGGCTGGACGGTCACCGTTGGGCCGCGTGAGGCAGCCCATATCGCCGGATTCCTCAAGGCGAGACAGTAGACGGACAAGTCTTGTTTAATGGGGTTTGTTGTATTTTCAGTATAATACAGAGACCACTGGTAATCTGCGATCCCGGTGGTCTCTGCAATGTTTCTGGCTCCAGAAAAACGATTTTTTTTATTTAATTTGGTAAAGGAGGAAAACTATGATCCTATTCGGCGAAAGCCTGAATGTAATCTCCAAGGTGATCGGCAAGGCCTATAAAGAACGCGATCCCAAGCCCATTCAGGCCGAAGCTCTCGAGCAGAAGGAAAAGGGCATGGACTACATCGACATCAACCTCGGACCGTCGAAAAAAGACGGCCACGAACTGATGCCGTGGGTCTGCCAGGTGGTCCAGGAGGTGGTGCCGGAAATCCCTCTGCTCCTCGACACCTCCAATATCGCCGCTATCGAGGAAGGTTTGAAGGTGCTCAAACCGGCCAGCAAGCCGCATATCGTCAACTCGATCATGGCCCGTCCCGAGCGGTATACGGTCATGCTGCCGATCGCAGCCAAGTACGAGGCCGATATCGTTGCCCTGATGTGGGGACCGGACGGTCTGCCGCGGGACGAGAACGAGCGTGCCGCCCTCTGTGTTGAACTGCTCTATGCCGCCAACGAGGCCGGCATCCCGAACGAGAAGATCTGGGTTGACGGTATTGTCACGCCGGTCAATATCCAGCAGGCCCAAAGCGTGAGTCTTCTCAATTTCCAGATGATGCTCGAGGACATCGCTCCCGGGGCATTGAGCACCTGCGGTCTGTCGAACATCTCCAACGGTCCGCCGGTGCATCTGCGGCCGATCCTCAATACCACCTACATGATCATGCTCGAGCGCTATGGCATGAAAGCTGTTATTTCCGATCCGCTCGACACCAATCTGACTGCGGTGGCCAAGGGCCAGCGGCCCGATATCGTCGAGGTCGTCCACCAGGCGATGGATGGTGCTGCACCAGATCCGAGCGCCTTGTCGAAGGAACTGGGAGACTATGTCAAGACCGTCAAGGTCATCATGGGTGAAACCCTGTTCTCCGATTCGTATCTGGAAATCTGATCGATTTCCATGTTGCAAAATGAAAGCCCCATTCCTGTGCGAATGGGGCTTTTTTGCGTCAACCGGCCAAGACACCAGACTGTCATGGCCTAGCTCTGAGAGGATTAATGAAGATGGAAGAAAAGGTGCAACGGGCTGATTGGATCTATGCCGTGGTCTGCGATCCGGGACCGAACGAGCATTTCTTCGGCCTGCATGACAAGGAACGAGACGTGGATTTTATCCCAGCCTTCACATCCAGAGATGATGCGGCTGATTGTCTGCTGACCCTGCCCCGGGAAAAGGGTAGGAAGTACGAGGTCCAGGCGGTGCATGTCGATGAATTGAAAGAAATTGCTGAAAAAAACGGATTTATGGTAGCGATGGTCGACAAGGATGGACATATTATCAGATGAAGTGCAGACTGCCCTGCCGTATACCCTCGTTTGCCATACAGGATTAGGAGGAATTCAACCATGAGTCTGAAAATCGCCATCGGTGGAAAGGGCGGAGTCGGCAAGACTACCGTCACTGCCTTGCTCGCCCGTTCGCTGGCCGCCGATACCCGCAACACGGTCATCGCCATCGATGCCGACCCCGTAGCCAATCTTGCGGCCGGTCTCGGCATCCCCGAGGACCAGCCGATCCGCCCTGTCTCCGAACTATCCGAGCTGATCGCCGAAAGAACCGGGGCCAAACCCGGGACAATGGGCGGCTTTTTCACCCTGAACCCGAAAGTCGACGATATCCCCGACCGGTTCTCGCTGGAGCGCGACGGCGTCAAACTGCTGGTCATGGGCACGGTCCAGACCGGCGGTTCCGGCTGCATCTGCCCTGAGAGCACGATCCTCAAGGCGCTGATGACCCATCTGGTCCTCTATCGCGACGATATCGTCATCATGGATATGGAGGCCGGAATCGAACATCTCGGCCGTGCCACCTCCTCTTCCGTCGATGCCCTGGTCATCGTCGTCAATCCCGGGGCGAGGAGCCGAGCGGCCGCCGAGAAAATCCGCAAGCTTGGTCGGGATATCGGCATCAAGAAGATCATCGTCCTGGGCAATCGGGTCAATGGGCCGGAGGACGAGGAACTCATCCGTCAGTCACTGCCGGGGTTCGAGATTCTGGGGTTTCTTCCCGAGGATCAGGAGATCGTCACCGCCGATCGCGAAGGGCGGCGACCGCATGAAGACCTCAAAACCGCGCCGAGCGAACTTTCCACCATCGTCGACAAACTTATCGCCTTGAAAAGATAACGTGGCGGGAGCTCGCCTCCCGTCACTATCGGCCTCTTTTTCCCTCGTTTTTCTCGTATATCTCCTATCACGTTGTCCTGCAGTGCCGGCAGGGCGTGTTGTTCTCCTGTCGGCTTGACAATACCACGATGTGGTGTATCATTATCCTGGGAATCATTCTCAATGTCACCGCCGATAGTCAGCGTAAAAAGGGCAGAAGGCGGAAACGCGCCGTCGTGATAACCCCGCTGCCGGAAGGGGAGTCCGCACGTGTGTCTCTTTTCTTATCAGACCAGGAGAAGTGCTATGGCCAAATTACAGGAACTCATAAACGTATCCGATCTTACGACCTGCGAGGCGACAGCGCAGATGATCACCAAGGCCCGGAAGGATGGGGTGGAGTTGTTTTTTGACCGGGCCAGCAACATGAAGGCCTGTCCGATCGGTGCCGAGTCGGCCTGCTGCAAGCATTGCTCCATGGGGCCGTGCCGGATGAATGTCAATTCTCCGTATGACCGGGTCGGTATCTGCGGCGCCACCATCGATACCATCGTCGCCAGGAATTTCGGGAGGATGGTAGCGGCCGGAACCGCCGCCCACACCGATCACGGCATGGGAATGCTGGAGCTTTTCCGCGACGTCATCAACGGTAAAAACACGGATTTCAAAATTCAGGATCCGATGAAACTGCTGGAGGTTGCCAAGGCGCTCGACATCGTCACGGAGGGACGGGAGTTGAAGGAGATCGCCCTCGATCTCTATGCTGAACTGGAGAAGACCTATACCCAGGTCGACGGCGAGATCCCGATGATGAAAAGGGTGCCGCCGAAGACCCTTGAGTCCTGGCGTAAGGAAGGGATCGTGCCG
This sequence comes from Desulfoprunum benzoelyticum, assembly GCF_014201505.1. Taxonomy (GTDB): domain Bacteria; phylum Desulfobacterota; class Desulfobulbia; order Desulfobulbales; family Desulfocapsaceae; genus Desulfoprunum; species Desulfoprunum benzoelyticum. Next base: position 41,516 of record NZ_JACHEO010000008.1, on the reverse strand, counting down.
CGCGGGGCGATGCGGGAGATCATGGAGATGATGCACCGGACCGCGATCGGCGTCGACCAGGATTACGAAAACCTGACCAAACAGATCTCGCGGACGGCCCTGGCCGATGGCTGGGGAGGCTCGATGGTTTCAACCGACATCACCGACATCCTGTTCGGGACACCGTCACCGGTGGAGGTTGAGGTGGGGATGGGTGTACTCAAGGAGGACAAGGTCAATATCATCGTCCACGGGCACGAGCCCATCCTTCTCGAGGCGATGATTATCTCCGCCGCTGATCCGGAACTCAAAAAGATGGCGATCGAGGCCGGGGCCAAGGGGATCAACCTGATCGGCATGTGCTGCTCCGGTCTTGACGCCCTCTCCCGTCACGGTTTGCCCCATGCCGGCAACTTTTCCTCCACCGAGGCCGTCCTGGTCACAGGGGCCGTCGATGCGATGTGCGTCGATGTCCAGTGTATCAAACAGGATCTCAAGCGGGTTGCCGAATGTTACGACACGCCTTTCATCACCACGAATTATCGGGCGAAAATCGAAGGCGCCCTGCATATCCAGCTTGACGAGCATGATCCGCTCAAGTGCACGGAAGAGATCGTCATCAAGGCGATAACCCGTTTCAAGACTCGCGGCAAAACGATCGAGATCCCGCGCAAAACCGGACTCGGGGTGCACGGCTTCAGCTATGAGTATATCAACTATATGCTTGGCGGTTCGTTCAGGGGCAGCTACAAACCGCTCAACGAAAATATTATCAACGGCCGGATCCGCGGGGTTGCCGGGGTGGTTGGTTGCACAAATCCCCGGTCGAAGCAGGATTTCTCCCACGTTGAACTGGTCAAGGAACTGATCCGAAACGATGTCCTGGTATTGCAGACCGGTTGTTCGCAGCTCGCCCTGGCCAAGGCCGGACTCACCGGGCCGGGGGCCGCGGCAATGGCCGGTCCTGGTCTGGCCGAGGTCTGCGAAACGGTCGGAATGCCGCCTGTTCTGGGGCTTGGCTCCTGTGTCGACAATAGCCGGATTCTCATCGCCGCCTCGAAAATGGTGCGGACCGGCGGTCTGGGCGAAACGATCGCCGATCTGCCGGCGGCCGGATGCGCCCCGGAATGGATGAGTGAAAAGGCCATCGCGATCGGCCAGTATTTCGTGGCCTCGGGGGTATATACCATCTTCGGCCACACCTTCCCGATGACCAAAGGCACCAAGTTCGAGAAGCACCTGTTCGAGGAGCTTGAGACCAAGGGCTTCGGCAAGTGGGGCTTCGCCGACGACCCGCTGGAGATGGCCCGGCTGATGATCGCTCACATCGATAAGAAACGTCAGGCCCTCGGGATCGACAAGGCGAGGGAGCGGGTCCTGATGGATATGGCCGACAGGCGGATCCTCGACGCCACAGCCTGATCGATCGGGTGGCTTGAGGCTGTTCTCCGGCGCGTTGGGGTTGACACCCGTCCAGACGCCGGAGAACGGCCTTTTTTCTTCTGGATTTCTCGGAACGGCTGCAATATATTGAAAACATGAAGATCTTTGACGGCAAGTACAGTTGGGATGGGAAAAAACATGACGAGTATGACCCCATCGCCTGGTTTCCCGGGACCTATGATCTGAAGATCGTGGCCTTTCCTGATGGGGACAGGGGACGGGTGCGCCACCTCAAGCCCTTCCTCTGCGTCTATGCGCGGACGGGTGACGGGCTGTCGATCTCGGCTCACCCGGAAAAGTTCGCCCGGGAAATCTGCCGCCGGTTTTCCCTCGATATCGACAAGGTGTTGTGGGTCGAGGACCTGCTCCAAGAACCGGACCGCTATGAAATCGTGGTCTACAAAAAGAGTGGCCACCTCGCCGATTCCCCTCTCTACAGCGTCGAAAAGCGGCAGGCCACCGCCGGTGAGGTGCAGTTGATCGAAAAGGAACTGGCGGCTCTGGCGCGATGGAAGGAACCGCCAGTTGTGAAACGGGATGAATGAGGTGGATTCGATGACGGAGAAGAGACGGCAGCTGCGGGAACGGCTTCAGGAACTCGAGGAACAGATCACGGAAACGAAGCGGCGCCTCCCGGCCCACTCCGTCAAACCGCCGGTGATGATGGATCTGCTGGCCCTCGAGGATGAACGCGATTTCGTGCTTGACCAGCTCGAACGGCTGCGAGGAGCATGAGCATGCAACAGGCCCCCGTTTTTGAGGAAACGTACCAGCGGTACCTTGTCAAACTCCGCGAAATCGACATATTCGCCAGGGCCGAACTCCTCGGCATCGGCAGAGAAGAGGGGTTGCTGCGGGTCCCGCTCTATGGCCGTGAATACCATGTCTCGTATGACGGCATCACCGACCCGACCGGGGCTGAGGCCACGCCGGCGGTACGGGTGGTGCTGTGCCGCTATCTGCTGACCTGTCCCGACGAGTTGCCGCCGCTCTCCGAGCGGCTGGTGACCTATCGCGAGTTCAAGGATGCCGGTCCGCTGGTGTCCTATTTCACCACCAACACCAACAAGATCATCGAGACGACCTTCACCGGTCAGATACCACTGCTGCTGCAACGGGCCGGGGTACTGGGGGGGAAGAGGCTCGTTTCGGACACCCATGACCTGTCGCTGCGCTTCGTGGCGCTGCCGCGGATACCGGTGCTGCTCAATTTCAACGATCGGGACGATCTCTTTGCCGCCTCCGCCTCCGTCCTCTACAGGGCCTCGGCCGAGGTATTCCTCGACATGGAAAGCCTGGCCATCACCGGCACGTTGCTCGCCGGAAGATTGATCCGGCCATGATCCTGGGATGGTTGCCGTCGAGGGGCAGATGAACGACAAACCGGTTGATATGCCATGAACGAATGGACTGGCGACGGGTCCCGGCGGGTTCTCGTCGTTGACGATGAGCCCGATATGCGAAGACTCCTGGCAAGACTCCTGGTCAAGAAAGGGGGATACGACGTTCTGGAGGCCGACTCGGGCGGCGTCGGCCTGGTGATCGCCAGGGATTGGCTGCCCGATGTGGTCCTCACCGACGTCAAGATGCCGGGAATGGATGGAGTCGAATTTTTTCGGCGCCTGCAGGACATCGATCCGACGATGAGCACCATCATCATGACCGGCTACGGCACGGTGGAGATGGCGGTGGAGGCGCTGAAGACGGGGGTCTACGATTTCTTTCAGAAACCCTTCGACAATGACCGGATTCTGCATGCAGTGGCGAGGGCGATGGAGAGGACCTGGCTGCTGCGTGAAAACAGGCGCTTTCACGAACTCCAGAAAAATCCCGAACGCGGCGATTTTTTCGGATTTATCGGCAATGCGCCGCGGCTGAGGGAGGTCGAGGATCTGCTTCAGCGTCTCGCCCCCAGCGATATGACCGTGCTGATTCGCGGGGAGTCGGGGACCGGCAAGGAGGTGGCGGCGAGGGCCCTGCACGCGATGTCGGGCCGGGCCGGTCGGAGGATGGTGACCGTCAACTGTCCGGCCCTGCCGGAAAACATCCTCGAGAGCGAGCTGTTCGGTTATTGCCGGGGGGCCTTTACCGGCGCCGATCGAGACAAGGTCGGCCTGTTCGTCGAGGCCCACCGTTCGACCATCCTCCTCGATGAGATCGCCGACATCCCGGTATCGATCCAGACCAAGTTGCTGCGGGTCCTCCAGGAAAAGGAGATCCAGCCCCTGGGCCAGACCAGGACTATCCCGGTCGACGTGCGGGTGGTGGCATCGACCAACCAGGATATCGAGGCCAAGATCGCCCGGGGGGAATTCCGTGAGGACCTGTTTTACCGCCTCAACGTCGTGACCGTGAGGATGCCGAGCCTCGAGGAGATCCGTTCCGACATTCCCCTGCTTATCCATCATTTTCTCCGAAAATACCGGATTGAATATGAGCGGCCCGAACTCGAGTTTTCCGAAGAGGCGATCCAGATGCTGCTGCGCCGTTCCTGGCGGGGCAACGTCCGTGAACTTCAGAATACCATCAACCGGGCGGTGCTGCTCGGCTCCGGGGCGACGATCGACAGCAAGGATCTGAGGCTGGATGTCGAGGTCCAGTGTTCGCCCGAAGCGCACTCCGGTCTGTGTTTCGATCAGGTCCAGCATCTCGACTATGCCGGGGCCAAGGAGAAGGTGCTGAAGGAATTTACCGCCAGCTACCTGCAAGCCGCCCTGGGCCGCACCAAGGGCAATATTTCCCTTGCCGCCAGAAACTGCGGCATGGAACGTCAGGCCCTGCAGCGTCTGCTGCGGCGCTACCAGATCGCGATCAGCGATTTCCGGTCATAGCCTTTCCCCTCCCTGCTGAAAATCCACTGTTTCAAGATATGGTTCCCGGGATTATCGGCCCGTTGTTCATGGTGCAGCAAAAATGTTGCACTGCTATAATCCGGTTGCGGCCAGCGGCCATCGTCAGAGGCGGAGAGGATTGCGGCACGGCCATAAATAATAATTGAATATCAATAGCTTATAGTTAATTTTGGTTTTTCTTGCCCTCGTCGTTTCTCTGGTATCAATTCTGCAAGAGAGGGGCAATGGAGCCCGGCTGGGTACATCATTGGCTGGAGGCATGACCCTGCCTTCCTCGGCCTGAACAGCCGTTCTCCATGATCTCCGCAGGTCGGCCCTGTGTATTCCGGCCTGCAACATGAATGTTGCACTTGGAAACTGGACGAATGATATCAGCCTGCCTGCGCATACTCGCCTTGACGCCGCTTGTCACCGTCATGCTGTTCTGTCAGGATGCCTGGGCCCTGCAGACCCATGGCGGCATAGAAGGCGTAGTCGTTCATCAGGTTGCCCATATCCAGTACCTCGGCGCCCTCGGCTATCTCCTGTGGGACATTCGCCGCAGCGGCTTTGCCGGGGTCGGCTGGCTCTATCTCCAACGGTTCTGCTGGCTGATGATGATCTGGAACGGCCTCGCCTTTATCGGTCATCTCGCCCAGATGAACCTGCCTGAAGAGGCCGTCTCCACCGAAGACGGCTATCTCTCGGCCCTGCTGCTGCCACCGGTGTCGTTCGACCGGTGGGTCTACTATGTCACGGCCCTCGATCATCTGGTTATCACACCGGCCCTTTTCGTTCTTTTTCTCGCCATGCGTTCATTTTCCCGTGCCGCCGTCTCCGAAAAGATGGAGGAAGGTCGATGATTGCAGGCATTCCCCTGGTGCCGGTGATTCTCCTCGATATCATCGGTTCCGCCGCCAATATCGTCTTTGCCTTCCTGGCCTGGCGCTACGCCCGGTCGTTGTCCAGGCGGCAACCCGGCAACTTTGTCTGGGGCTATCTTTTTTATGTCACCTTCGCCATCGCCGCCTTCACCATTTCCCGGGCGGTCGGCCACCTGGTCAAACAGTTCCTGCTGATCGCCGGCCAGGGCGAAATCTGGGCGGAGATCTCGCCGTACTCCGGCGGTTTCAATACGTTGTTCATGATCTCGGTGGCGGCGGTGATGATCTTCTATCACAAAGGGGTTCAGGCCTACCAGGCCCTCGAACACGAGGCCGGCAAGTTGAAAAATGCCAACCGTGATCTTGCCGCCGTTGCGGCCCAGCTTCGCGACCTCAACCAGACCCTGGAACAGAAGGTCGAGGAGCGGACCGAGGAACTGTCGCAGTCGGAAAAGAAGTTCCGGCATCTCTTTTCGGCGTCGAAGGACATGGTCTTTTTCAGCGACGCCGACAACCGGATCGTCGATATGAACGATTCCGGCTTCGAGATGCTTGGGTATTGCCGGGAGGAGGAATCCGTCCTGCAACTTGCCGATATATTATCAGATCCTGATGATAGGGATGCCTTTACCAAACGGTTGTTCCAGGACGGCTATATCAAGGATCTCAATGTCGACCTGGCTCGTCGGGACGGGAAGGTCGTTTCCGTGCTGCTGTCGGCGACGGCGATCATCGGTGAAGGCGGGGAAATCCTGGGCTCCGAGGTCATCGCCAAGGATCTGACCAGGGTCAAGATCATGATGGAGCAGTTGGCGGCCAGCGAGAAAATGGCCTCGGTCGGACAGATGGCGGCCGGGGTCGCTCACGAAATCAACACCCCGCTCGGCATCATCCTCGGCTATTCCCAGCTGCTGATGGACGATGTCCAGGAGGGCAGCGATGCCTACCAGAGTCTGCAGGTCATAGAACGGCAGACCAAGGCCAGCCGCAAGATTGTCGCCGACCTGCTGAAGTTTTCGCGGCAGTCCGGCAGCACTCGGGAAGAGATCGATCTCAACGAAATACTGGCCGACGTCGTGGCGGTGACCGAGCATACCCTCGGGCTCAGTCATATCGCTGTCCATCGTCAATTTGCGGACAGCCTGCCGAGGATTGACGGCGATCCGGAAAAACTCCGGCAGGTTTTCGTCAATCTGGTCAACAACGCCCACCATGCGATGCTGGAGCAGGGGGGTGGCGAGTTGCTGCTGCGAACCCGGATTGAAAACGACGATGTGGTGGTGGAAATCCGCGACAGCGGGCAGGGCATACCGGAGAAGCACCTGGCCAAGATCTTCGAACCCTTTTTCACCACCAAACCGGTCGGCCAGGGGACAGGACTCGGTCTTTCCGTTTCCTATGGCATCATCCATGAACACGGCGGCACGATTGGCGTCGAAAGCCCGGTGAACGATCAGCAGCAGGGGATGTTGCCCGGAACCCTCTTCCGCGTCCGGTTGCCGGCCAGCGGCAGCGGTCACCGGCAGATCGCCGATATGTACGGCGCCACGACCTGAAATGGTCACGACAATGGAGGAACAAATGGCGGAAATACTGGTACTTGACGATGTTTTCGACGCAACGGTGCTGGTCGGCAAGATCCTGACGAGGAAGGGGCATACGGTTCATACCTTTACCGAGGAGGATGCGGCTCTGGAGTTTGTGAAGGCGCACCCGGTCGATCTCGCCATTCTCGATATCAAGCTGCAGAAGATGAGCGGCATAGAGGTTCTGGGGCTGATGAAACAGGCCTGTCCGACCATGCATGCAATCATGCTGACCGGGTACCCGACGGTCGAGACGGCGCGGGAGGCGATGCAGCTCGGCGCCGATGAATACTGCGTCAAGCCGATCGACAAGGATGAGCTGGAAGACAAGGTCGAGAAGGTCCTCAAAGGTAAAAAATGACAGAATTCCAGTGGCGGCACACATCGTCCGGCGGCGATTGGCCACAGCTTCAATCGGATGATGGGCAGCCGGTTTCGAGATGGCAATGAACGATGCGGCGACGGATGACGGAAAGGGGATGGGCGGAGATGGACAATAGCAGGGAATATCGATATCTGCAGGTCTTCCACCAGGTGACGCGGATGATCTCGATGGTCCGTGATTCCCACCAGGTCATGGCCAATATCGTCCACAGCCTGCCCGAACTCCTCGCCATCGACGCCTGCACGATCAGGTTGCTCGATCAGGCCAGCGGCGCCTTCGTCCTCGGTGCTGCCGCCGGCCTGTCGCCGGAATACCTGGCCCGGCCGGACGTCGATTCGCGGGAGACCATCGCCACCGCGGCTTCGGGTCACCCGGTGGCGATGAGAGCGGTGGCGGACAGCCCCCATCGCTCGTTCCGCGAGGCGGCGCTGCGGGAGGGCATCGAGTCGGTCCTGACCCTGCCGATCGCCTTTCAGGAACGGGTGATCGGCATCATGCGCCTGCTCACCCGGACACCGCGTGAGTTTGCCGAGGATGAGATTCTGTTTTCGGTGGCCCTGGCCGAGCAGATTGGTATCGCCATCTCCAATGGCCGGATGTTCAGACAATTGGAACAGCAGGTCGATTTTCTGCACGAGCTGCAGTCGATCTCGCAGCTGGTCAATTCGACCCTTGATCTCGACAGGGTCCTGCAGACCATCGTTGAATTGCTGCCCAGGAGCCTGCGGGCCCAGGGCTGCACCATCCGTCTGCTGACCCCGCAGTCGAATGATCTGGTCCTGGCCGCCAGCGCCGGCTTGTCGCCGGAATATCTGGACAGGGGCGAGGTCGTCGACGAGAAGAACACCATTCAGGCCCTGCGGGGCGAGGCGGTGGCGATCCAGGATGTCGCTCGGGACGATCGGGTGCAGTACCACGAGCACATGGAGAAAGAGGGGATTCGCTCGCTGCTGGCGGTGCCGATCAAGGTCATGGACGAGGTCATCGGCATCATCAGGGTCCTGGCCCGGGAAAGAAGGACCTTCAGCCAGACGGAGATCGATTTCTCCCTGGCCGTGGCCGAGGCCGGAGGGTCGGCGATCACCAACGCCCGGACCTATCGCAAGATCACCCTGCTGTTCAACCAGATCGAGGAGCATGAGCGCTTCCTGGCCAATATCCTCGACTGTATCCGGCCGCAGTTGCTGGTGGTCGACCGGCAGGGCCGGGCGGTCATGGCCAATCGCGCCTTTCTCGAGATCAACGGCCTGCAGGAGTCCGAGTTTCTGGGGATGGAGTACGGTCGCCTGTGCCAGGCGGTCGAAGGAAATCCGCCCTGTCCGATGCAACAGGTTATGACCACCGGTCGGATGGCCATTTCCGTCCAGCAGGTGCAGGCGGAGGACGGAACCCGGTGGTACGAACGGACGGCGACGCCGATGACCGGTGAATCGGGGGCGATCGAGTTCGTCATCGAGATCATCCGCGATATCACCGCCCAGCGCCGTCTCGAGGCGGAGCAGGCCGAACGGAGCAAGCTGGCGGGGGTGATCGAGATGGCCGGCGCCGTCGCCCACGAGATCAACTCGCCACTCTTTGCCGCTCTCGGCACCGCCCAGATGATGGAGGGCGATCTCGCCGGCAGCGAGCTGGAAGAGGATATCAGGACCGTGGTGCGGAACCTGAAAACGATCAGCGAACTGACGGCCAAGATGACGGTCATGACCGGTTATTCGAGCCGTGATTATGTAGGGGAAACGCGCATCGTCGATCTCTAGGAGACGATGAGCGCATGACAAATCAAACGATTTTTCAACAAGGAGAAAGGAATGATGAAAAGCAGATTCAGAATCTTGCCATGGCTCGGCCTGGCGATGGTGATGTTGCTTGGCGCCCAGGCGGGACATGCGGTCGAGAGCGGCGACGCAACAGCGGCGCCGACGATCGCGATCGACAAGACGGAGCTGAAAAACGGCGGCACGATCAAGGTCAGCGGCCAGGCCGAGCCCGGCAAAGCGGTCTATCTCGAGGTCTGGTCCGAGGATCATGATGTGCGGGCCAGCCGCTTCGATAGCGAGAAGGACAAGGAGACCGGAAAGAGGCCGTATATCTTCTACCTGTCCGGCGAGATGCCGGCCTACTACAAGATCTTTGTGCAGAAAGACCTGCAGCCGACGATCGACGAGGCCAAGAAAGCCGGCAACAAGTGGAGCTATTCGGCCCTGCTGAAGGATCTCGGCGCCGATGTTGCCTACTCGGTGCCGCCCAGGATCAAGATCGACCATTTCCAGTCGACCCTGATGGCCAGCATCGTCGGCAGCCGTGGCAAACAGCTGCCGGCCATGGACGAGAAGGAGACCAAGAAGCGGTCGATGCAACTGGTCAAGGCCCGCTTCCGCAGCATTGACAAGGTGTTCGGCGCGGTCATCGACGTCCAGCCGGATGGCTCCTACACTGCCGACGTCAATATCCGCAGCGGTCTGGCGCCCGGCAAGTATAACATTGTCGCCGTGGTCGACAACCAGGCCAAGAGCGAGCCGGCAGTGTTCGACAACAAGATTTCCTTCCCCACCGTCTACATGGGTAACGCCGGCACCAGCATGAACCTGATCTACCCCTTCGTGCTGACCCTGGTTGTCGCCATCTTCGGCGTACTGATGGGCGCCGGCGGCGGCTTTATCTTGAACCCGCTGCTGGTCACCCTGTTTCCGGCCCTGCCGCACACCATCGTTGCCGGCACCGTCACCCCGACCGTCCTCTTCTCCCAGGGCAGCGGTATCTTGAACTATTCGAAGATCAAATTTATCAACTGGAAGCTCGGCGCCAGCATCGGCTGCGCCATGCTGCTCGGCGGTTTTATCGGCCCCAAGCTGACCGAGATGATCACCCTGGCTCAGTTCAAATTCGCCTTCGGCTGGATCCTGATCGTTCTTGCCGCCCTGATGTTCTGGCAGACGACGCCCGGCTATCTCGCCAAGAACAAGAAGGAACAGGCCATTCTCAAGGAGTTCAAGAAACGCGCCGAAGAAGCAACCAAGGGAAAATAATCTTTCAATACAAGGAGATATAAAATATGAAAGTAGAATTCTGGGGCCAGGAATTTAAGGTCAACATGGTAGTCGGCTGCATCGGCGGTTTCCTCATCGCCATCATGTCGTCGATGTTCGGTTTCGGCGGCGGCCCCTTCATGGTGCCGCTGATGACGGTAGCCCTGCGGCTGCCGATGTATCTGGTCGTCGGCAGCTCGCTGCTGGCGATCTTCTTCAACACCTCGATCAGCACGATGCGCCACTATCAGTTCGGCAACTTCGACCTGATCTTCTTCCTCGCCATGTTCCCGGCGGCCCTGCTCGGCGGCTATATCGGGCCGCAGATCGCCAAACGGGTCAGCCCGCTGGTGGTCAAGCGGGTGGCCTGTGTCGGTCTGCTGCTGCTGGCCCTCAACCTGCTGGGGATCTATTGATACATCCCTGGAGGACAAACTCCGCCGATGGCATGAAATCAGGTTTCATGCCATCGGTCTCTGGTACTGTGCCGTGTGCAGGTTGCGGCGGAAAAAACACGGCAGGCGCATGTGTCGACCCATGGGGATCATCTTCCCGCCTGCCGTGTTCCTGTATCCGAACGAACCCGGCATCGTCGGCTCGTCCGCCGATGCCGGGGAACCGGGCGTTTGCCGGTCGGGGTAGAAATGATTGTCAAGCGAGCGTTGACAAAGTACTTTTAACCCATTGAATACGGATGATCTTGCGCTGGGTTGGGCTGTTACGAAGATCCGCAGCAGGCAACTGCCTGGTCACCCCCACTATTATTGCTTACGAACTTTGAAGACGAACTATGGACTTTAATGACTTGACCGCCATCATCGATTTCGCCATCACCCAGGAGCAGGAGTCCGCCGACTTTTATCGTCGGGTCGGCGAAAAAGAAGCCCGGGGAGGGACAAAGGACCTCTTTTTTCAGTTCGCCGCTGAAGAGGACAAGCACCGCCGTCTTCTCGAAGATCTCAAAGGCGGCGGTGGAGGCGGCGCTCTCGACGATTACCGGTTCACCTGGATCGTCGACATCAAGCGCAGCAACTACATGACGGACCTTGTGTACACGCCGGGCATGTCGTACCGCGACATCCTCATGCTCGCCGCCCAGCGGGAGGAAAAGGCGCTGGAGCTCTATAATCTCCTGCTCGCCAAGGCCGAAGACGAGGGAGCGCGGAATGTTTTCAAGATGCTTTGCCAGGAAGAGGCGAAGCACAAACTCGCCCTTGAGGGCACCCTTGACGTCTACATGGCTGAAATGGGTGACTGAGGACTGCGGCAACATGTGCCATGTTGCGTTGAACTATTGATTAAAGGAGAATTTTGATGAGCCGGTACCATCTCGCCCAGGATACCCGCAAATGCATTGGCTGCCATGCCTGTGAAATCCAGTGCAAGTCCAATAAAAGTCTGCCGCCGGGTCCGCGTCTGTGCCAGATCGTCGAGGTCGGGCCGAAACTGATCGGCGGTCTGCCGCGAACCGCCTATGTCTTCATGCTCTGCTTTCACTGCGAGAACCCCTGGTGCGTTGCCGCCTGTCCCACCGGCGCCATGCAGCAGCGGGCGAGCGACGGCATTGTCTTTGTCGACCATGATCTCTGTGTCGGCTGCAAAACCTGCATTTCCGCCTGTCCCTGGGGCGCACCGCAGTGGCATCCGGAACTCGGCAAGGTCGTCAAATGCGACTACTGCAAGGATCGAATCGATCAGGGCCTGAAACCGGCCTGTGTCACCGCCTGCACCACCCAATGTCTCGAGTTCGGCGAAAGGCAGACGATGACCGAGAAGAAACGACAACGCCATGCCGAATCGGTAGCATCGTTTGAAAACAGCTCGTTTTAGTGCCCCGGTAGATTCATATTCGGTTGGTGAAGAAAGAAGCTCGTGAAGATACGTATCTCCCCCTGTGGGGAGCCAGGACATCTGTCCGCTGGACGAGGTCTGCCGTTTGCAGCCGCCTTGCCCACCTTGCACCTTGTTTGCCGTGAGAGCCTGCCATGACCCCAAGTCAGTGCCCAGTCCATGAGACCTTGCTGGAATTGCAAAAGATCCCGGTCAACCGTCGGATACTCCATCCGCGCAGCCGCCGCCTCTTCGAGGAAATCGCCACCCTGATCCAGGATATCGTCGCCGCCCGGGCCGGCGCCGATCATCTCCCGAGCATCGATGCCCTGGTAGCCGAAGTCTGTGCCTTTGCCGACGACCCGGCCGGTGTTGAGACCGGTCTCTGGCTCAAGGAACGGCTCTCCGAGTACCAGGAGGTCTTTCGCAGCCATGCCCTGGATCGTAACTGTACCGCCTCGGTCTGCGACCATCTCACCCCGGCCCCATGCCAGATGGCCTGCCCGGCCGGCATCGACGTCCCGACCTATGTGTCGCTCATTGCCCTCGGCCATGACGACGAGGCTATCGAGGTCATTCGCCGCGACAATCCTCTGCCCTGGGTGTGCGGCCTGGTCTGCACCCGGCCCTGCGAGATGATGTGCGTCCGGGCGCGGATCGACACTCCGGTGTCGATCAAGTTTCTCAAGGCCTTCGCCGCCGAGCGGGCGATGTCCTGGGGACGCTACCACAATCCGCAGAAGGCCGCCGCCACCGGTCGCAAGGTCTGCGTTGTCGGCGCCGGACCGGGCGGCCTGAGCGCCGCCTACTACCTGGCCCTGCACGGTCATGCGGTGCGGGTCGTCGAGGCCCTGCCCCGGGCCGGCGGCATGATCATGGTCGGAATCCCGCGCTATCGCCTGCCGGACGACATCATCGACCGTGAGGTCGCAAAGATCGAAGAACTGGGGGTCGAGTTCTCCTTCAACACCCGATTCGGCAAAGACGTAGACCTGGAGTCGCTGCGCGCCGATGGGTTCGAGGCCTTCTTCTTTGCCGTCGGGGCTCATGCTTCGTTCAACCTCGGCATCACCGGCGAAAACGATTTTCCCCAGGTCCATGGGGCGGTCGATTTCCTTCGCCGGGTGGCTCTCGGTGAGCGCCGCCGTCCCGGCAGAAACGTCGTGGTCATCGGCGGCGGCAACGTCGCCATCGATGCTGCCCGCACCTGCCTGCGCCTCGGCTGCGAGCAGGTCACCATCGCCTACCGCCGTACCCGCAAGGAAATGCCCGCCGACCATGAAGAGGTGGAGCAGGCGGAAGAGGAAGGGGTGCGTTTCGAAATGCTGACCGTGCCCATGGCGGTAGTCGGCGAAGGCGGCAGGGTCCAGGCGCTGCGCTGCCTCAAGGCCAAACTGGTGACAGTGACCGGTTCCAACCGCCAGTCGCCCAAACCGATCGAGGGCAGCGACTTCGATATGCCCGTTGATGCGATCATCAGCGCCATCGGCCAGCGGGTCGAACAGCAATGGTTTGAGGGTATGCCGGGGCTTTCCTGGACCCACCGCGATACCATCCGCGTCAACACCATCACCATGGAAACCAGCCTGCCTGGGATTTTTGCCGCCGGCGACGCGGTGACCGGGCCGGCGACGGTCATCGAAGCCATCGGCGGCGGCAAACGGGCGGCCATCGCCATCGACCGCTATCTGGACGGCATCCCGCAACCAAAACTGCCGCCGGTGCCGGTGCGGCAGCAGCGCATTGATTACATCGATGTCCCGGCCCACACCAAGATGGCGTTGAAACGGCCGGAGATGGCGCTGCTCGGCCTCGACCGCCGCCGCACGACCTTCCAGCAGGTGGAACTGGGTTACACCGAAAACCAGGCCCGCGAAGAGGCCCGCCGCTGTCTGCGGTGCGACATCTGCCGGCGCTGCGGCAAGTGCGTCACGGTCTGCAAGGAGAAGATGGGGGTCGACGCCCTGGCCCTCGGCTACCTCTCCTTCGATCATCCCGATGAAAGTGATTTCCGCCGCACCGAGCAGCGCTGCATCAGCTGTGGTGCCTGTGCTGCCAACTGTCCGACCGGGGCGATGCGGATCGAGGATCGCGGCTCCGAGCGGATCCTCACCCTGTGCGGCACCGTACTCAGCCGCCAACCTCTGCTGTTCTGCTCCAGCTGCGGTGCGGTCATCGGCACCGAACGCTACCTGGCCTTCATCCGTGGCCGTCTGGGGGCGTTGGCGCCGGCGCCCCAGAATGGCGACGCCCTGCAATGCGATGTCTGCGCCCGGAAAAAGGGACATCACGGCGGCTCCACAGTCATCCCTACGCCTTGAAAAACAGAGAATAGAGGAGAACAACGATGGTATTCCATAAAGGCCAGATGGTGCGGGTTCTGCGCCGCAGCAACGACGAAAGCTGGGAAGAGTATATGGACGGGCTGGTCGGCAGCCGGGGCATCGTCACCGATCCGGATTCCCAGATCAACGACCCGGACTCTCTCATCGAGGTCAGCCTCGAAGACAAGGGAACCTATCGGTTGCCGCAGGATTGCCTCGAGGTTCTGGAGTAGGCTCGGACAAACAGTTTGAAAACGGTACCGGGAATCGTCACGATAGACCGACAATGAACAAGCAATATCGTAACGGCGGCTGAATGCGACTGGCGGAAGTTCTCGACGACTGCCGGGTGAAGATCGTGACCGTCGCCCCGGACGTCACTCTTGCCGAGGCGACGCGGGCGATGCGCCGGGACGGGGCGGCGGCGATTGTTGTGGAAGGCGGCTCATGCCTGGGTGTCTTGACCGCCGCCGATATTCTGGGCTTCCTCGCCCAGCCAACCTTCCCGGCCGATCCCTGGTTGGCTCCGGTGGCGGCGGCCTTGGGCGCCAAGGTGACAACCGTGGCCGATGAAGAACCGGTCGGCCGGGCGATAGAAAGGATGACGGCGGCCGGCATCGATCACCTGCCGGTCGCGGCGGCGCAGGGAATTGTTGTCGTTTCCCTCTGCCGCCTGGTGCTGGCGGAAAATGCCCTCCTGCACGGCGAGGTGCAATACCTGCAAAACTATATCGACGCGTTGCATGACGCGCCAAACGATTGAGGAAGGACGATGATCACCATCCATATCAATGACCAGCCGGTCAGTGTCGAACCGGAAACGACGGTCCTCCAGGCGGCGCGGAGCCTCGGCATAGTGGTCCCGACCCTCTGCCACCATCCGGCCCTGAAGGCCTCCGGCTCGTGCAGGATCTGCGCGGTGGCGGTCGAAAAGGTCACAGGTGAGAAGACGATCATGCTGAGCTGCCTGCTCAAGGTCAAGCCGGGAATGAGGCTGTGGACGCAAGGGGCTGAAGTGCGCCAGGCGCGGACCAAGGCCCTGCTGAAATTGAACGCCATGGCCCCGATGTCGGAGCGGATCCGGCATCTCGCCGCCCAGGAAGGAATCGAGCTGCCGCCGGCACCGGACGGTTGTATCCGCTGCCGCCTCTGTATCCGGGTGTGCAAGGAGATTGTCGGCCAGGAGGCCCTGCGCATGGAGGTGGTGGACGACAGGCAGCTGGTGACCCCCGATCCCGACCGCTGCATCGGCTGCGGCACCTGCGCCAATATCTGCCCGACCCAGGCGATTACGGTGCGGGAGGACGGCGGGATGCGTACGATCTCCATCCGCGGCGAGGTCTTCGGCCGCCAGCCGCTTCTGCGCTGCCAGGGCTGCGGCAAATATTACGCCACCGAAAAGCAGATAGGGCTGATGGAGAAGCGCACCGCTCCCCATCCCCAGGTCAAGGAGCATCACAGCTACTGCGCCAATTGCGCCAAGCTCCTGTCCAACCGGCTTCAGGTCTTAGAAAAACAACCGCCACGACAACAAACCACCAACAAGCGGCAGCGGTAGGCTGCAAGCACAGCTTCGAGCGAGGAGAAATACCCATGGTTGCCAAATCAGTATTCAGTGTATGCGGGATGTGTACCGTTCGGTGTCCGATCCAGGTGACGGTCGAGGACGGCCAGGTCACGTTTCTTCAGGGAAACCCCCATGTCCCGGCGATGAAGGGGGCGGTCTGCCCGCGCGGCGCCGCCGGCAATGCCCTCATTACCGACCCGGAACGGCCCCAGACCCCGATGATCCGGGTCGGCGCCCGGGGCGAGGGCAAATGGCGCAAGGTCAGCTGGGACGAGGCCTTCGACTACGTCGCCGACAAGTTGCAGGAAATCAAGGACAAATACGGAGCCAAAGGCATCGCCCTGACCGACCGCGGCGGCCCGTTCCGCGATATGCACCGCGCCTTTCTGCGCGGCCTCGGCAGTCCCAACTACTGCAACCACGACTCCTCCTGCGCCCGCAATGTTCAGCACGCCAGTCTGTCGATCACCGGCATGGGGCGCAAGAGCGTCGCCTATGATTTCAAGAATGCCAAGCATGTCGTGCTGCAGCTGCGCAACATCTTCGAGGCGATCAACGTTCAGGAGGTCAACAACCTCATGGATGCCATGGAAAACGGCTGCAAGCTGACGGTCATCGACATCCGCGCCACGGTCACCGCCTCCAAGGCAACCCGGTACTTCCAGGTGCGGCCCGGTTCTGATTACGCCTTCAACCTGGCGGTGATCCATGAGCTGATGAAAAAACGGCTCTACGACGAGAAGTACGCCAGCCGCTATATCGAAGGATTGCGGGACCTCGAGGACTTCATCGAGCCCTACTCCCCGGAATGGGCGCAAGGGGAGACCGGCATCGCCCCGGCGGAGCTGCGCGCCTTCGTTCGCGAGCTGGTCGCCGCCAAGGGGGCGGTCATCTGGCATCCCGGCTGGATGGCGGCACGCTATCAGGATTCGTTCTACGTCTGCCGCACCGCCTACATCGTCAACGCTCTGCTCGGCTCCATCGGCGCCAAGGGCGGGATGCCGCTGGTCAGCAAGCCGGGCGATGTCGGCCGGGCCGATCTCAAGGCCTTTGTCGATCTCTACCCCAAACCGGCGGACAAGCGGGCCGACGGCCTCGGCTGGCGTTACACCCACTTCGAGGAAGGACCCGGGCTCGCCCACCTGATGTACGAGGCGATCGGCAGCGGCGACCCGTACCCGGTCAAGGCCTATATCGCCTACCGTCATGATCCGCTGATGGGCTTCCCCGACCCGGACAGCCTCAAGAAGAAGTTCGACAACCTTGACCTCCTGGTTGCGGTGACCTTCAGCTGGTCCGACACCGCCTGGTACTCCGACGTCGTCCTGCCGCTCTCCCCCTATCTCGAACGGGAGAGCGTCATCGCCACGAAGAACGCCCTGAAGCCCCAGTTCTTCGTGCGCCACCGGGCGATCGAGCCGCGTTACGACTCCAAGGCCGACTGGGAGATCGTCGGCGGCCTGGCCAAGCGCCTGGGTCTGCCCGAACTGGTGTTCGATTCCGCCGAGGACGTCTGGAACTTCCAGCTGCAGGGCACCGGCGTGGCGATCGCTGATTTCAACGCCACCGGCATGGTCAACCTCGCCGACAAGCCGATCTACCGCGATATGGACAGGCTGAAGTTCAAGACGCCGAGCGGCAAGCTCGAGATCGTCTCGGCCAAGCTCGAAAAGGCCGGCCTGCAATCACTCAAACCTTTCGAGGCCCCGGAAACACCGCCGGAGGGGATGTTCCGCCTGACGTTCGGCCGCTGCGCCCTCCACACCCAGGGGCATACGGTCAACAACCCGCTGCTGTTCGAGCAGATGTCGATCAATCCCCTGTGGATCAACTCCAAGGCCGCGGCCAAACTGGGGATCAGCGATGGCGATACGGTCGTGGTGTCGCAGCGGGATTATTCGGAAACGACGGTGGCCAAGGTCACCGACCTGATCCACCCCGAGGCGGTGTTCATCATCCACGGTTTCGGCCATAAGATTCCGATCGAGAGCCGGGCCTTCGGCAGGGGCCTCGCCGATCAGAACTTCATGCGCGGCGGCCTCGACAAATGGGATCGGGCCGGCGGCGCCATCGCCTACCAGGAGCATTTCGTCTCGGTGCGCAAGGCCTGATCCGGTAACGTTGGTCGGCGGTTACAGTACACCGAATTTTTGATACTGTTTGCAGGCAGCAAGGCTGACCCTCCTCGGGTTCCGCCTTGCTGCTTTTTTACGTTATAGACCGCTCATTTTCTGTGCCAGCTGGCGACCGCTCGCAGTCAGCAGTTGCTCCGCCATGAGTCGGCCGAGTTCGCGTGCCTGCTTCGGCTCGTTCCGCCGCATCTCTTCTAACCGGGCCAGCTCCGCCGCGTCGGCGAGAACCCTGACCTCCAGGGAATCATCACCCTGATCGCGGTGACGGGCCTCTATCAGGGCGCACACTCCCTGGACTATCGGTTCCTTGGCCGACAGCCGGCCGAGGATGTCTGCGGCGAGCCGCTGTCCTTCATCGATGATCTGGTCCGCCGTGGGGTCGGCGTGTCTGCCGGCTGCCTCGATCTCGCCGAGTTCCAGCAGATATGCGGCGCACAGGGTCACCCCGAGGTTGGCCCCCTCGTCCCTGGCAATCTTCTCCGCCTGCTGGGCCACCCGCATGATGTGGCCGATCCGGCGGAAATCGGACTTGAGGAAGCGTTTGACTTCGACCGCCACCCGGTCCTTCAGCAGGTTGTCCTGCTGGCCGACAAATTCCTCCGGCAGGGTGCCGAGACACTGCTCGGCGAACTGGCAATAGGCGGCGCAGCCGAAATCCAGGCGGGGGTTGACCATCCGGTGGCCGCAACCGCTGCATTTACGATTGGTGTCATCCTTGTAGAACTCGACCGTCCGGCCGCATTTGGGGCAGTTTTCCTCATAGATCGCCGATTCGTTCCAGAATTGCATATCTTGTCCCGGGCATTTCATGGCAGCACTCCTTGGTGATATATCCAGTGACCTTCCGGAAAGGTCGTTTCCGGAAGCGAGAAAAAGAATCCGTACCGGGGCGTGATGGGAGCGACGCCCTCTGGCATTTTGTCCAGCATAGACCGGATCCGCCGGGCGGACCTTGACATGGGTCAAGGAAATGGAAAAAAACGGCCGGGAACAGTGGGGTATTCCCGGCTTGGGAGAAGGCCTTAATCGTCGTGATCAGAAGGCGCAGTTGTCGGCGATCAGCTTGTTGACCGCCACGACCGATGGGGAATCGTCGGGGAGTTCGAGCAGGGAGCGCTTCTCCATGTCGAAGTTGAGAAGAGCCTGGTCGTCGGGAATGATCCCCACCAGCGGTATGCCGATCTCTTCGACCTCGCGCAGGAAGACCTCGTTCAGCTGCTGCGGCCCCCGGGTCACGACCAGGCCGATCTGCTTGACCTCGAGATTCAGCCCCGGCAGCATGTCGTGGATGCGGCGGACCGCCCTGAGTCCCCGCAACGAATAATCGGTGACAAGAAAGAGCGTGTCGACCTTGCCGCTGGTGCGGCGGCTGAGGTGCTCCATCCCGGCCTCGTTATCGACGACCATATACTTGTAACTTGCGGCCAGCTTGTCGGTGAACTTGTTGAGGATATTGTTGACCATGCAGTAGCAGCCCTGGCCTTCCTGCCGGCCCATGACGAGGAGATCGAATGCCGGCTTCTCGATCAGGGCCTGTTCCACCAGGGTCTCGATGTAATTGACCTTGTCCATGCCCGAAGGCACTCCCTGGGGGTCGCGCATGTAATTTTCGCGGATGTCGCCGATGGTCGACGGCACCTCCAGCCCCAGAGTCTCGCCGAGATTGCTGTTGGGGTCGGCATCGACCGCGAGGATTGGTGTTTTGCCGGTGGATGAGAGATAACGGATGACCAGGGCCGCGACGGTGGTCTTGCCGACGCCGCCCTTACCGGCGAATGCAATGATCTTGCTCATAAACGCTCCTTCTGAAGTATTGATGTGGGGGTAATATGATACGATTTATGAATATATGCACTGTTTGTCCGTTCGCCAGCACAATTTGCCGGCCCGGGACGAAGTCCGGGCCGGTTCGAGATGGGTGCGGAGGAGGAAATCAGGGGAGGGCTTCTAGGCCGCCTGTTGCCGGACCTTCTTCTTTTTTTCCTCGACCGGGGGGGCGAGGAGGGATTTGATGTGATCGATGTCGCCGACCCCGATGGTCCGGTTTCTGGCGATTCCCAGCCGTTGTTCGTTTATGCCGAGACAGAGGCCGAGAAGCTGGGGATAGAGGAGCACCGACAGGAGATCGGTCTCAGGCCCCGCCTGGGCGGCTATGTTGACCTGGGTGGTGTCGAACTGGAGGTGGCAGTATGAGCAGATCGGGGTGACGTAATCGGCCCCCGCTTCCCTGGCGCCGGTGATCTTTTCCTGCAGCAGCCTGCGGGACAGCTCGTCGTTGAGACCGGCCAGAGCGGCGCCGCAGCACTCCAGGCTGCCGCGCCAGTCGATGCTTGTCGCCCCGGTAACCCCGACGAGATCCTCGGTTATCCGCGGCACGAAGGAATCGTCAAACTGCGTGATTTCACGCGGCCGCAGGATATGGCAGCCATGGATGACGGAGAGTTTGAGGCCCTTGCAGGTGTTGACCAGCTTGTTCCTGATGGCTTCGATGCCGACATCCTCGTGAAGAACGGTGAGGTAGTGCCGTATCCGGGTGGCGCCATGATAGGTGAGGCCTTCCTTAGCCAGCAGGGTATTGAATTCGTCCTTCAGGGCACTGTCTTTTTCGAGGACATTTTTCGCCTTCTGCAGACTGGCAAAACAGCAGTTGCAGATGACGAGAATGTCGAGTCCCGCCTTTTCGGCAATTGCCATATTCCGTATGGAAGGCAGGATGTAGGCCTTCTCGTCGACGTTGCGCACCGGGTAGCCGCAGCAGTTGAATTCCGGGATCTTTACCAGTTCGATGTCGAAGATCCGGAGGACTGCCTCGGTCGAGTCGGCATACTGTTCTATCCGGACAGGGATGTTGCATCCCTGGAAAAATGCGAATTTCATGACCTGTCTCCCTCTTCGATCTTGGCAATGGCCGCGTTTTTCAGGCCGTAGAAGATATCGCACAACTCAACCTGGTTGGGGCAGTGTTCCTGGCACAGGTAGCAGGTGGAGCAACTCCAGATCATCTTCGAGCCCATGGCCAGATCGACATTGCCGATGCCGAGGCTGTAAATGATCTGATGGGGCAGAAGGCCCAGGGCCTCCCCGGGGTTGTCGAAGCTGCGGACGACCGGACAGATGTTGGTGCAGCGCTGGCAGGAATAGCAGCTCCGGTACGAGGGGTTGCTGAATTTTCCGGGCCGCGTCAGGGTGAGGGGCTGAACCATGTCCGCCAGGACCCTGAAGCTCTTTTTGAACAGCTGTTCCAGGATCTTCAGGGCCTTGAGATGATCGTCGACGCGATACTGGGCGAGGGCCAGCGGGAACGAAAAATGGCTGAGCATCGAGGTCTCGGGGATGCCGTGGGCGAGCAGGGCGTAGCGCGAGCTGACGAACAGCTCTTTCAGATTGATACCGGAAGGGCAGATATCGGTGCAGCGGTCACAGCTGGTGCAGATGTACAGCCCCTGTTGCAGCTTTTTCAGGGTGTCGGGATCGAGTTCCCTGCCGGCGGCGAGATTCTTGAGGAACTGGACCTTTTCCGAGGGCAGGATGAAGTCGTTCTGAAACGACTCGAAAAACATGTTCGACGAGCATTCCAGGCTGCAGGCGCCGCAGTGGGTGCAGGCCGACAGACCGATCATCTGCCGGGTCAGGACATTGGCCGGTTCGCCGTTCTCCTTGCCCATGATCCTGGTGATGATCAGACTGACCGGGGCGGCGATGATATGGAACATCTTCGAGAAGGGCAGCCAGGCGAGAAACGAAAGACAGAACAGGATGTGGAGGTACCAGAGAAAATTCACCGCTCCGGCATCGCCTGCGGCGGCGGCGATCGGCCCGGTGATTCTGGCCAGGCCGTAACTGACGAAGGCCGAGGTGTTGGGGGCGTGGCACTCGATGCAGCTCCTGCCGCTGATCTCCCGTCCCTGATCGACCAGGGCGGTCGTCATCTCGACCTTGCGGTGGGCGATCACGAGGCCGTTCTCCTTGACCCAGAAGGCCTCCAGCGCCTGTTGCTCCTGGTCGCCCGCGACATCGCCGTAGTCCTCGACCATCCGCTGGAAGGTCGAGTACGACGATATCTTCGCCCCTTCGAGCAGCATCCCCGAGAGAATGATGCCGCCGACGAAGATCAGGGCCGCCCAGTCGCCGGCGTAGGTCTTGAGCCGCTGCGGTCGCAGGGTGATCCGGCGGTAGACGGCGATCGTGACTCCGGCCAGGACCATCAGGCCGAACAGGTTGCGGAGGAAGAGATAGGGGTTGAGGGTCGAGACGTAGCCGCTGAAGAGCTTTTCGGTAATCAGAGAATCGAGGGCATGGAGGAAGAACAGCAGCAGAAAACCGGTGAAGATCAGGCCGTGGGCAAGCCAGCGGAGGGTGTTCTTGTTGAAGACCCGTTGCTGGAACAGCAGATCAAGGAATATGGATTTGAGGATCGTTACCAGTCTGGGACCGAAAAGCGCTCCCCCCATGGCCCTTCCCGCCGCTGCCAGGCGCTGCGGCAGGGAGGAGGATGTTGCGGGCGGGTGGATTCCTTGCGAAAACCAGACATAAAAGCGCAGAACAATACCGATGAGACAGATAGAGACGGCGACCGTCAGAAGCAGAGTGAAATTCATGACAAATCTCGATATCCTCAATCGTGTTGATGGTTAACGGAACATGGCTGGAGGGAACCAATCCATGTTTGAGCCATACCGGGTATGTATGCGGAGACGCATGAACGTTGCTGGTTGCACCGGCCGTTGCGATACCGATGACTTTAAAGCGCCGGCGGGCGACAGATTGATAACGGGAGAAATTTTCATTGCTGCTTCGCCGCCGGGCCAGCGGTCGAAAGGTAAGGCCCGGAAGCCGGGGAGGCAATCCCCGTTTATGCCGGTGTTGGTTGCCGGGAGGTCAGCCTTTGATAGCGAAACAGGTGACCTTCGATTCCCCCGGTAGACATTGTCCGACCGGGACGATGTCCCGGTTGAATGTGACGCAATCGCCAACGGTTCTCCAGAAGGCGCTCAAGTCGTTCGCTTCTTTTCATTCTCCGGCGACAATCCGACCGGATTCCTGTCCACTGTGATTTCCATGACATAATCCTGTGGTGAAAGAGAGGAGGAATGAAGGGATGAAGTATCATATCCAGTCTAACGGGAGAAAGGCGGTTGTACAATATAAAAGACGTGCTCGGCACACCCGGGGGATATTTTTGCAAATGAAACTCTGAGGGTGTTTCGGACTGGTTTCTCCGGGGAAAAATGATTGGCAGGCCCTCTTGCGGGCGCGACCTTTGAATTGGGGCAGGTTTTTCAGTTCCCGCTGGTTTTCTTTCTCGACCTTTGCCCCGGAACGGGATACAGTTTGTCTGGGAACGGCCGGGACGGGTTGAGAAAATCGTTTCATCCGGTGCTCGGTTGATCATAGTCAACTGCAGGTTATTGCGCCGTTTGGCAGTACATCTTCAAGGATGATGCATGGCACGGGGGAATGATGTGGCATGTGCAGGTGAATCCTTTCCCTTGTTAGCCGTAACGGGTTGCTGGTCAGCGATACCTGTTTCCGGGAGGTGTCTGCAGTTTACAGGATCGGGCGATTTCCGTCTCTCGATGACCGTCTTTGTGTGGTCGCAGGTCTGTGAGACAGGGGCCCGTGGTGTCCTTTTGTCGTGTTCCCTCTCATCCGGGTCTGCTGGTTCTGTCTGGTGCGGGGTACAGCACTGTCTGAGGGAAATTTCAAGTGATGTGTTGATTTCCTCGATGAGGTCAAGCAGGTTTTGAACAATCTTCAGCTGGAGCATGTGGATATGGAAAATCAGATGGAAGAAGTGCTGGAAGGCATCTATCAGAAAACGGTGGCGCACGGTGATAACATAATCACCGTGCTGCAGGAGATCCAGAATGCGTTCGGATATGTCCAGGAGGAAACGGTGAACTGGTTCTCGGCGAGGACCAACATCCCGGCCTCGAAGTTCTACGGCGTCATTACCTTTTATTCCCAGTTTCACATGACCCCACGCGGTAAGAACATCATCACCGTCTGCTCCGGGACGGTATGCCACGTCAAGGGGGCCTCCAGGATCATCTCGCGGATCCGTGACGACCTGAAACTCGCAGAGGACAAGCCGACCACCAAGGACATGCTGTTTACGTTGGAAAACGTCAACTGTGTCGGGGCCTGCAGCATCGCCCCGGTTGTCGTCGTCAACGAGAAGGTTTTCGGTAAGATGAATCCGGAGAAGATCTCCAAAACCCTCAAAACCTATAAGGAATAACACCGTGAATGGCGAAATAATAGTCAATGTGTGCATGGGCACCGGCGGCATCGCGGCGGGTGCCGAGATGGTGATGAAGGCGTTCCAGGATGAATTTGCCGCTGCCGGGCTCGAAAACGCCACCGTCCAGAACCGCTGCAAACTGCACAAGGTCGGTTGCCGCGGCTTCTGCGCCAAGGACGTCCTGGTCGACATCAGCGTCGACGGCGAGGTCTCGACCTACCAGTTCATCCAGGAGGATATGGTTAAACGGTTGGTCAGGGAACATGTCGTCGGCGGCAAGCCGATCAGAGAGTGGATGGCCGGCGACGACTACCATGTCTTCCACGACAACCAGACCAAGGTCATCCTCCACGATCTCGGCAAGATCAATCCGGAATCGATCGACGACTACATCGGCGTCGAGGGCTACACCGCGGCGAAGAAGGCCCTTATGACGATGACCGCCGAGGAGGTCGTCAACGAAGTCAAGAACTCCGGCCTGCGCGGCCGCGGCGGCGGTGGTTTTCCGACCGGGCTCAAGTGGAGTCTCTGCGCCGCCAACGAGGCGGACCAGCGCTATGTCATCTGCAACGCCGACGAGGGCGATCCCGGCGCCTTCATGGATCGTTCGATGGTGGAGGGCAATCCCCACGCGGTGATCGAGGGCATGATCATCACCGCCTATGCGATCGGTGCCACCCGCGGCTACGTCTATATCCGGGCCGAATATCCGCTGGCCGTCCAGCGACTGCGCATTGCCCTTGATCAGGCCCGTGAGCGGGGCTTTCTCGGCGAGAAGCTGTTCGGGACTTCGTTCGAATTCGACATCAAGATCAAACTCGGCGCCGGGGCCTTCGTCTGCGGCGAGGAGACCGCCCTGATCGCCTCGATCGAGGGCGAACGCGGCATGCCGCGGGCCAAGCCGCCGTTCCCCGCCAACAAGGGGTTATGGGGTAAGCCGACGATCATCAACAACGTCGAGACGCTGGCCAATCTGCCGCCGATCATCAACAAGGGGGCCGAGTGGTTCGCTTCGATCGGTTCGGAAAAGAGCAAGGGTACGAAGGTCATCGCCCTGACCGGCAAGATCAGGAACACCGGCCTCATCGAGATCCCGATGGGTATGCCGCTGAAAGACATCATCTTCAAGATAGGCGGCGGCATCGAGGGCGACAAGCTGTTCAAGGCGGTGCAGACCGGCGGACCATCCGGCGGCTGTATCCCGCAGCAGTTCATCGACCTGCCGGTCGATTACGAGGGCCTGAAATCGGTCGGTTCGATGATGGGTTCCGGCGGTATGGTCGTGCTCGACGAAACCGACTGCATGGTCAACATCGCCAAGTTCTTCCTGACCTTCACCCAGGAGGAGAGTTGCGGCAAGTGCGTTCCCTGCCGGATCGGCACCAAGCGTCTGCTTGAGATCCTGACCCGGATCACCGAAGGCAAGGGCAAGAAGGGGGATATCGAGTTGCTCCAGGAACTTGCCGAAGACGTCCGCGATTCGAGCCTCTGCGGTCTCGGAATGTCGGCACCGAACCCCGTCATCAGCACCATCAAGTATTTCCGCCATGAGTACGAGGCCCATATCAACCGCAAGAAATGCCCGGCCAAGGTCTGCAACAAGCTGCTGACCTTCTTCATCCGCCCCGACCAGTGCGTCGGCTGCGGCATGTGCGCCAAGGCATGTTCGGTGAAGGCCATCTCCGGCGATCTGAAGCAGCCGCACCGTATCGATAACGCCCTCTGCATCAAATGCGGATCATGCTATGATGTCTGTAAATTCAACGCAGTTGTAAAGGATTAACCTATGATCAGCCTGACGATTGACGATAAGAAAATTGAGGCGCCGCACGGTGCGACCGTCCTGGAAGCAGCCCGTCTGGCCAAGATTGATATCCCGACCCTCTGCCATGACCCGCGGATGAAGCCCTTCGGAGCCTGCCGGCTCTGCATTGTGGATATTGCCGGGTTGCCGCGGCCGGTCACCTCCTGTACAACCCCGGCAACCGAAGGGATGGTGGTGACGACATCGAGTCCCCGGTTGGAGCGTCTGCGCAAGACCACGGTGGAATTGCTGCTCTCCGATCACCCGAACGACTGCATGGTCTGTATCCAGGCCGGGGATTGCAGTCTCCAGGATCTGGCCTACCGCTACGGCATCCGCGACAACCGCTTCAGCGGCGCAGTCCGCCAGCACAAGCGGGTCGACAACAACCCTTTCATCCTCCGCGACCAAGACAAGTGCGTCCTCTGCGGTCTCTGTGTCAGGGTCTGCGATGAGGTCCAGGGCGTCGGGGCGATCGGCTATGCCAACCGCGGTTTCGAGTCGGATATATGCCCGCCGTTCAAGAAGGACCTCAACTGCGAGTTCTGCGGTCAGTGCGTCTCCGTCTGCCCGACCGGGGCCCTGACGGCCAAGATGTGGGTCGGCCAGCCCCGTCTGGATGGTCTCCAGCCCACCGAGACGACCTGCACCTACTGTGGCTGCGGTTGCAACGTCACCCTGCACACCCACGGCAACAAGGTCGCCCGGGTCTCGTCCCGCTCCGACAATCATAACCGCGGCTGGCTGTGCGTCAAAGGCCGCTTCGGTTACGATTTCATCAACAGCCCCGAGCGATTGACGACTCCGCTGATCCGCCGCCAGAAGGGTGGCGCGCTCGAGCCGGCCGGCTGGGACGAGGCCCTCGATCTGATCACCTCCCGGCTGCAGTCGGTGAAGGAACAGTACGGTCCCGACGCCATTGGCGGTCTGGCCTCGGCCCGCTGCACCAATGAGGAAAACTACCTCTTCCAGAAACTGCTGCGGGCGGGAATCGGCACCAACAATGTCGATCACTGCGCCAGATACTGACACAGTGCGACGGTGGCCGGTCTGGCCACCAAGTTCGGTTCCGGCGCAATGACCAATTCGGTCGAGGGGATCTCCCGCAACGATGTCCTCTTCGTCATCGGTTCCAACACCACCGAGAATCACCCGATCATCGGCCTCAGGATGAAGGAGGCTGTGGCGGGCGGCGCCCAGCTGATCGTCGCCGATCCCCGCCGCATCCCGCTGGTCAAGTTCGCGACGCTGTGGCTGCGCCACAGGCCGGGGACCGATTCGGTCCTGTTGAATGCAATCATGAACGTTATCCTGGCCGAAGGGCTCGAGGACAAGAAATTCATCGCCGACCGGACCGAAGGCTATGCCGAGTTTGTCGAGTCCCTGGCAACGTTCACCCCCGAGTTCGCCGAGGGCGTGACCGGGGTCGCCGCCGACGATATCCGCAAGGCGGCACGGATCTACGCCGGCGCCGGCAATGCCGGTATCTACTACGCCATGGGCATCACCCAGCACACCATGGGGACCAACAACGTCATGGCCGTTGGCAACCTGGCGATGCTGACCGGCAACCTCGGCAAAGACGCCGCCGGCGTCAACCCGCTGCGCGGCCAGAACAATGTCCAGGGCGCCTGCGACATGGGCTGCCTGCCGGGCGACTACCCCGGCTACCAGAAGGTCAGCAATCCTGCGGTACAGGCCAAGTTCGAGAAGGCCTGGGGCAAGTCGCTGTCGCCGAAGCCGGGACTGACCGCCAGCGAGATGACCGGGGCGATGCTTTCCGGCGATCTCAGGGCAATGTACATTTTCGGAGAGAATCCGGCTTTGTCCGATCCGAACATGTCGCATTCGATCAAGGCCTTCAAGGCCCTCGATTTCCTGGTGGTTCAGGATATCTTCCTGACCGAGACGGCGGAACTGGCCGACGTCGTCCTGCCCGGCGCCTCGTTTGCCGAGAAGGATGGTACCTTTACCAGTTCGGAGCGCCGGGTGCAGAGGGTCCGGCCGGCCATCGCCTCACCGGGCGAGGCGAAGAACGACCTTGCCATCATCCATGAGGTCTACAAGCGGATCGACCCGGCAGCGGCGGCCTTCGACGTTGCCGCGGCCGAGCTGTTCGCCGAGGCGGCCTCCCTGTGGCCCGGAATTGCCGGGATGCAGTATGATCGTCTCGAAGGCGATGGCTTGCAGTGGCCCTGCCCGACGGTCGATCATCCCGGGACCTCGTACCTGTTTCAGGAAACCTTTCCCAGGGAGGGCGGCAAGGCCCTGTTCTCCAATGTGCCGTACGTTGTGTCGGACGAGCTGCCCGACAGCGAATATCCTTTCCTGCTGACGACAGGCAGGGAGTTGTTCCATTATCATACCGGAACGATGACGAGGAAATCGAAGGGGCTCAACGCCGCAGCATCCGAACCGTTTATCGAGATCAATCCCGCCGATGCCGCGGTACTCGGGATCAGTGATGCGGAGCTGCTGTCGGTCAGTTCCCGGCGCGGCAGTATCAAGGTGAAGGCGCGGGTTTCGGATATCGTTCCGGCTAAGGTGGTCTTCATCCCGTTCCATTATAAAGAGGCGGCGGCGAATATGCTGACGAGCGACGCCCTCGACCCGATCAGCAAGATCATGGAAGCCAAGGTCTGCGCGGTACGGGTGGAAAAACAGGCAGCCTGATCCGGTAGGCAACAACAGGCTGACAATCCGGGGACTGGTTCTGCTCTGAACCGGTCCCCTTTTTTTCGGCGACATGCTGGACAATCGGCTCAATCTGTATGATCTTCTTGAGAAGATGACTGGTTACATGATCAACTCAGGCGAACGAGAAAGCGGGAAGGAAGTGTGAGTACGGGAATCGAAAGCATTGTTTTGAAGTGTGGAGCAAGGACAATCACGGATTGTAGCAGCATCATTCTGGTGCCGAAGATCGCCATCGCCGAGCCTGGCTATATCAGGACGATGACCGTCAAAGAATCCGCCCATGTTAAACATGAGTTTCATACGATGGCCCAGATGGCGTATTTCCAGTTTCAGGATGGCGAACTGGAGATTACACCGCTGGATGGCAGTCTACGTGTTTCAGGGCGAGGGGATGCTGAGGAACTGGTTGCCGGACTGGCGCTCTACCGGGATACGGAGGGGCGGTTTTACGCCCTGATGCACGATGGACAGGACGGCAAAAAATTGATTGAAGCGGCCTATCGCTTCTGTACCCGATGGATCCGGTTGGATATCTGACAATGAAGTGAAAAGACCGGCGGATTAATTATATAGCCGTGGAGGCTCAGTGCAAAAGGTCGTTGTTTTTCAGCAAAATGGCAGTGGTGAACGGAAGGTCGCCGGGGTCAGGGAGCATGGCTCCGATATCGTCAGAATCGAGACCGTGGCGATCGATGGCGCCCTGCCGCCTGTGATCGATGATGCTCGAGGTTATCTTCCGGACAAAATCGACGCCGATCTCGTTCTTGATTATCTGCGCCATCAGGACCTCTCGCATGACCTTGTGGCGATGTGCGTCGAACAGGGGATTCCGGTGGTTTCCTCGGGCAAGAAGCGAACGGGCCGGCAGGTGATGATTCCGCCCACCTGATGCGGTCTTCCGAGGCAGGATTGTCTCGGTCCCTATGGTGAGCGGTTCGGCGCACCCGAACTCGAGGTCGAAGTCGAGAGCGGGAGGATCGTGGAGGTGACGGTGGTGCGGGGGGCCCCCTGTGGGGCCACCTGGGATGCCGCGAAAAAACTGGTTGGTTCCCCGGTGGACGAGGCGGAACGAATCATCGGCCTTGAGGTCCAGTATTTCTGTTCCGCCAACCCGGCGGGGTGGGACCCTATTTACGGCCAGAGTCCGGTTCATTTCGCCGGTAAGATCCACAGCAAGGCGATGAAGGACGCGCTGGCGCGACTGGCCGGGATATGATCTCCGCCCCTGGAGGGGCGGAGCGTTTGGTTACCAGTTTTTACCGAGCAGTTCGAAATATCCCCGTGGCCGGACGCATGCGGGACACTTGGTGGGGGGTTCCGCCCCCGTGTGGAGGTACCCGCAACCGAGGCATTTCCATACCGTCCCCTCCGGGCGGGAGAATATCCTTCCGACGCTGATGTTTTCCGCCAGTTCGCGGAATATCCGCTCATGGTGCCGTTCGGCGACACTGATGGCATCGAAGGTCTCGGCGGCCCGCGTCATTCCTTCTTCCCTGGCGATCTCGGCAAAGAGCCGGTACATTGTGCCGTGGACGTAAAGCTCGAGTTCGGCCGAGGAGAGCAGGTTCGAACGGGTGTCTTCGATGACGCCGGCGGGAAATGGCCAGGAAATCTCCAGTTCGCCGCCGTTGAAGAACTTGAAGAACCGCAGCGCGTGCTCGTATTCCTGTTCCGCTGTCTCATCGAAAATCCGAGCGATCTGGATATAATTTTCCTCCCTGGCCCGGCCTGCGAAAAAATTATAGCGGGTTCGGGCCTGGGCCTCGGCGGAAAAGGAAATAAGCAGGTTTTTCGCCGTTCTGCTGTCACGAAAAGGCATTGGCTTTTTCCGGTATCGTGATTATTCTTCTATAATTATGGCTTCGGCCCCGCATTCGCGAGCGGCCCGCCGGACGATGTCCTCGAGGTGAGGGGGGATAGTGTCGAGTTTGACGATGGAAAGAAGTTGGTTCTCGTCATACTCGAAAATCTCGGGGCAGAGTTTGTTGCAGTTTCTGTCTCCCATGCATTCTTTGGTGATCGTAGCCTTCATGTTCGTCTCCTAGTTCGGGTTGATCGTGATAGCTCCGGTTAATCCGGTAACATTGCCTGTACAATACCACTTGTTGTAATAGTCTTATCGGTCCGGGTGGCATCCGTCAAATCAAATTTTCCTGTTGTGGATATCTGTTCTCTCGCCGGATGTACACATATGGTTTGATGCGTCTGTCGGTTACCCGACGAAAAGCGGGATTTCTGAGAGGATATATATGTCTGGTTTTGCCAATGCGATGGAAGTGTTCAGTCTGCTCGACCGGAGCAATTGCCGCCGATGCGGAGAAAAGACCTGTATGGCCTTTGCCGGTGCGGTCTTCCTGGGGATGAAAGCGCTTTCCGCCTGCCCGAAGCTCGACGCGGAGACCTGTGCCCGTTACGGCGACAGGGTCTCGCTGGATCAGGAGAAGGAAGAGCAGGCCCTCTCCGTCCTGATTGACAAGGTTCGCAGGCTTGATCCGGTCGAAACGGCGGCGCGCACGGGGGGAAAGCTGTCCAGAGGAAGTATCGTTCTCAAAGTACTGGGAAAGGATTTCGGTATCGATGCCGCCGGCAACTTTGTTACCGATATCCATGTCAACAACTGGGTCGTCGTGCCCTTTCTCACCTATCTTCTGCAGTGTTCTGGGGAACAGCCGTCAGGAACATGGATCGCGTACCGCGAGATCGCCGGGGGAAGGGAGCGTTATCCGTTGTTTCAGAAGCGGTGCGAGGACGTGATGAAACAGGTGGCGGATACCTGGCCCGACCTTTTTGATGACATTGTCCATCTGTTCGGTGGTGAACGGGTGGCTGCGCAGTTCGATGCCGATATCTCCGTGGTCCTCAGGCCGTTGCCGAAAGTGCCGGTCATGATCTGCTACTGGAAGCCGGCGGAAGGGCTGGCATCGGAGCTCAATGTCTTTTTCGATGCCACCGTGGAAAGGTTTCTTGATGCCGGAGCGGTCTTCAATCTGGGGGCGGGATTGGCGCGGATGTTCGAGGTGCTGGCCCAGCGTCATGGCTTTGTCCTTCCGGCTGAATGATTCCGTTCGAAATCTCTCTTGTCTTCAGGTTGATGGGTGAGTTTCCTCCCTCCCACCGGCTGATCCGGCTGGTAAGCTGGTGAAATGTTCGGCGTACTGAACAACCGTACATTTTGTGGCCGATGGAAATAAAAAAGATTGTCATTGCGTGGGAGATCAATGATAATGAATGTTAGCTGAAGAGCGTTCACCGATGGTTTTTCTCAATGTTTTACTCTGATTACGTCCCTTACAATTCGCTCGCAGGTCGAGTACACAATGGCGGCAGTGGCGAAACTGTCAGGGCCGGTCTGAAGGAGGATCTTGTTTTGACCGAACAGAGCCATAAACAGGACGCAGGGAACAGAATCGGATCAGTACTGGTTGTCGGCGCCGGAATTGGCGGCATGCAGGCAGCCCTTGATCTGGCGGGAAGCGGTTTCATGGTTCATCTGATCAACGATGAGCCATCCATCGGCGGGACGATGTCCAGACTGGACAAGACCTTCCCCACCGGCGACTGCGCGATGTGCATGATCTCGCCGCGGATGGTCGAGAGCAGCCGCCATCCCAACATCCGGATGCACACCCTGGCCCGGGCCACGAAGGTCGAGGGCCGGGAAGGCAATTTCACGGTAACGATAACCGAGAAGGCCAGGTACGTCGATGCCGAGAGGTGCACCGGATGCGGCGCCTGCGAGGCTGAATGTCCGTCCAGGGTCGCCAACATCTTCAATCTGGGGCTTGACCGGCGCAAGGCCATCTATGCCCTGTTTCCGCAGGCGGTGCCGAACACCCGGGCGATCGATGCCGAGCACTGCCTCTTTCTCACCCGTGGGGTCTGTCGCAAGTGTGAAAAGGTCTGCGATGCCAACGCCATCAATTTCGATGATTCTGACAAAGAGTATGAGCTGAAGGTCGGTTCGATCATCCTTACCCCCGGCCTGAAGACCTATGATCCGGCAATCCGGCAGGAACTAGGGTATGGACGGCTGCAGAATGTCGTCACCTCCCTCCAGTTCGAGCGGCTGCTGTCGGCCTCCGGTCCCTGCGGCGGGGTGGTGGCCAGACCCTCCGACGGCGGCCATCCCAAACGGCTGGCCTGGATCCAGTGTGTCGGCTCCCGCAACGCCCACAAT
The DNA here is from genome assembly GCF_014201505.1 of Desulfoprunum benzoelyticum. Lineage (GTDB taxonomy): Bacteria > Desulfobacterota > Desulfobulbia > Desulfobulbales > Desulfocapsaceae > Desulfoprunum > Desulfoprunum benzoelyticum. The sequence continues at coordinate 8,607 of NZ_JACHEO010000008.1, read as the reverse complement.
GCCAACCCCTGGTGCTCATCGGTCTGCTGCATGTATGCGGCCAAGCAGTCGATCATCGCCAAGGAGCACGATCCGGAGGTTGACGCCACCGTCTTCTACATGGAACTCAGGGCCTTCGGCAAGGACTTCGACAAGTATATCGACAAGGCCAAGTTCGACAGCGGGGTCAAATACCGGCGGGCGATGATCTCCGAGATCATTGAGGTCCCGGAGACGAAGAATCTGCTGATCCACTCGGTCGATGAAGAGGGGCGGCTCGTCAACGAAGAATTCGACATGGTCATCCTCTCCATCGGCTTCGAACCCCGGCCGGATGCCCTCGAATTGGCGCAGATCTTCGGTATTGCCACCGACCAGTACGGTTTTGCCCAAACTTCGAAACTGGCGCCGGTCGCCACCAGCCGCCCCGGCATCTATGTTGCCGGCACCTACCAGGGACCGAAGGATATTCCGGAAACCGTCATCCAGGGTAGCGGTTCGGCGGCCCAGGCCATGGCCCTGCTCGGCGGGAGTCGGGGCAGTGAGATCGAGGAGACCGTGCTGCCGGCCGAGCGGGATATCGTCGGGGAAGAGCCGCGGGTCGGGGTCATCGTCTGCCACTGCGGCGTCAATATCGCCGGCACCGTCGATGTCGCGAAGGTCGCCGAGGTCGCCAGTCACCAGCCCGGCGTGACCCATGCCGAAACCATCATCTATGCCTGCGCTCCGGACGGTCAGCAGAAGATCCGCGATCTGATCAGGGAAAAAGGTTTGAACCGGGTGGTTGTCGCCTCCTGCACCCCGCGCACCCATGCGCCGCTGTTCCAGGACACCATCCGCGAGGAGGGGCTGAACAGGTTTCTTTTCGAACTGGCCGATATCCGGGAACAGTGTTCCTGGTGCCATATGAACGACAAGGAGAAGGCGACGGCCAAGGCGATCGAGATCGTCAATATGAACGTGGCCAAGACCCGTCTGCTTGAACAGGTTACGTCCAACGCCGTCGGCGTGACCCACGCGGCCCTGGTCATCGGTGGCGGCATCGCCGGCATGACCGCCTCGCTGTCCCTGGCCGAACAGGGCTATGATGTGCATCTGGTGGAGCGGCAGAATACCCTTGGCGGCTTGCTGAGCCAGGTCCGACGAAATCTCGAGGGCGACGATGTTCAGGCCTATCTTGTTGATGTCAGGAATAAAATTGCGCAGAATGAGCGGATTGCCGTCCATCTCGGGGTGTCGGTGGACAACACCGAGGGCTTTGTCGGCAATTTCAACACCCGCCTGACCGATGGGACTGTTTTTTCGCACGGAGCCATCGTCCTCGCCAGCGGCGGCACCGAGTATGCGCCGACGGAGTACGGCTACGGCAGTTCGCCGGGGATCATGACCCAGCGTGAACTCGAGTCGTGGCTGGCCGCCAGCGAACCGAAGGTGAGCGATCGGTTCGTGATGATCCAGTGCGTCGGGTCGCGTGAGGAGCCGGCCAACTACTGTTCGCGGATCTGCTGCCAGGACGCGCTGAAGAACAGTATCGCCATCAAGGAGCGGCAACCTGAGGCCCAGGTCGTCGTGCTCTATCGCGATCTGCGGGCCTACGGCTTGAAAGAGGATTATTATCGTCAGGCACGTGATCTCGGCGTCCTGTTCTTCCTGTATGTGCCGGAGCGCAAACCGGAGATCATCGTCGACGGCAATGGCTTCAAGGTGCGGATCGACGGCAGGGTCCTCGGCGGCGAGATGGAGATCGATGCCGACTATCTGATTCTTTCCACCGGCCTGCGGCCCCAGGAGGATGCCCAGCAGCTGTCGCAGACCTATAAACTGACCCGCAACGGCGACGGCTATTTCATGGAGGCCCACGTCAAGCTGCGGCCGGTCGATTTTCCCAGTGAAGGACTGTTCCTTGCCGGTCTGGCCCATGCCCCGAAGAACCTCGAGGAGACCATCAGCCAGTCGCTGGCCGCCGCCGGGCGGGCGGGGACCCTGCTGTCCCGTGACAACCTGACGGTTTCAGGGATTATCGCCAAGCATGATCGTGATATCTGCATGTCCTGCCTGGCCTGTTTCCGGGCCTGTCCCTTCGGGTCGCCGTTTATCGACGAGGACGGCCGGGTAAGCCACAACGAGGTGAAATGCACCGGATGCGGGATCTGCGCCGGCATCTGTCCGGCCAAGGCCTTCCAGGTCAACTGCTTCCGTGACAACCAGATTCTGGCGATGATCGATTCGGTAACCGGCGCCGACTAACATACAGAGGAAGGAATCAACCAATGACAGCTGATGGTGAAAAGATCGAGGAACGGCAGAGTCCGGAAAAACCTTGCGAGATTCCCCCGGACTGGAAGGCGAACATCATTGCTTTCGCCTGTCATTACTGCGCCTTCGCCGCCGCCGATCTGGCCGGGGTAATGCGCCTTTCGTACCTCCCCAACTCCAAGGTCATCCGCCTGCCCTGTACCGGCAAGCTTGATCACATCTACGTATTACGCGCCTTCGAGCGCGGCATTGACGGGGTTTTTGTCGCCGGCTGACTCGAGGGCCAATGCCATTTCCTGGAAGGAAATACCAATGCGGCCAAACGGGTGAAACGTCTGAAGGGGCTGCTGCGCACAATCGGGATCAATCCCGAGAGATTGCAATTTTACAATCTCTCGGCCGCCATGGGACCGCGCTGGGCCGAAATCTGCAATGAATTTACCGAAAAGATCATTGCGTTGGGGCCCTCACCCATCTGGCTGGCCCGACAGAAAAAGAAGGAGTCGCTCAAGCATGGCGAGTAGCGGAGCCGTCGTCGACAGCCCACCGATCCTGCGTGCCTAACGAACAAGGAGTCATACGACCATGATAGTTGGAGAACAGAAACCGCTCGAAGAAATCTGGGAGATGGTCAAAGTACATAAGCAGCTGACGGTGTTCGGCTGCAACACCTGTGTTGCGGTGTGCCATCAGGGAGGCAACAAGGAGGCCGGAATCCTCGCCTCGCTGCTGCGGATGAAGGCCACCCAGGAGGAGGTCGATATCGAAATTGTCGACAGCGGCATCGAGCGCCAGTGCGAGCACGAATTCTTCGAATCGGTCCGTGACCTGATGAACAGATCGGAGGCGGTACTCAGCCTGGCCTGCGGCATCGGGGTCCAGTTTGTGGCGACGAAATATCAGACACTGCCGGTCTATCCGGCCCTGAACACCACCTTCCTCGGCGACGTCATCGCCGTCGGTCATTTTACCGAGAAATGCCAGGCCTGCGGCGATTGCGTCCTCGGGCTCACCGGCGGCGTCTGTCCGGTCAGCCGCTGCTGCAAGCGTCTGATGAATGGTCCGTGCGGCGGGTCGTCGAACGGCAAGTGCGAGATTTCCAAAGAGATCGACTGCGCCTGGCAGCTGATCGTCGACCGTCTCGAGGCCCTGGGGCGCCTCGACGACTACGAAAAGATCCCCCCTCTCAAGGACTGGTCGAAGGACAGAGCCGGCGGACCCCGGTCATTCAAGCTGGAGGACATGTAACCGTGGACCTGAAAACCAACAGCAGACTGGAAAAGGTTTTGAAGAGTGGTCAGCTGGCCGTCACCAGTGAGTGCGGTCCGCCCCGGTCGAGTGCCCCGGAAGGGATCATCAAGAAGGGCAACCTGATCAAGAATCATGTCGACGCCATCAACATCACCGACAACCAGACTTCGGTGACCCGGCTGTGCAGCCTTGCCGCCTGCGTCCACCTGAAGTTGCAGGGGCTCGATCCGGTCCTGCAGATGGTGGTACGCGACCGCAACCGCATCGCCCTGCAGAGCGACATTCTTGGCGCCGCCTCCTTCGGCATCAACAACGTCCTCTGTCTGTCCGGCGACCACCAGAGCTTCGGCGACAACCCGCAGGCCCAGAATGTCTTCGATCTCGACTCGATGCAGCTGGTGCAGACGGTGCGACGGATGCGCGACGAGGGCAGGTTCCTCAGCGGCGATGAGATCAAGGTGCCGCCGAACATGTTCGTCGGGGCGGCGGCCAACCCCTTCGCCGACCCGTTCAAGATCAGGGTGCCGCGCCTGGCGAAGAAAATTGCGGCCGGGGCCGAGTTCATCCAGACCCAGTGTATCTACAATGTCGAAAAGTTTGAACTGTGGATGCAGGGCGTGCGTGACCGCGGCCTTCACGACAAGGTCTTCATCCTCGCCGGCATCACCCCGATGCGTTCCGTCGGTATGGCCAAGTATCTCCGCAAATCGGTGCCGGGCATGGATGTCCCGGAGGAGTTGATCAAGAGGTTGTCGGGGGTCGAAAAAGAGAAGCAGGCGGCCGAAGGCATAACCATCGCCGTCGAGACCATCCAGCGTCTCAAAGAGGTCAAGGGGGTGGCTGGTTTCCACGTCATGGCCATCGAATGGGAAGAGAAGGTGCCGGAGATTGTCGAGCGGGCCGGGTTGTTCCCGCGGCCGGTCATCGATTGATCGTTTCGTCGCCCTGTTGACAAGGGGTGGCATCACAGGTGAGGGAAGATATGTGTCAGATGCGTGTTGTCGTTGAGAAGGAAGGGAAGGAAGAAGTCATGTTCGAAAACGTGACCCGATTGGATGTGATCGAGCAAGGAATTGCCGTCGCCACCCTGTTTGAAGGATCGCGGGAAATTGTCGGGGCGGCCCTCCGACGTATTGATTTCCTTGGAGGAAAGGTCTATCTGTCGCTCAGTTGAGGGGCAGGGGAATACTCGACCTGATAAAATTCTATTCTGTTTGGAGATATCACGTGGGAAATACTGAAAAGATACGAATTCTGCTGCAGCACTGGATTGATCACAACAAGGAACATGCCGCCGAGTATGAGAAATGGCAGGAAACCTTGGTGGATGACGGGTTGGCGCCGATTGCCGGCTATATCAGCGCCGCGGTGGGCGAGATGCAGAAGGTCAACGAGTTTCTTCATAAAGCGCTTGAGGAGGCCGGAGGTGGAGAGGAGAATTCCGGTCACCACCACCATGGCGACCACCACCATCATCATCACTGATAGGACGCGTCGCCGTCATTCAGGAACGACAGGGTCCTGGCTGCCGCAGTCAAACGCTGCGGCGGTCAGGGCCCTGTTTCATTGTACCGGCAGGGCAGTTATCCTTCCGAATCGATCAGAATATCGTCTAATTGCTCTTCTTCGACCAGGTCTACACTCTTCCCTTGATCGCGTTGCCGGTGGGCCGGTCGTCACCCTCCAACCAGACGGGAAGGGAGAGAAAATCAACATCAGTGTAAAAATTATTGGCAATTGATGGTTTCTCTGGGTATAATAACAGGTTTATTCTTGGTTGTTGAACCGATTGGAAGCGCGGTTCGTCTGGCATTTTTGTAGATATCCAAGAATTTCGTCAGATTCTGGCGGAATGCCTGAGCGGGGGCCACCCCGGTTGCAGATCTCCCTGAAGCCCTGCTGGGGCCAAAGAAAGTATCCTCATTCCTGAGTCTGGTTGTGTCTCATTGTCAGTTGACGAAGGGGTTGCAGTAAACTGTAACTCTTTTCTGTTTTAATCCCCGCCGCCTTTTGCAGCGGGGCAAACCCGATCCGGTTGCGACAAGCGGTAGAGGACAATAATCATGAATAAAGATTTAACAAAAGTGCGGAATATCGGTATCAGTGCCCATATCGATTCGGGAAAGACGACCTTGACCGAACGTATCCTTTATTATACCAACAGGATACATGCCATCCACGAGGTTCGCGGCAAGGACGGCGTCGGGGCGAAGATGGATTCGATGGAACTGGAGAAAGAGCGGGGTATCACCATCCAGTCTGCGGCCACCTTCTGTTCCTGGAAGGATATCGATATCAATATCATCGATACCCCCGGCCATGTCGATTTTACCGTTGAGGTCGAACGGGCCCTGCGGGTTCTCGACGGGGCGATCCTGGTTCTGTGCTCCGTCGGCGGGGTCCAGTCGCAATCGATCACGGTCAACCGCCAGATGACCCGTTACCGGGTCCCGCGTATCGCCTTCGTCAACAAGTGCGACCGGACCGGCGCCAATCCGGAGAGGGTGACCCGGCAGCTGCGGGAGAAACTCAACCTCAACGCCCATATGCTGCAGTTGCCGATCGGCCTGGAAGGCGACCTGGTCGGGATGGTTGATCTGGTGAAGATGCAGGCCATCTACTTCGATGGCGACAACGGCGAGAAGATGCGTTACGAGGCCATTCCGGCCACCATGGCGGAGGAGGCCGAAGAAAAGCGTCAGGCGCTGCTCGAGGAGGTCTCGATGTTCTCCGAAGAGTTGATGGAGGCCGTTCTCGAAGGCGGCGACATCGATCCCGCCCTGATCTACGATGCCGTACGCAAGGGGACCATCAATCTCGAGTTCACCCCGGTCTTTGTCGGCTCGGCTTATAAGAACAAGGGTATCCAGCTGCTTCTCGACGCGGTCGAGGCCTACCTGCCCTGCCCCACCGATGTCGAGAATACCGCCCTCGATCTGAAAAACAACGAGGCCGAGTTCAAGGTCACCAATAACCCCGCCGATCCCCTCGTCATGCTGGCCTTCAAGCTTGAGGATGGCCGCTATGGGCAGTTGACCTATGTCCGGACCTATCAGGGCCAGGTTCGAAAGGGCGACACCATTTACAACAGCCGTACCGGCAAGAAGGTCAAGATCGGTCGCCTTGTCCGCATGCACGCCGACGAGATGGAGGAGATCGAGGAGTGCGGTTCCGGCGATATCGTCGCCCTGTTCGGCATCGACTGTGCTTCCGGCGACACCTTTACAAACGACCAGATTTCCTGCTCGATGAGTTCGATGCACATTCCAGAGCCGGTCATCTCGCTGGCAGTCATTCCGGTCGACAACAAGGCTCAGATCAACATGTCCAAGGCCCTCAACCGTTTCACGAAGGAGGATCCGACCTTCAAGACCTTCGTCGATCATGAGACCGGCGAGACGATCATCTCCGGTATGGGCGAACTCCATCTCGAGGTCTATATCGAGCGGATGAAGCGGGAATACAAGGCCGAGGTCGAGGTCGGCGCGCCCCAGGTTGCCTACCGCGAGACGATCACCGGCAGGGCCGATTTCAACTACACCCACAAAAAGCAGACCGGCGGTTCCGGGCAGTTCGGTCGGGTCGCCGGCTATATCGAGCCCCTGGAAGAGGGTGAGTATGAATTTGTCGACAAGATCGTCGGCGGCGTCATCCCCCGTGAGTTCATCCCCTCCTGCGACAAAGGTTTCCAGAAGAGCGTCGAAAAAGGGTCGCTCTGCGGCGCGGCGATTACCAGCGTCCGCTGCGTCATCAACGACGGCGCCTTCCATGCCGTCGACTCGTCCGATATCGCCTTCCAGCTGGCCGCCATCGGCGCCTTCAAGGAAGCATACATGAAGGCCAAACCGGTTATACTGGAGCCGATCATGAAGGTCGCGGTTGAAGGACCGTCCGAATTCCAGGGTGCGGTCATGGGCAGCATCAACCAGCGCCGGGGTATGATTATAGGTTCGATGGAAGAGGGCAATTATACGGTGGTCGAGGCCGAGGTGCCGCTTTCCGAGATGTTCGGCTACAGCACGACGCTGCGCTCCCTGACGCAGGGCAAGGCGGAATTCACGATGGAATTCGCGACCTTCAAACCTGTGCCGAAGGGTGTCAGCGAGGAACTGGTAAAGAAATACCAGGAAGAGAAAAAGAACGGTTGATCTGTGCTGCCGGAGATTCTACATAGAAATCATCGACGATGGTGTGGCGGAATCCTGGTTGGCGGCGGCAGTCGAACAATGAAGAGGAAAGAGGTGAGTGTATGGGTGACAATTCTGTGAAAGTCAACAATCCGATCCGGGCCCTCGGCCTGGACAACAAGGCCGGCGAGGGGCTGCAGAGCATGGGCCTGGTCATTTCCCGTGCCGGTCTCGGCAAGACCGCGATACTGGTCCAGTTCGCTCTGGACTGCATGCTGCTCGGCAACAAGGTGCTCCATGTCTCCATCGGCCAGAGCGTCGATAAGACCAGGAAATGGTACGACGATATCCTGTCGATGCTGACCGATGGGGAGAAGATCGAATCGATTCCCGAGATCATGCGCAACCGGATGATCATGACCTTCAAGGAGAGCGCGTTTACGAAGGCCAAGCTCCAGGAGCGGCTGGACGATCTGGTCAAGCAGGATATCTACAAGCCGGAATGCCTGATTATCGACGGCTATGACTTCGAGCATAACGATTATGCCTCGATGGTCGAACTCCGCGGGTTCATGGGGCAGCATGGCCTGAAGATGATCTGGTTTTCGGCGGTAAGCCACCGTGAGGATAAACGCGTCAGCGCCAACGGTGTCCCGGCGCCCTGCCATGAGGTCGACGATCTCTTCGACATCGTGCTCATCATCAAGCCGGAGGGTGAGGCGATGAAGCTCGATATCCTCAAATGCGACGACTGTGCGGTCCATCCCGGCACCAGCCTCGGTCTCGATCCGGCGACGATGCTGATTCAGAAAAACTGATCTCCAACCTCCGACGGGTTGCAGACGGAATGCGATGAAGACAAAAAAAGCGGCCACCCTTCACGGTGAGCCGCTTTTTTTTTTCTGATTACCATCGAACTTCAGCCAGCTTGAGCAGGCGCTGCGGGACCGGCTGAGTTTGTAAGGCTATATAGGTTAACCGATCAACCATTGTA
>NZ_JACHEO010000007.1 GCF_014201505.1 Desulfoprunum benzoelyticum | reverse complement strand
ATTGAGTCGGTAGTTTGAAATCCCAACAAAGAAGTTCCAGGCCATTGACCGCTGTAATTTGACAGGATTGAGTTTCGATGAGAAATGCGGGCTAATCTCCAACCTCCGCATTTTTCAACAGCGCTCACCGCTGCCGATTGACATTGAACCTGGAAACTCAAATGGACCTGTCGGAAAACATCAGGCTGACCAGTCAGGGAGGTCGGCCAGTTCCCGTCATACCATCAGCATCGGCCCATTTGCCTTGGGCAAAAGATCAATTCCTTTGTCTCCCAAGACCTCTCCACCTGGGATGGGGTCAGAAGATATGTACGGCCGATGTCTTGAAACAGACCTGTATGGCCGTGCCGATATCGAGGCCCAGATCGACCGCTGACCCCTTGGTTACCAGCGAGATGAAGGTGGCGTCCTTCACGGAGATATACACTTCGTAGAGAAAACCCTGGTCGACAATACCGTTAATGCTGCCGGCAAATGAGTTGCGTATGCTTGATTCCAGTGGCTTCAGGCTGATCACGATGTCTTCTGGCCTGATGGCGATATAGCCGCCGGCTTTATGGTGTGCATGGGGGATTTCGATGCGGAGGGACCCCAGCGTCGCCGTCGTGCCGCTGAAGGTGGCTGGGAAGATGTTTTTCATCCCGACGAAATCGGCCACGAACGACGAACCCGGCCGTTGGAAGATATCCCGTATCGCCCCGGTCCTGACGATGGTGCCGCTGTTCATGATGGCCGCGCCGGTGGCGAGTGTCAGTGCTTCGGAAAAGTCATGGGTCACCATGAAGAAGGTGATGCCGGTTGTTGCGTGGATCTGTTTGAGTAACAGCCGGATCTCTTCACGGAAGCGCTGGTCGAGGGCTGAGAGTGGTTCATCGAGGATGATGACCCGGGGTTCCACGAGCAAGGCGCGGGCCAATGCCGTACGTTGCATTTCTCCGCCGCTCAGCGTTCCCGGCCGACGGTTGAGCAGATGCCTGATGCCGAGGTCGTCCACCAGTTGCCTGAATCGTTTGTCCGTGATTTTTTTGTCGTGCCGGTGATACCGCAATCCGTAGGTGATGTTGCCGGCTACCGTCAGGTGCGGGAACAGGGCGTAATCCTGGTACATGATGCCGATACTCCGACGCTCCGGCGGCAAGCGGGTAATATCCCGACCATCGATGGCAATATTGCCGTCTGAGGTCGGTACCAAGCCGGCCATGGCCTCCAACAGGACGGTCTTGCCGGAACCGGTGGGGCCCATGAGGACGAAGAATCCCCCGTCGTCGATGGTTAGATTGATGTCTTTCAGGCGGAATTCGCCACGTTCCACCCCGAGCCCGTTGATCTCGATCATGCCGCCTTTTTCCCCGGTAAGGTCAGGATTCTAAGGAGCAGAAAGAGCGTCAAGCACACCAGGACCAGCCACACCGCCACCGGCTGGGAATAGTTGAGTCCGTAAGCCTCGTAGCGTTCATAGATGAGAACCGGTGCGATCATCGGGTGGTAGGCGATGACCACCACGGCGCCGAATTCGCTGATCGCCCTGGCGCAGCACATGATCAAACCGGCGAGGACGCTGCGCCAGGCCAACGGGAAGGTAATCCGGAAAAAGGTGCTCCACATGGGGGCGCCGAGACTTCGCGAGACGTTTTCCAGCCGGGGGGAAACCGCCTCGATTCCAGATTTGAGGGTGTTTATGTAGAATGGTATACCGACGAAGGTGAGCACGGTGATGATGCCGGTGGTGCTGCCCATGATCCTGATGCCGAGTTCGGCAAGCATCTGCCCCAGCCAGTGGTTCTTCCCGGCAACGCCGAGAATAGCGATACCGACAACGGGATGGGGGATGACGATCGGCAGGTCGATGATGGCCTCGATGAGGTGCTTGCCCCGGAAGTGCGAACGGGCGAGCAGATAGGCCAGCGGTGTTCCGACGATAAAGGAGATGCCGGCCGCCGCAGCCGCAGTACAGATGCTCAGCCGGATTGCCAGGAAAACATTCTTGTCCTGGAGTGTTTCCCTGAGCATGGCCGGGGAGGGGGCCGTCAGCAATTCGACGAGCGGCAGAAGAATGAATGCCAGCACGACGACACCGCAGGACAGCGACATCAGGTAGAACGGCTCCCTCCTCGACATCACGGACATCCCGTCAGTTCTTGACTTCCACCAGCCCGGTCAGTTCGGTGGGCAGTGTTGAATGCATTGCTTCGCTGGGTATCCGGCAGGGGATGAACGGCGGCTGGCCCTGGTCCTTGAGGATCTTAAGGCCGCCGTTGGGATCGAGCATGTAGGCGAGGAACGCGAGGGCCGCCTCTTTGTTCGGGGCGTCTTTCAGCAGGGTGACTCCATAGGTGACCGAATCGCCTTTCATATCCATGAATTCACCGGGTTTTTTGCCCGTGACCTTGACCACGGCCTGGGAGTAGAAGTCGTCATGCCGGTAGTCGCCCAGGTTGATCTCGTCAGGGAGCACGACATATTTGAGTCCGTGCTGCACGGCTACGGAAAGATACTCCCATATGTAATCCATGTTGCCGGTCTGGAGCAGAGAGACCAGTTCCACCGATTTCGGCCGGATATTCGCCTCAGGACGATTTGCCAGCATCATATTGTAAAGACCTGGTTTTTTGTAATATTTTTCAGCCAGTTGGAGCACCATCAGAGAGCGGTACCCGCAGGGATCGACATTGGGGTCGGAGTGCCCCCAGACGACTCCCTTGGTCTGGAGGATATCGTACCAGTTGTCCGCTGTGATCGTATCAGCATGCTTGCTCTTGTCCGTGTAACAGAGGACGAGCTGGTTGGTGGCGAACCGGATGTTCCAGTCGGCGTAGGTGGGGATGAGCAGCTTGTCGATGACCTTGAAGTCAGCCGATGCGATGATATCGCAGGGTTTCTTCAGGTCGGTGACTTTGCGAGCCGCCGCCTGGCTGCCGCTGGCTTCGCGTTGCAGGTCCACGCCCGGATACATGGCTTCGAATGCCTTTTCCATGGTCTCGAAGGGCATGGACAAGCTACCCGCATGGAACATGACAACCGTCCCTTTCGGCTCGGCCATGGCATTCGTTTGCCCAATGAAGACAAGGAAACCCAGGATAAAACAAATGTCCACATCTTTGTCGCTAACGTCATCTGCATAACATATCTCCTCTTTGTCACTGTTTTGAACGGGTTTAGAACAATACCGCCAACTTTTCCCATACCTTATTTCGGTCCTTCAACAGGTTCTCCCCTGTAGGGGTAATCCTTCAGGCGAATGTCGGCCCGCACGTGGGGGTTCTGAACGGTCTTGGTCGAATCAACCCACTCTTCCCATTTGAAATTCTCAACAACTTTCGTCTGGTAGCTTTCCTCCAGGGGCCGACTGTATATGTCGTTAATATGCGTAAATTGTTGATAGCGCATCAGGTCAACCTGGTAAGGGGTAGGTTTTCCTCCTGCGTCCTTAACCACCTTTTTGAGTTCCAGAACTTCCTGGGCGCTCACCTTGGGGGTCCAGGTGATTTTGCCTGGAAGCACGACCGGCTCTCCCGGGATGTTGTTGATCCCTTCCTTCCATGTAGCGAGGACAGCAACACCAGTGTCTTGCCGGTAGAGAATGATCGCGTGGCCGTATTTTTTTTCTTTGAAGAAACCAAGATTTCCGTACTGGATCCGGGCTCCGGTAAGAAAGGCCACGACATCGCTCCAGCAAGGAGAGGTCCCCGTGATGGTTGTGCTAACCTAAAATTGACCAGGAAAGTGGGGTAGTGATTACCGAAAACTGACCACCCAGAGCAACGCACTTTCGGTTAGAATGTTGATTTTTTTGACATTCAACGCGGAGGTGAGGAGTTGCTCGAAATGGATCAATACGAATACCTCAGGACGGCCCATAGGGTCTACGGCAAGAACATCAGCGAGTTAGCCAGACAAACTGGTCATTCGCGCAACACCATCAAAAAGGCTCTGCGAGGTGAGCCGTGGGGCTACAAGGAACGTGAGCAGCAACTGTTTCCGGTACTAGGTCCGTATCGTTCGATAATTGAAGAATGGTTGAGAAACGACAAGGAACAACCGAGGAAGCAGCGCCATACCGCCCGGCGAGTATACAACCGATTACGAGTCGAACAGGGTTACCAGGGGAGTGAATCGAACGTCCGCCGGTTTGTGCGGGAGATGCAAATGGAGTTGGGTCTTGATCTTTCCAGCCAGGTGTTCATCCCATGCGAACCTGATGCGGGCCAGGAAGCGGAGGTTGATTGGGGCACTGCGAAGGCGGTTCTTGGAGGAGAAGCTGTCCGGTTGAAGTTTTTCTGCATGCGGAGCAAGTTTTCCGGAAAACACTTCGTTCGATTCTATCCCTGTGAGCGTAAGCAGGCATTTTTTGACGCCCACATCAAAGCCTTCGATTTTTTCGCCGGGATCTTTCCGGTGCTGATTTACGACAATTTAACGACGGCGGTTCGTAAGGTTCTCCAAGGTAAAAGGCGTATTGAGCAGGAGAGCTTTGGTAGATTCAAGGCCTATTACAGTTTTACCGCAAGGTTCTGCAACCCTGACAGCGGCAACGAAAAAGGTGGGGTGGAGGGATTGGTAGGTTTTGCTCGGCGGAACTATATGGTCCCGGTGCCGGAAGCCGAGAATCTTGAGGAACTCAACGAAAAACTCCTCAGTGACTGCCTCGCCTACGGATCGCATAAGATGGCCGGCCGCACGGAGAGTGTTGCCGAACTCTACGAGGGCGAGAAAGGTCATCTTCTTGAGACGCCGGAAGTGGCTTACAGCAATATCCGGTTGCACGAGGCGCGGGTCGATAAATACGCGACGGTGACGGTAGACAAGAACCGATACTCCGTGCCATGGCAGTACGCAGGCCGCAGACTGAAGATCCTCGCGCATGTAGACCGGGTGGAGATTTTTTCCGGCGGTAAACGACTGGCAGTCCACGAACGCATGTTTGCCAACAACAACTGGAGTCTTGCCCCGGAGCATTATCTGGAGCTGATTCAACAACGTCCGATGTCGTTTTCCAGTGCCCGAGTGATTCGGCAATGGCGGGAACACTGGCCGCAGTCGCTGCATCAATTGCTTGCGAGTTTCTGCCGGATGCAGGGAGAAACCAAAGGGATCAAGGATTTCATTACCGTGCTGATGCTGTACAGCCGATATAGGGCGGGTGACGTGGAGGCTGCGGTTGAACTGGCCCTGGAAAAGAACCTTTACGGCAGTGAGGGGGTACGGCATCTGCTGATATACGCCAATGAGCCAAAAGCCACCATTGCCCCGCTTGCCGATTGGCCGAGCCTGCCATCTCCTGACGTGACCGTTTATGGAGTGTTGGGAGGTGTGCAATGATGAATGCAACCTGTATCGAATTGCGTGAAACGCTGAAAGCACTGAGCTTATCAAGCACCGCTCGAGATCTGGAAGCCAAGATACGCCAGGCCAAAGAGAGCGGCCCGGGCTACGATGAGTTTTTGCTGGATCTGACGACAGCCGAACTCCAGGCCAGAGCGGAAAGCAGACTCAACCGCCGGGTGCGAGAGGCGAAATTCCCTTTGCTGAAGACCTTGGAAGGGTTTGATTTTGCCGCCGTTCCTGATCTCGACATCCGGGTAATACGGGAGTTGACGGGAGGGGAGTATATTAAAGGGCATCGCAATGTTATTTTCCTTGGTCGCAGCGGCACAGGCAAGACCCATCTGGCAACTGCGCTCGGGATCGAGGCCTGCAGGAATAATTACCGGACCAGGTTTGTCAGTTGCTATGGTTTGGTGAACGAACTTATCGAAGCCCGTCAGGAGAAAGATCTTCGCCGTCTCATTGGCCGGCAGGCTCGTTACGATTTGCTGATTCTCGATGAACTCGGCTACATCCCGTTTTCCAAGGAAGGCGCGGAATTGCTCTTTCAGGTGCTTGCCGAACGCCAGGAGAAAGGGTCGGTGATCATTACCACGAATCTCGGTTTTGCCGACTGGACCCAGGTGTTCGGCGATCAAGTGATGACGGCAGCCCTACTCGATCGATTGACCCACAGAGCCCATATCATCAACTGTCTGTGGGACAGCTTTCGTTTGAAAGAAAGCCTCAAAGGACAACAAGTCAAGAAAGGAAAATGAAGATGGATGTCATTGCATATAATCCACAGAAGGGCCGATTGGAAACGATAACAGCCCATTATAACGAAGGCACTACAACATGGTTTGACGGAACGAGGAATCCTGAAAGTGTCAGGATGATTACCGATCTCGAAGGAAATTTGCTGATCACTCTTGGTGGATGGAATTATCCCGTAATTATTTATGATGTCACACGAAAGAGCATAAATTACAACCGAAAAATGGCAGGAAAACTGTATAAGCAGGCTTTGTTGTAACAGAGCATCAGCAGCGGAGGGGGCTTCCGGGGGCAGGAGAAACTCCAGTCGCCTCCGGCTCCCTCCGTTTCTCCTGCCCCCGGAAACAACTGCACAGGGTGCTCCCCCATCTCCCTCTTTTTTCATAAACTCTGGGTGGTCAGATTTCGGTAATCACAGGTGGTCAATTTTCGGTTGTCATTCACACCGTGATCCCCCACAACACGCTGCGATCGATAATGCCGTCAGGAAAAAGGATGTCAATGGCGACTTTGCAGCAAGCGGCCGCATGCGAAAGTCCCTCGCAGTCATGTCCATGCATTTTTGCCAGGTCTTTGACCGTCACTGCATAGGTGTATGGGTAGTATCTTCCCTGAGTGCCCCTTGTTGCAAGAATCTCGAAAACAGGCGCGTAGGGCTCGTCAACCATCGGTGCGTACCATGTGGGTACGCGATCCGGTTGGGTAAGCCCTGTCTCAATGAATACATCCTTGCCCTGAATATAGGTGGGATCACCGGCCCAGACTGGAGATACACACATCAGTAAAGTCGTGACCAATACTGAATACAGAATTCTTTTCACCCGTTGCCTCCTTGGAAATTGATATCGGCCTTATTGGGTATAGCAATTTCGTTTAAACTTGAAATACATTTGATCATAATGCTCCTCCCGATTGGTAAAATTGTGAAGGTGTACTCCCTGCTCAACCGGCCCAAATGACACCGGCGAAAGGGGATGTGTATGGACGTGTGAACAATGTTTTCTTGGCGAACTGGAATCGTTGTTTCCCTCGCCTAATGTGAGGTGAGGTGGTGAGGTAATGGTGGGGGTAACGATCAAGATCCAGGCCTTGCTGGTTTCGGTGGTACTACTGCCCATCCTTCTGCGATCGCCTTTTTTTCGGCGGCTGGAGTGTGAGCCATGATCATATCAACTTGTTTTTCTTTCAAAAACTTCAAAGACTCCCCGGAACCAGCCTTTTCCCATTTGTGCTGAACATTTTTCTGATCAGCGAAGGCTTCGCCCAGAACTTTGAGTAAACCGAGTTCTCCGGGGCTGCCGGTAGTAAGAGAGAAACTGTTTCGGCCCTCTCATAAATCGCAGCAGAGTGATCTTCAGCTGCTGCAGTCGAAACGAAAGCCAGAATGGCGATCCATAAAAGAGAAACAAAGGTTTCTGTTCATGATGTTCGCCCCCTGAGAAAAAAATTATGATTTCAGCTTAAACAACAAGCCAGCGTATCCACTCCTTTTATTAACTGTTATCAGAAGCACGTCAACAGGTTACGTAAAAATGACAAAATCTAACGATTGTTGACACTGATAGATGTGTAAAAAATTTTTGAGTTTTTTAGAGCAGGAAAGCTCATCATTGTCAAAAGAACGGCACTCTTCAGATGGGGACGCCGTTCTCGTTGACGAACTGGTGTCGATGTTGAGGCGGAGCGTCGTAACCGTGAACATCTGATGGACGCAATTACTTTTCGCAATGCCGTGGGAAGAATTGGCCCCGGAAACCCTGTTCAATTTTTACCAAAAGAGAGACCAGAAAGAGCAGAACGCAGCCGTCTGCTGTTAGCACGGCTCCCAGGATCAAACCTGGTATGATATTCGGAATCAGCATTGATGCGCCAAAGGCGATCGTGAGAATATTCATGGTCAGTGTTGCCATGGTAATCTGCGTTTGGGTTTTGTCTGGTGCTGATTGCGATTGAGGTACTTTCAGCGCCGGAGTGACGATTTTTACGATTGCTGCAATTCCGCCGATGAGATTCAGGAATCCGATTAGCATTGTGAGCGATGGAACCAGAATTTCCGGGATGATGCATGAGGTGATGCCAAGCGCTGCAAAGACCAGCCCTGTTATCACTATCAGCCGTGACCGACGGAACGGACCTATGGGCGTGTTGCCGAGGGCGATCATCTGAACGGAAAAAATCACCATCATCAACCCAAGCTGTGCGCTTCCGGAAAAGGGCAGCATCCCAAGATTCACCGGAATCAGCAGAATCCCGAGAATCAGAATGAACAACCCAAGCACCAGCAGCAGGATATTGTCAATCGATAGATCAGCTGGTGCAAGCAGTCCTCCTTTTGTCCGGCAGGGGAGGGCGCCCTGGCTTGGCTGGTTGCTGTAGATTTTCTGGAGAACCCACGCAAGATACAGGATTGCAAGGCCAAAGATCAGGGCAGCTGACGCGATCTGCGGTGTTGTCGCAAATTCCGTGTTGGAGAGAAACACGGCCATCACAATAGAGAAGAGGTATACGAGGGCGCAGGCGATGGTCAGGTGATGGAAGATTCCTCCGTATCTGCGCCATATCCTGAATTTGCTCTTGGAAAGAAAGAGTTGCAGAAGCAGCGACATCCCCCCGATCCCGAAAAAGCTGATCAATAACATTCGCGGAACCCTTCCCATTGCATCCGGGATAAAGCAGGCAACTATGCCTATCACGGCGATTACAGTTCCTGCGGCAATCACGAGCCAGGATCTGGCCGTGTCTCCAAACGGCGTTTTTCCAAGAGTAATGGTCTGCAGGGCAAATACAAACAGAAGCAGACCAAACAGCCCTCCTTCATAGTATGGCAGGATCCCGGCATGCACAGGAAACAGGAGGGCCCCTAATATCAGCATCGACATGCTGCAGATCAATAAAATAACGACCTCAAGCGGGAGCCTGGAATCAAGCAAAAGCCAGTTGTTCGTCATTGTATGCACCTCCTGAAATATACCGCTATTAGACATCAATCAATTCTCAGAATTACGGCAATATTCAAAATCAATGTTAACAGATCGTAATTGCGTATATTGTGAATCACCTTGACTCGCTAAATCCCTTTCCCATATCATTACATAAAAGCAAATTCTTCTTCGTCGGTATACATGATTTGTATATTTCCTTATCAGGGGAGCGGGCATGAAAGGTACATTGTGAAAGGATTATCATGATGAACGAGTATTACCAGGGCAAGGTAGCAGCAGTTACAGGCGCCGCATCCGGCATAGGCCTCGGCATTGCCACTGGTCTCCTGGAACGGGGGGCAATGGCTGTCTATATGGCGGATAAGGACGAGGAAAGCCTGAATCGGGAAGCCGCTGTGCTCAATGAGCGTTTTCCGGGGAAGGCGTTTGCCCTGCCCACCGACGTGACGGACCGGGAGCAGGTGGAAAAGCTCATCAGCAGCGCCACCAACCATGACGGGCACCTTGATTTCGTGTTCAACAACGCGGGCATGGGTATGACAATTCCCACGGAACAGGTCACCGCTGAACTCTGGCAGTTCATAGTGAACCTGAATCAGATGGGGGTGATCTATGGCACCTATGCCGCTCTCCCACTTATGCGGAAGCAGGGTTTCGGACATATAGTGAACACCGCCTCCGTCGCGGGACTCGTCCCGGTGCCGTATCAGGCGTTGTATGTCGCCACAAAGGCTGCCGTGGTGAAAATGACTGAATCCCTGCGATACGAGTTGGAGGTCGAGGGCATCTCTTTCAGCGTCATCTGCCCCGGCAATGTGGCGACGGCTATCTTCGGCAAATCAGCTCCGCCGCCTGGCGCGGTATCGGTTCAGGAAGCGGTTGAGTACATCCTCGCGGAGGTGGCAAAGAAGTCCTTTGATATAGTCTTTCTCAGGAGATTCGCGATTTTGTGAAGATGTATTTTGAGGACCGTCCGGCATTCGACACATACGCCCGCCAACTGGCAGTCGAACGGCGGGAGAACTACCGAGTCAAGGGGACCTATTACTGACGGGCACACCGCCTGTCGCATCCCAAAAACCTGGTCGCGGGAAGCCCGGGCGCGTCAGGTTAAACGTCATGTTGTTCAGCATGAATTTCTTTCAGGACGTTTTTCTTATTATTCAACAGATACCATCATCCTTCTGGGGTGTTGTCATTGGCTCGTTTTTCTCGCTCGCCGGCGTGGCGATTGCGAACCGGGCGAGTGACCGCCGGCTCCGCACCCAGTTCGAATACGCGAGAAAGCAAAAGATACGGGACGGGGAAATGGCATTGCGGAAGGATGTCTATCTTGCCGCCGCTGAAGCGGTTGCCGCAGGTATGGAAGCCATTGGCCGCCTGGCCAACTTTGACCTTTCAAACGACCAGATCACCAGCGCTTATGCGGAAAAGGCCCCGGCAATTTCCAAGGTGCACGTCATCGCCCGCATCGATACAGTGCAGGCTTTCCTTGGTTTCACCAGCAAGCTCGGCGCGTTGTATTTCATGCTTTTTGCCAGAAGGTATGATCTGCTCAGAGAAAAGAATGCCATCGCCATCCTGGATGGCCAGATCGCCGAACTCGGAAAAGCACGGGATCACATCCTGGAACTGATCAAGCGGCACAACATCGAGGGCGTAGTCGATGAGCAGGGCTGGAAGAATCTGCAGGAACAATTCGAGCTTGAATAGCTGCGAATCAAGGACTGCCTGTCGCGCCGCACTGAACTGACTGGAGCCCTTTACCCGAAACAACTGGAGTTTATGCGCGAATGCGCTGTCCATACAACCAGCCTCGGACAGGCGGTTATCCCCGTTTTGTCTGCCATACGCGCCGAGCTCGAGCTTCCACTCGATGAACATACCTATCGTCAGGTCATGGAAGAAAGTCTTGCCAGTCAACAGGAAGCGATCAGCGACTTTGTGAAAAAATTCATGCCCGAAACTGCCCCGCCCCCTGCAGCAGGGGATGCGCAGTCGAAAAGCGATTCGCTCGTCTGAAAAAAAGGCATAAAGGGGACTTGTTTGGTTCATCCGACTAGCGGAAGGCGGCGGGGAGCAAGAGAGTCGGAAGGCCAGCCAGACCCAAGGTCAGAAAGGCTTTCCTGGTGACCACATCATCATGTAATTACCGTCCGGATTAGGCCGTTGAATCGACGGCGGGTTTAACGGTGACGCAAACCACAGCCGAACAGAGGTCGGCGTGCCTTCATCTATGCTCAGATCGATGGCCAGGCGGCCGACTGCACTGGTCTCGCCCTCGAAACGGACAACGGCGCCGACGCCGAAGCAGCGTTCGTCGCGAAGCAGGTGAAGTGCCCTGGTCAGCAGCGCCGGCTCGATCCGGGTGTCGGCATCGACAAAGACCAGATACTCCGCTACGGTGGCAGCGGCCTTTCTGATTCGTTTGCCTTTAGTTTGCGGCGCCATGAGCCGAAGGTTGCCAAGGCGATACCGTTATTGCGGCAACCGTCCTGCCGGGTCAGGCCGGATCGCTTCCATTCATCGATATAAGGTCCTGCCCTGATAACCGTACCTGGACAGCTTGTGTAAGTGGTACGCTGGTGCTAATCTTGACTCTATTCATCTTCAAATCAAAAGGAGTCTCCATGGAAAGATTTTCTACCAGTCTTCTGGGCCAGGCCAAGACCCTGTTGCTGGCTACCGATGGATCCCATTTCAGTGATGGGGCTATTCAGGAGGCAATATTTTTTGGCCAGGCTTGCCACGCCCGGGTGGTCGTCCTGCATGTCGTGCATACCGAGGCTGAATCGATCAAAGCTGCCAATTCGACTGTCATGCAGCGCCAGCAGGAGATGGACCCCCACCTCGACCAGATTCGCAAAATGGCACAGGACAGCGGGGTGGAGATTGAGGTCGTGGTGGTGGGCTCCAGCAAACCGGAAAAGACCATAGTCGATCAGGCCCGTTTACGTAATGCTGACGCAATTCTCATGGGCCGGCACGGCAAAACCGGCCCCCTGTCTTTACTGGTGGGGAGCATGACTGCGAGGGTCATCGGCCAGGGCTTCCCGCGCGTTCTGGTGGTGCCAGAGGATTTCCTTCTCACCGGCGCTCATGTCCTGCTTGCCATGGATGGTTCCCCCAACAGCAGAATGGCGGCACAGGAGGCCCTGAGCCTTAGTCGAACATGTACAACCATGGAGCGGTTGACGGTCATATCGGTGGTAAAAAAAGATGAAGGACAACCCGATGCCCGTGCAATGGTCAACGAGGTCTGCGCCCAGTGCCGCCAGGAGGGTCTGCGGGCAGTCTGCGAACCTCTGGTACAGGTAGGCAACCCAGCTGAACTCATTGTGCAGGCTGCGCGAGATCGAGAAGTGGACATGATCCTGATGGGGGGACGGGGCAAGACATTTATGGCCAAGATGTTCATGGGGCGAGTGACCGAAAAAGTTATCGGTCAAGCCCACTGTGCGGTACTGGTCGTGACAGGCTGAGGGGGGCCCCATCCCCTTCGACCCCATGGTCGTGTTTTGGGTCGGAGGAGAGGTGTAGACTGACACAAAGAGTTCCGGTAGCTCTTTCATCAATTGATTTTGGTAGGTTGTCTCATGTCGAACAGGTTGTTGTTGCGTTTCTTTCCCTTTCTCCTGTGGTTTCCGGTTTCCTCCACCATTCTGCGGGGCGATTTGATCGCCGGCATAACCGGGGCCCTGGTGCTGGTTCCGAAGGCCATGGCCTATGCCCAGCTATCCGGGCTGCCGCTCTATTACGGTCTGTATACCGCCTTTGTCCCCGCCATTCTCGGTGCCTTGTGGGGGTCGTCGCGGCAGCTGGCCACCGGGCCGGTAGCCATTGTCTCACTGATGACCGCCGCCGCCGTCACGCCACTGGCTCTGCCTCATAGTGAAGAATATATCGGTTTGGCCCTGCTCCTTACTTTGCTGGTGGGACTCATCCAGCTGATACTTGGCGTAGTCAAACTCGGCAGCATAGTCAATTTCGTCTCGCATCCTGTTATCCTGGGTTTCATGAACGCCGCTGCCATCATCATAGGCCTTTCCCAGATTGACATGCTCCTCGGTATTCCAAAGGGACGCAGCGACTTTTTCCTGAAGGACATCTGGGAAATGCTGCGATATCTGCCCCAGACGCACCTGCCCACATTGGCCATGGCGATTTTTGGTCTCATCCTGATGCTTGCCATGAAAAAGATTTCGGCGCTGTCAAAAGCCAGTGTCCTCATCGCCGTGGCCGTCACCACAATGGTCAGTTTTATCATCGGGTTCGAGCACAAATCGAGTGGGCTGGCCAGCGATATCGTCACGCCGGCTGCCCGTGAACTGGTGGCTGCCTACGATGACGCCGCTACGCGAATCGGAGAGTTGAGTGCAGCCGCAACCAGCCTTGCCGGGCAGTTACGACAGGCAGAGAAAAAGCACGACACTCGGCTGGCGGCAGACCTTCGGCACCAGATTGACCTGATGAAACTCGATATAGATGCCTTAGAGGTGGAAAACAGTAAACACCTGCACACAATTCGCCGGCTGTATTTCGTCCGAGCAAAGGTCGGGGAAAATATGCCGGAAGTCTTGTATCTGGCAGATAATATACCGGACAAGATTGTTACCGATGGCCGCAAGTGGCATATTAAGAAGATCGAACATGGAGAAATCCAGCTCGTCGGTGGTGGCGATGTCGTCGGTAAAGTCCCCTCCGGTCTGCCCTCGTTCCGCCTGCCCACTTTCAGCCTCGATGCTGTGTTGCAACTGCTGACCGCGGCTCTGATCATCTCCCTGGTGGCCTTCATGGAATCCATTTCCATGGCAAAGGCGATGGCCAGCAAGAACAAACAACGCATCGACCCCAACCAGGAGCTGATCGGCCAGGGCCTGGCTAACATCGGCGGCTCTTTATTCCAGGCCTATCCAGCCTGCGGTTCCTTCACCGGCTCGGCCATTAACCTGCAGGCCGGCGCCAAGACCGGCTTTGCCATGGTGTTCAACGGGATTTTCGTGGCCGCCACCCTGTTGTTCCTCACGCCCTTCCTCTACCATCTGCCCAAGGCCGTACTGGCTGTGATCATTCTGCTGGCGGTCACCGGCCTGGTTACTCCCCAGGCGCTGAAGCATACCTGGAAAGCCAGCCGCCCCGACGGCATCGTGGCCCTGGTCACTTTCGTTGTCACTCTGCTGGCCGCGCCTCATCTGGACAAGGGCATCATGATCGGCACCGCCCTGTCCATCGGGCTTTATCTCTACCGTAGCAGGGCTCCACGTGTTGCCGTTCTCGGTCGGCACAATGACGGTACCCTGCGGGACATCAAGATCAATCCCAACCTGACAACCTCGTCGCTGGTGACCGCCATTCGATTTGACGGCTCGCTCTATTTCGCCAACATATCTCACTTTGAGGATGCTGTCCTGGTTTCGGTTGCGGAACACAAGAAGGCGAAATATCTTCTGATAGTTGGTGACGCCATTAACTATATCGATTCTTCCGGTGAGGAGATGATCCACCATCTGGTAGTGCAGCTACGCGAGTCGGGCGTGGAACTCGTCTTTTCCGGGCTGAAGAAGCAGATTCTTGATGTGATGCGCGCCACCAAGCTCTACAACCTTATTGGGGAACAGAACATCTTTGCTACTGAAGATCAGGCGCTTACTGCCATCTCTCAGCGTCTGGGTGAAGAGGCGAAAGATGACACTCCGTTCTTCCATCTGTGAAACCATATAACTCTGCTGACAAAATGAATACCGATTCTCGGTAACTTTCATGATTCCCTTGGATACCGCAGCCGCAAGTCGCATGTCGTTTCCGGAGCCCCGGTGTCAATTGTCCACCTTCCGCCATTTCTGGCGGGCATAGCGAAGACAGTTCGTTTAGAGGAACGGAGCTGGGCAGATGGTAGGGAAATACAGAATATAGACCATTGCCGGTGTCTGCTGCGACCGTCTACTGCGACCTCAGAGTCCTAAGCATGGACAGTACAGATCTAATCAGAAGCGGTACCTGTAGCTGGAAATACGATTACTGGGAAGGGCTGGTCGACTCCGCCGGACAGGGCGACCCTGGGGGCAATTCCGAAATGCTCGTTGATAATGGTCGAGTTGATCGGCGCGCCAGTCTCTGACCGGTCACGATTCCAATCAATCCGAGCAACCACGTTACAGGGTTTTCGGTTCAACGCCATCCCGCCACAAACTTTAGTCAAATCTTCAGCAGCAGAGCACCACTGCCTGGGGAGGGGATGGTCAGTGGCCATACTCCTCCTGGCGCAACAGGTATTCCAGCCAGATATCGGTCGGCCGGAGTTGGGACAACTGCCGGAGTGAGCTCGTCGGAGGCCGCCGGTTTGTCTGGCCCTTCGCCCCCGCCCGTGAACGCCCTCTGTGCGGCGCGTATTTTTTCTTCACTCTCAAAAGGTTATTGACTGGAACGGCGGTTTTATATACCAGTTTATCAAGGTGCCGTCGGTGGTGGAAGGGCGGCGGAGATGGCTGCTTCCGCAGCCTTCGACCACAGCTTCGGTTTGTAAAGATCCTCCAAGGGGCGCGAGTATGTACGATATTTTCAGTCTGCCGCTGATCCGTTTTCCCGACGGTTTCCTGTGGGGCAGCGCCACCGCCGGCCATCAGATCGAGGGCGACAACACCCACTCCCAGGCGTGGCACAAGGAGCAGGCGCCGGAGTTTTACGCGGCAGACCCGGAGCGCACGGTACGCGCCCCCTCCGGCAAGGCCTGTGATCACTATCGCCTGTATCGGGAGGACGTGGATCTGATTGCCGCCCTGGGCCACCAGGCCTATCGGATGTCGATCGAATGGAGCCGGATCGAACCCCTGGAGGGGCAGTGGGACCACACCGCGGCGGCCCATTACCTCGATCTCCTCGAACGCCTGGTGCAGAAGGGCATCCGGGTCTTCGTCACCCTGCATCACTTCACCCATCCCCGCTGGTTCGACCAGCTGGGGGGCTTCGGCAAGGCCGACAACCGCCGTTATTTCGAGCGCTACCTCACCTTTCTCCTGCCCAAGATCACTCCCTTCGTCAGCGGCTGGACCGTCATCAACGAGTTCAACCAGCTGGGTGGACTCACGGCGGGGCCGGCGATCGCGCCCCTCAAGTTCAACATGCTGCGCGCCCATGCCCTGGGATACCATCTGATCAAGCAGTACTCGGCCGCCCCGGTGAGCAGTGCCCATGCCTTCATCCACTGGTTTCCGCGCCGGTTCCACGACACCCTGGACCGGCGCATGGCCGATTTCGCCGATTTCACCACCAACGAGTTTTTCTTCCACGCCCTGCGCACCGGGGAGCTCGTCTATCCGGGCGTCGATGCCGAATACGCCCCCGAGGTCAAGGGCGCCCTCGATTGCTGGGCAATCAATTACTATACCCGCCACATGGTCGACGCCCGCCTCGCCCGGCTCGACGGTCCCCGCTTCCGCCACAAGCAGTTGCGGATGATTCCGATGCATTTCTACCTGGAGGAGATGTATCCCGAGGGGTTGATCGCCAACCTGGAGCGGCTGCGCGACTATCCGGTCTACATCACCGAGAACGGCTGCGCCGCCGACGATGACCGCTTCCGCATCGTCTACCTGGCGCTGCACCTCTCGGCGCTCCATGAGGCGATGGAGCGCGGGGTGGATGTGCGCGGCTACTTCTACTGGTCGCTGATGGACAATTACGAGTGGACCACCTTCATCCCCCGTTTCGGCCTGGTAGCGGTCGACTTCCGGACCTTCCGCCGCACGCCGAAGCCCAGCGCCTTTTTTTACCGGGAGGTCATAGAGAACAATGGCTTCAGCGGAGAGACGGCCCGGCGGTATCTGGAGGCCTTGCCCACCCTGTCGCCACAAACGGTGTAACCCGCCATTGCCCGGCGTTCTTTCAACCTGGAGTGCGTGATTCCCAATGCCTGACTCCCGCCATTTTCTGGTCCAATTCCTTCGCCTGGCCAAGCAGTTCTGGTGTTCGGAGCAGAAGCGGACGATTCGGGGCGCCGCTCTTCTCCTGGCGGTACTGACCATGCTGCAGATGGTCATGGCGGTGTTGCTCAACCGGTGGAGCGCGGGCCTGTTCAACGCCCTGGAGCAGCACTCCATGGCCGATCTCATGACCCAGATCGGCAAGCTGGCGATCCTCTTCGTCTGCGGCATCGTCCTGACCGGCTCGCATCTGTTCGTCAAGCGCAACCTGATGATCTCCTGGCGCGACTGGATGACCGAACATGTCTTCACCCGCTGGATGAAGGACGGCGCCCACTATCTGATCTCGCATCTGCCGGGCGAGCACGACAACCCGGACGGCCGCATCGCCGAGGACTGCCGCATCGCCACCGAGTCGGCGGTCGGTATGGCCCACTCGCTGTTTTACAGCATCCTGATGCTGGTCGGCTTCACCAAGGTGCTGTGGTCGCTGTCGGGGGTGGTGATCCTCGACCTGGGATTTGCCCGGCTCCCCATCCATGGGCATCTGGTCTGGATCGCGATCGTGTACGCGGCGACCGCTTCCTGGCTCGGCTGGCAGGTAAGCCGGCCCCTGACCGGCGCCACCAATCAGCGGCAGTCGGCGGAGGCCAATTTCCGTGCCAGTCTGCTGGAGGCGCGGGAAAACAGCCAGGCCATCGCCTTGATCCGGGGCGAGCCCTACGAGCGGCGCCAGTTTCGGGAACTGTTCCACACAATACGGCTGATCTGGAACGCCCAGACCAGGGCCTGGCGCAACATCCTGATGTTCACCACCGGCTATTCCGTGTTCTCCATGGCCTTCCCGATCCTGGTGTCCTCCCCGCGCTACATCCTGGGAAACATCACCCTGGGGACGCTGATGCAATCGGCCCAGGCCTTCCAGCACATGGCCTCCGCCCTCTCCTGGCCGGTCAACAACGCCGGCGGGATCGCCGAGTGGCGTGCCTCGGTGGAACGTATCTTGAACCTGCTGAAGGTATTGGGTCATCTCGATGCGGAGCTTGCCAAGCCGGATCATGTGATAAAGGTGCAGCGTGGCGAGCGCCCGGTATTGGCCTTCCGCGATCTCAGCCTCGTCAAATACGACGGGACGGTCGTGGCGCAGAACATCAATATGGAGATCGGCCAGGGCGAGCGTGTCCTGGTCAGCGGCAACCCCTTTACCGGGGCCAAGCTGTTCCGCGCCATCGCCGGGATCCGGCCCTGGGGCAGCGGCGTTATCGAGCTCCCCGCAGGGAGCCGCCTCTTTTTCATGCCGCCCCGGCCGCATCTGCCCACCGGCACGTTGCGCAACGCCATCTGCTATCCGTCATCCCACCAGGTTTTGTCCGAAGAGGATCTCCTGGAGACGATGCGTTTGGCAGGCTTGACCAACCTGATCGACAAACTCGACAACAGCGAGAGGTGGGCCCATACCCTCTCACGGCAGGAGATGCAGCGACTGGGCATGGTCCGTCTGCTGCTCAATCGGCCCCAGTGGATCTTTCTGCAGGAGGCCTTCGACTCCCTGGAACCCGAGGACGAGGAGCAGATGATGCGGCTGATCTGTGACCAGCTCCCGGATGCCACCCTGCTCACGATTTCCCACATGCCCAGTAACGCCGCTTTGCACCGGCGCAGGCTGGAACTGTAATCCTTTTTTCTGGAGATCCCCCTTATGACGACCTCAACGATGCATGACAACGGCGACAGGTTCGACGGCGGCAAACTGCGCGGCGTCAATCTCGGCGGCTGGCTGGTGCTGGAGAAATGGATCACCCCCAGCCTGTTCGCGGGGCTGAAGGCCACCGACGAAACCTCCTATTGCGTCGAGCTGGGCGAGGCCGAGGCCACCCGGCGCCTCCACCGCCACTGGAACACCTTCATCACCCGCGACGACTTCGCCTGGCTGGCCGGCGCCGGCATCAATGCGGTGCGCCTGCCGGTCGGCCACTGGTTGTTCGGCAAGGACTACCCCTACCACCGCCGCTACCAGGAGGTGCGCTATCCCTTTGTGGAGGGAGGGCTGGCGATCGTCGATCAGGTCTTTCAGTGGGCCGGGGAGTTCGGCCTGCGGGTGGTCCTCGACCTCCATGCCGCCCCGGGCTGTCAGAACGGGTTCGACAACGGCGGCATGCTGGGCATCTGCGAGTGGCATACCAGCGAGGAGTATATCGACCACTCCCTGGAGGTGGTGGAGCGGCTGGCGCAGCGCTATGCCGACCATCCGGCGCTGCACGGCATCGAGGTGCTCAACGAGCCGCGCTGGGATGTCCCCACCGAGCTGCTGCAGCGCTACACGACTGATGCCTACCACCGCATCCGCCGTCATTGCCCGCCCGAGCGGGTGACGGTGGTGTTCCATGACGGCTTCCGCTCCTTCCGGGAGTATGCCGGGTTTCTGCAGGAGCCGGAGTTCTCCAATGTCGCCATCGATATCCACCGCTACCAGTGCTTTGTCCGGAACGACATCGACCTCGATATTTTCGGCCATATCCGCAAGGCCGCCGTGGAGTGGCGCGCCGAGGCGGACGAGATTATCCGCGCATCCGGTTATCAGATCTATTGCGGTGAATGGAGTCTGGGGATGAACCTCAAGGTTGTTTCCCTCTGGGCCGAGGGCCCCTTCAACCATGCCCTGGAGGCGATGGACGAGTTTCAGATGTCGGCGGCCTATCGCGGCTATGCCTCGGCCCAGCTGCTGACCTTCGAGAAATACGCCGGCTGGTTCTTCTGGACCTATCGCACCGAGACCACCCCGGAGTGGTGTTATCGAGACTGCGTGGAACAGGGGTTCTTTCCCGACCTCAGCCGGCCGGAGCAGTTCGCGGGGATGCGCCGGGCCCTGG
The DNA here is from genome assembly GCF_014201505.1 of Desulfoprunum benzoelyticum. Taxonomy (GTDB): domain Bacteria; phylum Desulfobacterota; class Desulfobulbia; order Desulfobulbales; family Desulfocapsaceae; genus Desulfoprunum; species Desulfoprunum benzoelyticum. Next base: position 135,324 of record NZ_JACHEO010000007.1, on the reverse strand, counting down.
AACGGGCCGCGAATCTCACGGTATGATCGAGGGGGAGGGACCTGTCATGATCAAGGTGATGAGCTTCAACATCCGCTACGGCCGCGCCAATGACGGCGACAATCACTGGAACCACCGCCGGCATCTCGCCCTTGCCCGGATTCATGATTTCAGCCCCGATCTGCTCGGGCTCCAGGAGTGTCGCGACGACGACCAGGCCGATTTCGTCCGCTCGAGCCTGCCGGACTACCATTTCTACGGCGTCCATCGCCAGGGGCCCGGCGATACGGCCCTGGAGATGGCCCCGCTGCTGTTTCGCCGATCGGCCTTCGCGCTGCTCGACCGCGGCTGCTTCTGGCTGAGCGAGACTCCGGAGGTGTGCGGCAGCAGGAGCTGGGACAGCGCCTATCCGCGAACGGTGAGCTGGGCCAGGCTGGCCTGCCGCGCCACCGGCGCCGTGCTGACCTACGTCAACACCCATTTCGATTATCAACCGGCAGCGATCGTCGGCAACGCCCGCTGCCTGCGGCAATGGCTCGAGTCGATCCTTCGACAGACCCCGCTCATCGTTACCGGCGACTTCAATGCCGATAAAAACTCGGAGGCCTACCGCCTCCTGACCGGTGACACCATGTTGAGCGATGCCTTTCGCCAGGTCCGTCCGCCGGGGGAGGATGAGGCGACCTTTCATGCTTTCGGCCGGCAGGAGGAGCGGACGCCCATCGACTGGATCCTGGTCTCCGGTCATTTCCGCGTGGTGGAGGCAGGGATCGACCGTTCCCACGCGGGGCAGCTGTTCCCATCGGACCATTACCCGATAACCGCCGTCCTCGATTGGAAGACGGGAGGTGCATGAGGTCCGGAGGGGCAATCATTGAAAGGCTCCTCCTGATCAGGAATCTTCCGCAGTATCGATCGGCGGTTGTTGCTGCGGAAATTTCATCCAGATTTCGATCTCGCCCTCTTTGGCGGTGATCCTGGCATCAGGAAAAAATTTCTGGAAGATATGGAGCATCGATTTATTTTTCGCCAGGGTCGTTGCAAAAAAGCCCTCGTAGCCGTTTGCCGAGGCGATTTTCTGTAGTTCCGTCAAGATATAGCCGGCAATGCCGAGGTTGTGAAAATCCTCCCGAACGACAAAAGCGACCTCGGCCCACGTGTCATCCATTCTGGCGTAGCTGCCGATCGCCACGATCTCCTTATTGCCCCTGCTCTGGACGATGCCGATCAGTGAAATATTGCGGCGGTAATCGATGCTGGCCCAGTGTTCCTGCGCCATTTTCCGGGAAAAGATTTTAACCGTATAGAAAAAACGCAGAAAGATGGTCTCTGCCTGCAGCGAATAAAAGAAATTGCGGTAGGCGATCTCATCCGACGGCAGAAGCGGGCGAACCAGCATGGTCTTGCCGTTTTTCAGGTGTGTTCGACTTTTATACCCCTCGATGAAGATGAGGTCTTCGGCCAGCGGCGGCAGCTGATCGGGGAAGATGTAATGGTTCTTTTTGGCGTCCTTCACCAGGCTCTCGCGGAAATCGGGATGGGCGATCTGGCACAGCTCGATGACCCGCTGACTGATGCTTTTGCCTTTGAGCTGGGCGATGCCGAACTCGGTGACGACAAAATTGACATCGGCGCGGAGCGTCGCCACTCCGGCCCCGGCACTGAGGTTGGCGACAATGCGGGAAACCTGGCCGCCTTTGGCGGTGGAGGGAAGGGCGATGATCGAAAAGCCGCCTTTCGACAGATTGGCGCCGCGGATGAAGTTGGCCTGGTCGCCGGTGCCGCTGAAAAATTGCCGGCCGACCGAATCGGAGCAGACCTGGCCGGTCAGATCGACCTCCAGGGCGGAACTGATGGAGATAAAATTATCGTTTTTGCCGATGATGCCCGGGGTGTTGACCCAGTCCGCCGTGCCGAAATAGAACTGGATGTTGTTGTCGATGTAATCATAGGCCAGCCTCGACCCCATGCAGAAGGTCGCCACGGCCCGGTCGGTCATGAAATTTTTCTGCTTGTTGGTGATGATCCCCTGTTTGATCAGCGGGATGAAGGCGTCGGAGATCATGTGGGTGTGGATGCCGAGGTCGTTCTTGTCGTCGAAATAGCGCAGCAGGGCATAGGGCATGTGGCCGTAGCCGACCTGCAGGGTGCTGCCGTCATCGACCAGCTCCTTGACATACTGGGCGATGCGGGCGGCCGTTTCTTCGTCGACCGTTTCCTGATCGATGCTGATCAGTTCCTCCTCGAAGGGAACGAGATAGTCGATATCGTCGATATGCAGAAATCCGTCGCCATGGGTCCGGGGCATCCGCGGGTTGACCTGGGCAATGACCGTCTTGGCGTTTCTGACCGCTTCCAGGGTGACATCGACGGAGACGCCGAGACTGGCAATGCCGAAGGAGTCGGGAGGGCTGATCTGGATAAGGACCGTGTCGATGCCGATCTGTTTGTTGCGAAACAGCTGCGGCAGCTGGGAAAGGTAGATGGGGATGTAATCGACCTTGCCCTCGAACGCCGCCTGCTGCATCGCAATCGGCACAAAGAAGAGTTTGATTGAAAAGCGCTCGAGGAAAGATTGATCATGAAGATAATCGGCCAGGGTATGGGCCAGCATCTGGAAGACCATGATGTCCTGCAGATTCCGTCGGCCCACCAGGCTATGGATGAGATGCCGGGGTTCGCCGCAGCCCGAACCGATAAAGATCCGGCTGCCGTTCCTGATGGTCGAGATCGCCTCGTCGGCCGTAACCATCTCGCCTTTGAATCCTTTGTCCTTTGCCATTTTTTCCAACCCTCCCCATAACCGTTGATATGGCATCATACCGGTTTTTGCCCTGCTCGATTGGAATCACTCAAGACCTGCAGGAAAGCAGAATCTGTCCGCCACCACCGTCTGCAACCGCCAGTCTGGGCTACCCTCGTCTTCCATGGTCCCGCCCAGCCACCGTTCAACCTGCCGTCAGGGCTGCAGTCGCTACCGCTTTCGGATGCAGACTGCGGCGCGGACCCGATAGACGACAATACCATGTAATCGGTGCCGCGGAAGATAAAACCGGCGACCTCTCGGATTCGCTCTGCATCGGCGCGCAAGAAGGCCGGATGGTCGCGTCGGGTAAAGAAAATATCTAACGGCGGCGATCCCGCCATTGTTCCATTGCCCCCGCCTCAAAATCCGCTTATTGTCTTCACCATGGACAGGACAGATCTGATCAGAATCGGCACCTGCAGCTGGAAATACGATTCCTGGGAGGGGCTGGTCTATTCCCGGCAGGAAGGCCGCAACCTGCTGGCGCAGTACAGCCGCCGCTACGCCACCGTCGAGGTCGACCAGTGGTTCTGGTCGCTGTTCGACAAGGACGTGCCGGTCCTGCCCCGGGCCGACGTCGTGGGGGAGTACGCCGATTCGGTGCCGCCGGGATTTCTCTTCAGCATCAAGGTGCCGAATAGCATCACCCTGACCCATCATTACAGTAAGGGCAAGGGTGCACTTCTCGTCCCCAATCCGCATTTCCTCTCCACCGGCCTGATGGCCCGCTTTCTTCAGGCCATCGAGCCGCTGGGCGAGCATATCGGCCCGCTGATGTTCCAGTTCGAATACCTCAGCCGGCAGAAGATGACCAGCCTCCACCATTTCCTCGAACTGTTCGAGGTCTTCCGCCAGGGACTGCCGGAGGGTTTCCGCTACTGCGTCGAGATCCGCAATCCGAACTGGCTGCGGAGTGAGTATTTCGATTTTCTCGCCGCACACGGCCTGGGCCACGTCTTCCTGCAGGGATATTACATGCCGCCGATCTTCGGGGTGTACTGGCAGCACCGGGAGAAGCTGGCCAGCCCGGTGATAATCCGGATGCACGGCGGCAACCGGAAGGATATGGAGGAGCGCACCGGCAACGCCTGGAACCGGATCGTCGAACCGAAGGACGGCGAGCTGGCCGAGCTGGCCAGAATGGCGCGCGACCTGCGCCGGCGCAACGTCGACATCCTCATCAACGTCAACAACCACTACGAAGGTTCCGCCCCCAGGACCATCGCGAAGATCGAGGCGTTGCTGGAAGGCTGACAAGCCGTACGCCCTTGGTGGCACAGGAGGTAAATGTACTCGAAAACACTGTTCGCCGGCGTTGCTCGCGGCGCTCCGGTCACTGCCGCCGACGCCGGATTTCAGGGAGCTGCGCTTCCGTATCAGGGGAGGGCAGGAGACAGGGACCGCGCCTTGACGGGCGCAGGGGCGGCGTGAACCGGCAGCCGGGGGGTGATGGCACCCCTTGTTGTCGCGCCGAGGCAGGAAGACGGTTGTCGCAGCAACAACGATGTGCCGGTCGCGTGGCCGGCAATCCGGGAGGACGACATGGACATCCTCGACACTTTGGGAATCAGGGAGAAGAACCAGGGGGCCTCCACCGGAACGCGGTGGCTCCGGAGCGAGGGCCACGACGTGCTGGAGGTGGTGTCGCCGATCGATGGCCGCCGCCTGGCCGCGGTGGATCTGGCCTCGGAACAGGACTACCGCGAGTGCGCCGCCGCCGCCAGGGAGGCCTTTCGCAGCTGGCGGCTGGTGCCGGCACCGAAGCGGGGCGAGATCGTCCGCCGGATCGGCGAGGCGCTGCGGGCAAGGAAGCAGGCGCTGGGAACCCTGGTGTCGCTGGAGATGGGCAAATCGCTGCAGGAAGGGCTGGGCGAGGTGCAGGAGATGATCGACATCTGCGACTTCGCCGTCGGCCAGTCGCGCCAGCTCTACGGGGTGACGATGGCCTCGGAGCGGCCCGAGCATCGGCTCTACGAACAGTACCATCCCCTGGGGGTCGTCGGCATCGTCACCGCCTTCAATTTCCCGGTGGCGGTCTGGGCCTGGAATGCGATGCTGGCGGCGATCTGCGGCGACACCTGCCTGTGGAAGCCGTCGTCGAGAACGCCGCTCACCGCCATCGCCGTCCAGCACATCCTCGCCGAAGTCGTCGCCGCCAACGACCTGCCGGAAGGGCTGTTCAACCTCGTCATCGGCCGCGGCGGGACGATCGGCGAACTGCTGCTGCACGATCGCCATGTTCCCCTGATCTCGTTCACCGGCTCGACCCGGGCGGGGCGGCGGGTCGCCGCCACCGTCGCCGCCCGGCTCGGCCGCACCATCCTCGAACTCGGCGGCAACAACGCCATCATCGTGACGCCGCACGCCAATCTCGAGCTGGCGGTGCCGGCGATCGTCTTCTCGGCGGTGGGCACCGCCGGCCAGCGCTGTACCACCACCCGGCGGCTGATCGTCCATCAATCGATCGCCGACCGGGTCACCGCGGCCCTGGTCAAGGCCTATCGGTCGCTGCGGATCGGGTCGCCGCTCGACGAGCGCAATCATGTCGGGCCGTTGATCGACCGCCGGGCGGCGGCGGCCTATCTCGACGCCCTGCAGACCCTGCGCTCCCAAGGCGGTTCGGTCCTGTGCGGCGGCCGGGTGCTCGCCGGCCCCGGCTACGAATCCGGCTGCTACGTCGAGCCGGTGGTGGCGACGGCCGCCAACGATTTCCCGATCGTCCAGCAGGAAACGTTTGCTCCGATCCTCTATGTCATCAAGTATTCCGGCGCGGTCGACAACGCCATCGCGCTCCACAACGCCGTGCCCCAGGGGCTGTCGTCGGCGATCTTCACCGACAACCTGCGGGAGGCCGAGATCTTCCTGGCGGCGGCCGGTTCCGACTGCGGCATCGCCAACGTCAATATCGGCACGTCGGGGGCGGAAATCGGCGGGGCCTTCGGCGGCGAGAAGGAGACCGGCGGCGGCCGGGAATCGGGCTCGGATGCCTGGAAGGGCTACATGCGGCGGCAGACCAACACCATCAACCACGGCACGGCCCTGCCGCTGGCCCAGGGGATCCGCTTCGAGTTGGAGCGCGACCGAGAGTGATTTCGACCGTCCATTCTTCCGCCATGTTTCTCCTGCCGGGATCATGGTATGGTGTCGGAGTCGTGATGCATCGACTATTATGGATACAGGCGCCGAAACCGTTGACGCCTCGGGAACCTGTCGCTGTTGCTTCCCCCTGCTTCGCCATGGAGGCGTACCATGCCGGATCGAATCAACTCCGTCCTTGTCCTCGGCCTCGGCAAGGTCGGCCACCTTGTCGCCCTGCTGCTCCATGAAACCGGATTTGCGGTCACCGCCGCCGACCGCCATCCCCCCGGCAACCCGCCCTTCACCGTCCAGGCCCTCGATGTCGCCGATACCGCCGCTCTTGCCGAAGCGCTGCGGGGCAGGGATGCGGTCGTCTCCTGTCTGCCCTATCACTTCAACCTCGGGGTGGCCCGGGTCGCCGCCGATTGCGGCGTCCATTATTTCGACCTGACCGAAGACGTGCACACGACCCGGGAGATCATCGCCCTGAGCCGCAACGCCGGGACGGTGATGGCGCCCCAGTGCGGCCTCGCCCCCGGCTTCATCGCCATCGTCGGGGCCTCGCTGGCCGCCAGGTTCGAGCGGATCCGCAGCATCAGGCTCCGGGTCGGCGCCCTGCCCCAGCATCCCACCGGCCTGCTCGGCTATGCCTTCAACTGGTCGCCGGAAGGGGTCGTCAACGAGTACCTCAACGACTGCGAGGTCATCGAGGATGGGGTGCGGAAGTGGGTATCGCCGCTGGAGTGGGTGGAGAAGCTGGTGATCAACGGCCTGCAGCTCGAGGCCTTCACCACCTCGGGCGGGCTCGGGACGATGTGTGAGACCTTCGAGGGCCGGGTCGACAACCTCGACTACAAATCGATCCGCTATCCCGGCCATGCCGCCCTGATGAACTTCTTCCTCCATGAGCTGCTGCTGCGCCAGGACCGGGCCCATGCCGGCAAAATCCTCGTCAACGCCAAGCCGCCGGTCAACGACGACCTGGTCCATATCCATGTCTCGGTCGAGGGCTGGATCGCCGGCACCCTGTTGCGCGAGGAGTTTGTCCGCACCTACCTGCCGGTGGCGATCGCCGGCGACACCCGGCGGACCATCGCCTGGACCACCGCCGCCTCGATCTGCGCCGTGGTGGAGCTGGTGGCCCGGGGCCGGCTGCCGGCCACAGGGTTCATCAGGCAGGAGACAATTCCCCTCGATGCTTTCCTGGCCACCTGCAACGGCCGGCTGTATGCTGGACAACCCCACGGCGGGAAGCTGGAGTGAGCCGCTCTGCCGTCAGGCTCCCAGGCCGATACAAAAGGTTTGATAAAGGATACGATCTTGAATTTCTGTACACAGTGCAGTGCAAAAGTGACGCTGCGGATACCGGAGGGCGATGGCCGGCCACGATTCGTCTGCGACAGTTGCGGCGCCATCCATTATGAAAATCCAAAAATGGTTGTCGGCACTCTGCCAGTCATGGACGACACAATCCTTCTCTGCCGACGGGCGATCGAGCCGCGGCGGAATATGTGGACACTCCCCGCCGGATGGCTGGAGAATGGGGAAACGCTCTCGGATTGCGCCGTCCGTGAAACCCTGGAGGAGGCGTGGGCCCAGGTTGCAGATCTGCAACCCTATGTCCTGGTCAACCTGCCGTTCATCAACCAGCTCTACTTTATCTACCGTGCCCGGCTGATCAATGATGACTTCCATTCCGGTAGCGAGAGCCTGGAAGTCAAGCTCTTCTCACCCGCTGAAATCCCGTGGGATGAGCTGGCTTTTTCGGCAATATCCGAAACTTTGAAATGGTATTGCAAGGACTTGGAAAAAGCTGCATTTCCCTTTCGGGTTGTAGATATCGGTATCTGAAGGGGGATGGCAACCGCTGGAGGGAATCTGGAGAGGGGAGAGAGGCCTCCGCAGCCCATGAAGGCCTCTTCGTGATCGTCAACCCAGCTGTATCGTAGCTGATGTGGCGCGGCGATGGGGGGGATGCGGTCTTGGATGCCGCTTCCCTTGCATATCACCGTGCTGTCTCTGATGGTTCAGCGGGGATAAAAAACCGCCACGCGCAGAACCAGTCGTCCGGGTGGCTGTCCGGCGGGCAGCCCAGGCATTCGGTGCGGATGCGGTCGTCAATGGCGCGGGCGAAATAGGTATATTCCACCAGCCCCGCCGATTTGCAGGGATAATCCGCCAATTTCTTGCGTTTCCGGACCGACTGGACCCGGCATTCATTCATCTGGAAGGTGAAGCTGGACGGCCCGTCATCGACGATCGAATGAATATTGAGATTGGCGTACACCCGGAAACCCAGGGCTTTTTTCAGGCCGTCGAGGCCTGGATGTTCGGGCATGTTGAGGAACTTTTTGATGGTCCAGGCCTCAAAGGGCGAAAACTGGGCCCAGGCCGAATCATTGCAGCGCTTGGCATCGTTCATGCCGTGGGTGAATTCCACCGCCTGAAACCACACCCCGTCGTTGGCCAGCCAGTTGGCGGAGACGCTGTCCATCAGCGCCAGCAGGTTGTCGCGGGAAAGGGCGAGCAGCGGGGCGGGAACGCCTTCCTTCATCTCAAAGCCCAGGGTTTTGGCGAGCCGGTTCATCTGGACGTCAAAGCCCTTGTCCGTTGCCTCCTGCAAGACCTCCAGGGCTGTTTCCATGCCTATCTGGTGCCGTACTTCGGTGAACCAGACGGCGTAATGGACCATGGTGCGCTGCAACAGGTTGATGATGTAGCGGGCGAGTTCGGTTTGGTCGAGGTCTTTCGGGGTCTGGGCGGGCATCTGTTCGTTCAACGGTTCTTCCTCCTTTGTGTGTAAGTAGCGGCGCGTAGAGTTGCAACCCTTGGTTTTTGATAGCCGAAATGGTTTCAACGGTGGAGAAAAGCATAAAAAAATATCGATATAAAAACGAATCGGCGGTCTTCCGAAGATACGTCTCACCACCTCTGGCGAAGGCCGCTGCGGGCAACAAGGAATACTCCACTCTCCCCGGAACCCTGCTTGACAGTAGCACATTTGTCGCCGGGGCTCTATCGATTCGTTTTGTCCCGACGGGACCAGGGGTGATCGGATTGCAGGTCATTTCCGGCAATGTCAGGGTGCGGCGGTGGATACCGAAACGGCGACAAAGCCCGCCGCCGCACCACCATCTCCCGCTCCGATGAGCGCGGAGCTGTCAAACTCTCAACTTCAGTGATGAAACAATGGCATTGAAGAAAGCAAAAATATGCCCCTTGTCATCACTCTCGGCGGAGGCTACACCGCGCCAGAGCCTGCGATGTGGCGAGACTCCATGCCAATACGGTTGTCGAGGCATTGCTGGCCGAGCGGCAGAGCGACCGAAGATGAATGTTTTTGCCCGCAGCATACTCCCTTTCCTCCCCGGGTCTTCAGCGCCCCCTCGATAAGAAAAAAAGCCCGACGGACAGATTCCGCCGGGCTTTTTTCTTATTGTCTGCCGCCGCCGCTTCAGGCCCTGTCAGCCGAACCGGCCGGTAATATAATCTTCCGTCAACCGGTGCCGGGGATTGGTGAAGACCCGTTCGGTCGGACCGACCTCGATCAGGTCGCCGAGGTGGAAATAGGCGGTTCGTTGCGACACCCGCGATGCCTGCTGCATCGCATGGGTGACGATGACGATCGAGTACTGCAGCCGCAGTTCGGCGATCAGGTCTTCGATCCGGGCGGTGGCGATCGGATCGAGGGCCGAGCACGGCTCGTCCATCAGAATGACCTCGGGGCTGACGGCGATGGCCCGGGCGATGCACAGCCGCTGCTGCTGGCCGCCCGACAGCCCGGTCCCCGGTTCCTGCAGGCGGTCCTTGACCTCTTCCCACAGCCCGGCCTTGCTGAGCGAGGTCTCGACGATCTCCTCGAGTTCGGCCTTGGTGCGGGTCAGGCCATGGATCTTCGGGCCGTAGGCGACGTTGTCGAAGATCGACTTGGGGAAGGGGTTCGGTTTTTGGAAGACCATGCCGACCCGGGCCCGCAGCGGCACGACATCGACCGACGGGGCGTAGATGTCCTCGCCGTCGAGCCGGATCTCGCCGGTGACCCGGCAGCCGGGGACGGTATCGTTCATCCGGTTGAGGCAGCGGAGAAAGGTCGACTTGCCGCAACCGGAGGGGCCGATCATCGCCAGCACCTCGTTGCAGCCGACATCGATACTGATTGAGCGGATGGCGCATTTGTCGCCGTAGTAGACGGCAACGTCCCTGGCGGTCATCCGGGGATCGGCGACAAAAGACTCGCCGACGGTCTGCCGCTGCGCCACCGCTCCGGCTTCCTGCTGCCGGGAATCGGCAAAACCGGTTCCTTCCATGGTCGATTGCCTGGTGCTTCCTGCCGGTCCGGATGTCAGTTTCATAAACATTGTTGAAATGCCGCGGTTGGCTGTCTGGAAATGGGTTGTGGCGATAGGGTGGCAGGCCGGGACCATCATCGCCCCGGCCTGCCGGCTGCTTGCCTTGTATTACATGGTCTTGAGATTGGCGACGTCGTCGGCGTATTTCTTCCGCTCTTCGGCCGGCATCGGGATCATCCCCTTGTCGGCGAGGTAGCCGTCGTCACCCCACGCCTTTTCGCTCGAAAACTCGGTGATGTACTCCTTGATGCCGGGGATCACGCCGATATGGGCCTTCTTGACGTAGATGAACAGCGGCCGGGAGACCGCATACCTGCCGGCGGAGATGTTGTCGAAGGTCGGGGCCTCGCCCTCGATCAGCGAGCCCTGGATGGCGTCGGCGTTCTGGTCGAGGAAGGAGAAGCCGAAGATGCCGAGGGCCTTGGGGTTGGCCTGCAGCTTCTGGACGATCAGGTTGTCGTTCTCGCCGGCCTCGATATAGGCGCCGTCCTCGCGCACGGTCTCGCTGACCCGCTTGAAGGCGTCCTTGTCGCTCTTGCTCATCGCCTTGATAAACTCGAACTCCTCAGCGCCGGCGACCATCACCATCTCGGTGAAGGCGTCGCGGGTGCCGGAGGTCGGCGGCGGGCCGAGGACCTCGATGGCAGTGGCGGGCAGGGCCGGGTTGATCTGGTTCCAAGTCTTGTAGGGGTTGGCAATGAGCTTGCCGTCAGTGGCCGGGTCCGGTACCTGTTTGGCGAGGGCGAGGAAGATCTCCCTGCGGCTCAGCTCCATCGGTTCGGTCGTCTTGGCGTTGGCGAGGACGATGCCGTCATAGCCGATCTTCAGTTCGATGATGTCGGTGACCCCGTTTTTGGCGCAGGTCTCTTTCTCCGAGTCCTTGATCGCCCGGGAGGCGTTGGTGATGTCGGGATGGGTGACGCCGACGCCGCCGCAGAACAGCTTGAAGCCGCCGCCGGTGCCGGTCGACTCGATCGTCGGGGTCTTGAAGGTCGAGCCCTTGCCGAACTGCTCGGCGACGACGGTGGCGAAGGGGTAGACGGTGGACGAGCCGACGATGGCGATCGAGTCGCGGGCCGCCATTGCGGTGCCGCTGCTGATCAGGGTCATGGTCAGGGCGCTGGCCAGAAACATGCTGCGTGCTTTCATTGTGTTCTCCTTGGGTTGTTGATGAATACCGCTGGTGCTGAAGTTAAGACTATCGGGTTGAAGGGTTACCACTTGATCTCGAATTTTTTTCTCAGGAAGACCGCCGTGGCGTTCATGGCGATCAGAAAGGCGAGCAGGATCATGATCGCCGCCGAGGTCTTCTCGGTGAAGGCCCGTTCCGGGCTGTCGGCCCAGAGGAAGATCTGGACCGGCAGGGCGGTGGCCGGATCGGTGAAACCGCTGGGGATGTCGACGATGAAGGCGATCATGCCGATCATCAGCAGCGGCGCGGTATCGCCCAGGGCCCGGGCCATGCCGATGATGGTCCCGGTCAGCATCCCCGGCAGGGCCAGCGGCAGGACGTGATGGATCACCGTCTGCATCTTCGAGGCGCCGATGCCCAGCGCCGCCTCGCGGATCGACGGCGGCACCGACTTCAGCGCCGCCCGGCTGGCGATGATGATGACCGGCAGGGTCATCAGGGTCAGCACCAGGCCGCCGACGACCGGGGTCGACCGCGGCATGCCGAAGAAGTTGATGAAGATCGCCAGCCCGAGCAGGCCGAAGATGATCGACGGCACGGCGGCGAGGTTGTTGATGTTGACCTCGATGACATTGGTCAGGATGTTGTCCGGGGCGAATTCCTCGAGATAGATCGCCGCCATGACCCCGATCGGAAAGGAGAGGAGCAGGGTGATCAGCAGCGAGTAGAACGACCCCATGACCGCCCCGCGGATCCCGGCCTGTTCGGGCTCGCGGGAATCGCCGGCGGTGAAGAAGGTCGTATTGAAGCGGGTCTCGATCCGGCCCTGGTCCCGCAGAGTTGTGATCCAGGCCAGCTGGTCGTCCTTGAGGCGGCGGTTGGCCTCCTCCCCTGCGCCGCTGATCTGGCCCTTGATCAGCATGTCGACGTCGTCGTCGGCCAGGACCCAGATCCTCTGGGTGGTGCCGATCAGTTTGGGGTTTTCGGCGACCATGTCCTGCAGGGTGTAGGCGGCCGAGGGACTGACGATCCGGTACAGGTTTTTCAGCGCGGCGCGACCCTCGACCTCCGGGAACATCGTCCGCAGCGATTGCTTGACGAGGCCGGGAAAATCGGCGGCGGCCAGGTTCTCGCTGGTGAAGGCCGATTCGTCGAAGGTCACGGCCAGCTCGACGTAGGTCTGGCGGAAGGCGCTGTAGCCGCTGCCGATGATCGAGCCGAAGAGGAAGACCAGAAACGACAGGGCGACGACGATGGCGGTGAGGCCGAGCCGCCGGAAACGTTTCTCGGCCCGGTAACGGCGCGGCAGGTCCCGGCCGATCCGCTCGCTCAGCGACCGGCCCGGGGTGTCGCAACAGACTGGCGGTTGGGCGTTGTTATTCATACTGTTCACGGTATTTCTGCACCACCCGCAGGGCGATGAAGTTGAGGAAGAGGGTGAAGAAGAACAGGACCAGGCCGAGGGCGAAGGCCGCCAGGGTCTTGGGGCTGTCGAATTCCTGGTCGCCGACCAGCAGGGTGACGATCTGCACCGTGACCGTCGTCACCGCCTGGAACGGGTTGGCGGTGAGGTTGGCCGAGAGCCCGGCGGCCATGACGACGATCATCGTCTCGCCGATCGCCCGCGACACCGCGAGCAGGACGCCGCCGACGATACCGGGCAGGGCGGCCGGGACGACGACGTTTTTGACCGTCTCGAACTTCGTCGCCCCCAGGGCCAGCGAGCCGTCGCGCAGCGATTGCGGCACGGCGTGGAGCACGTCCTCCGACAGCGACGAGACGAAGGGGATGATCATGATCCCCATGACCAGCCCGGCGGCCAGGGCGCTCTCGGAGGAGACCGGGAGGTTGAAGGAGAGGCCGAGGTCGCGGATCAGGGGGGCGACGGTCAGGGCGGCGAAAAAACCGTAGACGACCGTCGGGATGCCGGCGAGGATCTCCAGCAGCGGTTTGGCGACCGTGCGCAGGCGTTCGCCGGCGTATTCCGAGAGATAGATCGCGGACAGCAGGCCGATCGGGATCGCGACGATCATCGCGATCAGGGCGATGAGCATGGTCCCGGCGAAGACCGGGACGGCGCCGAAGGCCCCGGAGGAGCCGGTCTGGTCGGCACGGATCGCCATCTGCGGGCTCCAGTCGAGACCGAACAGGAACTCGTGGGGCGGCACGATCTTGAAGAAGCGCAAGGCCTCGAACAGCACCGACAGGACGATGCCGATGGTGGTGAAGATGGCGAAGGCCGAACAAACGATCAGCAGCGCCTTCAATACCCCTTCGACGATGTTCCTGGCCCGCAGCCGGGCGGTGATGCGGGCGTAGACCAGGGCGGTCGAGACCGCCGCCAGCAGCAGGACGATGCCGGTGCGCAACAGGTCGGAAGTGTCCTGCAACTTCATATACCGTTGTGCCGCCTCGGCAATGACCGTCTGGTCGGCGCCGGGGGTAAAGTTGCCGGCGACGACGTTGGTGATGTCGTTGATGATGAGGCTGAACTCGCCGGCGGAGAGGGCCTGGGTCTCGGCCGGCAGGCTCGCCTTGAGCAGGGCGGTGAGGACCGGAGGCTGGGCCGCCTGCCACACGACGGCGAGGCAGAGGGCCGGCAGGACGGCGGCGACGGCGGTCAACATTCCGTAGTGACTGGGCAGCGAATGGAGACTGCGGATCCCGCCCCCGGCGGCCGCCGCCGCCATGGCCTTCCTGGCGCCGAGAACATAGGCGCCGACGGCGAGGAGCATGAGGACGAGGAGCAGAGCGGGAAAGTCCATGGTGGCCTCAGCAGGCGGTTGCGGTGACGGCGGGGCGGTTGGATGGTTGCATCTGTTGTCGGAGTCTCACTGGCAGCGGACGATTTCGCCTTCGACCAGGTAGATGACCTCTTCGGCGATATTGGTGGCCCGGTCGCCGATCCGCTCGAGGTGACGGGCGATCAGGTAACTGTTGATCAACTGGCCCGGGTGTTCCGGGTATTTGCGGATCATGTCCTTGACCTTGAGATAGGCGTCGAGACGCATCGCATCGACCTCGTCATCGAGGACGAAGACCTGGCGGGCCAGCCTGACGTCGCGATTGGTCATCGCATCGATGCTCATTTTCAGCATGGTGATGACCTTCTCCGCCATCCCGCTATAGTCATAGGGCGTCGGAACCCGGTGCGGGCTCTTGAGGATCGCCTGCATCCGCATCGCCACGTTGACGGCGAGATCGGCAATGCGCTCGATCTCGCTGTTGACCTTGATCACCATGATGATGAAACGGAGGTCGCTGGCGACCGGCTGGTGCAGGGCCAGGATCTTCAGGCACTCTTCCTCCACCTCCATCTCCATCTCGTCGATTTCATAATCGGAGTTGGTCAACGACTGGATGAGTTCGAGATCGCGGGTCTTGATGATCGTCGCCGCTTTGCGGACCCGGTCCTCGGCCATGGCGCTCATCTTGAGGACCATCTTGTTGAGCTTGATCAGCGCGTGATGAAATGTGAAATGGGTTGTCATCGCTCGTTCTTCCTGTCTGAGGTCGAGGTGGTCTGCGGGACGGGAGTCGTCCTTGATGTTAGGGATAACGTAACGGTCTTGTGTTTCGTTGCGATCAGGACTTCGTTAGAATTTGGTTAGGGGGTCGATTGCGCTTGCGGCCAAGGGGGTAAATGCAGCACATTTGGAGACGCATGGGCAAGGGGTCGTCACGGTGATGGCCCGCGGCCGGCCCCGGCGGCGATGGTCCCCGCCTGGTGGCCTGCCCCCTGGGGCGACGGGGGAAAGAAGAGACAAGCGAGGAACATTCAGCAACATGGCAAAATCGCATATTCTCGTCGTTGAAGACGATGCCGATATCCAGCAGCTGGTGAGCTATAACCTGATCAGGGCCGGTTTCCACGTCAGCTGCGCCGATTCCGGCGAGGAGGCGCTGGCCTGTCTGCAGCGCGACGAGGTCGACTGCATCCTGCTCGATCTGATGCTGCCGGGGATGAGCGGGATAAAGGTCTGCGCCGCCGTCAGGGAAAGCGAATCGCCGACCCGGGCGGCCGTGCCGATATTGATGCTGACCGCCAAGGGTGAGGAAGAGGATGTGGTCGCCGGTCTCGAGGCGGGCGCCGACGACTATATCATCAAGCCCTTCAGCCCCAAGGTGCTGATCGCCCGGGTCAAGGCGGTTCTCCGCCGCGGCCGGGCGCCGGAAGGGGAGGACGAGGGCCACACCATCATCACCGGGGCCGGCATCGAGATCGACCAGGGCCGGCATGAAATCCGCGTCGATGGTGAACTGCTGGCCCTGACGATGACCGAGTTCGGCATCCTCGCGCTACTGGCGGCGAAACCGGGGTGGGTCTTCAGCCGGCAGCAGATCATCGATGCCGTCCGCGGCTACGATTTTCTGATTACCCCGCGAGCGGTCGACGTCCAGATATACGGTCTGCGCAAGAAGCTCGGCGCGGCCGGCGAGAGCATCGAGACCGTCCGCGGCATCGGC
This sequence comes from Desulfoprunum benzoelyticum, assembly GCF_014201505.1. Classification (GTDB taxonomy): domain Bacteria; phylum Desulfobacterota; class Desulfobulbia; order Desulfobulbales; family Desulfocapsaceae; genus Desulfoprunum; species Desulfoprunum benzoelyticum. The sequence goes on along the minus strand of NZ_JACHEO010000007.1, from coordinate 119,513 downwards.
TATCGTTTCAAGTCAACACGGAGTGGGGAAAGGTGAGATGAGACAGAGAAAACTCCTATGGCACATATTCCCGGCCTTCCTGACGGCCATCCTCCTCTGCATCGCTGCCGTCACCTGGTATGCAACCGCCAGCATCCAGGACTTTTTCGTTCATCATGTCGGCGCCGATCTGACGGCCCGGGCCGGGCTGGTCAGGGCCCGGGTCGAACGGTTGCTTGCCGACCCGCCGGAGCTCCGGGCGTTCTGCCTCCAGGTCGGGCGGGAATCGCTGACCCGGATCACCGTCATCTCTCCCGACGGCACGGTCCTCGCCGATTCCAGCGAGACCCCGGAGACGATGGAAAATCACCTGCAGCGCCCGGAAATCGTCACCGCCTTTGCCGGCGACACCGGGCAATCGCTGCGTTTCAGCAAGACCCTCAACGAATTCATGCTGTACACCGCCATTCCCATCCGTCGGGCACACCCCGGCGGCGTCGCGACGGTCGAGGCCGTGCTGCGCCTGGCGGTGCCGGTGACCGCCATCGATCGCGCCCTGGCGGGAATCCAGGTGCGGATCGGCATCGGCTCGATCGTCGTCGTCGCCATTGCCGGCCTGCTCGTTCTCCTGCTCTCGCGCCGCATCAGCCGTCCTCTCGAAGCAATGCAGCACAACGCCGAGGATTTCGCCCGGGGGGATTTCAGCCGCAAGATGCAGACCTCCCTTCCCGATTCGGCCTCGCTCGAGGTCGTATCGCTTGCCGCATCGATGGATCGGATGGCGGAGATGCTTGATGACAGGATCACGACGATCGAAACCCACCGGCAACAGTTGGATACCGTTTTTTCGAGCATGATCGAAGCGGTTATCGCGATCGACAACGACGAGCGCGTGATCGGCATCAATGCCGCCGCCGCCCGCCTGCTCGCCGTCGATGCCGGGGAGGCGCCCGGCAGGCTCCTGCAGGCGGTCGTCCGCAACATCGACCTGCAGGTCCGGATCGGCCGGGTGCTGGCCTCCGGCGAGCCGGTGGAGGAGGAGATGATCTTTCGCGACCGGGAGGGCGACAAGCTGCTGCATGTCCGCATCGTCAGCCTGCATGACGGCCGGGCAAAGGAGGGCGGGGCGCTGGCGGTCATCAACGATGTCACCAAGCTGCGGCGGCTCGAGACCGTCCGCCGGGACTTCGTCGCCAACGTTTCGCACGAATTGCGAACGCCGATCACCTCGATCCGCGGCTATGTCGAGACCCTGCTCGACGGGGCCCTCGACAACCGCGAGGTCGCGATCCCGTTCCTGGAGACGGTGCTGCGCCAGTCCGAGCGGTTGAACGCGATCATCGACGACCTGCTGGCCCTGTCGCGGATCGAGCAGGAGTCGAGGGCCGGGGGGATAGATCTCCGCGAGGGACCGCTCGTCGCCGTTCTCGAGGCCGCGGTCCAGACCTGCCGGATCGAGGCGGAGAAGGCCGGTGTCGGCCTCGCCGTCGATTGTCCGGCGGGGATCCTGGCGACGATGAACGACACCCTGCTCGAGCAGGCGATCGTCAACCTGGTGGTCAACGCGATCCGCTACAGCCGCAGAGACGATGTCGTCACGATCTCCGCTGCCGTCCGTGCCGATGCAGAGGGGAAACCGCAGGTGGCGATAGCGGTCAGGGATACCGGTTGCGGCATCGCCCCGCAGCACCTGCCGCGGCTGTTCGAGCGTTTCTACCGCAGCGACCAGGCCAGGAGCCGGACGGAAGGCGGGACCGGCCTCGGCCTGGCGATCGTCAAACACATCGTCCAGGCCCATGACGGCACGATCGACGTCCGCAGCCAGGAGGGAATCGGCTCCGAGTTCATCATCACCCTGAAGGGGAGAATGGCCTGAGCCCCGGGCGCGGAACGGCGATGCGCCAGCTCGGAGAGCTTGCGGCCGCGACCGGTACCCCTCTCCCGGCCGGCGCGACCGGACAGCTGAAATAAATATTGAGAACAAGAGGCTATTATGTCGTATTTCGTCGTTTGTACGGCCGCCCTGTTGACCTCGGGCCTGACATTGTACTCGGGATTCGGGCTGGGCACGTTGCTCCTGCCGGTCTTTGCCCTGTTTTTCCCGCTGGAGGTCGCCGTCGCCGCGACCGCCATCGTCCATGGGGCAAACAATATCTTCAAGATCGCCATGGTCGGCAAGAATGCCGATTTCGCGATCGTCTGGCGATTCGGCCTGCCGGCGGTCGTCGCCGCCCTGGCCGGGGCCGCAGCTCTCGGCTACGTGGCCCATTTCGGCGAGATCGCCAGATATGCCGTCGGCACGAGAACAGCCGTCATCACCCCGATCAAACTCGTCATGGCGGTGCTGATGTTCGTTTTCGCCCTGTTCGAACTCCTGCCCAGGCTGAAATCGCTTCAATTCGATCGCAAGTATCTGTTTCTGGGGGGAATTCTCTCGGGCTTTTTCGGCGGGTTTTCCGGCCACCAGGGGGCGCTGCGGTCGGCGTTTCTGGTCAAGGTCGGGATCTCGACCGAGGCCTTTGTCGGCACCAATGCCGTTATCGGCTGTATGGTCGATGTGGCCAGAATCACGACCTACCTCACCCTGTTCCTGACCGTCGGCGCATCCGGTCTGTTCGCTGCCGGCCAATGGCGGCTGGTCGTTGCCGGGGCTCTCGCCGCCTTTGCCGGGGTGGTGATCGGCAAGCGCTTCCTCCACAAAATCACGATGAAGACCGTCCAGACTGTGACCGGTCTGCTCCTGTTGGGCATCGCCTTTGCCCTCGGATCAGGGATCATCTGAGCCAAAAGACGAAAACCTCATCTCCCCTGCGGCCGGAAATGCCGACCCGGGTTGGGTGCGGGGAAAATATCGTTTGCGGACGGGCCATTGTCTTCGTAGCATAGATTTTCGGCACTCGCGGGGCGACGGCAGTGCTGCGCTCCCGTGGCCGCAGGGGTGAAATTCCCGATGCTTCGGATTTGTCTTTATTTTTCCCGTCATATCTGGACATATATGTGCTATGCTGTTGTCGCCGCCTTCCCCGCCGGGGGGCGGCTTCCGGTCCGGGCGGACGGCCGCCGCCGGTGACGGTCCGGGATCGGGATCGAATGACTATTTTTCTCCCCATCTCCTGTCAAACGCCAATGGGGTGGAGTGGTACGGGTGTCAAGCATGAAACAGGTGAGCAGGCTCCTGTGGTCCATTGCCGGCGAGGGGCTGGCCGGGCAGCCGGGCGGGACGGCATGAGCGGGGTGGAAACGCTGCTGGTGTTCGCTCTGGCCGGTCTGCAATGTGCGCTGGAGGTCACGAGAATCGACCGGGTCGTCCCGGCCGTGGCAATCAGCCCCGTGCCGCAGGCCCCCCCGATCGTGCTCGGCCTGGTGAACGTCCACGGCCGGATTCTGCCGGTGCTGGATATCCGCCGGTTGTTCCGTCTGCCCGTGATCGCGACGGTGCCGGAGCATCGGATGATCATTGCCCGCACGGCGAGCCGGCCGGTCGTCCTGGTCGTTGATGACGTTCTCGGAGTGGCGGAATTCAGCGGGGAGGATATGGTCCCGCCGGATCAGGTGTATCCCGGCATTGAATATCTGCATGGGGTCACCGGGATCGGGGCGGGGATTGTCTATATCTACGATCTCGAGCGTTTCCTCTCTTCGGCGGAGGATGATGAGATCGAGCAGCTGCTGGCGGCGGGCCTGCCGATGCCCGACGACCAGGAAGCATAAGCGTGTGCGTAGCCTGAGCTCTCACCCAACCGGGGCGGCAGAATCCCGGCCCGCTCTGCTGGCACGACTCAGCGACTTTGTTGAAACCCGCCTCGGTCTGCATTTCCCCCCCGAACGCCTGGGTGATCTGGAACGGGCGATCAGCTCTGCCGCAAGCGAGTTCGGCTTCGCTACCATCGACTCGTGCATCGAATGGCTGCTTGCCACGGCCCTGTCGCATCGTCAGATCGAAACCCTGGCCAGCCATCTCACTGTCGGTGAAACCTATTTTTTCCGGGATCGCCGGGTTTTCGACATCCTCGAAACCCAGGTGCTGCCCGCCATCATCGACTCGCGCCGGGGCCGGGATCAGCACCTCAGGATCTGGAGCGCCGCCTGCTCGTCCGGTGAGGAGCCGTATTCGCTCGCCATCCTCCTCTCCCGGATGATTCCCGATCTGAACGACTGGGAAATTTCCATCCTGGCGACGGATATCTCCCCTGTATCGCTGAAGAAGGCGGCCGCAGGAGTTTATGGTGAGTGGTCTTTCCGGGAAACGCCGCGGTGGGTCAAGGAGGGCTGTTTCAAGAAACGGGAAAAAAAATTTGAGATCGACCCCCGGATCAAGCGGATGGTGACCTTCTCCTGTCTCAATCTCGCCGAAGATCCGTACCCCGCGATTGTCAATGCCGCCAGGGCGATAGATATCATCTTCTGTCGCAACGTCCTGATCTATTTTTCGCGTGACAAAGCCGAGACGGTGATTCGCAGCCTTTCCCGCTGCCTGGTCGATGGCGGCTGGCTCGTCGTCAGCCCCGTCGAGGTCCCCAGCGCCGTCATGCTGCCCCACCTCCATCCGGTCCGGTTTCCGGGGGCGGTGCTCTACCGCAAAGGGGCGACGATGGAGGAGATCATCCCCCGGACGACGACCCTGCCGGCTGTTGCAGCGGCAATGCCGAAACCTGCCGATACTGGGGCAATCAGGGAACCCTCCGAGGTCGCCCGGGCAGTCCGGCCTGCAGAGAAACCTCGGGTCCCGGTCCCCGCCGCCGGTGGCGGCAGAACGCCGGATCAGGCGAGGTTGCTGGCCGATCAGGGCAAGCTCGCGGAGGCGTTGGCGGTATGCGCAGAGGTGATCCCGGACGACAAACTCAATCCGACGCTGCACTATCTCCAGGCGACCATCCTCCAGGAGATGGGGAGGACGGCCGAGGCTGTGGCGGCGCTGCAGCGGGCGCTGTATATCGACCAGGAGTTTGCGATCGCCCATTTTGCCCTCGGCCATCTGCTGCAGGGTCAGGGCCGGCGCAGGGAGGCGGGCAAGCACCTGGCCAAGGCATGTTCGCTGCTGCAGGCGTTGGACGACGACGAGGCGCCGCCGCAGGCCGAGGGTATGAGCGCCGGTAGATTGATCGAACTGATTGAGGTGATGCAGGGTTCTGCAGGTCGGGGGTGAATACATGGGTACGGGAAGGTTTGACTGGGACGAGATCCATCGCAAGGTTCAGGCGGTGGGGGTGGCGATTGACAGCGGATATGCGCCAGGTCCGGAGGAGAGCAGGCGGATATTGCAGCGAAGGGCCGCACAACTGGCGCAGAAGGTGGAAAAAGAGGGTGACGCCGAGGTCATCGAGGTCGTCGAATTCCTGCTGGCGCACGAGCACTACGGCATTGGGTCGCATTACATCCGCGAGGTCTATCCGCTCCGCGACTACACCCCCCTGCCCGGGGTCCCGTCCTTTGTCCTCGGCCTGATCAATGTGCGGGGACGTATCCTATCGGTCGTCGACCTCAAGAAATTTTTTGATCTGCCGGCAAAGGGGATCAGTGATCTCAACAAGGTCATCATCATCGGCAACGAGACGATGGAGTTCGGCATCCTGGCCGATGCGATTCTCGGGGTGCGGACTATTGCGGTCAGCGCCATCGGTCCACCCCTCCCCACCCTCACCGGCATCCGGGAGGAATTTGTGCAGGGAGTGACCGGGGAACGGCTGGTGATCCTTCATGCCGCCCGGATTCTGACCGACGGAAAAATCATTGTCCACCACGATATATGAGCACAGGGAGAAGATATGAAATGGTTTGTTGATCTGGCAACGCGGACAAAACTTTTTTTCAGTTTCGGCCTGATGATCGTGTTGATGCTGGTACTGATCATTGCGGCCTACATAGGTCTTAGCGCTATCCATCAGTCGCAGGAAAGACTGTTTCGGGACGACTTTCTGCCTTCGATCGAATTGCTCAAGTTGAGGTCATCGCAGAATCGGGCCCATGCCCAGCTCCTCGAAATGATGATGACCCCGGACAGGGGCCGGCAGCAGGCACTCGAACGGGATATCGCCGCCAGGACCAGGGAGGTGGATGAGGGGCTCAAGCTCGTCGCCGCATCACTGCAGGGTCACCCCCGGGAATTGCGGCAGTTCGACGAACTGGTTGCCGCCCTGACAGAGTATCGGAGGGTGAGGGAGCAGCAGATCTCTTTGATATATGACGAGAAGTCGAGCGAGGCCGAAAGCCTCGATGCCGCGGTCCAGGACAAACTGTACAATCGGGTGAGGACAATCGCCGTCGATCTGGGAACCACCGCCATCGCCCAGGCCACGGAGCGGGTCGTGGCGGCCAATGCCCGGGCGGAGCGGTTGTCACGGATCTTTATCGGCATCAGTATCCTCGTCTTTGTCTTCGGTGTGGTTGTCGCCCTGTATCTGAGCCGGATCATCGCCCAGCCGCTGCGGGAGATCACGACCGCGGCCCAGCGGATCGCCTCGGGGGATCTCGAGGTTGCGACCCGGAGCAAAGACAGGCAGGACGAGGTCGGGGATCTGGCGCAGGCATTCGCCACGATGGTTCGGTATCTGCAGGAAATGGCAGTGATATCCAGGAAGATCGCCCAAGGTGACCTGACGGCGACGGTCAGGCCCGTTTCCGACCGGGATGTGCTGGGGAATGCCTTTGCCGATATGACCGGTTATCTCCGGGAGATGGCGACCGTATCCAAACAGATCGCGGAAGGCGATCTGACGGTACCGGTAAAGCCCGCATCGGACAACGACATCCTGCGGAATGCCTTCGCCAATATGGTTACCATTCGTCGCCGGATAACCCAGGAGATCAGCGACGGCATCAACGTCCTGGCATCGTCGGCGAGCGAGATCCTGGCCTCGACGACCCAGATCGCCGCCGGGATGTCGGAGACGGCGGCATCGGTGACGCAGACGACGGCGACGGTCGAACAGATCAAACAGACGGCGCTGCTGTCGTCGAAGAAATCGCGGGGGGTCTCGGAGAACGCTCAGAAATCGGCACTGGTGGCCGAGCAGGGCAAGTCGACGGTTTCCGAAACGATTGACGGGATCACCCGTATCAAGGAGCTGATGGAGACCGTCGCCGAGAGCGTCGTTATGCTGAGCGAGCAGACCCAGGCTATCGGTGAGATCATCACGGTGGTCACCGACCTTGCGCAGCAGTCCAACCTCCTGGCGGTCAATGCGGCGATCGAGGCCTCGAAGGCCGGCGAACACGGCAAGGGGTTCGCGGTGGTGGCTCAGGAGATCAAGAGCCTGGCGGATCAATCGAAACAGGCGACGGAACAGGTGCGGAAAATTCTCGGCGATATCCAGAAGGCGACCGGCAAGTCGGTGCTGGCGGCGGAGCAGGTGAGCAAGGCGGTGGAAGGAGGGGTGAAGCAGGCTTCCGAGTCCGGGGAATCGATCAGGAAACTGGCGGAGAGCATCAGCGGGGCGGCCCAGGCGGCGGAGCAGATAGCGGTGTCAAGCCAGCAGCAGTTGGCCGGGATGGAACAGGTGGCAATAGCGATGGAAAATATCAAACAGGCGACCCATCAGAACGTCCTGGGAACGAAGCAGGCCGAACAGGCCGCCCATACCTTGAACGAACTCGGACAAAAACTCAAGGAGATGGTGTCACGCTCCAAAGTATGATGCGGGCAGCGTGAGGAATGGAACTGAGAGGGATCTGACATGGAAACCAGGGACGCGGAGTTTTTACAAAGATTACTTGCCATGTTCAGGATTGAAGCCCGGGAGCATCTCAATGTTATATCGATCGAACTCACGAGGTTAGAGAAAGGCGGATCGAGGGATCAGGCCGGCAGCATCGAGATCATGTACCGGGAAACCCATACTCTCAAGGGTGCGGCTCGATCGGTGAACCTGGTTGATATCGTTGCTCTCTGCCAGGCGGTGGAAAGTGTTTTTTCGGCGTTGAAAAACGGCCGTATGGTGCTGTCGCCGCAGGCAGGCGACCTGCTCCATCACACGATCGATTTCTGCTTCCGGCTGGTTGACGGCAAGGAGGCCCCGGTCGCCGCGGGAACGGTTGTCAACGATCTCATCCGTCAACTGCACGGCCTGACAGCCGGGTCGGGATCGGCTGCGGTTGCGGAAGCGGGCAAGCCGGTTGCGGGCGAATCGGCGGACCTGCCATCAGTGGAGTTGGAGAGGGTGGCTCCGCTTCATCCGACGCCAGGCCCGGATGTCGCTGAACCGCCGGATCAGGGGGCCGGCAGCGGGCCGGCGGCGGCCGGGGCGGAGACGGTCAGGATTGCCACAGCCGCCCTCGACGCCCTTCTGCTCCAGGCGGAGGAGATGGTTGCAGTCAAGATCGCCGCCACGCAGCGGATGACGGAATTGCAGGAACTGCAGCACCAGTTCGACGCATGGAAAAAAGAGCGGCAGCGAGACCTTTCCTTTACCATTCCCCGGACTGGTTCCGGTACCGGCCAGATATCGACGGAACAGTTCATCCCCACATTCGGCGCCAGGCTGACGGCGCTGGTCAGGGCGTCTGAAGACGATCATCGGGCCTCCGCCTCCCTGATCGATACGCTGCTCTACGATATGAAAAAAACGTTGATGCTGCCCTTTTCGTCACTGTTCGAGATGTTCCCCCGATTGGTGCGCGACCTCGCCCGCACGGAAGGGAAAATGGCGGAAGTGACGATCGAAGGCGGAGAGATAAAGGTGGACAGAAGGATCCTGCAGGAACTCAAGGACCCGCTCATCCATATGGTGCGCAATTGTCTGGTCCATGGCATTGAATCTCCCGCGGAGCGGGAGAAGAAGAACAAACCGGTCCACGGCGTCGTCAGGATAGAGGTCGCGTCGCGGAACGGCAAGATCGAGATTGCGGTGGCCGACGACGGCAGGGGGATCGATCTCGCCGGCGTGGTCTCCGCCGCCGTCAAACAGGAGATGATCGCAGCGGATGCGGTCGCCGCCCTCGACGACCGGGAGGCGCTGCAGCTGCTGTTCCGGTCGGGGGTGACGACGAGCCCCCTGATCACCGATCTGTCCGGGCGGGGGCTGGGGCTGGCCATTGTCAGGGAGAAGGTGGAGAAGCTCAACGGCACGGTAACCGTTCATGCCGGGCCGGAGGAGGGGACGACCTTCCGTCTGGTCGTGCCGCTCTCGCTGGCGACGTACAGGGGCGTCCTCGTCAGGGTCGCGGAGCAGCAGTTTGTCCTGCCTTCCTCCAATGTCGAGCGGGTGGCGAGAATCAGATGGGAGGAGGTGGAGACGGTTGAGAACCGCGAAACGCTGGTGATCGATGGCCGGCCGCTGGCCCTGGTCAGGCTTGGGGATGTGCTCGAGCTGAAGACCGCTGTTGTCCGGCAGCCGGTTGATGAGGCGTTCATGCAGGTGGCGGTCGTCGGCGCGGCCGAAAAGCGGATGGCGTTCATGGTCGATGAGATCCTCGGCGAACAGGAGGTGCTGGTGAAACCGCTCGGCCAGCAGCTTCCCCAGGTCCGCAATATCATGGGGGCGACGGTCTTCGGCAACGGCAGGGTGGTGCCTCTGCTCAATATTTCCGACCTCCTGAAGACCGCGATGAAAAAGGCGCCGTCGTTTATGGCCGATCCTGGTGAAACGCCGGTGAAAAGCAACTCCGTTCTGGTGGTGGAGGATTCGATCACGGCCAGAATGCTGATGAAAAACATCCTCGAGGCCGCTGGATATGAAGTCCAGGCGGTGGTCGACGGGGTCGAGGCGATCGCCGCCTTGAGAAGCGGGGAGTTCGATATCGTCGTCTCCGATGTGGAGATGCCGAGGATGGACGGGTTCGACCTGACCGCGAAGATCCGTGCGGACAACAAACTCGCCTCTCTGCCGGTCGTGCTCGTGACCGCGCTTGAGTCCCGCGAGGACCGGGAGCGCGGGATTGATGTCGGGGCCAGCGCCTACATCGTCAAGAGCAGTTTCGATCAGAGCAACCTGCTGGAAGTTATCGGGAGACTGATATGATCAGGGTCCTTGTTGTCGACGATTCTCCCGTTGCCCGGGAACTGTTGATGCACATCCTCGACTCCGATGCCGATATAGAGGTCATCGGCTCGGCCGCCAATGGCAGAGAGGCGGTTGATTTCGTGGCCCGCGACAAACCGGATCTCATCACCATGGATATCCATATGCCGGTGATGGACGGCTTTGAGGCATCGCGGACCATCATGGAAACCACTCCCGTCCCCATCGTCATCGTCACCGCCAGTTACGATATGCGGGAGCTGGAGACCTCGTTCCAGGCGATAGAGACCGGTGCCCTCACCGTTCTGCAGAAGCCATTGGGTATCGGCCACCCCGACCACGAGCGGAACGCCAGAAATCTGATCGCGACCGTCAAGTTGATGTCGGAAATCAAAGTGGTTCGGCGCTGGTTCAGAACAGGCCAAAAACGGCCGCAGCCGCAGACGACGGCGGAGGAAAATCCTGTCTGCCGTCCCTGGCCGGTGAAGGTCGTGGCGGTCGGGGCGTCGACCGGCGGTCCGCCGGTGATCGAAAAGCTGCTGGCGGCCCTGCCGAAGGAATTTCCCGCGCCCATCCTGATTGTCCAGCACATGGCCGAGGGATTCATCCACGGGTTCGCCGAATGGCTGGGCCAGACATCCTCCCTGCCGGTGCATGTGCCGTTCCACGGCAGTATGACACGCTCCGGCCATGTCTATATCGCTCCGGACGGTAACCAGATGAAAATGGGGGCAAGCGGCAGGATCTGCTGCATCTGTGACCAGCCGGAAAATGGCCTCCGTCCCTCCGTCTCCTATCTTTTCCGGTCAGTTGCGGAGACCTTCGGCAGAAATGCGGTCGGCGTCCTGTTGACGGGGATGGGAAAGGATGGCTCGGCGGAATTGAAGCTGATGAAGGACAGAGGGGCCGTCACCATCGCCCAGAACGAGGAGAGTTCGGCAGTGTACGGCATGCCGGGGGAGGCGGTGAAGCTTCATGCGGCGCACTATGTGCTGCCCGCGGAGCGGATAGCCGGGGTCTTGACGAGCGTTGTCATGCCCGGGATCACAAGTGAAGACAGTGACGGGGAAACTGTATGAACACAACGGCGGCAGAAAATCATCTGGACATACTGATTGTCGAGGACAGCCGGACGCAGGCCGAACATCTGCGATATATCCTGGGGAAAAAGGACTTTCAGGTCTCGCTGGCGGCCAATGGCGAAGAGGCCCTGCAGTTTCTGGAGAACCGCCTGCCGGATATCGTCGTCACCGACATCGTGATGCCGGAGATGGACGGCTATGAACTCTGTCGCCGGATCAGGGCTGACCAGCGGTTGAAGGATCTGCCGGTCATCCTGGTCACCTCGCTGTCGGAACCGACCGACGTCATCAAGGGCCTCGAGGCCGGGGCCAACACCTTCATCACCAAACCCTACGACGAGAAGTATATCATATCCCGCATCGAATACCTCATCGCCAACCGGGAACTGCGCGAGACCGCGAAAGCGGATACGGGTTCGGAGGTCTTCTTCTCCGGCCATACGTATCGGATCAGTGCCGAGCGCCTGCAGATCCTCGATCTCCTGCTCTCGACCTATGAAAGTGCCTATCATAAGAATCAGGAACTGCTCGTCACGCAGACGAAACTGCGGGAGTCGCATGAGCGACTGGAACAGGAAAAGGCGAAGACCGAGTCGATCATCGCCGCGATCGGCGACGGTATCAGCATCCATGACCGGAACTTGATCATTCTTTATCAAAACCAGATCCACATTTCGTACTTTGGCGATCATCGGGGAGAAAAATGCTATCAGGCATACGGGGACATCGCTGCCCCCTGTCGATCCTGTCCAGTCCTGAAATCTTTCAGCGACGGCGGGATCCATACCCACGAGATGATCAAGCCCGTTGCCGGCGGCACCTCCTGCTTCGAGATCACCGCCTCGCCGCTGCAGGATGCGACCGGGGGCATCATCGCCGGCATCACCGTCGCCCGCAACGTCGATCAACGGAAAAAACTGGAACGGGAGCGGGAGAATCTCATCCGTGATCTTCAGGAGGCGCTGGCCAATATCAAGACCTTGAGCGGGTTGCTGCCGATCTGCGCTTCATGCAAGAAGATCCGTGATGACCAAGGGTACTGGAATCAGATCGAAACCTATATCAAGAACCACTCCGATGCGACCTTTACGCATGGTATCTGCCCTCAATGCATGGAGAAACTGTACCCGGACGTATATGAAATAATGCAGGCGAAAAATAAGGGGTGAGGTGTCCAAGATCTTTCACCCTCACCTGTTGCAGAAAAGACGATCGAGCGTCGGATTGAAATAATGAGAACATTGTCATTTTTTCTCTTGCACGATCAGATGAACTGTGATAAAGAACCGGTCCCGACACACTGCGGTGTCGCATGGCGGCAGGTGTTTCACGTCGCCGCGTTCCTTCCTGGTCAAATCACCTTTCTGGCCCACTGCGGCTTTTTCATATATTGACCTGCTACAGATAACCGTAGCAGGTCTTTTTTTTTACAGGTGGGGCTGGTTTGCCATGATCGGGGTGCCTGACCGATTTCGCTGCCATCAGATCGACGTGGTCATCCGTCATGAATTCCAGTGCCGGGGGCGTCGATGGCGCTGGCGGTCGACGCTACCCTTCCCGCTGTTGTTTCTCCTTTTCAATGCGGCGGTGTTGTTGTATCTTATTTAAGAAAACCAAATTGTTAACATCTTTCCTTCCGTCAACTTCAGTTCGGAACCCGTCAATGCACTCAATACGATATTCGAATTTGATCGTCCTCATTCTCCTGATGACGGGGCTGTGGATCTGTCCGGTGGTGGCCGTCGCGGAACCGGTTTCGACCGAAAGCACCATCTATGATCCAATCAAGGGCAACCAGCAGATCAAGAAGCTGATCGGGAGTCTTGACAAAAAATCCTGGGATCCCGACCAGTACGAATCGTTGCGCAACGAGATCGCCGGCCATCTGCGCCAGGGTGAGGAGCAGCAGAAGATCCTGCAGAAAGAGGTTGTGGAGATCGATGCCGCCCTGAAGGCCCTGGGGGACAAGGTCGAGGGGGAATCGGCCCGTATGGCCAGGGAGCGTGACGGGTTGGGCAGTATGCGCAAGTTGAAGGAGGCGCAACTGGGCGAATACCGGTTGCTTGCCATCAACGGCCAGGAAGCCTTGCGGAAGCTGGAAGTGAAACGGCAGGAAGGCCAGCGCAGCCGGGTTCTGGGCAAGGAGAAACCGCTCTGGGAACTGGTGACGGAACTTCGCCGAACCCCCGGCGAGGAGCTCCTGCCTGATTGGACGAAGGCCCGGCAAGGCATTCTGGCGGTGACCGGACACCAGATTGTGGCGCTGCTGCTGGCGGTGTGCCTGACGATATGGCTGTTCGGCATGCTGGCGGTGAAGATTGAACGCTATCTGAACATGGACAGAGGCGGCAGTCTCGGCCGGTTTGTGGCCCTGATCAACCGCCATTCGCTGCTGTTTCGCCTCGGGCTCGGGATTGTGGTCGGAACCACCGCTGTTTCCTGGCTGCTTCTGGCGGGGGACGAAGCGACCTCCTTTCTGCCATGGCTCTCTTCTGCTCTGCTGGTGGCCTTCCTGCTCCCGGCCCTGGTGGAATCCCTCTGCCGTTCGACCGGACAGTCGGCTCACGGCGGTTCGTTGAACATTCTGCAGCGATGGATGGTGAGGTGTGCCGCCGCCGGTGCGGCGCTTGTCGTTTTCATGCTTGGCGCCCCCGATCTCGATCTGGTGCCTGATGCCGTCGCTCTCCCCATTCGATTTGTCGCTGTCGGCAGCACCATTTTCCTGACGGCCCTGACGATCATGACGATCTCCGGTTTTTTCCCGGTTCTGCGGGCAACAGGGCGGATAATCCGATTTCTGCTGTTTGTGGCGATGGTGGTTGTCCTGTATCTCGAGATTTTTGGTTTTCGCGCCTTTTCTTCTCATCTGCTGGCCGGATTTGCCTGGTCGTTTGTGCTTTTCGCCGCAACGGTCATGCTTCTGGATATCGTCCAGTGGCTCCTTGCGATCGTTTACGACAACCGACACCGCATGTTTGACAGGCTCGGCATCCTCCTCGAAGACGGAGATGAAGATGAATTGTTGAGGGGAATCGGATGGCTACGGGCCATTCTCAAGTTCATCATCGCGGTGTCGATTTTTCTCGTGCTGGTGGCGATCTGGGATTTTGCCGAAGTGTACGCCCGGTTGCTGCTGGGTTTTCTGGTCAACGGTTTCCAGATCGGCAAGCTGCTGATCGTTCCGGCCCGTATCGTCCTCGGCGTTTTCCTGTTCATTGTCGGCTGGTCGCTGACCTTGTGGATCAAGAAAATACTCAACCGCAAATGGGAGCAGGAGGCGGTCTTTGCGGAAAGTACCCGGGAGGCGCTCCTCACCGTGACCGGGTACGTGTGCTACGTCGTTGCCGCCATTGCCGGTCTGTCGATCGCCGGCGTCAACTTTTCCGGCCTTGCGGTGATCGCCGGGGCCCTGTCGGTCGGTATCGGTTTCGGTCTGCAGAATATCGTCAACAATTTCGTGTCCGGACTGATTCTGCTGTTTGAACAACCGATCAAACGCGGCGACTGGATCGTCGCCGGGTCGACCGAAGGATACGTCAAGAAGATCAGCGTCCGGTCGACGATCATCCAGACCTTCGACCGTGCCGATGTCATCGTCCCGAACTCGGAACTGATCTCCTCGCCGGTCACCAACATGATGTTCAACGATCATCGCGGACGACTGAAGGTTTCGGTGGGCGTGGCCTACGGCTCGGATACCGCGCTGGTACGGCGTCTGTTACTCGAGATCGCCAACGGGCATGACGAGGTCATCGTCGATGGCAGTTCGCCCCGGCCCGATGTCGTCTTCCAGGAGTTTGCCGAGAGTTCGCTCAATTTCGATCTGTTCTGTCACCTCAAAACCATCGACAGCCGGGTTCGCGTGCGCAGCGAGATGAATTACCTGATCGACGAGGCCTTTCGCCGCCATGGCATCGAAATTCCATTTCCCCAGCGTGATATCCACATCAGGACAACCTCATGAGCGATCGGAACACGGCGCAGGGCGGTCTGGTAAAGGCGTTCATCCTCGACGGCGAAGGCGGGGGTACCGCCATAAACTGGTCCGAGATTGAACGCTGGCAGCCGGGTGACGGCAAATTTTTATGGCTGCATCTCGATTACAGTCATCCGTATGTCCAGCAGTGGCTGAAAAACCGCAAAGGCCTCGATTACCTTGTCGTCGAGAATCTGCTCGCAGTAGACTCCAGGCCGCGGAGCACGCCTTTTCATGATGGTCTGTTGATGGGACTGCGTGGGGTCAACCTCAATCCGGGGGCGGTTCCCGAAGACATGGTCGCGATCCGTCTGTGGATTGACGGGCAGGCGGTTTTCAGTACGGGCCAGCGCTTTCTGCCCTCGATCGACGATATGGGGTCGGCGATTGAATCGGGAGCAGGACCGGCCGCCCCGGGTGAATTTCTGGCGCAGATGTGTGAATACGTGATGAACCGGGTTGGTGATGTGGTCGAGGATTTCGAGATCATCTTCGACGGGCTCGAGGAGGAGATGGCGATGGAAAAAGGCAGCAGTCAGCGGCAGCTCCTCTCCAATCTGCGCCGGCAGATTATCGAATTGCGTAAGTATCTCGCCCCGCAGCGGGATGCCCTTGGATACATCCAGAGCTTGAAAATAACCTGGTTGCAGGATGCCGACCGGTTGCGCCTGCGTGAGGTTGCCGATCGTCTGTTTCGCTATGTCGAAGAACTTGATTCGATACGCGATCGTTCGGTCGTTCTGCATGAGGAGCTGGTGAGTCAATTGTCAGAGGAGATGAACAAGCGGATGTACATGTTGTCTCTGGTGGCGACGATATTCATGCCGCTTGGTTTTCTCGCCGGCCTGCTGGGGGTCAACCTCGGAGGAATACCCGGGGCCTCGGGAAGGTGGGGATTCTCTCTGTTCTGCCTTCTCGTTCTGGTGGTGTTTGCCATGCAACTGATATATCTGAAGAACAAAAAATGGATGTAAGATCGGAGACGGCTGCCGAGCCGGATTTCAGGGGGAAAAGAGAATGCATGAGGTATTAAGGGTCGATTCATCGTATTCAACGGCAATGGCGAGACGGAATCCGTCCGGAATCGCGAAGATCTGGCCGTCGCTCTGCTTTTACAGTTGTTTTATCGGCATTGTCATCAAGGCGAGCAGGTTGGCCAAGGCCGGCAGGTATGACGGCGAAGAGTGGACGAAAAGCAGCCTCGAGGTCCTGCGACTGCTGGAACGGATCGGATTGCAGATAGAGATCAGCGGCCTAACCGAATTCACCTCATTCGATGGGCCTTGTGTAATCATCGGCAATCATATGAGCATGATGGAGACGCTGCTCCTGCCGGTGATGATTCAGCCGCTGAAACCGGTCACATTCGTCATCAAGGAAAGCCTGCTGACGTATCCGGTCTTTCGGCATGTCATGCGATCCCGGGATCCGGTCGCCGTCACCCGCACCAATCCGCGCCAGGACTTGAAGACTGTTCTGGAGGAAGGCGCAAAACGGCTCGGGGAGGGGACCTCGATCATTGTCTTCCCTCAGACGACCAGGACCACTTCCTTTGATCCGGCGGAGATGACCTCGATAGGTGTCAAGCTGGCGAAAAAAGCCGAGGTCCCGATCGTCCCGCTGGCTCTGCGGACGGATGCGTGGATGAATGGGAAATATTTGAAAGATTTTGGACGGTTGAATGTTCGGCGAAAAGTCTACTTTGCCTTCGGCTCAGCGCTTCGGGTTATAGGCAAAGGAAATGAGGAACAGCATCGGATTACGGAATTTATCGCGGCTCAACTGACCAATTGGAATGAGGGGTGACCAATGTGCATCCGGGTGTGCGGTGTACCGGGGAAAGTTGTGCCCTGGAGAACGTTTCAGATTTCGTCGTCGTCGAGCATTGGTTCCTCATCGATATCTTCAATATCCTCAAGATCCTCGTCTTCCGCTTCGGAATCCTCGTGAAGATCATCTTCTCCACTGTCTGATTCTTCATCCTCCTCCTCTTCGGAATCGGCGCTCAACCGCATTGCCTTGGGAATTTTCGACTCTGGAAGAATGATCTCGGTGATCTTGACGATCTCATCGTGGATGACCGGATCGGCCTGGCAGACCTCGCAATGAGCGACGTGCTGCTCAATAAAGGAAATCATGCGGGCCGGGGCCATGGTTTCATCCCTGACGCTGAGGTACCATGACTTTGCCAGTTTTATAAGTCGTTCACACTGCATATCGGCTATTGTCGAAATTGAAAATACGTGTGGAGAAAAGGGTTCGAATTTCGGGAATTCAGTACGGCAAAGGCAATTCGTTCTTTTGGACTGTCAGTATCAAAACGCGACAGTATAATAAAAACTTGTTTTCAAGGTCAACTCTAATTAGTATAGTAGCCTCCTCTTTTGAACGGCACATGCGGAAGTGGACAGGGCACTGGTGGCTCTCCCGGACTTCAAATCCGGTGTGTGGGGTTAATAGCCTCTCAGGTGGGTTCGATTCCCATGCACTTCCGCCAATTTCACGCCTTCTTCAAAAGTGGATGTCCCATCTCCTGCCGCTGAGCGACATAACTCTCGGCGACCCGCCTGGCAATATTCCTGATCCGGCCGATATACCTGGTCCTCTCCGATACGCTGATCGCATTGCGGGCATCGAGAAGATTGAAGGTGTGTGAGCATTTGAGGCAGTAGTCGTAGGCCGGCAGGATGAGGTTCTTGTCCACCAGTTTTGTCGCCTCTTCTTCGTATATATCAAAAAAGGCCGTCAACCGTTCGACATTGGCTTCTTCGAAATTGAAGGTGGAAAATTCAACTTCCGCCTGATGGAAAATTTCACCATAGGTCACCGAGTCGTTCCAGGCGATGTCGTAAACACTTTCCACCCCCTGCAGATACATGGCGATCCGCTCCAGTCCATAGGTGATCTCGACGGTGGTCGGGTGCAGGTCAATCGAGCCGGCCTGCTGGAAATAGGTGAACTGGGTTATTTCCATGCCGTCTAGCCAAACTTCCCAGCCAAGGCCGGAGGCGCCCAGGGTCGGTGACTCCCAGTCATCTTCGACAAAGCGGATGTCATGCTCGCTCAGGCTCAGCCCGAAGCGTTCGAGGCTGCCGAGATAGAGGTCCTGTACCTCGAGCGGTGACGGTTTGAGAACAACCTGGTACTGGTAGTAATGCTGCAGACGGTTAGGGTTGTCTCCATACCGCCCGTCAGTCGGGCGCCGCGATGGTTGCGGGTAGGCGGCTCGCCATGGTTCGGGCCCGAGGGAGCGGAGCAGGGTCGCCGGATGGAAGGTGCCGGCGCCGACCTCCATGTCGTATGGCTGCTGGATCAGGCAGCCCTGATCGGCCCAGTAGGCGCCGAGATTGAAGATGATGTCCTGGAAATTCATTGAGTTTTCCCGTGTAATCTGTGTCGCCGAAGAGGGTAATTTCCGTTCAGCGGCCAAGCTGATGGCAAACGACCAATAGTGGCAATGTATATAATTGCTCTCTTGACTTTTGTCTATGGCCTCACCATTATAATTCAACAGGCTACCACAGCCCATTTCACTGGTAAATCATTTTCCTCCTTCCATTTCCGGGTGCTTACGAAATTATCGGACAGGATTCGTTATGCTGCAGATCAACCCCCATATGGAAATCGGTAACCTTCTGCGTCAGGCCCGGACAATCGCGATCGTCGGCCTGTCGCCCAAGGCAGATCGGCCCAGCCACATGGTGGGACGGTATCTTCTTGACGCCGGTTACTCTGTTTTCCCTGTGAACCCGGGACAGAGCGAGATCCTGGGGCTGAAATGCCATCCTGATCTCCTTTCTATTCCAGAACGGATCGATATCGTCGATATCTTCAGACGATCTGAAGATGTGTATCCGATAGTCGAAGCGGCCGTGAAGATCGGGGCTGGAGCGATCTGGATGCAACTCGGGGTCGTCAACCCGGAAGCCGCCGAATATGCCCGCCGGCATGGGCTGCAGACTGTCATGGATCGATGCATCAAGGTCGATCACAGCACTCTTCTCTGAACTCGTCCCTCCCCAGGCAGTTCTTCATCTTTTCCGACAATCCTTGATGGAACCGAAGCTACTCTGCATCCGCGGTGCGCGGATGCATAATCTGAAGAATATCAGCGTTGATCTCCCTCGAAACCAGCTCGTTGTTTTTACAGGGTTGTCGGGGTCGGGTAAATCGACCCTGGCCTTCGATACCCTGTATGCCGAAGGCCAGAGAAGGTATGTGGAATCGCTGTCGACCTATGCCCGCCAATTCCTGGGGCAGATGGATAAACCCGATGTCGACGTCCTCGAGGGGCTGTCTCCGGCGGTATCGATCGAGCAGAAGACGACAAGCAAAAACCCGCGCTCGACCGTCGGCACCGTCACCGAGATCTACGACCATCTGCGGTTGCTCTTCGCCCGTTGCAGCCACCCCCATTGTCCCCATTGCGGCAGCGAGATCGTGGCCCAGTCGGTGGAGGATATGGTCGATATCCTGCTTCAACTTCAGCAGGGGACAAAACTCCTGTTACTGGCTCCGATCGTCCTCGACAAGAAGGGGCGCCACGATCAGGTGCTGGAGCGTATCCGCAAGGAGGGTTTTGTCCGGGTCCGTATCGACGGCGCGATCATGGACATGACGGAAGCCCCGGAATTGGACAAGAATCGCCGTCACACCATAGAGGTTGTTGTCGATCGGGTGATCGTCAAGGATTCGCTCCGCAGACGGTTGTCGGATTCGGTGGAAACCGCCGTCAAACTCTCGGATGGCTACCTGCTCGTGCACTTCGTCGATCAGCAGCGGGACCAGCTGTTCAGCGAACATGCGGCCTGTCATCAATGTTCGATTTCCCTGCCGTCGCCCTCCACCCAGCTTTTCTCGTTCAACAACCCCCAGGGCGCATGTCCCGAGTGCGGCGGGTTGGGAGTAAAACAGTTTTTCGATGCCGCCTTGGTGATTCCCGACGAGAGCAGGAGTATCGTCGAGGGCGCGATTGCACCATGGGGTTGGAGAAAGGAATCGTCGTACAGCGGCCAGATTCTGGCCGCGGTCGCCGATCATTACGGTTTCTCGCTGGACACCCCTTTCGACAAGCTGCCGGCCAAGGTGCGCAAGGTCATCCTCTATGGTTCGGGGAGGGAAGATATCCGCTTCCACTACCGCAACGAGCGCCGGACGATGACCGATGAGCGCCGTTTCGAGGGGGTTATTCCCCAGTTGGACCGAAGGTTTCACGAGACCCGGTCGAACATGATCAGAGAAGAACTGGGCCGGTATATGAATGAACAGCTCTGTCCGTCCTGCCGGGGAGCACGGCTGAAGGCCGAGGCGCTGGCGTATCGGATCGGGAACTGGTCGATCGATGATATCGTCCGTCGATCGATTGCCCAGTTATTGGATGATCTGCCGGCACTTCCCTTTACCAGTCGGGAACGGAAGATCGGCGCGCCGATTCTCAAGGAGATCACCGAACGGTTGGCCTTTCTTCGCAACGTCGGTCTCGGTTATCTCTCGCTGGAACGCCGGGCGGGGACATTATCGGGGGGAGAAGCTCAACGCATCCGGCTGGCCTCCCAGATCGGCTCGCGCCTGGCCGGTGTCCTGTACATTCTCGACGAGCCGAGTATCGGTCTGCATCAGCGCGATAATCAGAAACTGATCAATACCCTGCGGGAACTGCGGGATCTGGGAAATAGCGTCATCGTCGTTGAACACGATACCGACACGATTCTTGCCGCCGACCATGTCCTTGATATGGGCCCGGGAGCCGGGGTGCATGGTGGCGAGGTCGTCTATAATGGATCGGTTTCCGGGCTCCTGCAGGAGGAGCGGTCGGCAACCGGGGCGTATCTGGCCGGCAGGAAAAAGATTGTCGTGCCGGCGCGCCGTCGCCCTGTCTCCAACGCTGGAAAAGACAGTCTGCGGGTCCGGCATGCCTCGGTGAACAACCTGCAGGCGGTCGAAGCCGTTTTTCCTCTTCGTGTCCTGACCTGTGTGACCGGTGTCTCCGGCTCCGGCAAAAGTTCTCTCGTCATCGAGACGTTGTACAAACTGGCCAGAAAGGGGCTCGAACGCAAGAAAGGTACGGCAGAACTTGACGGTGCGCTCCTGTCGGGGTTGGAACATATCGATAAGATCGTCGATATCGACCAGAGTCCTATCGGCAGAACCCCGCGCTCCAACCCTGCCACCTATACCGGGGTCTTTACCCCGATCCGGGAACTTTTCAGCCGTCTGCCGGAGTCCAGGGCCAGGGGATACACCGCCAGTCGTTTCAGCTTCAACGTCAAGGGCGGAAGATGCGAGACCTGCGAAGGGGGTGGTGAGATCAGGATAGCCATGCACTTTCTCCCGGACGTCTATGTCGTATGTGAAAAATGCATGGGGAAGCGGTATAACTTTGAAACCCTGGAAATCGCCTACCGCGGCAAAAACATCCATCAGATACTGGCGATGACGGTGGAGGAGGCCTTGGAATTCTTCAAAAATGTTCCGGCCATCAAGAATCGCCTGCAAACCCTCTGTGATGTCGGACTTTCGTATATCACTCTCGGCCAATCCTCGGTAACCCTTTCAGGTGGTGAGGCCCAGAGAGTAAAACTGGCCAGGGAGCTGTCAAGCCGGGCCAGTGGAAAAACACTGTATATCCTCGACGAGCCGACGACCGGGTTGCACCCGGCGGATATACAGTACCTGCTGGATGTCCTGAACAGGCTGGTGGATCAGGGCAACACCGTCGTCGTGATCGAGCATAATCTCGACGTCGTCAAAACAGCGGACTGGATTATCGATGTCGGTCCTGAAGGCGGGGCCGGCGGCGGCACGATCGTGACCTGCGGCCGGCCCGAGTCCGTCGCCGATGTCCCGGAATCCCATACCGGCAGATTCCTGAAACAGGTCCTGTGATTTTTCCGGTTCTCCTGAAAAACTTGCCTGATCGGCTCAAGTACAGTTTAATGGCGCGGCAGGACGGGGGATATCGACAACGCACAGACGATCTGAAAACCATTTAACGACGAGGAAAAGAATGGCTGAAAACAATGGAAGCCCTGAGGTCAATCCGCGACCGGAGTTCCGTATGCAGAAAATGTATATCAAGGACCTCTCTTTTGAAAACCCGTACGCCCCTCAGGTCTTTATCACGCCGCAGAAGACCGAGCCGAAAGTTGAACTCAATCTGAACATGAACAACAAGAAGATTGACGACGATCACTGGGAGGTCTCACTGCAGATCACTGCCAAAGTGATTTCCAAGGATGATGACAAGGCCATGTTTATTCTGGAAATTGAGCATGCCGCGGTATTTCTCCTGAGGAACATTCCGGAAGAACATATGGAGATGGTGCTGAAGGTCGATTGTCCGACACTGCTGTTCCCGTTTACCAGACAGATTGTCAGTCAGATATCGATCGATGGCGGGTTCACCCCCTTCCTCATGGAGCCGATCAACTTTATGGGTCTCTTTCAGAGTGCGAAGAAAAGAAGAGAGGCGGAAAAGCAATAAAAAAAGAGCCGCAGTTCTGCAAGGAACTGCGGCTCTTTTTCAGTGGGAGGTTGAAACAGTTTCTTCTATAAGCCGGTGGTGACGAAATTATCGACCAGGGTCATCACCCCTTTCTCAATCGCCTTGTTGAACAGGGCGTCATACTGGTTGTCGGCAAAGAAGGATTCCGGTGTGACCTTCACATCGACCCTGTTGGTCCACACGACGTTGCCGGAAGTCGCTTCCTGCACCCACATCCGCAATTGCACGACCGCTTGCTGGACATCGCCGCTGCGATACGCCTGTTTTCCGATTTCAGAACCGATCGAACCCCAGAGAATGGCATTGGCGTCATCGCCGTCGCTCATACCGAAGATGGCGTCGCCGTCATCGTTGTTGTCCCACGGCCAGTTGCTGTGTTCGTAGCCAATCCGTGCACCGTAGGCGGCGCCGGTGATCTGCTGGTTCCACTGATCGTACAGATCGGAGCTGGCAAAGCCGAAAATGATCCTGCTGGTGCCGCCGTTGATGAACGGCAGGATGCCTTTTTTCCATGGTTCCCACGTCGGATCCTGGCGGGACTTGTATTCAAGAATCCGCCCCCGGACGATATAGTCGGCCTTGAAGGATCTGCCGATCTTGGCAACGGTATTGGTTGTCAGAGCATGGGTCCCGGGGCTGTTGCCGGCATTGACTCCGGTTGTCGTGTTGTTTCCGGCGAGATAGCGCGAGATCTCCGCTTTCATGGTATCGGACCACTCGTTGGCCAACTCGTTGACCAGGGACACGGACCGGGTCTCTTCGTAGGGAACGATGTTGATCACGCCTTCATCGACGAGATACTGGAAAACATCTTCCTGGACGGGCATCGAAAAACCGTTGGCGGAGAACCTGTCGGTCAGCGCTTCGGTGACTGCCATGTTTCTCCTGAAGGCGGAGTCGAAATTGCCGGCATTCGAGTAGTCGGCAAAGGGGAGGATGACAACCGACCTCCCTTTGCCCGGGGCATCGAAGCCCGGGGCGTGCGGGACATTGAGCGTTTCGACGATCGTTTGACCGCAACCGGCCAGGGTCAGCGCGAGGATTCCAACGACCAGAAATTTCAGCCTCTCCATAATTGTCTCCCTACCTTGATAATGGACGTTATCCGTTACAGAAAATGGTGTATGCATCAGATGATGTTGGGCTTAAGCAGAATGATCAATTCGCGTTTTCGATTCGATTTCTCTTCATGGCCGAAGAGGTATTTGATCAACGGAATCTTGCCGACCACCGGGGCGAAATTACCTGTATTACCTTCAACGTCGCTTATTAATCCGCCGATGACGAGCATCTCGCCATTCTTCACCTTTACCGTCGTGCTCATTTCTCGAATTTCAACAACAGGTATACCAGCCTCTGACCCATCAGGAAATCTTCTGTAAGCAACTTCACCGTTTTCGAGTTCAGTCGTGACGGGCACTAGATTGAGTATAATTTGATTGTCATCAAGTATGGTGGCAGTTAAAGACATACCTACGCCTGACAGTATGCTTGCAATTTCAGGAGTGTACTCAGTATCGTTTTCTGTTCCAGCGGATCCTTTAGTAATGGTCTTCGTGAGAGCCTTAATATATGTGGTGTTTCTTCCAACTGAAATAAGAGCCGGTTGGCCATTCATTACACTGATCTTCGGGTTGGAAAGAACTTTGGTATCACCTTGTGTCTCTAAAGCGTTCAAAAAAACATCAAAATTTGCGGTATTGATAGAAACCTTGGATACGAATCTGGTAGGGTCCTGAATTTTCCCATGATTGGTTCCATCATCCCAATTGCCGTCGGTCCCGTCCTCGTTGGCAAAGATATAGGGGTACACCTGCCCCCCAAGAGCCTTTGATCCAAACTCAACCGCGCCGCTAATTTTGAAATTTTGGAGTACTTGAGTCCAATTGATACCTATGCTGGACTCTTGGGTGAGTTTGACTTCAATAATCTTGGCCTCTATGGAGATCTGTTTATACAATTCTTTTTTCAAATTCTTGATGTAGGCATCGACGCGATCAAGTAAAGGCCGAGGAGCGGTAACTGTGATCATGCCTACTGGCTTGTCGATCATAAATACATTTTGATTCCCAGATAGTCTTCTAGTTGCTGCAGTTTGCTTTTCAGCTATATCTAATGCTTTATTATCATTATACGTAGTTTTAGAATCTTTACTCGTTGTCGTATTTATTTCAGTAACAGCCTCGGTTGTCCACACCTCAAGGATGGAGTTGAGGTTCGCCTCAATGCTTTCCCATACATTGAAAACATTGTCTTTGCTTTGTATAGCAATAGTACCTTCTACACTTGTACTTTTTGAACCTTCTTGAGAATCGCCCCCTCCTAATGAATTGCCACCTATTCCAGTGGAATAACTTTGTTTAATGAAGGGCATAGCGATATAAAACTGTCGGGTCTCCTTGTATTTGACGACGATGGTATTGCCCTCGATCTGGTGGAAATAGTCGACCTGGCGCAGGAGGTTGGCGATCGACTCATTGTAATCGTCGTTGGCATTGATATCGACATCGACCAGCACTTTTTGATCGACGTCGCTGGCCCAGGAGATGTTCATCCCCTTGATGGCCGCCAGCCGTTTCATGATGTCCCAGAGGGGTTGGGGGCCTCGCGTCGATTTGATCGTTGCCCCCACCTTCATGCCGACATCCTCTGACCTGCTCAGCTCTTCCCTGCTTTCCTCGCCGACTTGATACGAGGGGGTTTGATACTGGACAGGGAGGGTGTTGGGGGTGGCAGGCCTGGCCGCGACATTCTGTTCGGTCGGAGCGGCAGGCGCTGCCGCCGATTTGTCCGAAGCCTTGTTCGGGGCGCTGCATGAGGTGAGCATCAGGAAGAGCAGGAGGCTCGCGACAAAGAACATGTTCTTTTGAGACTTCATAAAAACCTCTCGGGATTATAAAATTGCCGTATGTGGATTCATGTCCTGCAGGAATGTGCGGGTCAATCCGGCTTCAAAAGCTGCTGGCGGCCATTCTGCCATGAATATATTGTTTCAAGTCCGGAGGCAAAGGGAAGCCGGAGGCGAGCAATGCCTTGTACTGGGTGATTGCCATTTTTGAATTTCCGAGTTTGTCGTAGATGCGGGCCTTGGCGATCATCGTATCCATCGTCTCACCATACGACGCGTTGTATCTGTCCAGGAGTTTGATCGCCTGTTCGCTCTGGCCGCTGGTTTCACAGAAGGTCGAAAAGCTGATCAACGCCTCCTTCATCGGTGGATTGCCGCTGATGCTCTGAGTGAAGTATTCCAGGGCTTCGGCGTTGCGCTGCATATTGGCTGAGCCGATCGCGGCGTACAAGGCGGCGCGATTGTTGCCCGGTTCCTGTTTGAGGCTCTCTTTGGCATAGTGGACGGCCTTCGCGTTGACCCCGAGGCTGACGAGGTAGAGGGTTGCCAGTCTGTTGGATATCTTGGCATTGGCAGGCCAGAGTCTGTACGCCTGTTCATACAGCTCCGCCGCCTCTTCAAAGTTCTCGTTTTCATCGGCAATCTGGGCGTTTCGCAGAATTTCCTGGGCCTGGATGACTTCTTTGGGCAGATTGGCGGATTGTTCGATGATCAATGCATCCTGTTCGACAATCTCCGCATCCGCCTCGACTGCCAGGTTGTCCTCGAGGCGATCGGGCCAGACGAATGTTTTTTTGTTTGGATAGATGACAATGGTATTGAAACGTTCTTCCTTCTTCAGGTCCTTGAGGTTACAGATGATATCCAGAGCAAAATCCCACGGAACATCGGTCAGTGCCAGGGTTAAGGAACCGGTCACAGCCTCGTCGACGATAATGTTGATATCGGTAAACTGGCGAAACAACCGAAAGACATTGTGGAGATCGATTTTATAAAAATCGACACTGATACGCTGTTTGTCATATCCGGCAAATGAAAATGTATCTTCGAGTGCGAGCTTGGGGTCTGTTGCTGCCGTTTTGACAGTCGACTTCTTCCCCTCTGTGGCGAGAATGGTTTCCGTCTCGCCAATCAGAGAATCAAGGGTTTTGTCGGTTGGTTGGGAGGATTTCTGATTTTTGCCGGCGGAGGCGGTCTGGCCGGGCAGGGCCGGATTTTCATTGACCGTTACCACGACCTGGCCGGCATTGTCGGCGACGGTGTAATCGAACAGCGATGCGGTCGCCGAGTCGAAAATGAAACGGGCGCCATCGCCCTGCTGGATCACGCGGATCTTGTCGACCGATGTACCGATCCGCTTTTCCCGAACCAGCTGAGCAATATCGACATTCTCGATATCGATATACATCTTCGGAGTTTCATTGGCGTTACCGGTAATGGTATCCGTAGTGTATTTCGCGATGGGAGCCGAACTGACGAAGGTCACAGATGTTGCCGATGGGGTGGTCTTGACGACGATATCGGAAATTGCCGGGATAGCGGCGGGACTTGGGGACGTCCCCGGCTTTTCAGCGGCGGTTTCTTTTGCCGCCGGTGCAACCTGTACCTTGATCACAAAGCCGTCGCGGGTGATCTTATAATCATGGGAGTCGGCGATGGTGAATTCGAAACGGGTAACCGAAGGATCCTGTTCGGAGAGAACAGAGGTCTTGAGCGAGATGAAGGGATTGTCGGCAATGAGCTGTGATTGCAGATTGATCGATTTGTCGAAAGCGGCATTGGCAATGTCGAGAACGGCCCGGAACGGTGAAAATCGTTCGGAGACGGTATAGGCCGGTTCGGAGTTGCCGACGATCGACAGGTTGAGAATGTCGCCCTGAAGGTCAGACTCGATCTTTGTTACCTGGTACAGGGAGGTTTTGGCTGTGCCGGGGACAGCTTCCGTCGCCGCCGCTGTCGATGCCGCCAGAAACAGGAGCAGACTGAGCACAGAGAAAATGGCCGATTGGGATATAATGAACCTTTTGTACATTTTCTATTTTTCTCCCTCTTTTTTTAGTACCATATCGATATATGAAAGAATCTTTTTCCCTCCGCGAGTCTCGGCCAATTCTTCGATCAGTACCTTGTTCGGCGAAATGGCCTTCACTGTCCCCCGCCGTCCGATTTTCGTTCCTTCGGTCAGGACATACCCTTTTCCGGTTGAATCCTGGACCATGGCGAGTTTTTCCGTACCGGTTTCCATCAGGGCAACGAGGCTCAGCTGGGCCGGCTCGAACAGCTGCATCCCGGTTAATGGTTCATTTTGATCGATGATCTCATTGGGATCGCCCGTTTCCTGATCCGTGGTTTTATCGGTAATAAAGGGCAGGAACGGGTCGGGCCGGTTGGCCATGATATAATCGAACGGCCTGGTCTGAGGCGGTTTCGTCGTTTCAGGCTGCTGTGCGGCCACCGATGGTTGAGATACGTCTGCAGCCATGGATTCAACCGGGGTGTAGAGAAGGAATGAAAAAAGCAGCACAGACCCGTAATACAATAAAAAGCTTGACGTAGTCAGGCTCAGAGATGGCAAAGATGGTTTTTTCATTACAGAATCCCTTGAGCGTTATTTCTTTTTCCCGTCCTGTTTAGGGAGTTCAACATTGGTAAAACGGTAGGTTACCAATGTACAGTCTGAAGTGAGCAGCATCTCTCCTCTGTCTCTGGTGGGGGCTGTCATCTTTATGTTGGATACGGTGACTATACGGCCCAGTTTGCTGACTTTGTCAAGGAAGGAGCCCATATTGTGATAGGGGCCGCGAACGTTGATGGAGATCGGGATTTCAGCGTAAAAATCCTTGGGGACATCGGGCAGGGGTTTAAACGTCAGGAATTCGAGATCCGCTTCCTGTCCCAATGCCGATATATCCTTCAGCAGTTGAGGAATTTCCTTCTCCTTGGGAAGCAGCACCGCCGCTTCACTGAAGATCCTTTCGGTTTCCGCCAGTTCTTTTTGCAATCGCGGTATATTGCTCTGTTGCACGCGCAACGCCGCGATTTCTTTTTCCAGTCCGGTTTTTTGTGTTTTCAGTGCTGAAATTTTTGTCGCGTTTGGTTGAAAGAACAGAAAATAAAAGAGGAGGACCGGGATGAGCACGAGGAGGATGGAAATGGCAGCCTTGTACTTCGGCTCGAGCGGTATAAATCTCTTGTCTATGAACTGTTCAAATGCTGCGTTGCTTTTTTTCATGCTGGCAAATGGTCCGTTGTCCGAGGAGGATCTATTTTTTTGCTGCCGCCGCTACTTCAACCGGGGGTTGCGCCGTAGTCGTGCATGTCATGACAAAGCTTTTGAGGTTTCTTCCGGCAATAACCTTCAGAGATGAGTTGGCAAGATTGACGTCGACAATGAATTCCGATGATTTCAACTTGTCCATGAACTGCGCCACCGTCTCGTTATCCAAAGCAACTCCGGTCAGGCTGAGAGTCGGTCCCTGCTGGCTGAGAGAATCGAGCCATAGCCTTTTATTGTCGACGTTTTTCGCTACATCGTCGAGGAGCCGCACGGTCAGCGATGATTCGGCACGTAATTTGTTGATGATGGCAGTCTTGCGCTCAAGCTCCTCTTTTTGCTTTTTCATCGTTTCAATTTGCGCGAGGATAGGCTTGAAGTCGTCTTTCTGCTTGTTCAGCTGGGCAATTTGGTTGTTGAGTGAGTTGATCATTCTGTTCTGCAGGACACCGACAAGGCCCAAAAAAACGAGCAGGCAGCAAAATGCTATGATCATGCCGATGAGCTGATTGCGTGCCTTGGCGCGTTTCTTGAGCTGTCTGACCGGTAGCAGGTTTATTCTGAGCATATCTTTTCCAGTGACAGAAGGATGAACTAAATTATTGATGGTCTGATTGCGATTCCGGTAGCGATCGCCATTTCAGGGCCGATATTTTTCAGATAATCGGGATCTATTTTTTTGTCGCTCGCCCGCATTTTGATGAAAGGGTTGAAGATCTCGACATGCAGTGCGGTTTCTTTCGCCAGAAAATCGGCGAACCCGGCTACTTTCGACCCTCCGCCGCTCAGCACCAGTTTATTCAAGGATGCATCGGGATTGTTGGAATGGTAGAGATCGATGGCTTTTTTAATTTCGAGGACCCATTGCGTGCAGGTTGTCGCGAAGATCTTTTCGATCTGCGGCTGTTTGTCGCCGGCCGGGACAAGACCGAGTTTGAGGGCCTCCGCTTCTTCGTATTCGAGGTCGAAGGCGCCCTGGAGCTGTTCCGTCAATTGCCGGCTGCCGACGACAATGTCACGGGCAACGGCGGAAATGCCCCCGGACAGAATATTGATGTTCATCTTCGAGGCGCCGATATCGACCAGGGCGACATTGTCGATATCGGGATAGCTGTATTCATAGGTATTCTCAAGCGCGAACCCGTCGACATCGACGATCACCGGCGTCAGGTTGATGCCTTTCAACATCTCCAGGTATTCGTCGACAATCTCTTTTTTTGCGGCGACGAGCATGACGTCGGTGCGGTCATTTTTGTCTGTATTGGTCTTGAGATCCTGGTAATCAAGGTAGACATCTTCGATATCAAAAGGGATATACTGCTCCGCCTCGGCCAGGATGTGTTCTTCCAGGCGTTTTTCCTCCATCACCGCGAGATTGACCTTTTTGACGATGACGGAATAACCCGAGATCGAGAAACCGACCTTTTTGTTTTTGATCTTGAGATTATTGAAAAGACCGGTGATGGCTGTGGCCACCGCCTCCGCATCGTTGAGTGTCCCGTCGTCAACCGCTCCCTCGGGAAGGGCGGCGCTGCCGAGAGCCACGACCGAATAGGCGTTGTCGGTCCGTTTTAACTGGCAGATCTTCACGGCGTGAGATCCTATATCGACACCTACGACCAGGTTATCTTGAGACAGGAAGGGAAGCTTCATATTGACCGGCGGGAGGGGAAATTATTCAATAAATGCAAATTGGGGTATGTCAGGCTAATGCTCCTAACATACAGACTTTTCTAACAATTAGTATACAGGACATATCTGCAATTCTTTGTCAAGAAAAACAATTGGAGCGTAATAAGAAATATTCTTTTTTAACAGGGGGTTAATCAGGGGGTAGGCTGATTCGGGAATAACTACAATATATGGATAAAACTTGGGAGCGCGCTTCTTTATATGGTATGTAGTGGCTATTCTCAATTGATATTCAAAGGAAAAGCGCCTTGACACCATGATCTGGCCGACCTGGTAAAGTACCTTGTATTTAGGCGGCGATTCAAGTATTTTTGGCCCATTATTTTTGTTTGGCCATCAATAACCCTGCTTTACCGAATAAGGGGCTGAAATTGGGTAGTGAAACAAGAAGCAAATCAGTCATCAGAGAGTATGTCGAGGCGATAGTCGTCGCCGTGCTGCTCGCTCTCTTTATCCGTACATTCATCGTCCAGGCATTCAAGATTCCATCCGGGTCGATGCTTCCGACCCTGCAGATCGGCGACCATCTCCTGGTCAACAAGTTCATCTATGGTCTGAGGATGCCGTTTACCGGCAAACTTCTGGTTCCATGGAAAACCCCGATACGAGGGGATGTGGTTGTCTTTCGCTTTCCCAAGGACAGGGACATTGATTACATCAAGCGTGTTGTCGCCGTTGCCGGCGATAAGATCGAAATCGTCAACAAGCACCTGATGGTCAATGATGCCGAGGTAGTCGATCTTCATGCTCACTTTTCCTCAACGACAGAACTCAGCGCCTCCGCCAGTCCACGCGATAATTTCGGCCCGGTTACCGTTCCGGCGGGAAAGATTTTCGTCATGGGCGACAACCGGGATAACAGTTATGACAGTCGATTCTGGGGATTTGTCGACCATGCCGACATCCTCGGCAAGGCCTTCATTCTCTATTGGTCCTGGGATATCGAGACCCCGCTGCTCTCGGCGACACGGTTGACGTCGATTCGCTGGAACAGGATCGGGGATGTCATTCAATGATTCATCCTTCTGCGAGTGAGAGATAACAAGAGCCGTGAGAGCTGAATACAGTTTCAGACACAGGCACATTTTCGGCATGGAGCAGCTTTCCGTCCGGGATATCCATCATGTCATCGCCGCCGCCCGTTCTTTCCGCGAGATATCGGCTCGATCGATCAAAAAAGTGCCGACCCTGCGGGGTAAGACGATCGTCAATCTGTTTTTCGAACCGTCGACCAGGACCCGCACATCCTTTGAAATTGCCGCCAAACGGATGAGCGCCGACACCTTCAACATCGCCGCCTCGACAAGCTCCGCCACCAAAGGGGAGACCCTGATCGACACCGCCCGCAATATCGAGGCGATGAACCCCGATATCATCATCATCAGGCATTCCTGTTCGGGGGCGCCGCAACTGCTAGCCCGCCATATCGGCGCCTCCATCATCAATGCCGGTGATGGGGCCCATGAACACCCCAGTCAGGGTCTGCTCGACATCATGACTATTCTCGATCACAAGCAGGATCTGGCCGGGTTGAAAATTGCCATCATCGGCGACATCGCCCACAGTCGGGTCGCGGTCTCGGACATTCTCGGCTTCACCAAGCTCGGGGCGACGGTCTGTGTCGCCGGACCGGCGACCTTTATTCCGGCGGCGGTGGACCAGTTGGGGGCGCGGGTCTGCGGGTCCGTCGACGAGGCGATCGAAGATGCGGATGTCGTCATGGCGCTGCGGATACAGAAAGAGCGTCAGAACGATCCGTTGATTCCCAGCCTGCGGGAGTATTCCATCTGTTACGGCATCAATCGCCGGCGCCTGGCCAAAGCCAAACCGGATGTGCTGGTCATGCATCCCGGCCCGATCAACCGGGGGGTCGAACTGAGTCCGGATGTCGCCGACGGCCCCTCTTCCGTCATCCTTCAGCAGGTCAACAACGGGGTGGCGGTTCGCATGGCCCTGCTCTATCTGGTCATGGGTGGAGAGAAAAGCGGCGATGCCCAGGGAGATATATGATGTCCGAGTTGATCATCCTGCAGAACGGCCGTGTAATCGACCCAATGAACCAGACCGATGCGATCGCGGATATCTGGGTGGAGGATGGGAGGATTGCCGCTCCCCAGACAACGGCGCCTGAGGGCGCATGCCGTTACGACCTTGCCGGCAGGTGGGTGCTGCCTGGTCTGATCGATATCCACGTCCATCTGCGCGAACCCGGGCAGGAGTACAAGGAAACGATCGCAACCGGGACGATGGCGGCGGCTGCCGGCGGTTTCACGGCCGTGGCCTGCATGCCCAACACCCGGCCGGTGAACGACAACGCGGCGGTGACCCGCTATATCCTTGACAAGGCCGCCGACTGTGTGGCCCGGGTCTATCCCGTCGGCGCTCTCAGCCGGGACAGCCAGGGGCTGGAACTGGCGGAATACGGCGAAATGAAGGAAGCCGGGGTCGTCGCCCTGACGGATGACGGGATGCCGGTCGCCGACAGTCAGCTTATGCGCCGGGCGATGGAATATGCCAGCAGTCACGGGATGCCGGTCATATCGCATTCCGAGGAACTGTCCCTGAGTCGCAACGGCAGCATGAACGAGGGGGCGGTCTCCACCCGGCTCGGCCTGCGAGGGATCCCGACGGCTGCCGAAAGCATCATGGTGTACAGAGAGATTGCCCTTGCCGAGTTGACCGGGGCCAGGGTCCATATCGCCCACGTCAGCTGCGAAGCGTCGCTCGCCCTGATCCGCCTCGCCAAACAGAGAGGGGTCAAGATCACCGCCGAGACCGCACCCCATTATTTCGCCCTGACCGATGCGGCGGTCGATGGGTACAATACCCATGCCAAGATGAATCCGCCGCTCCGTTCCGAGGCGGACCGGCTGGCGATCCGCGCGGCATTGGCCGATGGGACGCTGGATGCGATCGCCACCGACCACGCCCCCCATTCCGTCCTGGAGAAGGATGTCGAATTCAACTATGCCGCCAACGGCATTGTCGGCCTGGAAACCTCCCTGCCGCTGGCCCTGTCCCTGGTCCATGACGGAATCATCACCGCCGGCAGAATGGTCGACCTGATGTCCTGCGCCCCGGCCCGGATCCTCGGGGTGCCCGGTGGCAGGCTGGCGCCCGGCGATCCTGCCGATATCACCGTTGTCGATCCTGACAGACCCTTTGTCTTTGCCGCCGGGGAAAGCCGGTCGAAGGGCAGAAACACCCCGTTCGACGGCTGGCAATTCCGCGGCAAGGCGGTGCTGACGATCATGAACGGGCGTGTCACCTTCAACGATCTGTAATCACAGATAATCCGTCGGATCGGCGACCCCTGCCGCCACGAAGCCGTTGCGCCGCAGGATGCAGGCGTCGCAATGGCCGCAGGCCTTCGTTCCCTGGGGATCGTAACAGCTGTGGGTCAGGCTGTAATCGACTCCCAGCGAGATTCCCTTCGTGATGATCTCCGCCTTGCTCAGATGCATCAACGGCGCTTTGATGCTAAATCGCGCCGCACCGCTGATCCCCGCCCTGGTTCCGAGATTGGCCATGTGGGCAAAGGCCGCGAGGAATTCCGGGCGACAGTCGGGATACCCCGAGTAATCGACCGCATTGACACCGATGAAGATGTCCCAGGCGCCGAGAACTTCGGCCCAGGCCACGGCGTGGGCGAGGAGGATGGCGTTGCGCGCCGGCACGTAGGTGATCGGGATCGTTCCCTGCCGGTCCGGGTTTCCGTTCTTCGGCACCGCGATATCGGCGGTCAGGGCCGAGCCGCCGATCCTGTCGAGGTCGAGGCGGAGAATCAGGTGCCGTTCCACTCCGTAGATGGCGGCGATCTTTGCGGCCTTGGCCAGTTCGACCGTCTGCTTCTGACCGTAATCGAAGCTGAGGCAATTGCAGGCATAACCCTCGGAAGTGGCGATTGCCAGGACGGTGGTCGAATCGAGCCCTCCGCTGAGGAGGATGACGGCTGATGGTTTTTCGGGCATGGCTCGTGGCTCTCTGGTTCAGGTGAAGGAAAACGGGAGCGGGCGCGTGACGGCAATCTCTTCCGGACTGATTTTGGCCTGGTAGACCAGGATGGTGACACCTTCCCCGTGCACCTTCTCGAGGGTCCTGGCGTAGAGCGGGTCGATGCCGGCAGCCGGCTTGAACCGGACGGCATCGGCGCGCTGGACGAGGAACAGGACCGCGCCGCTGTTGCCGCGGCGGACGAGATCCCGCAGTTCGAGCAGATGCTTGGTGCCGCGGGCGGTCACCGCGTCCGGAAACATCGCAGATTCCTGATCGACATAGGTGCAGCACTTGATCTCGACAAAGGTCGTCGCTGCTCCGTGGATGACGGCGAGATCGAGGCGACACCCAGGGGAGGTTGCGACCTCGGTGGCGATCCGATCGGGATCGGCCAGTTCCCCGACGATCCCGCCTTCAATGGCTTCGACGACAATTTTGTTGGTCCGCGCGGTATTGACGCCGACCCAGGCGCCGTTTTCCTGTACCATTTCGAGAGAAAATTGATATTTCCGGCGGGGATTGGGAGAGTGCGAGAGGCGCACCGGGCTGCCGGGGGTCGAGCATGACAGCATCGCCCCGGTGTTCGGGCAATGGGCGGTGATCATCCGGCCGTCGGCCAGTTGCACATCGACGAGAAAACGTTGGTATCTCTTGAGCAGAACAGCGGCGATGAGGGGGGTGGAAAAACGCATGCAGGCCGGGAAAAACGATAAGGCAACGGGGTCAAAGTAAAAAATATTTGCATTGCATATCAGCTGCGCAAATGATAAAATCCTTGCATAATCCACGGTTTCGCTGGCCTGTGAGGGATGTCCGCACTGACCGGAAAGGGAAACTCACGTCATTGACGCATGTCACTCTACTCATAAAGGAGATGCATTGCCATGAAATTAGGTATCAATGGACTTGGCCGGATTGGGAAGCTCACCGTGTGGCACCATGTATCGAAACGCTACTTTTCGGAAGTGGTTGTCAATATCGGCAGGGAAGTTGGCAGGAGTCT
Source organism: Desulfoprunum benzoelyticum (assembly GCF_014201505.1). Classification (GTDB taxonomy): domain Bacteria; phylum Desulfobacterota; class Desulfobulbia; order Desulfobulbales; family Desulfocapsaceae; genus Desulfoprunum; species Desulfoprunum benzoelyticum. The sequence continues at coordinate 84,203 of NZ_JACHEO010000007.1, read as the reverse complement.
CGAGGATCTGGCGGCGGCGATCGAGCGCGATTCATCGTACGGTCGGCTGGGTACCTATCTTCATGGACACAAGGCTGGACGTGTCATCGAAGAGCTCGACAACGATAAGGGGACGATGCGGATCGACGGCGTTCCGGTGAAGATCCTCCGCAGCACCCGCAACCCCAGAGAGATCGCCTGGCGCGACAACGACGTCAAGCTGGTGGTCGACACCACCGGGGTCTTCAGTGATCCGACCACCGACGCCAACGATGGCAAAGGGGCGCTGCGCGGCCATATCGTCGCCGGGGCCGAGAAGGTCATCCTCTCCGCCCCGTTCAAGATCAAGTCGAAGGGGTTGCAGATGCCTGCCGATGCGGTGACGACGGTCATGGGCATCAATGACGACACCTACGACCCGGCCCGGCATTCGGTGATCTCCGCCGCCTCCTGCACCACGACCTGCCTGTCCTACATGATCAAGCCGTTGATGGAGACGATCGGGGCCGAGAATTTCCTCAGCGCCTCGATGGTCACCGTCCATGCGGCGACCGGCAGCCAGCAGGTGCTCGACCGGCTGCCCAAGACCGGCGCGACCGATCTGCGCAAGAACCGTTCGATCTTGAACAATATCATCCTGACCACCACGGGGGCGGCGAAGGCGCTCGCCCTCGTCATTCCGGAAATGGAGCGGATCGGCTTCATCGCCGAGTCGGTGCGCATCCCGACCTCGACCGGTTCGCTGATCGTGCTGGTCCTCAACTTCCAGGATGACAGCGACAATCCGATCAAGCGCAGCTATATCAACTCGATCTACCGTGAGTACGGTCAGAACAGCCCCTATCTGGTGTTCACCGAGGAGCAGAACGTCTCCTCCGACATCGTCGGACTGCCGGCCGCCGCAGTCGTCATCGAGGGCTCCGAGACCCACACCCGTACCGCCTCGATCCAGGTCAACCTGCAGAAGGTCAAAAAGGACTGTCTGGCCCCGGGAGCGGATGCGCTGCTCTCCGTGCCGGTCACCCAGGCGGTCGTCTATGGCTGGTACGACAACGAACTCGGCAGTTACACCAACATGCTCGGCGACTTGACGGTCCAGGTGGCGGAGAAGATGATCTGAGGGGTGTTGCGCATCCGGGATCTGACGGCGGCGGATATCGACCGTGTTGCCCAGCTCGAACAGGGGGAACCCTCGGCCTGGAACAGCGTCGATATCCGCCGTGAACTTGACCAGCCCGAAGGGTTCCGGCTGGTCGCAGTCGAGGAGTCCGGCGGCGGCATTGTCGGGTGGTGCTGCAGCCGCTCTCTCGAGACGGAGGCCGAGCTGCTGAAAATAACGGTGCTCGACCGCTGCCGGCGGCGCGGCGTCGCCTCGGCGCTGCTGGCTTGCCTCAAAGGTCGGCTTGTCGGCAAAGGGGTGCGGACACTCTTCCTCGAGGTCCGTTCGCACAATGATCCCGCCTTCCAACTGTATCGACGCGACGGCTTTGCCGAGGTCGGGCGGCGACGAAGATATTATTCCTCGCCGGAGGACGATGCCTTGATCATGTCAAGGGAGATTGCCGGCGCGTGATGATCTCATTTTATCTGTAAAGGAGAATTTGATGAAATCGATCCATGACCTCCAGCTCAACGGCCGGAGGGTGCTGCTCCGCGCCGATTTTAACGTGCCGATGAACGAACGGGGGGAGATAACCGACGATATCCGTATCCGCACCGTGCTGCCCACGATCGAGCATATCCTCGCCCATCAGGGCAAGCTGGTCATCTGCTCGCATATGGGACGGCCGAAGGGCCAGCCGGTGGCCGAATTCAGCCTCGCCCCCGTTGCCGCCCACCTCCAGTCGCTGATCGGCCGGCCGGTGCGTCTTGCTCCCGATTGCGTCGGCGATGCCGTTCAGGAGATCGTGGCGGCGATGGCGCCGGGCGAAGTCGTCATGCTCGAGAATCTCCGTTTTCACAAGGCCGAGACGGCCAACGACCCCGATTTTTCGGCCCAGCTGGCCGGTCTTGCCGATGTCTATATCAACGATGCCTTCGCCGTTTCACACCGGGCCCATGCTTCGGTCGTCGGGGTGGCCGAACGGGTGGCGGACAAGGCCGCCGGCCTGCTGCTGCAAGCCGAGATCGATTACTTCCACAAGGCGATGGATACCCCGGTCCGGCCGCTGGTCGCTCTGGTGGGCGGGGCCAAGGTCTCGTCGAAACTGGCGGCGCTGGAGAACATGCTGACCAAGGTCGACCGGATGATCATCGGCGGGGCGATGGCCAATACCTTCCTCAAGAGCCAGGGGATCGACGTCGGATCTTCGAAGGTCGAGGAAGATCTGCTGGAATCCGCCGCCCGCCTGATCGACAAGGCGCGCGAGAAGGGGGTGAAGATCTTCCTGCCGGTCGATTTTGTGGTCGCCGATGCCTTCTCCGCTGAGGCGACGGTGAAAAACGTCACCGTCCAGGACGTGCCGCCGACCTGGATGGCCCTCGATATCGGCCCGGCCTCGACCATCCTGTTCAAGGAGGCGCTCCAGGATGCGAAGACGATCGTCTGGAACGGGCCGATGGGGGCGTTTGAGATCGATGCCTTCGCCCGCGGCACGATGGCCCTCTGCCAGGCGGTGGCCTCGTCGCACGCCCTGTCGATCACCGGTGGCGGCGATTCCAATGCCGCGGTGAAGAAGGCCGGCGAAGAGCGCAATATCACCTATATGTCGACGGGCGGCGGGGCCTTCCTGGAATTGATGGAAGGAAAATCCCTGCCGGGGATCGAAGCCCTTTCCTGAAACCTGGACCTTGCATTCAAGAGGGAGGAAATTATGAAACGGAGACCGTTGATTGCCGGTAACTGGAAGATGCACACGACCACGGCCGAAGCCCGGGATCTGGCGACGGCCATCGCCGGGACCTGCGTCGGCGTCGACGACCGGGATGTGCTGCTGTCCCCGCCGTACACGGTTTTGCGCGATGTTGCCGAATGCGTCGGCAGGACCGGGATTATCGTTGCCGCCCAGAATGTCTGCTGGGAGGAAAAGGGCGCCTATACCGGTGAAATTTCGCCGGTCATGGTCAGGGCGGCGGGGGGTTCGGCGGCGATTGTCGGCCACTCCGAACGGCGGCAGATCTTTCTTGAGAACGACGAGATGGTCAACCGCCGGTTGACCGGGGCCCTGGCCTTCGGCCTGACGGTGATCCTGTGCATCGGCGAGACCCTGGCGGAACGGGAAAGCGGCGACACCTTCGCCGTCCTTGAACGCCAGATCCGCAAGGGCCTGGCCGGGGTCGGCGGCGAGGCGATGGCCGGAGTCGTGATCGCCTACGAGCCGGTGTGGGCGATCGGCACCGGCAAGACCGCCAGCAAGGAGCAGGCCCAGGAGGCTCATGCCTTCATCCGCGGTCTGCTGGCAGCCATCTACGAAAAAGATATTGCCGAGCAGACGAGAATACTGTATGGTGGCTCGGTTAAACCTGCCAATATTGACGAAATTATGGCCCAGCCCGATATCGATGGGGCCCTTGTTGGTGGCGCCGCTCTCGACGCACAGTCGTTCGGGCGGATTATCACCTTCAGATAAATCTTCACGAAGCGATTGAATGGAAACTCTGCTGATTGTCCTGCATGTTGTTGTCTGCCTGTTTCTGATCGGTATCGTGCTGCTGCAGCACGGCAAAGGAGCAGATATCGGCGCGACGTTCGGGGGCTCCAGCCAGTCTCTTTTCGGCAGCGAGGGGCCGTTGCCGCTGCTGAACAAGATCACGACGGCGGTGGCTGTCATTTTTATGTTGACTTCTGTCGCCCTTGCGTATATTTCATCGCACACCGGAACCGACTCGGTCATGAGCGGTTTGACGAAGCCGGAACCGGTGCAGACGACACAACCGCCGGCGCCGGTCCAGACCGAACCTGTCGGGCCGCAACCGGCCGGCGACACGATGCCGATCGAGCCGGCCAAGGCGCCGGAAGCAAAAACTGATGCACCGCCTGCTGCCACCCCGGCCGCACCGGAGAAAACACAGTAGTACTGAATGCCGAAGTGGTGGAATTGGTAGACACGCTATCTTGAGGGGGTAGTGACCCACGGTCGTGCGAGTTCGAGTCTCGCCTTCGGCACCAGTGATTGATACCAGGACATCTTGGGATCTTCGAAAAGACCCGCAGCCAGCAATGGTTTGCGGGTTTTTTATTGTCCGGGGCGGTACGATAGACTATCGTTGATATCCTGCAGGATGACGGCGCGGCAGCGTGCTGCCTTACGGAGATGCAATGGTGCCCCGGCTTCGGCAGTTCGGGCAGAAACAGTGCGGGATATCGTTCAGTTATTCCGCCCGCATCCGGATCAAAAACTCTTGCTGTGATGACCGCCGGTGAATGATCCCCTGAAAAAAATTCTCAGCCCGATCAAGGAACTCCAGAATATCCGCGGCATTGCCCTGCCCATCGGCCTGGAATTTCTCCAGTTGGTCATCACCGGTCCGCCCGGTGCCGGAAAATCGTATTACATCAATCAGATAGGGGGTTGGCCCAACGAGGGCTACATCGATCTCACCCAGAACAACTGGTGGAAAAACCAGTCGCTGGTGTACCGGCCCCGGGAGATCCATCTCGGTCTTCCGTTTGCCGGGATGGCCGAGGCGTTGACGGTGTTCGACAAGGATTACCTCGACTGTCAGCCGCGGCCGGCGCTCGAGCCGTCCCGCATCAAAATTCCGCCCGCCGGCAGCGGCCTGTTTGCGACGAACTGGCGGGATCGCTACATCTTCGAATTCCTGATCCCCGATCCCGAGGTCGTCCTCAGCCAGCGCCAGGCCCGACAAAGCCAGGGGTATTTCCCCGTCGACGACAACCTGTCCCTGGAAATGGTGGAACAGCAGGTCGCCATTTATCGCGAAGTCGCCCTCTACATGCACCGGGCCGGGATCCATGTCTATATCCGCAAGGGACTCAACAATCCCCCGATGCGGATCAACGAGCACAATGCCACCAACGTCCCCCCCTGGGCGATCATCGCCCGCCCGACCCGGCCCAGCCTCAAGACCCTGGCGGGCTGGAAATGGCTGGTCGGTCTGCGGACCCCGGCCGCATGGCTGACCCTGAGCAACGAGATCCGGCGGCTTCAGGGGAGCAGCCGGATCGCCCATGACGGCAAGGCCTTCGATATGCTGCTCGGCGAATACCGCCTCCGGTTTTCGCCGGAGATCACCCTCGGGGTCAGCAAGAAGGCGGTCAAGAAAAACTGGTTGATCCACCTGCCGGAAGACTGCCATGCCACGGCGATGAATGGTTTTGCCCGCATCCGGGTCGGCGACACCGTCGACATCGGCCGGGCCAGCAAGGAACTCGACGAAATTTTCCACTTTCCCAAGGATGTGGGGAAACGGCATCTGACGGTGACCAATCACCGCGGCGACCTGGTGCTGACTCCGCTTGACGAGATCCACGGGGTCCGCCTGGTGCGGCGGGAGAATTTCGACCTGCGCGAGAGATTGCCGGCCGTTCGCTATAATACCCTGGTCAAGATCAAGAAGTTGTTTGGCGGCGCAATTTCCCTTCTGCCGCCGTCCACGGCGCTGGAGCTGCTGCGGTCGGTCAACACCCTGCTGGAGAATGAACCGTACCGGATCCAGGATCAGGATGGCCGGCCGGGCGGCCTGATCGAGCTGCCCGCCCTCACCCCGCCGGTCATTGTCGGCGACCTGCACGCCCAGGTCGACAACCTGCTGAAAATCCTCAGCGAGAACTGCCTGCTCGACTGTCTCGCATCGAATGCCGTCAAGCTCATCATCCTCGGCGATGCCGTCCATTCAGAGATCGCCGGGGAGATGGAGAACATGGACAGCTCGATCCTGATGATGGACCTGATCCTCCGCCTCAAGCTGCAGTTCCCGGCCAACGTCTTCTATATCCGCGGCAACCATGACAGCTTCGACCCCCAGCTCAGCAAGGGCGGCATCTCCCAGGGGCTGCTGATGCGCAACCGGCTGCTGGAACTGCGCGACAGCGACTATGTCCAGGCCATGGAGAGATTCTACGATCTCCTTCCCTATGTCGCCCTGTCAACCTCCTATATCGTCTGTCATGCCGGACCGCCCCGTACCGCCGCCAGCCGCGAAGATATCATCAACATCCGCCGGTACCCGGAGCTGGCCCACGACCTCACGACCTCCCGCCTCCAGCTCGCCAACACCCTGGCCTCGGGCTACACCAAGGGTGACATCAAGCGCTTCCGAACCGCTCTCGGTCTGGGCAAGGGCGCCCGTTTCATCGTCGGCCACACCCCCCTCGATCCTTTCGGCAGCTTCTGGAAAAAGGCCGGGACGATCAAGGGCCATCACATTCTCTACAGCGCCCATAAGGAAGGCCCCGGGATCTTCATCGTCATCAACAACAAGTTCGTGCCGCTCAGCTACCCGGCCGAACCGTTGACCAAGATCATCAACCGCCTGCGGCTACCGTACCCCAGGTGACCCCCTGCTCGAAAAGAACGGGATTGCCCGCCTCGCTCGAATGGCAGGGGACCCGCTGATGATTTCCAGACACAATTCGCATCGAATCCTCAAAGTTTGGCGGAAGTCCGGCCATGACTCTGGTATAGTGACCTGCGAACTGCCCCGGTTCGACAATTAGTTTCTATCTTCCAAAGAGGAATCCGTTTATGTCATTCTTGAAGAAGCCCTCCCTTGCCGGTCTCATGCGGCGATCCCCGTTCAAGCTCATCCAGGAGCATATGCGGACGGTCTTCTCCTGCATCTGCCTCATCCCACCGCTGTTTGACGCCCTGTACCGCAAGGACCAGGAGCAGGTTCGCGATTTCGCCGCCCAGATCGACCAGCTCGAGACGGATGCCGACAGGCTCAAGACGACCTTCCGGCTGAATATGCCGAAATCACTGTTTCTGCCGGTCGACCGGGAAGATCTCCTCGACCTGATCGCCGTCCAGGACGACATCGCCGACACCGCCGAGGAGATCGGCCAGATCCTCTGCTACCGCGACATGGAGGTGCCGGAGGCGCTGAAGGAGGTCCTCGATGAGCTGCTCGAGGGGACGATGGAGATCAGCTCCGAGGCCAAGGCGATCATCGAACAGCTCGACGAGCTGCTGGAGGTGGGGTTCAACGGCCTCGAGGTCGACAGGGTCTCGGCGATGATCACCGGCCTCCGGCGCAACGAGCACAATATCGACGCGATCATGCACCGGGCCTACCGGACCCTGTTCGCCCAGGAGAAGGAGCTCGACCCGGTGTCCGCCATGTTCTGGTACAAGCTCATCGACCGGCTCGGCAACATTTCCGATCAGGCCGAGAACATTGCCGATCGCCTGCTTCTCTTTCTTTCCAAATAGGCACGAGGACGAACAATGGAGATTCTTGCAGCGCACGGCACGGTCCTGGTCATTCTGGCGATCGTTTTCGGACTCTACATGACCTGGGGCGTGGGGGCCAACGATCTCGCCAACGCCATGGGGACATCGGTCGGGGCCGGGGCCATCACGATGAAACAGGCGGTCTGCATCGCCATCGTCTTCGAATTTCTCGGGGCGGTGCTGGCCGGCGGCCATGTCACGACGACGATCCGCAAGGAGATCATCGACCCGAGCGGCATTATCGACAGTCCGGAGATCCTCGTCTACGGCATGCTGGCGGCGTTGCTGGCCTCGGCTGTGTGGCTGATGATCGCCTCCGCCAAGGGCTGGCCGGTGTCGACGACTCACTCCATCGTCGGGGCGCTGGTTGGTTTCGCCGTCGTCGGCATCGGCCCCGAGGCGGTGTACTGGAGCAAGATCACCAGCGTCGTCGCCAGCTGGATCGTCTCGCCGCTGGTCGGCGGCACGATCTCCTTCCTGCTGGTCATGAGCACCCGGGTCCTGATCTTCAATACCGACAACCCGCTGCAGAACGCCAAGCGCTACGCCCCCGGCTACATCTTCCTGGTCGGCTTCATCATCTCCCTGGTGACGATATTCAAGGGGTTGGAGCATCTGCATATCAACCTGACGACGATGCAGAGCTTTCTCCTCGCCTGCGCCTTCGGCTCCTTCACCGCCACGATCGGCTGGCTGTTCATCCGCAATATTAAGGAGGACCGGCAGGCCAACCGCGATTTCAATTTCGCCAGCGTCGAGAAGGTCTTCACCCCGATGATGCTGTTCACCGCCTGCTCGATGGCCTTCGCCCACGGCTCCAACGATGTCGCCAACGGCATCGGCCCGGTGGCCGCGGTCGTCAGCATCGTCGGTTCGGGCGGCGAGGTCATGCAGAAATCGGCCCTGCCCCTGTGGATCCTGCTGATGGGCGGCGGCGGCATCGTCCTCGGCCTGATCACCCTCGGCTACAAGGTCATGCAGACCATCGGCAAGAAGATCACCGAACTCACCCCCTCCCGCGGCTTCTGCGCTGAGCTGGCGGCGGCGATCACCGTCGTCATCGCCTCGCGGACCGGGATGCCGGTCTCGACGACCCACGTCCTGGTCGGGGCGGTGCTCGGGGTCGGCCTGGCGCGGGGGATCGGCGCCCTCGACCTGCGGGTCGTGTTCAACATCGTCATCTCCTGGCTCATCACGCTGCCGGTCGGGGCGGGCCTGGCGATGCTGTTCTTCTTTACTTTGAAGGGGATCTTCAGCTGAGATCGGGCGGGGATTGTCGTTCATGTCGCTTCTAGCCCTTGTCATTTCGACTTTTCCCCGCCGTCATTTCGAAGCGAAGCGAGAAATCTCGTGTTGCCGAGGATGCCCTTTTTTGCGATTGATGACGGCTGCATGAGATCTCTCCCTGGCGGTCGAGATGACAGCGGGGGATGGGGCGGCGATTGTCATCCGGCGCAAAAACAAAACCCCTCATCGATCACCGATCGATGAGGGGTTTTTGCTTTCAGGGCAAGTGGTGCGGCTTATTTTTTCCTTCTCCGGGCGATCCCGGCCAGACCGGCAAGGCCGGTGCCGAACAGCAGCATCGTGGCTGGCTCGGGGACGGGATTGACGGATTCGACCATCAAGACCATATCATTAAAGTCTTTATCGGAACCAATATATGGCAAGTCCTCAAATGCAATTACATAATGATTTAAATCTAAGCCATTAGCACCCGTTCCAGCAAATGAAACCATCTGGTCTTGTCCTAAGGGATTTTTGGACGCATCTGAATAAAAATTTCCATTAGGGGTACCAATGTAGAAACCAAATGTCTGGTTCATCGTGATGCCGCCAGCTCCTATTCCTGTCCACGCGCCATTGTTAAAAAATGAATAGCTTAAAAAGCCGTCAGTGTCCCAGGTAAAACTTATTTTGTCGTATGCTGAGTCAGTGCCGGTTAGAAATTGCTGGGTATGACCATCTTGATCGAATATACCAAAGGTATTTAAATTTGCATTTCCGGCAATTTCTACAATAACTGTAGCCCATGACCCCGATAAGGGTTCAGATACTTGCCAATATTCATCCTCGGTGAGTTGGTTTGTATTCGTATTAACGGTCATCCCCAACTCTTGAAATAAAACAGTTTGTAAAGGTGTTTCATTTCCTGGTAATACCAAGGTCGCCGACGCACTCCCCGCCATCAACCCAATCCCTGCCAACGCCATCAACGCACTTTTCAATATAGTCTTCTTCATAGTGTGTTCCCTCCTGCTTGTTTTAAAGGATGCCCCTTCGAATACAATCTTGCCCGCCCAGACCGCCTTGGTCGTCGTGCCATTACAGTTAACAAGCAAGTATCATGCCATGGATTGCATTCGAGAGGGGAAACGGATGAAGAAAACCACAGAACGCCTGAGAATCACCGGCAATGACAGGCGGGGCGGCAAAATACCAATGACGGAGTGTTGCAGGCCGATCTTCCTGGTCGACGCAAAAACCGGAGGGCGGCGGACAAATATTCTCCATCCCTGTCGAGGCTTCTCGGTAATACCAACCGGTTAGGCAAGGGTCTCCGTCGCTAACGTGTACAATCCGCGGCCGTTATGAGCTGATCCGCTTTTTCCGGTCGGGGGGGGTGTTTTCCGGCCTTTTGTCCGGAAAGACGGAAAAACGGAAAATCCGGCAGGCGGGCGGGGGAGGGGGCGGCTGTGCCGCAGCTGCGGCAGCACAAAAAAAGCGGGGAAAAGTATGAGAACTCCTGGTACAGTGTGGTACAGCGCAATCCACCTTGGCCGGTCAGCGACAGTCCCGGCCCTTTGCACACCACATCTCCCCGGGATCACGCCCATGTCGAAACTCGATCCACCGTCCCCGCCCGCCCCGCCCGTCATCAGCCCCTACATCTTTCCCGTCGTCCTGGCGGCGCTGGGTCTGTGGTGCCTGTATGACGGCTGGCTCTCCGCCGACCCGGAGATCCAGGAATATCTCCTCTTCAACCGCATCGGCAGTGTTGTCCTGCTGCTGTGGGCGGCCCTCGATGTCGTCCGCACCCGCCGGCTGGAGCGGGAGGAGGCGGCCGCCGCGCCACCCGACCAGCCTGGCGCCTGACGGCCCGCGGTCGTATCCGATGCTCGTCAACCGCCAGCTCCTTCTCCCCTACGCCGCTCCCTATCTCGCCTACGTGGCGATCGCCTCGCTGCTTGGCGAGCTGCTGGCGCCCGAGGTCAATTACATCCTGCGGATCGTCGTCGTGGTGCTGCTGCTCGCCTGGGCGCGAGGTTGGTACTGTGCGCTGGTTGGGCCCCGGGCGCCCGCGATTTCGATCGTCGTCGGCCTGGCCGCCGGTCTGGTGGGGGCGGTGCTGTGGATCGGGCTGCTGACGCCCTTTGTTCATCAGGGTCAGACCGCGCCGTGGTCGAGCGCTTCCTTTGTCCTGCGGCTGGCGGCGGCCGGGCTGCTGGTGCCGGTGTTCGAGGAACTGCTGATGCGGGGATTCATCTTCCGTCTCGCCCTGCAGTGGGACCAGGCGCGCAGAGGAGGCGACAGGCAGGCGCTGCAGACCGCGCTCGACGAGCGCTCGGTCAATGCGGTGCGGCCCGGCGAGTGGTCATGGCCGGCGATCGTCATATCGACGGCGGTTTTCACCTCCGGCCATGTTCTCCAGGAATGGCCGGCGGCGATCGCCTTCGGGCTGTTGATGTCCTGGCTCTGGATTGTCCGTAAAGACCTCCTGTCCTGCATCGTCGCCCATGCGGTGACCAATGTCAGCCTGGCCGGGTATGTGATGGTGAGCGGCGGCTGGCATCTGTGGTAACAGTCCGGCTACTCCCGGTTGTCAGGCGGCCGTCGTCGTCCGGTCTCTGCACTCATCCGAACCTGCTGCAAAAAAATCAGTTCGAGCAGGGCTGAGAGGCATGCACCGCAGAGAAAAGCAAGATTTCTCGCTGCGCTTCGAAATGACAGCGGGGGCGGTATCGCGTCCTTGGCCCTATCGGGAATGACGAGATTTCTCGCTGCGCTTCGAAATGACAGCGGGGGCGGTATCGCGTCCTTGGCCCTACCGGGAATGACAAGATTTCTCGCTGCGCTTCGAAATGACAGCGGGGGCGGTATCGCGTCCTTCGCCCTATCGGGAATGACGAGATTTCGCCCTTGCTGCACTGCCTTCACGCCCTTCCCCAAATGTCGCCTCGACCTCCCCCCGCTGTCATCGCGACCGCGGGGAGAGATCTCCGGATTTCAGTAGTGGCTGCTCCCGTCCCAGCAGTGGGTGCACAGCCGTTCCCGGGGCAGGCCGATCGCCGCCACCAGATCGTCCATGGTCTGGTAACGGAGCGAGGTCAGGTGCAGCTGGTCGCGGATCGCATCGATCATCGCCAGGTTCCGGGCCGAACCGGCCTGGGCGTATTCGTCCAGGTTCTTGTCCTCGACCCCCTCGAGCCTCTTGATGACCTTCCGCCCCGCCAGGTCGAGGGTCGAGCGCGACGACGAGAAGTTGAGAAACTCGCAGGGATGGATCAGCGTCGGGCAGGCGGTGCGCATGTGGACCTCGCAGGCGCCGCAGTCGAACAGGATCTGGACGTTCTCCTTGAGCTGGGTGCCGCGGACGATCGAGTCGTCGCAGAACAGCAGGCGTTGACCGGCGATCAGCCGCCGCACCGGGATCAGCTTCATCTTCGCCACCAGATCGCGCATTGCCTGGTTCTGGGGCATGAAGCTGCGCGGCCAGGTCGGGGTGTACTTGACGAACGGCCGGCTGTACGGGAGTTTGCGTTCGCTGGCATAGCCGATGGCGTGGCCGATCCCGGAATCGGGGATGCCGGCGACGAGGTCGACCTTCACCTCGTCATGGCGGGCCAGGGCGGCGCCGCAGCGGTAGCGCACGTCCTCGACGTTGATGCCCTCGTACTCCGAGGCCGGGTAGCCGTAGTAGACCCAGAGGAAGGAACAGATCTGCATCTCCTTGCCGGGAGGGCGGCGCTGCTCCCAGCCGTCGGCGGTCATGAACAGGATCTCGCCGGGGCCGAGAAAATAGGTCGTTTCGAATCCCAGGTTGGGAAAGGCGCAGGTCTCGGAGCTGATCGCCGTCGCCCCCGGCCGCCGTCCCGCCACCAGCGGGGTGCGGCCGAGGCGGTCGCGGGCGGCGTAGATCCCCCCCTTTGTCAGCAGCAGCAGTGAGCAGGAACCGTGGATCGCCTCCTGGGCGGCGCGGATCCCGGCCTCGAAGCTGTCCTCCTGGCAGATCAGCATCGCCATGACCTCGGTCGGGTTGGTGATGCCGTCGCTGGTGCCGGAAAAATAGCTCCGGCGGGCAAAGGCCTTCTCCACCAGCTCGGCCATGTTGTTGATCCGGCCGACGGTGACGATGCCGAAGGTCCCGAGGTGCGAGCCGATGATCAGCGGCTGGGGATCGGTGTCGCTGATGACTCCGATCCCCAGCCGGCCGTGAAAGCGGCTCAGCTCCGCCTCGAATTTGGAGCGGAAGTAGCTGTTCTCGATATTGTGGATCGCACGGTGGAAGCCGTGCTGGTTGCGCACCGCCATGCCGCCGCGCTTGGTGCCCAGGTGGGAGTGATAGTCCGTGCCGTAGTACAGATCGGCGACGCAATCGCTGTCGGAGACAACTCCGAAAAGACCGCCCATGATGACCTCGAGTTGATGAAATTCACTTCTGTATCCGCCCAGTCGCGGCGGCAGCGGGGCCGGGCCGACAGCCGCCGGCGGCCGCCGGGCCCCAGGCCCTCACACGTTCAGCGCAGTTCGCTGTGGTAGTCCTGCAGCGACCGCACCCTGGTCTCGCCCTCGCGGATCGCCTCGATCCCTTTGGCGGCGGCGATCGCCGCCGCGGTCGTGGTGATGTAGGGGATCTTGTACCTGATCGCCGCCTTGCGGATGTTGGAGCTGTCGGCCGAGCCCTTCTTGCCGCTGGGGGTGTTGATCACCAGGTGGATCCGGCCGTTCTGGATCGCGTCGAGCAGATTCGGGCCGGGAGTGCCGATCTTCGCCACGGCCTCGGTCGCGATTCCCTTTTCTTCGAGAAAGCGGTGGGTGCCGGCGGTGGCCATCAGGGTGAATCCCAGTTCGCGGAAGCGGCGCACCGATTCCAGCGCCGCCTGCTTGTCGCGATCGGCGATCGTGAACAGCACGGTGCCGTGCTGCGGCAGGATCGACTGGGTCGCCTCCTGGGCCTTGAAGAAGGCGCGGCCGAAGGAGCGGGCCATGCCGAGGACCTCGCCGGTGGAGCGCATCTCCGGGCCGAGCACCGGGTCGACCTCGGGGAACATGTTGAACGGGAAGACCGCCTCCTTGACCCCGTAATAGGGGATCCGGATCTCCTGCAGGTGGAGGTCGGCCAGGGTGCTGCCGAGGATGATCTGGGTGGCGAGGCGGGCCATCGACAGGCCGCAGACCTTGGAGACGATCGGCACCGTGCGCGAGGCCCGGGGGTTGGCCTCCAGCACGTAGACCGTGTCGTTGTGGATCGCGTACTGGATGTTCATCAGCCCCACGACTCCCAGTTCGATGGCGATGCGGCGGGTGTATTCGCGGATCGTGTCGAGGTGGCGGGTCGGGATGCTGATCGGCGGGATGACGCAGGCCGAATCGCCGGAGTGGATCCCGGCCAGCTCGATGTGCTCCATGACCGCCGGGACGAAGGCGTTGCCGCCGTCGGCGATGGCGTCGGCCTCGGCCTCGATGGCGTTGTCGAGAAACTTGTCGATCAGCACCGGCCGCTCCGGGGTGATCTCCTCCACCGCGACGTTGAGGTAGCGCTGCAGCATCTGGTCGTCATGGACGATCTCCATGCCGCGGCCGCCGAGGACGTAGGACGGCCGCACCATCAGCGGGTAGCCGATCGTCGCCGCGATCTCCAGCGCTTCGGCGGCGCTGGCGGCCATCCCCGATTCCGGCTGGGGGATGGCGAGGCGGCGCATGATGCCGTTGAAGCGGTCGCGGTCCTCGGCCAGATCGATGGTCTCCGGCGAGGTCCCGAGGATCGTCACCCCGGCCTCGGCCAGCTCCCGGGCGAGGTTGAGCGGGGTCTGGCCGCCGAACTGGACGATGACCCCCTCCGGTTTCTCCTTGCGGTAGATGCTGAGGACATCCTCGACGGTCAGCGGTTCGAAGTAGAGTTTGTCGGAGGTGTCGTAGTCGGTGGACACCGTTTCCGGGTTGCAGTTGACCATGATCGACTCGAGCCCGGCCTCGCGGATCGCCATTGCCGCATGGACGCAGCAGTAGTCGAACTCGATGCCCTGGCCGATGCGGTTCGGGCCGCCGCCCAGCACCATGATCTTGCGGCGGTTGCTGACCGGCACCTGGTCCTGGCCGTTGTAGGTCGAGTAGTAGTAGGCGGCGTTGTCGACCCCGCTGACCGGCACCGGTTCCCAGGCCTCGACGACGCCGATGGCGACCCGCTGGTCGCGGATCGTCCGCTCCGGCACCCCCAGCAGCCGGGCGAGATAGAGGTCGGCGAACCCGTCCTGCTTGGCGCGGCGCAGCAGGTCGTCGGGCAGGAGTCGGCCCTTGCAGGCCAGGATCTCCTCCTCCAGCTCCACCAGCTCCCGCATCTGCTGTAAGAACCAGGCCTTGATATGGGTGAGCCCGTGCAGCTGCTCGATCGTCGCGCCCTTGCGCAGGGCCTCGTACATCAGGAACTGGCGCTCGCTGGTGGCGTAGGCCAGCCGCTCCAGCAGCGTGGCGAGCGGCAGTTTGTTGAAGTCCTTGGCGAAGCCGAGGCCGTAGCGGTTGATCTCGAGGCTGCGGATCGCCTTCTGCAGCGCCTCCTTGTAGTTGCGGCCGATGCTCATGGCCTCGCCGACGGCCCGCATCTGCGTGCCGAGCCTGTCCTCGATGCCGGCGAATTTTTCGAAGGCCCAGCGGGCGAACTTGACGACGACGTAATCGCCCGAGGGGGTGTAGCGGTCGAGGCTGCCGTCGCGCCAGTAGGGGATTTCATCCAGCGTCAGGCCGCCGGCCAGCAGTGCCGACACCCGGGCGATCGGAAGGCCGGTGGCCTTCGAGGCCAGGGCCGAAGAGCGGGAGGTGCGGGGGTTGATCTCGATCACCACGATCCGGTCGCTACTCGGGTCATGGGCGAACTGGACGTTGGTGCCGCCGATGACCTCGATCGCCTCGACGATGGCGTAGGCGTAATCCTGCAGCCTCTGCTGCAGGGCCGGGGTGATCGTCAGCATCGGCGCGGTGCAGTAGCTGTCGCCGGTATGGACGCCCATCGCATCGACATTCTCGATGAAGCAGACGGTGATCATCGTGTTGTTGGCATCGCGCACGACTTCGAGTTCCAGCTCTTCCCAGCCCAGCACCGACTCTTCGACCAGCACCTGGTGGATCAGGCTGGCGGCCAGGCCGCGGGTGACGATCGTGCGCAGTTCCTCGAGATTGGCGACCAGGCCGCCGCCGGTGCCGCCCATGGTGTAGGCCGGGCGGATGACGACCGGATAGCCCAGCTCGGCGGCGACCTTCTCGGCGTCCTGAAGGGTCGTGACGGCCGTGCTGCGCGGCATCTCGATGCCGAGGCGGTCCATGGTCTCCTTGAAGGCGATCCGGTCCTCGCCGCGCTCGATCGCGTCGATGTTGACGCCGATGACCTTGACCCCGTAGCGTTGAAGGATCCCGGCGCGATACAGTTCGGAAGAGAGGTTGAGGCCCGACTGGCCGCCGAGGTTGGGAAGGATGGCATCGGGCCGTTCGGCGGCGATGATCTTTTCCAGGGTCTTGACGTTGAGCGGTTCGATATAGGTCGCATCGGCGGTGGTCGGATCGGTCATGATCGTCGCCGGGTTGGAGTTGACCAGCACGACCTGGTAGCCGAGGGAGCGCAGCGCCTTGCACGCCTGGGTGCCGGAATAGTCGAATTCACAGGCCTGGCCGATAACGATGGGGCCGGACCCGATGATCAGAATCTTATGGATGTCGTCACGTCTGGGCATGGGTGCTCCTTATGGCAGAAGGGGTATCTGGCGTCGCATGGAACCGGCGATCGTTGACGGCCGGGTGTCAGGTGCGGCGGCGAACCGGCCGGACCTTTTCCAGGTAAATGAAGCCACAGTGAAAATCAAGCTATAGTTGCTGCCGATCATGATCTTTTCGGTCGCCGCCGTCAAGAGCTAAACCCTCAGCCGTTGCTGCGGATTTTCGGGAACAGGGCGATAATCGGCAGGGTCAGCAGGGGGATGGCGGCGATCGCCAGCAGCACCGGGCGGATGGTATAGGTATCGGCCAGTTTGCCGACAAGCGGGGTGATGACGCCGCCGAGGCCGTAGGCAAAACCCATCATCAGACTGGCCACCATCGACCGGCCTTTCGGGGCCAGGGTCTGGGCCATCGTCACCCCCAGGGGGAGGGGAGCCAGGACCAGGGCGCCGGCCAGGGCCGAGCCGAGGTACACCCAGTCGCCGCTCACCTGCAGCAGGAGCCAGAGGGCCGGGGCCATCAGCAGATAGGAGAAGAGGAAGACCGGTTTGAAGCCGATGCGGTCGGAGATGTGGCCGGACAGCAGACCGCTGACCGTGCCCGACACGGTGAACAGGGCATAGATGGCCCCGGCGGCGACGACGCTGAACCCTTCCCTGACGTAGAGCACCGGCATGAAGGTCAGAAACGACTGGCCGACGATCGCCCGCATGAACATCACCAGCCAGATCAAGGCGATGACCTTCCAGGCGTCGCCCAGGCTTTCCTGCAGCGCCCCGAAGAATCCCGAACGTTTGAGGCCCTCGCTCTGCGGCGGCGGGATGACCTTGACCAGATAGGCCAGGACCAGCAGCCCGGCGGCCATCGTCCACGGCATCGCGGTCAAGCCGAAGGTCGCGACGTACCAGGTGATGAACAGGGGGCCGAGGCCGAAAGCCAGGGTCCCGCCGGTGTTGAACAGCGACATCGAGAACCCGGCCTTCGAGCCGGCATAGACCGGCACCATCCCGGTGACCGAGGGGTGGAACATCGATGAGCCGATCGCCCCGAGGGCGACACAGAGCAGCAGCACCCAGAAATTGGGGGCGATGCCCGCCAGCGGGATGAACACGATCGTCAGCGCCAGACCGGAGAAGATGAAGACCCGGGTGGGATTGCGATCCGCCAGGTAGCCGACCGTCGGCTGGATGATGAAGGCCAGCAGCCGCATCGTCCCGGCGAGGATGCCGACCTGGGTCAGGGACAGGCCGAGTTTGTCGACAAACACCGGGAACAGCGGGCTGATGAAGGCGGTGTAGAAGTCGCCGGTGAAATGGATCAGGGTCAGGGCGAACAGGATCTTGAGGTTGGCGGACATAGGGCGGGGACCGGATCGGTGAGCGGGGCGGCGATCAGTACGTCAACAGCCTGGGCTGCCGCCAGTTGGTGTCAAACCCCATTTCCGCGAGAATGGCCACCCCTGTTTCCATGTGCGCCGCCACCGATTCGAGGCCGTGCGAGTCGTCACCGGGGACGACGGCGATCCCCATCTCCCTGGCAATCTGCAGAATAGGCCGGGAGATGTACGGTTCGCTTGCCCCCTTCAGCAGGGAGCGGAGGTTGAAGTCCATGATGAGGTCGAGATCGCGGATGAGGGCCAGGTTTCTCCTGATCCGCTCCATGATCGCCGGCTGCAGCAGTCTCGACCGGTACTCGGGATCGAAGATCCGGATGAGGTCGAAGTGGCCGACCACCGCCGGCTGCAGCAGCTTGATCATCTCGTACTGCTGGTCGAAATAGCGGCAGTAGAGGGCATCGACACCGCCTGCCGCGGCGGCGGTCCGGTCGTACTGTTCCCGGGAATAATCGAAGCCCAGATCGTCGACGAAATGGACGGAGCCGACCAGGTAATCGGGCTGGAATGTCTGTATCAGAGAGGGGATGAACTGCTCATAGCCGCTGTAGGTCTCGATCTCCATGGCGGTATAGATCCTGATCTCGGCATCGTATTTCCGCTGCAGTCTGCGGCACTCCCTGATGTAGTCGCGAAAGCGGTGCAGCAGGAAGTCGGCGGTCAGTCCGGCCTCTATCTGGTCGGGGTAGCGCAGTTCGTCGCTGATTGCCGGCACGTGCTCGGTGATCCCCACCCAGGGGAAGTCTTTGAGGATGTACTGCTGGATGATTTCTTCGAGGGTGTTGGTGGCATGGTGGCAGAATTGGCCGCTATGCCCGCCGTGGACGGATACGTAGGATATGGTTTCCATTGTGTTGCGCGTAAGGTTCCCGGTGATGACGGAGGGCGGCCAGGTCGGCGTGCCATGATGGGGAGCAGGCGGCGTCCGGGAAGGAAACGCCGTCGGCTGCAAGCCGCGGCCTCCGGGACACAGGCGCCTCGGAGGTCGCGAGCCCCGGATTGTAACATTGTCCATCGCCTTGTGAAAGCGCTATATGAATTCGGCGCCGTCGATTGAGGGCGACGCGGCGATCCGTCCGGGCGGTATTTCAGCATACATGGGGCTTGACATGGCTCGCGATCAATGGTTAACCAGTTTCATAATTATGGTTAACGAATCGGTGCGACGATGAAAAAACGCATACTGGAAATGCTGCAGAAATCTTCCCGGCCCTTGTCGGGACCGGAGCTCAGCCGGGAGTTGGAGGTCTCGCGGGTGGCGGTGTGGAAGCACATCGACCAGCTGCGGCAGAGCGGCCATGAGATCGAATCGACGGCCGGGGGCTACCGCCTCGTGACGGTCCCGGATACCCCCTTCCCGTGGCTGTTCGGTCCCCGCTCGGCGCTGATCCATTATTATCCCGAGCTCGACTCGACGATGAACCGCGCCACGGAGCTGGCCCGCGCCGGCTGCCCTTCCCACACCGTCGTTGTCGCCGATCGCCAGCTCCAGGGGCGCGGCCGGATGCAGCGCCAATGGGATTCCGGGGAGGGCGGCCTGTATTTTTCCATCGTCGTGCGGCCGGCGCTGCCGCCCCGCGAGTGCCCGATCATCAATCTCGCGGTCGCCCTCGATCTGGTGGCGACCCTGGCCCGGTGCTGCGGCATCACCGCCCGGGTCAAGTGGCCGAACGATCTCCTGGTCGACGGCCGCAAGATCGCCGGCATCCTGTCGCAGATGGAGATCGAGGGCGATCAGGTCGCCTTTGTCAATGTCGGCATCGGCCTCAACCTCAACAACGAGCCGGAAGTTGCCGACAAACCGGCCGTGTCGGCGCTGCAGCTGACCGGGGAGAAGGTCAATCGGGCCCAGGTCCTGGCCGATTTCCTCCAGCGCTTTGAAACCCGGATGGCGACCTTCTCCCGCCGCGAGGTCCTGCGGCAGTGGCGGGAGCGCACCGTCACCCTCGGCCGCCAGGTGACGATCACGACTCTGCGCGACGACTGCGAAGGGCTGGCGGTCGATATCGATGACGAGGGCGGATTGATCGTCGAGCTGGCCGACGGTTCCCGCCGCACCGTCTTTTACGGCGACTGTTTCCATACCTTGTGAAGGCGATCGCCGGCGGGGTCGGCGTCTGCCGCCCTCAGGCAGAACCACAACATCAGCTTATGGTGAGAAATACCATGAACGCTCAACAACCGGACCTGCACCGCCTGGTCCTCGCCTCCCTGCTGGCGGCGTTGATCGCCGTCGGCGGCTACATCGCCATCCCGGTCGGCCCGGTCCCGATTGTCCTGCAGAACCTGTTTGTTCTGGTCGCAGCGCTGCTGCTGGGCAGTCGCTGGGGAGCCGCCGCCGTCGCCGTCTACCTGCTGGCAGGGGCCTGCGGCCTGCCGGTATTCGCCGGTGGCGGCGGCGGCCTCGGTCATCTGTTCGGCCCCCGTGGCGGCTATCTCTTCGGATTTCTGATCGCCGCCTGGGTCGTCGGCCGGATCTCGGAATCGTTCCGCCAGCGGCCGGTGGCGGAGATTGTCGCGATGGTGGTCGGCAGCCTGATCATCTACGCCGTCGGCGTGCCCTGGCTGCAGATGCTCCTCGGTCTCAGTCTGGGCAAGGCCCTGGCGATCGGCATGTACCCCTTCGTCCCCGGCGACCTCATCAAGATCGCCGCCGCCTATGCCATCGTCAAGAGCGTCCGGCCGTTGCTGCACTTCGGCCGCCGGCCGGAACCGGGCCGGTCGCCGGCGGACCCGGTTGCATAACGGCGGACGGTCATGGATATCATCAAGATTTCAGGGCTCACCCACCGCTATCCGGACGGCCGCACCAGCCTCGAGGAGATCGATCTGTCGGTCGCCCGCGGTTCCTTCGTCGTCCTCGCCGGGGCCAACGGCGCCGGCAAAAGCACCCTGCTGAAGCATCTCAACGGCCTGTTGCGGCCCCAGGAGGGGAGCGTCGAAATCGCCGGAGTCCCCGTCCATCAGGACCTGCGCCATGCCCGGCGGACCGTCGGCATGGTGTTCCAGGACGCCGACAGCCAGATCGTCGGCGAGACGGTATATGACGATGCCGCCTTCGGTCCGGAAAACCTTCACTGGCCGGCCGCCAGGATCCGGGAAAGCGTCGACTCGGCCCTGGAGACGGTCGGCCTTGGGAAGCTGCGCGACCGCAGCCCGCATCTGCTGTCCGGCGGCGAAAAACGTCGCCTGGCGATCGCCGGGGTCCTGGCGATGGCGTCGGAGGTCATCGTCCTCGACGAGCCCTTCGCCAATCTCGACTACGACGGCGTCCGCCAGGTCCTGGCCCATATCGTCGCCCTCCATGCCGGCGGCCGCACCATCATCGTCTGCGTCCACGATCTGGAGAAGGTCCTGGCCCACGCCCAGCGGCTGATCATCCTGCAGCGGGGCCGGATCGCCGCCGACGGCCCGCCGGAGCAGGTCGTGCGGGCGGCCGAGGCCTGCGGCATCCGCCTGCCGGCCGCCATCAGGATGGGGGGAATGGTGGAATCATGGCTGCGCTGATCTTCGGCTACCAGCCGGGGCACACCGTGGTTCACCGGATCGATGCCAGGATCAAGCTGGCGGCCCTGGCGCTGTTCAGTATCGTCAGCCTCCAGGCCGGCTTTCCGGGGCTCGGTCTGGCCCTGGTCGCCGCCCTGCTGCTGCTGCCCGCCGCCCGCTGCCCGCCGCTCCTCTGCCTGCGGAGTCTGAGATGGTATCTGGTCCTGCTGCTCTGCATCGTCGCGGCGCGGGCGGCGACGACGGCGGGCGAGCCGCTGCTCGCCTCGCCCTGGCTCCCTGCCAGCCGCCAGGGCCTCGAGGCCGGTCTGGTGCTGGCCGGGCGCCTGCTCGTCATCGCCCTTCTCGGCCTGCTGGTGACCGTCACCACCCGGCCGTCCCATATCCGGGCGGCGGTCGAATGGTACCTGCGCCCGCTCCCCTTCATCCCGCACCAGCAGATTGCGACGATGATCGGTCTGCTGGTGCGCTTCATCCCGGTCATCCTCACCCAGTCGGCGGAACTTCATGACGCCCTGCGCGCCCGGGCGATCGACCAGCGCCGCAACCCGCTGCGCCGCATCACCTATCTCGGCATGCCCCTGCTGCGTCGGACCTTCGTCACCGCCGACCGCTTGGCGCAGGCGATGGAGGCTCGCTGTTACGGGATGGAGCGCACACGTCATCAGTGGCGGACCGGGGCCTGTGACTGGACGGCGCTGGGACTCGTCACCGGGTTCTGCGCGCTGCTGCTGGCGATCTCCTGAAACGGCAGCGAGGGTCCGGGGCGTCAGTGCAGGAACCGGCCGGTGCTGCTCATCGCCAGATGGCCGTCACGGATGCCGCGCAGGGCGACCAGTTTGTCCGACAATTCCTGGATCTCCCTGGCCTTGCCGCGGACGATGATGACTTCCAGGCAGTTGTCGTGGTCCATGTGGACGTGCGTCGTGGAGACGATGTGGTGGTGGTAGCCGTGCTGGACCTCGGTGACCTTGTCCTGCAGCTTGTGCTGGTGATGGTCGTAGACCAGGCTGATGACGCCCATGACCTCCTTGTCGGCCTGCCACTCCTTTTTGACGAAGGCCTTGCGGATGAGGTCGCGGATGGCCTCGGAGCGGTTGGTGTAGCTTCTGGCCCGAATGTGGTTGTCGAAGATTTCGAGCAGATTTTCCTCGAGCGAGATCGAAAATCGTTTCAGCATGTTCTGTTTGCTCCCTGTCGGTAAAGGTCCGTCGGATTTCAGGCCTTGTCGCTGCCGCTCCCTGGCGGCGATGGCGGGCGGTTGCCGTGCTGCAACTATACAGCCATTTTCACTAAAAATGCAAAGAGTTGCGGCCGGGGCGGCAAATCGGCGCCCCGGCGGCGCGGAGGCGGCAGGAGGCAGCCCGGCTCAGCCCCTGCGGCGGATCTCCTCGGAATTCCTGAGACGGAGACTGAAGTAGGCGATGATCGGCACGAGGACAACGAGGGCGTACCACGGCAGCCACCCTATCGCCCCGATGAAGGCGGCATCGGCGATCGGCAGTGGCTGGTCAGCGGCGCCGCGGTGACGGAGCTCGGCGACGAGCACGGCGAAGAGGATGCCGATCATGCCGTAGGCCAGGTTGAAGGCCATGCCCTTGAAGCTGAGGACGGTGGCCCGCTGGTGCGAGGGGGTGATACGGTTGAGATAGTGGCTGCTGAAAAACGACTCCAGCATCATCAGGAAGAAGATCAGAGCGATCGGCAGCAGGCCGAGGTAGGGGAAGAAGGCGGCGGTGGCGCTGAGGGCGATCAGCGTCAGGGCCGCCAACCACAGGACGTTGGCGGCCGGGGAGAAGCGTTGAACCATCGCTTCGGCGACCTTGGGCGAGACGATGCCGAGCAGCGACATTCCCGCCCCGATCAGGCCGAAGCTGGCCTCGGGCAGGGAGATGAGGCGGAAATACTGGCTGGTCAGGGTGACGATCAGGCGCAGCACGTGGTCGTAGACCATGCCGAAGAGGATGACGGCGAGGGCGAACGGGGTCCGGAAGATCCACCGCCCGGCCGCCAGGGTCATCCGCCCGGTCGCGTTCATGGTGCGGAGGATATCCCCGGGGCGGGGGGGTTGCCCCGAATCGTCGGCCGGTTCCCGTATCCGCAGCGTGACGACGCAGGCGGCGACCGCCAGCAGCAGGGTCAGGAAGATCGGGTAGCGCATCGTCGTCTGCTGGGTCACCTGGAGATTCGATCCGATCCAGGCCAGCAGCCGGTTGACGGTCGCCGGGTCGTAGATCAGGGCCCCGACCGCCATCGAGATCACCGCCGCGACCGAGCGCAGCCGCATCTGGACGCTGAGGACCCGGGGCCAGTCCCTGGTGTCGCCCTCGGCGGCGAGAGAGTCGTAGGCGATGGCCTCGTCGGCCCCCGAGGCAAGGGCCTCGGCCAGACCGCTGAGAATCCGGTTGAGCAGGAAGACCGAGAATATCAGGGTGCCGTTGCCTAAGGGGACGAAGCAGATCAGGGCCATTTCGACGACCATCAGAAACGAGGTGCCGACGACCAGTTGCCTGCGGCCGATGATGTCGGCCAGGGCGCCGCTGGGGACCTCGGCGCAGAAGATGGTGATCGCCCAGACCGTATTGAGGAGGGAAAACTGCTCGATGGTCAGACCGTAGTCGAGGAAGAGGATGGTGAAGACCGGATAGTAGAAGCGGGAGTTGAACAGGATCCGGAACAGGATGAAGAGTCTGATGTTGGGGATGGAAAAGGGGGACGGCGGTTTCATCATCGGGGGCTCCGGGGTGTGGGGGGCGGGACGGCGCGGGTGCATACGTTTCGCTGCCGTTCGTCACTGCACGGTCTGGCGGTACTTCCGTTCGAGCCGGTGCACCGCCAGCGACAGGCCGAGACAGAGGACAAGATACATGGCGGTGACCGTAATCCAGATCTCGATCGTCGCCTGGGTCGAGGCCATGACCTGCAGGCCCTGGAAGGTCAGTTCCTGGATCGAGATGATGGAGACGATCGACGAGTACTTGATGGTGTTGATGAATTCGCCGGCCAGCGGCGGCAGCATGACGCGGATGGCCTGGGGCAGGATCACCAGCCGCAGCACCAGGATCTTCGGCAGGCCGAGGGATCGCGACGCCTCCCACTGGCCCACCGGGATCGACTGGATCCCGGCCCTGACGATCTCGGCGATATAGGCGGCCTGGAACAGGCCGATCGTCATGGCCCCGGAGATAAAGGGCGAGAGCAGGGTCGGGTCGCCGGCGGCCAGGGTCAGGAATTCGTGGACATAGGGCGGGCTGCGGCGGATCAGGGCATCGATCTCGAAGTGGGAGAGCAGGCGGTCGTTGACGAAGTAGTAGAACAGAAACACCAGGACCAGGGCCGGGGTGTTGCGGATGAATTCGATATACAGGCGGCTGATCAGCCGTGGGGCGAGACGGGTCGCGACCCGCATGACTCCGAGCAGGACCCCGAGCCCCAGGGCGAGGAGCATCCCCCAGACGCTCAGCCGGATCGTGGTGAACAGGCCTTCGAGCAGGGCGTTGGCGACCCAGCGCTGCCGTTCAGCGTCGAAGCGGATCAGGTAGGTCGGGATGATCCCCCAGTTCCAGTTGTAGTTCAGATTGAAGAACATCCGGTAGAGGAGGAA
Source organism: Desulfoprunum benzoelyticum (assembly GCF_014201505.1). GTDB lineage: Bacteria > Desulfobacterota > Desulfobulbia > Desulfobulbales > Desulfocapsaceae > Desulfoprunum > Desulfoprunum benzoelyticum. The sequence goes on along the minus strand of NZ_JACHEO010000007.1, from coordinate 59,443 downwards.
GACCGCAGCGCCGATAAGCCCGGCGAGGACGAACCAGTCGAGACGGCTGAGCTTGCGTTGCAGTCGTGGCATGGGGGCGTTGGCGTTGTTGCGGGAAGGAGAGGGGGGAGACGATTGTCGGTTCCCCCCTCCGGGCATGGTGAGAGTTACTGGACCTGGCTGGCCCAGTCCTTGCCGCCGAACCAGTAGTCGTGCCGCTCCTGCAGCCAGCCTTCCAGCTGGACCAGGGTGATCCAGCTGTTGAAGCAGGCCAGGGTGTCGGGATCACCCTTGGGCAGCGCGAAGGCCATCGGTTCTCTGGTAAAGGTTTCGGTGAAGGGGAGAAACAGCGTTTCCTTGTAATCGGCGGCCTCGAAGGCCGGCCGGGGGGCGTTCTCGACGACCGCATGGACCCGGCCGTTGCGCAGCTCCTGGTACAGCTGGGTTTCGTTGTCGAACATCCGCAGGGTGGCGTTGGGCAGATATTTCTTGGCAGAGGCGGCGGCAGTCGTCCCCAGTTTGACGGCGATCTCCACCTCCTGCTTGTTGAAATCCGCCAGTTGCGTGAAACCGGCCGCTTTCTGCCGGTGGGCGACGAGCGACATCCCGGAGTAGTCGTAGGGGACCGTGAAGTTGACCTTCAGCGTCCTCTCGGGGGTGATGCCCATGCCGCCGATGATGACGTCGAACTTGCCGGTCAGCAGGGCGGGGATGATGCCGGACCAGGCGGTGGGGACGAATTCGACCTTGACTCCGAGATCCTTGGCCAGCCGGGTGGCGACATCGATCTCGAAGCCGATGAGCTTGCCGTTCTTGTCTTTCATCGCCCAGGGCTGGAAGATGTCCATGCCGACGCGCAGGACCCCTTTCTTTATGACCCGCTCGATCGTGCTCTCGGCGGTGAGCTGCTGGCGGGTGGATGCGGCATAGGTCATGCCGGTCATCGCCACCAGCAGCAGGACCAGGGTCATGAGCAGTGTTCTCTTCATTGTCTTCTCCTGTGGTTGATTATCCTGTGGTTGATTATAAAGGGTGAACGCCGGAAGATCATCGGGTTCAGGTCAAGGCAGTTTCAGCCGTTGTTCCAGGACCCCCGCCGCCAGGGACAGGGTAATGGTGATGAGCAGGTAGAGGGCGGCGACCGTCAGCCAGATCTCGAAGGTCAGGAAAGTCTCGGCGATGATCGCCTGGGCGTGCATCGTCAGGTCGTAGATGGCGATGGTGCTGACCAGGGCCGAATCCTTCACCAGCGAGATCGTCTGGCTGGCCAGCGGCGGCAGGGCGGTGCGGAAGGCCTGGGGCAGGATGACCTTGCGGTAGGTGGCATAGGTCCCGAGGCCGAGGCTGTAGCTTGCCTCGACCTGCTGGTGCGGTACCGACATGATGCCCGAGCGCAGGATTTCGGCGACATAGGCCCCCTCGAAGAGGCTGAGGGAGAGGACCGCCGCCGGCAGCCGCTGCAGGCCGAGCAGCGGCCCGAGGACGAAATAGATGAAGAAGATCTGGATCAGCAGCGGGGTATTGCGCACTCCCTCGACATAGAGCCTGGCCAGCAGCGACGCCAGCGGCGAATGGGACAGCCGCAGCACGGCGGTGATCAGGCCGATCGCCAGGGCCAGAACGAGGCTGTAGGCGGAGAGCTGGAGGGTGACGAGCAGGCCGTGGAGCAGCGGTCCGGCGATGAGATCGCCGGCATCGACGGTCCACAGGTAGCGGGGGATCCGGTACCACTGCCAGTTGTAGCCCATGCCCTGCGATCCCGAGAGCAGGACCGCGCCGATGCCGGTCCCCAGGATCAGGAGGATGGCGACATCGACCAGCGGCGAGCGGGACAGGCGACGCAGGTGGCGTGTGGTGGCGGGGAAGGACAGGTTCATCGGCTTGTGGACAGGCTGCTGATTCATTATGATAATCAATATCATCTGAAACTACCTGCTTCGCCGCCAAATTGCCAGATTCTTTTGCCCGTTGCCGGGAAAAATTTCCGACGGCGTGATCGTTCGACCGTGGGAGAAACGAGTGTTTACTTTTCAGTGCCGCTCACTATACAATGAAAAAAAGGCCGCAGATGTTGAGGGATCGGAGAGATGGGAAGCGGCCGGTGATTCGGCGCGGGAGAGTGCATATGAAGATCGTGATTGTGGGTGGCGGGGCGATCGGCCGGCTTTTCGGTTCTTTTCTGGCGAAGGGAAACAACGAGGTGACGCTCGTCGATATCGACCGCGAGGTCGTCGGCGCGATGCAGAATCAAGGCATCGGTGTCCTCGCCAACGGCGAGGAGGACCCCGAGGCGGCGACGGTGGTGCCGGTGAAGGCGGTCAGCGACAGTTCCTCCATCACCGCCTGCGATCTGCTGCTGTTGATGGTGAAGTCGTATTCAACCAGGGTGGCGGTCGAGAGCATCTCCCACCTCGTGTCGGCGGACTGTCCGCTGCTGACGGTCCAGACCGGTCTCGGCAACATCGAGGTCATCAGCCGGATCATCCCGGCGGACCATATCCTCGCCGGCATGACCTATATGTCGGGAACCTCCCTTGGCGGAGCGACGGTGAGGCACGGCGGTGACGGCCTGACCTATATCGGTGAACTCGACGGCAGCCTCAGTCAGCGCCTCGAGAAAATCACCAAGCTCTTCAACGACTGCGGCATCAGGAGCCTGACCTCACGGCGGATCATCGGCGGGCTGTGGTGCAAGGTCATCGTCTATTCCGCCATCAACCCGATGTCGTCGATCCTCAAGGTCCCGAACGGCTGCCTCACCAGCCGCATGGAGTCGATCATGCTGATGAAGCGCCTGCTCGACGAGGGCCGCACCGTCGCCGAGGCCTGCGGCGTCGACCTGTTCCGTACCGATCTCTACGCCGATCTGTTCGACGCCTGCCAGCGCAGCGCCAACAACCTGTCGTCGATGCTGCAGGATATCCTCAACGAGCGCAGCACCGAGATCGACGCCCAGAACGGGGCGATCTGCCGGTACGCCGAAGATCACGGGATCGCGGCGCCCACCCACCAGACCATTTTCGAGCTCATCAAACTGCTCGAGAGGTGGCGGCCGGGGCTCGAACAGCTGTGACCGTCCGTTTGCGATACGGGTATGACCATTTTTTAAAGAGGAAGACATGGATGACTGGCAGAGATTTCTGATTGCGATGGACAAGTCGGAGACGTCGCGGCGCGCCGTACGGTATGTCGGCCATATGGCCCGCGGGCTGGCGGAGAAGCACATCTGTCTCCTTCACGTCTACCCGGAACCGCCGCCCGATTTCTATACCAGGGGGGGGCGGCTGGACCGTTACCAGATGGTGAAGGATGAGCGGGCCGGCATCTTTCTCCAGGATGCATCGATCATCCTCGAGGAGATGGGGATCAGCGGCCGGGATATCAGCCAGCAGATCAGCATGGCCGAGGGCCGGACGATCAGTCAGGCCGTGCTGGACATCCGCAAAGAGGGCGGTTTCGGCACGGTGGTGACCGGCAAGCGCGGGGTGTCGAAGGCCGAGGAGTTCCTCTTCGGCTCGATCTCCAACGCCCTGGCCCGTCATGCCCGCGATTTCACCGCCTGGATCGTGGGGTAGCCGATGATCGACCTGAATCCTTTTCCACTGCGGATCCTGCCGCGGCTCAAGGACCATCCGGCCCTCAGGAGCCTGCGCCGCCAGCCCCGGATCTGGCGGGACACGAGTGATTTTACCAGTATCGACTACGGTGACATCATCCTCGTCGACAACCGCTGGTTTCTGGTCGTCGGCTACATGCGCGAGGGGCGTTTCGGCATCGACGAGCAACCGAAACAGTGGGTGCCGAAGGTCAGCGACCTGGAGACCGGGGAATCGAACATCCTCAAGCTCGTTTTCCACGAGACCTACTCCATCAAGTTCGGCGATCTCAAGGTCACCTGTTACCGCAACCCGGAAAAGGAGGCGCGGGTCCTGGAACTGGTGCGGGGCAACCCGGCCTTCATGCAGGGCTATTCGGTCCTCGACGATGCCGACAACCTGGTGCGCATCCTCGATGTCGTCCAGGGTAACAGGATGGACAAGTATCTCCAGCGCCTGGGCGAGGGCCATGAGGAGTATTTCCGCGACCACCTGGTCGGGGTCCTCCAGCGCTTCCTCCTCTCGGTGCAGGCGATCGCCTACCTCCACAGCCACGGTCTGAAGCACGGCGATATCCGCCGCGACCATATCTTCGTCGACTGGGACAGCGGCCACTTTTCGTGGATCGATTTCGACTACGACTTCTACCTGCCGGAACGGCCGTATGCGATGGACCTGTTCGGGCTCGGCAACTGCCTGCTGTATATCGTCGGGCGCCGCAATTTCCGCTTCCAGGATGTCCTTGAGGACCCGGAGCTCGGGGAGAAGATCGCTTCCTCGCTGCGGGTGGAGGACATGTCGTTGCTCGCCCGGGACCGGGTCTTCAACCTGCAGAAGATCTACCCCTATATCCCGGACCGGCTCAACGCCATCCTGATGCATTTTTCCGCCGGGACTTCAGTCATATACGATACGGTGGACGAGTTCCATGACGAACTCGCCGACTGCATCGCCTCGCTGTAGCTGGGGGAGGAACAGCCGTCAGGCCGACAGCTTCTTCCGGGCGAGTTCGGTGATGGTGCGGAAGTCGATCTTGCCGCTGCCCATCTTCGGCAGGGTGTCGCTGACCATAAAGGTCTTGGGCAGGGCGATCTGCGGCAGGTGTTCGGCCATCTTCTTCAGGGTGGCCTTTTCGTCGAGTTTGGCGGTGACGACGGCGACGATCCTCGCCCCCTTGATGGAATCGGGGACCTCGACGACGCAGCATTCGATATCCTCGGCCAGGGTCTTTTCCAGGACATCCTCGATCTTGACCAGCGACACCATCTCGCCGCCGATCTTGACGAAGCGTTTGAGCCGGCCGACATGCCAGAGGAATCCGTCCGCGTCGATGTTGCCCATGTCGCCGGTGTCGTACCAGCCGCCGCGGATATGCATGGAGGTCTCCTCGAAATCGTCGAAGTAGCCCTTCATCACGTTGTCGCCCTTGATCAGGATGCGTCCGTCTTCGCCCGGGCCGCAGGTCTCGCCGGTCTGGTAGTTTTCGATGCGGACCTGGACCCCGGGTATCGGCTTGCCGACGCTGCCGGGGCGATTGAACTCCGGGGTGTTGGTGGAGATCACCGGCGAGCACTCGGTGGCGCCGTAGCCCTCGTAGAGGACGATGTTGTGCCTGGCCTTGAACCCGTCGCGCAGGGCGTCGGGGCACTTGTCGGCGCCGGCCAGGGCGATCCGCAGGCTGGCGAAATCCCCTTCCTCCGATTTGCGCAGGTAGCCCCAGAAGAAGGCCGGGGTGCCGACCAGAAAGGTGGCCTTCTCCTCCCGCACGATCGTGCAGATTTTCTTGAAATCAAGGGGATTGGCGTAGGTGAGCAGGGTCATGCCGTGATAGATCGGCAGCCAGAGGTTGGTGGTCAGCCCGAAGACATGGAAGAAGGGCAGGGTGCACATGAAGATGTCGTCTTCCTTGAACTCGAAGATCGGGGTGACCGACTCGATGTTGGCAAGGATATTCCTGTGGGTCAGCTGGACCGCCTTCGGGTCCTTTTCGCTGCCGCTGGTGAAGAGAATGACCGCGGTGTCGTTTGGGTCGCCGCCATGCACCAGTTTCTTGATCCCCGCTGCCGGCAGTTTCGAGATCAGAGCGGCGACGGCCTTCTGCATCCCGGTCAGCCCGGCCATGATGTCCTCGATATAGATCATCCCCTCGACATAGGGGCAGTCGATCTTTTCCAGCAGGGCCTTCGAGGTGATGATGGTCTTGAAGGCGCACTTGTTCTGGGCGTAGCGGGCATTCTGCTCGGCGCCGGTCGAGTAGTTGATCATCACCGGCGTCCGGCCGCTCATCAGGATCCCGCACTTGACAAGGATACAGCCGGCCGAGGTCGGGATCATGACGCCGATGAAGCCCTCGTCGAGCTTGCGGAAGATCCGCGACAGCAGAACGGCGGCGAGCAGGGCCCGGCCGTAGGTCAGGTCCTTGTCGGTGGAAAAATCACGGATCCCGGTCTTTGTGGCCAGCCGCTTGGCGACCTCGATGAAACGGTGATGTAGCAGCACTACGGTCTCCTCCTGTTCCTGCTGTTGTCCCTAGGTCAACGCCGGCCCCTTTTCAGAGGCGTGATGCTGCAGAGGCATGATGCGGCGTTTCCCCCTGATACTGAAAAAACCCAAGTACCATGTTTCATTGGCTTTGGCAACTTCGAGTCGCCGCTCCGCCGGTGGCCCGGGGCGAGGATCGGGATCGACGGCCGCCATTGCCGGGGGTGTCTTCGGGGTGGAATTACCGTGGCGTGACATATTTTTTTTGCCATGGGAATAGTTCCTACTTATCGTCTAGTCCACGCCGTAGCACGTGAAGGAATTCAAGAACAACCCTCTCCCCCCGGAGTCAAATCGATGCGAAAAATTACCTCGATGACCATGCTGGTATCGCTGGTCCTGCTGATCCTGAATTCGATCGTCCTCTATGTCGTCCCCGAGGGACGCGTCGCCTACTGGGCCGACTGGCGTTTCTGGGGCTTGACCAAGACCGAGTGGGGTGATCAGCACGTCACGATCGGTTTTCTCTTTGTCCTTGCCGGATTGCTCCACCTCTATTACAACTGGGCGGCGGTGATCTCCTACCTCAAGAACAAGGTCAAGGAGATCAAGGTGTTCACCCTGCCGTTCAACGTCGGCCTGATCATCACCGCCCTGGTGGCCGTGATGACCTATTTCCATGTGCCGCCGGTGGGTCTGGTCCTCGATCTCGGCGCCCATTTCAAGGAGGCGGGGGCCCGGAAATACGGTGAGCCGCCGTATGGCCACGCCGAGCTGTCGTCGCTGAAGATGTTCACCCAGAAGGAGGGAATCGAGCTGGATACCGCCCTGTCGCTGATGCAGCAGGCGGGGCTGCGGGTTTCCGGTGGTGAGGAGACCCTGCTCGCTGTAGCCCAGAACAACGACATGACCCCGCAACAGGTTTATCAGGTCATCAGTCCGGCCAAAAAGCCGGCGATGTCGGTAAACGGCGCTGCCCCGGTCTTTCCCGACGAACCGAAACCCGGGTTCGGCCGCAAGACCCTCGAACAGGTCTGCACCGAGCTGCAGCTCGACCATGCCGTCATTGTCAAAGGTCTGGAAGACAAGGGGTTGACGATCGCAGCCGGCACAACCATCCACGAGATCGCCGAGACCAACGGCCGGGAGCCGATGCAGATCTTCGAGGCGATCCGGGCCGTGGTTCTCGGAGAATAACGGCGGCCAGTTGTCTTCGCCATTGCCCCACAGACTGCAGAACTTTTTCTCGAGAAAGCAGCAGCTATGTCGACACCAGCCTCACCCACCGCTTCTTCCCGGGGACACAGAACGACAGGCGGGATCCTGCGGACCCTGTTTCTCAACCGGTATCTCCTCTTTCTGCTTGTTCTCACCCTGTATACGGGGCTGATCGAGCGGCTGGGCGGGTTGAAGGGCGGCTGGACCTTTCTCAGTCACCAGTATCTCGAGATTGGGCTGGTCCTCTGCCTCTACTGGTATCTCAACGCCGTCGTCCGCCCGTCGCGCTGGCAGGCCGTCCTGGCCGCCGCCCCGATCCTGCTCGCCTATATCGGTCAGGACATCTACTACCTGCTGCTCGGCAAGGTGTTCCGGTTTGTCGAGTTGACCGAGGTCAGGGAGCTGCTCAACGTCACCTCGACCAGGTTCCTGATCCTGATCGTCCTCGCCGGGCTCATCCCGTTCTGCGGTGTGCTGTGGTGCATCAACTACCGGCGGCCGAAGGCCATCGTCCTCGGCCTGCTGCCGCTGGTCCTGATCGTCGCCGCGACCCGGTTTGCCCCTGAACAGGTTCTGCGCAGCTACAAAGTGATGCGAATCTGGGTCGTCAATTGGTCCGACGAGATGCCGGTCGAACTGAACGGCCGCTTCGTCATGCTGGTATACCGCGAGGCGGAGCGGCGGATCTCCCTGAACCGGACCGCGACCTTCCAGGATCGGCCGGCGTACGAACTGGAGGCCAGAAAGCGGGCGGAATGGCTGAAAAAAACGGGATCGAGACGGAATGTCCATCTGGTGGTGATGGAGAGCTTTGTCGATCCGACCCTGTTCAAGGGGGCGGCCTACACCAAAGACCCGATTCATCCCGATTTCCGCCGGCTGTTCGGCAAGCGGATGGGTTTCTCGATCTCTCCGGTCTTCGGCGGCAAGACGTCGCAGGCCGAGTTCGAAGTACTGTGCGGGGTCCCGGCCTTCCAGGAGCTGGCCGGGGTCGAGTTCAACTCCTTCACCGGCGTTCCCGCCTACTGCCTGCCGGGAACCCTGGAACTGGCCGGCTATCGGACGGTGGCGACCAACTCCTTCAAACCGACCTTCTTCAACGCCGTCAGCGCTTACGAGGGGATAGGTTTCGGCGAGATGTACTTCCCCAGGGAATATGTCGACGACGCCACCACCTATCTGTCGACCGGCGATACCACAGGCGAGATCTACATGTTCGACGGCGAGCTGTTCCGCCAGAACCTGGAGTTTGTCGAGGATGCCTTGAGCGATCGGGACGCGCCGCCGCTGTTCAATTACGTGCTGACGATGTTCGGTCATCTGCCTTATGTGCTGAACAAGGACAAGCGGCCGTACCTGCTGAAGCTGGTTTCCCGCCATCGCGATCCGACGCTGGAACGGGTCGCCAACCTGTTCTACTACCGCTCGCAAGCGGTCGCCGCGTATGTCGAACGGTTGAAGAAGATCGATCCCCGGAGCCTGATCATCCTCGTCAGCGATCACGTGCCGCCGCTGCAGGGGTTGACGACCTACAAGAAGCTGCGGTATCTCGACAACCGCAAGGGCAACCTCCACCTCAATCGCATCCTGTTCATCGAGGACGGCCGGGTCAGAACCCACGCCACGATCCACCATTACGATGTGCCGAAGATCATCCTCGACTACCTGTCCCAGGGGCAGTACTGCCGGGAGAATCGCTGCGGTTTTAACGGCAACAAGCTGCTTGTCGACCGGGACGGCCTGCGGGACGAGTATCTGCGGCTGATGGCCCATGCCATCGACTAGGGAAGGGCTGCGGCAACCGGGGATGTTCAGTTCGGCAGTTCGATATCGGTCCTGTCGAGGACGGCGCGCGGCATCTCTTTTCTGGCTTTGACCCCGAGTTCGGTCAGCTGGCCGGCCTGGGCGATCAGATTGCCCCGCCCCTGGCTCAACTTGGCCATTGCCGCCTCGTAGGTGTGGTGGCAGTTGCCGAGCTGGCGGCCGATCTTCTCCATGTCCTCGATGAAGCTGCAGAGCTTGTCATGGATAAGCCCCGCCCGCCTGGCGATTTCCTGGGCATTGCGGCTCTGGTGTTCATAGCGCCAGATGTTTTCGACCGTGCGCAGGGTCGCCAGCAGAGTCGTCGGGGTGGCGACGATGATCCCCCGGCGGAAGGCCTCGTCGAAGAGCCTTTCGTCCTGCTGCATGGCGGCGACGAAGGCGGCCTCGATCGGCATGAACATGATGACGAAATCGAGTGACCTGATCCCCTCCAGGTCGCTGTAGTTCTTGTCGCCGAGGGAGGTCAGGTGGTCGCGGACCGCGGCGGCCAGATCGCTCAGGGCCCGCTGGCGGGTCTTTTCCTCCTCGGCGGCGACGTAGCGTTCCCAACTGATCAGCGACACCTTCGAGTCGATGACGATGTCCCGACCCTCCGGCAGGTGGACGACGACATCGGGGCGGAACAGGCGGCTGTCCCGGTCGCGCAGACCTTCCTGGCAGTCATATTCATGGCCGCGGCGCAGGCCGGATTGCTCGAGCACCTTTTCCAGCACCATCTCCCCCCAGTTGCCCTGGACCTTCTTGTCGCCCTTGAGGGCGCGGGTGAGGTTGACCGCCTCGACGCTGATCTGGCGGTTGAGGTCGCGGAGACGGAGAATTTCGTCCTTCAGCGAGGTCCGCTCCCGGGTGTCGTTGGCATAGATGTCGCCAATCTCCTTCTTGAAGGCGGTCAGCTGGTGATGCAGGGGCTGGAGGATGGCCTCGAGCCGCTCCCGGTTCTGGCTGCCGAATTTTTCGCTCTTTTCCTCGAAGATCCGGTGGGCGAGCGCTTCGAACTGCAGGCGGAGTTCGTTCCGTGCCTCCTCCAGCAGGTTGAGCTTGTCGCCGGCGTTGCGCCGCTCGCTCTCGAGCAGGGTCTCCAGTTCGACGAGCCGCAGCTTCTGCTCGACGATCTGCTCCCCCGCGTCGGCGGCCGCGGTCTGTGTCGCCGCCAGGTCCCTGATCAGGGCAAGGTGGCGGCGATGCAGGCGACGATGGCGGAGGAGCAGCGCGGCGAGCAGGGCCAGGACGAGGACCAGGGCAGCGGTGAGGATGAGCAGGAGCAGAGGCGGCGGGATTTCAGGGAGCAGCGGTGTGAGGAGATCGATGAGGGACAGGGAATTCGGATGATTCTGCATGCAGACGTTATACCCGTGAGCGGAGAAATGGGCAACAGGCGGTTCGGCGGTGTTCCCGGCAGGCCCCGGTTGAGATCACCGTCAAGGGCCAGGCTCGTGCAAAACAGGCGTGGTGCGTCAATCCGGGAGGTTGCGGTCGGACCGCACCGATCAGCCCGGCGGCCAGTGCAGCGGCCGGCCGCCGATGATGTGCATGTGGATGTGGAAGACCAGTTGTCCGGCATCCGCCCCGTTGCTCAGGACCAGCCGGAAGGCGTTGCCGATGCCGTTGTCCGCCGCCACCGTGCCGGCGACGCGCATCATTTTGCCGATCAGCTGTTCGTCCTCAGCGGCGATCGATGACGGTCCGGTGATATGTTTTTTGGGGATGATCAAGATGTGCTGCGGCGCCACCGGGGCGATATCCCGGAAGGCCACCAGATCGTCGTCCTCGTAGACGATCTCGGCCGGAATCTTGCCGGCGGCGATTTTGCAGAAAAGACAATCGGTCATGGGCATGCTCCTGGCGGTGAAAAAAGGGCAGGGCCGTCCGGGTGGACGGCCCTGCCGTGGAGGTCGGGGTCAACGCGTATAGGTGAAGTGCAGGCGTCCGTCCTCGAGGTCGATCCCGGCCTCACCGCCCCGGCTCAGCTCGCCGAAGAGGATCTCGTCGGTCAGAACATCGCCGATCTCCGCCATGATCAGGCGGCGCAGCGGCCGGGCGCCGAAATCCGGGTCGTAGCCTTTCTCGGCGAGCCAGGATTTGGCCGCCGCCGACAGCGTGATGCTGACCCGCTTCTCGGCCAGCTGGCCTTCCAGTTCCCGGATCAGCTTGTCGACCACATTCTCCATCGCCTCGTGATTCAGGGCCCGGAAGGTGACGATGGCGTCGAGCCGGTTGCGGAACTCGGGGGCGAAGATGCGGTTGATCGCGGTCTGGTCGCGGCCCTTTCTGTCGCTGACGAAGCCGATGCTCCTGGTCGTCAGTTCCCGGGCCCCGGCGTTGGTGGTCATGATCAGGATGACGTTGCGGAAATCGGCCTTGCGTCCCGAGTTGTCGGTCAGGGTCGAATGGTCCATGACCTGCAGCAGGATGGAGTAGATATCGGGGTGGGCCTTTTCGATCTCGTCGAGCAGCAGCACGGTGTGCGGATGCTTGCGGATCGCCTCGGTCAGCAGGCCGCCCTGGTCGAAACCGACATAGCCGGGGGGTGAGCCGATCAGGCGGGAGACCGCGTGCTTCTCCATGTACTCGCTCATGTCGAAACGCTCGAAGTGGACGTTTAAGACCCGGGCCAGCTGGCGGGCGACCTCGGTCTTGCCGACGCCGGTGGGGCCGGCGAAGATGAAGCTGCCGGTCGGCGAGTCGGGGTTGCCGAGTCCGGCCCGCGACCGCTTGACCGCGGCGACGACGGCATCGATCGCCTCGTCCTGGCCGAAGACGACCTGGCGCAGCCCCGTTCCGAGCTCCCGCAGCGAGCCGATGTCCGAGGTCGTGGTGCTCTGGGCCGGGATCCGGGCGATCTTCGAGACGACCTTTTCGACATCGGCGACCTTGACCATCGCCCCTTTGCGGCCCTCGAGACGGAACATCGAACCGACCTCGTCCATGACGTCGATGGCCTTGTCGGGCAGGAAGCGTTCGTTGACGTAGCGATCGGCCAACTCGGCCATGGCCCGGATCGCACTTTTCGAGTAGCGGACCTGGTGGTGATCCTCATACCTGGCCTGCAGCCCCTTGAGGATCAGGCAGGTGTCATCGACCGAGGGCTCCTCGATATCGATCTTCTGGAAACGGCGGGACAGGGCCCGGTCCTTTTCGATCTGGTTCTTGTACTCCTCGTAGGTCGTCGAGCCGATGCAGCGCAGGATCCCCGACTGCAGGGCCGGCTTGAGCAGGTTCGAGGCGTCCATCGAGCCGCCGCTGGTCGCCCCGGCCCCGACGATGGTGTGGATCTCGTCGATGAAGAGGATGGCGTTGTCCTTGTTCTCGATGGCCTGGATGACGCCTTTGAGGCGTTTCTCGAAATCGCCGCGGTACTTGGTGCCGGCCACCAGCCCGCCCATGTCGAGGAGATGGATCTCGACATCCTGCAGCAGATCGGGGACGATGGCCTTGCGCCCTTCGGCCCGGGCGATCTTGTCCTCGTGGATGCGCAGGGCCAGGCCCTCGGCCATCGCCGTCTTGCCGACGCCCGGTTCGCCGACCAGCAGCGGGTTGTTCTTCTTGCGCCGGCACAGCACCTGCATGATCCGGTTGACCTCGGGTACCCGGCCGATCAGCGGATCGAGCTTGCCGTCGGCGGCCTGCTGGGCCAGGTTGACGGTAAAGTCCTTCAGCGATTTCTCCGCCGCCCCCTGTTCCCGGGTGTCGGGTGATTCCGGCGGCCGTGGCAGGGGTTCCTTCTGCAGCCCCTCGGGCAGCTCGTGGGAGATGAAGTTGACCACGGCCATCCGCCCGACGCCGACCGAACTGAGGAAATACACGGCGTGCGACTCGGTCTCGGCAAAGATCGAGACGAGGACGTCGCCGCTGTCGACCTCCTGCTTGCCGCAGCTCTGGACGTGGGCGACGGCCCGCTGCAGGACGCGGTTGAAGGCGATGGTCTGGGCCGGTTCGGCCGCCCCGGTCGAAGACAGCTTCGGGATCTCGGCGGCGAAATAGCGTTCGAGTTTTTCCTTGAGGGTGTCGGTCGAGCCCCCGCATTCACTGATGATATACGAGGTCAGCTCGTCATGGAGCAGACCGTAGAGCAGGTGCTCGACGGTGACGTATTCATGGTGGTGGTTCTTGGCTTCCCTGATCGCCCGAATAAGGGCTTTTTCCAATGTTTTACTCAGCATATGTGTACCGTCTGGGCTGCGGTTGATATTTCGTGCTCAGGCCCTCTCCATGGAGCAGCGCAGCGGGAACTCCTTCAGCCGCGCCAGGCTGTGAACCTTGTCTATCTTTGTCTCACAGATCTCCCGGGTATAGATTCCGGCGATGCCAATCCCCTGTTCATGGACATTGAACATGATCCTTGTCGCCTCGGCCGGGGATTTGTGAAATATCCCGATCAGGATCGACACGACGAATTCCATCGACGTGTAGTCATCGTTGTGCAGCAGCACCTTGTACAGCGGCGGTTCGGTGATCTTCGTCCGGTCTTTGGTTGCGACCGAGCCCTGCAGCGATTCTTTCTTCCCTGGCATCGAAATTTGTCTGTTGTCGAAAAGGATTGCTCGTCGGTATATCCGTTCAGTCTTTTTCTATCATAATAACGAAAGAGACATTTTCAACAGCGAAAGAGAGCGTTGCCCTCCTCGCTTTCAGACTCCTCCTCTTCCGGCCTGCCGTGCCTGCAGCATCGCGAGAAAGAGCTCTTCGAGGACCAGGCGCGGCGGCAGCGGCGATCCCTTGAGCCGGAATTCCGCCGCCAGCAGCATCTCCAGCAGGTCCCGGAGGACCCGGCAGGAGAAACCGGCGGCAGTGGTGAAGCTCATGAACAGGGCGTAGGGATGGCCTTTGAACAGCTCCGGCCATTCCCCCGTTTCCTTCAGCGCCGGGAGGTAGTCGTTCTGGAACTGGCGGGCGTTCATGCCGTTGTACCATCGGGGTTCGGGCCGCAGCTGCAGCGAGCGGAAGATCAGCAGCCGGCGCAGGTAGTTGCGCATCGTCGCCAGGATCGCCAGGCCGTGGGTGCCGCTGTCCTGGAGCCGGTTCAAAATCTCCAGTGTCCGTCCGGCCTGGCTCTTGCCGAAGGCGTCGGTCAGTTCGAAGAGGGCGTCTTCCCGGCTCCGGCCGACCATCGCGTCGAGGTCGGCGACGGTGATCAGCGGGCGGTCCTCGGCGTACAGGGCCAGTTTTTCGGACTCCATGACGACCGCCACCGGCTGGAAGCCGACCCGCTCGAAGAAGAGATCGAGGGCCCGCGGTTCGATCTTCTTGCCGAATTCGCCCAGGGTCTGCTGGACCAGCCGGCGCAGGACATCCTTCTGCTCGCCCTGGGCGGCGGCCCCCGAGCCGGCGGCGACGGCGCAATCGATCACCAGCCCGTGTTTCTTGATCGTGGTGAAGAGTTTCTGGCGCCGGTCGGCCTCTTCGACCGTGAGGATCAGTATGTTCGGCGGCGGCAGGCCCTTTTCGATCGCGGCGACGTACCTGTCGGCGATGCCCGCCTCCCTGCCGCCGGCGCCGGCGGCAAGGTCGGCCCCGGCCGCCAGGCCGTCGGCCCAGCCCAGGTCGCCGGCCGGTCTGGAGAAACCGAAGGCCGTCTGCCACTGGTCAGGGGTGAGATCGGTGAAGGGGGTGGCCGATTCACGACCGATGCCGCCGATCTGCAGCAGGGTAACGAGCGGCCGTGCGGCCGCTTCGGGATGGCCGCTGTCCTTCGCCTGGACGGCCCGGTTCCAGACCGCCGCGGCGGTGACCTTCGACTGGAAGATCCGGCTGTCGCCGACCCGAAAGATCTGCCGCCCCGGCAGCAGCGAGAAACTGGTGAGCTTGGCCAGGGTCGTCGCCGGATCCTCGAGATCGCCGTCGATGCTGTGCACCGTCGCCGGGGCTGCGGCGAGAAGGGCCTGCTGCAGCATGTCGGCGGCCTCCCGGGCGAGGTAGCGCTCGCCGATGCAGAGGCAGACCCGGGGCGGGTCCTGACGCGGCAGGTCAGCGAGCAGTGGCGGGAGTTCGGCGCGTTTGATCAGGGGCATCGTTTTTCGGTTTCAGGTCCATGATTTTATGGAGGATAGCCGGCAGTGAACCCGGCTGCAGGTAGTCGTCACCGAGGTTCCGGTGAAAGATATCGGCCGACTGCCGGGCCAGTTCCTCCCAGCTCAGGCCGCCGCGATGGCGGGCGATGATCTCGAAGATCTGACGGTTGTAGGGATTGTTGATGGTCGTCTTGCCGGTGCCGATGGTGGCCAGGATGTCGACATGGTTGTAAAACATCCGGTTGAGCTCGGAATAGGCGCGGATGCCGCCGCAGGAGCCGATGCTGAGGAAACGCTGCTTGGCCCGGAGGTCGGCCGGGGTGATCCCGCCGGCGGCGAGGAGGTCCGCCAGCGGATCGAGCAGCTGCTCCCGGCGCCAGTAGCTGTGGCCGCGCTGGGCGAACATCTCGCTGCGGCTTCTGAGGAACCGGGCGAGCAGGTGCTGCTGCGTCGTCTTGCCCTGGTAGACGAAGACCGAATGGCTGATCGCGAGGCCGTTGATCGTCCTGCTCCAGTCGACGACCAGGGGGTGGGCGGCGGCAAGCTGCAGCAGCCGGCCCAGTCCCTCGCCGCCGGCAGCGACCGCGGCAACGGCTGAACGCGCGGCGGCGGCGGCCGAGGTCGACAGTCCGGGCAGGGAGTAGATCGCCGACAGCTGCGGCCGGTAGCCGCCGGCCAGCAGGGTCCGGCTGTTGGAGAGGTAGGAGGAGCGGCCGTCGTCATCGTCCTGGAACACCGACAGGCTCTGGAGCCGGCCGTCGGCGGCCCACTCGGCGAAGGGGGTGCGGGTGTACGGGGCGAGATCGATCGGGCCGAGGGTCGCGAGCATGCCGCCGATCCCGGTCTTGTCTGCCGCCGTCAGCAGGGCCGGGTATTCGTCGAGATAGTACTGGAGGATGATCCGCACCTGGCGGGAGAACAGGCCGTTGGCGCTGGCGGCGGCGTCGAGCAGCAGGCCGATGAGGTAGGAGCGGGCGGGCGGAGCGATCGTTTCGAGGATGCGGCCGAAGGTCGCCGAGAACAGGATCAGGCTGAACTCGCTCTGCAGCGCCGACCGGGCGACGAGGTCGAGGACCTGCTGCTGCCTGGCCGGGTCTGTCGGCAGGAAGTCGGTCAACTTGCCCTTCTGGGCCAGGCTGGCGATGCAGTCGGAGGCGAAGATCCCCTCCGGGTCGGTGGCGACCAGAAAGGACAGCAGGTCGTTGCCGAAGCTCGCGCCGATCCGTTCCTTCAGCACCGGGACCAGGATGTCGCGGAAGGAGGAGTCGTAGAGGTCGCTGCCATGGGCGAGGAGGACGTAGATATTGGCGCTGGTGAGGTCGACCGCCGTCTGCTGTCGTGCTGCCGCCGTCGCCCGGCGGAGAACGGCGACCGCCTCGCCGCGGTTGCCGAGCTGGAGGGCGCGGCGCATCCCGGTGCCATACTGGCGCTGCACGACCAGCGGCAGACGGTGCAGCAGGGTGAGGAGGCGGTCGCCGGAATAACCGGCCAGGGTGCCGCTGCCGATCTCCCGGCCGCGCGCGTCGGTGATGTCGTGGAGGTTGTTGATCCGCCACAGCGGATAATCGGCGGCGGCGGCGAAGACCCGCAGCAGGATCGTTCGGTCGCCGGGTGACAGCCGGAGGAAGGCCTCCTCCCGCTCCGGGCCGGGGATGCTGAAATATCGCCGCAGCCAGGCGGCGGCGAGGTCGGCAGTCATGCCCGGCTGCATGAACAGGGCCCGGGCGTTCCAGGCATCGCTCTCTCCCAGGTACTGGAGTCGCTCCAGCCCCGCCAGGGCCTCACGGGCGGTGATCCCCGGAATCCGGCACTGCTGCTCGGCGGCCCAGCGTTGCCGCTCCCCCAACTCGTCGATCAGCTCGAGGCCGCGTCTGGTCTCGGCGGCGGTGATCGCGGTCACTGAAAAAAGGCTCGCCGCCGCCCAGCGTCCGGGTTCGTCGAGCTCCGCGATCCGGTCGATCAGCACGAACAGGTCGTCGACCGTCATGGCGGCAACATGGGCCAGGCCGGCGAGGGCCCGGGCGGTGACGAAATCGACCGGGGCCAGCCGGTCGATCAGGCGCCAGCAGTCGTCGACCGTGGCGCCGTTTATCGCGACCAGCTTCTCGAGCAGCGGCATGTGCTCATAGCGGATTGTCGTGGTCGGCAGCCGGCGCAGGGCTGTGGCCGCCTGGTCCCTGGTCAGCGCCGGCAGGGAACAGAGGGCCCGGAAGGCTCGCATCCCGGTGTAGGACAGGGCCCGGATCAGGCGTTCGTCCGCGGCCCCCGGCGGGGTGCCGGCGCCGGGGAGCCTGGCGTAGATCTCCAGGGTCGTGGTGTAGGCGGTATCCTTGATCGAGGCCGCCGGAGCCGTTGCTGTCGATGTCAGCAGGACGATGAGGCTGAGGAGAAGGAGGCGGTAGGGGGGGAATATGTTCACGTGTCGCCGTTGTCGGGGTGTGGATAGGGCCTGGTCCGGATCGCTGCCGGATACAGTGTACCGGATTCGGGTCCCGATTTCATCACCGAAGGCTGTGCCGCCGCTGCCGGGGATGGCGTCGATCCCCCGCGATGGTTGGTCCCGCGGGCTCAGAACACGCCGTGGTCGTGGAGGATATTGACCCCGATGGCGAGTAGGACCAGGCCGCCGAGGATTTCGGCACAGCTGCTCAAGCGTTTGAAATTGGCGACGCGGTTGCCGAGATAGAGGCCGCCGACGGTGAAGGCGGCCGCCACCAGGCCGATGACCAGCGCCGGGGTGGCGATTGCCAGGTTCAGCAGCGACATGGAGAAGCCGACCGCCAGGGCATCGATGCTGGTCGCCACCGACAGGACGACCAGGGTCAGGCCGCGGGTGGCATCCTTCTCGCTCTCGCTTTCCTCCTCGTCGCCGAAAAAGGCCTCCTTCAGCATGTTGCCGCCGACCAGCGTCAGCAGGGCGAAGGCGATCCAGTGGTCGTAGTCCTGGATATAGGAGCGGACCGAGGTGCCGGCGCCCCAGCCGATGACCGGCATCATCGCCTGGAACAGGCCGAAATGCCAGGCCAGGCGGAAGACTTGGCGATAGTGGATCGATTTGAGACTGATGCCGATGGCGACGGCGACGGCGAAGGCATCCATCGCCAGGGCGACGGCGATGCCGATGAGGGCGAGCAGCGACATGGGGACTGAGGGGCCCGAAGTCAGCGAGCGGCGGCAGGGAGGAACAGGATCATCAGCGGAACCGTGCGTTGATCTGCTCGAGGGCGGCGGCGCCGGGGCAGAGTTCGGCCTGTGTCAATTGGTTGAGCGGGGTCAGCGTAGTGTTGAGGATGGCGTGGGTGTCCTCGCTCTCCGGGTCGAGGAAGAGGATGCCGGTCAGCAGCCGGCCCTGCTCCCGCTCGGCCTCGAGCAGGTCCAGCGCCCGGCGGCGGCTGGTGACATCGACGCCGCCGACGTTCTTGTGCAGCTGGATGATGCTGCCGTCGTGCATGGTGACCGCCTGGGTGGCGCCCTCTTCATACTGAACGACGATCTCCTGCTGCAACGGGATGAAATCGAAGGTGCCGGTGGCCTCGATATGGTCGCGGACGTACTGATAGCTCTTGGTCGAGCCCGAGGAGTTGTTGAAGGTGACGCAGGGGGAGATGACATCGATCAGGGCGATGCCCCGGTGCAGCAGGGCAGCCTTCAAGAGCGGCACCAGCTGCTGTTTGTCG
The DNA here is from genome assembly GCF_014201505.1 of Desulfoprunum benzoelyticum. Taxonomy (GTDB): domain Bacteria; phylum Desulfobacterota; class Desulfobulbia; order Desulfobulbales; family Desulfocapsaceae; genus Desulfoprunum; species Desulfoprunum benzoelyticum. The sequence continues at coordinate 40,660 of NZ_JACHEO010000007.1, read as the reverse complement.
CCGGAAAAGCCGCGGGCGACGAAGCCGGCCCCGAGCTGGATCGCCATTTCGCAGAGGTCGATCGATTCGAAGGGATTGGGAGCCCCCTTCTTGGTCCGCGAGCCGCGGTCGGCGGTGGCCGAGTCCTGACCCTTGGTCAGGCCGTAGCAACCGTTGTTCATCACGACGTAGGTCAGATTGAGGTCGCGCCGCAGGGCATGAATAAACTGGCCCATGCCGATCGAGGCGGTGTCGCCGTCGCCCGAGACCCCGAGGTAGATCAGGTCGCGGTTGGCCATGTTGGCGCCGGTGGCGATCGACGGCATCCGCCCGTGCACCGAGTTGAAACCGTGCGAGCGGTCGAGAAAGTAGGCCGGGGTCTTCGACGAGCAGCCGATACCTGACATCTTGACGACCTTGTGCGGTTCGACCGGGATCTCGAAGCAGGCCTGGATGATGGCGTTGCTGATCGAATCGTGGCCGCAGCCGGCGCACAGGGTCGAGATCAATCCCTCGTAGTCCTTTCTGACATAACCGAGGGCGTTGGTGGGCTGCTGGGGATGGCGGAAACTGGGGCGGACGAAGGTCATGGTTTCTCTCCGGATGGTTCGGTGTCGCCGTCGGGATCAGGTGCCGCCAGCAGGGGCTGGATCTGGTCGACGATGGTGGCGGCGGTGATCGGCAGGCCGTCGAAATTGAGGACCGACAGGAGCTTGGCGGGCGGGAAATCGCCTTCGCCGATCAGCAGCTGCCGCATCTGGCCGTCGCGGTTCTGTTCGATGACGAACACCCGGCGATGCCGATCGATAAAGGTCTTGACCTCCGGGCCGAAGGGGAAGGCCTTGAGGCGCAGCAGGTTGATCGCCACGCCCTCGGCAGCGAGGAGGTCGATGGCCTCGAGGGCGGCGGCGCTGGTCGTGCCGTAGAAGATGGCGCCGATGATGGTTTCGCTGTCCCGTTCCGTTGCCTCCGCTGCCGGTACCAGGTCCCTGGCGGTCTGCCACTTGCGGGCCAGCCGCTCCATGCCCCGGCGGTAGATCGTGTTGTCTTCGGTGTACCCCGAATATTCGTTATGCGAGGTGCCGCGGGTGAAATAGGCTCCTTTGCTGGGGTGGGTGCCGGGATAGGTGCGGTAGCAGATGCCGTCGCCGTCGACATCGAGATAGCGGCCCCACCTGGTCGGCAGGGCCTCGAGGGCGGCGGCGTCGAGGACCTTGCCGCGATCGTAGCGGCGGCTGTCGTCCCAGGAGAGCGGGGCGCAGAGGTGGTCGTTCATGCCGAGATCGAGATCGCTCATGATGATGACCGGGGTCTGCAGCCGCTCGGCGAGGTCGAAGGCGGCGACGGCCATCTCGAAGCATTCCGTCGGATCGCTGGGAAACAGCAGGACGTGTTTGGTGTCGCCGTGCGAGGCGTAGGCGGCGTCGAGAATATCGGATTGCTGGCTGCGGGTCGGCATGCCGGTGCTCGGGCCGGCGCGCTGGACATCCATCAGCACGACCGGGATCTCGGCGTAGTAGGCCAGACCGAGGAATTCGGCCATCAGCGACAGGCCGGGGCCGGAGGTGGCGGTGAAGGCCCGGGCCCCGTTCCACGAGGCGCCGATAGCGATGCCGATGGCCGCCAGTTCGTCCTCGGCCTGGATGATGGCGAAGCGCTTGCGGCCGGTCTCCGCTTCGATCCGGTAACGGTTGGCGTAGCGCTCGAAGGCCTCGACGACGGAGGTCGAGGGGGTGATCGGATACCAGCCGGCGACCGTCGCCCCGGCGTAGATGGCGCCGAGGGCGAGGGCGCTGTTGCCGTCCATCAGGATGGATTCGCCACTCGTCGGCTGCGGCTCGACCCTCAGGCCGCAGGCGCCGGCGAAATGATTGGCGGCGTAGGTGTAACCGATTTCGAGGGCCTGCAGGTTCGACTCGGCCAGCTGCGGCTTTTTGGCGTACTGGCCGCTGATCGCCGCGGTCAGGACCCCGTGGTCGATGTCCAGGAGCTGGGCCAGGGCGCCGATATAGATGATGTTTTTCAGCAGCTGGCGCAGCCGGGGATCGGTGAAGGCATCGTTGCACAGTTGGGTCAGCGGGATGGCGATGACGTTGAGGTCGTCGCGCCGGCACTCGTCGGGCAGCCGTTTGGTCGAATCGTAGAGGAAATAGCCTCCCGGCAGGACCTCGTTATAATCCTGGACCAGGGTCTGGCCGTTGACGGCGACCGTCAGGTCGATGCCGGCGCGGCGGGCGAGGTAGCCGCTGCCGCTGACCCGGACCTCGAACCAGGTCGGCAGCCCCTGGATGTTCGAGGGGAAGATGTTCTTCGGGGTGACCGGCACCCCCATCCGGTAAATCGCCAGGGCGAAGAGGTTGTTGGCGCTGGCCGACCCGGTGCCGTTGACGTTGGCGAAACGAACGACATAGTCGTTGACCTTTTCAATCCTGCTCATACGTCCTCCGCCTGGGCTTCGTGATAGGTGAATTTCGACATCTCCCATGACGCGGTCGGGCAGCGTTCGGCGCACAGGCCGCAGTGGAGGCAGACGTTTTCGTCCTTGACCATGACCCGCCCGGTCGGCAGCGGCGGCGAGACGTAGAGGGCCTGCTCGCGGTTGTCGGCGGGGATCTGCAGGCGGGAGCGGAGATCGTCCTCGTCGCCGCCTACGATGAAATTGATGCAGGTCACCGGGCAGATGTCGGCGCAGGCGTCGCACTCGATGCAGGTCCGGTCGATGAAGATCGTCTGCACATCGCAGTTGAGACAGCGCCGGGACTCGCGATGGCCCCGATCCGCGTCGAAACCGAGTTCGACCTCGAGCAGCCGGTCCTTCAGCGATCTGACCTTCTCGACCGTCGGCACGAGCTGGCGCTCGTCGTCGGTGACATGGCTGTCGTAGATCCAGTCGTGGAATCCCATCTTCTGGCCGGTCAGGTTGACCCGCGGGTGCGGCCGCTGCCGGAGGTCGCGGCCTTCGCAGAAGAGATGGATCGAGATCGCCGCCTGGTGTCCCTGGGCGACGGCGGTGATGACGTTTCTGGGGCCGAAAGCGGCGTCGCCGCCGAAGAAGACCTGGGGCAGCGTCGACTGGTGGGTGATCTCGTGGAGCACCGGCAGGCCGTTGCGGCCGAATTCGATGCCGATATCCTTTTCGATCCACGGGAAGGCGTTCTGCTGGCCGATCGCCAGCAGGACCTCGTCGCAGGGGAGAAAGACCGGGGCCTCGCCGGTGGCTGTCAACCGGCGTCGGCCCTGGTCGTCGACCTGGCCTTCGACCCGTTCGAACAGCATGCCGGCCAGACGGCCGTCCTTGATGACGAATTCGAGGGGCGAAAGCTTGTCATGGATCGGGATGTCTTCATGCAGGGCGTCCTCGATCTCCCACGGCGAGGCCTTCATCTCGGCCCGCGGGCTGCGGACGACGACCTTGACCTTGTCGCCGCCGAGCCGCCGGGCGGTACGGCAGCAGTCCATCGCGGTATTGCCGCCGCCGATCACCAGGACCCGTTTGCCGATGCGGTCGATGTGGCGATACAGCACCGCCGCCAGCCAGTAGATGCCGACATGGATGAAGCGGTCGCCTTCCTTGCGGCCGGGCAGCTCGGGGAGGTCGCGGCCGCGGGGGGCGCCGGTGCCGATGAAGATCGCGTCGTAGCCGCGGCCAAGCATCTCCTTCAGACTGCCGACATAGTGGTTGAAGTGGCAGTTGACCCCCATGTCGAGGATATAGTTGACCTCTTCGTCGAGGACCTCCTGGGGCAGGCGGAAGGAGGGGACCTGGGTGCGGACGAAGCCGCCGGCGGCGCTCTGGTCGTCGAAGAGGTCGACCTGGTAGCCGAGCGGCAGCAGGTCGCGGGCGACCGTCAGCGACGCCGGACCGCCGCCGATCAGGGCGATGCGACGGCCGTTTTTGGTCTTCGGCGGGACCGGCAGGCGGGCCTTGATCGATTCCTTGAAATCGGCCGCCACCCGTTTGAGGCGGCAGATGGCGACCGGCTCCTTTTCCACCCGGCCGCGCCGGCAGGCCGGTTCGCAGGGACGGTCGCAGATCCGGCCGAGGATGCCGGGAAAGACGTTGGAAATCCAGTTGATCATATAGGCGTCATCGTAGCGGCCGGCGGTGATCAGGCGGATGTACTCGGGCACCTGGGTGTGGGCCGGGCAGGCGTACTGGCAGTCGATGACACGGTGGAAATATTCCGGATGTTCGATTTTTGTCGGTTTCACAGGATCATCCCTTCAGTGGAAAAGGTGAAGCGGTCGGCAGCGTGCATGCGGTATTGTAATCGATTTGCCGCCGGAATACCTGCAGGAATCCGGGGCTGCCGGCGACGGGCAGGGCGCGTGGAGGCAGTCCTCCGGCCGCGGCTCAGTACGGGCTGATGACCCGGGCGGCCGTGGCCATGGTATTGACGATGTCGAACATGTTGGTGATCCGGCCGACCTTCAGGTCCTTTTCCAGATGGAAATACTCGAGGCAGGTGCCGCAGGCCCAGATTTCCACCCCGCGCCGCTCCATCTCGATGACCGCCTCGACCGCCTTGTTGTCGGTGGCGACGATTTTCACCCCGCCGTTGTAGAAGAAGATCCTGCTCGGCAGCGGCGACAGCTCCCTGAGGGTCTTGACGTAGTTCTGGAGCAGGGCCCATCCCAGCTCCTCGCTGCCCCGGCCCATCGAGTCGGCCGGGATGATGCAGACCGGTCCGATCGTCGTCGGGGGACAGGTGAGCACGGCGGGATCGACCTCGGTCGACGCCGCTCCGGCCGTAATCCCGCTGATCTCGACCCGGTACTGACCGTCGGCAAGGACCGTGACGGTCGTGGTGCAGCCCTGGCTGCGGGCGAAGCGCTCGACGTTGTCTTTCGAGCCCTCGTTGTCGACGATGACGGCCAGCCCTTCCGGCGCCCCGGCCGCCATGGCCTGCCTGGTCTGCAGGACCGGTTCGGGGCAGTTCATGCCCCGGCAATCGATAATCTTCATCGGTTAATTCTCTGGTAAAATTCGGACCGCCCCCTTGTCGGCCGAAGCGGCAAACAGGGCATAGGCCTGCAGGGCCTTGGAAACCGTACGCTGGCGTTCGGCCGGGGCATAGGCCCGGGACCCTTTCTTTTCCACTTCCTGCCTGCGGGCGATGAGGACATCCGGGGCGACCCTGACGCTGATCGTCCGCTGCGGGATGTCGATGTCGATGACGTCGCCGTCTTCGACCAGGGCGATCGCCCCCCCCGCCGCCGCCTCCGGTGAGACGTGGCCGATCGACAGGCCGGAGGTGCCGCCGGAGAAGCGGCCGTCGGTGACCAGGGCGCAGGCGGCACCGAGATGGACCGACTTGAGGTAGGAGGTCGGGTAGAGCATCTCCTGCATCCCCGGGCCGCCCTTCGGTCCCTCATAGCGGATGATCACGACGTTGCCGGCGGTGATGGCGCCGTCGAGGATGGCGTCGCAGGCGGCCTCCTGGGAGTCGAATACCCGGGCCGTGCCGGAAAAGGCGAAGATCGAGGGATCGACGCCGGCGGTCTTGACGATGCAGCCGCGTTCGGCGATGTTGCCGAACAGCACGGCCAGCCCGCCATCGCGGGTGTAGCAGTGGGCCAGGTCGCGGATGCAGCCCTTTTCCCGGTCGCGGTCGGGCTCGGGGTAGCGGTTGTCCTGCGAGCCGAGGACGAGGTTGATCCGGCCGCCGGGGGCGCCGCGGTAGATGGCCTCCGCCTCGCGGCTGCACGAGGGCCGCATGATGTCCCAGGCGTCGAGGGTCGCCGCCAGGGTCGGGCTGTCGACCCTCGACACGCTCGTGTCGAGGAGGCCGGCCCGGTCGAGTTCGCCGAGGATGGCCATGATGCCGCCGGCCCGGTTGACGTCCTCCATGTGGAAGTGGGAGGTCGGGGCGACTTTGCAGAGGTTGGGGACCCGGCGCGACAAGGCGTCGATGTCCTCCATCGTGAAATCGACGCCGGCCTCCTGGGCGATCGCCAGCAGATGGAGGACGGTGTTCGACGATCCCCCCATGGCGATGTCGAGCGACATGGCGTTGAGGAAGGCGGCGCGGCTGGCGATGGTCCGCGGCAGGACCGAATGATCCTCGTCGTCGTACCAGGCCCGGGCCATCGCGACGATGCGTTCGGCCGCCTGCCGGAACAGGCCGAGGCGGTCGGCATGGGTCGCCAGCACCGTCCCGTTGCCGGGCAGGGCCAGGCCGAGGGCCTCGTTGAGGCAGTTCATCGAGTTGGCGGTGAACATCCCGGAGCAGCAGCCGCAGGTGGGGCAGGCGCAGCGTTCGACCCGCTCGACCGTCGTGTCGTCGACGTTGCGGTCGGCGGCCATGACCATCGCATCGATCAGGTCGTAGCGCTTGTCGCCGTCGACTCCGGCCTCCATCGGCCCGCCGGAGACGAAGATCGCCGGGATGTTGAGGCGCATCGCCGCCATCAGCATCCCGGGGGTGATCTTGTCGCAGTTGCTGATGCAGATCATCGCGTCGGCGGTGTGGGCGTTGCACATATACTCGACGCTGTCGGCGATCAGTTCGCGCGACGGCAGGGAGTAGAGCATCCCGTCATGACCCATGGCGATGCCGTCGTCGATGGCGATGGTGTTGAACTCGGCGGCGAAACAGCCGAGATCGGCGATGATCTTCTTGATCTGCTGGCCGATGTCGTGGAGGTGGACGTGGCCCGGGACGAACTGGGTGAAGGAATTGACGATCGCGATGACCGGCATGCCGATCTGCTCCTCGGTCATGCCGTTGGCCCGCCACAGGCTGCGGGCGCCGGCCATCCTCCGGCCCTGGGTGGTGGTGGCGCTGCGGAGAGGGATTGCCATGCTGGACTCCTTATGCGGTCTGCCGGTCCGGTCGTGATGCGGGCCGGATACGGCAGAAAAAAAATGAACATGCGGTATATTTCTTGTTTCTTTGTTCGCAATATACTATGAAAATTAGTGGTATTGCACATTTTTTCAGGAGGCGGCGATGAAAAAGACAGAAATCGATTACTGGATTACCGCGATGCTCGAGTCCAACAGCAACGTCTCTGACCTCAACATCACGGTGGGAAAAACCCTGCAGGTCGAGTCGGCCGGGCAACTTGTTCCCGTGGCGGTCGAGCCGCCGGTGCGCGAGCTTACCCCGTTTCAGACCGAGACCTTTGCTCTCAACCTGATCGGCAACAATAAACGGTTGCTTACCGACCTGGTGGAGCACGGCTCGTGCGACCTGCCGTATGCCCTCGGCAACACGGCACGCTTCAGGGTCAATATTTTCAGCCAGAAGGGGTATTACACGACTGTTCTGCGTAAGCTCGAATCCCAGATCCCGACCATCGAGAACATGAACTTCCCGCCGGCCTTCGACAAAATGGCGCGGGAGATCAACGGCCTGATCCTGTTTACCGGCGCCACTGGCACCGGCAAGACGACGTCGCTGGCGGCGCTGCTCGACCGGATCAACCATGAGCGGGCCGTTCATGTGGTGACGCTCGAGGATCCGATCGAGTACGTTCATCCCCAGCACAAGGCGACTTTCAACCAGCGTGAACTGGGCAGTGACTTCAGCGCCTTCGCCGTCGGTCTGCGCGCCGCTCTGCGCCAGGCGCCGAAGGTCATCCTGGTCGGCGAGATGCGTGACCGCGAGACCATGGAGATCGCGATGACGGCGGCGGAGACCGGTCATCTCGTCCTCTCGACCCTGCATACCATCGATGCCGGTCAGACGATCAACCGTATCCTCAGTATGTTCGAGCAGGAGGAACAGCCGCAGATCCGCAACCGTCTGGTTGATACCATCCGCTGGATCGTCAGTCAGCGCCTGCTGCCGAAGATCGGCGGCGGCCGGGTGGCGGCGATGGAGATTCTCTGCACCAGTCTGCGGGTCAAGGACCTCATCCTCAACGGGGAGACCGAAGAAAAGACGTTCTACAACATCGTCAGGGAAGGCTCGGCCTTGAACATGCGCACCTTTGACCAGCACATCCTCGAGTTGTACAGCCAGAACCTGGTGACGGAGAAGACCGCGATCACCTACTGTTCGCATCGCAACGAGATGAACCGCGGCCTCGACCGGCTGAAATCGGAACGCGGCGAGGCGACGACGTCGCTGACCGGTCTGGCGATGGAGGAAGAAGAGGAGCGGGGCAGGTTTCGCCGGTAGATGGGGGGCGGGCAATGGTAAGCGAAGATGATGTCTACATGGGGCCGGAGGAGAGGGCGATATGAACGTGAACTGTCCGCACTGCGGAAAACAGATGAAACTCGGCGGCAAGATCCAGAGCAGCCTCGAGGCCCTGGCGCCGGGGCAGCAACTGCGAGTCAAGTGCATCCAATGCGCGCAACCGTTTGGTATCGATGCGGCGATGGCGGGAAAAGCGGTTCCGGCCAGTCAGCAAAAAGTCGTCGTCCGGCCTCCTGATCCCCCGGATATCTCCTGGCTCAAGGAAGAGGACTTCGAGGAGGCCGAGACGGTCGAGGAGGTGCCGCGGGCCCTGGTGCTGATGGCCGGCCTGCCGGCGCGTACCACTGTTGTCGCCGATCTCGAGAAACTCGGCTACAAGGTGGAAGTGGCGGAATCGCCCGAGGATGGCATGACCAGGATGCAGTTCGTCAATTACGCCTCGGTGGTTCTGCATTCGCAGTTTGAAAATTCCGGACTCGAGGGGACGTTCCATAGTTTTATGAGAGCGATGAACATGGCGAAGAGAAGGTATATCTTCTATGTTCTGATCGGCAGCGAGTTCAGCACGATGTATAATCTGCAGGCGCTGGCCTGTTCTGCCAACCTCGTCGTCAATGACAAAGATATCCCACGCTTTTCCCTGCTGCTGCGCAAGACGATCCCCGAATACGAGGCGCTCTTCGGCCCGCTGATGGAGGAACTCCGCCTGGTCGGGAGATAGCGGTCTGCGTTGCGCTGTGCTGGCACGGTTGGAGTCGATCCGAGGCGCTTGAGCCCTGTCGTCTTCGATCGTCGCTTCTCGATTGCCGAAACCGTCTTCCATCGCTCTGGCCGGTAGGGCCGGAGAATGGGGGGATGCCCCAGGGCGTATCGCCCGAATTTCATTTATTGGTATTATTTATTTGATATGATTAAAAGAATTGTTCTCTCTGCGGGGAGAAAAATACGGAACCTGGCGCGGGCTGGACGCCTGCATTCGAGGCAGCTGTTCGGCCGCCGGCAAGCTGTGGAGAGACCGGCTGAAGATCTGTCGACCATGGAGGTCCCGGTTGCGCCGGTCGTTCGGGACAATCAGCCGGCCGAGGGGCAGGAGCGGCCGGGAAGAAAAAGGAAAAGACGGGATCCTCGCCCCCCTGCCGCCGTTGAGGTCGAGTCCGCCTGGACCATCGATCAGTTTGCGGTCGAGCCGATCGCCGGGCAGACTCGATTCCATGATTTCGATATTCCCCCGGAGGTCATGCATGGTATCGCCGATCTCGATTTTCGCTACTGCACGCCGATCCAGGAAAAATCGCTGCCTGAGGTTCTGGCCGGACACGACCTGATCGGCAAGGCGAACACCGGCACCGGCAAGAGCGCGGTGTTTCTCGTGGCGATTCTTGCCCGCCTGATGCGGGACGATCGTGAGGGGAAGCGGCCGCGGGCGCTGGTGATCGCGCCGACCCGTGAGCTGGTGCTGCAGATTGCCAGGGACGGGGTGGCATTGGCAAAGTATACGGGGCTCCGGGTCACCGCCGTGTTTGGCGGGACGGACTACCAGGCCCAGATGAACGACCTGACGCGGGGGACAACCGATATCGTCGTCGCGACCCCCGGCCGCCTCCTCGATTTCCTCGGCAAGGGCATTCTTTCCCTCGACGGCTGCGGGATCATGGTCATCGATGAGGCGGACCGGATGCTCGATATGGGGTTTATCCCCGACGTCCGCCGCATTATCGGCCGCCTGCCGAAAAAGGAGGAGCGCCAGACCCTGCTCTTCTCGGCGACGCTGTCCGAAGACGTCAAGCATCTGGCGTCCCAGTGGTGCGTCCATCCGCGGACGGTGGAGGCCGAGGTCGAGCAGGTCGTCGTCGCCACGGTGAAGCAGATCGTGTATCTGGTCACGGCCGATGAAAAGTATACCGTGCTGTACAACCTCATCGCCAGGCATCGAGACGAGCGCATCATCGTCTTTACCAATATGAAGAACGAGGCCAAGCGGCTCAGCGACCGTCTGCAGCGCAACGGCGTCGAATGTCTGCTGCTGTCCGGCGAGGTGCCGCAGGTCAAACGGACCAGCCGTCTCGAAAGCTTCCGGACCGGCCGGACCAATGTCCTGGTGGCGACCGATGTCGCCGGCCGCGGCATTCATATCGAGGGGATCACCTACGCCGTCAACTACACCCTGCCCTACGAACCGGAAGATTATGTCCACCGCATCGGCCGGACGGGGAGGGCCGGGGCGGTCGGCACCGCTGTCAGTTTTGCCTGTGAGGAAGGGGCGTTCTATCTTCCGGCGATCGAAGAGTATATCGGCAGGAAACTGGAGTGCGTGATGCCTGACGAGTGGCTGCTCCAGCCGCCCCCCAAAGGCGCCCCGGCCCCGCGTCAGGAGCGGGGGGAACAGGCGCCGCGCCGGCAGTCGTCGGGCCGGAGAAAAAGGCGGCCGGGCCAGCGGGGTGGGTCGTCCGGCAATTCGGCATAGCCGTTCTTCCAAACCTTGCCTCGGCAATTGATGAGGGGTTGGATAAGAAGTACTTGTCTGGCGATGGAATTTTTGGTATGAAATAGTGTTATGCTGTGAGCGGAGGTTGCCTTCTATTCGGAGCGCGACCTCTATTTATTTGATGCAACCTGTCTGGGACAGGGTGTGTCGCACCTTCAACCCATTGGCCCTGTTGGCCGAAATACGAGCGAATCCATGACAGATCTGAACCAATCAACCCTGGATAATGACAGTGAAGAGCTGAGCTTTGCCGAGCTTTTCGAGATGGAAGAGAACAACAAGGTTATCGCTGTCGGTGATGTGGCGTTAGGAACCATCATCGGCAGTGTCGACGACTTTTACCTTGTGGATGTCGGCGACAAGGCGGAGAGCTATATTTCCAAGGCCGAATTCCGCCAGGATAGTGAAACCGAGATCAAGGTGGGAGATTCCTTCGAGGTATTCGTCGAGCGGCGCAAGGAGGAGGGTGGTCTTCTTCTGTCACGGGAAAAGGCGATCGCCATCAAGGTCTGGGAGGATATCGCCAAGATCCAGGAAAACGATGGGACGATCGAGGGCAAGGTGGAAAGCAGGGTCAAGGGCGGCATGTCCGTCGATATCGGCGTTCCCGCGTTTCTCCCCTATTCGCAGATCGATCTCCGTCCGGTCAAGGACCTCGACGCTCTGATCGGTCAGGCGTTCGAGTTCAAGATCCTCAAGTTCAACCGCAAGCGCAACAACGTGGTTATTTCCCGTCGCGCCATTCTCGAGGAAGAAAGGAACAAATTGCGCGAGAAGATGCGGTCCAGGCTCGAGGAGGGTCAGATCATCAAGGGGGCCATCACCAATATCACCGATTACGGTCTGTTCATCGACATGGGCGGCATGGATGGTCTCTGCCATATCACCGACCTGTCCTGGGGACGCGTCTCGCACCCGTCGAAGCTGTACAAGGTCGGCCAGGAGCTCGAGGTCAAGGTGCTCAAATACGACAAGGAGCACGACCGGGTATCGCTCGGTGTCAAACAGCTGCGTGAAGATCCGTGGGAGACGGTGATCTCCCGCTATCCGGTCGGCCAGAAGACCGCCGGCCGGGTTGTCTCTATCACCGACTACGGTGTCTTCGTCGAACTGGAGGAAGGTGTCGAGGGCCTGATCCATGTCTCCGAGATGACCTGGTCGAAAAAGCCCCGCCATCCTTCCAAGATGGTTGCGGTCGGCGACGAGGTCGAGGTCATGGTGCTCAACATCGAGACCGAGACCAAACGCATCTCGCTCGGCATGAAACAGCTCCAGCCGAACCCGTGGGATCTGGTCACCGAGAACTATCCGGTCGGCTCGATCATCGAGGGCAAGATCAAGAACATCACCGATTTCGGCGTCTTTATCGGCATCGAGGAGGGTATCGACGGCCTGATCCATGTCTCCGACCTGTCCTGGACCGAGCGGATCAAACATCCGTCCGAGAAATACACCAAGGGCGAAACCATCCAGGCCGTCGTGCTGAAGATCGACAAGGAGAACGAGCGCTTCTCCCTGGGCATCAAGCAGATGGTTCCCGATCCGTGGCAGGCTGCCTATAACAAGTACCCGTCGGGAACGGTGGTTGAGGGAACGATCACCAACGTCACCGATTTCGGCATCTTCGTCAAACTCGAAGAGGGCATCGAGGGACTGGTCCATGTTTCCGAGATCAGCAAGGACAAGGTCAAGACCCCGGTCGGCATGTACCAGGTCGGCGACACGTTGAAGGCGATCGTCATCAATGTCTCGGCCAAGGATCGCAAGATCGGTCTCTCCGTCAAGACCCTCGAAGGGGATGACGAAGCGCAGGCCGTGGGAAGCTATAAACAGCATGAGAAGGACCAGGCGGACAGCTCGCCCTCGACCTTCGGCGACCTGTTGAAGGCTGCGGCTGAAAGCGGCAATCAGTCGGATGGAGAATAACCGCATTCTGCGGGCTGCAAGCAACCGTTGACGAAAGGTTGTTCCACCGGAGATAGAATGGTGGAACAACCTTTTTTTATACCTGGACGGGGCGTTGCGGAATGGTGGAAGGATGATCAGAGAGAGACTGGAATGCTGAAAAAAGATATCGTCGACAAGGTGAGCATGGAACTTGGCCAGCAGAAACAGGATATCGGGCTGGCGGTTGACATTATCCTCGAAACCATGGCCGAGGCCCTCAAAGAGGGACGACGGATCGAATTGCGGGGATTCGGCTCGTTTTCAACCAGGGAACGACGGCCGCGCAACACCAAGAATCCCCGAACCGGCGTGGTAATGGAAATCCCGGAGCGGCGGACGCTCCATTTTACGATGAGTAAATCACTGAAAGAACAGTTGATCAGCGAAAAAGACTGATATCGCCCTTGCCGACACGAAGAATTTCCGGGGAATCACGGGTCAGGTCGACAACCGAGGAGGGGTCGGGCACGATCCGGCCCCCGTCTATGATCAGGTCAACCCGATTGCCGATGAGTTCGTCGATCAGGAAGGGTTCGCTGGGGGCGGGCTGGTCGCCGGCCGTCGGCACGCTGGCGTTGAGCAGCGGATGGCCGAGGGTCGCGATGAGCAGCCGGCTGATGGGATGGCCGGGCACCCTGATGCCGACGGTCTTCTGCTTGGTGAGCATGATCCTGGGGACCAGCTTGGTCCCCGGCAGGACGAAGGTGTAGGGACCGGGCAGGCATTTTTTCAGCAGCCGGTAGGCGGTGTTCGAGACATGGGCATATTCGCTGATGTGCCTGAGATCGGAACACATGAAGGAGAACGGCTTGTTTTCCGGCCGTCCGGTGATCTGCTGGATCCGCCTGATCGCCTTCTGATTGAAGATGTCACAGCCGATGCCGTAGCCGGTGTCGGTCGGCGAGGCGATGACCGCTCCGTTGTTCAGTTTCTCAACGACCTGCTGTATCAGCCGGAGCTGCGGGTTTTCTGGATTTATTTCCAAGAGCATGGGGAACCTGTAGGGCGTAAAAAATTCCGGACGGTTGTTGCTGCAATTATACTCACTCCCTGGCCGCTTGAACACCGATGAATGCGGCGGGGGTTTGAGATTTCGCTGAAGTATGCTTTACTTCAAAGAGCCTTATTGAAGGCGGAAGGTCATTGCGGACGGTGGAGAAGGGTGCCGCCGGATGCCGCAGACCCGAGCCGGTATTCCCGCACAAGGAGGGACTATGTTACCAGATACAGTTGAGATGGCACTCACTTTCGATGATCTGCTGCTGCTGCCGGATGCATCCGAGGTCCTGCCGACGGAAGTTTCGCTGGCGACGATGCTCACCGACAGCATCCCCCTCAACACCCCGCTCGTCAGCTCGGCGATGGATACCGTGACCGAGCATCGGACCGCCATCGCCATGGCCAGGGAAGGCGGCATCGGCATTATCCATAAGAACATGAGCATCAACCAGCAGGTCCTCGAGGTCGAGCGGGTAAAGAAATCGGAGTCGGGGATGATCATCGACCCGATTACCGTCCGCCAGGATCAGTCGGTAGCCGAGGTCCAGGAGATCATGAGCGCCTACAAGATTTCCGGCCTTCCCGTACTGCATGAGGGACGGCTGGTGGGCATTGTCACCAACCGGGACCTGCGCTTCGTTTCGGATACCGACCTGCGGGTCTCCGATGTCATGACGAGCAAAAACCTGGTGACGGCCAAGGTCGGCATCGATCTGAAACACTCCAAGGCCCTGCTGCATGAGCACCGCATCGAAAAACTGCTGGTGGTCGATGACGAGGGGCAGCTCAAGGGACTGATCACGATCAAGGACCTGGAGAAGATCAAGAAATATCCGCTGGCGGCGAAGGACCAGTTCGGGCGTCTGATCGTCGGCGCGGCCCTCGGAGTCGGGCCGACGATCGAGGAACATGCCGAGCGGCTGGTCCGGGCTGGCGTCGATGTCGTCGCCATCGACTCGGCGCACGGTCATTCCGCCGGTGTCCTGCGGGCCGTCGAGATGGTGCGGGCGGCCTTCCCGAACCTGTCGATCATCGCCGGCAACGTCGCCACCGGTGAGGCGACCGCCGACCTGATCAAGGCCGGCGCCAACGCGGTGAAGGTGGGGGTCGGCCCCGGTTCGATCTGCACCACCCGGATCGTCGCCGGTGTCGGCGTCCCGCAGATGACGGCGATCCAGCGCTGCGTCCGTGAGGCGAACAAACATGATATCCCGATCATCGCCGACGGCGGCATCAAGCATTCCGGCGACCTGACCAAGGCCATCGGCGGCGGCGCCCACTCGGTGATGATCGGCAGCCTCCTGGCCGGGACCGACGAGACCCCGGGCGAAACCTTCCTCTACCAGGGCCGGACCTACAAGAGCTATCGCGGCATGGGATCGCTCGGGGCGATGAGCCAGGGCTCCTCCGACCGCTATTTCCAGTCGGAGATCACCTCGGCGTCGAAACTGGTACCCGAAGGCATCGAGGGCAAGGTGCCGTACCGCGGCTCGATCATCTCCGTCATCTATCAACTGCTGGGCGGGTTGCGTTCAGGCATGGGGTATGTCGGGGCGGCGACGATCGCCGACCTGCAGAAGAAGGCCAGGTTCGTCCGCATCTCCGCCGCCGGACTGCGCGAGTCGCATGTCCACGACGTCATCATCACCAAAGAGGCGCCGAACTACCGGACGGCCTGAACTTCCACCCGTGCCGCAGAGGCCTGAACAGCGGCCGGCGCCGACCAGGGCCGGTTTCCATCAGAATATGTGAGGACCATGGATATCCACAGCGAAAAGATCATCATCCTCGATTTCGGTTCGCAGACCACGCAGCTGATCGCCCGCCGGATCAGGGAGCAGAAGGTCTACAGCGAGATTCATCCCTTCTCGACCTCCCTGGAGAAGATCAAGGCCTTGAAGCCGTCGGGGATTGTCCTCTCCGGCGGTCCCTGCTCGGTCTATGACGACGATGCCCCGCATTCGGACCCGGCGCTCTTCGACCTGGGGATCCCCGTCCTCGGGATCTGCTACGGGGCCCAGCTGATGATGCAGCAACTGGGCGGCCGGGTCGAGAGGGCGGAAAAACGCGAGTTCGGCAAGGCCGATCTGTTGATTCACCAGACGGACGGCCTCTTCGCCGGCCTCGAATCCGATGCGATCCATTACCAGGTATGGATGAGCCATGGCGATCGCATCGAGCTGCTGCCCGACGATTTCGTCGTCACCGCCACCAGCGCCCATTCACCCTATGCCGCCCTCAGACACCGGACCAGACCCTTCGTCGCCGTGCAGTTCCACCCGGAGGTGGCCCATACCCTGATCGGCACCGACATTCTCCGCAACTTCATCTTCGCCATCTGCAACTGCAGCCCGTCGTGGACCATGCATTCCTTTATCGAATCGACGGTGGCGGCGATCACCGCCAAGGTCGGCGACTCCCGGGTCATCTGTGCGCTGTCCGGCGGGGTCGATTCGTCGGTGGTGGCGGCCATCGTCCACCGGGCCATCGGCGACCAGCTGACCTGCATCTATGTCAACAACGGCCTGATGCGGACCGGCGAATCGGAGGCGATCCTGCGTTTCTTCAAGGAAACGAGCAAGCTCAACGTCATCGATGTCGATGCCACCGACTACTTTCTCGGGCAACTGCAGGGGGTGGTCGACCCCGAGATCAAACGCAAGCGGATCGGTCTCGGCTTCATAAAGATCTTCGAGGAAGAGGCGGGCAAGATCGGCGAGGTCCGCTACCTGGCCCAGGGCACGCTGTACCCGGATGTCATCGAGTCGGTGTCGTACCGCGGCGAGGCCCCGATCAAGTCGCACCACAACGTCGGCGGCCTGCCGGAGATCATGAAGCTGGAGTTGATCGAGCCGCTGCGCGAGCTGTTCAAGGACGAGGTCCGCGAGCTCGGGCTGGAGCTCGGCCTGCCCGAAGAGGCCATCTACCGCCAGCCCTTCCCCGGACCCGGCCTCGGCATCAGGATCATGGGGGAAGTGACGGCCGAGCGGCTGCGGGTGCTGCGCCAGTCCGATGTCATCGTCCTCGAGGAGATGAAGAAGAGCGGCTGGTACCGCCAGGTCTGGCAGTCGTTCGCGGTATTGCTGCCGATCCAGACGGTCGGGGTCATGGGCGACGGTCGGACGTACGAGAATGTCATCGCCCTGCGGGCCGTCGACTCGCGGGACGCGATGACCGCCGACTGGTCGAAACTGCCCTACGAGCTGCTGGGAACGATCTCGAGCCGGATCATCAACGAGGTGCGGGGAGTCAACCGGGTCGTCTACGACATCTCCTCGAAGCCGCCGGCGACCATCGAGTGGGAATAAGCGAAGGCGGAGCGGATAACAACCGATGCTGAAGACGGGAATTTATGTCGATGCCGAGAACATCCGGCTGTGCGGCGGCTACGGGATGCGCTACGATGTCCTGGTCGAATTGGCCGGCGCCGGCAAATCGGTGCTGCTGCGGGCCAACTCCTATCTCGCCGAGGACCGGGCCCGGACCAAGGAGGACGCGGAGTATCGGCAGAAACTGTACCGCTACCACGATGTCCTGCGCCAGTGCGGTTTCCGGGTCATCAAGAAATATGTCAAGCATTTCGTCGACGACGAGGGCATCCTCACGACCAAGGCCAATGCCGATATGGACCTGGCGATCGATGCCCTGCACCAGGCCCGCAACCTCGACCGGGTCATCCTGCTGACCGGTGACGGCGATTTCATCCGCCTGGTCCTGGCCCTGCAGAACATGGGCTGCCGGGTCGAAGTCATCGGCTTCAAGTATGTCAGCTCCGAGCTGAAGGAGGCCGCCGACAGCTACCTCTCCGGCTTTCTGATCCCCGGCCTGCTGCCCATCCAGGCGCCGCCGGGGGAGAACCGCCAGCGCGGCATCGCGATCAACTACAACCCCGATCGGGGCTTCGGTTTCATGCGCTATTACCGCCTGCGGCCGGAGGGGCTGATCCCGGAATCGGTCTTCTTCCACTGCTCCAAGGCTGCGGATGTCAACGACGCCCTGTTTCTCGACACCACCCAGATTTTCGAGTTCACCATCGTCAAAAACCCCGATAACAACAGCCGGACGGAGGCCTGGGATATCCGGGTCCTGGACGCCTGACAGCGGTTCTGACGGCACGGTATTCACGGCATGGAGGCAAGCCCGCTCATGACGACGCTTCTCGCCGCCGATATCGGCGGTACCAAATGCGAACTGGCGGTATTCGCCCTGGGCGGCGATGACTGCCGGCCCCTGGCCAGCCGCCGCTACCCCAGTCGAGATTATGGCGGCATCGACGAGATCATCGCCCTGTTCCTGCGGGAGTGCGGTCTCCGTCCCCGGTTCGCCAGTCTCGCCGTCGCCGGGGTGACCGGGAAGAAGAGAGCGATCGTCACCAATCTGCCGTGGATCATCGAGGCCGAGCGGGTGGCGGCCGCCTTCGGTTTTACCCGCGTTGTCCTGCTCAACGATATGACCGCCGTCTGCGCCTCGGTGCCCCTCCTCGGTCCCGAGGATCGGATTGAACTGCAGCCGGGGGATGGCGAGGGCGGCGAGATGGTCGCGGTCATCGCCCCCGGCACCGGTCTCGGCGAAGGGCTGCTGGTGCAGTCGGACAGTGTGTTTTTTCCCTGTGGCGGCGAAGGCGGGCATAGCGATTTCGCGCCGGTCGACGAGGAGCAGCAGGACCTGCTGCGGTGGATGCTGCGACGGGGCGGGCCGGTGAGCTGTGAAGACCTGATCGCCGGACCCGGTATCGCCAATCTCTATGATTTTCTCAAAGAGACGGGGCGCGGGCAGGAGAGCGGCGCCGTGGCCGAGGCGCTGCCCGCGGCCGACGACCGGACCCCGGTCATCGCCGATGCCGCTCTGGCGGGGGAGCCATGTCCGCTCTGCCGCCGCACCCTGGAGCTGTTTCTCTCCATCCTCGGCAGCGAGGCCGGCAACCTGGCGTTGAAGACCTATGCCCGGGGCGGCCTCTATATCGGCGGCGGTGTCGTCCCCCGTCTGGCCGGGAAAATCTCCTTTGCCGGTCTGCTCGCGGCGTTCCGCCGCAAGGGCAGGATGGAGGAGTTGATGGCGGCCATCCCCGTCCGCCTCATCACCAGGAAAGACTCGGCCCTGCTCGGGGCGGCCAGTTACGGCCGGGCGGCACTTGCCGGCGCCTGTAAAGCGGAATGACGACGAGCGGCAGCCGGCCGACTGCGGACCCGACGGGAAAGAGTCGGGACGCGCTGCCCGAGGTCGACGCCGTCGCCGCGCGATTCGCCGGCGATGTGGTCGACGTCCGCGAACTGGGCCGGGGCAACATCAATCGCACCTACCTGGTGGCAACGACCGGCGCTCCCTTCGTTCTCCAGCGCCTCAACCAGGGGGTCTTTGCCGATCCCCTCGCCGTGGTCCGCAATTTTGCCCTTGTTACCGCATGCCTGGCCGAAAAAGCCGACCACGCCGGCGGCCGTTTCCGTGTCCCGACCCTGAGGAAGACGGAGGCCGGCCACGATTGCTGGACCGATGCCGGCGGCGGGGTCTGGCGGGCCCAGACCTATATAGACGGCCGGGCCGTCAGTCGCCTTGCCCGACCTGACCAGGCGGCGGCGATCGGCCGTTGCCTCGGCTGGTTCCACCGCCGGACCGCCGATATGCGCAGCGAGGGCCTCGAGGTCGCGTTGCCCGGATTCCATGTCCTGCCCGGCTACCTCGCTGAATACGACCGGGTGGCGGCCGGCCGGGCAGTTTGCGGTACCGCCCTTGAACGGCAGTGCATGGCGGAGGTCGAGATCATGCGGCCGCAGGCCGCATTGTTCCAGGAGGCCTGCGCCGACGGGCGGATATCGGCCCGTATCGTCCACGGCGACCCCAAGATTGAAAATTTTCTGTTCGACGGCAACGGGGAGGTTGTCAGCCTCATCGATCTCGATACCGTCGGTCCCGGCCTGCTGCACCACGATATCGGCGATTGTCTGCGTTCGTGCTGCAACCGGGGCGGCGAAGGCGGTGATGCCGCGGCCGTCCGCTTCGATCTTCATACCTGTCGGGCGTGGTTCGCCGGTTACTCAGCAGAGATGGGCGGACTGCTGAGTCGGCACGATCGTGAACTGGCCTGCCCGGCGATCATCCTGATCACCTTCGAACTGGGGCTGCGCTTTTTCACGGACCACCTGCGCGGCGACACCTATTTTCGGGTGCGGCGGCGGGGCGAGAACCTGGAACGGGCCCGGAACCAGTTCGCCCTGATGCACAGCATCGTGGAGCAGCAGAAGATCATTCGGCAGGTATTTTTGAAAGACGATTAAACGATTAAACGATCAAGCGATTAAGCGATCAAACGATCAAGCGATTAAGCGATCAAACGATCAAGCGATTAAACGATCAAGCGATTAAACGATCAAACGATTAAACGTTTAAACGTTTAAACGCTTAAACGCTTAAACGCTTAAACGCTTAAACGTTTAAACGCTTGAACGCTTGAACGCTTACAAAGGAACCCCATGACCCCATTCACCCTGCATACCCGATCCAGCGAGTGCGCCGCCCGGCGCGGCGAGGTGCGGACGAGGCACGGCATCTTCCAGACGCCGGTCTTCATGCCGGTCGGCACCCAGGCCACCGTCAAGGCGGTGACGCCGGAGAATCTGCTGGAGATGGGCGCCGGGATCATCCTCGGCAACACCTACCATCTCTTTATCCGACCCGGTCATGAACTGATACGGCGCTTCGGCGGTCTCCACGGCTTCATGAACTGGCCCGGATCGATCCTGACCGACAGCGGCGGCTTTCAGATCTTCAGCCTCAAGGATCTGGCGACGATCACCGAGGAGGGGGCGGCCTTCCGTTCGCACCTCGACGGCGCGAAACTGTTCCTCAGCCCGGAAGGGGCGGTGCAGGTGCAGGAGAGCCTCGGTTCCGATATCATGATGTGCCTCGACACCTGCATTCCCTACCCCGCCGACCGGCGGCAGGCCCAGGCGTCCACCGACCTGACCACCCGCTGGGCCGGGCGCTGCCGCCAGGCCCACAGCAACAGAGAGCAGCTGCTGTTCGGGATCGTCCAGGGCGGGATGTATGCCGACATGCGGCAGTCGGCGGCGGCGGCTCTCGTCGATATCGGCTTCGACGGCTACGCCATCGGCGGCCTCAGCGTCGGCGAATCGAAGACCCTGATGCACGAGATGACCGAAGCGACGGTCCCGGCCCTGCCTGCCGACTATCCGGTGTACCTGATGGGGGTCGGCACTCCGGCCGATCTGGTGGAGGGGGTGTGGCGCGGCATCGACATGTTCGACTGCGTCATGCCGACCCGCAACGCCAGAAACGGCACCCTGTTTACCTCCCATGGCAAGGTCGTGATCAAGAATGCACGGTACCGGGACGATCCGGCGCCGCTCGATGCGACCTGCACCTGCTATACCTGCAGGAACTACTCGCGGGCGTACCTGCGGCACCTGTTCGTCAGTCGGGAGATCCTCAGCTACCATCTCAACACCATCCACAATCTCCATTACTACATCAACCTCATGGACCAGATCCGCACGGCGATCGAGGCGGATTGTTATGCCCGGTTCAGGAACGATTTTTATAGCAGGCTGACCGATCAGTGATTATCATTGCCCGACATCAGGATAAAGGATATGCAGTCTTCTGCGGCGAAGTTTGTGGTCACGGCCGCATCTCATTTCAATTTTCGGAGGAAATACCATGACAGGAGTTGCTTTTGCGGCCGATCCCGTTGCCGGGGCCGCCGCCGGCGGGGGCATGGGCGCATTCGGCCAGTTCATCCCGTTGATTCTTATCTTTGTTGTCTTCTATTTTCTGCTCATCCGGCCGCAGCAGAAACAGGCAAAACAGCACCAGGCATTTCTGAACGATCTGAAAAAAGGGTACAAGATCGTCACCAAGGGTGGGATTCATGGCGAGATCACCAACCTGACCGACAAGGTCGTGACCCTCGAGATCGCCAAAGGCGTGGAGATCAAAGTTTCCCGTGACGCCATCGCCGGGGGGCTGACCAAAGAGGGGGTCCCGGACTCCGACAAGAGCGAGGCCAAGAAGATCGGCGGCTGAGGCATCAAGGGCTGCTGATTCCCTGCAGTGTGCAGGAACAGTTGAGAGGCTGCACGTCCAACCGGACGCTGCAGCCTTTTTGTTAGTGCTCGCCTTCGATCGCTTGAACATGGGCGCTATGGCAGTATGGGCGCCGGCGATCGGGGCTGGGGGCGGTGGCACCGGCGATGGGGCTCGATCCGGGGCCGATTCCGCTCCATTCGGGTCACCACCCGGCGGACAAGGCCAGGGAGGCGGAGATGAAAATTGAGCATTTCGGCAGGGAGCGGATCAGGATCCTGGCCGTCGACGACAATCCCGTCGCGTTGCTGCTGCTCGAGAAGCTGCTCGGTCGTCATGATGGGTACACCGTGCGGACGGCGGTCAACGGCAGGGAGGCGCTTCAGCACCTGCGCAGTCAGCCCGGCGCGATTGATATCGTCCTGCTCGACCGGATGATGCCGGAGATGGATGGCCTCGCGGTCTGCGCCGCGATGAAGGCCGATGAGCGGTTGCGGTATATTCCGGTTATCATGCAGACGGCGGCCGACCGGCCGGAAGAAATCGTCGAGGGCATTCGGGCCGGTGTTTTCTATTACCTGACCAAACCGCTGGACAAAGATACCCTGCTGTCGGTCGTTGGCGCCGCCGCCAGACAGGTCAAGCTCTTCAGGCAACTGCGGGGCGAAATGAACCAGTGGAAGGTAGGCTTCGGACTCGTCCGGACCCTCAGCTCTACGTTCCGGACGATCGGGGAGGGGGAGAGTCTGGCGACCATGCTGGCCAATTTTTTCCCCGTGCCGGAGCGGGCCCTCACCGGCATATCGGAACTGCTGGTCAATGCCGTCGAGCACGGCAATCTCGCCATAGATTACGATGTCAAGGGCCGCTTGATCAGGGACAACACCTGGGATGACGAGATTGTCAGGCGTCTGGCCGATCCGCGCTACAGCGGCCGCAAGGTCGAGGTTCTGTTTGAGCGTCGGGAGGATGCCTGCTGTATCCGGATCACCGATGACGGGGACGGGTTCGACTGGCAACGGTACCTGGAGTTCGATCCGGCCCGGGCGACCGACAACCATGGCCGCGGGATCGCCATGGCCAACATGCTGTGTTTCGACTCGCTGCTCTTCAATGAGCGGGGCAACCAGGTTACCGGGATTGTTGCCCGGTAAAGGCAGGGTGGACCACGTTACACGAAACAGAGGATAGATCAGGACGGAATGGGAAAGAAATTCTATGCGGTAGCGGCCGGGCGGGAGCCGGGGATCTACACGCAGTGGCCGGAGGCCGAGCGCCAGGTCAGGGGTTTTCCGGGCGCGAAATTCAAGGGATTCGCCTCGCGCGCCGAGGCCGAGGCCTGGCTGGAGGCACCGCTGTATTCGCCGCGGTCGGCGCGCAAACCGCGGCCTGTGGCGGCAGCGCCGGAGAACGATGGGACCGCTGCCGATACGGTGATCGTCTTTACCGATGGCGGATGTATCAACAACCCCGGCCCGGGCGGGTATGGCGTCATTATCGTCGATGGCGCCGTGGAACAGGAATTATGCGGCGGCTTCAGCCTGACGACCAACAATCGCATGGAGCTGATGGCCTGCATCGTCGCCCTGCGGCAGCTTGAAGGATCGGGCCGGCCGGTCGTTCTCCACTCGGACTCGAGCTATGTCGTCAACGGTATCGAAAAGGGTTGGGCGCGGAGCTGGAGGAACAGGGGCTGGCGCCGGTCGGACGGTCATCCGGCCCTCAATGCCGACCTGTGGGGAGAGCTTCTCAGGCTGACGGAGGCGATGGCGGTACGTTTCGTGTGGGTCAAAGGCCACGCCGGCAACAGCCGCAACGAACGCTGCGATGTCCTCGCCACCTCCACCGCGCGGGGCGGCAATCTTCCCCCCGACAGGGGCTACGTCCGCTAGCGGCGGCCCGGGGCCGGCGATAGTGCGGTTCAGATGCTGAACGACTGGCTCTGGGCGACCTCGATCGCCAGCTGCGACCGGGCCTCGGCATTCATCGCCAGGCCCTTGTGCCGGCACCAGGCCGTGAAGGTCTCCGGATCGATATAGACCTTGATGACGATATCCCCGGCCGCCTGGGCCTGGGTCTTCATCTCTTCCGCCCGTTGCAGCCAATCGCCGTAGGTCGGCGGCAGGCGATCGGCATCGGTGAAGAGTCTCTTCAAGGTCTCCCAGTGCTCTTCCCTATACCAGACCATGGCCTGGATGGTCGGTTGCGCCGGGGTATCATGCGGTGCTGTTGCTTTCGGTTGTGACATGGGCTTTTTACGGTAGTCGGTTTCGATCATGGAGCTGCAATACGCCGATGCTGCGGCGCCTCTGCCGGATCGGCCCTGCAGCAGGAGGGTCGAGGCGGTGCCGGGGCAACCGCCTCCTGTGATACCATCCGTCGCCCTGGTTGTAAAGATTGTTCTGCTCCGGCTGATCCTGCCCGCAGCTCGCAGGCGGGTCGGAGCTCAACCACCCATCCCCTTCATCGCCGATATTCGCAGACACCGCTTTGCGCGTCGATGTCTGCGGAGTATAATGAACAAAATTCTCGTATCCTGCGGATAATCCGGAACCGGGGCGGAAGAGACGTCGCCGTACACTGAAGGAGGCCGGAGTTGAACAGCAAGGGGAACCGTAGCGATCAAGCTGCCGCCCTGGCAGATACGATCGGCTTGTCGCGGACAGGCACGGATCGGGGCGAATCGGCGCCGGCCATGCAGACCCTGCGGCACCAGGCCGGCGAGATCAGGAATGAGCTGACGGCCTTGTCGGAACAGGGCCTGAAGGCGCTGTCGCCTGACACAACTCTGCAGATTCTTCTTGAATTGCAAACGCGCCAGCTTGAGCTGGAATCGCGGATCGAGCGGCTGAGCCGGACGCAGGCGGCGGAATTCCGGCGCCATCCTGTCAAAGAAACGACGGAGAGCGGTCTGCAGCTCCTGTCCGTCGTGCTCGATGCCCTGCCGATCGGAGTCGCCATTACCGACACGAAGGGTGGATGCATATTGACGAATGCCGCCTATGAACAGGTGTGGGGCAACCCGAGACCGGAGGCTCGATCGGTCGATGACTATGCCGCCTACCGGGCGTGGTGGGACGGCACCGGAAAGCCGGTCGCTCCCGAGGAATGGGCGTCGGCCGTCGCCAGTCGGCAAGGGGAAGCCGCGGTCGGTCAGGTCATGCGCCTGCAGCGGTTCGACGGGTCCGAAATCTTTGTCATCAACAGCGCCTCGCCGATCCACGACGGCAAGGGCGCCATCGTCGGCAGTGCGGTAGCCATCCAGGATATCACCGAGATGAAGCAAGCCGAACTCGCCCTCCGTCAGAAAGAAGAGGATTTCGCCCGGGCCCAGGCTGTCGGGAGCATCGGCAGCTGGCGTTTCGACGTCCGGCGCAACGTGCTGATCTGGTCCGATGAAACCTACCGTATCTTCGGCATACCGGCAGGGACGCCGTTGACCTATGAAACGTTTCTTTCCAAGCTCCATCCGCAGGATCGCGCCGGCGTCAACAGCAGCTGGAAAGAGGCGCTCCGCGGCAAACCCTACGATGTCGAGCACCGGATCGTGGTGGATGATCAGGTGAAATGGGTTCGCGAAAAAGCGTACCTGGAGCTTGACCATGAAAACAGAGTGGTCGGCGGTTTCGGCATCACCCAGGACATCAGTGAACGCAAACTGGTGGAGGCGGCGTTGCGCCAGAGCGAGGAACGCTACCGCCTGCTGGCCGAGACGATGCTGCAGGGCGTGGTCCATCAGGATGGCGACGGCACGATCATCGCGATGAACCATGCGGCCGAGAACATTCTCGGCAAGAGCCGGGCGGAGTTTCTGAACATCACGTCGGTTGATACGGAGCACGACACCATCCGCGACAACGGCGAACCTTTCCCCGGCCTCGAGCATCCTTCGATGATCGCCTTGCAGACCGGCAAACCCGTCCGCCATGTCGTCATGGGCGTCTTCAACCCGAGGCTCGGCGCGTATCGCTGGATCCGCATCGACGCGATGCCGGTATTTGCTCAAGGTGAAGATGCTCCGTCCGAGGTCTACACCGTGTTCGAGGATATTACCGAGCACAGGGAGGCCGAGGCGGCACTGCGCAAAAACGAACGCACGATGCGCACCCTCATCGATGCCGCCACCGAATCGATCTGGCTGTTCGGCCTTCATGGTGAGGTTCTTGCGGCCAATGAGACCGCGGCCTCGCGGTTCGGGATGAGCGTGGAGGAGCTCGTCGGCAGAAAATGGCAGAGCTTTGTGCCGGCCGAGCTGGTGGCGTCGCGTACGGCCCAGATCAACGAGATCATCGACAGCGGCCGACCGGTTTCCTTCGAAGATATCCGCAATGGTATCTGTTTCGACCATACCGCGTATCCGGTGCGCAATGACAACGGCACGATCACGGCGGTCGCCTTTTTCAGCCGCGATATAACTGAACGCAAGCTGGCGGAGAAGGCGCTGCGGGAAAGCCGGGAACAACTGCAGGCCCTGAACAACGACCTGGAACAGCGGGTCGAGCGCCGAACCCTGGAACTGCAGGAGACCCAGCGCCAGTTTCTCCACGCCGAGAAGCTCGCGGCGATCGGCAAGTTGTCGGCCTCCATCGCCCACGAGTTCAACAACCCCCTGCAGGGAATCCAGTCGGTTCTCAAAGGCCTGAGGAAACGGGCGATACTGGAGGAGGAAGACAGGGAACTGCTGGAGGAGGCGATCAAGGAGAGCGACCGGATCAAGGATCTGATCCGCAGCCTTCAGGAGTTCAACCGCCCCTCCTCCGGGACGATGAAACTGGTCGACCTGCACCAGGTCCTCGATTCCATGCTGCTGCTCCACAAAAGCGACTTCAGGAGAAAACGGATCTCGTTGACGCTCGACTATGCCCGACGGCTTCCGCAGATCCAGGCGGTTGCCGACCAGATCAAACAGGTGCTGCTGAATCTGCTGACCAATGCGGTCGACGCCTGTCAGCAACGCGGCGGGGTGATCACCATCCGCACCTGGCAAAAAGACGAGGATACGGTCGCGGTGGCGATCAGGGATTCAGGGGTCGGCATGAAGGCCGACGCTCTCGACAGGATCTTTCAGCCCTTCTACACCACCAAGCCTGAGGTCAAAGGGACCGGACTGGGGTTGTCGGTCTGTCACGGCATCATCAAAAAACACCGCGGTGCAATCTGTGTCGACAGTCAACCGGGGATGGGCTCGACCTTCACCATCCTCCTGCCGATCAGGAATTCCGTTGCCGATTGAGCCGCTGACCACCGGTCGATGTTGGAGGGTGTTCCACTGGAAATGCGCAATGAAAGGGGGATTGGAGCTTTATGGACCATGATGACGTGAATGCTGTTTCCATTCTGTTCGCCGACGACGAAATGCTTATCCGCAAATCCTTCACCCGTGAACTCCGGGCCGAAGGTTTTGCGGTTACCGCCGTCGCCGACGGCAACGAAGCGATCGCCGAGTTGGAGAAAAGGCAATACGATCTGGTTATCACCGACCTGATGATGCCCGACGTCGATGGTTTCGGCGTGCTCAAGTACGTCAAGCAGCATACCCCGTTCACCGGCGTCATCATCCTCACCGGCTACGGCGACATCCGCGCGGCGATCGACGCCTTGCGCCTCGGGGCCGATGACTTCACGCTGAAGCCCTGCGAGGTCGAAGAACTTGTGTTCCGGATCCGGCGCTGCCTCGAGAAACAGAGCCTGCTGCAGATGCTGGCCGCGAAAAACCGGCAGCTGGAAGAGGAGATCCGCCGCCGGCGGGGGGTTGAAGAGGAACTGCGCGAGAGCGAGGCCCGCTTCCGTCTGGCGCTGGATGCCGCCTCCAATGGCGTCTGGGACCGCAATCTGGTGACGGGCGAGACCTACCACGGCGCCAATTGGCTGACCAGCCTCGGCTACGATGCCGGCGAGGCCGAAATGACCGGCGAGCTGTCCTTCGACAACCTGCTCCATCCCGATGACCGCGACAATGTCCTGGCCCGGCGTCAGGCCCATTTGACGGGAGAAACCGAGCGCTACGAGGTGGAATACCGGCTGCGCAACAAGGCCGGCGGCTGGCAGTGGATGCTGTCCCGGGGCCAGGTGGTGGCGCGGGATGAGCAGGGGCGGGCGCTCAGGTTTATCGGCACCATCACCGACATCACCCGGCTGAAGGAGGCCAAGGCCGAGTTGCGCCGCATCAAGGCCGAGCTGGAGCAGCGGGTGGAGGAACGGACCGCCGAGCTGTCGGAATCGAATGTCGCCCTGACCGTGCTGCTGAAGAAACGGGAGGAGGATCGGGAGAAACTGGCCGAGCAGGTCCTGTCCAATGTCACCAAACTGGTCGAACCGTTTTTCGATCGCCTGTGCGAATGCAGGTTGACCGAGCAGCAGAAGACCCTGGTGGAAATTCTCCGTACCAACGTCAAGGAACTGACCTCGCCGTTCGCCAGCAATTTCTCCACCAAACTGATCCGGCTGACCCCGGTGGAGATCCAGGTCGCCAATATGGTCAAGCAGGGCAAGCGGAGCAAGGAAATCGCCGAGATCCTCCGGCTTTCACCGGGAACGGTCAATGTCCACCGCAAGAACATCAGGAAAAAACTCGAAATATCCCACCAGAAGACCAACCTCCAGACGATGCTGTCGATCGAAAGCTGAGCGCGGCGGTCCTCCCGACCTTCCCCTTGGCTTTATGCCCCCTCATCCTCTGTCATCTCGACCTTTCCCCGCTGTCATCGCGACCTTCGCCCCCTGTCATCTCGACCTTCCCCCGCTGTCATCTCGACCGCAAGGGAGAGATCTCATGCCACGAAAGACTCACCACCCATCACTCAAATCTTTCCCAATAGGATTGGAGCCGACAACCAGAGCATTCTTTTTCTCTTTCCAACGCGGCGACGATATCCTGGTTTTTTTCGAAGTAGACCAGTTTGTCCAAGTTGTACTTTTCCGTAAAGCCCGGAACCAGTTTCATCCTGAGCTCTTGCAGCCGCCGCTCAAGATTTTCGGTTTTGCCCGCAAACGATCTTGTTGTTTCTCAGAAAGCTGAACAGATGTACCCGGTTCCTGATCCTCGATTTCAACACTATCCCCGGGGTCGAGGTCTGGGCGATCGGCAACGAGGGCGGTTTCCTGGCCGCGCCGGTGAACCTCACCGCGCTGGGCAATCAGTTTCTGCTCGGTCTTGCCGAGCGCGCCGACATCATCGTCGACTTCTCCAACGTCCCGGTGGGGAACTATGTCCTCGGCAACGTCGGGCCGGATGAACCGTTCGGTGGCGGCGTGCCCGGTACAGATTTCACTTCGGCTGAGCCTGAGACCACCGGCCAGATCATGCAGTTCCGTGTCGTGCCGGCACTTGCCGCCGATCCCACGACGCCGCCGCAGTTCCTGCAACTACCGGCTATCAGCCCGCTGCCGGCTGAGACGGTCACCCGGCCGCTGGCGCCATCGAAGTCTGGGAACTGTACAACACCACCGGCGACGCCCACCCGATGCATGTTAATTCCGCCCGAGCCCTGGGAGACCGGCTTCAAGGACACGGTGGTCGCCTATCCCGGGCAGGTCACCCGCATCAGGGCCCAGTTCAACAATCCCGGTCAATTCGTCTGGCACTGCCATATCGTCGAGCACGAGGACAACGAGATGATGCGGCCGTACCGGATCGGTCCCGAGCAGCCTGGTCAACCTGTACCGCCCGGAATGCCATCTCTGGAAGGTGGGCCCGGGATGTAGGTTTTTTATGGATCAATCCTGCTGAACTGTCCCGCCGGCCTGCCAGGGCCGGTGGGACTCTGTTGTTGCGCCGCCCCATCCTCGCTCGTATCCGCACCATGCCGTCTGGGCAGATTCTCCCCCCTCTCTGTTGAGTATGATATTTTATATATCATATTTATATTGCATCTTAGCTCATTGTCGCTTCTCCCGCTTTTGATACGATTGGATCAGGATCACCTGCGTTATCGACAACTTTATCGTGGAGGGGCGTATGAACCCACAACATCCCAAGGGCAGGGCCAACAGCATCGACAGCCGGATCGGAGGGAAGGCGGAACGGGACCTGATCCGGACGATCCAGGAGATGCAGGGGGAGGAACCCTGCTTTCAGACGGGCAGGCAATCCTGCGACCGCATCGATTGCGGCTGGCGCCGCGAATGCATGGCGGACGTTGAGCCACGGACGGGCCTGCGATGATTGCCGTCAAGGCTGGGAAGGAATCCGGAGGTGATTGTCTCGTTCAGGCTGAGATTGAGCGTTATGCTGACCGGCTCGGAATAGATGATATATACAATATCAATAATATACCGAAAAATAGAATATTGTGTTTTCTCCGGACCGAGGCCTATCATGAGTCAATGGAGGAATCCATGCACTCGAACCGATAGTGACAGGAATTGAAGGTTTGCTGAAAGGGCACCCGGCAGCGGCTGCCGATCTCGGAACAACAACACGGGAGGAAAGATGAAAAAAACATTGTGCACGATGACGCTGCAGACAGCGAAATCCCGGGATGGAGCGGCTGAGATTGTAGCTGTTTCCCGGGCAACACAAACATCGGCCATGATTGTATTGCCAGGCTTCTCTGAAGAAAGTCTAGGCGCTTTCAATGGTCGAACCATCCGATATTCCGATGGATACACAAGGGAGGATTAAATTATGAGCTCACAACTGAGATTACGAGCTGCCATTCTGGCCGGGGCCCTGCTGTTGACGTGGGGGGTTAATATGGGTCTGGCCGCGCCGAAGGACGGCACCGGCCAGACCTTGACCAAGGATGGTACCGGTCTGGCGCCGAAGAGGAACGACGGTAAGGGGATGACCAAACAGCTGGCTAAAATTACCCAGAAGGACCGGGATGCTGCCGCTGCCCGCGCCCTGCAGAAGGGCGCCCTTAACCCGCTGATGGTAACGGCGCAGCCTGACACAGCGACCGCGGCCATGGCAATGCCGGGAATGAGTGCAGCAGCAGCGCCTGGGGACGCCCCTCGCTACTTCAGCCACCCCAACTACGCGAACAGTCCGCTGCCCGAGGTCACCGTCACCCCTGGCGCTGAGACGCCCCTGGGCAACGACCTCATCGATCGGCAGTACGCCACGGACACTGCCGCCAACGTGCTGGTCATGCTGCCGACTCCGCTTGGGGACGGCCTGCTCACGGCCTTCGAGACCTTGAACCAGGCGATAGCCGATGCGAATGGGAACGTTTCGGCGGGCAAGCAGTTCCACGCCTATGTCCTCCGTCCGACAAGGTTCGCCAATCAGTACAGCGTGGTCTTCGACTCCGGGCTCCTCACTGTGCCCGAACCCACCACACCGGGTGTCAGCGAAGTCGCAGTCTTCGGCGTCGCCAACCTGGCCGTCCAGGCGGGCGACCGGATCGCCTTCTACGGCCAGGGCGTCCCACTCGATCTCAACGGCACCGACGTGGTCTCCCACCCGGCGAACATCAGCCCGTTGCAGGGTGACACGATCACGGTGCCAGGCGCCGACTTCCCGGTGATTGCCCCGCGTACATACTCGTTCGCCGCCACCCTCGCGGGCGCGGACCAGGTCGAGATCGCACCGGGGACTGGTATCCGGAAGTTCGTGGATGACTTGCCCATCATTGGCGCGGCGACACCCGACACCACGTCCTACCCCGGGTCCGACTTCTACAAGATCGGGCTTGTCGAGTACGAACAGCAGATGCACTCGGATCTCGCCAACCCGACGAAGCTGCGGGGCTACGTCCAGCTGAATGCCGACGGAACCTATGACCCGAACGCGCCGAGCTACCTCGGCCCGGTCATCGTGGCGCAGAAGGACCGGCCCGTCCGGATCGAGTTCCACAACCTCCTGCCCACGGGCGCGGGTGGCAACCTGTTCCTCCCGGTGGACCCCACCGTCATGGGCGCGGGCATGACGCCCGAGGGCCACGAGATGATGGAGGCCAACCCGGACATGGTCGACCCGCAGATGCCGATGTGCGACGACGGCATGTTCATGGACGGCATGCAGACGTTGACCAAGACACAATTGGTGGAAATGGGCCTCTGCTACACTGAAAACCGGGCGATCATCCACCTGCACGGCGGCATCACCCCGTGGATCTCCGATGGAACACCCCACCAGTGGATCACCCCGGCGGGCGAGAACACGTCGTTCCCCGAGGGCGTCAGCGTGCAGAACGTCCCGGACATGACGAACGTCGACGATTCGAAGGACGGCGTCCAGACGTTCTACTACACCAACGCCCAGAGCGCGCGCCTGATGTTCTACCACGACCATTCGTGGGGCATCACCCGCCTCAACGTGTACGCCGGCCAGGCCGCGCCGTACATCATCCAGGACGAGACCGAGCAGGCCCTCGTCGACGGGGGGATCATCCCTGACGACACCGCGACCATTCCGCTCGTCTTCCAGGACAAGACCTTCGTGCCGAACGCGGCACAGCTCGCCCTCCAGGACGAGACCTGGGACACCACCCGCTGGGGCGGCGAGGGCAATCTGTGGCTGCCCCACGTCTACTCCCCCGCCCAGAACCCCGGTGATGTTTCCGGCGTCAACGCCTACGGCCGCTGGGCCTATGGCCCGTGGTTCTGGCCGCCGACGTCGAACGTGGAGTACGGCCCGATCGACAACCCCTACTACGACCGGGACTGCGACCCCGACGACCCCAACACCAAGTGGTGCGAACCGCCGCTGATGCCGGGCGTGCCGTACAACTCGATGGGCATGGAGGCGTTCATGGACACCCCCGTGGTCAACGGCAAGGCCTACCCGACCGTAACCTTGGAGCCCAAGCCGTACCGCTTCCGGATCCTCAACGCGGCCAATGATCGCTTCTTCAACCTGTCGCTGTACAAGGCCGTCGACGCCGAGGGCAACCTCTGCGACGGCACCGGGACGCCGGTCTCTGAGAGCACCGGCGTCGCCTGCACCGAGGTGGCGCTCAACCCGGCCGAGGTGGCAGCGGCGCTCGAGGACCCGACGGTCTTCCCGACGCCGGTCGCCGGCACCGAGGGCCCGGACTGGATCGTCATGGGTACCGAGGGCGGCTTCCTGCCCTCGCCCGTGGTGGTCCCCGCCCACCCGACCACCTGGGTCAATGACCCGACCGTGTTCAACGCCGGCAACGTCGACCAGCATTCGCTGCTTGTCGCCCCCGCCGAGCGCTTCGACGTGGTCGTGGACCTGTCCGCGTACGCCGGCCAGACACTGATCGTCTACAACGACGCCCCGGCGGCCTTCCCGGCGCGCGACCCGCGCTACGATTACTACACCGGCGACGGTGACTACCGCGACTCCGGCGGCACGCCGCCAACCCTGCCTGGGTACGGGCCGAACACCCGCACTGTGATGCAAATCAAGGTCGCGGACGCAGCAGCTGCCGAACCGTTCGACCTCTCCGCACTCAACGCTGCCTTCGCCGGTGCCGACGGAACAGGTGTGTTCGAGTCCGGGCAGAAGCCGATCATCGTCGGCCAGGGCGAGTACAACACCGCCTACGGAACCTCATTCCCGACAAATGGGCCGCTGAACGGCACGGTGCAGATCTACGACACCTCGCTCACCTTCAACCGGCTCGTCGACCCTGACGCGGACACCGCACCCGGCGCCCCGTTCCTCACCTCCACGGCGGCCGAGCGGCTGACTATCGACCTCAAGCCCAAGATGATCCAGGACGAGATGGGGGAGGCGTTCGAGCACGAGTACGGGCGCATGAGCGGCTTTCTGGGGGTGGAGACACCCAACGCCCAGGCCGGCCTGCAGAACATGATCCTGTACGGGTTCTCCTTCCCGCCCACCGAGGTGCTCGACGGCCTCGAACTGCCCCCGGGCATGGAGGCCACCCCGATCGCCTCGGCGGCCGACGGCTCCCAGATCTGGAAGTTCACCCACAACGGGGTGGACACCCACCCCATCCACTTCCACCTCTACGACGTCCAGTTGCTGAACCGCGTCGGCTGGGACGGCATCGTCCGCAAGCCGGAGGCGACTGAACTTGGTTGGAAGGACACCGTCCGGATCAGCCCGCTCGAGGACACCATCGTGGCGCTCCGACCGATCATCCCGCCGATCCCGGACGTGTGGAACGGTCTGCCCAACAGCGTCCGCCTGCTCGATCCGTCGATGCCGGCAGGTGTCTTCCTTGAAGGCGCCAACACCACCCAGCGGGAGGCGCTGGGCCTGCCGCTCATGGCGTTCAACCCCGACGGCGAACCGATCGACGTGGTCAACCACTACGTCAACTTCGGGTGGGAGTACGTGCTCCACTGTCACATCCTCAGCCATGAGGAGATGGACATGATGCGCACCCAGGCGGTCGCGGTGAACCCCGAGGAGCCGACGTTCATCTCCGCGGTGCGGTCCGGCAACGGGCGGAACCGCATCTACACCGTCAACTGGACGGACAACTCGAAGAACGAGACGGCCTTCGTCATCGAGCGTCGCGTCGAGGGCTCTACCGGTCCCTGGACCCAGCTCGCGATGGTCCAGACCGAGAACCGGGTTAACTTGATAACGCTGCCCACAGCGTCGACCACCACGGGTGCGGCAACCGGTCCGGTGCAGTACGTTGACCCGATCGGCAACACGAACACCCTCTACGAGTACAACGTCTACGCGATCAATACGGTCGGTGACACCTGGGACTACTCGGACCCGGCGTTCAACGAGATCCCGGCCGGCGGCGGCTTCCCGACCATCACGGTCGACAGCCGTGGCACCGCCCAGGAGGTCGGCGAGCCCGTCGACGCTCCGACGGCACTCACCGGGAACCTCACCGTGAAGAACAAGAAGACCTCCACGGTGTCTCTCAGCTGGACGGATAACTCGGACAACGAGACCGGATTCCTTATCCAGCGGACCAACAGCGACGGCACCAACGTCGTCAACGCCACAGTGGGGGCGAATGCCACCACCTTCACCCAGACGGTGACTTCCGGCGTGGCCTACATCTACCGGGTCCAGGCCTTCAGCGCCACCACGCAGTCGTCGTGGTCGAACACCCTTAATCTGCCATGACCACGTCATGACCCATTGAATCAGGAGGTTGTCTAAAAGGGGGGAGGGAGTTCATCCCTCTCCCCTTTTTCCTGCACCAGCAGGGGTGAAATGTGTCAGTGACATTTTTTCAGTCCCATTAACATGGAATAAATCTTTGGAAGGAGGGCCAATGAAAAAATCATATTCATTCATCTTATCCCTTGCCGTCCTGATGGGCATCAGTGGCATGGGGTCGGTATCCGCCCAGGAGGGAATTGACGAACAAAAATTGATCGAGGTCGGCAAAAAGCTCTTTTTTGACGTCAACCTGTCGGTCAACAAGAAGCAATCCTGTGCCAGCTGCCATGATCCCGCCGCAGGATTCACCGGGCCGGATCCCGAGATCAACACGGCCGGCGCGGTCGAACCGGGGGCGATTGGCGAGCGGTTCGGCAACCGCAAGCCGCCGAGTGTCACCTATACCGGAGAGAGTCCGAACCTATCGAACGATTATTACAACGAAGCTTTAGGGATAGAGACCTGGGCCGGCGGCATGTTCTGGGACGGGCGCGCCACCGGCGAGACCTTGGGCGATCCTCTGGCCGAGCAGGCCATGGGCCCCTTCCTCAACCCCCTGGAGATGGCAATGCCGGATGCTCAGCTGGTTGTCCAGCGAGTCGCCAAATCCGAGTATGCGGAAGAATTTGAAGCGGTGTGGGGCCCCCGGTCACTTGATTGGAAAAAGGACCCGGAAGGCAGCTACGAGCGCATCGTCAGGACCATTGCCGCCTACGAGCGGAGCCCAGAAGTCAATCCCTATACTTCCAAGTTTGACCTGTTTTACGACAACGCCAGGGATGCGAAAAAGGATATCAAACTGATCACCACCAAGGGCTTTGGGAACAGTAACAGGCCCAAAGGGGTGCCATTAGGGCAGCATTGGACCGATTACCGGGGTCTTGGGCTGAGCGACAACGAACTCAAGGGCCTGGCCGTCTTCAACGATTCCCAGCGCATGGGGGCCGACTGCGCCTCCTGCCATACGTTCACCGAGGGTTCGGCCGGTTATCCGCTGTTTACCGATTTCGGTTTCTACAACCTCGGTATCCCCAAAAACCCAGACAATCCATTTTACGACATGCCCGAGAAATGGAACCCGGACGGCGAGGACTGGATCGATTACGGCCTCGGTGGCTATCTCAAGAGTTCTGGCTGGGATGCTGCTGTTTATGAGCCGGAAATGGGCAAGCACAAAACACCGTCGCTGCGTAATATCGACCAGCGGCCATCTCCCGATTTCGTCAAGGCCTTCGGCCACAACGGCTTTTTCAAATCGCTGGACGGGATGGAGGGGATCGTCCATTTCTACGCCTGGCGTGCCACGATGGATGACGGCGGTATGGGTGACGGCGGTATGGGCGGCGGCATGGGCCCTGGCGGTGGGATGGGTGACGGCGGCATGACACCCAATCTCAGCCTGTTCCCGCCGCCGGAAGTCGACGAGAACCGGATTGCTATGAAACCCTTCAACTTCATGATGGTAGGCGACTATCTCGTCGCCTTTCTCCAGACCTTGACTGATGGCTATGAACCTTCAGAGTAGACAAAAGGAATTTGCAGGGAATAGCCTCGCGTCGTAACAAACAAGCCATCTCAGCATATGCAAGAGATGGCTTGATTGTTGGTAGGTATTTGTAATCCGGTCGATTTTTGCAGACATTCTGGTGTTCTTCAGATGAAGCCGCCGTTTGGCGGATTCGTGCTATTCTACAAGGCTTTCAGGCGTCATAAAGAGAAATGACGATGTCAAGTTCTCACTTTGAGGCAGTATCTTATGAACATGGGGAGGGCAAACAAAAGTAAAGGATGGCGGAACGCCGGGTACTTTCTGAAATTATAGGGTTTGATGGCGATCATTATTCTTGTCGTCCTGTCATATGATTTCGTTCTTGGTGCCATGGGTTGTGGTGGTGGAGTTATGGATGGCGGCGGCGGAGGAGGGATGGGCGGCTCCGGGGGCAGGCACAGTCCGCGGTTACACCACCGTATGGACACAACGGCTACTTTGCTACACTTGAGGACATCACCCATTTTTACAATACCAGGGATGTGGTCCGTGAGAAAAGGGACAAGCCGGAAGTCAAAGAGAATGTCAATGCAATTGAACTCGGCGATCTGGGCCTCACCCTCGAAGAAGAAGCTGCTATTGTCGCCTTTATGAAGACTCTGACCGATTGAACGGTGGGAGGGGAGGCGGAAACGTCTTTTCGATACTATCATGGGGGAGATCGGGTGCATAGAGGTGCATCTGGTCTCCCTCGTCGTATCTGGGCGGCGGTGAGCGCGGTCGTCGATGGTGATTTCTATCCCGTCGTCACAGTTTTATCTGAAAATCGGTGTTCATGTGACGGAGGATGACTCCGTCCCAGGTGATGCGCAGGAGTTTGAGCTGGTCGCCCACCCGTTCTCCTTCGCGGACGATCTTGTTGTTGATCATGATCATCCGCCGGGCCGGCACCTCGGAGTAGACGTGGCCGGCCATGGAAATTTCCGGAATCGATCTGCGGATCTCGGGCGGTAAATCCTTCAGCAGGGGCGGGCTGTCGTCCGGTGCTGCCGGGGATTCGGAAGGGGGTGGCGGGGATGGTTGCACCACCCGGGGCGGCGAGGCGGGCTCAATCCGTTCCGCCGGCGGCATCACGACGCGTTGGGGGGTTGTTGCCGGCGGCGTCGGTCTTTTGACCTGAACCGGCTCCTGTGACTGCGGTGGGGCGGTCTCCTGAGCCGGTGCCGCGATCTCCACTCCCTGAGTCGGCGCCGGTGCGGCGGGCCGGCGGGCGACGTTCGGTCCGCCGGTGGGAGGCGCTGGTGGAGGCGTTCCCCTCACCTCGGCACCCTGCTCGGTCGAGGCCGTTTTTTCCGCCGGCGGGGAGGTGAACAGTGGCGACCGCCATTGCCACAGGCCGACCGCGATCACGGCAAGGCAGGCGCAGCAAATCAGGAGGAACCTGTTGCGCCGATTCGTCGACCTCCGGACGCGGGTGGAGGTCAGATCGGTATGGACGCTTTCCAGGGTGGGGATCTCGCCCTGTTTCCGGTCCTGATCCGATTTTTTCAACGCATCGAGTATATAGGACATGGCGTTTCCCCCTATTTTTTCTGCACCGCTTCCTTGTCCGGATTGGTCTCCATTTTCGACACGGTCTGATCGATGAAAACTGACGACGGCTGCTGCTTGGTGTCCTGATCTGTCTTCGGGATGGATTGGCGATCGTCTGTCGCGGCGTTCGAGGCGTCATGCGACATCTGGCCCGTAGTCGGTTCGTTTGCCTCCGGAGTCGAATTTTTCAGCGGTTGCCATTGCTTGATAAAGGTCTCCAGCGCCGGTGTCTTCAGGTAATGCCAGGCCGCCGGCATGCCGATGCCGAGAATGGCCAGGGTAATCACGGTGATCAGCACGAACCGGCGGGAAAAAAACGACGGCCGTCCGTCCTCGAGCACTTCCCGCCCGGCCTTGCGCATGATCTTCCAGTTGACGCGATCGGCATTCTCGGCGTAGGCGCCGAGCAGGGCCCGGTCGCAAATGAGATTGATCAGGCGGGGGATGCCTTTGGATATCCGGGCAACGTGCTTTATCGCCGGATCGGTGAACAGGCGACGGGTTCCGCCTCCCGCCACTCTGAGGCGATGCTGGATATAGATCCGGACATCCTCGGGCTGCAACGGCTGGAGGTGGTATCGGCTCGTTATTCTCTGGTTGACCTGGCTCATCTGCGGACCGGCAAGCAGGGTCCGCAGTTCCGGCTGGCCGAGGAGAATGATCTTCAGCAGTTTCTGGGTGTCCGTTTCAAGGTTGGTGAGGAGCCGCAGCTGCTCCAGGACATCGGCTTCGAGATTCTGGGCTTCGTCGATGACCAGCGCCGTGCTTCTCCCTTCGGCATGGGTCTGCAGCAGATGGCGGTTGAGGGCGTCGATATAGCTCTTGCCGGTCGGAGACTCGCTCGGAACCGGGATCGACAGCTCCTCGCAGATCGTTTTCAGCAGATCGATGGCGGTCAGCTTGGGGTTGAGAATAATGGCGACATCCGTGTCTTCCGGCAGTTGTTCGAGAAGACAGCGGCAGACCGTGGTCTTGCCCGTCCCGACATCCCCGGTCAGCAGGATGAAACAGCCGTCGCGCTGGATGCCGTAGATGAGATGGGCCAGCGCCTCCCGGTGGAGCTCGCTCATATAGAGATAGCGAGGGTTGGGGGCGATGGCGAAGGGTTTGTCGTTCAGGCCGAAATAGTGTGTATACATTCGGGACGGTATGTGTCAAACTGGCATAGTGCCGCAGCAGAGTCTGTGTACGCCTCGGGCCTGGGATGTTGATTTTGGTTGAATTCGCTCCATCAGTATAGGAAATTAATGTCTTAAGGTAAACCCCCGGCTATCGCGACAGGAAAAAGAGTTTGACGGTTTCAGGGAAAGGTCGCAAAGGTCCCCGGCAAGAGGTCGTGTAGGCTGCAATCATATACAACACTGTGGATAATCGAACGGTATCCCGGGAGTGTCATGCCTGTCTATGAGTACAATGCCCTCGACCAGCGGGGCAAAAATCTGAAAGGGATCATTGAAGCCGACAGCGAGTCCCAGGCCAGGGCAAAACTGCGTGCAGCAGGCAACTATCCGATATCACTGAAGGAGAGCAAGGTAAAGGCGGAGGGCGCTTCCCCGTCCTGGTTCTCGGCCAGCATGTTCAACCGCATCACCCCTGAAGAGGTGTATGTCATCACCCGGCAGCTTTCCACCCTGCATGGCGCCGGCATCCCGCTGGACGCCGCCCTGTCGTCACTCGTCGAGCAGACCCGCAATACGGCCCTGAAAAAGGTCCTGGCCCAGATCAAGGGCAAGGTCAGCGAAGGGAAGACCCTGGCCCAGTCCATGGGCGAGCATCCGAAACTCTTTCCCCACCTGTATATCAATATGATCCGGGCCGGGGAGGAATCCGGATCGCTCAATGTCGTCCTCGAGCAACTGGCCGATTTCAGTGAGAAACAGCAGGAATTGAAGGGGCGTCTGCGGGCGGCGATGTATTATCCGGTGTTCATGGCCATCATCGGCACGGCCATCCTCTTCATCCTCATCACCTATATCGTCCCCAATATCACCCAGGTTTTCAAAGACATGGAGCAGACCCTGCCGCTGCCCACCCTGTTTTTGATCGGCACCAGTTCGTTTCTGAAAAACTACTGGTGGGTGCTGCTGGGCGTGGGTCTGGCGGTGGTCATCCTGTTGCGCATGTTCGTGAGGACGGTAAGGGGCCGATCGGTGTGGGACTTCATCAAACTCAGGATGCCGGTCTTCGGGCCGGTGGCGCAGAAGATCATCCTGGCGCGCTTCGCCTCGACCCTCGCCAGCATGAATCGCAGCGGCGTCGAGTTCATGGTGGCGATGCGCATCGTACGGACGCTGGTCGACAACGTCCGCATCGCCGAGGTTGTCGACTCGGCGATGGAGCATGTGCAGCGGGGGCAGAGCATGACTGTGGCCCTGGCCGCCTCGCCCTGGTTTCCACCGATGTTCGTCCAGATGATCGCCGTCGGCGAGCAGAGCGGCAGCCTCGAGGTGATGCTGAGCAAGATCGCCGATGCCTA
The DNA here is from genome assembly GCF_014201505.1 of Desulfoprunum benzoelyticum. Lineage (GTDB taxonomy): Bacteria > Desulfobacterota > Desulfobulbia > Desulfobulbales > Desulfocapsaceae > Desulfoprunum > Desulfoprunum benzoelyticum. The sequence goes on along the minus strand of NZ_JACHEO010000007.1, from coordinate 487 downwards.
TGAACGTGATGTCGAGGCGTCTGTCAAGGGGATGACCTCCCTGCTTGAACCGTTGATGATCACCGTCATGGGGCTGGCAGTGGGTTTTATCGTCATTTCGATTCTGCTGCCGATCTTCGAGATGAACCAGATGATCCATTGACGACCTTCGGCAGCTGTGCAGGTCACTGTCCGTGTTCTTCATATTCATCGTATGGTATCAAGTTAATACCTGACAACCAGTTTTTCTGTGTGGTCGGCAGCGCTGTCGTTGCGCCTTGAGGTCCACCGCCCGGTCCCCGTCCTCTTTTTCTGATATCGCCCTCCAGCTTTGGCTGCTCCCTCGCCACGAATCCTGCGTTCTTTCCGTACAACTTGTTGAATCAATCCATTCAAAAATTAGGATTTTGATATCTGATTACCATCGAACTTCAGCCAGCTTGAGCAGGCGCTGCGGGACCGGCTGAGTTTGTAAGGCTATATAGGTTAACCGATCAACCATTGTATG
>NZ_JACHEO010000006.1 GCF_014201505.1 Desulfoprunum benzoelyticum | reverse complement strand
GCAATGTTCATAGTGAAGCTCCTCCATGATAAAAGGTGGTCCCACTATGACAGCTCAGTGCAGGGAAAAACAGATGCGGTTATTTTGACGGATACGGAAAAGGGGAAGAGTGAATCACATTTCACCCCTGGGGTGAGGGTATCTCATGACATGATCAGCAGGTAGAGGAAGGGAATGAGGAATCCGGTCCCGGTAAGGATAATACCCCGCCATCGTGTCGCACGTCGGATCATCAGCATGCCGGTTACCGCCACGATCAGGAGGGCGATTGCATAGATGTCGGCCAGCCAGGTCCACAGGCCCTTTGCTTTGTTGAGATGGAGGTAGTTCATTTCAAAAAGCAGAGGGCGACGCGTGACCTTCTCCTGTAGTACCTTGCCGGAGCCTAGATCGACATCGATGGTATTGCCTTCCACAAAGATCCGTATTGTCTGTGGCGACAGCATTGCCACATTTTTCAACCCGGCTGTTTCTCCCAATTCCCGCAGGACCTGTGCCACGTAAGCCGATGATGGCTCGTTTCCTTGCGGCAGTGGGGATACTTCAGCCGTCGTTTTTTCGATGGTGTAACTGGGATTGAAACCATGTGAGGTGTGATTGACCACCACCCCGCTGATGGCGTAGATGATGGTCAGCCCGATGCAGATATAACCAATGTCCCGGTGCAGGACATGGTTGATTCGTCGCCAGCCCATATCGATGCTATTGGATTACAGCGCCAAGGCCCTTCAGGCGGACAAGGCGTACTGGTCCGGTTATGGTTGCTGGATCGAAGGTTCCGCCTGATTCCATTGCTTGGTGCTTTGCCATTTCAACCGCCTCTTCCCTGGAGAGGTTCAGTTCCTCGGCGATCCCTTCCACCTTGGCGTTTCTTCCTTTGGCTTCCATCGGGAAAACGATCTCACCATCGACCACCTTGACCTGAATTTTCTCGAAAGGCATATCACTGGCAATATCCAGCCAACATCCCCGTGCTGCGCAGACGTTGATGACCATACCTTCGATGAGGATCCGCTTGCCTTTGTATTTTTCGGGATTCTTGTTGATCTCGGACACTTTAGTAACTTCGGTGAGGGTCAACGGCTCACCGAGCTTGATTTCCTCGGCTGTGGCTAAATTTGCAGCAGAGAACACGAGCAATAACATAATCCATAATCTTTTCATAATAGTTGACCTCGTCAGGTTGAATTTAAAAAAATTACCCATACAACATCTGTGGTCAGGGAATGATATTCATTATCAGAACTTTGACAATGCTGTTTTACCGATCAATTCACATTTTTTCTGAGCCAAGGATTTGGACAACACCTTGGCCAACTTCAAGACCGTTTGGGCCAATTCGTCCCCCCCGTCGGACACCAACGGCCCCGACCTGCTGTCAGAAGATAGTCAGGCTCATATCCGTAACCTCAGTGGAAATCAACCAGGAGGGAGCAGTGGTGTCGGATCTGCTCGAAGAGCTTAGCGGTTAGGCTCATGCCTTAAATGAAGAAACCTCGATTTTTGAGCTGCTAGACGCTGGCAGAGACACCGCTATACTGATACTGTCGGTTTACTATGGTCTGCCGGATATGGAGAAGATAGAGCGATATTTCGCGATCCTGGATGAATTCAGGGCGTGGGAGGATCCGCCGGATCATGTTGGCAAAAAACGAGGTCAGGATTTTCATTTGAGGACGATCATTGGATATCTTCGGTAGTTGCAAGTTAACCCTGATAGGAGATGAGGACTCCTGTAGTTCGTATATACAGTAGGAAGGTAACGTTTAAGCAATTTGTAAATTTCTTGAGATTTCGAGCGGCAATTTCAATCGCTGCACAGTCGCCCTGAACGCTCAAGTTCAGCCGCAGCCGCGCCGCAGGGGCGAAGCCCCGAAGGCGTGAATGTCGGCTGGAACCTGTTGTTAGCCTTGTCCCTCGGTGAGAACGCGGCCCCAAGCTGAGGCAATCCGCCGCAAAAGAGCGTTATGTATCAATATGGATTGCTCTGATTTTATCCAAGCTATCCAGTGCTCGATAACTCTGTTCTTATAGCCGGAGCCGCGCCCCCATTCAGCAGCCATCGAATGCCAGATCGATACGAACGTCTTTACCTGCTCGATCCAATGCTCCATTGCTATAACACCCACGTAAACCGAGAAGGAATCGAACTGAGCAACACACTCGCTTTCCAGCGCGTCAATCTGGTTAGAAAACTCTGGGTACTTGCCGCGCAATAGGGCAAAACTATTCTTAATTTCCAATATTTCAGTTCCGCAGAACTTGACGGCGCTCGACCTTGCGCGTTGATTGATAGCCTCGTAGACGTTTAGGTTGTACCAAGAACCCTTTCGATCGATGCTCGCCGCGAGAGTCCGATGGTGTGTTGCGGAAAAGACACTCTTGATGTACTCACCAAAATGACTCCAGTCAGGTGATCTAGCATCTGCGTTTGCACGCCAATCGACCATCAGGGCATGGATGTCATGTTCAAAGGCCTCGGCCTTGCTCCCTTCGGCAGAAAGCAGTTCCTGTGATGCGGAAAGAAGCGTGACCAGCTCTCTCGATTTGCTGGTTATGTAGGCAGACCGCCGTGACTCTAATGCCTCCCATATCTCAGATTCTGCATCGATCCTGCTATCAAATGTGATGACATTCGGACTGATCTTGTATTCATGCGCGATCTTGTTTGAAACCTGTTCTTCCCTAATGCTTCGACCAATGCTTTTCCTATCTTCGAGGTCCGTAATATCGCTGTCGATGTCTGCAATCTTATCTGACTCGTTTTTGTCCAAAATTAGTAAGGTTACGTCACGAGCAACACGGCTACCCAGCCCCAGTTCGACCCCCAGTTCATAAAACGACCTGCAATCCGCATCCGGGGCATCCACGAACGAGGAGCAAATTACTGGAAATACTCCCTCTGTATCCAGCGCCCTTCGAATATCCTCCCGATGGATATAAGAATCGATGCCGCGTGTGTCGACAATGCTCCAGACGCTACCCCCTTGCATTAAGGGAAACGGTCCTCGGATTATTATACGTGCGGGAATTGAAACTGTTTTGTTCTTTCCATCGTTAATCCGGGCAAAAATTTCTTTGAGCCAGACCTGCCATCTTTTTGATTCCTCTGGGTTTGGCCAAAACTCGGTTTCTGTCCTGCTCTCGAGCGATAGGCAAGAGAACATAAGTTCATTCACTTCCTCTACAGATTTACAGTTCTTTGAGAATTCTAGTGCCTTATCACTTGAGCGCCACTTGCCGTCTTCTTTCTTTTTCTCAATTGTGAGACCGAGCATATTCCGTATGCATCGGGTGAGTTCTTCACTCAGAAGATTGCCGCCCTCGTCTTCATCGGCAATGGTCCTGTGGGCCTTCGCCCATATGAAGTCGGCAAAGTTACTTACTATTCGCTGAACTTCCTCGTTCGGCATCGGCTCAACTTTGATGGAGTACCGAGGTGCATACTCGATCGCTACCTCACACACCGTGGTTCGGCCGGCCCCTGTCTTCAGGACCTCCACCTGCTCATTGTCGGGGCCGTCATACTGTAGGTCGGCGACCTTGCATATTGCGGATGTTTTACCGACGCCGATCTTGCCGATAAAGGCCGCACCAAAGTGCTTCTGATCTAATGCATCGAGAAGTTTAGTTATTCCGTTCCTATTCTCGATCAGACGTGCAGCCACGTCCTGATTGAGCGGGGCTTCCAGGTAACGATCTATCTCGGCCAATAAAGGTTCCGCCTGTTCTCTCATATTTCACGCTCCTATTTGAAATTACTCAAAAGGCTAATCGCGGTGCTGACAAGCGCCGTAGGCGACGCGAGCAAGCTACACTTGGTTGTGTTGTTCAAGCGGTGTCTGGCTGCGGCCCAACATCGCATCAGGAATCATCAAAATCTCTCCCCACGGTCCGATTGAACGTATCGTTGGGCGTCATGTGCGAGTGAATATGTTGATTAACTTGAGGTTATCTGGCTCCCACTTGTTGCTGCCGATGTTGCGCTCAAAGTGCTTGAGACACTCAGCTCTTTGCTCTTCGGACAAGGAATCGAAGTGGTCCGGCGATAGAACGAAGTTCTCGCAGCGCTTCAATATCAGGTACGACAATTGCTCCAAGATGGGGCCGCTGTTGAAGAATCGTTTGAACGATCTCGAAAAGTCGCGAGCATGCTCGGCAAGAAACGATGCCAAAAGAATCGTCGAGCCATTGAACGGGAACACGTTCAGCGTCGCATATGCAAGGGAATCCGTGACACTGCTGTAGCGACCAGTAGAGAGCAATGCGTTCACCGCAACGGAAGGCCCGACACCCAAGTCTCTCTGATAGTGCTCCACCGCATCCCAAGTTTTTGCGAGGTATGCTGAATCGTAACGCTGCTTATGTTCGTGAGTCATGTAGGCCAGAGAAATGTGTTCAACCGCTAACATCCCAGGCTCGCACGGTTCACTCGGGAACAAGCCGTTTGCGACACCTGCCTGATAGCCAGCTTGGGTGTCCCGTGCCGACTTCGCCGTAGCGTGCGCCTCCTTCAAAACCGCTCGATACGATAGGAGGAAACGATGCTCTGGATTCGTCAAATCAAGAGTGCTCTTCTCGATCGGACGAAAGATCTCAGCATCATGCTTGGCACAGAGACCGTGAAACGTCGTTACGACGTTCCTACCGACTTTTTCAAAAGCCATGCAAGGACCGTTCGCGAAACTTAGGTTCAATCTTGGCGCAACAACGTGCCCACTTCGTTGAAGTAGCTCAAGCGTCATCGCGTTCTGAACCGAGTGCGCACGAATTGCCTCCTCCTCGCAGATCGCCCCCGGCGAAAGGCACATGGAATGCGGCGCCTTCATCGTTCTCATTGCGGCTCCAAAGGTGCGCTTTCGGATTTGCGACAGTTCGGAACTCATGACGCCCACCATGTTATTCTAAGGACGGAATCCGTCCTGCTATTGCACAGTTTTGTGATATTATCGATAAAAGCAAAATCCTTACCAGAATCAATCAAATCCTCAAGAGAGCTTAAAAGTTCAATGGGCTTTTTGCTTCTTTCACCGTTTTTATAATCGCTGCTAGTTTGAACAATTATGTTGGTCGTTTTCAGATGATAATACAAGAATATCTCGATTAGTCGTTAGGTATTTTCCCAAGCTTCCTGAAATTGTGACTTTCAGGAGAAAATAACCATGGAGAAAAACAATGTATTTCCATATGTTGGCATTAAAGATTCACAATGGCAAGGTAAATTACTTAATAATAACTGCATGTTAAACATATTCCTGATATGCATTATTCATGAACGCTTGCTCTTTACAATTCAGCTATTTGCTCTATGCGTGAGAGAATGGTCGGGACCCTGGATTGACTCGCCCCATCCGGCGGAAGATGGCCTGAGAGGGCCTCGCGAAATCGATGGCTTTCTAAAAGCTCCCGGAAGCCCTCGACCAAGTGCCGCCGCAGCGTGATTCGAGCCTGACCAATCTCTCCCACCACTTCAGGCCTTCCGTCCAATACCGCCACTATATCCTCCATGTCGTGACTCATCAGATAATCACCTTCGCCACGGTTTCTGAAGGCTGCCAGCTTGCACGCCAGAAAATAAGGTCCCGTGATCATGTGGATGCGTTTCCCTGATGGCAGAGTCTGGAGCGTTGCCGTCTCGAAGGCTTCTCGATACCATACGCTCCCGAAACCGAGCAGCTGTGGATTAGTCGGCATGACGTCGAGGAGAAGGCTACCCGCTTTCCAGCGGCAAATCGGGGCATCCCCACTTGTATCTTCTTGGAAACCACCTGCTCGCAACCGTTCAGCCAACTGATAATATTCCGTCATGGTCGCTACTTCGGTGATGACATCCACATCTTGTGTGGTACGGATCGGCGGGGCGGCCATATCTGTGAGCAGTAGACCGGTAGCGCAACCACCCAGGAAAACCAGTTGGTCGATCAATTCGTCAAGGAGTTCGGCTGCTGCTTCCAAGATCTCAAGGTTGGGGTTTGTTATCCGATGCATACTGCTCCAACCGCATTCTCAATTTTTTAGTGGCGATTTCTCTCTCTCTGGCTCGGCCGCTGCGAACCGCGTCCACCAAGGTTAGTAGCTCGTAGAGATTTTTATCGGCGCGCGCTGCCTGGGGTGCCAGCTTATGTAATGGCCGAAAGGCAATTCCACGTATCTCGCCGTCCGGATCAGGCCAGACCGGGGGAGGCTCCGCAGCGGTGCTGACCAATAATTCCGCAAGCGGAGGGGCCGCGTAGGCGGTCGGCATCCCCCTGGTCATCTCTCCCTGCTCAGCCCAAAAGACATATTTAAGGCCATGGATGAGAAATTCCTCGAGATTTCTGAAATTAGGCGCGATCTTCTCACTCTGGCGTACTGCCAGCTTTGCGGCCAAGGCGCGCTTGACCGCCGAATGGATCTGGGAAGAGCTCATTCCCAGTTCCACAGCCAAAATTGTATACGACCATGGCCGTGATCCCATCACAACCAGCTTAAGCAGAACGAAAATATCCTGTGGCTTCAACATGAATCATTCTCCATTCTAGATTCTAGAATGGAGAATAGCATGGTCGAGATAAAATGCAATTTGAATTTACCTCTTTTTGATTTTGTTTTCTTTCCATGAAATAGAGACTGCAATCGGCAATTGTAAACCGGGAAAGAAAGTCGGATCCTTACATCATCCCTGAATATCTTTTATAGATTGTTCAAGAAAACAAAGCCGTTGATTGTCATGTTATCACCAAATCCGGCTCCGTATGAAGTGGCAGGTATATGTACATACCTCTCCGTTTACCTCAGGTTCCGATCGCCGGCATCCTGCCGCAGGGCGGCGATGATGCCCTGCAGCTCGTAGGCCCCGGTCAGTTCGAGGAAGACCTCCTCGAGATTCTTCTTTCCCGCTGCCGCCTGTGCCCGCAGCTCGGCGATGCTGCCGGTGGTGGTGAGGCGGCCGTGCTGGATGATGCCGATCCGGTCGCACAGCTCCTCGGCGATCTCCATCGAATGGGTGGAGAGAAAGATTGCCGTGCCCCGGGCCGCCAGGGATTTGAAGAGCTCCTTGACGATCCGGGCGCTTTTCGGGTCGAGCCCGACCATCGGTTCGTCGACGATGATCAGCGGCTGGTCGAGCATGAAGATCGAGGTCATGATCAGCTTCTGGCGCATGCCGTGGGAATAGCCCTCGATCAGGTGGTGGCGCCAGTCGCCGAGGTCGAACAGCTCGAGGTAGCGGCCGGCCGCGGTCAGGACCTTTTCGGGGGCGTGATGCCGGTAAAGGCTGGCGATGAAGCGCAGGTATTCGTCGCCGGTCAGTTTTTCGTAGAGGAAGGGGCGGTCGGGGATGTAGCCGGTGAGACGTTTACCCTCGAGGGGGGCGCCGGCGAGATCGTGGCCGCAGATCGTCACCGTCCCGGCCGATGGCCGCAGCAGGCCGGCCAGCATCTTGATGGTCGTGGTCTTGCCGGCGCCGTTGGGGCCGAGGAAACCGTAGATTTCGCCGGCCGCCACCGTCAGGCTGACAGTGTCGACGGCGGTGAAGCTGCCGAAGTTCTTGCTGAGGTGATGAAGGTCGAGCACGGTGGCGGTCATCGCTGATTGCGTCCTTGGTGGTCCTGAGTCGCCGGGGAAGCGGCGGCGGGCGGCAGGGGTTCGATTGACAGCTGACCGAGCAGGGCGCCGATGCGGATCTGGTCCCTGAACTCGCCCTCGACGAACTTGATGTGGCCGAGATCGGCCGGCAGCTGGTTGGTGGTGGTGTCGACCGTGATCCACTGCCCGTCGAGGCAGACCTCGTTCCAGGCGTGATAGTAGAAGGCGTCCTTCAGGAACGTCACTCCGGCGGCGATCCGGCAGGGGATGCCGGCGGTGCGGGCCAGGGCGGCGAAGAGCACGGCATGTTCGTTGCAATCGCCGATGCGGCTGGCGAGGATCGTCAGGGCGTCGGGCAGGCCGAGCACCGGCCGTTTTTCCAGGTTGTCGTGGACCCAGGCGGCGATCGCCCGGAGGGCCTCGAGCCTCGATGTCTTGCCGGCGGTGATCCGTTCTGTCAGCTCCGTAAGCTTTGGATGACCGGTCTGCACCATCCGGGTGGCGGCCAGGTCGGCGGGATCGGCGGTGCAGGCTGGAGATGCGCCCGGGACCTGCGGCAGCGACTCGCGGTCGATTGTCAGGATGCCGTCCGCGTAGCGCTGGCGGCCGGAATGCAGGACAAAGCCGCCGTCGTCGGGGAAATGAAGGCGGTAGCGGATCTGCTCAAGGTCGTCGAGCGGCGGCATGTCGCCGATCAATCCGGCCGCCACCGCCGCCAGCAGGTCCGGGATCTCCCCGCTTTGAGCCAGGGCCTTGAATTTCGGTTCCTTGAGGAAGACGAAGCCGGCCGGCGATTCCTCCTTCAGGACGTCGCCGCGGTCGTCGAGCCAGGAACTTATCCGGGCCCCGGCGACAGTTTCGATGAAATGGTGGAGATTCTGCACCCGCCCGTGGATCAGCACCTTGTCCCGGCCCCGGTACTCGATCACCGAGTCCTTGCCGGCCAGCGATAGCGGGTCGAACCAGGGGATGCGGACCTTCTCCCCGACCTTGATGCCCTGGTTCAGCAGGTACTCGCGACGCGAAGTGGAGAGCATCGGCGGCGCCGGCAGTTCAATCCGTTCCCTGATCGTCGAACCGCCGGTCGCAAGGGTGAAGCTGACGCTGTTGCCGGAGGATCTGCCGTCGGCCTGCATCCGGTAGAACGGGGAGCGGAAGGAGAAAGTGAAGTCCTGCAGCCGGCTGTCGACGGTCATGACCGCCTTGAGGTGGAGGTTGATCGGTTGCTTGCCGCCGGCGACGTTGAGAATCATCGCCGCCTTCTGATCCAGAGTGATGCGGCCGTCGTCGCGGGGCTCGAAGGTCGTGGCGACGTAGCCGATCTTGCGGTCGTGAAAATAGATTCCCTGGTATTCTTCCCGTTCGGCTCGGACGATCGCCGACGATTCTTCCGGGTCAAGGGTGGTGATGAAGAAATCGCGTTGCACCAGCAGACCGAAGAGGATCAGCCAGAGAAGGAAGATCGTGATTTTGATGAATGGGCCCGGGAACCGGAACGCGCTCTGTTTCATTCGCCCACTATAGCAATTCGCTTCCCGGTTGTGAATGGCTGATGGCGATGATATCGGTCAGTGCGATCTGTCTGCGGCGGTTGCCGACGGACCTTCGCCGCCCTGCGGCCGGCCGGCGAAGGTCCGGGTGCAGATTCGCCTTTCCCTTCAGCAGGTTTCAGTTTAAAGATGTAGGCCTGCCGGTTCTCCCGTCCCCGTCGTTGAAGCCGGAATCTGCATGCATCGGGTATCTTTAAAAAAAGGTCTGCCATGTTCGTCTCCCTCAAACCGTTGGTCCTGGCCTCGAATTCGCCGCGGCGCCGGGCCTATTTCGAGGATCTCGGGCTTCATTTCACGGTGTGGTCCGCCGACGTCGATGAACAGCTGAGGGCCGGTGAAGACCCTGAGCACCTGGTCCTGCGGCTGGCCCGGGACAAGGCCCTGGCAGTTTGCCGTCTTTTCCCGGCGAGCTGGATTGTCGCCGCCGATACCGTCGTCTGTGTCGACGGCGAGGTCCTGGGCAAGCCGCGGGACGCCGAGGAGGCGGTCGCCATGCTGCTGGCGCTCGCCGGTCGGGAGCACACGGTCCGGACCGGGTTCTGCGTGACCTGCGCGGCTGAAGGGATTCTGGTGCGGCGCTCGGTGGTCTCCTCGGTCTGGTTTTCAGACTTCGGCGAGGACGTGGCCCGGGCCTATGCGGCAACCGGGGAACCACTCGACAAGGCCGGCGCCTATGGCATCCAGGGAAAAGGGGCCTTCCTTGTTCAGCGGATCTCGGGTTCGTATTCGAACATCGTCGGCCTGCCGCTCTGCGAAGTACTCCGGGAACTGCGGCGTTACAAGGTTGTCGCTCCGCGCCATCGGGCCGGGTGATCGCCGTCGCCGGCCGGCAAGTGAAACTGACTGCTTGCATTGCTTGACTTTCATGGTTGAGCTGTGTAATCAATTGAAGGGCATATTCCCAGATTGATTGTGGAAAATCGATGCAGTCGCCGTTGTGGCAGGGAGTTGCCAATGGAGCGTGCCGCAGGATATTTGCTTGCGACGAGCATCCCGGGACCGCATAGATCTGCAGCCATTCTGTTCCGGAATGGGGGCCGGCAACAGAAGATGTTCACCGTCAACAGGCTGTCGACGTGGTGACGCAGGTCGGCAGCATTCTTTCTCAGGAACCGGAACCATGAAAGAACCTGACAAGCAGCGTGAGGCGCTCGAGACCCTTAAGGCCTTCAACAACGCCATTATGACCGTTCGCCTGTATCCGCCCCACGCCCCCCAGATCAACAATGCGGTCGAACGCGGGTACAAGGCGCTGAAGCAGTTTGTCCGTCAGCATGGCGACCTTGTGATCAGTGTGCAGGAAAAAAAGCCGGTGCTCTGTGGTGAGCCCATCCCCGACCCGGTGCTGCAGACAATCACCAATCTGGTGGTCTACCGTCATCTCGAGGTCATCGGGGTTGATTTTCTGGTCTTGAAATCAAAAATCGACCGCCATGTCTTCAGCCAGATCCTTTCCATGTTCACCTCGAGCGTTGACAAGATCAAGAGGGAGGGCGGAGGGCGCGAATTTGCCCGCACCCTCAAGCTGGACGAGTATTTCCCCGAGGAGTACCGGTTTGCCGAGGAGGTCGAAGAGGCTGAGGTGGACAGGACCCTGATCGCCTCCGCCCGCCAGGATTATATGGACTGTCTCCTCGGGAGGGAGCAGGGGCGACCTGTCATCGATGACCTGAGGGCCGAGCTGGGCAATCCCCAACAGGCGGCGGCGACGGTGGCCGCCGCGGTCGCCACGCTGGTCCTCGATCTTCGCCGGCACAGGAAGTTTGCCGTTACCGCCGCTTTTACGAAGATGCTGGAAACTGCCGGAGGCCTGATTGACAAGAACAATGAACAGGCGACGGCAGTCCAGGCCGCCGATCTGCTTTGTCATGGGCTCGATGACACGTCTCTGGCGCTGGTCATGGTCCAGTCGTTTCCCCAGGGATTCGGGGCCATGCTCTTCGAGGCCCTGCTGGGCCGGATCGATACCGAACTTTTCGGCAAGATCATCGACCGTCTGCGGCGGCAGGAATCGACTCTGCGCCGGGCCGGGGATAAAGATCGGGGGGGGAGAGGGTTGCTCGCAGCGACACTGGGAAGGCTTCTCGATACCGGCAAAGGACGGCACTTTCTGGGTCTCGAGAAGGCGAAAAAAATTATGGAGGCCGGTGAGCGGGAACGGCAGGCAAAACGGATCGGCACCGGTCTGCAGGCCCTGCTCAAGGGCGATCTTCGTGGATTGCAGAACGATGAGCTGGTCATGGGCATTCCTCCCGCCATCCAGCAGTGGATCGGGGACGGAAAGGATCAACAGGCCGTTGCCCTGCTTACCCTCCTGAACCAGCAATTCCGGGAGGGAGACGATGCGATGCAGGCCAGACTGATCCAGAGTCTCGCCATCGTCGGCGACACCCTCGTCGCCGAAAAACGCTGGGATTTGCTGGCGAAAATCATCGAAGCCGTGCTGCTGTGGTTTCGAAGGTCGGATACGGCCGATTTCGTTTACGAAAAAATCGCCGCTCTCCTTCACGCCTTCATGGAGCAGGCCTGGAGAAGAGGGAACATCACCGCCGGCGACCGGATTCTCGAGACCTTCTTCCAGATTCGCGCCGGCATCATAGAGAAATCTCCGGCCGTGCAGGTTCTCGTCGGGCGGATACAGGACCGGGAAATCGATCGCTCGGCCCTGCCGGAACAATTGCAGGAATACCTGGACGACCCGTTCAATGAACAACGCGGTCGCCGGTTGAGCATGCAGGGGGCGGTGGTCGGCCGCTTTCTGGTTCATGCCCTGCTGGATTCCGACAAAACCGACGATCGGCTCAGGATCTTCAATCTCCTGACCTCTACCGGGAAAATACTGCTCCCGATCCTTCGCGAGCTGCTTCCGGAGCCGATGCCCTGGCACGGCAAGCGCAACCTGATCAAACTGCTGGCCGGAACCGGCGAAGAACAGGATGTCGATCTTGTCACCCCCTACCTTTTCCATGAGGATCTGCGGGTTCAGCGTGAGGCCTTTGACTGTCTGTACCGGATCAGCGGCGACCGGAAAAAAGAGGTGCTGCTGCGGGTGGCCTCGGAAGCCGGCGAACTGCTGCGGCCGGATGCGGTCAAGGCACTGATCTTCTTCTGCGACGAGGAGGTCGCGGCGGTTCTCGGCGAACTTCTCAGTGAACATGAACATTTTTCCGATACTATCCGGGATGCGCTCCTGACCGATGTGTGCAAGGTTCTCGGTCGCTGTCCCTATTCGCCGGCAGTCATGGCCCTGCAGGGATTTCTGCAGCTCAAGGGCAAACGGGCCGGCAGAAAGATCGGTCCGGCTGTCTGGGCTGCGGCTGAAGAGGCCAGTGCGCAGCTCGAGGCGGCACAACGGGAAGAGGAAAAACGTCAGCTCCGGGAAGCACGGCTCAGGATGCATCGATCCAGGCAGGATGGGCGGAGCGGCGATCATGCCCCGTCGGGGTCACATGACATCACCGGTCTTCCGGAAGAGCGGGCGGTGCGCACGGTTCTCGCCCAGGGGCAGAAAGAAACGGCGCGGAGGATGATGCTCGACCTCGTCTTCAGGACCGCCCGGATGGGCAATTTCGGTCAGGCGGAGCGGTTGCGCGAGTGGCTGATTGAAACCGATCCGACGGCCCTTGGTGACATCGTCAAGTCGGCGGAGATCATTGAAGAGGAAAAAAAGGCCGCCGTCGACCGAGGGCATCTCGATGTCTGGAAAAATCTCTACCAGATACTGACTCCGGAAGAATTCAGCACCCTGTATCACTGCCTCGAGCACAGGCGTTTTGACGACGACGAGATTATCGTCAGCCAGGGAACGCATCAGACCGCGCTGTTTTTCATCAATTCCGGCAAGGTGAAGATTTTTTTCCGTGATGGCGACAGCGATATCGAGGTCAAGACCATGGTCAGCGGTGAGATACTCGGGGCCGGGGTATTCTTCGATGCCTCGGTGTGGACCGTCTCTGCCGTCAGTGTCGGCCAAGCCGATATTTCAATCCTGACCTTGAGAGATCTTCTGCGCTGGCATGAGGAATATCCGGCGCTGAAATCGAAATTGAACGATTTTTGTCATAAGTTTGAAGATATCGATCGGTTTTTCCGGCTTTCCGACAAGGATCGCCGCAAGGACCGGCGCATCAGCGTTTCCGGTCGGATCAGCATCGATTTTCTTGATCTGCTGGGAAATAGTACCGGCCAGCAGGTCAACGGTGAACTGTTCGACATCTCGGCCGGCGGCGTCTCCTTCTTCCTGCGCCTCTCGCGGAAAGAGCTGTCCCGATCGCTGATCGGCACCAGCATCAGGATCGTCTTGCCCGCAAGGGAGATCGGCGACGCCGTCGCCTCCTGCCAGGGGGTGGTTCTGGCGGTAAAGGGGTATCGCCTTCTCGACAATGAATATTCGGTGCACGTTAAATTCGACGAGCCGATATCCGACGACCGGATGCAGCTGTTTATCCGCCAATCCCGGGACGGCGAAGGGGCAGGGCGTCCAACCTCCACCTGAGAGATCGGGATAAGATCGCCGCTGAGTCCGGGCGCTTGCCAATCGTGATAGCAATATATTGAAATTATGTCTCATTCCTCTGACATGACGACAGAGTTCTACCTTCGGCATCTGCCGGCAGGGCGGATGGAGAAGGCCACTCTGGTGGCGGAATGCCCGTTTTGCCGGGACCGGGGCTTCGATCCTGCCGGCCGGCTGACCGTGTTCCTCAACCAGGATGGGCCCTTCCATGGCTATTTCCGCTGTCACAATCGCTGCGTGCCGGGTGGATTTCCGCTGTGGTTTGCCCGTCTCGCGGCTATCGAGCCGGCCGAGGCGCCGGGGTTTGATCCGGAGCGGGAATATCTCCACCAGGGCGCCGAATTCCCGGTCGTCAACATCAACACCGAGATCAAGCAGTACCATGACCGCCTGACCGATGACCTGGTCCGGGATTTTTCGGCCGCCGGGGTCGGCCCCCAGGTGCTTGACGAGCTGCAGATCGGCTACAACGGTCGCTACATCGTCTACCCGTACTTCCAGACCGACGGCAACTGCTATGCCGCCCGCTGCGTTTTCCCTGACCGGCCGCAGGACTATTTCTGGCACGGCGACGAGCGGTTCGCCGTCGAGGAATACCAGATCTTCAATATCGTTGATCTCCTCTCCTGCGAGAATGGCGCTCTCTTTCTCTGTGAGGGGGAAAACAATCTTCTGCCGCTGAAGCAGCTCGGTTTCCCCGGGATCGCCGTGCCGTACAATCTCAACTTCGAACGCCTCGACTCCGAACTCTTCGCCCATCTCCGCACCCTGTTCATCATCATGGTGAATTCGGGCGAATCGGAGACGGCGGCCAGGGCCCTGGCCGCCCGTGTCGGCTACAAAGTGCGCCTGTTGCAATGGCCGGCCGGACTGCCGCGCGGCTACAGCGTGTGGCAGATGGCCCGTGATCGTGGCAGCGGTTTCAGGGCGGCGATCGCGGCGATGATCCAGTCCGCCAAGACCTTTTCCCCCTTTCCCGCCCCCCAGTTTGAACACCAGCGCTTTCTCCGGCGACTGGCATCGGAGCAGGGATCTGCCTATGCGGCGCTGCAGTCGGGGTTTTGTCGGCTCGATGCGGCCATCGGCGGCATCCACGGCATCAACGTTGTTGGCGGCGCCCCCAAGGTCGGCAAATCGATGTTCATGATCCAGATTGCCACCGAGATGGCGCTGCGGGGGATTCCGGTGCTCTACTACGATTTTGAGAACGGCCGGCAGAAGATCTACCAGCGGACTCTCAGCCGCCTGAGCCGGATGGACGCTTCGATGATGCGCCGGCAGCAGTGGACCGGGCCCGAGCGGGAGCGGTACGACGAGGCCTGTCGCCGGATGCGCCGGATGATGACGACCTTGCGGGTGGTCAACGACCGGAAGCTGACCCCCGAACTGATGCGCCGGCATATCGATTTTCTGCGCCACGAATCATCCAGTGAATACACGGTGGTCGTCGTCGACAGTCTGCACAAGCTGCCGTTCAAGGACCTGAGCGAGCGCCGGACCGGGATCGATGCCTGGCTGCGCCAGCTCGAGGCCATCCGCGACGAACTGCAGGTTTCCTTTCTCGTTATTTCCGAACTCACCCGTGGCGGCGACGGCTCATATCGGGAAGAACCGCACCTCGGGGTCTTCAAGGGCTCGGGCGATATCGAGTACAGCGCCGACAATGCGATGGTGCTGTATCCCGGCGACGTGCACCAGGATCCGGCGGCGGCAGGGGAAAGGAGCAACACCCTGTGGCTGGTGGCCAGCCGCGAGCACAGTCCGGGTCCGGTCGCCTCCTATGCCCTCGATTACCCGTACTGGGGATTCGTCGAGGAAGGGGGGAGCTGTGACTGACGCGGCCTGTCGCCGGTTTCCCGTCTGGTTCCGGGAAGGTATCGAACAGTGGGTATTGTTGTGCTATCCCGGCAACTTCGGCTGCCGGACAGCGATTCTTTTCAATTGACCACGACTATAAAATAGAGAAAGATGATCCTGTGCGGTTTAGAGACTGGCCTTTATATGAACTGACAATGGAGCCTCAAATGAACAAGACACGAATCTCGCTGTTGCTGTTGGCCGTGTGCGGCGTCTTTTTCGCCTCTGCCGCCGGAGCCGCCGACTGTAGCGGCGGCTGGCAGGTGCTGCCCAATTACAACCCCTCCTCCGGTGGCCCCTGTGCCGCTCTCGGACTGGATACCCACAGGGGGGTGTGCCTGCCCGGGCAGCGGTATGAAACCCTCTGCGACGATGCCTCGGGCGGGAGATACCGCACCTGCCAGGGCCCGAGACAGTGTTATGACGACCGGCGCCGGGGCGGCGGCGACTTCTTCGGTGGTGACCGTGGCAGACGCCGTGGTGATGATGACTGCCGGGGCTGGGATTACAACTATGACCAGCCCTGCCCGCCCGGCTACATCAACCGTGACTGCCGGGGCGGCTGCGAGCCTTACTGATCGCACGGTCCTTGACCGCTGCCGCCGGATCGGATTCTTTCTCCGGCCGGCGCCGCCACCTCAACCCGTCTGCCGGTGCGGCCGCAGACGGGTTTCGTGTCTGTTCTTCCCCCCGCTTCAGCCGTTTTTTCCGAGATCCTGCCGCCATCGATGCAGGGCGGCGACAGCCGTTTCCGCCCGCAATTGTCCCCGCAGTCGCTTCGGGGTTTTTTTCTCCCAGGCCGGAAACAGGCCGAAATTGACGTTTGACGGTTGAAAATGCCGGGGATCGCTCCTGGTCAGGTGGCTGATCAGAGCGCCGAGGGCGGTCTGCGGCGGCGGTGGCGGGGTCGTCGCCCCGGTGGCCAGGCGTGCCGCGTTGATCCCGGCCACCAGACCCATGGCGGCCGATTCGACGTAGCCTTCGACCCCGGCAAGCTGGCCGGCGAACAGCAGGTCGGGGCGGGCCTTGAGCTGCAGGGTCGGCTGCAGCAGCAGCGGGGCGCAGATGAAGGTGTTGCGGTGGATCGACCCCAGGCGGGCGAATTCGGCCCGCTCCATACCGGGGATGAGGTGGAAGATCCGCTGCTGTTCCCGATAGGTCAGCTTGGTCTGGAATCCGACCATGTTGCAGGTCGTGCCTTCCCGGTTCTCCTGGCGCAGCTGGACGACGGCATAGGGCTCACGCCCCGTCCGCGGGTCCGGAAGACCGACCGGTTTCATCGGCCCGAAGCGCAGGGTGTCCTCGCCCCGGGCACAGAGGACCTCGATCGGCAGGCAGCCCTCGAAGTATTTCGGTTCCTCGAACGGATGCAGCGGCACGTACTCGGCCCGGGCCAGCTCATCGATGAAGTGCCGGTACTGGTCCCGGTCCATCGGGCAGTTGAGGTAATCGCCGGGCCCGTCGTCATAGCGGGATTTCCGGTAGACGACATCATGATCAAGGCTCTCGGCAATGACGATCGGGGCAATGGCATCATAGAAGGAGAGCCGCTCCTCCCCGGTGACGGCGGCGATCGCCGAGCTCAGCGCTTCGGAGGTCAGCGGGCCGGTGGCGACGATCGTCGGTCCCTGCTCCGGGGAGGGCAATTCCTTTACCTCCCGGCGCTGGATCGTGATCAGCGGGTGCCCCTCCATCGTTTCGGTGATGTAGCCGGCGAAGCGCTCGCGATCGACCGCCAGCGCCCGCCCGGCAGGGACTTCGGTAGCGGCGGCCGCCCGCAGAACCAGGGAGTCGAGCAGGCGCATCTCCTGCTTCAGCAGACCGACGGCCGATCCGATATCACTGGCCCGCAGCGAATTGCTGCAGACCAGCTCCGCCAGCAGCGGGGAACTGTGGGCCGGACTGAAGCGCTGCGGCTTCATCTCGTAGAGGGTGACGCGGCAGCCGCGGAGAGTGGCCTGCCAGGCGGCCTCGCAGCCGGCGAGACCGCCGCCGATGATCGTGATGGAGCATTTACTCGTCATGATGATGTCGCCCTCGGATGCACGTGGGGAAGGTGGGGAGTGATACAGGGAATGCCACTGGAGCTGGTCCGGTCATCATCAGGGATATTGAATCTGGACCGGCACCTTGCGGCGGCCCCAGTGGAGGGCATCCCGGTGGGAGTCAAAGTAGAGATCGATGCGATCCGGCCCCTTGATGGCGCCGCCGCGGTCCTCCACCCGTCCCCAGCCGTATCCGGGCACATACATCCGGGTGCCGAACGGGTAATGGCGGGTATCGGCGGCGATGGTGCCATCTCCCGGCAGCAGGTACCAGGGAAAGAGGACCGTGCGGATCGGAATCATCCACGGCCGTTGCAGGCTGTCCAGCGAAAACAGCCCCTCCTGGGGTTCCTCGGGCCAGGCGCCGCTGGCGGTCCTGCCGCTGTACGGCCGGCCGGCGGCGGCGCCGCGGTTGACGTATTTGTTCCAGAAATCGAGGTAGAGCCACTCCGGGCTGCCGCGCTCCCAACTGCAGCAGGCACCGCAACCGCAGTAGGCGGTGGTCTCCATCATCCGTCCGACCTGGGTCTTGGCGCAGCCGTTGAGCAGTATGGCAAGCGACAGAAGGAGCAGGAGCACGAGGGGGGTGGAACTGCGGCGGACGATCGCCCGCCTCCGGTCGTCGATTTTTATGCCCGGTGAAACCATTTTCGTATCTCCGTTCGGCTGATGGTCTTCCACACCGGCCGCCCGTGGGGGCAGTGGCTGAAGAGGTCGGCCCGGGCCATCCGCTCGAGCAGCGCCTCGATTTCTTCGATTGACAGTCTCGCCCCGGCCTTGACGGCTGCCCGGCAGGCCATCGTCGCGAGAATCCGATCGATCCGGTTCTCCCTCTCGCTCTGGCCGCTCTCGCTGCCGAACTGTTCGAGCATATCGAGCAGCAGCTCCTGCGGCGGGCATTGACCGGCCAGCGCCGGCACCCCGGAAATGACGTAGGCGTTGCCGCCGAAGTGCCGCAGAGCGAAGCCCATCCGCTGCAGCTCGGGAAGGTGCTGTTCGACCAGACGGGCCTGGAACAGCGACAGCTCGATCGTCAGCGGGAAGAGCAGGTTCTGGCTGGCGATCCGGTCGCCGCTGTACTGGCGGCGCAGATCTTCAAACAGCAGGCGCTCGTGGGCGGCGTGCTGGTCGATCAGGACCAGGCCTTCGTCGTTCTGGCAGAGGATATAGAGGTCGTCGAGCTGACCGATGACCTGCATCCCGTGATGCTGCCGGTCCGGGACGGCGAGGGAGGTCTGGCGTGGCGACCGGGCGCCGAGGTCCGGAGCTGCTACCGGTTCAGGTTCAGCGGCGGCGAGCCCTCCTCCGGCAACACTGGCCGGACGGTATGTTCCGGGCGCCGGCAGCGGCGGCGCCGGTCGGTCTGCCTGGTCGGAGCCGGCGGCGGTCCGGGCCCGGGGGAGAGGTCGGGGCGGATCGTCCTTCTCGAGCGGGGCGGCAGCGAGGGAGGGGGGAGCCGCGACGGAGCGGCTGTCGAGAGGGATCGGGGTGGTCCGGCGGGCCTGGGCGGGGCCGAAGATCCGTCCCTGGACCTCTTGCTGGTAATGGCCCATCGCCCTGGCCACCGCCTCACTGATGAGGAGATGGATATCGCGGCTGTGGCGGAAACGGACTTCATGCTTCGCCGGGTGGACGTTGACATCGACCTCGGCGGCGGCGACGATGAGGTGGATCATTCCGGCCGGGTTCCGGCCCTTCATCAGAAAACCACGCAGCCCTTCGATGACGGCATGGGTCATCATCCGGTCCCGGACAGCACGGCCGTTGACGAACAGACGCAGCCTGGCGGCGGCCGGCAGGGTGGCCTCCGGCAGGGCGAGATAGCCGAAGACCCGTGGCGGCGGCGTTCCGGCGTCGGGATCGCCGACACCGAGCAACGGTACGGCGGCGGGCATCAGCCGGGCCAGTCGCTGCTGCAGGGACAGTGTCCGGTCGAGATGCAGGATCTCCCTGCCGTCGACCCTGAGGACGATGGTGGTCTCGGGCGAACCGAGGGCGTAATTCTTCACCACCTCCTCGATATGGGCCTGTTCGGTGCGGACGGTGCGCAGGAACTTGCGGCGGGCCGGGGTATTGCCGAACAGATGCGCCACCTCGAACCGGGTGCCCTGGGCGGCCCCGATCGCGTGGATCTTGACCAGTTTGCCGTAGGCGACGACCGCCTCGGTGCCGAGATCCGCTCCGGCGGGCCGCGAGGTGATCGTCATATGCGAGACCGAACCGATCGAGGGAAGCGCCTCGCCACGGAAACCGAGGGTGGCGATCGCCGCGAGGTCACGGTCTTCCCTGATCTTCGAGGTCCCGTGGCGTTCGAGGCAGAGCAGGACGTCGTCCTCGTCCATGCCCTCGCCGTTGTCGATGACCCTGATCAGCCGGATGCCGCCGCCCTCGATCTCGATTTCGATCCGGGTGGCGCCGGCGTCTAGACTGTTTTCGAGAAGTTCCTTGACCACCGAGGCCGGCCGTTCGATGACCTCGCCGGCGGCAATCTGGTTTGCCAGGTGTTCGGGTAGGATATGGATTTTGGCCATGCGGGGATTGCTTTCCTGTTGCGTCGAGGGTGGTGCGTGTTACATTGGAACGAGGCGATAGAACCATCAAGGAAGGAATTCTACCATCACTCTCCTGTCAGTGTCACCCGAAAAACCCAGCACGGAAGATCCCCGGTCGCCGCCTTCCGGAAAACGGCGACAGAGGATCTGTCGTTCCCGCCACATTGTCGTTGTTCTCGCCGTTGTCACTCTGATCCTCACCGCCGCCTGCGGGGCGCCACTCGTCGCCCTCATCGCGTTGCGCCTCCCCGACCTGAGCTCCGTCGCCCACTATCAACCGCCGCAGACCAGTCTGATCTATGACCGCCATGGCAACATGATCGCCAGGATCTTTGAGGAGAACCGGATCGTCATTCCCCTCGCGGCGATGCCGGACCTGCTGGTGAAGGCCTTTATCGCCGCCGAGGACAACCGCTTTTTCGACCACCAGGGTCTCGACTTTTTTTCGGTGTTCCGGGCGGTCGTGGTCAATCTCCGGCGGGGAGAGAGGGGGCAGGGCGGGTCGACGATCACCCAGCAGGTCGCCCGGTCGCTGCTGCTGACCCCGGAAAAGACCTATGTACGAAAATTCAAGGAGGCGATCCTCGCCTGGCGGATCGACACCCTGCTGTCGAAGGAGGAGATCCTCTACATCTATCTCAACCAGATCTATCTCGGGGCCGGCGCCTACGGCGTCGAGGCCGCCTCCCAGGCCTATTTCCGCAAGCGGGCGGCGGACCTGTCGCTGGCCGAAATGGCCGTCCTCGCCGGCCTTCCCCAGGCCCCGAGCCGCTATACCCCCTTGGGTTTTCCGAAACGGGCCGTGGCCCGTCAGCTCTATGTCCTCAACCGGATGGCCGCCGCCGGCTACATCACCCCGCAGCAGGCCCGGGAGGCCTATTCGAGCCCGATCACCTATCATAATCCGGCAGCGGCCGATGAGCTTGAAGAGAACGGCTACTTTATCGAAGCGGTCAAGAAGAAGGTGGCCCGGCAGGTGAAGATGCCGCTGACCCGGGCCGGCCTGCGCATCTATACGACCCTCGACCCCGGGATGCAGCACGAGGCGACGGTGGCGGTGAAGGACGGGGTCCGCGAGATCCATGCGCGGATGGTGAAGGGCAACGGAGCGAAAACACCGTCGCCGCAGGCGGCGCTGGCGAGCATCGAAATCTCGTCGGCGAAGGTCAGGGCCCTGGTGGGGGGGACGGACTTTTCCACCTCCCCCTTTGACCGGGCCACCCAGGCGAAACGGCAGGCCGGTTCGTCGTTCAAGCCGCTGGTCTACGCGACGGCCCTGGCGATAGGCTGGGAACCGGAATCGTCTATCGATGACAGCCCCTTCTCGCTGACCGGCAGCAACGGGGTGCGCTGGCAGCCGAAGAATTTCGGCGGCAAATACCACGGGACGGTGACTCTGGCCGAGGCCCTGGCCCACTCCTACAACAGCGCCGCGGTCCGGCTGCTCCAGGCGGTGGGGGTAAAGAGGGTCCACGATCTGGCGCGAGCGACAGGGATTGCCTCCTCCCTGCCGCCGGACCTGTCGCTGGCCCTGGGGTCGGCCGATCTTACCCTGCTCGAGCTGACCGCCGCCTATATGCCCTATGCCCGCCAGGGGCGGTTTTCGCCGCCCTCGCTGATCGAACGGATTGAGATGCCGGACGGCACGGTGCTGCCGGGAGACGGCGGCGAGATCCGGCAGGTGCTGGCGGTCGCCAACGCCTACAAGATGCGGAGGATGCTGGAAGGGGTGGTCCGGGGGGGCACCGGTCGGCGGGTGGCGGTCCTGGGAGGATCGATCGGCGGCAAGACCGGCACCTCGAACGACAACCGTGACGCCTGGTTCATCGGCTTCAACGAACGACTGCTGACCGGGGTCTGGGTCGGCTACGATCACAATCAGAGCCTTGGCGACGGCGAGACGGGCGGCCGTACGGCGGCGCCGATCTGGCTGGCGTACACCCGGTCGCTGCCCCAGTCATTCTGGTAACGGCGGCGGAATCCCAGGGGGTTGCGGCCCGTCAGTCGACATGGAGGATGACGGCATAACAGCTGAAGATCGCCCAGACCCGGTCACCCTCCTGCAGACCGAGGAGTGCGCTGCCGCCGCTGCCGACGATGGCGCAGAGCTCGGTCCCGTCCTCAAGGCGCAGGCTGAATTCGGAGTTGATCGTCCCGGTGCTGATCCGTTCGATCAGGCCGCAGAACCGGTTCTCCGCCGTACATCGCGGTTCCTCCCTGGAGAGGACGACCCATGGGGCCTTGACCTCGGCCCTGACCAGGCGGCCGATCGCCAGATCGAGCTGCTGCAGGCTGCCATGGGTGATGATCGACTGGATCGTCATGCCGCTGACCGTGGCGATTTCGATGATCGCCTGGATGTCGCCCTTGCGGATGGCGCCGATCTTGCCGAAAAAGACGTTGCAGGCGCTGGTCTTGCGCGAAAATTCGCGCTCGACGTGATAGCGGGTGACCTGCGCCAGCTCCTCCTCGGAAAAGGAGACATAGCTGCTGGTCAGGGTGGGATTTGAATGGCCGAGGAAGGCCTGGACCGCCGGCAGCGGCATTCTGTCGAGGAGCAGTTCGACCGCCCGGGCCTTGCGGATCATTTCCGGACCGCCCTGGCGGGGAGGAAGGCCTATCGCCTTCGTCCGTTCATAGAATTTGCGGCGGACGAAGCCGGGGTCGATAGCCAGCGAGTTGTTGAGCGCCTGGCGTAACGGGGGGTCGGCCAGCAGCGCGGCAATCGTGTCGGACATGCTCTCGGGGATCCGCACTTCACGACTAGTCGCCTTTTCCCCTGCATTGCCACCGGAGAAGCGGATGATATGCCGAGTTGGGTCGAAGTCTTTGTAGGGATTGAGATTCAGGACCTCGTTGAGTTTGGCGCCGGTGTAGCGGATGAGCAGGAAGATGAGATAGATGCGCTGCCGGGAGAGCCGCACTTCGCGGCGGGTCGAGGTCTCGAACCAGGTACGGAAATCGTCCTCGAGCCGCTGCAACTGGAGGGTGTCGAGGCAGGTTCTGTCATTATCCTGTGTGGATGGAGCTGTCGCGGCCATAGAACCGGGAGGTCGTCAATTTTATCTGGACGGGCAGGGGAAATGACCGGCTTGAGGCTGATCTGCCTGGGTTCGGGTCACCCCTACCTCTACCATAACCAGGCGGAATTCACAAATAGAGAGCAACGCACCGTTCCACTGCGGCACCGAATCTCTCCGGTTCGCTATCGATCCGGCGGGAAGGCGATCCCGATTCGACCCTGCCGGCGGCGACCGCGTCGGATCGAAACGTTCTCAAGGCACAAGGAGACATCATGCATCCCGATATTGATCAACAGGACATCCTCTGCCGCACGATATCTTCACCGATCGGCGACCTGGTCCTCTATGCCGACGCCGACCATCTCTTCGCCATCGACAGTATCAGCGGCGATCACCGGATACGCCCGGGTCGGCACGATGAAAACCGGGTCCTGATCGAGGCCGAACGCCAGCTGCGGGCCTATTTCGCCGGCCGGCTGCAGGTCTTCGACCTGCCGCTGCTGCCGGCCGGCACCGACTTTCAGCTGGCGGTGTGGCAGGCCATGCGGGGTATTGCCTATGGCGCGGTCCTGACCTACGGCGAACTGGCCGCCCTCGTCGGCGGCCGCAACAAGGCCAGGGCAGTGGGCCAGGCGGCCAACCGCAATCCGCTGCTGATCGTCATCCCCTGTCATCGGGTGATCGGCAGTGACGGGCGGCTGGTCGGATTCGGTGCCGGGATCGCCATCAAGGACCTGCTGCTCCGCCATGAACGGGGCGAGAAGGTGTGGCCCCCGGCCCCCTGATTCCGCTTCGCCCCCTTCGGGCCTGGGTTCACGGCAACAATCCCGGTGTGGCGGCTAGAAGGCGTTCATCGTCCAGATGCCGCAGGGGCAGGTGTCGGCGCAGAAGCCGCAGGCGATGCATTTGTTGTCGTCGGAGACATACTCGAAGGTCTTTTGCCGCGCCAGCAGCCGGTCGCTGCCGCCCGGTTCGATCTCCCGCCGGCTGATCGCCCCGGTCGGGCAGATGGTCTCGCACAGGTGGCAATCGCGACAGGAGGCGCAGGACAGGCAGCGGTCGGCCTGGTCGCTTTCGGTCGGTCCCGAGTCACCGGGAAAATAATGGGTGATCGTCAGCGCCTTGTGGGGGATCAGCGGTTTGGTGAACGGCTGCCACTTTTCGCCCTTGATGTCGGCGATGATGTATTCGGCGGCGGTCTTGCCGGCGCCGAGGGCGTTGGTCGCCAGGCCCGGCTTCTCGACATCGCCGACCGCCAGGATCCGGGCATTCGAGGTGACATGGGCCTGATCGGTGGTGATCCATGCGGCGCCGCCGACGGACATGGTCTCGATCGTCTCGGGCAGGAAGGGCAGGGCCGGGACATCGCCGATCGAGATGATGGTCGTCTGGGCCGGGATCAGCTCGCCGGAGTCGGTGACCACGCCGATGGGGGTCACCTCCTTGGTCACCACCGGCCAGCGGAAGACGGCGCCGTGGGCCTCCGCCGCCTCCTTCTCCTTGCCGAAGGCCAGCGGTTTCTGGATATCGATCAGGGTCACCTTCTCCGCCCCGAGCCGGTAGGCCTCGCAGGCGACATCGCAGCCGACGTTGCCGGCGCCGATGACCACCACCTCCCGGCCGACGGCCATCGGTGTCTCGCTCTTGGCCTTCTTCAGGAAGTCGAGGGCGGTGATCACCCGCTCATGGCCGGGGAACGGGATCCGCCGCGGCTCGTGGGCGCCGACCGCGATCACCACGTAATCGTAGTCCCGCTCCAGGCCGGCGAACTGTTCCTTGTCCATGTCGACGTTGAGGTGAACCTTGATGTTCGGCATCGCCAGGAAGCGCTTTATCTCGACGTCCCAGATCGCCTGCGACAACCGCTCCCAGGGGATGACCTGGGCCAGCTTGCCGCCGATCCGGCCGTCCTTTTCGAAGATGTGGGCCTCGACCCCGGCCAGGGCCAGCTGCCAGGCGACATTCATCCCGGCCGGGCCGCCGCCGATGACCGCGACCTTCTTGCCCAGCGATTCGGCCGGCGTGGGGGCGGGGAAATTGCCGACCGCCCGGCCGAGGATCTGGATCTCGATCGGGCCGTCGACCCCGCGCCGGGAACAGTTCTCCATGCACAGGTTCGGACAGACGGCGCCGCAGACCGAGGCCGGCAGCGGGGTGTAGCGCAGCAGCATCTCGTAGGCCTCGTCTATCCGGCCTTCCCGGATCAGGCGGAGACGCTCGACCGTCGGGATATGGATCGGACAGTAGAAGGTGCACGGGGCCGCGGCCTCGCTGTTGGCCCAGTAGGGTTGCCTGCGTCGCAGGTCGCCGGTGACGATCGTCTCGATGACGCTGCGATCCAGTCCCGGGGCGAGATCGCGCAGGGGGTCGCCGCCACCGAAGGCCTTGTTCCAGAACTGGTTGCGGAATTCCGCCATCGGCATCGGTCCCGAGAACATCAGGGCCCGTTCCTGGGGGGTGACGGTGGCGAGGATGCGCCATTCGTCGCGCCGGGTGAGGGTTGAGAAGAGATCGGCCCTCCCGATTTTGCCGAGGTAGACCGGCATGTTCTCGACCAGCCACTGCCACTGCTGATCGTTCGGCTGGTCGAGGCGGGCATTGGTTCTGGGGTAGGAGTCGTCGATGGGCCCCCGGAAATAGATGAGGCCGCCGACCATCCCGACACAGGGGCGGTAGCCGAGGATGTTGTCGGGGTTCTTGGGGTTGACGCCGCAGACGACGGCGATGCCGCCGCAGTTGAATTCGGCGAACGAGTCGCCGGTCGAACCGAGGACCCAGAGCTGCGGTTTGTCGTATTCCGGGTTCCACTTGGTCATCGTCAGACCGCGGGAACCGATCGACCCGCCGATGTAGACTTTGCCGTTGGCCATGGCGTTGCAGGCGCCGTTGGTGGCATCGCCGAGGACGGTGATCTCGGCGCCGATATTGAGGTAGCCGACGTCGTCGGAGGTCGGCCCCTTGCAGAGGATGGTGGTTCCCGGCATCCCCATGCAGCCGAGGCGCTGTCCGGAAGGGCCGTTGACCTGGAGATGGAGACCGCCCTCACGCTGCAACCTGATGCCGATATTGTGCTGACCGTAGGATTCGAGGAGGAGGGAAGACGAGGTGACGGCGGCCTCACGCACCATCCGTTCGAATTCCATCGACCTGATCCGATGCCCCTGATCGTCTCGACCTTTTACAACCGTTGTTGTCACTGCAGGCTCCTTGTTTCAGCGGCGGCGGCAGATCCCTGCCGGCGACGGGCATGATGGTGTGTTCGGGGTGGACTAACAGACATAGTTGATTTTCAGCAGATCGGCGGCATCCCTGTCGGCGATGCCGATGGCGTCCGACATGCCGACCGGCAGGCTCTGCGAGCGGCCGAGCGGCGCCATGATCTTCTTGACCTCCGTCCGGATCGCCATGAAGACCTCGGCCACCCGATCGGCGACGAGGTCGGGATCGAGCCGACGGTAGAGCTTGGGATTCTGGCTGGTGATGCCTTTCGGGCAGATGCCGAGATTGCAGACGTTGCAGCGGCCTTTCTCGTTGCCGAGGCAGCCGGCGGCGGCCTGCATGATGTACTTGCCGACATGGACCCCGGAGGCCCCGAGCATGATCAGGGCCATGCCGTTCTGGGCGATGTTGCCGTTCTTGCCGACTCCGCCGGCGGCGAAGATCGGGATCTCGTTCTGCCGCCCCTGGGCGACGAGGTCGAGGTAGCATTCCCGGACGCAGGAGGCGATCGGATTGCCGGTCGCATCCATCGAGATGTTGTAGGCGGCGCCGGTGCCGCCGTCGATCCCGTCGATCAGCAGGCCGGCGGCGTAGGGGTTGCGCACCAGGTTGTTGAGGACGGCCTTGGCCGAGGTCGAGGCCGAGATCTTGGGGTAGACCGGGACCTTGTGGCCGAAGGCGGTCGACATGGTCTGCACCATCTTCATCACGCTCTCCTCGATCGAGTAGAGGGTCTGGTGGACCGGCGGCGAGGGCAGATCGACGCTCTCGGGGACCCCGCGCAGGCGGGCGATGAGCTTCGAGACCTTGTGCCACATCAACAGGCCGCCGTCGCCGGGCTTGGCGCCCTGGCCGTACTTGATCTCGATCGCTGCCGGATCGCACTGCATCTCCGGGATGGCCCGGATGATCTCGTCCCAGCCGAAATACCCCGAGGCGATCTGGAGGACGATGTACTTGAGGTACGGGCTGCGCAGGACCCAGGGCGGACAGCCGCCCTCGCCGGTGCACATGACGACCGGGATGCCGAGGACCTCGTTGCAGTAGGCGACGCCCTGCAGCAGGCCCAGCCACATATTGGGCGACAGGGCGCCGAACGACATCGAGCCGATGACGAAGGGGAAGATCTCGCGGGTCGGCGGGATCCAGCCGCCGTGTTGGATTCGGTCGAGGAAGTCCTCGGGGGGCAGGATGCGGCCGAGGGTCGTGGTGAGGTTGAATTCGTGGCGACCGGCGTCGAGGGCCGGGTCGGTCAGCATCGAGATGCGGTTGAAGACGATGCGGTCGAGCAGGTTCGGGCCGCTGACGTTGCGCCGTCCGCCCCGCTTCTGGGGCTCACCCTTCTGGTTGTTGAAGAACAGGGTGCGGTGTTCGTTGGTGTTGGGCGCCGGCATGATCGCCTCGTTGGGGCAGACCATCGCGCACATGCCGCAGCCGATGCAGGCGTTGGCGATCGCCGTCTCCTGGCGGATGCCGGTAAAGGTCCGGTATTCGCTGCCCCGCTTCGTGCTCAGGATGTCGAGCCTGGGCAGCCGCTGGCGCCGGTAGGCGAGTCGGATCGCCTCCTTGGGGCAGACCGAGGTGCAGTTGCCGCAGAGGGTGCACCGATCCTCGCGATGCTCGATGATCCAGGGGAAATCGTTAGGGGTCAGGCTGCCTGGGGCAACGGATACGGATCGTGTTGAGACCATATGGTGAGTTCCTTTCTATCGGGTGGAATGATGACGGTATGTTCGCGCATCGGCTGGAAGTCAAGGGCGCGGTCGCGATCCGGGATCATGGCGTCGACGCCGCACATCTCGCTGGCGATGGCCCACTCGCCCGTACGGCCGCCGACGGTCGCCGGACGCAGTTTCTTCTGGTCCATGACCAGCAGGCAGGTCTCGTCGGGCAGGGTGCCGATAACGGCATTCGGGCCGTCGATGATCAGCCGCCGGCAGACGTTGCGGAGCCCGGCGAGGAATTCGCCCTGCGGATGGACGGCCAGTTCCTGCGAACTGAGCGGGGTGATGATGTGCTTGTAGGCCTGCAGCGGCAGCTTCAGCTGCTTCAGCGTATAGTGGAGGATGTGGGTGAAGACCTCGGAATCGCTCTGGTAACCGAGATATCCGGGAAAATGGCGGCCCAGCAGCCAGTCCTTGATCGGCACGAAGGCGGTGTTTTCGCCGTTGGTCATCGTCGAGATCCCCTGGAGAAAGAAGGGGTGGCAGGCGTAGAGGTTGATGCCGTAGTTGGTGTTCTGACGCCCCTGGGCCATACAGACCCTGGACTTGATCTGACCGTCGTGGAGACAGAGGGAATCACCGATCTTGATTGGCCAGCCGACCTCCTTGATGATGGTGACGTCCGGCCAGAACGAGAAAACGGTCAGGTCACCGCCATGCAGTTCGCCGTCCTTGCGCAGGGCCAGCCGGGTCAGCATCAGCTCGTCGTCTTTTTCCTGCTGTGTCCGGTCGGTGAACTTGTCGGGCATGCGGTAGGCCCGGACGAAATAGCGGTAGCGGTCCTTCGACTCGACCAGGTCCCAGCGCATATGGAACTTGTGGTCGTACTTCAGTTCGTAGCCGCGTTCCTCCATGAAGTCGTCGAGGCGACGCCAGGCGGCGACGCTGTGGGCGATCCCGGAGAGGATCGGGAACTTGTGGTTGTAGCGGAAGTCCTCGAACTCCATGCCCCGCAGCAGCAGGCCGAGGCCGGAACCGTCGTACCCTTCCTGCATGGCCTCCATGGCGGTGAGAACCGTATACGGGGAGAACGGTTCGAGAGCGGTTTTCAGGGCTAAACGACACATGTCCTACTCCTGATGGATGAAGGTGAAAGCGCCCGAAGGCGGGTGGCGGCATGGCAGCGGGGTAGACACCGAAAAATACTGTATTGGACAATAATGTAAAATATTGAAGTCAATAATTTACATTTATAGCAGAGTTATGTGGTTGTCAAGAAGATTGTCGTTTATTGATAAACGTTATTTTATCAACGTATTAACTATCGTTGAGTGGGGAAAATCATGCCACCGGAATACTGAAACACCAGTTTCTTCAGCAATAGTGCAAGGTAGAAAAGAGAAAAAGGCAGGGAGATGCGAGCAGGGCAACCGCGGAAAGGATGGCCGGTGAGGGGGATGACGGAGAGGCCGGTTTGGACAGGCCATCGTTGCAGGACTGCAGCGGTGATCAGCCGCGGTCCTGCGGTCGATGGGGCTTACTTGATGACCTTGCCGATATTTTTGACCTGATCGATGGTCTGTTTGACCTCGGCCGCCTCTTTGACGCCGGGGATGCCGTTCATCAGTTCCTTGCCCTCGTCTTCGACATCGCGAATACCCTTTTTGAAAGAGGTTATCGCCTTGCCGAGACCGGCGCCGATCTCGGGCAGTTTCTTGCCGCCGAAGATCAGGAAGGCAATGACGAGAATGACGATCAATTCTGGGGTGCCAAGTCCGAACATGGTGTTACTCCGTAGATAGGTGGATGTCAGGTAGCCTTCGAGCTGTCATTCTTGTCGTCGTCGATTTTTTTCGGCTCTTCTTCTTTTTTAGTCGCATCTTTGAAGTTTTTGATCCCTTTGCCGATTCCCGAGCCAATTTCAGGGAGTTTGCCGGCACCGAAGATGATGACGACAATCACCAGGATGACAATCAGTTCCGGCATTCCAAGTCCAAACATAAAAACCTCTTTGACAGGGCGGTTGTATTCTCACCGGTTGCGACACCTCGTGCTTCAGCAGCATGCAGGTTACGAATGTAGAGCAGTCCGAGGAGAAAGTCAAGGTTGTCATCGCCGGCCCGGCAGCGGGCGGAAACCGGCCGAGATGGTCCGCATCGCCGCCATGACTTCGTGTTCGTCGATCGTCAGCAACCGGCGGTCCCGCATGACGATCCGTCCGTTGATGACCGAATGGACGACATCGCCGCCTCTTGCGGCATATACCAGGTGCGACGGCACGTTATAGAGCGGGATGAGATGCGGTTGGTCGAGGTCGATGACGATGACGTCGGCCTTCCTGCCGACCGCGAGCGAACCGATCCGCTCTTCCATCCCGAGGGCCTTGGCGCCGCCTGCGGTCGCCGCCTCGAGGGTGGATTCGGCGTTCATCGCCGTCGGGTCCATCCGCTCGACCTTGTGGACCTTGGCGACGCAGTTCATCTCGCCGAACATATCGACATTGTTGTTGCTGGCACTGCCGTCGGTCCCGAGCGACACGGTGACGCCCCGTTCGATCATCCGGACGACGGGAGCGATGCCCGAGGCCAGCTTCAGGTTGGATTCGACGCAGTGGCAGACCTTGACTCTCCGTGCGGCGAGCAGATTGATATCGTCTTCGTCGAGGACCACGCAGTGGGCGGCGAGGGTGTTGTCGCCGAGGACCCCGAGCTCGTCGAGGTGCCGTGTCGGAGTGGCGCCGTAGCGCTCCCGGCAGGTTGCCACTTCGGCGGCATTCTCCGACAGGTGGATATGGAGGATGGCGTTTTCCCGGCGGGCGGTTTCGGCCAGGCGGCGGAGCAGATCCGGCGAACAGGTGTAGACGCTGTGCGGCATCACCGCCACGCTCACCAGCGGATGATGGCGATAGTGGCGGAACATCTCCTCGACATAGCTGTGGCCGGCCTCCACCGGGCCGTAGGACGGGGAAGGGAAATCGTAGAGGACTTCGCCGATCCATGCCCGCAGGCCGGACTGCTCGGCCGCCCGGGCGACGTCCTTGGCGAACAGGTACATGTCGCAGAAGCTGGTGGTCCCGGACTTGATCATCTCGGCCAGCGACAGCAGGGTCGAGTGGTAGACGATTTCCGGGGTCAGGCGCCGTTCGAGGGGAAAAATATATTCCTGCAGCCAGGTCATCAACGGCAGGTCGTCGGCGATGCCGCGGAAACAGCTCATCGCCGCATGGGTGTGGGTGTTGATCAGGCCGGGCATGATCAGACCATGGGCGGTATGCAGCCGCTGGGCCCGGGGATGGGCCGCCACCAGGTCGGCCGTGGGGCCGATGGCGATGATGGTGTCGCCGGCAACGGCGATGCCGTGGTCTTCGCGCAGCTCCGACTGGCGGGCGCCGGGCAGGAGGTGCGATCCGGTGATGAGGAGGTCGGCCTGGGGTGTCATAATGGAAAGGAGGAAAGGCTCAGTACGCTGAAGTATCCCGTGCCAGCACAGCCGCGATCAGGGTGGTGATCTGGGGGCCGATCCGGCCGGCGCAGTTTATGATATCGTCGAGCAGGATCGGTTGGAAGTTGTCGGGATCGTTGATATTGGATACCGCCGACAGCCCGAGCACGGCCATCCCGGCATGGCGGGCGACGATGACTTCGGGAACGGACGACATGCCGACGGCGTCGGCGCCGCAGTCCCGAAGCCACCTCGTCTCGGCCGGGGTCTCGAGGCTGGGGCCGGGGATGCAGGCGTAGATGCCGGTGATGACGTTGTTCAGGCCGCAGGCAACGGCGCAGTCCAGGGCGGCCTTGATGAGGCCGAGATCGTACGGTTGCGACAGGTCGGGGAACCGTGGTCCCCAGGCATCGACGTTGGGGCCGCGCAACGGGTTTTCGCCCAGGAAATTGAGATGGTCGCGGATGACCATGATCGATCCGGCCTTGAACAGCGGGTTCAGGCCGCCGGCGGCGTTGGTCAGGATCAGGGTCCTGGCCCCGAGCAGGGACAGCACCCTGATCGGGAAGGCCACTTCGCGGGTGGAATACCCTTCGTAGTAATGGAACCGCCCCTGAAGGACGGCGACTGGCCGGCCGCCCAGCCGGCCGATGATCAGGTTGCCGGAGTGGCTGGCGACGGTGGCCCGGGGAAAATGGGGGAGGTCCGTGTAGGGGATGATCAGCTCCGCCTGGATCCGGTCGGCAAAGCCGCCGAGACCGGTTCCCAGCTGAACGACCGTTTCCGGCAGGAACGGCAGCCTGGCCCGGCAGAAGGCCGCACATTCCAGCACGGCCTCAACGTATCGCCCATGGTCCATGATCAGCGGTAGAGGGCGTTTTTCCTGAGATAATCCCGGATCTGGTCGACATCGGCGTCCATGATCTCGCAGCGGCTTTCCCGCTCGAGGATGCCGGTCAGCGATTCCGGGTAGGTCGGCGGTCGACCGATCGCCTTCTCGACGGCATCGCCGAACTTGGCCGGATGGGCGGTAGCGAGGCAGACCATCGGGATCCCGGGTTTCTGGTGATCCTGGCCGGCCTTGACCCCGACGGCGGTGTGGGGGTCAAGGATGTAGTCGTATTCATTATAGATTTCAGCGATGGTGGCCAGAACCTCGTCTTCGGAAACGGCGGTGGCGGCAAAATCGCGGCGGATCTGGTCGAGATGTGACGAGAGATCGATCCTGCCGGTGGCGGCGAACTCCGCCATCAGCTTTGCGACCTGTTGCGGTTCCTTGTCGAGAAGGTAGTAGAGGTAGCGCTCGAAATTGGAGGCCGCCTGGATATCCATCGACGGGCTTGAGGTCTGGACCACCTGGCCGAGCGAGTAGTCACCCTTGTTGACGAAGCGGGAAAGGATGTCGTTGGCGTTGGTGGCAAGGACGAGCTGGCGGATGCAGCCTTCCGGAAGCATCCGTTTGGCGATGTAGCCGGCGAAGATATCACCGAAGTTACCGGTCGGCACCGAAAAGGCCAGCGATCCGTCGTTTTCGTGACGGCTGACGTGGAGGGCGCTGTGGACGTAGTAGACGACCTGGGCCAGGACCCTGGCCCAGTTGATCGAATTGATCGCCCCGAGGCTGAGCGCCGTCTTGAATTCGATGTCGCTGAAGATCTGTTTGACGATGGCCTGGCCGTCGTCGAAGGAGCCATGGATGGCGATGTTGAAGACATTGTCGTCCATGATCGAGGTCATCTGCTTTTCCTGCACCGGACTGACCCGCTTATGGGGGTGGAGGATGAATATCCGGATCCGGTCCTTGCCGCGGACGCCGTAGATGGCGGCGCTGCCGGTGTCCCCCGACGTGGCGCCGAGGATGTTGAGGACCTCGCCGCTTTTGGCGAGGAGGTATTCGAACAGGTTGCCGAGAAACTGCAGGGCGATGTCCTTGAAGGCCAGGGTCGGGCCATGGAAAAGCTCGAGGATGTGGAGGTTGCCGCAATGGACGAGGGGGACGACATCCGCGGCGTCAAAGGTGGCGTACGACCGGTTGATCAGATTCTTCAGGTCGCTGACCGGGATATCGTCGATGAACCTCGACATGACCTCGAAGGCCAGGTCCGCGTAGCCGAGCCCTTTCCAGGAGGACAGGGTCTGGCTGTCGATGCGGGGAATCGTTCGGGGCAGCAGGAGCCCGCCGTCTTCGGCGAGGCCCATCATCACGGCTTTGGTGAAGGGGACGGGCTGAATCCCTCCCCGAGTGCTCAAGTATTGCATATCGTTGATGTCGTGAAACCGGTAAAATTCCTGGGACGGGAGATATCCCGAAAAGGCGCGATCAGGAAAGCGGAGTGTCCTGTTCGCCGGCAGAGATATCGACACGCCTGGCGTCATGCCAGAGCCCGTCCAGATCGTAGAATTTTCTCTGTTCGTGGTAGAAGATATGGACAATGACATCGTCGAGATCGAGGAGGACCCACAACCCTTCCTGCAGCCCTTCGGCATGGGCGGCCTTCACCCGTTTGTTGCTCAGTTCTCCCTCGATGGCCTCGGCGAGGCCCTGGACATGGCGGGTCGATCGGCCCGTCATGATGACGAAGTAATCGGTGAATGATGCAATTCCCCGGACATCGAGGACCACCACATCCTCGGCCTTGGTGTCGAGGGCGATGGCGGCGCAGAGCCTGGCGATTTCCAGCCCGCTCTTGTCGCGGTGTTCTATCTTGAGTTGTTTCATGATTCTCTTGTGCCCTTTTCTCCCGGGGCTGTCAATTTATTTTTGTTGTTTTTTCGGCGTTCGCGGCGGGAACTCGAAGGTGACCTTGCCGCTTTTCGAGAGCAGCAGATAGGCGTCGAACGGCCGTTTCTTCTTGGAAATGAAGCCCGGGATCAGTTCGGTCTTTCCCTCCTCCAGCATCTGCCGGATATGTTGGGCGGTGATCGGCTTCTCGAGAATGATGCGGCTGATTCTCAGACCGTTTTTGTCGTCGCCGGTCAGGGCCGATTCGGACATATAGGCGGTCGGGGTCTCGTATACCGGTGTGCCGTCGATCGGCGACCGGCCGAGGGGCTCTCCCTGGCGGATGGCCTCCAGGTCGAGATTGCTCGTCGATTCGGCAAAGAGAAATTCGACCTTGTCGTTCACCAGGTGGATGGAGGCGGTGAACGGTTTGCCCTTTTTTGACCGGAAGTCGCTGAAAGGGCCGAGGGTCTTGCCTTCGATCAGGGCGACGATCTCGTTTTCGGCCATGACCCGGCCACCGAGGATCTTACGCAGCCTGATCTTGCGGTCTTCGGAGATATAGGCGGTCGGGGAGGAAAAAAAACGTTTTCCGGCCACAGGACTGAACGGGGCCTCCGGTTCAGTGGCATCGGTCTCGAAATTCTTGACCTGGGAGATGATGTGACGGGTCAGGTTTCGAATTTCCTCCATGAATTTGTGCCGCGAAAATTCACCCTTGAGCATCTTGTTCAACTTCAGCTCCCACTCACCGGTCATCTCCGGCGAAGCGAGGACATCGATCTGCATTGCCTCGAGGAGGGCGAGCAGGTCGAAGGCCTTGCCGGTCGGAGTGAGGTCCTTGCCTTCGCGGACGACGTATTTCTCCTTGATCAGTTTTTCGATGATCGCGGCGCGGGTGGCCGGGGTGCCGAGACCGCGCTCTTTCATCGCGTCGGCCAGTTCATCGTCGTCGATCAGTTTGTCGGAATTCTCCATCGCCGAGAGCAGGGTCGCCTCGTTGAAACGTGGCGGCGGCGTCGTTTCCTGCTCATCCCGGTTTATTTGGATGCAGCTCACCGCGGCCCCGGCGGGAATCGGTTTGAGCACCGTATCCGTGTCATCGTCCTCGAATTTGCCGTAGATCGCCTTCCAACCGGCCTCGAGCAGGATTTTGCCCTCGGTGACGAAGGTCTCGCCGGAGACGACCGATATCCGGCGGGCATTGAGGTAAACGGCCGGGGGGAAGAAGACGGCGAGAAACCGTTGCACCACCATCCGATAGATCTTCATTTCCGGTTCCGACAGGGTGGCCGAAAGGGCAGTGGTGGGGATGATGGCGTGGTGATCCGTGACCTTGCTGTTGTTGAAGATCCGCTTGTCCGGCTGGATATACCCTTTGTTCAGCGCTTCCGTCGCATAGTGGGAAAACTGCCAGTCCGTCTGGGCTTTGAAGACCCTGGTGACAATGTCGTTGTAATCTTCCGGCAGGTGCCGGCTGTCGGTCCTCGGGTAGGTCAGGACTTTGTGGCGTTCGTAGAGGGACTGGGCGATGGACAGGGTCTTCTGGGCCGAAATGCCGAAGCGGGTATTGGCCTCGCGTTGCAGCGAGGTCAAGTCGAAGAGCTGGGGGGAGCGCTGGGAGGTCTTCTTGCTCGTCTCCTCGATTGCCGCCGGCTGGCCGGTGCAGGCGGCGACGATGGCCTCGGCCTTCTCTTTCTCCCAGATCCGGTCGGCGCGCTCGTAGCCGTCATTTTCCTCCCGGATGAAATGAGGATCGATCCATTTTCCCTGATAGGCATCCTGGTCGTAGGCAAAGGTGGCGAGCAGGGTCGAATACGGCCGCGGCACAAAAATCTGGCGGGCCCGCTCGCGTTTGACCAGCAGCGACAGGGTCGGTGTCTGCACCCGACCGCACGGTGTCAGGAAGAAACCGCCTCGCCTCGAGTTGTAGCCGGTCAGGGCGCGGGTGGCGTTGATGCCGATCAACCAGTCTGATTCGGAGCGGCAGAGGGCGGTGTCCTCGAGGGGAAGCATCTCCTTGTCGGATCGCAGTCGGGTGAGGCCGGTCCTGATAGCCTCGCTGGTCATCGATTGCAGCCATAACCGTTTGAAGGTCTTGTGGCCGACGGAGCTGTTCCACACATACTGGATGATGTACTTGAAGATCAATTCCCCTTCGCGGCCGGCGTCGCAGGCGTTGATGATCTCGACGACATCCTTGCGGCGGATGAGTTTCTGCAGGGCGTGCAGCTGCCCCTTGGTGTCGGGCAGTTCCTTCAGGGGGAATTTTTCCGGCAGGATCGGGAGCTTGGCGATATCCCATTTTTGATAGGCGGGATCGATCTCCTCGGGGTAGCGGATGGAAACCAGGTGGCCGATGGCGAAGGACACGATATGCCGTTCCCCTTCGTAATGGGTCTTGGCCTTGGTGAACTTACCGGGCAGCACCTTGACGATGTCTGCTGCGACGCTGGGTTTTTCGGCGATGATGAGAGTCTTTTCAGTCATGAACAGGTTGTCGATCAGGCTGGCTGCGGATTGTCGACCATCGCGTCAGTTGTTCGCCGGATGGAAGCTTGAATGATAGCTGTATCGGCTTTGGTCGAGGACGAAGAATGGAAGCTGGTGTTGATGGGGTACTCGAAGGCTCCGGACGCGGACCAAAACAGAGAGTTGTTGTAAAGGTCGAATATCTGTTTGTCAAATGTATTTTCTATGAAACTGGATCGATTGGTATCGGTAAGATTATAAAATAACGGAAGATTTATTTTTTTCATTGTGGTTGTCGGTGCTCTTGGGACATGGAGAGGATGTCTGCGCGGCAGGGGGCATTGCTAGAACATCTTTTTCCGATGATGTCAACGACTACATTGCCGACGGATCGCTTCGGGCATCGGCCGGAACGCTGGGCCGGGGGAAAGCTCAAATCTTTCCTCCAGCAGGAGATCCTCCCTGTAAGGTTTGGTTTCTTCCCTCTGGTTGGTAGCGGCCGAAGACGCCCGGGATTGCCGGACGGATGCCGTTGTACCATCCTCGTGACGGGATAAAAACGGGATGCCCTCGGAGAAACTGACAGGTTGGCGCTATTTTCTGCTGCGGATAAAGGCCGAGACGTCGCGGGTCATCTCCAGGACCTTGCGGGCATGGTCCGGCGAGATCGATCCGGTGCCGCAGCTGGGGGTGATGAGGGTCTGGGCGATGATCTTGTCTCGTGAAATTCCCAGCTGTTCGAGTTGCGTCGTCTGCTGGTCCCATCTGGCGACCAGGGAATCGGCGGATTCCCTGTCGATCAGCTCCTCGTCGGTCGGCACGATGCCCGTTGCCAGTATGCCACCGCGCTGCAGGAAACTGCGAAGGTGCTCGGGGTAGAGTATCAGCCGGTCGAAAAAGGAGTAGGCATCATAACTGAGGATGTCGATACCGGCATCGAAAATGACCGGCCATTCGGTGTTGGCGCAGACGTGGACCCCAACCAGTCCGCCTTCGGCCCGAACCGCCTCGAAGGTCTCGGCCAGGCAGGCGATGATCTCGTCGGCAGTGATGGTGATATAGGCCGATGACCCAAGGCCGGCCAGGGCCGGTTCATCGAAGAAGAGCAGCACCGTTTCGGCGATTTCCTTCATCCTGCGGGTTTGCCAGCGGGCCTTGAGCGCCAGCAGCTTGACGGCCGCATCCCGCAGCTGGTCATTGTAAAATATGGCTTTGCCCCCCTGATCGACCAGGCCGGTACAGAAGGTGATCGGACCGGTGATCTGGCCTTTGAGGGCGATCAGCGCCTCTTTGTTCCGGTGGGCAATGTCCAGGAAGGTGAAGAATCCCTTCGCCTCCTTTTCGGAGAGTGTAAACCGCGAGTCGGCGAGATCGACGGCGTCTTCGGCGACCGATAGGTATTCTTCATAAAAGGCGAGGATCTCGGCCTCGAATTCATCCTTTTCGGTGTTGATGAACAGCCGGTCGTCCATTTCCGAGATCCCGGGGAGACCGGGGAGGAACTGGCGCAGCATCCCCTCGTCGCGAAAGACCGGAAGCTGGGGCCAGAGGGGGATCTCAGGGGTATGGGCCATAATGAGTTCAATGGCGGCGGCATGCTCCTGCAGCGGCAGGCTGCCGATCAGGACGGGAAGGGCTCGGGGGGTGAATATTGCCATGTCTGGTTTTTGACCTTAGCACCTGCAGTGCAGGCTGGTGGGGTGTGGCCGGCCGATCCGGGCACAACGCAGTGAGGACATCGGGGGTCAGACGTTCGGATAAAAAAAAGGCAGGCGCACAAGCGCCTGCCGGTACCGCCATAGGACGTGGAATCGTCAGTAGCAGGGGACCTCGTACCTCCGTTTCATCGGGTACGGAAAAGACACCCAGTACCGGGTTCCGTCATAGGGATTCTGCTGCCATTCACCACTGACGACCCGTTCTTCGACGCAGATCCGCTGCTGCTCGACGACGACAGGCGGGGCATAATAATAGCGAGGGGTATAGACCGGCGCCGGCGGCGGGGCGAAGGCCTGGCCGATGATCGCTCCGGTCAGCAATCCGAAGGCGACCCCGGCGATGATGTCGCCGTCATGGTGCCCGTGATGGCTGTAGTAGCGGGGGGGAGGGTAGTGATAGTAACCTCCTCCCCCGCGGGGATAGTAACCTCCCCCGCGGGCGAAAGCCGGGGCAGAGACCAACAGTAACGATACCAGGCAGATGAAAGCGGATAATTTTTTCATTGGCGATTTCCTCATGGGTTGGAAAAATTGCATGCTCGTACCAGTCCCACAGTCGAAATATGTGGAGATTTTTGCTTTTTGTCAAGATCCGTGAGGCAGGTTTCAGCGGGAATCGAATTTCCCGTCGGCTGTTCTTTCGCTTTTGCTTCATGCTTGACAGGCCATCACTAATATGGTTATGTAACGCCGCTGTTGTATCTGGTGCGGGTGTAGCTCAGTTGGTAGAGCACAAGCTTCCCAAGCTTGGGGTCGCGAGTTCGAGCCTCGTTGCCCGCTCCATTTCCAGAGCGGGACCGGTGTATCTGGTCGGTAATCGTTCTGTTCCGGTATACTTCCTGCAGAATTTTTGCAGGCAGGCTTTGGAAAGTGGGCAATGCCCGCTTTTTTTTATGCCCGTTGACCGGAGAGGGGGGTTGTCTGTCAGGTTGAGACTCCGGTTGATCATATTGAATTTACAGAATTAAGTTGTTTGGCCGGAAAATACCGGTTGGCTGGCTGGGCGCGATGAAAATATGAGTGATCATGTAGCGGACAAGGTTCGGGCCTTTGCTGAGGTCCTTCTGCCGACGATGGGATTGGAACTGGTCGATGTCCAGTTCCGCCGGGAAGGGCATGGATGGGTCCTGCGTCTCTTTATCGACCGGGAAGAAGGCGTCACCGTCGATCATTGTGCCGACGTCAGTCGTGAAGTCGGACAATTCCTTGATGTCGAGGATGTGATCGATCATCCCTATCACCTCGAAGTGTCGTCGCCCGGCCTCGAGCGGCCGCTGAAAAGTGTCCGCGATTTCAACCGGTTTCTCGGCAAGAAAGCGAAGGTCAGGGTCCATGAAAACGTTGACGGCCAGAAGGTGTTTGTCGGAATCATCAGCGAAGCGTCGGAAGAGGCGATACAGCTCGATCTCGAGGATGGGGGTAAAATTCGTGTCGCCTTCGATCAGATCAGCAGGGCCAGGCTGGTGTTTTGAAGTGAATAGTTGAAAATTCGGGGAATGACAGAATTACATTCTCGAGATAGAGACGGTAAAGGATGGGGTAAAGCATGTTATCGGAATTGAAGCGCATAATCGACCAGATCAGCAGGGATCGCGGCATCGACAGGAGGTTGCTGATCGAGGCCATTGAAGAGGCGGTACAGTCGGCCGCGCGCAAGAAGCTGGGAAGCCGGCGCGAAATCGAGGTCCGCTACAACGAGGAATTCGGCGAGGTCGAGGTTTATCAATTCAGGAACGTCGTCGAGGTGGCCGAAGACGAGCAGACCGAAATATCCATTGACGATGCCCTGCTCCTTGACCCTGAAGTCCAGCTTGGCGACGAACTGGGCGAAAAGATGGAAAACATCACCGATCTCGGCCGGATCGCCGCCCAGTCGGCCAAGCAGGTCATCATTCACAAGATGAAGGATGCCGAGCGCGAGGTCATCTACGATATGTTCAAGGATCGTCTCGGCGAGGTCGTCAGCGGGATCGTCCAGCGCTTCGATCGTGGCAATATGATCATCAACCTCGGTCGTACCGACGCGATCCTGCCGAAGGACCACCAGATCCCGAAACGCTCCTTCAAACAGGGGGACCGCATCCGTGCGTACCTGATGGAGGTGCGCCAGACAGCGCGCGATTCCCAACTGGTCCTCTCCAGGACCTGTGACGAGTTCCTGGCCAAGCTTTTCCAGATGGAGGTTCCGGAGATCTCCGAGGGAATCGTCAAGATCATGGGCGTCAGCCGCGAGCCGGGTTTTCGCGCCAAGATCGCCGTCAGTTCCTCCGAAAGCGACGTCGATCCGGTCGGTGCCTGCGTCGGGATGAAGGGTTCCCGGGTGCAGAATGTCGTCCAGGAACTGCAGGGCGAGCGGATCGACATAGTGACCTGGAGCCCGGATCCGGCCAAGTATGTCTACAACGCTCTGGCCCCGGCCCACGTAAGCATGGTCATGGTTGACGAGGAAAACCATTCCCTGCTTGTGGTCGTGCCGAACGATCAGCTGTCGCTGGCGATCGGACGTCAGGGCCAGAATGTGCGCCTGGCCTCGAAGCTTCTGGGGTGGAGAATCGATGTCAAGAGCGAGCAGCGCTATGCCAATCTCGAGGATCCAGGGTATCGGTCACTGCTGGAGATTGAAGGCGTCGACGAGGCCTTGGCCGACACGATCCTCGCCAAGGGCATACCGTCGGTTGAAGCGCTGGCCCGGGCCCAGGTCGAGGAACTCACCGTCATCCGCGCCATCGATGATGAATTTGCCGCCTACCTGATTCACGCGGCCGGAAAGATCAGCGGGGAATCACCAGCGAACTTCGCCCCGATTGCTGTTGCCGAGGAGCAGCCTTCGGAGGAGAATCAGCCAGATGGTGATCAAGATACCGATACGGTGGGCGAAGGCAATGGGGATGATGAACCGCACATCATGTGATGTTCACCCATGACGGAACCTGTTCGGACTTGTGCCGCCTGCGGGACAAAGCGAGGCAAAGGGGAAATGCAGCGCTTTGTCTGGGGGGATGAACAGCCGGTTCGGGATGCCGATGGGCGCTGCAAGGGTCGCGGAGCATATTGCTGCCGGGATGAAATTTGCCTCGAAAGGTTCCTGAGCCAGAAGAAAAAATGGAAAAGACTGTTTCGCCTTTAGGGAAATACTCTTTATAATACTTGAGAGAAAGCTGTGCCGCTGCGGACTGCCAACTCTGAGAAAGGATGCCGTAGAGAAGGATAGACGGGAGCAACGAATGAGCAGGGTGAGGATTTATGAGTTAGCCAAAGAGGCTGGGATGAACAGCAAGGCCTTGGCAGACAAGCTGGTGGCAAAGGGTTATGCGATCAAGGGGCCGAGTTCCACGGTTGATGAAGACGTCGCTGATACGATCCGCAAGACGGTTCTCCGGCAGGCAAATGTCGAACTGGCGGAAAAGCCCATTGCTGCCGACCGGGGGCAGGCGCCCGTTCAAAGAAGGACCACGGTGATCCGCCGCAGGCCGAAAACCGCTCCCGAAGAGGTTGCCGCCGAGCAGCCTAAAGCGGGTGACGAAGAAGAACGGCCGGTTCCAGGCGCAGCCATTCCTTCAATGGAAAGAAGCGAGAAAGAATCGTTGATCCAGAAAGCCGTGGAGACATCCCCGGCGGAGGCCGATCAGGAGAAGCAGGCCGAGCGCATCGCTGAACATGGAGATGAGAAAGATGCCCCGCATGTGATATTGACACCGACTTCGGAACGGGAGACCGAGATGAGGGAGGCCGAAGCGCCGATTCGGACCGAAGACGCCGGGGAAACCCCTGAGACGGAGGCTGCCGAATCGCCTGCCTTCGAAACCAAACAGTTTTTTCCCGAACGCAAGCCGAAGAAAGAAAAAGAAAAGGAAGTCGAGAAGAAGTTGCCGGCCCGTAAAGGTCTGGCGCGCGTCGTCGGCACGATCGCGATCCCGGTGGAGGATGATCAGTCGTCGCAGCGGTTCAAAAAGAAAGTCGCCAGAACGGGACCTGCGGGAAAAGTTGCGGGAGAGCAGCCGGTCGCGGCCGTGGTCACACCAGTGACCGAGGACAGCGCCCGCGGCAAGAAAAAGGGAAAACGGGCTCCAGGGGCTGTCGAGGAAGAGGACGATCGGCGGCAGGGTAAAGGGGCAGGCAAGAAGGGTAAAAAAGGGGTCAAGTTTACCCATTTCGGTGCCGATTATCAGGCTCCACGCGGTTCCGGGAAGAAAGGAAGACGTGACAAGGGGCGCGACAAGACAATGCCTCCGGCTGCTGAAATGAAGGCCAGCAAGAGACGGATCAAGGTCTTTGAGACGATCAGCGTTGCCGAACTTGCCAGCAGGATGAAGGTCAAGGCCAGCGAGGTGATCGCCAAACTCATGTCGCTCGGCGTGATGGCAACGATGAACCAGGCGGTGGATGTCGATACTGCCATGCTGATTGCCACTGACTTCGGTTACGAGGTCGAGCAGGGCATCACCGAGGAGATCGGCATCCAGATGTTCGAGGAGGCCGAGGAGGGCGGGGAGATGCAACCACGCTCTCCGGTTGTCACGGTCATGGGTCACGTCGATCATGGCAAGACCTCGATTCTCGACGCGATTCGCAAGACCGATGTGGCGGTCGGTGAGGCGGGCGGCATCACCCAGCATATCGGCGCCTACCATGTTCGTTCCAGCGCCGGCGATGTCACGTTCGTCGATACCCCGGGGCATGCCGCGTTTACCGAAATGCGATCGCGCGGGGCGCAGATAACCGACCTGGTCATTCTCGTTGTGGCAGCCGATGACGGCGTTATGGATCAGACCCGTGAGGCTATAAATCACGCCCAGGCGGCCGGGGTTCCGATCCTGGTGGCGGTCAACAAGATCGACAAGCCCAATGCCGATATCGATCGGGTCAAGAGGGAACTGTCCGACCTCAATCTCGCTCCCGAGGACTGGGGCGGGCAGACGGTCTACTGCGAGACCTCGGCGAAAAAAAATATCGGTATCGACAACCTGATGGAGAGTATCCAGCTGGTCGCCGAGATGCTCGAACTCAAGGCCGATCCGACCAGGAAGGCCAAAGGACGGGTCGTCGAAGCTCAACTCGACAAGGGCCGTGGGGCGGTGGCGACCGTGCTGGTCCAGGAGGGGACGCTCAATCGCGGTGATCATTTCGTCGTCGGTCAGTTCAGCGGCAAGGTCCGGGCGATGCTGGACGACAAGGGCCGGCCCATTAAAAAGGCCGGACCTTCGATTCCCGTCGAGGTCCAGGGTCTTTCCGGCGTTCCCTCGGCCGGCGACGAATTTCTCGTGGTTACCGACGAGAAGATGGCAAAAAGCGTCAGCAGCGCCAGGGCCCTGAAGGCGAGAGAGATGGAACTTGGAGCCACCTCCAAGATATCCCTCGACAAGCTCTTTGAGAAGATGAACGAAGGCGAGGTGCAGGAGTTGCGCGTCATTATCCGCGCCGATGTCCAGGGGACCCTCGAGGCCTTCGCCAAGGCCGCCGAAGAGCTCTCGACCAAGGATATCAAGGTCAAGGTCCTGCACGAGGGGACCGGTACCATCACCGAGTCCGATATCCTCCTGGCTTCGGCCTCCGAGGCCATTATTATCGGCTTCAACGTCCGGCCGACGGTCAAGGTCAAGGATTTGGCGGTTCGGGAAAATGTCGATGTCCGCTCCTACGATGTCATTTACCATGCCCTTGACGATATCCGTAATGCGATGGTGGGTATGCTCGAGCCGACCTTCAAGGAGGATGTCATCGGTAATGCGGAGA
Organism: Desulfoprunum benzoelyticum; assembly: GCF_014201505.1. Lineage (GTDB taxonomy): Bacteria > Desulfobacterota > Desulfobulbia > Desulfobulbales > Desulfocapsaceae > Desulfoprunum > Desulfoprunum benzoelyticum. Next base: position 114,580 of record NZ_JACHEO010000006.1, on the reverse strand, counting down.
TCCGTGAGATTTTCCATGTCCCGAAAATAGGCACGATAGCCGGCTGTTCTGTCACTGATGGCAAGATTCAGCGCAATGCCAGTGTCCGTGTACTCCGTGAGGGAGTCGTGATTTTCACCGGCAAGATTGCCTCGCTGCGTCGCTTCAAGGATGACGTGAAGGAAGTACTGACCGGATACGAATGCGGCATCGGGGTGGAAAACTTCAACGATCTGAAGATCGGCGACAACCTCGAGGCCTTCGTGCTGCGCGAGGTCGAGGCGACGCTTGAGTGAGGTGAAAGGTATGGCAGGCAGCTTCGACCCGAAAAGAACGTTTGATGCACTGGGGCTGGGTCGTGCCGGACAAAAACGGTCTGCACGGGTGGCCGATGTCATTCAGAAGGAATTGGCGATGCTGATCCTGACAAAGGTGCGCGATCCGCAACTGGCCGGTGTCAGCATCTCGCGGGTCGAGGTCAGTGATGACCTTCAGAATGCCAAAATATTCTTTACCATCCTTGGTGACCGCAAGGCGGTGCGGGCGGCAACGGAAGGACTGGAGCGGGCGAAGGGGTTTATGCGTACCCATCTCGCCAGGACCATGAACATGCGCTATACCCCGACCCTGCAGTTCAAGTATGACGAGGTAGCGGAGAAGGTCGAGCACCTGGATAGTATTTTCCAGGAAATTGCAGATGAGAGGGATCACGGTGACGGGAATTCCTGAGGCCATAACGAAGTGTATCTCCGACAATCAACGTTTCGTTCTGTTGACCCATATTCATCCGGATGGCGATGCGCTTGGCTCGATGTTCGGGCTTGCCGATGTCCTTGAAAGTCTCGGCAAGGAGGTCTTCTGTTTTGTCGAGGAACCGGTGTCGCAGCTGTACGCCTTCCTTCCCGGTGCCAGCAGGGCCAGTTGCGATCTCGATGCCCTGCATGACTTTGCCCGCCAGGTGCAAGACAAGACGGCGGTCATCGCCCTTGACAGCGGCGACGACAATCGCCTCGGCAAGTACAAGGATGAACTGCTGGCCATCACCTCTCTGATGGTGATTGATCACCATAAATCCCATAAGGAGTACGGCGTGTGCCGCTGGGTCGAGCCGAGCCGATCGTCTACCGGTGAGATGGTGTACGAACTGGCCATGGCCCTGGGGGTGGAGATATCGTATTCCTGCGCCTTTCATCTCTATGTGGCGATCTGTACCGACACAGGATCATTCCGCTTTGACTCGACCCATCCCCGAACCTTTGAAATTGCAGCCAAACTGCTTGAAGCCGGGGTCAATCCTGCCGAAATTTCCTGTAAGATCTATGATAATTACAGCGTCGTCCGGCTGAAACTGCTGCAGCTCGTCCTGGCGACGCTGACCCTCTACGCCGCCGACCAGATCGCCTGTATCCACGTGACGCCGGACATGTTCGTGGCGAGCGGTGCCGCGGCCCAGGACATTGAGGGATTCATCGATTATCCGCGGTCGCTGCAGACGGTGAAGGTCGCTGTTTTCATCAAGGAGGTCCAGCCGGGGAATATCTCCGTCAGCCTTCGGGCCAAAGGTGAATGCGATGTGGCCGAGATCGCGAAGATGTTCAATGGCGGCGGACACCGTAACGCTGCCGGTTTTCGTTTCGCCGATAAAAACCTGGCCGAAGTTCGAACCGAAGTGCTCAGCGTCCTGAGTCAGGATCTTGGCGTACAGCTGGACAAAACCGTCGGTTGATCGGTAATGGACCCAGTCGCATTGCCGGATAGCGTTGCCAGGGAACTGTCGTTTCAGGACACCGGCGGGATTTTTCTGGTCGACAAGCCCGCCGGTCCGACGTCTTTTGCCATGGTGCGGGGGCTTCGACGTGTCCTGGGCCTGAAAAAGGTCGGCCATGCCGGCACGCTTGATCCGTTTGCCTCCGGCCTGCTGATCCTCTGCGCCGGAAGGGCGGCGACCAGGTTGATTCCCCGATTTATGCACGGTGAGAAGGAGTACCTTGCCACCCTCTGTCTTGGCGTGGAGACGACAACCCTCGATCCCGAGGGAACCGTCACCAACCGTTGTGCTGTCGGCAGAAAAGATGCCGTCGAGATCGAACGGGTTTTGGCTGGATTCCGAGGCTCCCAGTTGCAGACCCCGCCGGCCTTCTCGGCTCTCAAGCATAAGGGCAAACCACTGTATCACTACGCCCGGCGGGGGATCACGATCGTCAAGGAGCCGCGGGAGGTGAATATCTTCGTGCTCGAGCGGACCGACGGTGAACATGATCTTGTCGGCGATGAATGCCTGCTTCGTCTGCGGGTGGTATGCAGCAAGGGCACCTATATCCGTTCCCTTGCCGCCGATATCGGGGCGAGCCTTGGCTGTGGCGCCTATCTCAAGGAACTCCGGCGAACGCGGAGTGGATGTTTTTTCCTCGACGGCAGTCTGTCCGGTGATGTGCTGAGAACTGGAGCCGACCGTCAGCAGGTGCTGAACGCGGCCATGTCCGTCGAGGATGCGTGTAATCTCTTGCAATAATCAGGATAGTCCGATAATATTGCACTCCGCAGAGGAAGATCATGATCTTGAGAAGTACCCCAGGGGACGCCACCTTGCTTTGGGAACTTCAGGGCATGATTGGAAGAGGCGGTCGAGCTGGTGATCAGGCTCACCCGAAACGAAAAGAAAAAATACCAACTTCATGATATCAACGAGCGTCTTGCTTCAGGAGGATCTGTTGTGGCTCAATCAGCAATAAAAAAATGTGAAATCATCGAGAAGTATAAAATCCATCCATCCGACACCGGTTCTTCGGTGGTGCAGATTGCACTGCTGACCGACCGGATCAAGTATCTGACAGAGCATTTCAAGGTCCATGCCAAGGATCATCATTCCCGTCAGGGGTTGTTGAAGATGGTCGGACAGCGCCGCAGCCTCCTCGATTATCTGAAAAAAAAGGATGTGCAGCAGTACCGTACCCTGATTCAGGACCTTGGTCTGAGAAAATAGTCCCATTCCCTGGTGTAGGGATCGAGTGGAGACGTACGTCGGTGCCATTGTGACGCTCAGCCTGTTCCGGACTGCCGGGACGGGCTGAGCTTTTTGTAGTTGAAGGCCATCGGATAAAAAAGAGCATACGGGGCTGGTGGATAATCCAGCCAGGAAAATGGCGCTTGGTCGTTCCCTGATGCTGAACATCTGGAGAAAACATGTATACAAAAGTTGAAGCCGAGATCTGTGGTAAGGTCATCTCCATTGAGACCGGTAAATTGGCGAAGCAGGCGTCAGGATCTGTTGTCGTACGGTGCGGCGGTACCATGGTACTGGTAACGGCGGTGGCGGCCAAGGAAAACCGGCCGGATGCCGGGTTTCTGCCCCTGACGATCGAGTATCAGGAGAAGCTGGCCTCGGTCGGCCGGATTCCCGGCAATTATTTTCGCCGTGAGATCGGGCGTCCAAGTGACCACGAGGTTTTGACCTGCCGGATCATCGACCGGCCCATGCGTCCGCTTTTTGCTTCCGGTTTCAGTGCCGAAACCCAGGTTATTGCCACGGTTCTTTCCGCTGACCAGCAGAACGATCCCGATGTCCTGGCGTTGACCGGGGCGTCCTGCGCCCTGACGCTCTCCGACATCCCCTTTGACGGGCCGGTTGCCGGCGGTCGGGTCGCCTATAGCGATGGGCAGTTCATCCTCAATCCCACCGCCAAGGAACTGTCCGGGTCAGCGATGGACATGATCGTCGCCTGTACCCGCAACGCGGTCGTGATGGTCGAGGGACGGACGGATGAACTGAGCGAGGACATTGTCCTGTCGGCGATCTTCTATGCCTTTGAACAGTTGCAGCCGTTGATCGATCTGCAGGAGAATCTGCAGCAGTCCAACGGCAAGACCAAAAGGGTTGTGGAGCAGATTACCGTCGACGAGACGCTTCAGGCCAAGGTCAGGGAAGCCGCCGCCGCCGGCTTGGATACGGTCATATCCACCGCCGACAAAATGGAACGAGGGCGCCTGTATGACGAATTGAAGGCAATGGTCATCGCCCAGGTTGACGACAGCGGTGAAAGAGCGGGGCAGATCAGCGACATGCTGTCATCCTACAAAAAGGAATTGATGCGGTCGATGATCGTCGACCGCCAGGTCCGGATCGATGGCCGGAGTTTCGACCAGGTCCGGCCGATCAGTTGCGAGGTGGGCTATCTGCCGATGACTCACGGTTCAGCGTTGTTCACCCGCGGCGAAACCCAGGCCCTGGTGTCCGCCACCCTCGGCAGCGAACGGGATCAACAGCGGGTCGAGACCTTGACCGGCGAAGAGAGCAACCGCTTCATGCTCCATTACAATTTTCCCCCTTACTGTGTCGGTGAGGCCAGGCCGCTTCGCGGACCGAGTCGACGCGACATCGGTCACGGCAACCTGGCGATGCGCGGCCTTTCCGCCGTCCTGCCTTCAGCGGAGGATTTCCCGTATTCGGTGCGGGTGGTTTCCGAGGTTCTCGAATCGAACGGTTCTTCGTCGATGGCGACCGTCTGCGGCGGCAGCATGGCCCTGATGGATGCCGGCGTGCCGGTGAAGGCGCCGGTGTCGGGCATTGCCATGGGGTTGATCAAGGAAGGCGACAAGGTCGTCATCCTCTCCGATATCCTTGGCGACGAAGACCATCTCGGCGATATGGATTTCAAGGTCGTCGGCACGCGCCACGGTGTCACCTCGTTGCAGATGGACATCAAGATCGCCGGTGTCGACAAGGCGATCATGGCGGCGGCCCTGGAGCAGGCGAAAAGCGGACGGATCCATATCCTGGGAGAAATGGAGAAGGGGATCTCGAAGGCCCGGGAAGAGGTGGCCGAACACGCCCCGAAATATTTCGTTCACAAGATCAATCCGGACAAGATCCGCGACCTGATCGGCCCCGGTGGCAAAGTTATCAAGGAGCTGTCGGCCGAGTACGATGCCAAGATCGAGGTCGACGATTCGGGCCTGGTAAAGATGTTCACCATCAACGGGACACTGGCCGAGGCCCTCATCAACCGGGTGCGCGAGATCACCGCCGAGGTCGAAATCGGTGCGGTATACAAGGGAGTCGTCAAGACGATCAAGGATTTCGGAGCCTTCGTCGAGATCCTGCCTGGTACCGACGGATTGATCCACATCTCGGAGCTCGATGTCAAACGGGTGGCGAAGGTGACTGATGTCCTCAAGGAAGGCGACGAGGTCGAAGTCAAGGTCCTCGATGTCGACAACAGGGGCCGTATCCGCCTGAGCCGTAAAGCGTTGATGGAATAGGCTCGGGATTTCGCAGTAATGAATCAGGAGATGCCGGCCCGTATGAGCCGGCATTTTTTTTAGGGGGTGTCCGGTGGGGCCAGGGAAATCGAGCGAAACGGAGAGAGTCGTCGTCAGGTTGCGCTGGTTGGATCCGCTGAAGACACAGGATCTCGATCTCCCCCGTTACCACTCCGCTCTTGCCGCCGGCATGGATGTCCGGGCGGCGGTGGAGCAGGATGTCGAGATCGATCCGGGGCGGATCGCCCTCGTTCCGACCGGCTTTGCCGTCGCCATTCCACCGGGGTATGAAATCCAGGTAAGGCCGAGAAGCGGCCTGGCCCTGCGGCATGGCCTGACCCTGATCAACAGTCCCGGGACGATCGACAGCGATTATCGCGGCGAAGTCAAGGTTGCGCTGATCAACCTTGGCGTGGCCCCCTTTCGGGTCAGTCGCGGCGATCGAATCGCTCAGCTGGTGCTGGCGCCGGTCATCCGGGCGGAATTACGGGTCGTCGAGCAGCTTGACGCCACCGACCGGGCTGCCGGCGGCTTCGGTCATACCGGTATTTGAGATGCGATTTTCCGTGCTCGGCAGCGGCAGCAGAGGGAACTGCGTCTACATCGAGAGTGGCGGGACAGCCATCCTGATCGACGGCGGCTTTTCCGGCAAGGAGATTGTCGGCCGGCTCAAGAGCATCGGCAGGGATGCCGCCGATCTTGACGCCATCTGCCTCACCCATGATCATAACGATCACATTGCCGGTGTCGGCGTCCTGTCACGCCGCTGCAGTCTGCCGGTCCATGCCAATCCCGGCACTTTTGCGGGTGGTGAGGCCACTCTCAAAAAACTGTGGAAACGGCAGGAATACGAGACCGGTGGCGAATTCACTGTCAACGATCTGATGATCCGGTCGTTTCGGATTTCCCACGATACCGCTGATCCCGTCGGTTACGTGATCAAGAGCGACCGGGTGACCCTCGGCTACTGCACCGATACCGGGCGGGCCAGCCATCTCATGCGGCAGCGGCTTTCGGCCTGCGACGCCATCATTCTCGAATTCAATCACAATCTACAGCTGTTGAAAAACGGTCCCTATCCACCGGCCCTGCAGCAGAGGGTCCGCTCCTCCCAGGGGCATCTGGCCAATGAAGATGCCGCGGCCTTCCTCCAGACGCTGCTCCATGAAGATCTGCAACTGGTGGTTCTCGCCCATCTCAGTGAGATGAACAATACCCCGCAGCTGGCAATGGCGGCGGCCAACCGTGTTCTTACCGATTCACAGCGGCCGGAACTGCTTCTTGCGAGCCAGGGCGGGGCCACTCGACTCATCGATCTCGTTTGACATCCGGGAAAGATATCCGTTGCCGCCAGTTGCCGCAAACGGGAGGGTGAAGGTCTGCCGCGGTCCCAATTGGAGCCGCAGTCAGCCTGACAAGATCAGGTGTCAAAATCCGGCAGGCCCTGTGAGGGGCGGGAGGATCCGGGTTTCAACCTTTCGGCAATACCAGCTGCTTTTCCTTCGGTCGTTCCGGATTTTTCCGGTAGAGGAGGACCGTCTTGCCAATGAGTTGGACGAGGGTGCTCTGTGTCGCTGCAGCAAGGGAACTGGCGGTTTCATGTTTTTCGAGGCCGCTGTTGTTGCCGATTTTGATCTTGACCAACTCGTGTCGGGTCAGTTCGAGATCGGTTGCACCGATAAGCCGGTCGCTCATCCCCTCTTTGCCGACCAGTATCACCGGAGGGAGATCGTGGCCGAGACCTTTGAGGAATTTTTTCTGACGGGGCGTAAGAATGGAGGCATATTGTTCTGTTATTTCGTTCATATGGGTAAATTACGATCAATAATGAGAGGTGGTGTCAGCCAACAAGATCACTCAGGATCCTGTAGCCGCCGACCCATGTGCCAAAGGCCGAGCCCAGGGTGGTCAGGAAGAAAACGAGAAGAACCCGCAGGAACTTGTTGCGCCACCAGCCCTTGAGCGTGGTCATGTCGACCCCGGCTGTCTCGAATTCGCGAACGACCGGCGGGCGCTGCATGACCTGGATGAAGGCGGTGACGTAACCTGCTCCAATCAGCGGGGTAAGACTGGTAAAAGGAGCGGCGGAAAATGCGCCGATGGTCGTATAGGGATGGGCCAAGGCGATCATGGCCCCAAGGGCGGCTGGAATGCCGTGAGCCAGGACCCAGAACAGAAAGTTGGCGCCGGCAACCGACGCCCCTTTCTGAATGCCGATGACAACGAGCGAGCCGATAATGAAGATTGGGATCCCCCAACCGGCAATTTTCCAGGTCGATGACACCTCCGGAATGGTGCTGATGTCGGCAATCCGCTGCCGATTGTCGATTGCCAGTTCCCGTACAATGCCGCTGATATGGCCGGCGCCGACAATGGCAACGAGGCGTTGGCCCGGCGAACTCTTGATCTTTTCGGCGAGGTAGATATCACGCTCGTCGATCAGGACGCGCTTGAGATCGGGAAGGGTCTCGCCCAGTTCGTCCATCAGCTCGGTGAGAACGTCCTTTCGCTTCAGTTCGCTCAGCTTTTCCTCGCTGATCTCGGTATCGTCAAAGATACTGGCGAGCAGCGAGGTCACCAGATAGCCTTTCTTCCACAGAGAGGTTGATTTCCAGGCGCGGCGGAGAGTGATCCGGATATCCCGGTCACAGAGAGAAACCGGGATCTGCCTGTCTTTGGCGGCTTGATCGGCGGCGAGCAGTTCCGCCCCCGGGGTGACTCCCAGTTTGTTGCCGAGTTTTTTCTGGTAAGAGGCCATGAACAGACTGATCACCAGGGTCGACAGTTGCTTGTTGCGGATTACCGCTTTCAGATCAAGGGATTGCCATCGTTCTTTCTGGGTAAGGGCCTGGTATCTTTTGTCATCAAGTTCAAGACAGACGCAGTCCGGTTGCATCCGGTCGATGACCGTTCGTGCAAGGTCGACTGATTCCTGGGAGATATGGGCAGTTCCGACCAGAATGATCTCCCGATCTCCATGCCTGAGAAAATGGACATCGGGACCGTATTCGTGAGTTTCAGCAGTTGCAATCATGAGACCATGTTGAGCTGGTTGAGCGATACCACCGCTCGCGAGCGATTGTTCGGAAGACGTTCATGCAGACAAATGTAATACGTGTCCGACGAAACGGAAAGGCAGGAGCCCCTGATTATGGTGCCGTAGTGAAAAAGAGGAGGTGATTACTTCAGACTCCTTTGACTTTCAGCTGGCTTCCAGGATGGATGACGTTGGATTTCAGGTTGTTCCACTCCTTGATGTGAACGGAGGAGACATTGAATTTTTTGGAGATAGTCCACAGGGTATCCCCATCTTTCACCTGATACAAGCTGTAGCTGTCTTTGAGCTTGACTCTGTTGCCATTGCTTTTCTTCTTGAGCGAATTAGCCAGGACGGTCTTACCCGTAGAGGAAGAGAGCGTTCGGGAGGTTTGGGCGGAGGATATGTTTTTCTGCACCGTCTGGGCGGAAATGGTCTGGGCGGTGTGTATGCGTGCTCCCCTGACGCTCGTCTTGTTCTGAGCGTGGGCAATGGCGCCATTTTTCCTGCTGGATGCCGCGACCGTGGTCGGCTGGTGCGACATTTTTTTCTTATCCGCTGTCAGCACCCTGACCGTATCGCTGCCGGAACGGGGGGCGGAGGCGGTTCCGATCTCGTCATCCTCCAGCGATGCAATCGTCACTGCCCCCGGGATGGTTGTTATCGTCCTGTCGGCCGGATACAGCGCCAACTGCTGACCGACGGAGATCTTGTTGACACTGCTCAAGCCATTCCAGGAGGCGATCATCTGGGGGGTGACGTTATACCTGGAGGCGATTTTCGAGATGTGCTCTCCCGCCTTTACACGGTGCAGGATCAGGTTGCTCTTGTTGGCGGCAAGGGCCATTTTGCTGCCCTCGGGCAGGATTTGATAGGACACGGTGTTATAGGGAATACGGAGGTACTGGCCGCGGGTGAGTTTCTTGCTGCGGAGATTGTTGACCTTGAGGAGGGTGGTCTTGTTGATGCCGTAGGTGCTGCAGATCGACGACAGTGTATCGCCGCGTTTGATCCGGTAGGATTTGAAGCCTGTCGTGACGACGCTATGCAGCCGCGAAATGTTCCTGCCGGCGATTTCCTGGGCGGCGACGGGAATTTTGGCCTCGTAATCGGGGCGATTGGGCGGGGTCTTGCCCTGACGTAATTCCTGGTTGAGAAATTTTATTTCCTTCACCGAGGTGTTGCATACCACGGCGAGGGCATCAAGGCTGAGTCCGGGCGGGACCTTCATCGTCGCGTATTGAAGGGGGCGGAACTTCTGCACCTTGGTGAATCCGTACTTTTCAGGATTCTTGCCGATGATGATGGCGGCAATCAGTTTCGGGACGTAGCGTTTTGTTTCCAGGGCGAGATAATCTTCCCGGGCAAGTTCCCAGAAACTGGAAACATTGTATTTCGTGAGACCCCTGCCGATCTTTCCCGCTCCGGCGTTGTAGGCGGCAACCGCCAGATGCCAGTCACCGAATTCCCGATACAGTTCAGACAGGAAGGCGGCAGCGGCCTTGGTCGACTTTTCGGCGTCCCGCCGCTCGTCAACAAAGGTGTTGATATCGAGATTATACTGCCTGGCAGTACCATCGATGAACTGCCACAGGCCAACGGCGTTGGCCGGAGAGCAGGCGCGCTGATTGTAGCCGCTTTCGATCATCGAGAGGTAGATCAGTTCGCGTGGCAACCCGGCGTTCTTCAACTCCTTCTCCATCAGCGAGAGATAAATCGAAGATCGGGAAAGCCATGATTCATAGATTTTACGATGCCGGGTCTGAAAGAGGTTGAGGTACATCTCGACCTGTTTGTTCATCACCAGTGGGAAAGTGTCGATAGATCTTTCCTTATCCCGCTGGGTGACGGGAGAGGTCTCGCTGTCCCACATCCCGGTCTGGCGCAGGGCCGCCATTTCCTGTTCAAGGCTTCCCTGGGCCTCGACGTCTTCGAGACTGAGGTCGGGATCCTCGCTTCCGTCTGCATTTCGCCTGTCGGACGACAGGGAGGACGATGGATCCGAAAGTGGGTTTAACCGGCTCTCACTGGCGCAACCGGTGAGTGACAAGGCGAAGAGGAGGACAAGGAGGAGGTGGAACTGTTCAAGGTGTTTGTAGAACATGCGTTGTCCCGTGTGTCTACAGCCTTTCGAGGAAGTGCGATCCGCGGCGTTTCTCTCTTCCAAAAGCTTGTTGAGATATCTTAAGTAACCATGTACATTGCACATCTGCCGATTCGGCACTGCTCACGCTGAAGTAGTTAAAACCGATGTTGTGAAGAATTGCAAGACATTATCCGCCCGGAAATGGTTTAAAGACGCCGTTGCGCCGTCGAGAACACACCAGGGGGAATCATCTTCCGGGGAACTCCCATGTTGAAGAAATTCGTTTTCCTCATCCTTACCCTTCTATGCGTTGGTGTAGCCGGTCTGGCAGCGACATACTACTGGTTTGTCGTCCTGCACCCAGGCGATCAGATAACAGTTGAAAATATTAAAAAAATTCTCAGCAAGGAGAGCGATGTCTACTACAATGACGGCGTTACCAAACTGGGAGTTTTTTTCGACGACGCCCACCGCCAGTACGTCGATTTCGAGCAGATGCCGCAGGCCTTTGTCAATGCGATGGTTGCCTCGGAGGATAGCAGGTTTTTCTCTCATATCGGATTCGATGCGGTCGGCATCATTCGTGCCGCGCTGAAGAATCTTCAGGCGCGAAAGGTCGTTCAGGGGGGCAGCAGCCTCACCCAGCAGACGGCAAAGAACCTGTTCAAGCGGACGGACCGGTCCCTGCGGGCGAAGTTGAAGGAGCTGCTGTATGCGCTGCGGCTCGAATACCACTATCCGAAGGAGAAGATTTTCGAGTTCTACGCCAACCAGTTCTTTGTCAGCGGCAATGGTCATGGCCTGGGGGTGGCGGCCCGCTATTACTTCGACAAGATGCCGGAAGAATTGACCCTGGTGGAGTGTGCGTTTATTGCCGGCAGTGTCAAACGGCCCAATTTTTACAATCCTTTCATCAAGAAGACCGATGTGGACGAGGCCGAGGCGCGGCGTCAGGCGGAGATCCGCAAGGACTATGTGCTCGATCAGATGCACGAATTGGGCATGATCAATGAGCCGACCTACAATCAGGCCCGTGGAGCCGCCATCCGGTTCAAGCAGGGGAGGGTAGGCTATTCCCTCAACTATGTCATGGAGATGGTCAAGGACGCGGTCTCCTCGGCCGAGGTTCAGGGGGCCTTGGCGGTCCACGGCATCGACAACATCGCCACCTCCGGCGTGCGGGTCATCACCACAGTTGACAAGAATCTGCAGGATCAGACTCTCTATGCCTTGCGTCGGGAACTGTCGAGGCTCGATGTTCGGCTCAGCGGGTATGAACGGGCTGAGGTCCAGGCCAGATTGAAGGAGCTCGACTATCAGGGTGACGGCGTGCTGAAAGAGGGGGCCTTCGTCTTCGGCGTCATCACAAGGATCGCCGGCAAGGGCAAAGAAGTGACGGTCGAGGTTGCCCTCGACAACCGACTGGGGCTGGGAACGATCGATTATCCCGGCCTCTCCCGTGTTGTCGAGGCCCGGGTCAAATGGGCCCAGGATTTGTGGTCGGAACCGTCGCCCAGGGATGCGGACCGTCTCCTGGCACAGATCAAGGAGGGCGACAGGGCCTGGGTCAGCATCCGCAAGGTCAGGGAGGATGGCACGGCGATCCTTGATCTGGAGAAATTTCCCGAGATCCAGGGCGGGGCACTGGTCATGAAGGACGGTCGGATCCAGGCGATGGCCGGTGGTTCGGAGAACCGCTTCTTCAACCGGGCGGTATATGCCCGAAGAACCATGGGCTCCTCGTTCAAGCCTTTCGTCTATGCCGCGGCGCTGCAGCTCGGCTGGAACAGCGCCGACCTGCTCAGCAACAAACGTGATATCTTTATCTTTCAGGGTATGCCGTATTTTCCCCGCCCTGACCACGTCAGTCCATTCGAGTCGGTATCGATGAGCTGGGCGGGGGTGCACTCGGAGAACCTCGCCTCCGTGTGGCTCGCCGCTCATCTCTGCGATCATCTCAATGCCCAGCAGTTCCGGGAGGTCGCCGAGAGGGTGGGTCTGGCCCCATACAAGACCGGAACTGCGGAGGAGCCGTACAAGACCTACCGGGGCAGGCTTCGTGACAAACACGGCATCCAGGTCAGCGACGAGGTCCTGCGGGCGGCCGCGTATACCAGTGCCGTCATTAACCTTGAGGCCGATTTCATCTTCGAAGGGATGGCCGACGAGTACAGAAAGCTGAAGAAACTGCATTACGGCCTCGGCTTCGAAAAGATTCGCCAAAGCGTCTACCGCGAATTTGCCAGCGGCCAGGCCGGAAATATCACCAACGAACGCCAGGAACTGGGGCGGCGGCAGAAAATCCTGTCCGAATCGTTTCTGGCTCTCGCCGATCTGCGTCGAAAATTCCGGGCCTATGTCCTCCAGGCCGAGACCCCGCTTGGCCCCTTCGAACCGGACTCATTCGGTTCCGGCGTATCTTCCGCCGACCTCTATTATGACCGCTCTACCGGTCAATATTATTTTCAGGGAGCCAACTCCGTCTCACCTTCGCTGCAGCGTGTCGGCAGGTCGGAGGTGCAGGCGGTCCTGCTGAACCACGGCGATGCGGAGCGCAGGGATTTTTTCAGCCGGGTCAAATTGAACGGGGTTCTGTCCGTCGCTGCCTATGATCTGGCGGAGCGGCAGATCGAAACGGAACTGCAGCGGCTGAAGCAGCTTCCGCCCTATAGTTTCGAGGTCCTGTCCGTCGTCAGTGATTTCCGGGTCCTGGTGGGCCTGAAGTACCTCGTTGAATTTGCCCGGCAGATGGGGGTCGGCAGCAACCTCGAGCCGGTCCTCTCCTTCCCTCTCGGCGCCAATGTCGTCACCTTGCTGGAAATGGTCAGAACATACGAGGGGCTGGTGACGGGGACAGTCAGCACCTATGGCTATGAGAACGAGGAGGACAAGGATCTCCTGGCGGTTCTGGACCGGATCGAATCGGCCGGCGGCGAGCTCCTCTACCGACCGCACCGTCGGGCGAAGCAGGCCGTCGATCCACGGACCAGCATCGTTCTCGGTCATATCCTGGAAAATGTGGTCAAATATGGTACCGGCCGACAGGCGGACAAGGGTGTCAGAGTTCACGGGGAATCGCAGGGCAGCGGCACCGGCACCGGGGCGCCGCTGCCGCTGATGGGCAAAACCGGAACCGCCAACAGCTACACCAACGCCTCGTTTTTCGGCTATCTGCCCGGCCTGTCCAAGGCAGGGGGGGCGTTGACCTTGAAAGATGGCTACGCCGTCGGCGTCTACGTCGGCTACGACGACAACCGCGTCATGCGCCGCAGCAGTACGCGGATAACCGGGGCGGCCGGGGCCTTGCCGGCCTGGATCGATATCGTCAATATGCTGATTCGCGAGAAAGGGTACGCGGAACGGCTCGGAGATGCAGTGCGGACATCGGCGGGGATCTCCCTGGTTCGTGACGACCTCGGGCAGTTCAACTTCGCGGCGGATGCAGAGCGGGGCGGGGTGGTAAGCGAACCGCCGCGGGTGATTGCCGAAAGCGACCGGTATCGGTCTTCGATTCTGACCTTCGGACAGCCAGGTGCCGGCGGCGGGATTGTTCTCGGCCGAAACTACCGGCCGTTCTGGAGGAACAATGGCAAGGCCGGGTTTACCAGCGATTGACCCGGTCCCGTTTGTCGGTTGGCCATTCATCGATGTCTCTGGCTTAGCCTTGGCGGCCCGAGGCATTCTGTGGTAGATTCACGGACGGAAGATGATGCGGAGGAAGGTCGGATGGCCGGCTGTCGACGGGATATAAAGATCCCACCCGGTCCTTTGTGTCGTTTGACTACCAATTTCACTCAAACATATCGATATTGTCATGCATAAGACACTTGTAACGGCTGCGGCCCTGTGCGGTCTGCTGGCCGTCGGCGGATGTGCCCACCCCGGCAGACAGACGACGCCAGCACCGGAGCCGGTTGCCGGCCCGATACTGGAACGGACGATCAAAGGACCCCTCGAGCAACAGTCGGTTGGGGCGGCGGCGGGGGCATCCCTTCGTCAGCCAGCCGTGTCCAGGAATCTCGATGAAGCCCTCCGGGAAGAGGCCTCGGGGGCCTTGAAGCCCCCGTCGCTCGAGGCCATCACCGCCCGCATCGAGGCCTACAGCGGCAAATTCCGGCGCTGGAATGAGCTCAACACCGGGGCCGGTCGGCAACTGAGCCCGGACCAGCGGGCCATGATGGGCGACTGTTATCGGCAGATGCAACGAATTCTCGCCGATTACAACATGATGCGCACCGCGGTCGAAACCGGCGACAGGAGCGATGTGACGGCGAACAGCATCTACAGCGGCAAGATGCTGGTCCTGCAGCAGCGGGACCTGGATTTTGTCGAAAGCGACTGTGGCCGGCTGGTCGGGCCGGTGGCTGTGGCCACTCCCGGAGGGCGGCCGGATCAGGGTGGGCAGTCCTTCGACGGCCGGATCGCCGCCCTGTCGACAGAGAAGAAGTATCGTGAGATTGAACAGGCCTGGCAGGGGCTGTCGCCGCAACAGCAGGAACAGACCAGTCTCGACGCGAAGATGCTGTATGCCGATGCCCTGGTGTATCTGCAGAAGGAGGAAGAGGCCGCCGACCTGTACCGGGGGATTGTCGGCAGGATGGAGGCGGACGGCCGTTCTCCGGCCGAGCTCCTGCCGTTGCGGAAAATCCTTGCCGATCTCTGCATCGCCATCGGCCGTTATCAGGACGCCCAGGCCCAGTATGTCCAGATTTCCAAGGATTATCTCGCCCTGGCCAGTGTCGACGCCTGGGCCAGGATGCATCTGCCGCTGCTCGGCGGTGACCAGCAGGCCAGTCTCGAGCTCGCCGCCTATTCCGGCCTGGTCCGCAATTATCTGGGGTACCTGCCGGAACAGGACGGCTTCCGGATCGTCTGGGAGGCCGAGAAATATCTGGCCGATTATCCCCGCTCGTCGGTCGCCGCAAATGTCAAGGCGATCCGGGATGAGATGAACAAGGCGGGCGATGCCTGGTTCAGCGGCATCGTTGCCGAGATCGATCGCCTGGCTGGAGCAAAGAAGTACCAGGAGGCGGCGGCCATGATCAAGGCCCAGCGGGCCGACATGATCAACGACCAGCAGCGGGATCTCCTCAACGCCAGGCTCGATGAGCTGGGCCTGGCGGAAGCAGCCGAGCGGGAAACCACCAAGATGGCGCAGGAGCAGGAGTTGGAGCAGCGGTGGAACAACGGTCTGCAGCTGGTCAGCTCCGGTCGGTACGACGAGGCGATCAAGGTTTTCGACGGGATGACGGAAACTGAACTCGGGGCCAGGGCGGATGCCAAGATCGTCGAGATCTCATCGATGGCGGCCAGGGAAGACCGCCGTAAAGCGGCCGATCTCTTCATCCGCTACACCAGGACCGGGGATGTCGAGGTCAGGAAAAATCTGCTGATCGAATCCCGTCGCCTGCTCAAGGGGATTCTGGTCAAATACCCGCGTGCCGACATCACCGACAAGGTTCTGGGCAATATCCAGCGGGTCGAGCAGGAGATGAACGCGATCGACCCCAATCTCATTGCCGAGGTCGACAGTCGCGATACAGGCGGCAAGGTCCGGGAAAATGGCTGGGCGCCGGCATACGAGCCGGATGATCCCTTCGGAGCTCAACCGCAGGGGATGGGGGAGCCGGCCAGGCAATAGTAGCCGGCCCGAACCCCAATCTACCGTTGCTTCGCACGAGGTCCCCGGCAGCATTTCCGGGGGCCTCGTGCTGTTCCGTATCCCCCCAAGTAAGCATGCCGCCGCTGGCAGCGACCTGTGCCATCCTTGCGGCCACCAGGATCTGCGATGCCGCTGTTTCTCGATATTCTGATCATCGTCCTGCCGGTCTTTCTTGTCATCGGGCTCGGGTTCGGCCTGAAAATGGCGCAACTGGTCGATGACAGTTTCCTTTATCAACTCAACCGGCTGGTCTATTTCCTGGCGCTGCCGGCCCTCCTCTTTCACGAAATCGCCCGGGCCGATTTTTCCACCAGTTTCAACGGCCTGCTGCTCGCCGGGATGCTGGCTGCCGTCCTGCTGACCTTTTTCCTCGCCTATGGCTTTGCCGCCTGGCGCGGTTATCCCCCGGAAGCCCGCGGCAGTTTCTGCCAGGGGACCTTCCGCGGCAATATCGCCTATATCGGTCTGGCGATTGTCTTCAACGCCTACGGCGGCGAGGGCCTCGCGGCCGCCGGCATCCTCCTCGGGTTCCTGGTGCCGTTTTACAATTTTTTCGGAATCCTCGCCCTGCTGCTGCCACACCGGCAGCAAGGCCGGAATCTCGGACCCTGGTTCTGGATCCGCCAGATCGGCGGCAATCCCCTGATCATCTCCTCCTTTGCCGGCATCCTGTGGAGCTTTCTCGACATCCCCCTGCCGCAGGTGATCGAGCGCAGTCTGCATATCGTCGCCGGCATGGCCCTGCCGCTGGCCCTGCTGGCCATCGGCGGTTCCTTTTCCCTGCAGCGGCTGCGCGGCGATATTTCAAAGTCTTTGATCGCCACCGCGATCAAGCTGATCTGGCTGCCCTTGATCACCGCCGGGATCCTGCTCGTGTTCGGCATCCGCGGCAGGGAACTGGCCATCGGCGTGATCTTCGCCGCGACTCCGACCGCCACCGTCGCCTACATCATGGCCCAGCAGATGCGGGGAGACGCCGAGCTGTCCGGCTCGATCATCATGCTCTCCACCCTGCTGTCGTTGATCACCTATACGCTGGCACTGGTGCTGCTGGAAGGATTGGGTTTCTAAAATGCAGGAGATGATCGAATCGATCCGGCGACGGCTCCTTCCCTGGTTCCGGCGGACGCAACGCGACCTGCCGTGGCGGCGGACTTACGATCCCTATCACGTCTGGATCTCCGAGATCATGCTGCAGCAGACTCAGATGGAGCGGGGGGTGGCCTACTTCCACCGCTGGATCTCCCGCTTTCCCGACCTGGCTGCCGTTGCCGCGGCGACCGAGCAGGAAATTCTCAAATACTGGGAGGGGCTCGGATACTACGCCAGGGCCCGCAACCTGCACCGCGCCGCCCGGCTGCTGATGGATCGCTACGACGGAGATATTCCTTGTGATTACAGTGAGCTGCTGTCTCTGCCTGGGGTGGGTCCCTATACCGCCGCCGCCATCGCCAGCATCGCCTGCGGTCAGGATATCGCGGTCGTCGACGCCAATGTCGCACGGATCCTGGCCCGTCTCTACGATATCGAACAACCGGTCAAGACAGCCGGCTGCCGGCAACGGATCGACGCCCTGGCCGCGGCCCTGCTGCCTCCCGGCAAGGCCAGAATCTTCAACCAGGCCCTGATGGATCTCGGCGGTCTGATCTGCACTCCGAAGAACCCGGACTGCGACCATTGCCCGCTGGCAGAGGTCTGTCGGGCGCGGTTGCGCGGCACGGTGGCGGACAGGCCGGTACCGGCCAGTCGTCGCGAGATCGTCCTGATACAGATGGCGACGGCCATCCTGTCCCACGCAGGGCGGGTTTTCATTCAGCAGCGACTGGCGGACGATATCTGGGGCGGCCTGTGGGAGTTTCCCGGCGGCCGACTGGAGGATGGAGAGAGTCCGGAAGAGGCGGTGATCCGGGAGTATCGGGAGGAGACCGGGTTCGAGGTGAAGATCTGTCGTCGCCTCACCACCGTCACCCATTTTTATACCCGCTACAAGGTCGTGCTCCACTGCTTCGCCTGCCGGCTGGTCGGCAGCGATACGGTGGCCCGGCTTGCGGCGGCCCAGGACTGCCGCTGGGTGACGGCCGGCGAATTGTCGGAATATGGTTTTCCGGCCGGGCATCGGAAACTGCTGGATCACCTGGCCGCGGTACGGCCGGATTTCTTTATCGATCCATGCCGGTGATAGCGGAAAACACCGCGTGCAGACAGGGGCGTTGCGGCGGGTGGAGAACAAGGATATCCGATGCGCGGCTCAGGCTGAAAAGTCGAGCTGCACCGGACAGTGGTCCGACCCCATGATCTCCGGGAGGATGACGGCATTCCTGACTTTGTCGCGGCTGGCCTGGTCGACGCAGAAGTAATCGATGCGCCACCCGACGTTCTTGGTCCTGGCGTTGAAGCGGTAGCTCCACCAGGTGTACTGTTCCGGCTGCTGGTTGAACATCCTGAAGGTGTCGATAAAGCCGGCGTCGATGAACGAATCCATCCAGGCCCGCTCCTCCGGGGTGAAGCCGGCGTTTTTGACGTTCGCCGCCGGGTTTTTCAAGTCGATCGGTTTGTGAGCGACATTGAAATCGCCGCACAGGATCAATGCCTTGTCCCGGTTCAGGCGGCCGGCGAAATCGATCAGCTCGCGGTTGAAGCGAAGCTTGTAATCAAGGCGTTTCAGCCCCTCGCCGCTGTTGGGGAAATAGATGTTGATGAGGTAGAACGTCGGAAATTCGAGGGTCAGCACCCGGCCTTCGCCGTCGAATTCCGGGATGCCGATCCCGGTGATGACCTGCTCCGGTGGAAGGCGGCTGTAAATGGCAACCCCGGAGTAGCCCTTGCGTTCGGCGCTATGCCAGTACGAGGTGTAGCCGTCGATGTTCTTCAACTCGGGCGGGAGCTGGTCGGGGTGGGCCTTGGTCTCCTGGATGGCGATGATGTCGGCATCGAAACCGGTCAGGATCCCGTGAAACCCTTTCTGCGCCGCTGCCCTGATGCCGTTGACGTTCCAGGAGATGAAACGGAGGGGGTGTCTGGTGTCGCCGGCGGATTTTTTCATAATCTTTCTCGGGGTGACGCCGCGTTGCGGACAGCGGCCAAGGAGCGGGCAGGCATCGCAGTGGGGGCTGACGGGCCGGCAGATGGATTGGCCGAAGGCGACCAGCAGGGAATTGACCCTGAGCCAGTGCCGCTCCGGCAGGACTCGGCGCAGGGCCATTTCGGTCTTCAGCGGGGAGTCGGTGTCGACGTATTCCCAGATGTTCATGATGCGGTGGACATGGGTGTCGACGCAGATCGCCGGTTTGCCGAAGGCCACACTGCGCACGAGATTGGCGGTTTTCCTGCCGACTCCGGGCAGGGTGACCAGGTCGTCGATGGACTCGGGGACCCGACCGCCGAATTTCTCCAGTGCCTCGGGCAGGCGCACGAGATACCCGGCCTTGCTTCTGTAGAACCCGACCGGGTAGATCAGGTTCGCGATCTCCGCTTCGGCCAGGCGGGCCAGTTTGTCGGCGGTATCGGCGACGCGAAAGAGCTTGTCGGCCGCTACCGCGGTGACTTCATCCTTGGTACGGGCGGAAAGGATGGTGGCAACCAGAATCCTGAAGGGGTCCCGGGTCTGGACGGCGATCAGGTCGACCACCGGGGTCCGGCTCTCGGCGACAGTCCGGGCAACCGTGTCGAGGAAGGAGTCGATGTCGATGGGCATTGAAGGCGATCGCCGGGGCAGAGGGTGACCCCGTCATGGGGATCATGACGGGGACGGAGAACGGCCGGTGCCTGGCGCTACCAGCAGCGGACCTGGCCGGTATCGAGATGCAGGAAATCAGATTTGGCGTAATATCCGACCCCTCCGCACCGGAGCTGCCTGGCGATGTCGCGCAGTTCCCGCGTTTTTACATCGGTGAGACGGACATCGATCGCCATCCCCTGCATGTGGAGGCTGTCCTTGGCCACCTTCGGACTTTTCCGCCGCAGATAGGCGTTGGTCCGGGGGGACCGGTAGCCGGAAAGGACCTCATAGACCCCCTTGCTACCGCTGATCCGCTGGATTCGGCTGAGGATTTCCATCAGGGTCGGGTCGATGACGTGGGTGTCGCCGGTACGGTAATCACGGAGGAAGGTCTTCAGCTGTGATTTTGCCGTCTGAGGATATCTGCCGGGAATGTAGGGGATTTTCAGCTGCTCTCCGGTGTGGGTGTGAACGAATGAGAGGGTGTGCGATTCGGTGGGAGTGGAGAGGGCGTCGAGGGGGGAACTGAGGAGCAGTCCGAGCGCCAGTTGAGCCGAGGCGGTGAGGAACTTGCGGCGGCTCAAGAAGAATCGCTTGATTGTCTCGTTTGTTCTCATCTGTCGTCCTGGTTCTAATTGTTCAAGTTGTTGTTTTTTTCCAATAATGCGAGGGAAAGTTCGGTGTCCCTGCCATAAACGTCCCTATTAAAATGGATTGATCCCTCTTTGTCAACCCATGTTGTCTGATAAGTGAGATGAACGGTGAGGGGGGCCGACAGATTCACGACCTTCCTGCGGCCGCTGTCGATCGTGGCCTTGATCTTTTCGACGGTCCAATCCTGTTTTTCCCCTGCCAGGGCGTATGCGGCCAGGGCGATGGGATCGCTGACCCGGATGCAGCCATGGCTGAAGCTCCTCGTCGACTGGCTGAACAGGTCCCGCTTCGGGGTGTCGTGCATGTAGATGGCGAAACGGTTGGGGAAGATGAATTTCATCCTGCCGAGGGCGTTGAGCGGTCCGGGATCCTGGCGCAGCTTATAGCGGGCCATCTGCTCGGGGGAGATGGCATGCCAATTGATCGTGGTGCTGTCAAGTTCGACGGCATCCTGGTCCCAGCTTGAGTACAGGCGGACGTTGCGGTCGACCAGATAGCGGGGGTTCTGCCGCAGTCGCGGCAGTTCCTCTTTGCTGGCTATACTGCGGGTGATCACCCAGTACGGATTGAAGTCGATGTATCGGATCAGGTCACTGAAGATCGGGGTCTGGTTCTCCAACTCGCCGACGATGACCGGCATGTCGAGGACAACCTCGTCCTGTTCAACGACCTTGAGGTTGTAGCCGGCGATATTGACGAGGACGTATCTGTTACCGAGGTCGTGGGCCTGCCAGCGCCATCTGGTCATGTTGACGATGATCTGTGAGACGAGACGTTTGGCCGGGATATTCATCGCGGCGATTGTCTGGTTGCCGATGGCGCCGTCGGGATCGAGGCCGTAGCGTTTCTGGAACGTGATGACGGCCTTTTTCAGGGATTCGTCGTAGAAGGTGTCGCTGTGGTCGATGGTTTCAAGATCACCGGTGATGTGCAGACGGATGCGGATGGCGGGGATTCGCGGATCGATCTCTCCCGGGCGGATCGTCCTCCCGGACGGGACCGATTGCCATCCCCCGGCGGCGGCGAGTTCCCGGTATTTCTGCAGCGCCGTCTTCAGGGCGCGGTAGTGCCGATGTACCGGCGGCAGGGATGCCAGGTGGGCGTCGAGATCCGGGGCGGCGACGATTGAGCGCATGGCGGCGAGGGGATCGAAATCCTGCCTGCCGGTATCGTGGAAGATCTTGGGATTGGTCGAACGGGATTCGAGCTGGCCGTAGCTGACGTCATGGGCGTAAAGCAGCAGGTTGTAGGTCAGCAGGGTGTCGAGCAGGGCCAGATCTTCCGGGCTCCGCAACGGCCAGAGGCGGATGATCTCCGGGACGGCATAGTCTTCGGGGTAAAGGCCTTCCGCGGCGGCGGACTGGAGGAAGCGCAGGGCAATGGCCGCCCGTTCGCTGGGGCCTTCGTCGGTTACCCAGATCGGCAGGTTCCCCACCGCATGATAGACGGCGGAGATGCAGAGGTCCTTCGAGGCGATGAGCGGTCCCGGTGGCGCAAGGGCCTGAACCTGTTCCGGAGTGTATTTGATATGACTCAGCAGTTCCCGGGAGATCGGCAGCGACACCTCGTCGGCAGCATCAGCGGGGCGGGATCCCGCCACGCAGCAGAGAAATACGAACACGGCGAACACGAAGGAAAGACGGGGCAATCCGCATCTTGGACTGTGGGTAGGCACGGCTGGCATTGGATGCATGGGCGCAGAGACAGGGGGAAAAAGGCGGAGGGATTGAGATTATGTAATTGGAAGAATCATTTGTACCATCTCCGAAGGTGGATTGTAAAGCACAGAGAAGGCAGGTGAGAGAAATTATTAACTTCGACTGGATCGGAGTGTCGGTGAGGGCGGGCCGTTCCTGGCGGCGCCGCCCCGTGGTGGGATGGTCAGCTCGAGGGGGCAAGCGAATCCGGTTCGAAGTCGAGGGTGGCGAAATAGTCGCTCATCCGTTCGCCGCGGCGGATCAGATCGACGCCGCCATCGGCACGGAGCAGCAGTTCTTTGGGACGCAGCGTGCCGTTGTAGTTGAATCCCATGGCATGACCGTGGGCCCCGGTATCGTGGATGAGCAGAATGTCGCCGTCCTTGATTTTCGGTAATTGCCGTTGGATGGCGAACTTGTCGTTATTTTCGCACAGGGAGCCGACGACATCGACAACCTCCAGGGGCCTGTCATGATCGTCGCCGATGACGTCGATATGGTGATACGCCCCGTAGAGAGCCGGCCGCATCAGGGCATTCATGCAGGCGTCGACGCCGACATAGGTGCGGTAGGTCTCCTTGCGATTGATGGCGGTGACGACGAGGGCGCCGTGCGGACCGGTGATGTAGCGGCCGCTTTCCATGAAGAGGGCTGGACAGTACCCGTGGTGCCGGCGGAAGCGGTTGAATTCGGCGGTTATTTCCCGGCCCATGGCCTCGATCTGCAGTTCCCTGGCCTCCGGCAGATAGGGAATCCCCAGTCCGCCGCCTATGTTGATGAATTCGAAGGTGATGCCGAGGGCGCTGCCGATGTGTGCGGCAAGTTCGAGCAGCATGGCGGCGGTCTGCACCATATACTGGTAATTGAGCTCATTCGAGGCGAGCATCGTGTGCAGTCCAAACCGCCTGACGCCACGGGCTCGTGCCCGGCGGTAGGCGTCGACGATCTGGTCATGGCTGACGCCGTACTTGGCCTCGACCGGGTTGCCGATGATGTCGTTTCCGACCCGCTTCGGCCCGGGATTGTAACGAAAGCAGACCAGTTCCGGCATGACCGGAACCTTGTCGATGAGGGAGATGTCGTCGAGGTTGAGGATCGATCCTCCGGCGGCGGCGGCTTCGATGAAATCCTCGTGGCTGGTGTTGTTGGAGGTATACATGATGTCTTCGCCGCATGCCCCGACCCCCCGGCTCAGCTTCAGTTCGGAGGCCGAACTGCAGTCGAGGCCGAACCCCATGCTTTTCATGATCGCCAGGATTCTCGGGTTGGGCAGGGCCTTGACGGCAAAGTATTCACGAAAGGAGTCGAGACCGGCAAAGGCGGCCTGCAGCCGGGCCCCGGTCTCCCTGATGCCGGTCTCGTCGTAGATATGGAAGGGGGTGCCGAAATGGGCGACGATCTTCGGCAGTACCGGCAGCAGGCGATTTTTGCAGGCTTGGGACATGGGCATGATCTGCTCTCTTCAATTATGGGATGGGAATGCGCGCGGTTTCCTTGTAGGTGGCGAGGACCGGCAGGGTGTTGGTGGCGACGACGCCCTTGATCGTGTGCACCTTGGTGCGCAGCAGCCGGCCCAGGGCGTCGGCGTCGGCGGCCCTGAGTTTGACGAGATAGCAATCTTCGCCGGCGATATAATGGACCTCCTGGATTTCCGGGACCGCAGCGAGCTGGTTGCCGATCTCTGTCTGGTCAGGTTGTTCGTGGACAGCAACCCGGACGAAGGCAATCTGGCCGCTGGCGAATCTTTTCGGATTGAGGCGGACCTCGTAGCCGTCGATGATCCCCTGTTTCTCCATCTTGCGGATGCGCTCGAGGACTGCCGACGGGGCGAGGCCGATCTGCCGGGAGACCTCGACATTGGGAATACGGGCCTTCTCCTGCAGGATGCGCAGAATCTCGAGACTGACGTCATCAATCATTTGTGTTCTTCTCCTATGACTGTGAAAATATTCTCTCTATGAATAATCGTCAAGAATAATATTCTGTAAAAATTCAATATTCCAGAATCTATGCAAAGATGCGAAATCGAACGGGCGGTAGAACATGACCAATGGCGGCCGGGCGGCGAGGGGACAACGGCTCAGGAGGGAAGCGGCAGCTGGATGGTAAACCGGCCGCCGCCGAGCCTGCCGGTGTCGACGGTGATTGTTCCCCTGTGTTCCCTGACGGTCTGGCGGGCGATGGCCAGGCCCAGCCCGGTGCCGTCAGCCCGGGTGGTGTAGAAGGGTTCGAATATTTTTTCCCTGGTGTCTTCCGGCACCCCCGGCCCGTTGTCGGAGATGGAGATCACGACGACCTCCTGACCGTCCGGCGCGGGCGGGACCTCGGCGTCGATTTCGATCCGTTCCTGACCTGGCGGGCAGAAGAGGATGGCGTTGTGGATCAGGTGGATGAAAACGGTGAACATCTGTTTCTGATCGGCCCAGAGATCGAAGTTGCGATCGAAATTGAGCTTGAGGGAGCTGGTTGCCGGCCACTGCGGGTCGGCCATGCAGACCTGGATGACCTCGGCCAGGCAGGAGTGGAGGGAAAACCATTCGCCGTGAACCGTTTCCGGCCGGGAAAACTTGAGAAAATCACCGATTGTGTGGATCATCCGGTTGGATTCGCGGACGATAATCTCCGTCAGTTCGAGATTCATCCGGTTGCCGGGGTCTGCCGAGGAGAACTCCTGGGCCAGGATCTGGGCCGATCCGGAGATGGCGGTGAGCGGATTCCTGAAATCATGGGCGATCCCGGCGCTCATCATGCCGATGGCGGCGAGCTTTTCCGACTGCCGCATCTGCTGTTCCATCCGTTCAATCTCACTGATATCGCGCAAGGTTATGATCTTGTGGATGTCGTCGGCGGCAGGGGCCGTTCCATCCGGGGGGAGGATCGGCATGTGGGAGTAGCCCAGCTTGATCGTGGTGCCGTCCGGTTTGGTGAAATCGGTCGCCAGGCGGAGGTCGGTCCCGGTCAATGTCATGTGCGGGATTTTTTCGCCCAGCGTGCGGCCGATGAGGTCTTCCGGCAGGTAGCCGGTGATGGCGGCGGTGGCCGGATTGGCCGAGGTGATGACCTGGTTGCCGTCTATGGTGAGGATGCCGGTCGATATATTGTCGAAGATCTGTTTGTAGAGGTTGGCCAGCCGGTCGAAGTTGCGCAGCGAGTTTGTCAGGGCCTCCTCCGTCGTCTGCAACCGTAGTCCGAAGATGGCGCTGAGGATCGCCGCGAGAAAGAAAACCAGGCCGAGGACCCCGAAGTGGTTGATGCTGACGAGGGGGTTGGTGGCGGCCCTGAAGCCGTAATCGGCAAGGTAGTCCGGGATCACCCCCAGCAGTTCCAAGAACAGGATGGCCGCATACTGCAGCGATGCCGCGGCGGCGGCAACCAGTCCGCCCTTGCGCGGCAGGATCAGGCCGCCGGCGATGATCGGGAAGAAGTAGACGGAGGTGAAGATGGACTGCGAGGAGCCGGTGTAGTAGACGAGGAGCGACGCGAAAAAGGTGTCGAGCAGGTTCTGCAGGAATCCGAAGATCCGCAGCTGGTAGGGCAGCAGCAGCAGGAGAACGGCGGAAATGATCGTCGTCAGGTAGACGAAGAGGAGAAAGAGGATCAACAGGTTGCGCGGCGGGGTGATGATCTCGAACCGGGTGTTCTGGAACAGATCGCTCAGCCCCATCAGCACGGTGTAAAGGACGATGCGCAGCAGCAGCATCCACAGCAGTTGCTGGCGCAGATTCTGTTCGATGCTGCCGTTCTGCCGGGCCAGGGTGGCGAGCATTTTGAAATTCATGTCATCAGTCGAGTCCGTACTTCTTGACTTTATAGCGGAAGGAACGGAAGCTCATCCGCAGCAGGTCGGCCGCCCGCATCTTCGAGTTCTGGGTCTTCGACAGGGCGTGCTGGATCAGGCGTTTCTCGAGGTTGGTGACAACCGTCTCGAGGCCGAGGTCGTACAGTTCCTCTTCGCTGGCGACAACCTGAAACAGGGGTGGAGCCGTACCGTCGCCGGTCCGCCGTTTGTCGTGGGTCAGGCCGGTGGTCAATGACAGGCTTTCCGGCAGGATGATGTTCGAGGACTCGAGGGCGACGCCGCGTTCGATGATATTCTCCAGCTCCCGGACATTGCCCGGGAAATTGTAATTCATCAGGACCTGCAGGGCGTAGGAGGAGATTTCCTGCACCTCCTTGTGCAGCTGGCGCGAGTATTTCCGGAGGAAATGGTCGACCAGCAGCGGCACATCGCTCTTGCGCTCGCGCAGCGGCGGAACGCGGATCGGCACGACGGCGAGCCGGTAAAACAGGTCTTCCCGGAACCGGCTGGCGAGGATCTCCTCCTCGAGCACCCGGTTGGTGGCGGCGATGATCCGGACATCGATGTGCTTGATGCGGGTGCCGCCGACCGGCTTGATCTCTCTCTCCTGCAGCACCCTGAGGAGCTTGGTCTGGATGATCGGGGTCAGTTCGCCGATTTCGTCGAGAAAGGCGGTGCCGGTATCGGCCTCGTTGAACAGCCCGGGCTTGTCGCTGATCGCGCCGGTGAAGGCCCCCTTGACATGGCCGAAGAGCTCGCTTTCCATCAGTTCTTCGGGGATGGCGCTGCAGGTGATCGGCACGAAGGGGTTGGCGGCGACCTTGCTGTGGGCATGGATCGCCTGGGCCACCAGTTCCTTGCCGGTTCCCGATTCCCCGTAAATCAGGACATTGGCCGGGGTGGGGGCGATGCGGCGGATCATGTCGAAGATCTTCAGCATCTCCCGACTCTCGCCGATGATGCCGGGAAAGGGTTGAGCGGCCGGAGCCGCCGCGGCCGGCCTGTTCTTTCTGGTCGCCGATTCGATGACCGATTTGATCTCGTCGACGTTGAACGGTTTGCTGATATAGTCGAAGGCCCCGTTCTTCATCGCCACAACCGCATCGTCCGGCGAGGCGAAGGCCGTGATCATGATGACCGGCAGTTCGGGATTGTGGTCCTTGACCGCCTCGAGCAATTCCAGCCCTCCCATCCCCGGCATGCGGATATCGGTGATGACAAGCCCGAACTCCTGATCGTGCAGGCAGTCGAGGGCGTTTTCGCCGTTGGGCGCCGTCGTCACCGCATATCCTTCCTTCTGCAGCAGGATCTTGAGAAAATCGCGCATGCTGCGTTCGTCGTCGACGACGAGGATGGATATGGCGTCCTCTGCGGTTCTGGTCGCCATCGCTCTGTGGGTGCGGATGCCTGTGGGGGTGGCGGGGTCGGTCGTCATGTCCTGGAGGTCACCGTAGAATGCCTTTGATGAAAATTCAAGCCATCAACCTGAGCGGGAGAGACTCTGCCGTGTCCTGCTCCAATGCGATCAGGGCCTTCTTGGCGGTCGCCGACAGGTCCTTGATGGCGTGTTCCCGTTTGCAGGCAGCGGAGCGGGAAGGCTGGCGTTCGAGGAAGACCAGCCGGACCGGTTGCCGTGACCTGGTGTAGCGGGCTCCGCCCTGGGCCGAATTATGCTCGGCCAGCCGCCGGGCCGGGTCCGTGGTGACGCCGGTGTACAGGGTGCCGTCACCGCAGAGGACGATGTAAGTAAACCAGCTTCCGGTCTGGGGTCGGGTGTGGCACGGCTGCATGGCGGCTCCGTCGTCTCTGCTTGTCCGGGAATAGATGCGAGGATGAATCGAGTATAGCCGATATGGCGTGAAATCCTAGACAATGAGGACAAGACATTGCAAATTTATCGGCCAGATGGTATGTCTCACGGAGTTTTTCCTCTCCCTTGCGTCGCTGGCGGCCAGCCCTGCCGATCCTGCGGCTGACGGAGTCCGAATGTCTTGTCGAGAAGGCGCAGCCTCAGAGCATCATGGAACAGAATACTCCGCCGGAGTCGTTTGAGAAACAGGCCCTGACCGAACATCTGCGGGAACTCCGCTCCTGCCTCGTCATCTCCTTTGGTGCCGTGTTTGTCGGCTTCTGTCTGGCCTACACCGTCATCCGTCCAATCGGCACGTGGTTCTTCAAGCCGCTCACCGAGGTTCTGCCCAAGGACACCTCGCTGATCTTCACCTCGTATCAGGAAGGGTTTTTTTTTATCTGAAGCTCGCCCTGGTGGTCGGCATCCTGCTCGCCTCCCCGGTCATTTTTTCCCAGCTATGGCGCTTTATCGCCCCCGGTCTGTACAAGCATGAAAAAAAGGTTCTGATCCCCTTCTCTCTGCTGTCGACGTGCTGTTTCGTCGGCGGGGCCGCCTTCGGCTACCTCGTCGTCTTTCCCCCGGCCTTCCGCTTTCTGGTCGGTTACAATAACGAGTTTCTGACCTCATTGCCGGCGGTAAGCGAGTATTTCACCCTCGCGACCCGGCTGCTGCTCGCCTTCGGGGCCATTTTCGAGATGCCGATCCTGATGGTTTTCCTGGCCAAGATCGGCATGGTCAACGTCGCCTTTCTCAACCGCAACCGCAAGTATGCCATTCTGATCAACTTCATCATCGCCGCGGTCCTGACCCCGACTCCGGATGTCGTCAACCAGATGATGATGGGGATTCCGCTGCTGGTCCTCTACGAGATCAGCGTTCTTGCCGTGTGGCTTTTCGGGCGCCGGAGTTTTCGGGATTTTGAGTCGGCGCCCGAGGATGGATCCGATCACGCACCATCCTGAGAGATAACCTAATGTGCTGGGCAGGTCCCGGCTCCATTTTTCTGCTCAGGTTTGCAGACGATCCTCAACAGCAGCGATCCCCCTGCCGGAGCCACCGCCACTGGTCGAACCGTCGGGCAGACAGAGCCCTCGGGCCGGCCGGGAGTCGTGCCGAAACCCCGGCGGTGGCGCCGGGGCTGCAGCTCTGGGGCGAAAAGGATGCCTTTCAGGATCCGTAACCCTGGATTTCTCCATCTCGTTTGTATTATAAAGAGATATGTGCGTCAAATGTCCAGCCGCAATCTCTATCCATAAAGGGAAAGGGACGCTGAACGATACTGAGAACCCGAAAAATGGAGGTATGGATGAGCGACAACACGGATTTCGAGAAAGTCCTGAAGATCGGCCGGCCACCGAACATTAGCCGCCTGTTTCCACACTCAAAGGCCTTGCTGGTAAGCGGCAAGGTTATCGACAGGGCCCTGCTGGCAAAGGGTCAGGCGATGACCATGGCGGCCAACGGCCGCAATTTCTTTATCATTCGCGGCGCCTTGCAGGCCGCTCAGCGGGCCGATGCGGCGATCATCATCGAGATCGCCCGCTCCGAATGCGCCTACTGCCCGGTCAATTTCTACAATATCGCCCGGCAGGTCGATGCCGTCTGCAATGAACTCGGGATCACCGTCCCGGTTGCGATTCACGCCGATCATTACGGCATCAAGAGCGAGGCCGACCTGCCGTTCGCCAAGATGGAGATCCCGTCGATGTTCGACGCCGGTATCACCTCGATCGCCATCGACGCCTCGCACATGCCGGATGACCTCAATCTGCTGGCCAACATCGAGCTGAACAGCTATATCCCCACCTGGGCCGGTCTTGAGACCGAGGTTGGGGAGATCAAGGGGGCGGAAGGGCTGTCGAGCGTCGAGGATGCCTCGTTCCTGATCAAGGGGCTCAACGCCAACGGGATCTCGGCCGATTGGATTGCGCTCAACAACGGCACGACCCACGGGCTCGAGGCCAGCGGCCAGGGCATCCAGATCGAGTTGACCGCCGAGATCCACCGCCATCTCGAGCCATATCGGGTGTCGGGCGCCCAGCACGGCACTTCCGGCAATAATTCGGACAAACTGCGGGCCATCGCCGCCCAGACCCATACGACCAAGGCCAATGTCGCCACCGCGCTGCAGATGGTGTCCTGGGGCCTCGAGGTCAACGATTTCGGCAACGCCATCCGCGATGACAACGGCAACTTCCGCAAGGTCGTCGGCGAAGGGGTGTCGGAGGAGAACTGGCAGAAGATGGTGGCCTATGCCGAGGAAAAAGGTTGGAAGGGCGGCAACTACAAGAATCTCAATCTTCCCTTCGAGCGCCTGCTGCTGGCCCAGGAGCGCGAAGTCCGCGAACGGATGTGCCACCGGGTGGAGGAATTCGTTTACAATATGCTCGTCAACGTCTTCAATGCCCTGGGAACCGCGTCGATCGCCCGGGAGATCATCCTCGCCGCCGGATCCTACGATCTCGGGCCGAAGGCCGAGCGGGTCGAAAGCCCGGCGGAATGGACCCGTGAAAAAATCATCGACAAGGCGAAGGCCCTGGCCGGCGACAAGGGACCGGCCGGTAATTTCGACGATTGAACGATCAATGAAACGACACGGCCGGGGGGGCAACAGTCCCGGCCTGTGGCACCGGACCTGCCGGGATCTCAGACGATGGGATCCCGGTTTTTTATGTCTCCCAGGGAAAAATAGATGCAGAAGATACTTGTCACCGGGGCGGCCGGCTTCATCGGCGCCCATCTTTCACAGCGGCTGATCGCCGGCGGCGCCGAAGTGGTCGGACTCGACAACCTCAACGATTATTATGATCCGGCGCTGAAAAGGGCCCGCATGGCAGCCCTGGCCGAGGGGGAACGGTTCACCCACATCGGGATCGATATCGCCGACCGTGGGGCCGTGGCCAGGCTGTTCAACGAGCATCGTTTCGATGTCGTAGTAAACCTGGCGGCCCAGGCCGGGGTCAGGTATTCGCTGATCAACCCCCACTCCTACGTCGACACCAACCTCGTCGGGTTCGTCAACCTGCTCGAGGGCTGCCGCCATTCCGGCGTCGGCCATCTGGTCTATGCCTCGTCGAGTTCGGTCTACGGCGCCAACACCCGGATGCCGTTCTCGGTGCACGACAACGTCGACCACCCGGTCTCGCTTTACGCCGCCTCGAAAAAGGCCAACGAGCTGATGGCCCACACCTACAGCCACCTGTTCGGCCTGCCGACGACCGGCCTGCGCTTCTTCACGGTCTACGGGCCGTGGGGCCGTCCCGACATGGCCCTGTTCCTGTTCACCCAGGCGATCCTGGCCGGGCAGCCGATCGATGTCTACAACAACGGCGAGATGGAGCGTGATTTCACCTATATCGACGATATCGTCGAGGGGGTCGTGCGGGTCATCGACCGCGTCCCGACCGGCAATCCGGCCTGGAGCGGCGACAACCCCGACCCCGCAACCTCCTACTGTCCCTGGCGGGTTTACAATATCGGCAACAACAGCAAGGAGAAGCTGCTGCGCTACATCGAGGTGCTGGAGAACTGCCTGGGGCGCAAGGCCGACAAGAACTTCCTGCCGATGCAGCCCGGTGATGTCCCGGCGACCTTCGCCGATGTCGACGATCTGGTCCGGGATTTCGACTACAGACCGGGGACGACTCTGGAGCACGGGATCGGCCGCTTTGTCGAGTGGTACCGCAGGTATTTCCGGGTTTAGCCCCAGGCTGTCAGGTTTCCCGGGCGATTTTTCAGATGTAGCAGCGGTCGCCGTCCTTGACCCGAGAGAAACCGGGCATCAGGGTCTGGGTCGAGACCACCCCTTTCCAGCTGCGGATCGTTGAATTGACGAACTCCGAGATGAGCTCGGCGTCGGAGGCCAGCAGGTCACGCATCAGGGTGATCTTGACGATGATGTCGATCGAGCCGTGGACGCAGTGCAGTTCCCGGACCTCGGGCAGTTCGAGGAGTTTGTCGACGATCTTGTGCTCGTGGATTCCCTCGACGTTGATGAGGATGAAAACGGTGATCGGCCGGCGCATCTCCGGGTAGCCCTGCTCCTTGTGCTCTGCCATTTTGTTGCGGAACTCCTCCATGTTCTTGGGAATCAGCTTGTCGACCTCGATCCCGTACTTCCGTGATCGCCCTTTGAGCCACTGCTGGACGGAGATGTAGAGATAGAGATCGTCGACCGTTCGCCCCTGGAAGGATGCGACCAGGCCGCTGTTCCTGATCAGGGTCGCCAGCGGGTGGTAGATCGAGCGGTACCAGTCGGCGGCGGCCTGTTCATAGGTGACGTCCTGTTTTCTTTCCCTGCCCAGGTAATCCCGGTGCTCGTTGATCTGCTGCTCGAGCAGGTGAAACTGGCCGGGCTCGGTGAGATCGATGGTCTGGTTGAGGCCGGCCCGGTCACGGAAATCGATCTTCTCGAGGTAGAGGCGGTTTTCCAGGGTGTCCTTGGACGGCAGCAGTTCGAGGATGCAGGCGTTGATCTCCTTGTGGCCGAGTTTGCGCGCCGCGGTGAAGCGGTGGTGGCCGTCGAGGATGAAGTACTGATCCTTGATCTGGTAGAGCGAGATCGGCGGCAGCTGCCGCCCTTCCTGCAGCAGTTTGAGGATGGCCTCCTCCCGTTCGTTGCCGTCCGGGGTGCGGGGGATGAAGTGACTGTCGAAGTCATGATAGCGGCCGACACTGCCGACAATTTTCGCGATCGGCACCATCCGGGTGCCGCGCTTGATCGAGGTGTAGGCCTCCTCATCTTCCCGGCGCTCGTCGAAACTGGGGACGCAGTCGTCCTCGGGCGGGCATCCGCCGAACCCGAAGATCTTTTTCAGGTACTGGATCGGATTATATTTCGAAGGTGCAGTAGCCATAGCTGTTGATGACCCTGGTGGAGTTGACGGTCGTCACTCGTGCCGCCTCATCGGCGAACTGGGAGTGGATGTGGCCGTGGACGAGGCAGGCCGGGCGGTAACGGGCGATCAGGGCGTTGAAACTGGCGAACCCTCGATGGCAGCGGTCTTCGGCGTCGTGGATATGGCGGGGCGGGGCGTGGGTCACGACGAGGTCGACCCCGCGTGAGAGCCACAGGGACAGACGCAGACGGCGGATGAAGGCGCTCATCTCCGTTTCGGTGAACTGGTTGACATTGCCGTTGTACCACCGGCTGCCGGAGAAGCCGAGGATGCGCAGGCCGCGATGGGTGACGAGCCGCCGGTCGATGCAGCGGCAGCCCAGGGGCGGCGAGGCGTCGTAGCGCAGATCATGGTTGCCGAGGACGTAGAGGAGGGGAACGTCGTAGCGGGCCTTCAACCGGGCCAGAAATTCCGGCGGCAGGTCGCCGCAGGAGACGATCAGGTCGACGTCGGCGAGGGCAACGGGTGCAAGCGCCGGTTCGAGCAGGACGCTGGTGACACGGTCGGCGACGGCGAGGATCTTCATGTCAGGTTCCGGCGGGGAGTCATGGGCTGCCGAGGGTTGCTGTGGATCCCGGTCCCGGCGCGTTCCCGGCGATGCCCCTCAGTCTTTCTGCTGCATCAGGTCGATGGCGGCGCTGATGATCGACGGGGTGTCGAGACGGCTGTTTTTCCACAGCACCGCCTGCGGCCCGTGTTCGACGAATTCGTCGGGATGGGCGAGCAGGCAGGTTCTGACAAAGGCCAGCCGGCGGCTGCCGAGGAGTTCGAGGACCGCGCTGCCGAAACCGCCTTGCCGGGCATTGTCCTCGATCGTGATCACCCGGCCGCAACGCCTTGCCCAGGTGGAGATCAGCTCATCATCGAGGGGCTTGATGAAGCGGGGGTTGATGACGGCGGCGCTGATTCCGACCTTGCGCAGGCCGTCGGCGGCGTGGAGGGCGGGATAGACCCGGTTGCCGACCGGCAGCAGCAGGATGTCGTCGCCTTCGACCAGCACTTCGCCCCTGCCGATTTCCAGTTTCTTCAAGGTCGTCGCCAGTTCGACCCGTTCCCCGGGGCCGCGGGGATAGCGGACGGCGGCCGGGCCGCCGAGGGTGACGGCGGTGTAGAGCATGTGCTGCAGTTCCTCCTCGTCCTTCGGCGCCATCACCACGAGGTTGGGGATGAAGCGGAGGAAGGAGATGTCGAAGACGCCATGATGGGTCGGCCCGTCGTCGCCGACGACTCCGGCCCGGTCGATGGCCAGCGTCACCGGCAGTTTGGGGATGCAGACATCGTGGATGATCTGGTCGAGCGCCCGCTGGAAGAAGCTCGAATAGATCGCCACGACCGGTCGCAGGCCCTGCGAGGCGAGGCCGGCGGCGAAGGTGACGGCGTGCTGCTCGGCGATGCCGACATCGAAAAAACGCTCCGGAAACTGCTGGGCGAAACTGTTCAGGCCGGTACCGGTGATCATCGCCGCCGAGATGGCGGCGATCCGGTGGTCGCTCATCGCCATCTGGACCATCGTGCTGCCGAAGACTTCGGTGTAGCTGATCGAGCCGTTCGACGATTGGGGTTTGCCGCTGGCGATGTCGAAGGGACCGACCCCGTGATACAGGCCGGGATTCTTTTCCGCCGGCAGATAGCCCTTACCCTTCTTGGTCAGCACATGGATCAGCACCGGTCCGTGGATGTTGTCGCGCACCCCCTCGAACGTCTCGATCAGGTCTTCCAGCTCATGGCCCTGGATCGGGCCGATATAGTCGAATTTCAAGGCCTCGAACAGCATGCCGGGGGTGAAGAAGCTCTTGAAGCTTTCCTCGCTCTTGCGCAGGATGTTGAGAATGTTCTCGCCGACGTTGGACAGCTGCCCCAGCCGTTCCTCGATGTGGGCCTTGACCCGCCGCATCGTCTTGCCGCTCAGTTTGCGGCTGAGGAAGCTGGAGAGGGCGCCGACGTTCGGCGATATCGACATCTCGTTGTCGTTGAGGATGACGATCAGGTCGCGGTCGAGGTGGCCGGCGTTGTTGAGGGCCTCGAAGGCGAGGCCGGCGGTCATCGAGCCGTCGCCGATGACGGCGATGGCCCGGTGCGTCTCCTTTTTGATGTCGCGGGCCAGGGCCATGCCGAGGGCGGCCGAGATCGAGGTCGAGCTGTGGCCGGTCTCGAAGACATCATAGCGGCTCTCCTTGATCTTCGGAAAGCCGCTGATCCCCTTGTACTGGCGCAGGGTGGCGAACTGGTCGCGGCGGCCGGTGAGGATCTTGTGGGTGTAGGACTGGTGCCCGACATCCCAGATCAGCTTGTCCTGCGGCGTATCGAAGACGTAGTGCAGGGCGATCGTCAACTCGACGACGCCGAGGCTCGGGGCGAGGTGGCCGCCGGTCCGGGACACGGTCCTGATGATCAGGTCGCGTATTTCCTGGGCCAGGTCGACGAGTTCGGGGATCGCCAGGCCGCGGATATCGGCCGGCGAGTTTATGTCCTCGAGCAGCGTGCGGTGGCTGATGCCTGTCAGTGTGTTCAGCATGGTAGTGGGTAGGTCTCAACGGGGGCGGGTAATTTCTCGGCGTCGAGGCAATATAATCATATTGCCGCCGCAATGCCTGATTTTTCTTCCATGACCGCCAGAAAGCGGAAAGGTTGGGCCGGACGGCAGATCCTAGCTGGTCCTGGAGTAGATATAATCGGCGAGGGCCCGCAGCGGTTCGGCCTTGGCGTTGAGACCGGCAAGGGCGTCCTTCGCCGCTTCGACGGCGGCGGCGGCCCTGGTCCGGGTCCCGTCGACCCCGAAGTAGGCGGGATAGGTGGCCTTGCCGTGGGCGGCGTCACTGCCGGCCGCCTTGCCCAGTGTGGCGGTGGTGGAGGTGACATTGAGCAGGTCGTCGACGATCTGGAAGGCAAGCCCGATCTGGTTGCCGAAACGGACCAGGGCGGCGGTCTGATCGCCGTCGGCCCCGGCGCCGATCGCCCCGGTCTCGACGGCACAGGTGATCAGGGCCCCGGTCTTGCTGCGGTGGATGGTCTGCAGGGTGTCGAAGGAGATATCGCTGTTCTCGGAGGCGATGTCCAGCGACTGGCCGCCGACCATCCCCAGGGGGCCGGCGGCCCTGGCGATGCGGTGGGCGATGGCCAGACGCCGCTCGGCCGGGATCGTGGAGGCGGCCGGGTCGGTCAGCAGGTCGAAGCCCCAGGTCAGGAGGCTGTCGCCGGCGAGGATCGCCGCCGCCTCGCCGTAGAGCACGTGGTTGGTCGGCTTGCCCCGGCGCAGATCGTCGTCGTCCATCGGCGGCAGATCGTCATGGATCAGGGAATAGGTGTGGATGCACTCGAGGGCGCAGGCGACGGGCAGGAGACCGGCGGCGGTGGCGGGGCTGTCGTTTATCGCTTCCCCCGCGGCGAGACAGAGGATCGGCCGCAGCCGTTTGCCGCCGACGAAGAGGCTGTAGCGCATCGCCTCGATATGGCGGGCGAAAGGTCCCTCGGCCTCGAGGGTGCAGCGGCGCAGGGCCTCCTCGACGACGAGCCGCCGTTCATTCAGGTAGGTCCGTATCTCCACGATCCAATCCTTCAAAGGGGACCGACTGCAGGCGGCCGTCCTTTTCGAGCAGCATTTCCACCCGGGCCCGGGCTTCGGTCAGCTGGGCGTTGCAGAATTCGGCCAGCTTGACGCCTTCGTCAAATTTTTTCAGGCTCTTGTCGAGACTGATATCCCCGCTCTCGAGCTCTTCGGTGAGCTGTTCAAGACGGGCCATGGCAGCTTCAAATGTTTTCTGGGCCATATCGATAGGTTCGGGCAGTGCAAAAGATCGTTGAATCGCCTCTTCTTTCCGGCTAGAACTACAGGCGTCCGGATGAGCCCAGTATATTCGACAACCTGTCGAACCTGCAAGGCCTCATTGGCGCCGATGCCGGGAAACGAGGCGAGCGTCATCGTCGCGATGATTACCGGCGACCTGCCGGACTCAAAAAAACGCAATCCCCAGGTACGATGGAACAGTGCATACACCTCTTCAGCCGCTGGCTCGAGACCGAGAAGGGCTACTCACTCCATACCGTCAGCGGCTACCGCCACGATCTGCTCGAATTCGCCGCCACCCTCGGCGACGACAGGTCCGTGGCATCGATGAGCCCGGCGACGGTCCGCGCCTATGTCGTCAGCCTGCACCGGACCAACGGTGCGGCGACGGTCTGCCGCAAACTGTCGGCCCTGCGGACCTTCGTCCGCTTTCTGCTGCGGGAGAAGATCCTGGCCGCCGATCCGCTGATCGGGATCGCCGGGCCCAAGGTCCATCGCTACATTCCGGTCTTTCTCACCGTCGACGAGACCTTCCTGCTGCTCGACACCCCCGGTTCCCGGGACACCTTCATGGCCCGGGATCGGGCGATCCTCGAACTGCTCTATTCGACCGGGATGCGGGTGTCGGAACTGGTGTCGCGGGATGTCGCCGATCTTGATTTCGCCGAGGAAGTGCTTAGGGTACGCGGCAAGGGGAACAAGGAGCGGCTGGTGCCGGTCGGCCGGCCGGCAATCGAGGCGGTCAGGAACTGGCTGCCGCAGCGGGACCGGCTACTGGCGGAGCGGGCCGGCCGCAACCGGGCGATCGACCCGGCGCCGCTGTTTCTCAACGGCCGGGGCGGCCGCCTGACCTCGCGCAGCGTCGAGCGGA
The DNA here is from genome assembly GCF_014201505.1 of Desulfoprunum benzoelyticum. GTDB lineage: Bacteria > Desulfobacterota > Desulfobulbia > Desulfobulbales > Desulfocapsaceae > Desulfoprunum > Desulfoprunum benzoelyticum. Next base: position 77,284 of record NZ_JACHEO010000006.1, on the reverse strand, counting down.
TGGTCAGGTCCTACGGCGAACGGGCCGGCATCAGCCAGATCGTCACCCCGCACGCCCTGCGCCACTCTTTCGCCACCCATCTCCTCGAGATGGGGGCGGACCTGCGTTCGGTCCAGGAACTGCTGGGCCACGCCAGCCTGTCGACCACCCAGCGGTATACCCACCTGACCCTGGACCATCTCAGCGAGGTCTATGACAAGGCCCATCCCCTGGCCCGGTCGAACGATGAATGAAGCGCCCTGTTCTTCCGAACGGGCAGTCCACTTTCCACTGCATGAGAGAACGATGAAGATACGATCGACAACCATTCTGGCGGTACGCCACAAGGGCCAGGTGGCCATCGCCGGTGACGGCCAGGTCTCGCTCGGCAACACGGTCATGAAGCACCAGGCCCGCAAGGTGCGGCGGCTCTATCACGACAAGGTCATCACCGGTTTCGCCGGGGCCACCGCCGACGCCTTTACCCTGTTTGACAAACTGGAGCAGAAACTGGAGCAGTACAACGGCAACCTGATGCGGGCCTCGGTCGAGCTGGCCAAGGACTGGCGGATGGACAAGATGCTGCGTCGGCTCGAGGCGATGCTGATCGCCGTCGACCGCGACCATTCGCTGCTCCTCACCGGTGGCGGCGACGTCATCGAAGCCGACAAGGGCGTGCTGGCGATCGGTTCCGGCGGCCCGTACGCCCAGGCCGCCGCCCTCGCCCTCGTCGACCACAGCGACCTCGATGCCGCGGCGATCTGCCGGGTGTCGATGGACATCGCCGCCTCCATCTGCGTCTTTACCAACCATTCGATAATCGTGGAAACGATATGATAGAAAAAGAAGCCCTGACCCCGCGGGAAACCGTCGTCGAACTCGACAAGTACATCGTCGGCCAGGCCGCCGCCAAGCGCTCGGTGGCCATCGCCCTCCGCAACCGCTGGCGCCGCCGCCAGGTGCCGGCGCCGCTCAGGGAGGAGATCGCGCCGAAAAACATCATCATGATCGGCCCCACCGGGGTCGGCAAGACCGAGATCGCCCGGCGTCTGGCGACGCTGGCCCAGTCGCCCTTTATCAAGGTCGAGGCCTCGAAGTTCACCGAGGTCGGCTACGTCGGCCGCGATGTCGAGTCGATGGTCCGCGATCTGGTGGAACTGGCGATCAGCATGGTCAAAGAAGAGGAAAAGAAACGGATCGAGGGGCTGGCCGAGGCCAACGCCGAGGACCGCATCCTCGACCTGCTGCTGCCGCCCGGGCCCTCGTCGCTGTCGACCACCGGCCCGGCCGGGGACAACTCGTTCACCCTGATGAAACCCGAGCTGCCGGTCGGCGCGGGGACGGTGCCGAAGGAGAGCGCCACCCGCGAGAAGTTCCGCCAGATGCTGCGTGACGGCAGGCTCGATGACCGCGAGCTGGAGGTCGACCTGCGCGAGCCGAAGTCGTCGCCGATGGTCGAGATCATGACGACGTCGGGGCTGGAGGACATCCAGTCGAGCATCCAGGACGCCCTCGGCAAGATGTTCCCGCGGCAGAAGAAAAAACGGACGATGAAGGTGCCGGAGGCCCTCGCCGCCCTGACCCGGGAGGAGGCGGAAAAACTGGTCGACATGGACAAGGTCATGAAGGAGGCCCTGCGCCGTACCGAGGAGTCGGGGATCATCTTTCTCGACGAGATCGACAAGATCTGCTCGCGCGGCGGCGGCGCCCACGGGCCCGAGGTCTCCCGCGAAGGGGTGCAGCGCGACCTGCTGCCGATCGTCGAGGGGTCGACGGTGACCACCAAGCACGGCATGGTCAGGACCGACCACATCCTGTTCATCGCCAGCGGCGCCTTCCACGTCAGCAAGCCCTCCGACCTGATCCCCGAACTCCAGGGACGGTTCCCGATCCGGGTCGAGCTCCACTCGCTCGGCCAGGATGAGTTTGTCCGCATCCTGACCGAGCCGGAAAACGCCCTGACCAAGCAGTATGTCGCCCTGATGGCGACCGAGGGGATCGAACTGGTGTTCGAGGACGAGGCGGTCGCCGAGATGGCCCGGATCGCCGTCGAGGTCAACCAGCGCACCGAGGAGATCGGGGCCCGGCGGCTGCATACGGTCATGGAGCGGGTCCTCGACGCCCTGTCGTTCGATGCCTCGGAACGGGGTGAGACCCGCTTCGTCGTCACCGGGGCCTATGTCCGCGAGCAACTGCAGGCGATCATCGAGGACCAGGACCTGAGTCGCTTCATCCTGTGATATGAGCGTCCGTCAACAAACGATCTGAGGAACGGCGATGGGAATTTTTTCATGGTTCAGGAGAAAGGATGGGCCGGCGGCAGGGACGGGACCAGCCGGCGACGGCAGCGATCCCGGGCTGATGTACTGTCCGCGGTGCAACGGCGAATACCGGGCCGGGATCGTCAGCTGCGCGACCTGCGGTATCGGGCTGATCAGCGGCGCTGATTGGCAGGCCCTGCGCCGTGGCGGCAACCGCCGTGCGGTGCGCGGCCCGGCGGAGATTACCGCCGAGGATACCCTGATGTCCCTGCGCCGCGGCCAGCTCAAAGACATCAAGTATCTCAAAAAACTCCTCGCCGCCGAGGGCATCCCTTCGATCATCGGTGGCGAGGGTGCCTCCAGCCGCACCGGCTGACGCGGCGGCCCGGAAGTGGACCTCCAGGTCAGGGAGGGCGATATCCAGGACGCGGCAGCGATCATGGCCCGGGAGTTCCGGGAGAGCACCGCGCTTGCCGACCACGATCTCAGCCATCTTCAGGCCGCCTTCGATCCCCGGGCGACGCGGACGATCTGTCCGGCCTGCGGCTCGCCGCTCGCGTCGTCGGCCACCACCTGTCCCGACTGCGGCCTCTGCATCGGCTGAGGGAAGAACGCAATCGCCCTGCGGTCGCGGATCGCCCGGGAGGTTGTTCACTGATGATCTCGACAGGAACATGATTCCCGGATATGCTGTCGGTGTCTGAGTCGTCAAGGCCGCACCGGCGGCGTTTCATCCTTCACCTCTGGACCAGTTTATGATTTCTCTGTCTCAGGCGCACCGGCATATCGGCGCGCTTCGTCCCCTGCAGCCGGTTACGGTGCCGCTCAACGAGGCGTTGGGGATGGTCTGCGCCGAGGATGCCTGCGCCGTTGTTCATTGTCCGACGGTCGATTCGTCGCTGAAGGACGGGTTTGCGGTCGTTTCGACCGATATCGCCGCCGCCTCGCCGGCCAATCCGGTGACTTTGCCGGTGACCGGGGCGTTGGCGGCCGGCGACGATGAACAGGGGTTTTTTGTCGTGGCGGGTACGGCGGTGCGGATCATGACCGGCGCCCCGCTGCCGGCCGGGGCGACCGCGGTGCTTTCGTCGGAATTTGCCCGGGTCGACGGCCAGACGGTGATCATCACCGCCGATTCCCGGGTCGGCAAGAATGTCCTGCGCCGGGGCAGCGATATCAGGCAGGGGCAGGTGGTGCTGACCCGGGGGACCGTGATCGTCCCGGCCCATCTTGGTCTGCTGGCGGCCGCCGGACTCGATCGCGTCGTCTGTTACCCGTTGCCGCGGGTGGCTGTGGCGGCGACCGGCAGTGAACTGGTGTGGCCCGGCGAACCGGTCCCCGCCGGCAAGGTCGCGGCCAGCAATATGGTGATAGCGGCCGCCGAACTGCGGAGCCTGGGCATCAGCGCCGCTGCCGTCATCCTGCGTGACAGCCTTGAGTGCCTGGAGGACCATTTCCGGCGCATCGTCTCCCAGGTCGATGTGCTGATCACCTGCGGCGGCGTGCTGGACGGGGACAAGGACCTGACCATGCGGGCGATGGAGCGGATCGGGATGGAGAAGATCTTCCACCGGGTCCGGATCGGCCCGGGCAAGGGCGCCTGCATGGGAAGGATCGGTGACACGATCGTCTTCAACCTGCCGGGAGGGCCGCCCTCCAACCATGTGGCCCTGCTGCTGCTGGCCCTGCCCGGTGTCCGCCGTCTGATGGGCTTCACGGATTGCCTCCCGGAAAAACAACAGATCTTCGTAACCGAAGAACTTGCCGGTCAGGAAGATTGGACCCAGCTGGTCTACGGCCGGGCGCACTCTGTCGACGGCGCCGTTGTCGCCGTGCCGTTACGCCGGATGGGAAGGTTCGAGGCGATGGCCGCCGCCAATGTCCTGATAGAGATTCCTGAAGGATCTGCGGTCATCAGGAAGGACTCTCTGGCGGCGGCATGGTTTTTCGGTCATCGCCACCCGTCGCTTGCCTCTGCTCCCCCTCACCCCTGCCGATAGGGTTTCTGCCAGGAGTCATTTCCGCTGGCGCTGTAATTGCTGAGCGCGAGATAAAAGGCCCCGACCACCAGCTCGGCACAGTGGGTGTGATCGGCCGGCAGGGTCTCCAGGTAGTCGATCAGGTCGTCCGGGGTGACCTGCCAGCTGTCGGCAACGCTTCTCCCTTCAACCAGAAGAGCCAGTGTATTGGCGCAGGCGTTGGTGTTCAGGCAGCCCTGGATCTGGAATGAAACCATCTGAATATGACCGCCGAGAACGGACAGATACACCTCGATGACGTCACCGCAGTCGCCGATCCGTTTGCCGTAACCGTCCGGATGTTCCAGGATTCCAAGGCGGTTGGTCCTGGAGGCCATGTCGATGTAGTGTTCCGAATGCACCTGTCCGCTGAGATGTGTGTCCATGGTTGTTCTCTTTGTTTCTCCGGTATGGCCTCTCCTGGTCGGGAAGGCGGGAATGAAGTTCGAAGGGATCGATCCTGCAAGCACCGGCCGTCGTTTCTCGTCCTCCGGTCAGTGGCGTGTGCCTGGCCGGGGGGGGGGAAGGCAACGGCGGGGTTGTGAGTATATGCCTGATTCGATGTCAGTGATAGCTGAATCGGCGGGGGTCTGTCAAGTCGGAGAAACGCAAGGTCTGATGAAAAAACTGTCATAACCCGTCAACGGCGCAACGATCCTTCTCTGTATCCGGTTGATCTGTTACAAGATATACCGTGCCCCGGCAGCTCCCGGCAAGACACGATCGCCAAAGGCGTGGTGGAGAGCGGTTACGGCAACTCCGCCCGTGCAGTGACAGGGGATGATGCGCTCCGGTGACAATTCGCGCAGGGCCGCAATGGTTTGCTCCAGGCGCCGGGAGGCGGCATTGAGCAGATGAAAGCCGCCGATGACGGCCCTGATCGGCAGGTCGTCGTTGCATTGCCGGGCATGGAGCAGGGTGTTGACCAGGCCGGCGTGGGCGCAGCCGACGACCACGATCAATCCGCTTTCGGTGCGCACCCAGAGGGCGAGGTCGTCATCGATCGGGTCGGGCCGCTGTCCCTGGCGGTCGAGGAAAAACGGCCCGCCCGTATCTTCGAATCCGGAGACCCGCGGGATCGGGCCGCTCAGGCCGATGGTCCCGGTCAGGGAGTGCGGCCGTTGCATCCAGTGCAGGCGTTCCAGCGGCAGCCGGTGAAGGGCGATCAGCGATGCCGACGGCATTCGGAGATCTCGCGGGGTGCCGTTGCGGATACTGTACCGCGATGAGACAATCGCCGGGTGGCAGTACAGATCGGCCTTTCTCGCCCGTCTGAGGATCTGCGGCAGCCCGCCGCTGTGGTCGTAATGGCCGTGGCTCAGGACGATGGTGTCCGCCAGGCCCGGATCGATCCCGAGGGTCTCGGCGTTGCCAAGGAAGGCTTCGCCCTGCCCGGTGTCGAACAGGATCCGCCGACCTCCGGTTTCAAGCCACAGCGAAAAACCGTGCTCGGCCTTGCAGCCGGCGACAGCTTGATTGTCGATCAGGATGGTGATCCGGGTCGGAGCGGTTGTCATCTTTGCATGATCTCTTTCATGGTATGAAAGTCGGGATGCTCCGCCGGTTTTCGGAACCAGACAAGAGCATCGCCCCGGCTGCCTATTCGTCGGCCGCTTCCGTTTCGAGGTCCTGGAGGCGTCTGGTGATGATTTCCAGGTCGGCCTTGAGGGCCTCGGCCTGGTTTCTCAGGATATTCTTTTCCTGCTCGGGTCCCGGCTGGGCCTGCGGGACGCCATAGCCGCCGAAACGCAAACGGCCGGACACCCCGGCGATCGCCGGCATGTTCCGCCGTCCCCAGCGGCCGGCGCCGAATCCCAGACCCTGACCCCAAGTTGGACAGTTGCGCCCGAATCCGGCGCCGGCGCCGCGTCCGCCAAATGTCCCTGCAAAACCTGGAACTCCAGTGCCTGCACAGTACCCGCCGCCATGGCCTGTCATTGTCCCGGCTCCCATTGGGCCTGTTCCGTCTCCTCGTGGCATGGTGCTACCCCCTTCGGTGAAGATTCATATTTTCCGCCGCCTGGCTGCGGCCTGGCAGGCTGAATGTCTGCCGTGCCGTGCAATTCGGAGGCGGTCTTGCGGTTCGTTTTGCGCCTTGAGCTCCTCAGGTGCGACGTTCTCCAAAGAAGCGTCTCGCGACCGTCTCCCCCAGCGCCGGCGGCAACCCGGCATCGCATTGGCGTCACCGGCAAGTTTCCCGGCCAGCCAGAGGCGTACGATGGCGTCAAGATCACCGGCGATAAAGGGAACAACCGTGATTCCGTAGAACACGGCCATCTGGCGAACCTGGCTGGAGATCGCGCCGCAGACAAGGCTGTCAACCTGTAATTCAACCAGGGGCAGAAGCTTCGCGGTCGGGTGGCCATCCGCCAGAGTCACCTCGGTCTTGCCGGTGGTCATCCCCGCGTCCGACGTCACAACCAGGATCTGCCGGGCGGTATCGAACACCGGGGCGATGCGATGGCGCCAGTATGGAAAGGCCGTTTTCATCAGATCTCCCCTCCGTTGTAATAGTATAAGCAAAAGTAGTGCCAGAGTATCAGATAGCAGCCGATAGGTATGTAAATATCTAATTTTAAACTGTAAAAATCGAGGGAATGCGGAGCCGAGGACGTCGCAGGAAAGCAACAACGCCCCTGTACCAGTCATAATTGTGGTGCGAAAAGGCTACTGTCAAACTTAGCGGCGGTTGCGTCCGTCCTTGACCGGCAGGGGTATGCCGAGTTTTTTGAGCCGGCGGAACAGGGTCGTTTTATGAATACCCAATTCCCGGGCCGCTGCCAGGCGGTTGAAACCGTTGCGCTCCAGCGCTGTCTGGATCGCCTGGGCGTCGACGGTGGAGCGGACGGTCCGCAGGTTGGATTTCCCGGCCGTTGCCGGGTGATGGGGAAGCAGTTCGCCGGGGAGGTGGGCAAGGTCGATGTTCCCCTCCGTACAGAGAATGAAGGCCCGTTCGACGAGATTTTCCAGTTCCCGGATGTTGCCGGGCCAGTCGTGGGTCATCAGCAGGGACAGGGCCTCCGTACTGATGCCGGTGACGGCTTTTTGCTGCCGCCGGTTGAAGCGGTCGATGAAGCGGTCGACCAGCAGCGGGATGTCTTCCTTGCGGTGCCGCAGGGCCGGCAGCTCGATGCGGATGATGTTGATGCGATAGTAGAGATCTTCACGGAAGAGATCCTTTTTGACCAGTGCGGTGAGATCTCTGTTGGTGGCGACGACGACCCTGGCATTGGTCGTCTCCGACCGAACGGCGCCGAGAGGTTCGTAGCATTTTTCCTGCAACACCCTCAGCAATCTGACCTGGAGGGCAGGAGTGATATCACCGATCTCGTCGAGGAAGATCGTTCCGCCCTCGGCCAGGGCGAAACGTCCCTGTTTGTCCTTGGCCGCTCCGGTGAAGGCCCCGGCCTTGTAGCCGAAAAGCTCCGATTCGAGCAGGGTGTCGGGCAGGGCCCCGCAGTTGACGGCGATGAACGGCCTGCGGCTGCGGGGGCTGAGGTCATGGAGGGTATGGGCCACCAGTTCCTTGCCGGTGCCGGTTTCGCCAAGGACGAGGACCGTGCTTGGACTGGCGGCGATGGCCGGCAGGATGGCGAACAGTTTCTGCATCACCGGGCTCCTGCTGGTCAGGTCGCCGACGTGGGCCTTGCCGTTGAGTTCCTGGCGCAGTGCCTCGACCTCGGAGAGATCGCGAAATGTCTCCGCCCCGCCGATGACCGTGCCGCCACTATCACGCAGGACGGCGGTGGAGATGCTGATCGGGATGCGGTCTCCGTCGGCATTGATGAAATAGCCGGATCTGCCGATAATCGGGCGGCCGCTTGTGAGGGTCTGCTGGAGGGGGCAGTGGTCGCCGCACATGTTCGAACGGAGGACCTCCGAGCACGGCCGGCCGATCGCCTCCCGACGGGGGATGCCGGTAATCTCCTCGGCGGCCCGGTTGAACGATGCCACGTTCCAATCCCTGTCGACCGTAAAGACTCCATCGGAGATGCTCTCGAGGATCGCTTCGGTTGAGGCGGGTGTCGTGTTCGCTGGTTTTTTCGTACCCATCGCCGTGGCTCGCCCCTCGTCCGAGGTTGCTTCGGGCATCTTACGCCCTGCTCACAAGTACCCGGGGAAAATGCATGTGGTTGTTGCCGTCGCATCCCAACAGCAATGGTCGGCGGATCCAGGTTGTCTCCGGCACGGCGCCGGGGAACATGGAGCCGCCGACCTGCGGGCAAAGGGGGCGGGGTGTCTTAGCCGTTCCTGACCTTCTGCAGCGCCTGTTCGGCGGCAATCGTTATCGGCTCGGCGCTCGGTTCGGAGGAGATGTCCGGGTTGCAGGCCGATGTGAACGTCGTCAGGTCAGCCATGGTTTTCCCGCCGAGGATACATGCGGTAACGGCATCGATTTCTCTGGCAGGGGCGATGGCCTGGCTGACGATCTGGCCGCCGAGCAGTTTGCGGGTGTTTTTGTCAAACACCAATTTCAACTTCCACGGCTTCATCCCGGGAATCATGCCATGTTTGCTGCGGGAGTCAACGACGGCACTCACGGGAGTAAACCCCTCTCTGATCGCGTTTTCTTCGGTGAGTCCGGTGGCGGCGATCGTCATGTCAAACATCTTGCAGCCGCCGGCATCGAGTACCCCGGGGAAGGCGATATCGAACCCGGCAAGCCGTTTGGCGGCCAACCGACCCTGGACCACCGCCGGCCCCCTCAGTTGTCCCGGCGTCGGTTTGCCGGTGATGAAATTGATTTTTTCAACACAGTCCCCGCCGGCCAGGATGTGTGGATCGGACGTCTCCTGATAGGCGTTGACCTTGATCCCGAACCGCCCCATCTCGAGGCCGATATCGGTGGCGAGCTGCGTGTTGGGGCGCACCCCGACATTCATGAACACCATGTCGGCGTCAAGGGTTTCGCCGGAAGACAGAGTAACGCCGGTGACTTTCCCGTCTTGTCCTGTCAGCTTTTCGACCTTTACTCCTGTCCGGATTTGCAGACCTTTGCCCTCGAGATATTCCCGGACAACATCGCTCATGTCTTTGTCGAGCATCAGGGGAAGCGGTCGATCCATCAGTTCGACGACGGTGATAGCGAAGCTGTCGGGGTTGGTCTCCGCCAGCAGCGACGCGATCTCCATGCTGATGAAACCAGCGCCGATACATACGATGTGTTTGGGTTTTTTTTCGGCCAGCCAGGTCTTGATCTTCTCGGCATCGGGGAGCCCCCGCAAGGTCATGACGCCTGCGAGATCCCTGCCTTCGATCGGCGGGACAAACGAACTGGACCCGGTCGCCAGGTAGAGCTTGTCATAGGGATATGTACCGCCGCCGGATACAAAAACAGCCTTTTGAGCGGCGTCCACCCTGGTCACTTCATCCTGAACAACATGAATACCCATGCCTGCAAGCATCGTATCGGGAACAACAATTGATTTACTGGCAGCCAGACCGGCTACGACATGCGGAAGCGCTCATCTGACGATGAAGAACTCCTCTTTGCGAATGATGGTGACATCGATTTCCGGCATGAGTTTTTTTGCCATCATGGCGGCGGGGCCGCCTGAACCACTGCATCCCACAATTACCAGTTTTTCTCCTTTTTTCATGTCGTCTCCCTTGATTGTTGTTGTGAATTGAGCAATTGACCCGGCAGCCTGTTGATTTTTGATCAATCCCTTCATCCCTGTTCCGGGATGGAGAGCGACCGGTTCGGCATCGTCGCCTTTTTCCCTTTGCTTTCACGGACCAGTCGGAAGGCCTGGATTTGCCGCATGGTCCCATTGCCGTTGGGGTCGACGGGTGGCGTCAAGATTTCAAAACCCTGAATGGGTCCTTCGGGGCCGATAACGCATCCGCCTCTCGAGAACTGAGAGCAGTGGTCCACGATCGTTGTGGGAAATTATGTGTATATGTTATATTGTGGTATTGTCATCATGCTGTCAAGATGGGTTGTAATGATTTGTTGTAAATGATGGTTGTCAAGAAATGCCGGCGTAATGAAAGGGAGGTTGGGGGGTTGGGACCGGCCGGATTTTCTCCGCCTTGCCGGGAAAAAGCGGAGAAGAACTTGCCAACTGCCATGTCATTGTGATCAAATCAGAAATGAATGCAATATGGGCAGGTTGACTGGCCGGGTCGATGATGCTGACGAATTGTCTTCCCGATGTAGCCGCCTGGATCCGAAACAATCGCAAATCGACTGTATGCCGGATCGGGATATCGATTTTCGATTGCTTCCCATCGAGCTACTTTGAAGACCGCAAGGGTCAAGGCCGGCGGCCGTGATCAGACGCCATAAACACCGACGGGGGAATATTCCATGAAGAGCTTGTTATCTCGCTTGCTGCTGTCCGCTTCTCTTATCCTGGCTGCGGCCGTCACCACCCACGGGGAGGATGCCGGTATCAGTCCGGAAACCGAGGAGTGTCTTGGTTGCCACCGCGAATTGCATCCCGGGCTGGTGGCCTCCTGGGAGAAGAGCCGCCACAGCCGGACGACGCCGGCGGGCGCGCTGCAGCAGGAGGCGATCAGTCGACGGGTGTCGGCGACGGAGATTGCCGAACCGCTGCGGGACGTGGTCGTCGGCTGCTACGAGTGCCATTCGCTGCGCCCCGACCGTCATGCCGACTCCTTCGACCATAACGGCTACAAGATCAACGTCGTCGTCAGCCCGGATGACTGCGCCACCTGCCACAGCACCGAGGTCGCTCAATATGGCAAGAATATCATGGCCCATGCCTACGGCAATCTGGTCGACAACAGCCTGTACCGTGATTTCATCGCTGCCGTCAACACCACCTATCAGCGGCAGGACGGCGAGCTGGTGAAGGGGGAGATCGACGACCGCACCGAATACGAGTCATGCCTGTACTGCCACGGCACCAGGATCGAGGTCAAGGGGATGGCGACCAGGGAGTCGGACTACGGCGAGCTGGAGTTCCCGGTCCTTGAAGGCTGGCCCAATCAGGGGGTCGGCCGCATCAATCCCGACGGCAGCCGGGGCGCCTGCACCGCCTGTCACGGCCGCCACGAGTTTTCCATCGAGATGGCGCGCAAACCGTACACCTGCTCGGAGTGCCACAAGGGGCCGGATGTCCCGGCCTACAAGGTCTATGAAGTCAGCAAGCATGGCAACATCTATAATTCCCTGGGGAAAAACTATAATTTCGACAACGTGCCGTGGGTCGTCGGCAAGGATTTCACCGCCCCGACCTGTGCCGCCTGCCACGCCAGCCTGCTGGTGTCACCCGATCAGACGGTCATCGCCGAGCGGACCCATCAGTTCAACGACCGTCTGGCCTGGCGGTTGTTCGGCGTCCCTTATGCCCATCCCCACCCGGTCCATGCCGATCTCAAGGAGGTGCGCAACTCCATCGGCCTGCCCCTGGCGGTGGAGATGGACGGCACTGCGGTCGCCGCCCATGTCATCACCAGGGAGGAGCAGGAGGTGCGCAACACCAGGATGAAGACGATCTGTCTGTCCTGTCACGCCACAGGCTGGGTCGACGAACACTTCCTCCGCCTCGACAACACCATCGCCCGCACCAACGCCAATACCCATGAAGCCACCAGGATCATCATGGATATCTGGGAGAGGGGCCATGCCCGCGGCCTGCCGCAGAAGGACAATATCTTCGACGAGGAAGCGGAACGGATGTGGACCTCGATCTGGCTGTTCAACGCCAACACGACGCGGTTTGCCTCGGCGATGGCCGGCGGCGGCGACTACGGGGTGTTTGCCGACGGTCGCTACCAGACGACCGAACAACTGTATCGCCTCCACGAACACCTCAAACTCTATGATAAACTCGACGGCAAGGCGTCGAAAAAATGAGCGCCTCGGCGTGAGCCGGCCGCAACAGGCAACGATGACGGTTGCCGGTCCGCGACGGCCGCAGGAAAGCCCTGATGTCGGCAGGAAAAAAGGCGGGAACCGTCGATGACATGGCCGGGGGGGTGATGAGATTCAGGAGGGAGGAACAATCCGGATAGACGGTCAACGGGACTGTCTGTCATTCTGCTGCATGACCGATGTGGTACCAGGGAGCAGAGATGGCCAGGTCGCTGTCGGCAGGTGAGGCCGACCAACTCAGGTTTTTCCATCATCGCAACCGGTTGTTGACGGCGATCAGGGAACACAGCCTGTGCGAACCGGAAGAACAGAGCCAGCTGTTCATCTTCCAGCAATGCTGCGCCGTGCTGAAAGAAGTCGTCGGCTGCGATTCCGTCTGGGCCGGGGGGATAGACAGAGAACGGCATCATTATGTCCCTTTCGCCTCCGTCCCGCCTGTGACCTCCGCCGATACCGTTATCCAGAGATCGATCGCCGACAGTATCAAGACCCGCTTCGGTTATGATCCGGTTGCCTTCACCGAGCCGATTTCCCTCGGCCTCGATGCCCCCGGGGCGAACAGGGGCATGGCCGTCGGCAACTATCTGGTCTGGCCGGTGGGATACCTTGGCCGGTTCTACGGCTTCGTCACTCTGGACCACCAGCAGGGCGTTGTCCTCGATGACAAGAAAAAAGAATGCGTCGGTCACATCATCGACGATATCGCTCTGGCGATCTTTGCCCTCGATACCGCCCAGAAGCTGAAGATCGAGCGGGATTTCAACAAGGAGATCGTCGATACCATCCAGGCCCTGATGGTGACCATCAGTCCCTGCGGGACGATCCTGTCCTTCAACCGCCGGGCGGAACGGGTCAGCGGTTACAGAGAGAGGGACGTCACGGGCAAATACTGGGTCGATGTCCTGATCAGTCCCGACAAGCGGCTCGAATGCCAGCAGACCTTCTCCGAGACCCTGAAGGGGGCCCAGGCCTATATCAACTTCAAGGCGCCGCTGCTGACCAGGGAGGGGACGGAGCGATCGATCAGGTGGCACGGCTCCATCCGCCACAACATCGAGCAGGGGACCGTCGGTCTGGTAATGATCGGCATCGACGAGACCGAGTCGCTGGCTGCCGACCAGCAGCTCAACATGCTGACCGCCCGCTGGGAAAAGATCTTCATCGCCATCCAGGACCCGGCCCTGGTGGTCTCCAACGACAGCATCATCATCGAGGCCAACCCGGCCACCTGCGCCGCCGCCAAGAAGCGTCGAGAGGAGGTGGTTGGTAAGAAAGTATGCGATATTCTTCACCTCGGGCATGGGGAGGGAAATCGCTGCCCGCTCGAGGATTTCATCGGTTGCCGCAGGACGCAGATATCGGAAACGGAGCTCCATGGTCTGCACGGCACCTATATGCTGACCGTCAGCCCTCTGGTGGAGGAAAACGGCGACATCAACGCGACACTGCTGCTGGCCCGCAACCTCACCGAGGAGGAAGTGGTCCGGGCCGAGGCGATCCGGGCGGCGCAACTGGCGGCCATCGGCGAACTGGCCTCCGGCGTGGCCCATGAGATCAACAATCCGATCAACGGTATCATCAATTACGCCCAGATCATCCTCGATGATCCCCAGGATCCTGACAATACCGACAACCTCTACAATATCATCAGCGAAGGCAAGCGGATCGCCGGCATCGTCTCGAACCTGCTGGCCTTCGCCCGCCACCGTGGCGAGGAACTGGCCCTGTCCAGGATCGAGTCGATCATCGCCAACAGTCTCCATCTCGTCGCCCATCTGCTGAAAAAGGACGGCATTGTCTGCTCGGTGAATATCATCGATTCTCTGCCGCCCCTGATGTGCAATGAGCAGCAGCTGCAGCAGGTCTTCCTCAACCTGATCAGCAATGCCCGGTATGCCCTGAACAGCCGCTATCCTCAACCTTGCGCTAAAAAACGGCTCGTCATCGGGGGCGAGATGAAACAGCAGGATGGCCGGAAATACATCTGCCTGACGTTCACCGATTACGGCATCGGCATTACCCCGGAGATACAGGAGCGGATTTTCGATCCCTTCTTCTCGACCAAGCCGAAGGGCGAAGGGACGGGGCTGGGGTTGAGCATCAGTCACGGGCTGATCCGTGATCATGGCGGTTTCATCCGGGTACGCAGCAAGGTGGGGGAATGGACCCGGTTTCAGATCGACTTGCCGGTGGAAGCGGACGGGGGGATGGGATGAGGGACCAGGTCTGGACAAAAATCTATGTGGTGGTTGGATTCATTCTCTATGCCGGCCTGATGCTGATGCTGCAGGGGACGGGGAGTGGTGCGGGGGAAAACGCCATTTTCGTCAGGTTCGGCCTGTTGGCTGTGCTGCTGGCCCTGGTTCTGTACGTCGTCCAACGCACTCTGCACCGGCAGCAGGAAACGTTGGCCGGTCTGCGTGAGGAGTTGGAGGCACAACGGAACCGGTCGGGTCAGATGCAGAACCAGTTTGCGGAACTGATCGAGAAGAGGGTGTTTGAGCTCCAGGTCATCAACGGCGCCCTCAATCGCGAGATCGCGGAGCGGACCCAGGCCGAGGAGGAGGTCCGGGGCCTGCAGAAGCGGCTGCACCTGATCCTCGATTCCGCCGGTGAGGGAATCCTCGGCATCGACAACCAGGGCCGGGTGATGTTCATCAACCGGGCCGCTTCGCTGATGTTGGGCCGGGAACCGGAAGAACTGATCGGCAACGGCCATCACCGGTTGATCCACCATACCCGGCCGGACGGGTCGCCGCATCCGATGGAAGAATGTCCGATTTACATGGCCTACAAGGACGGTCTGGTGCACTACCGGAGCGATGATGTGTTCTGGGGAAAGAACGGCGCCAGTTTTCCGGTCGAATACGTCAGCACCCCGATCAGGGACCGCGGCATGCTCACCGGGGCAGTCGTGGTTTTCCGCGACATGAACACCTTCAAGTAAGGGTTGAACCGGCTGCGGCCGGTCAAATCAACGTCATGATGCCGAACGAGATGATACCTGCCGCGATCCTGGTTGTCGATGACGAGCCCAGTCTCCGCAACACCTTCCGCACTTTTCTGAAGCGGGCCGGCTATCAACGGGTCGAGGCCGTGGCCTCGTTCGGCGAGGCGATCGAGGCGGTGACGGCCCGGAGCTTTGACCTCATCATCTGCGATATCGTGCTCGAAAGCCATTCCGGCATCGATCTGTTGAAGGAGTTCCGCAGTCTCGGCACGTCCTGCCCGGTGGTCATGATCACCGGCTATCCCCACGTCGAGACGGCGGTGGAGGCCGTGCGGCTCGGGGCCTTCGATTACCTGGCCAAACCGGTGGAAAAGGAGGTCCTGCTCAAGACCGCCCGCCTGGCAATCCGCCAGCATCGCCTGGTCCAGGAGAAACTGGCCGCCGACTCCGCCTGCGAGCGTTACCGGCGATTTCTCGAAACGCTCTTTCGCAGCGTTTCCGACAGCATCGTTTCCGTCGATCAGGATCTGACCATTGTCAAGATGAACCAGGCTGCCGGCCAGCTCTTCCATGCGCTACAACCGGCTCTGCAGGAAGGGGGCCGGCTCGATCTCCTCTGTTATAACAAGAACTTCTGCCGGCTGACGGAGAGCGTCAGGGACGTGATCGTCAACGGCACGGAAGTCAGTGACCATCGCCTTGAGTTCTTTCCGGACGGAAGCTGCCGAGTCATGAGCATCTGCGTGTCGCCGCTCGATGACGGCACCGGCGTCCCCGCTGGGGCAGTCCTGGTTTTCCGGGACATGAGCCGGCAGAATCGCGGCGACGAGGAGGGGAAGGTCCGTCTCCATCGGCTGATCGGCGCCAGCCCGGCGATGCAGCAGGTCTTCCTGATGATCGAGAACATCGGCCGGGTCGACACGACCGTGCTGATCACCGGCGAGAGCGGCACCGGCAAGGAGCTCGTGGCCCACGCCCTGCACCAGGAGAGCAGCCGCTGCAACCGGCCGCTGGTGATGGTCGATTGCGCGGCGATGCCGGAGAACCTGCTGGAGAGCGAGCTGTTCGGGCACCGCAAGGGCGCTTTCACCGGAGCGGAAGAGAACCGTACCGGCCGGATCCTGCAGGCCGACGGCGGCACCCTCTTTCTCGATGAGATCGGCGATATCTCCACCGCCATGCAGCTGCGCCTGCTCCGCTTTCTCCAGGAAAAGACCTTCTATCCGGTCGGCAGCGATCGCGAGGTCCGGGTCGATGTCCGGGTCGTTGCCGCCACCAATGCCGATCTGAAGGAAAAGGTGGGCAATGGCAGTTTCCGGGAAGATCTGTACTATCGCCTGCTGATCATCGATATCCATCTGCCGCCGCTCCGGGAGCGGGAAGGCGATGTCATGCTGCTGGCCAACCACTTCCTGGACCGGTATGCCAGCAGGATGGATAAGGGCATCAGCGGGATTTCCCAGCAGGCCATGGAGCTTTTCTGCCGTTACCGCTGGCCGGGAAACGTGCGCCAGCTCGAACATGCCATCGAACGGGCCTGCATCCTCTGCCAGGGCACGACCATTTCGACCGAACACCTGCCGGATGAGATTCTGGACGGTTCCGGGGAGGGGCTCCGCTCCCCGGCCCCGATCGCGGAGCCTGTCTGGCCGCAGGCTGCCGGCCGTCCGCCCTGTGGCGTTCAGGACGACCAGGCAGGGCAACGGATCGTCGCCGCCCTGCGCACGGCCGGCGGCAACAAGGCCAAGGCCGCCCGTCTGCTCGGTGTCGACCGCTCGACCCTGTATCGAAAGATCCGTGAGCTGCATATAGTGCTGGATCTCTGAACCAACCCCTCCATCCCACACAAGTGTGGCCACAGTTCTGTGGCCACACTTGTGTCGCATTTGTCGCCCATCGCTCTCCGCTCCCCAGTTCATCGTCATCTGCCGACCGCCTGAAGTCATCGCGAGGCCTGATTCCCTGCGCCTTGGCGGGGTCCTGGAAAAAAAATCCACCGATAATCCGGTCGGCCGTCAAGTTGGCATTGCCTATGCTATTGAATGATACATCAGGGGATGGTGCTCCACCTGCACGGCAATGACAGGAGGCGTCAACGATATGGCCGGGACGAGCAGAACAGGGATCAACAGCCGTTTTACCAACGAACATGCCTGCGTCACCTATCTGTTTCGCCGCCGCTGGCCGCTGGGATTCAGGTGTCCGTTCTGCGGAGCGGTGCAGAAGGAAACGGCCCCGGCCTACACCGTCGTCTGCCGCTACTGCCGCAAACAGACGTCCATCACTGCCCAGACGATCATGCATGGCAGTAAGAAGGACCTCGGCGCCTGGCTGCAGGTGGCCTCGCTGTTCTGTTCCCGCAGTCAAGGGCTGAGCGCCCGCGAACTGCAGCGCTTGATGGGATTGACCTGCTATCAGACGGCCTGGAGCTGGCTGCAGAAACTCAGGCTGGCTGCGGCGCTGGCGGAATCGGCCGGCTGTCGCGGTCAGGTTCTCTTCGATGTCGTCGCTCTGTCGGCAGCGGCCGGGGGGCGGCTGGTATCCCGGGAAATCGCCATGGCGCTGGAACTCAACGCCCGCAAGGCCGATTCGGCGCGCGTCAGATTTCAGGTCCTCCAATCCCGGACCCCGCCGGACTTGGCTGCCGCCATCTCTTCTCTGGTGATGAAGAATTCCAGCCTGCAGGTAGGCGACGGGCGGAGGGCGGAGTATGCCGGCCTTGCCGGCGCCTTCCATCTCGGAATGGCTGCGGCGGAGCAGCGGCAGAAGGGCCGGGATGTGGTGGAGCAGGCGGAGGCCTGGCTGCAGCGCGTCTTTCACAGGGCCGTCGATGGCGCCTATCTCCAGACGTATCTCGATGAGTTCAGCTTTCACTGGAATACCGCCTTCTGGCCTGACCGCCAGGCGGTGCTCGATCATCTCGTCACCGCCCTGCTCTCTTCCGACGGCGGGATGTCCCCATATGTGGTCAGGAGAGGGTGAGGGCCATGCGGAACAATGTCCAGCTCGGATTGTTTCTGATTCTCCTGACCGTTCTCGGCGTCCTGGGATACAATGTCTGGCTGCTGGAGACGACCCCGCCGGAACGGAGTTATTCCGCCTTTGTCGACGATCTCAGGGCCGACCGGATGGTGGCGGTGGCTATCCGGGGGAGCGAAATCCGGGGACACGACCGGGGGGGAACGGAGTTCATCACCTATTCTCCGGATATTACCGCCGTCATGCCGCTGCTGGATCAGAAGGATGTCGAGGTCAAAGTCAGCCCGCCGCCGAGCCCCTTCACCAGGGTTATGGGCCTGGTGCTGCTGTCGATGATTGCGGGCGGAATCTGGCTGATGTTCAGCCGGCGCTCGACCTACGGTGACAACACGATCTGGAAGGACAAGCGCTTCCAGATCAGGACCGGACCGGGTGAGACCAAGACCTTTGCCGATGTCGCCGGCATCGACGAGGTGCAGGAAGAGCTCAAGGAGATCGTCGACTTCCTCAAAAACCATCAGAAATACAACCTGCTTGGCGGCCGGATCCCCAAAGGGGTGCTGCTGCAGGGGCCGCCGGGAACCGGCAAGACCCTGCTGGCCCGGGCGATAGCCGGCGAGGCCTCGGTACCCTTCTACTCCATCGGCGGCTCGGATTTTGTCGAGATGTTCGCCGGCGTCGGTGCATCCCGGGTCAGGGAGCTGTTCGGACTGGCGAAGAAGACCGCCCCCTGCATCGTCTTCATCGACGAGATCGACGCCATCGGCAGCCGGCGGACGAGCGGCGGCTCCAACGAGGAGCGGGAGCAGACGCTCAATGCCCTGCTGGTCGAAATGGACGGCTTCTCCAGCAACGAGACCGTTATCCTGATCGGCGCCACCAATCGTCCCGACGTCCTCGATCCCGCCCTGCTCCGGCCGGGGCGCTTTGATCGTCAGCTCACCGTGTCGCTGCCGAACCTGCTCGGCCGGGTCCGGATCCTCGAGGTCCACACCCGCCAGGTGGCCGTGTCGCCCGGCCTGAACCTGACCCTGATCGCCCAGGGCATCCCCGGGTTCAGCGGCGCCGACATCGCCAACCTGGTCAACGAGGCGGCCCTGATCGCCGCCCGGCGGCAGAAGCAGGCGGTGGAAATGGACGACTTCGAAGACGCCAAGGACAAGATCCTGCTCGGTATCGAACGCCGCAATGCCGCCATCAACGAACGGGAGCGCCGGGTGATCGCCTACCACGAGGCCGGTCACGCCATCGTCGCCCAACTGCTGCCGGAGACCGACAAACTCCACAAGATCACCATCATCCCGCGGGGCATGGCCATGGGCCTGACCCAGCAGATTCCCTTCGAGGAGCGTTATACCTATTCCCTGGTGTACCTGCTCAACCGCATCAAGGTCCTGCTGGGGGGACGGGTCGCCGAGAAGATCGTTTTCAACCACCTGTCGACCGGGGCCGCCAACGACATCGCCGCCGCCACCGATATCGCCACCCGACTGGTCTGTGAGTGGGGGATGAGCGCCTCCCTCGGTTCCACCGTCTACCGTCACAAACAGCACCAGTTCCTGGGCGACATCGCCACCCGTGGTGATTTCAGCGAGGCGACGGCGCGGGAGATCGATCTCGAGGTCCGGCGGATCATCACCGACTGCACCGAAGAAACCGAAAAGCTGCTGCGCAGTCACAACCGTCTCATCCATGAGCTGGCCGAGGTGTTGCTGATCAACGAAACGATCGATGCCGAGGAAATCAATATCGTCATGCAGTGCTATATGAGTTCGGTCGGCGGTATGCAACCCGACCGAACGGAACAGGCCGTTGCTGTCCCGTCGGTCGCGGCTGTCCAACCTACAAGGGGGATTCCGGTATGAAGTGGGCAAAGAGCGTTCGAGCGATCTGTTGCAGTCTTGTCGTGACCGCATTGACTGTGCCGGTCATGGCGATGGAGGCGGAGGATGCGCCGGAGACGGTCAGCCTCGACGTCCTCCAGCGTCTTTACGAGGCGGTGGAATTCGACCACCGCCTCCATGCCGACGGATTTGAATGCGCGTCCTGTCACCACCACACGACTGGAGGCGGGACCCGGCAACCGGTCTGCGTCAAGTGCCATGCCGATTCACCCGAAGCGGCGGAAGTGGCGTGCTCCGCCTGTCATTCGGCGGAGGGGCCGACCTTCGGCAGGACGGGGGAAAAACAAGAAGATCGCTATCACATCGATACCCCCGGACTTCTTGGCGCCCTGCATCTGCAGTGCCTGGGGTGTCATCGCACCGAGGGCGCCGGGGTGGGCTGTGAGGACTGTCATCGGCTATCCCCGGCCGGGGTCGAGCGGTTTTCGGCGCAACGCTGAATCCGCCCGGTGGGGACGTTGCCGGGTCAAGGTTATCGGGACGGAGTGTGAACCTGGGGGGAAGGAGGAAATGTTCATGGGTGAGAAAACAACACGCAGAACCATGCTGAAGAGCGGGGTGGCGGCGGCCATCGCGGCACTGCTGTCGCCGCGGCAGAGCAGCGGCCATCAGGTGAAGGAGTACCCGGATTCGATGGGGGTCCTGGTCGATCTCGGGCGCTGTGTCGGCTGCCGCAGCTGCGAGGCGGCCTGCAACGCCGAGCAGGGGCTGCCTGAGCCGGAAAAGCCGTTCAACGACATGACGGTCTTTGAAGAATTGGAACATGGCCGGCAGCGGCGGACCGACGAAACCCGCTATACCGTCGTCAACCGCTATGAGGCGCCGGGGCGTGAGCATCCGTTGTTCCGCAAGGTCCAGTGTAACCATTGCCAGGAGCCGGCCTGCCTGACGTCCTGTTTCGTCAACGCCTACACCAAGACTCCGGAAGGGGCGGTGATCTACAATCAGGATGTCTGCGTCGGTTGCCGCACCTGCATGATCGCCTGTCCCTTTTATATCCCGGCATTCAAGTACTCCAGCGCCTTTTCGCCGCGGATCCAGAAATGCGTCTTCTGTTACGACACCCGGCTCAAATACGGCAAACCGCCGGCCTGTGTCGAGGCCTGCCCCCAGGAAGCCCTGGTCTTCGGCCGGCGCCAGGATCTGATCAAGGTCGGCCGGCGCCGGATCGAGGAGCACCCCGATCGCTACGTCGATCATATCTATGGTGAATACGAGGCGGGGGGGACATCCTGGCTTTATCTGTCGCCGGTGCCGTTTGCGCAGATCGGCTTCAATACCGAACTGCCCCATGCCCCGATCCTGGATTCGGTGAAGAATTTCCTCGGCATCGTGCCGATGGTGCTGACGATCTGGCCGGCCCTGTTTGCCGGTTTCCATCTCCTCGCCACCCGCAAGGAGACAGCGGCAGGGGAAGCGGTGGATCACCCGGAGGAGGAGAAGCGATGAAAAACCTGGTCGCGGAAAGCGATTATCTGCCGCTCAGCAGTTCCTATCGAGTCGACGGCAGTCCCTGGACATTGAAGGAAAAGATCCTGCTCGGCCTCACTGCCCGTCAGTATCTGCGGCAGCTGCTGCGCAACCCCGTCAACTGGCTGCTGCTGGTGCTCTTCGCGGTCGGCCTGCCGCTGCTGCTGCAGCGCTACCTGGTCGGTCTCGGTTCGGTCACCCATGCCTCCAACGATTACCCGTGGGGCCTGTTTCTCGGTTTCGGCCTGTTCGGCATGGTGCCGCTCTCGGCCTCCGGTTTCCTCCTCGGCACGACGGTTTCCCTGTTCGGGCGGAAGGATTTCCATCCCATCGAACGCCTGGCCCTGCTCAACGGCCTGCTGGGCTATTTCTTCGCCGTCGTCTATCTGCTGGTCGACCTCGGCATGCCCTGGCGGTTGACCTATCCGATGGTCATCTCCTTCGGCCCGGCGGCGGTGCTCTTTCTGGTGGCCTGGCATGTCGCCACCTACCTTTCGGTGCAGGTCGCCGAGGTCCTGCCCTCATTTTTCGAGTGGATCGGCCGGTCGGCATGGAAGATCCACATCAAACGGATCACTCTGGGGCTGACGATCGCCGGTATCATCCTCTCAACCCTGCACCAGGGGGCATTGGGAGCCCTGTTCACCTATGCCCCGACGAAGGTGCATCCCCTCTGGCTGTCGAGCGAATTCCAATGGATTCATTTCTTCTGTTCGGCGATTTTCGGCGGACTGGCGATGGTGATCGTCAGTTCCACCCTGATCGATCGTTGGATTCCCTGGCGCTGCGGTCATGCCTTCCGGGCCAATCTGCAACGGATGACCCTGGGGCTGGGAAAAGGCGCCTCCTATGCGATGATCACCTATCTGGTGATCAAGCTGGTGGCGATCGCCCATGATAACGAATGGGAACAGCTGCTTGGCGGCTGGGGCCTGTACTACCTCCTCGAGGTCGGGATCGGCGTGGTGGCGCCGATGCTGCTCTTTGCCACCGGCGTCCGCAACGGCGAGGTCGGCAAGGTCAGGATTGCCGCCTTCCTGACGGTGGTCGGCATTGTCTGGAACCGTCTCAATACCGCGCTTGTCTGCTTTAACTACCAGATGTATGCGGAGATCCCGCACTGGAAGGAAGTCTGGCTGACGATCACCCTCTACGCCCTGTATTTCGTGGTCTATCGCTGGATCGTCTATCGTCTGCCGATCGTTTTCGAGTGGAAGGAAACGGCTGCGCCTCAGACATGATATACAGGGTCTCGACAACGATAGCACCATTGCCTCGTGAGGGGCAGGAACACTGACCGGTTTCTGCCCCTCACGGCTTTTCTTGCAACTCGATGCTGATCCGACGAGAGGCCTATCTCAAAGATTATACAACATAAATGCAGTAATGTGGCACGGCGCCAGGCTGGCTGCGACAGATATGGCCGGAGAAGTTCGCCGGCGAGGGGCCGCATTTCCCCCTGAATGTCTAAAAAGTTCAAACATATCATCAATATGTATCGTTACGGCGAGGCCATTCTGGCATGAGACGCATAACCTGAGAAAAAATTTTTCTGGCATACCGAATGCAACTACCTGGGTACAGGCTGATGAGGAGCATCAGAACAACCACCACAAGAGACGGAGGATGCCATGAAAAGTTCGATTATCACCAAAGATAAGATTGCAGTCGATTACGCCGACGAGATCATGCGCTTCACGCTCAAGGTTGGAGCAGTCGCCAGTGGCCTTATCGGAGTCTGGGCCTTCACCTGCCTGTTCGCCGGGGTGGTCGATGTCGGTCCTATGGAGCTGGTTCGCGGATATATCAGCGCGATCACCGGTCGTTGAGAGGAGGATGCCATGGAAACGAGAGGATCGAGAGCTGTCGAAAAACTGTTGATCGGTGCGGGTGGGTTCTTCTTTCTCTGGGCGGCGGTGATGCTGGTCGGGGGTCTGCGCCAGGCCAACTGGCAGGTGACGGAACTGGCCCGGCAATACCTGGCGGCTACGGGAATGATCCAGCCGATCCACACCTTGGTGGATTTCTACACCCATATCAAGGGCATTGAATACATCATCTGTGTCGCTTTCTTTGTCGCCTTCCCGGTATTTTTCCGTTTTGTCGAGAAGAGGAAAACACCGCCGGTACGGTCGATTGTTCGGCTGCCCAAGTGATGATTCCAAGAGGTGTCTCGTTCGATCCAACGACCACGGCCCCGCGATGAGCGGGGCCGTGGTCGTTGGGGGTTGCAACCGTCACCCGTTGCCGCGACAATCCATCTCCGCTTTCAGGCCGCCTTGGCCGAGCCGTTGCCGCCGTTGCCGCCGTTGCCCCATTTTCGCCGCGGCGGCGCGACGATCTCTTTTCTGGTGAACGAACAGGCCCGGTAGCCGAGGGCCTCGTCGATCCGGTCGGTCAGCTCCCGGCACGGCCTGACCGTCATATCCCTCTCCACCTCGATATCCACCTCCCCCTTGGCGGCGAAGTGGATCGTCAGCACGACCGGACAGGGGCCGTGGAACTGGAGGAGGATCTTCTTGATGGCCTCCAGTTTCGGCCGGTTGATCTTGTCGGGCTGGAGGCGGAGCTGCAGGGTATCGGTGTATTTTTCCCGCGCCGCCGGCAGCAGGTCGACGGCGTCGGCGATGATCTTGATCCCCCGTTCCTCTTTCTGGATCGTACCCTGGATGACCACCGGTTCGGTGGTCTCGAGGATCTCGGCACAGCGACCGTAGGTCTCGGGAAAGACGACGACCTCGACGGCCTCGAAGATGTCCTCGATCGTGACAAAGGCCATCGGGTCGCCCTTCTTGCTCTTGTGGCGCTTGAAGCTGCGGATCAGGCCGCCGATCCGCACGATCTGGCCGTCTCCCATCTCGGTCAGGCCGTGGATATCGCTGTCGATGACGGTGCGGATCTCGGCCAGCGAGTCGTCGAGCGGGTGGCCGGTGATGTAGAAGCCGACCGTCTCCTTCTCGTAGGCCAGCCGTTTCTGCTCGCTCCACTCCGGGAGGTCGGGCATCGGCACCTCGTTGATCTCCCGCGACCGGTCGGCCGCCGCCGGCCCGCCGAACAGCGACAGCTGGCCGCTCTGCTGGTCGCGCTGCACCGCCTTGGCCTGTTCCATCGCCTTGTCGAGGACCGCCATCAACTGGGCGCGGCGGTGGCCGAGCGAATCGAAGGAGCCGGACTTGATCAGGCTCTCGATGACCCGCGAGTTGACCCGCCGGCTGTCGACCCGGTTGCAGAAATTGGACAGCGAGGTGTAGCGGCCGTTCTTCTCCCGCTCCTCGATGATCGATTCCAGCGCCGACTCGCCGACGTTCTTGACCGCCGCCAGGCCGAAGCGGATGCGGTCGTCGATGACCGTGAAGCCGATGCCGCTCTCGTTGATGTCCGGCGGCAGGACCTCGATGGTGTGTTCCTTGCAGTCGTTGATATAGCGTACGACCTTGTCGGTGTTGGTCATGTCGCAGGACAGCAGGGCGGCCATGAACTGGGCCGGGTAATGGGCCTTGAGGTAGGCGGTCTGGTAAAGGATCAGGGCGTAGGCGGCGGAGTGCGACTTGTTGAAGCCGTAGCCGGCGAACTTGGCCATCAGGTCGAAGACGTAGGCGGCCTTGTCCTCCGGGATCCTGTTGGCCTTCGCCCCGGCCATGAACTTGGTCTTCTCCGTCTCCATGACCTCGGGGATCTTCTTGCCCATCGCCCGGCGCAGGGTGTCGGCGTCGCCCAGGGTGTAGCTCGCCAGGATGTTGGCGATCTGCATGACCTGCTCCTGGTAGACGATGACCCCGTAGGTCTCTTCCAGCACCGGTTTGAGCTGCGGCAGCGGGTAGTTGGCGGTGCTCCGTCCGTGCTTGGTCTCGACGAAGTCGTTGACCATCCCGGAATCGAGCGGCCCGGGGCGGTAGAGGGCGACCAGGGCGATCAGGTCGGTGAACTGGGTCGGGGCCATCTTCACCAGCAGTTCGCGCATCCCGGCGCTCTCCAACTGGAAGATGCCGAGGGTGTCGCCGGCGCACAGCAGGTCGAAGGTCTTGAGGTCGTCCATCGGCAGGGTGTCGATGTCGAGGTCCGTGCCGATATCGGCCTTGATGTGCTTCAAGGCCTTGTCGATGACGGTCAGGGTCTTCAGGCCGAGAAAGTCGAACTTGATCAGTCCGGTCATCTCGGTATGCTTCATGTCGTACTGGGTCAGGGTCTCGTTGTTGCTGCCCCGGCAGACCGGCAGGTACTGGACCATCGGCCCGGGCGAGACGACGACCCCGGCGGCGTGGGTCGAGGTGTGGCGGGCCAGGCCCTCCAGCGTCATCGAGATGTTCAGCAGTTCCTGGACCTGTGGGCTGGCGGCGGCCAGCTCGCGCAGTTTCGGCTCTTCCTCCATCGCCTTTTTGATCGTCATCTTCAGCTGTTCCGGCACCAGCTTGGCGATCCGGTCGACCTCGGCCAGCGGGATGTCGAGGGCCCTGCCGACGTCGCGGATGACGCCGCGGGCCTTCATCGTCCCGTAGGTGACGATCTGGGCGACGTGATCATCGCCGCCGTACTTGTCGCGGACGTAGTCGATGACCTCGCCGCGCCGGTCCTGGCAGAAGTCGACGTCGAAGTCGGGCATCGACTTGCGCTCGATGTTGAGGAAACGTTCGAACAGCAGGCCGTAGGGCAGCGGGTCGATGTTGGTGATGCGCATGCAGTAGGCGGCGAGGCTGCCCGCCCCCGAGCCGCGGCCGGGTCCGACCGGGATGCCGTGGTCCTTGGCCCAGTTGATGAAGTCGGCGACGATCAGGAAATAGCCGGGAAAGCCCATCGTGGTGATGACGCCGATCTCGTATTCGAGGCGCTCGGTGTAGCGCTTCTCCACCTCCTTGCTGAAGGTCCCGATCCGGCGCATCGTCTCGAACCGGTCCTTCAGGCCGTTGCGGCAGATGCGGGAGAACATCGTCTCGATGGTCTCACCCTCCGGCACCGGGAAGTTGGGAAAGTGGTATTCGCCGAAGGCGATCTCGAGGTTGCAGCGGGAGGCGACCTCGACGGTGTTGGCGATCGACTCGGGGCAGTAGGCGAAACTCTTCTTCATGGTCTCCGGTGATTTGAAGTAGAGCTCGTCGGTGGAGAAGCGGAAGCGCTTCGGGTCGTTGATCGTCCGGTTGGTCTGGATGCAGAGCAGGACCTCGTGGGCGTAGGCCTCGTCGCGGTTGAGATAGTGGCAGTCGTTGGTGGCCACGACCTTGATGTCGAGCTCTTTTCCCAGGGCGATCAGGCCGTCGTTGACGACCTGCTGCTCGGACATGCCGTTTTCCTGGATCTCGAAATAGTAGCGGTCGCCGAAGATTTCCTTGAACTCCAGGGCCTTCTGTCGCGCCCGGTCCATATCCTGCTGCAGGATCAGCCACGGCACCCAGCCGTGGAGACAGGCCGACATCGCGATCAGGCCGCCGCTGTACTGGCGCAGGACCTCCATGTCGATCCGCGGCTTGTAGTAGAAACCTTCGAACTGGGCGATCGAGGCCAGCTTCATCAGGTTCTGGTAGCCCTCGATGTTCATCGCCAGCAGGATCAGGTGAAAGGCGGTGGTGCCGTCGACGGCCTTCTTCTCGCGGCGGTCGACCGGGGCGATGTAGAACTCGCAGCCGATGATCGGCTTGATCCCGGCCTTCTTCGCCTTGCTGTAAAACTCCAGAGCCCCGAACATCGCCCCGTGGTCGGTGATGGCGACGGTGTCCATTTCGTATTCCCGGCACTTGGCCAGCAGGTCGGAGACCCGGATGGCGCCGTCGAGCAGGCTGTGCTGGGTATGGACGTGGAGGTGGACGAACCCGGCGCTCATGGCCGGCGCTCCAGGCCGACGACCCCTTCGAGATGGGCGCCCTGAAGGCCTACGCCCCGTGTCATCGCTCCGGTGAGATTGGCCTTGATCAGGCTGGCGCCGCTGAGGTCGGCGTCGCTCATGTTGCAGTTGGCGAGATTGGCCCCGAGCAGGTTGGCGTTGACCAGGGTCGCCCCGGCCAGATTGGCGCCGGCAAGGTTGGCCCGGCGCAGGTTGGCGCGGCTGAGGTCGGCGCCGGCGAGATTGGCGCCGGCGAGGTTGGCGGTGACCAGGTCGGCCCCGGCGAGGTCGGCCCCGGCGAGGTTGCAGTTGGGGCAGTTTCTGGCCATGAAGGCCAGGGTGTGGCGGAGCTCCTCCGGCGGCGGCGGGGGTGAGGCGACCACCCGGGGCGGCGGGGCCGGCGCCGGCGCCGCCGCTGACGGGGACGGTCGGTCAGCGGCGGCCGGCTGACCGGACGCCATTTTCGCCCGCAGGTAGGCCTTGTCCTTCTTCCGGCCGGCCGTTGCCAGCTTTTCCGGATCACCCTCGGCTACGGCGGCGGTATAAGCCCGGGCCCCGTTGGCGGTGAAGAGGGCATAGTTGCCGGCCCCGGTCCCGACCATCGTGAAGCAGCGTTCGTCACCGTAATACCAGGTGTCGAATTTCAGGCACAGCTGTTGGTCGCTGCTGACGTCCCACGCGCCGGTGTCGCGGCTGTTGCCGCTGCTCCGGGCGGAAATCCGGCCGCTGTCGAGAAAATGCACCCGGGCGTTGAAATCGATGGCTTTCAGATGCACGGTATTGCCGGAGACCGTCTGGAAGATCTGTTCGGCAGAGAGCTGGGTTTTGCCTTCCCGCACCATCCGTTCCTGATTGCCGGTGGCGCAGCCGGACAGCAGGGCGAGCGTCACCACCAGGCCGATGCTGGACAATTGTGCGTACATGGTATCCTCCTGGGAGAAAAAATGAGTGGTTGATAACCGCAGTATCGGCAACGACCGCGCCGCCACCCCCGGCGGCGAGCTCCGGCGCCGGCGGCTGGTCCGGGTCATGCATCGGCTGGTTACGGACGTTGACCGCTGGTTGCCTTGATGTAGCTGAGAATCCGACCAGGCTGGGGGAGATGGGCCAGTGCCATGGCGAATGCATACGCAGCCAAATATACAACTATTACGACCAGGACAAAAACAAATAGATTGGCGGCGACCGAATGGATCAGCCGGCCGCCGGCAATCAGGGTCTGTTTGAGGATGATATGATGGACCAGAAACGCCGGGTAGGCGTAGCGGCTGAGAAAGGAAATCGCCGGTCGCAGCGGTTTCCAGGGCGCAAAGCGAACGGCATAGGCGATGCCGACGAAGACCACCATGCCGTAGATGTTCATCGTGATGGAGCCCAGACTTTGAAAATCGAAGGTCGAGGCCGAGAGCAGGATCATCGCCGCCAGGGCGATCAGGAGATGGCCGACCGGCCGATTGTCGCTGAAGCGGGTGAGGAAAAACATGCCGAAGACGAATTCCGCGAGCCGGAACAGCGGCAGGCGCTGCAACGGGAAGGTCAAGGTGTAATGGTGCTGGAGCAGGAGGACGACGGCGGCGCACAGGGTCAGGGTCAGGATGTCGTTTTTGACGAAGCAGTGTCGGATTGCGGGATAGATCAGGTAGAGGACGATGATGCAGCCGAGGAACCACTCGCCGACGAGGTAATAGGTCGGGACGACGGTGGACAGGAGACCGTCGAGGCCGATGAGCGTCAGGGCGAAGGCGAATGGGCTCCGTTCGGCCGAGAACTGGTATTGGTGGAGCACCAGGGCCAGTCCCATGAAGGTTGCATAGACGAGGTAAAACATTGGAAATATCGCCCGAATGCGTTTGCTGTAAAACGTCGGGACGTCAAAATCGCCTTTCGTGCTCTGGGCCAGGGAGGCGCCGGAGAGAATGAGAAAGAGGCTGACGCCGATCTCACCGAGGAAGGTGTAGTTCCGGACCAGCAGGAAATCGGCGGAGACCAGCCGTTCCGTCCACACGTTGTAGTGAAACAGGATGATCAGCAGAGTGGCGAATACACGAATGAAATCGAGGTAGTAGAGTCTTTCTTTCGGCATTGCGGTTCCAGCTGGGAGGCTCTCCGGTTAGAGGTTGACGCCGATGACCGGAGCCGCCATGGCCCATTATATCTCCGGCTCGCCGTAGACCTGACGGTAGGCCTGAAGGAAGACGGCGGGAACGCGGGTGACCTTGCGGGTCTGGTAGTCGAAGGCGAGGAGCAGGGTCGAGCCGGACAGCACGACCTTGCCGTCGGCCTTGCGTTTGACCTCGTACTGCATCGGCAGCCGGCGTTCACTGCATTCGGACAGCCATACCCGGGTCTCCAGCACGTCATGGACCAGGACCTCCTTGAGAAAGTGGACGGTGGCCTCGACGATGATCAGACCTTTGCCGTTGCCGATATCGGCCTCGGAGAAACCGAGGCTCTGCAGGAAACGGTACCTGGCGTCGTGAAAGATCAGCAGTGACCGCTCGTTGCCGAGATGGCCGCCGTAATTGATGTCGCCGATGGTGACGACGTACTCCGATGAATAGGCCTTTTCCATGATACGCTTTCTCCTGTAAGTGGTCGCTTCGGCGTCTGTGTCGCCGCTGTGGCCAATGGCGCCTCCACTGTTCGTCCGCCGCCCCGGTTTCAGCAATCCTTCCGCATGCTGCCGGTGCGCAGGAACCGCTGGTGCATCGCGAACACCTCGCTCAGGTCGTGCGGCTCATGGCCGCCGTTTGCATGGATCGCCCGCTGGTAATATTCCCACAGCATTTCGCGGTAATCGGGATGGGCGCAGGTGGTGATGACCTGTTCGGCGACCTGCCGCGGCGTCAGCGGCCGGGTGTCGACGAGACCGTGTTCGGTGACGATGATGTCGACCGAGTGTTCGTTGTGATCGACATGGGAGACCATCGGCACGATCGCCGAGATCCTGTCGCCCTTGGCGGTGCTCGGGGTGACGATGAAGGTCAGGGCGCCGTTGCGGAGAAAATCGCCGGAGCCGCCGATGCCGTTCATCAGCTGCGAGCCCATGACGTGGGTCGAGTTGACGTGGCCGTAGATGTCGACCTCGATGGCGGTATTGATGGCGATGACCCCGAGGCGGCGGATGACCTCGGGCGAGTTCGAGATCTCCACCGGCCGGAGGACGATCTTGTCCTTGTAGCGATAGAGTTCGTTGAAGAAGCGCTGCCGTCCCTTGTATGAAAGGGTCATCGCCGAGCCGGAGGCGACGCGCACCGTCCCCATGTCGATCAGATCGAGGACCGAATCCTGCAGCACCTCGGAGTAGATGTCGAGGTTGTGGTAGAAATCGTCCTCGAGAAAGCCGCTCAGGACGGCGTTGGCGACATCGCCGACCCCCGATTGCCAGGGCAGCGAGGCCGGCAGCCGTTTTTTGCTGATCTCGTGGCGGACGAAATCGAGAATGTGCTCGGCGATGCGGCGGGCCGCCTGGTCCGGTGGGGTGAAGACGGCGCAGCAGTCCTCCTCCTCGCTGAACAGAATGGCGACGACCCGGCTCGGGTCCATATCGATGTGGGGCTTGCCGATCCGGTCGGCGGCCCGGTAGATCGGGATCGGCATGCGGTAGGGCGGATCCTCGGGGATGAAGATGTCGTGCAGACCATAGAGTTCTTCGGGCTCGTGGGTGATCTCGATGATAATCTTATCGGCCTTCTTGACATAGGTCGGGGTGTTGCCGACCGACATCGTCGGGATCAGGTTGCCGTCCTCGGTGATCGCCACCGCCTCGACGATCGCGACATCGACGGGGCCCCAGTTGCCGGCCCGGACCTGGCCGGAGAGCATCGACAGATGATCGTCCTTGAAGCGGATCTGGTTGTCGTTGATCAAGCGGCGCATGGTCCGGTCGCTCATGTACGGTCGGCGCCAGGCCACCACTCCGGCCTCGGCGAGGATGCCGTCCACCGACTCGCCGGTCGAGGCCCCGGCAAAGAGGTTGACCTTGAACTCTTCCCCCGCCTGCGCCCGTCGCACCAGTTCCCTGGGCACCAGTTTCGGGTAGCCGGAGGTGAAACCGGAGATGAAGAGGTTGGTCCCGTCCTGGATATGGGCGGCGGCGGTCCCGGCGTCGGTGACCTTGTCGCGCAGGGGCGGGTAGTGAATACGTGCGCGCCGGCTCATTCGTCCCAGATCCCGGCGGTGGTGTACGGGGAACCCTCGGACTGCCAGAAGCTGCCGTCGACGTAGCGGTAACCGCGGTCGAGTTCGGCGATGGCCGCCATGTCCGCGGCTTGAAGTTCGACCGTGACGGCCTGAAGATTCTGGCGGATCCGCTTGGGTTCCACCGATTTGGGGATGACGATGACGCCGCGGGCCATGGCCCAGGCAAGGAGGACCTGGCTGACGGCGCACCGATGGCGGTCGGCGATCCCCTGGAGCACCGGATCCTGGAGCAGAACCGGTTCGCCGGCCGATTTCAGAGCCTTGGGCCGATCGCCGGAGCCCAATGGGGAGTAGGCGGTCAGCATGATGCCCTGGCCACGGCAGTAGTCGAGCATCGCCTGCTGCTGCAGATAGGGGTGGATCTCGACCTGGTTCATCAGCGGCGGGACCGTCGCCTGGCGATGGAGGTCGTCGAGCTTTTTGATCGAAAAGTTGCTGACGCCGATGTGTCTGACGACCCCTTTGCCGAGGCATTCCTCCATCGCCTGCCAGGTGGCGATGATCGGCATCTCCTCGAGCGACAGCCAGTCCTCGCGGCTGCGGGGATAGCTGACCTCCGCCTTGAAGGCGACCGGCCAGTGGATCAGAAACAGGTCGAGGTAATCGAGCCGGAGATCATGCAGGGTCTTGAGGAGGGCGGGGAGGACCTGGTCGGGTTGGTGGGCGTTGTTCCACAGTTTGGAGGTCACCCACAGGTCTTCCCTGGTGACGGCGCCGGCCTTGATGGCCTCGCCTATCGCGGCGCCGACCTCGGACTCGTTGCCGTAGGCCGGGGCACAGTCGATATGGCGATACCCTGCCGCGATCGCCTCTTTGACGGCGGCATAGACCTGCCCCGGTTTCGATTTCCAGGTGCCGAGGCCGATGATCGGGACGAGCGGGTGGTTGCGGTCGGGTTGAAGCTCCATAACGTACTCCACGGTGAAGGTGATCGGAATGCAGTCCCCAAGGACGGGCGGTGGGCGGCGGGACTGTCAGTTCATGATAGGAGGGAAAGGCGCAAAGATCAAGCCCGGGTTCGGTCCCGGCACACCGTTCCGCGGCTTGCCGGGGCGGCCGCGATCGTGTTTCTATTACAGTCTTTTCAAATAGAAACGGTAGTAACCGACGAGGTTGCTGGTGATGAACAGGGCCTCCATGACGACGGCGGCCAGGGGCAATCCTGGCGGTCGGCTGCACCTCGTGTGCTGTTTTATCCGCGGGTCGGAAAAAAGAAAAGGAGGCAAGGAACAATCCTTGACCTCCTGACTTGCTGGTGCCTGGGGCGGGAATCGAACCCGCACTGCCTTGCGGCAACGGGATTTTAAGTCCCGGGTGTCTACCAGTTCCACCACCCAGGCGGAATGTGTGTTCATACCATATCGATTGTTGCGGTGTCAATCGCCAAAATTGCCGCCAATGAAGCCGCAGCCGGCCAGTATCCTACTGTAATTTAAGGTGTTATCGCATCCAGACGAGACGCTCGGCAGCTCTGCCGCCGAGACCGATCGATCAATAGCGGGCCTCGCGGATGATGGTGAGCATCTCCCGCACCGCGTGGTTCAGGCCGGTGTAGACGGAGCGGGAGATGATGGCATGGCCGATCGACAGCTCGTCGATCCCCTCCAGCGCCGCGATCGGGGCGGTGTTGCGGTAGTCGAGGCCGTGCCCGGCGTTGACCCGCAGGCCGATGCGGCAGGCCTCCTCGACGGCGGCGGCCACCAGCTGGAACTCCTGGTCGCGGGCCAGTTCGGTGGCGGCGTCGCAGTAGCGGCCGGTGTGGATCTCGACGTAGGTCGCGCCGATGTCGTTGGCGGCCTGTATCTGGGCGGGATCGGGGTCGATGAAGATCGACACCGGGATGTCGCGGGAAGCCATGCTCTTGATCGTCTGGGCCAGCTTGCGCTTCTGGGCGATGACGTTGAGCCCGCCCTCGGTGGTCAGTTCCTGGCGCTTTTCCGGCACCAGGGTGACCAGATCCGGCCTGAGGTCGAGAGCGAAGTTTATGATCTCCCGGTTGGCGCCCATCTCGAGGTTGAGCCGGGTCTTGACGGTCTGGCGCAGCAGCAGGACGTCGCGGTCCTGGATATGGCGTCGGTCTTCCCGCAGGTGGACGACGATGCCGGAGGCGCCGGCGAGTTCGCAGATTGCGGCGGCGGCGACCGGATCGGGTTCGATGGTGCCGCGGGCCTGGCGGATCGTGGCGACATGGTCGACATTGATGGCAAGGGAAGGCATGGGGGTTCTCCTGTGGGTGGTAAGGCGGGCAAGCAATTCTTCTTCCCGCGCCTGCATCCGCTGTTCTTCCGCCGGCGACCGTTCATGATCGTAGCCGAGCAGGTGCAGCAGGCCATGGGTGACGAGCCAGAGCAGGCGGTGATCGAAGCTCTGGCCGAATTCTCTCGCCTCGCGACCGGCGGTGTCAAGGGAAATGACGATGTCGCCGAGTTCGGCGACCGGCAGTTCGGCCAGGGCGGGATCGATGCCGTCGGCAAAGGGGAAGGACAGGACGTTGGTCGGCTGGTCCTTGTGGCGGTAGCGCCGGTTCAGCTCCTGGATTTCGGCGTCGGCGACCAGGTGCAGGCTGACGGTGTAGCCGCCGGCGTCGCACTCCCGGAGGAGCTGTTCCGTCAGGCGCCGCAGCCGCCGCCGGTTGACAAGGACCGCGGCGCGGGGATGGTTGATCGACAGGGCTACCGGCACGGCGAAACGATGGCTGGGGGGAGTGGGATCGGCACCGGGACGGTCAGGAATCGGTCGGCGGCAGGATCCGGCGGCATTGCCGCCGCAGCCTCAGTTTGCAAGTGTCTCATAGGCCTGGATGATCTTTTGCACCAGCGGATGACGGACGACGTCGATCTTCGAAAAACTGCAGAAGGCGATCCCCTCGACCTGTTTGAGGATATGGCGGGCCTCGAGCAGGCCGGAGTTTTTCTTGATCGGCAGGTCGACCTGGGTGCTGTCGCCGGTGATGACGGCGCGGGAATCGAATCCGATGCGGGTAAGAAACATCTTCATCTGCTCGCGCGTGGTATTCTGGGCCTCGTCGAGGATGATGAAGGCGTTGCTCAGGGTCCGGCCGCGCATGAAGGCCAGCGGGGCGACCTCGATGATCCCCTGCTCGATCATGTCGAAGCTTTTCTCCGGTCCGAGCATGTCGTGGAGGGCGTCATACAGTGGCCGCAGGTAGGGATTGACCTTCTGGGCGAGGTCGCCGGGCAGGAATCCGAGCTTCTCGCCGGCCTCGACCGCCGGGCGGGTCAGAACGATCGACCGGA
This sequence comes from Desulfoprunum benzoelyticum, assembly GCF_014201505.1. Taxonomy (GTDB): domain Bacteria; phylum Desulfobacterota; class Desulfobulbia; order Desulfobulbales; family Desulfocapsaceae; genus Desulfoprunum; species Desulfoprunum benzoelyticum. The sequence goes on along the minus strand of NZ_JACHEO010000006.1, from coordinate 42,605 downwards.
CCTGGCCGCTGACCAGCGCCGAAACGGCCATCGCCACCGCCAGGTAGGTCTTGCCGGTGCCGGCCGGGCCGATGCCGAAGACGATGTCGTTGCTGCGGATGGCGTCGATATAGATCTTCTGGTTCGGAGTCTTCGGCGAGATGATCCGGTTCTGGGTGGTGACGTAGACCTTGTCGAGAAAGATCTTGTCGAGCCGTGCCTTCGAGGAGGCGCCGAGGATCTTGAGGCCGAAGGCGAAGTCGGAACTGAAGACCGGGTGGCCCCGGCCGATCAGGTCGTAGAGCTGGGTCAGCAGTTCGACGGCGATTTCGACATCGTGGCGAAAGCCGGTGACCTGCACATCGTTGCCGCGCACGTTGATCTTGACGTTGACGCTCTCTTCGACGATGTGCAGGTTCCGGTTCAGGTCGCCGTACAGCGCACTGGCGCTGGTGTTGTCGGGGAAGTTCAGGTCCTGGCTGATCTGCTGTGGAGGCATGGTTTCGTTACTTGCCCGCCTTGGCCAGCTCTTCGTCGATCATCGCCTGGAATCCTTCCGGCGAGCGCTGTTTCAGCTTCCGGCCATTGATATAGAGGGTGGGGGTGCCGGTGACGCCGGCCTTCTGGGCGTCGGACATGTCCTTGCCGAGTTTCTGGCGCAGCATCGGCGAATTCCGATCGCTCTCGAACCGGGCCATGTCGAGGCCGAGGTCCTGGGCGATCTTGGGGAGCAGGTCGGGACTGAGTTGGGGCGCAGTGAAAAGTTTGTCGTGGAATTCCCAGAACTTGCCCTGTTCGCCCGCGGCCAGGGCGGCAATCGCTGCCGGTTCGGCCATCTGGTGAAACTGCAGCGGCATGTTTTTGAAGACGATTTTCACCTTGCCCTTGTTCTTTTCGTAGATCTGGTCGAGCACCGGATTGAGCTTGATGCAGTACGGGCATTGGAAATCGGTAAACAGGACAATGCTGACCGGGGCCGCGGCATCGCCTTTGACCGGGGAGCCGGCGGTGTCGATGGCGATGACGAAATCGAGGGCGATGGTGGTGAAGGCGGCGGCATCCTGGTCGATCAGATAGAGGAATTCTCCCTGGGGCGAGATATCGAACGCCGTCACGCCCTTGGCGACCGCTATCTTTCCCTGGACCGCCCCGGACTGGTCATGGACCACGATCTGCTGCTGGTCGTTGAGAATGAAGGTGTATTTTCCGTCGAGCGAGCGCACCAGATGCAGGGGTTTGCCGGAAGTGGCCCAGCTTTGCTGCTGGGTCCATTCCAGCTTGTCGTCCTTGCCGGTATACGTCGCCGCCGAAGCCTGGGGGCCGACGGCGAGGAGCAGGGAAAGAACAGTTGTCGGGAAAATCGTGGAGTATCGCATGGGAAAATCCTCTCGATGGGCTGCAGAATTCAGAAAAAAAATGAAAAGGCTGGGTAAAAAACGAAAAAAGGCAGGGTTATTGCCAACAGCATCTGCCATTGTTATTCTTTTTGTGAAGATTGCAACGCTTTTTAACGATGAATACTGACTTTTTCCTGAATTGATCCCGGGATTATCGAAAAAGAACTGGAAAGAGCGTGGTCGAGATGGTAGTTATTGCAAGTTTACCTATTCGGAAATCCATACCCTGGCTGTGTGTCCCGCCCTTGACTGGGTGGGTGATGTGAATTACTCGTGAAATCTGGGAAAAATTCGCTTCATGTCCTGTTCGGTCTCCGTCATGCGGCGACAGCCGGAGCGCACGGGTGGATCGGCAGACGCGACAGCACGGCAGATGATCGAAATTCTCCGTTGGAAATTGGGGAATTGTAATAAAAACAGAGATAAAATACCCGCGCGAGGGTGGCGGAACTGGTAGACGCACCAGACTTAGGATCTGGCGCTTTGGCGTGGGGGTTCGATTCCCCCCTCTCGCACCATGTGATTGATATTCCGGATAACGCCGGATTTGCCGCGGTTGGCGCCGAGAGCTGCGGCGCCGGCGGCTACGTGACGGTAAAAACGATATTTTTCAGGTTTCACTACAATATAACTAAACTGAAAGGATGAAATTTCATGGAAGTACGTGTTGAAGAGATAAGCGCCTTGACGAAGAAAATCACTGTCACCCTGCCTGCAGAGATCGTCCAGCCGAAGCTCGACGAGGCCTATGAGAAGCTGCGGAAGGACATTAAAATCAAAGGGTTCAGGAAGGGCAAGGTCCCACGCACGATCATCGTGAAGACCTACAAACCTCAGGTCGAGGCCGAAGTGGGGGAAAAGCTTGTCCAGGACACGTATTTCGACGCCATCGAAAAGGAAGGTGTCGACCCGGTCGTGCATCCGGAGATCTCCAGCGTCACCTACACTGACGATGGCGCCTTCACCTATGTGGCCAATGTCGATACCAAGCCCCAGTTCGAGCTTGGCGATTACAAGGGTATCGAGGTCGAGAAGCCGCCGGTGACGGTCTCCGAGGAGGAAGTCGAGACTGAGCTCAAGGCCATGCAGAAGAATATGGCGGTGCTGCAGAGCGTCAATGACCGGGTGATTGCCGAAGGCGATGTCGTCGTCATCGATTTTCAGGGTTTCCACAAGGGCAATCCCATCAAGCAGGTCAAGAACGAAGACTATTCGGTCGATGTCGGCTCGGGCCGCATGGGCAGGGAGTTCGAGGAAAAGCTGGTCGGCATGGGCAAGGACGAGGAAGGTACGCACAGCGTCACTTTCCCGGAAAAACATGCCAACCCGATACTGGCCGGCAAGGAAGTGGAGTTCAGGATCAAGGTCAAGGATATCAAGGAACGGGTCCTGGCGCCGCTCGATGACGATTTTGCCAAGGATGTCAACAAGTCCTTTGGTACCTTGGAAGACCTGAAGAACTCGATCCGCGAGCGGTGCCTCCGGGAGAAGGAGCAGGCCGCAGAAGGGGCCTTCACCGACAGGATCATGCAGAAGATTCTCGAGGGCCATGAATTCGAGGTCCCCAACCGTCTGGTGGCCTTCGAGATCGACCAGATGATCAAGCAGACCGAGCAGACCCTGATGAAGAACGGCATCAGCCTCGAGGTCGCCGGTCTCAACCGCGAGGATCTTGCCAAGCAGCATCTCGATATGGCGACGAAGCGGGTCCGGGGCGATTTCATCCTCAAGAAGATCGCCGAAGTCGAGGGAATCAAAGTCAATGACGAGGATCTCGAGCGGGGATTCAAACGGATCGGCGACCAGTACAGCATGACGGTGGAGAAGGTCAAGGAGTTCTTCCAGAGTCGGGACGATCTTCTTCCCTTTATGAATGAACTCTTGAACGAGAAGATCCTGCACTTCCTCAGGGATCAGGCCGTCATCGTCGCCGCTCCGGCGGAGCCGCCTGCCCAGGAAGCCTGATCATCCCGGCAAGAGGGATTGCCAAAAGAGACAAGCGGACGCTCAAGGGCGCCGCACTGTGAATTTCAATCTGGACGACTGCAATGGGCCCCTGCCTCTTGCAGTCGTACCGTTTCAGGAGTGTTGCCATGAATCTAGTACCGATGGTGGTTGAACAGAGTCCCAGGGGAGAGCGTGCCTATGACATCTACTCCCGGCTGTTGAAGGAACGGATCATCTTTCTCGGATCCGGGGTCAACGATGACGTCGCCAATGTCGTCATCGCCCAGCTCCTGTTCCTCGAGGCCGAGGACCCGGACAAGGATATCACCTTTTACATCAACTCCCCCGGCGGTTCGGTCACGGCCGGGATGGCGATCTACGACACCATGCAGTACGTGAAGTGCGACATCGCCACGCTGTGCATGGGCCAGGCGGCGTCGATGGGGGCCCTGCTGCTGGCTGCCGGCAGCCACGGCAAACGCTATTCCCTGCCCAACTCCCGGATCATGATCCATCAGCCGATGGGCGGGTTCCAGGGACAGGCGACCGATGTCGACATCCATGCCCGTGAGATCCTGCGGATGCGCGAGGACCTGAACCGGATACTCGCCGCTCACACCGGCCAGACGATGAAGCGGATCAAGGCCGACACCGAGCGCGACAACTTTATGAGCGCCGCGGATGCCATGGCCTATGGGATTATTGACAAGGTACTGGTAAAACGTGAAGATGTAGCTGAGGAAAAATAATATGGCTGACAACAAGAACAATGAGCCGGAATGCAGCTGCTCGTTCTGCGGCAAGCACCAGAGCGAAGTGCAGAAGCTTATTGCCGGCCCGAATGTGTACATATGCGACGAGTGCATCGAGCTGTGCAACGAGATCGTGCGCGAGGAGGGTGGGGAGCACGGCCAGGCAGAGGAAGTGCTGCCGGCATCGCTGAAGCCGATGGAAATCAAGGCCCATCTCGATTCCTACGTCATCGGCCAGGAATACGCGAAAAAGGTGCTCTCCGTCGCCGTCCACAACCACTACAAACGGATCGACGCCCCGCTGGACAACGAGCAGGTCGAACTGCAGAAATCCAACATCATCCTCATCGGCCCTACCGGCTCGGGGAAGACGCTGGTGGCCCAGACCCTGGCCCGCATCCTCAATGTCCCGTTCTGCATGGCCGATGCGACGACCCTGACCGAGGCCGGCTATGTCGGCGAAGACGTCGAGAATATCCTCGTCAACCTGCTCCAGGCCGCCGATTTCGATATCGAGAGGGCCCAGCGCGGCATCATCTACATCGATGAAATCGACAAGATCGCCCGCAAATCCGACAGTCCGTCGCTGACCCGCGATGTCTCCGGCGAAGGGGTGCAGCAGGCCCTGCTGAAGATCGTCGAGGGGACCGTCGCCTCCATCCCCCCCAAGGGTGGGCGCAAGCATCCGCAGCAGGACCTGGTGAAAATCGATACCACCAATATTCTCTTTATCTGCGGCGGGGCCTTCGTCGGGCTGGAGAATGTCATCAAGCGGCGGCAGGGCACGAAATCGATCGGTTTCGGCGCCAAGGTCGTTGCCGAGCCGAAGAAGGAGCTCGGCCAGCTGCTGGCCACGGTCCGGCCCGAGGATCTGCTGAAGTACGGCCTGATCCCCGAACTCGTCGGACGGTTGCCGGTCATCGCGACGATGGAGGAACTCGTCGAGGAGGACCTGATCCGCATCCTCCGCGAACCGAAGAACGCGCTGACCAAGCAGTACCAGAAGCTGTTCGAACTGGAGGGCATCAAGCTGCGCTTCACCGAAGGGGCCCTGTCGGCCATTGCCAGGAAGGCGCTGGAACGCAAATCGGGGGCCCGCGGGTTGCGGTCGGTCATGGAGACGGCGATGCTCGACGTCATGTACGATCTGCCCTCGAAGAACAATGTCCAGGAGTGCGTTATCAGCGAACAGGTCATAACCAACGGTGATTATCCGGTTATTCTCTACAGCCCGGACGAAAAGTTGAAGACCGCCTGAGAGGTCTTTTGCCACACGAGCATTCAGGAAAAAAGGAGATTTTGTGACAAAGCTTTATCCACTCATGCCCCTTCGCGATATTGTCATTTTCCCGCATATGGTGGCGCCGCTGGTCGTGGGACGGAAACGTTCCATCCAGGCCCTCGAGGATGCGATGGAAAAACGGACCGAGATCCTGCTGGTCGCTCAGAAGGATTCGACGGTCGACGAACCGAGCGAGAAGGAAATCTACTCCTACGGCACCCTGGCCTCGGTGATGCAGCTGCTGCGCCTGCCGGACGGGACGATCAAGGCGCTGGTCGAAGGCAAGACCAAGGCGCGGATCGTCTCCTTCGTCCCCCATGACCGCTTCCTCCAGGCCGAGGTCGAGGAGATCCCCGATGTCGTCGAAAAGAACAGCGAGCTGCTGGCTTACGAGCGGGAGCTGCGACGGTTTTTCGACGAATTTGCCAATACCAACAAGAAAATCGCCAAGGAAGTGGTGAAGTCGGTCAACAGCATCGAGGATTCGTCGAAGCTGGTCGACGTCATCTGCGCTCATTTGCCGCTGCGGGCCGAGGAGAAGCAGGAGATCCTCGAGAGCGAAACCCTGATCGCCCGGATCGAGAAGGTCCTCGAGATCATCTACCGCGAGATCGAGCTCGGTGAACTGGAGAAGGCGATCAACGCCAAGGTCAAGATGCGGATGGGCAAGACCCAGCGCAACTACTATCTCGGCGAGAAGGTGCGCGAGATCCAGACCGAGATGGGGCAGAACGAGAACGGCCTCGACGAACTGGCCGAGCTGGAGGAGCTGATCAACAAGAAAAAAATGCCGCTCCAGGCCCGGGAGAAGGCCCTCAAGGAACTGAAAAAGCTGAAGAACATGCCGCCGATGTCGGCCGAGACGACGGTCGTGCGCAACTATATCGACTGCATCGTCAACCTCCCCTGGCAGAAGAAGAGCAAGTCGCATATCGACATCAACAAGGCCGAGCAGATCCTCGACGAGGATCATTACGGCCTCGACAAGCCGAAGGAGCGGATCCTCGAGTACCTGGCGGTTCAGGCCCAGGTCAAGAAGATCAAGGGGCCGATCCTCTGCCTGGTCGGTCCGCCCGGGGTCGGCAAGACCTCGATCTGCCGGTCGATCGCCCGGGCGATGGGGCGGCAGTTCGCCCGATTGTCGCTGGGCGGGGTGCGCGACGAGGCCGAGATCCGGGGGCATCGCCGCACCTATATCGGGGCGATGCCGGGCAAGATCATCCAGTCGATGCAGAAGGTCAACGTCGCCAATCCCGTCTTCTGTCTCGACGAGGTCGACAAGATGTCGATGGATTTCCGCGGCGACCCGTCCTCGGCCCTGCTCGAAGTCCTCGATCCCGAGCAGAACGTCGCCTTCAACGACCACTATCTCGACATCGACTACGATCTGTCCGAGGTCTTTTTCATCACCACCGCCAACAACCTGCACGGCATCCCGCTGCCGCTCCAGGACCGGATGGAGATCATCCAGCTCAACGGCTATACCGAAGAGGAAAAGCTGAAGATCGCCGAAGGCTTCCTGATCCCGAAACAGCTGGAGGAAAACGGTTTCAAGGTCGGAGACATCCAGCTGACCGACGGGGCGATCCTGGAGATCGTCCGTCGCTATACCCGTGAGGCCGGGGTCCGGAACCTCGAGCGAAGCATTGCAGGTCTCTGTCGCAAGGTGGCGCGCGATCGCCTGAAGAAGAACCTGAAGACGAAGAAATACCGGATCAACGCCCAGGCCGTGCTCGGCTATCTCGGCACCCCGAAATACCGATACGGGCTGGCCGAGGAACAGGACGAGATCGGCTTGACGACCGGGCTCGCCTGGACCGAGGTCGGCGGCGAGCTGCTGCAGATCGAGACGACCCTGATGCCCGGGGCCGGCAAGCTCATCATCACCGGCAAACTCGGCGATGTCATGCAGGAGTCGGCCCAGGCGGCGCTCAGCTACGTGCGCTCGCGGGCCGGGTTGCTGGGATTGGAGCCGGATTTCTATCAGAAACTCGATATCCATATCCACGTCCCGGAGGGGGCGATCCCGAAGGATGGGCCGTCGGCCGGCATCACCATCGCCACGACCCTGGTGTCGGCGCTGGTCAAGGCCCCGGTCCGGCACAAGCTGGCGATGACCGGTGAGATTACGCTCAGGGGCAGGGTGCTGCCGATCGGCGGGCTGACCGAAAAACTGCTGGCCGCCAAACGCGGGAATATCACCCATGTGCTGATCCCGAAGGACAACGAGCGCGATCTCAACGATGTGCCGATCAAGATCCGGAAAAAATTGACGATCGATCTGGTTGAACACATGGACGAGGTCCTGCGTCATGCGATCGTCATGAAGGAGGGCGAAGATCTCTTCAAACGCCCTCAGAACATTGAAATTTCCAGGAAAGCCGCGGCGGTTTTATAATATCTCCCGCCTCGTTTTTTGCTTGACGGAGGTAGGCGAAGCTGGTAAAAACTCCTTCACGCTTTGGTTGCGCGGGCGGGTAGCTCAGCTGGGAGAGCATCGGCCTTACAAGCCGAGGGTCACAGGTTCGATCCCTGTTCCGCCCACCACAACCAGACCTGATTTGGGGTCGTAGTTCAGTTGGTTAGAATGCCGGCCTGTCACGCCGGATGTCGCCGGTTCGAGCCCGGTCGGCCCCGCCAGCAAAATCAAGGGTTTCAGTCAATTCGGCTGGAACCCTTTTTTTGTGCCCGTTGCAACTCGGGAATCCGGACGATCATCTTCTGATGCCGCCGCCGCTCTTTGCTGTTGATTTTTCTCCAGGTAATTGTACCATGAATTCTCCTCCTGTCTGCAGGGGGTTGAGCCCTTCCTGATTGGCCCCCCAGCTTCTTGTCAGGAAGGGCTCTTTTTGTCCCGCTCGATCCCGCCACCGGCAACATCCCCTCAAGCCGTCACGGCCGGCACGGCCGTCACACCCGGCCCCGTTGACCGGAACGGTTTCGGCATTACAGTATCCATGAAGCATGGCGGTCAAGCGGTCGCAGCGACTCGCAAAGCTTCATCGCTCCTCGAGCTTCACCGCCGGAAAACGTCACCGCAGCCGGTCGTCGCATGGCCGGTGCTGGAACAGGGCCTGGAAATGAAAATCTACACCGTCACCTTGTCCGTGCTGTTGCTGCTTGCCGGTCTCTTCCTGCCGCTGCAGCTGTATGGCCACCACACCAGAGGCCATGTGACGCTGCAGTGCGACAGTGAGCAGGTTCTCCAGGATTTCAATGACCGGCTACAGCTCGGCCCCCGCCTGTGCACCATGGTCGAGCAGAAGGACTACGTGACGGTCGAGGATGAATTGACGGCCAAATTCAACGCCATTATCGAACAGGCCAAGTTCGTGCTCAACATGTACCCCAAAAACCTGCACGTCAAGGTCGTCATCCTCCCCACCGCCCAGGACTGTTCGGCCGTATTCGCCAAGAAATATGGGCAACGGGAGAAAAAGATCGCCTACTATTCCCTGTCGGAGAATACGATCTACATCTCGGCGTCGGATACGCGGATCGGGGTGGTCGCCCACGAGCTGGGGCATGCGATCGTCGACTTCTATTTTGCGGAACGGCCGCCCTATCACATCCATGAACTGCTGGCGCAATCGGTCGAGCAGCACCTGGAATCGAGTGAAGAGCTCATCAAGGCGTATCGCCGGATCGATGAGAATGGCGCCATGCTGAAGAACGTCTGCGCCACCTACCCGCGGCGGGAGGAATAGCCCCGCCCGTCATTGCCGCGGCCGTCCGGCCGCGGCCTCCGTCATCTTTTCCGATAAACCTTCTTCCACGGCTCGCGCCGGGTGGCGCTGTAATCTTTCAACGCCTGGTGCAGGGCCTCCACCGCCAGTTCGGCGCAATGGGTATGTTCGGCCGGCAGGGTCTGCAGATACTCCATGATGTCGGCCGGCGTGAGCTGCCAGCCCTCGGCCACGCTTTTGCCCTCCACCAGAGATGCGAGGGTGTTGGCACAGGCGTTGGTGTTGAGACATCCCTGGATCAAAAAGGAGACCGCCCGGATCCGGTCGTCGCGGACGGACAGGTACAGTTCGATGCTGTCGCCGCAGCTGCTGACCCGCTTGCCGTAGCCGTCGGGGTGGGGGACGATTTTCAGGCGGTTCGTCCGGGAGGCCATATCGATGAATTGCGCCGAATGCGCCTGGTCGATAGCGGGAAGTTCAGGTTCCATAATCTTTTTCAACTGTTGTGGAAGAAGGGTGGGGCAATCGCGATGGCATTGAGCGGCCATCCGTTGCTCATCCTTCCGTCTCCGAATGGCGATTGTTTCGAACATGGCACATGATGCATCCGCAGTCTCAACCCCCATTTTAAGGTCAATGCGGTCCGATGTCCATGGGGCGGCGGTCCGAATCTCGTTCAGACCGGCGCCGGGGCCTGGCGCCGGCGCCGCCGCTTCTGATCGTCGATGTGCGAAATTGCTTTGAATTACAGCGATCTGTCGTGTATAGGTGGGAGATCGACGATGATGTGCATGCCTGGCGACCGGCGGCGCCTTCTGCCGCTTGCCCTCACCAAAACACCTGCGAACCACAAGCGATGAAACCATCACTGGCCAGACAGATTGTCGCGGCGCTGTTCTGCCGGCTCCTGCTCAATACCGGGCGACGCTTCGTCTACCCCTTTGCCCCGGCCCTGAGCCGGGAACTGGCGGTACCGCTGGCGGCGATCACCTCGATCATCGCCGCCGGCCAGCTGACATCGCTGCTCGGCCTCTTCAGCGGCCCGCTGGCCGATCGCTTCGGCTACCGGGTGATGATGCGGTCGGGGCTGGCGATGCTGGCAATCGGGATGCTGCTCTGCGGCCTGGTCTCGGAATACTGGCTGGTGTTTGTCGGCCTGGTGCTCGCCAGTTTCGGCAAGACGATCTTCGATCCGTCGATCCAGGCCTTTATCGGCCACAATGTCCCGTTTGAACGCCGCGGCAGGGTCATCGGGATCATCGAAACCGCCTGGGCCGGCTCGACCCTGATCGGCATTCCGGCCATCGGCCTGATCATCGCCGAGGTCGGCCTCAGCGGCGCCTTTTACCTGCTGGCACTGCTCGGCGCGGTCGGCTGGCTGACCATCAGCCGGGTCATCCCGGCCGACGGGCCGGCCGCCGGGGCGGAGACGAGCCGGGTCAGTGTCTTCGCCGCCCTGCCGCAACTGTTCAAGGTCCGGCCGGCCGCGGGGATGCTGGCCTTCGGGTTCTGGATCAGTATCGCCAACGACAGCCTGTTCGTCGTCTACGGCGCCTGGTTCGAGCAGGATTTTCAGGTCAGCATCGCCACCCTCGGTTTCAGCACCGTCGCGATCGGGGCGGCGGAGCTGTGCGGCGAATCGCTGACGGCGCTGTTCGCCGATCGTCTCGGGCTGAAGCGGGCGATGATCCTCGGGCTGGGGCTGGCGATGGCCGCCTACCTCCTCCTGCCCCTCACCGGCAGTTCGCTGTCGCTGGCGATGGCCGGGATGTTTCTGGTTTTTCTGGCCTTCGAGTTTACGATCGTCACGAGCTTTTCGCTCAGCACCGAACTGATGGCGGAGTCGCGGGCGACGATGATGGCCGGCTTCTACGCCACCTCCGGGGTGGGGCGGATGATCGGGGTCCTGGTCGGCGGCTGGCTGTGGCAGATCGGCGGGATTACCGCCGTTGCCTGGAGTTCGGCGGCCTTGACCGGTGTCGGCCTGCTGTCGGTCTGGTGGGGATTGCGTGATTGGAACGGGCAGACGGGGCGCGACCGGTGATCGGCGATGATCGATAAACATTGCTCAATCCAGATCGCAGCCGTAAAATGATTTACATCGGCCCGCCGCCGTTTTTCACCGGCATTCGCCCAAACCGTTTTCCCGGTCGTCGCAATCCGCTGCAATCCGTTCCCGGTTCCAGATCTGAAGCGCGAGGTAAACCGTGAGAAAGCCAGTCGACAAGTTGAACAACGCCATATTCCTCGTCACCGAGGAACGTTCCTGTCCTATTTACAATGTCGGCGAGGAACTCAAGGTCGAAAACTTCTGCCTGTCGGTCCCGGCCTTCAAACCGCAATGCCTTCACCTGTCGCAGGCGATCATGAAAGTCATCACCACCCGGGCGACGTTCAGCGGCCTGCCCAAACGCACCGGCCCCAGGAAGCGCTTCGATTGCGGCGGCTGTCAGGGCCTGATCTACTTTGAATTCAAGAAGGAAAAGGATTTCGCTACGCTGCAGATGAAGCTGCTGATCGAATCCGAGGCCCGGCGGCGCAAGCAGCACCTCGACAGGTTTTTTGCCATATTGCGCAATCTCGACGTCTTCGAAGCCCTCGATGACGACGCCTTGATCGATCTGATCATGCTCCTGGAGATGAAGATTGTCCCGATCGATCGGATCATACTGAAGAAAGACGAGCCCGGCAGCCATCTGTTCATCATCCTCGACGGCCGGGTCGCGGTGATGGACGCGGATGGGTCGAGGATCACCGAATTGGGGCAGGGGGAGATCTTCGGGGAGATGAGCCTGCTCTCCGACGAACCGGTGACCAACGACGTCTACACCATCGCCGATACCCAGGTGGCGATGCTGAGTCTCAAAAATCTGCGCCATGTTCTGAAAAAGTATCCGGTATTGCAGATATTCCTCTTTAAATTGCTGGTCGAGCGGGCCCAGGCGATGACCCTCCGCTCGGGCAATATCACCTCGGGAATGAGCGGCGAACTGGCGGAGATCTCGATTGTCGATCTCCTGCAGCTGATCAACTCCGCCCAGAAGACCGGGACGATCGATCTGGCTCTCGACGAGGGCAAGGCGGTCATCTACTTCAGGGAGGGGGAGATCGTTCATGCCCGGCTCAGGAGCCTCCGCGACAAGGACGCCATCTATGTCATACTCGGCGTCAAGAGCGGGCGGTTCACCTACACCAGGGGGATCGGCCCCGAACTCCAGGAGCTGCCGCCCATCGGCGGGTTCATCGGCCTGATCATGGAAGGGTTGCAGCGGCTGGACGAGGACAGGGAGTGAGCCTCCAAGGGCGCAGGCGATCTCTCCCCGGCCGAGACGACAAGGGCGGGCAGACCTTCATTTTGCACCAGGCTCATTATTGACAAAAATTTTGAGTATCGTACAATGGAAAGGTAAACTCATTGAGATATTTATAATTGGTTGAAAGAATTAGTTTTCTTTCCTCCATCCAACGGAAGTGCGAAGAGGGTGAAGGAGGTGGTGGGGAGGACGTGCCGGCAGTGTCGCTGCATTCATGATCACGTAAACCTTTAGTCAGGAGGAGGTATGAGATTTTTCAAGAGCATGACCGTACTGCTCGGGCTCGCCGTGCCGTTGATGTTGACCGGCGCCCAGGCGGCTGAGGAGAAGAAAGCCAAAACCATTGCCGAACTGGTGGCAATGTACGATTCGAGCGGATGTATCGACTGCCATACGGAAGTTCATGAGCAGTGGCAGAAATCACTCCACGCCCGCTCGATTTTCGGTCCGGAAAATACCGGCAGAACCGCCGCGACCTTCAGGACGACGATCGAGAACGGCTTGATGGAATGGGAGCATTCCGGAGTGCAGGAACCCGAGGATGTCGGCATCAAGCACCTGATGATCTGCGCCAAGTGCCATCTGCCGCAGCTGGAAGATGCCGAGGACAGCGTCGCCCAGGAAATCGTCAAGAACATCTACGCCTTTGCCGAGGATGGCGATGAAGAGGCGGCCGAGACCCTGCAGACGTTGAATATCGGTTGTACCGTCTGTCACGGACGGAATGCCATTATCCATAAGTGGACGGATGGCGTCCCGCAGAAAAATGCAGTCTATGGCACCCAGGATGGCGAGCATGAGGACGAAAACTATCCGGTGATGAAAGAGAGCAAGATCATGAAGGAATCGATCCTCTGCGGTCAGTGCCATGGCCTGGGACCGAATTTCGAGCTGGAAAACCCGACCCAGTGCGCCACGCTCTACGGCGCCCATCTCTATACCTACAAGGCCGAAGGCGGGGTCGAAACCTGCCAGGAATGCCATATGGAGAAGAGCGGGCTCGGTCATGACATGCAGAGCTACCGTTCACCCGAGATGGTCAAGATGGCGCTGCAGGTCGAGGTCGAGGCCGAGGCGTATCAGTGGCGTGACGGTTCGACCATGACGCCGCTGGCCGATGTCATCGTCGAGCTGACGAACAAGGCCGGTCACCCCATTCCGGACGGCTGACCGACCCCAAACCGGGTGGTCCTGTATGTGACCGCGAAAACAGCTGATGGCAAGGTATTCTACGAAAACGAAAAAATCTACATGCCGGTTCCGCAGCAGATGGGCCGGGGCGACAAGATGGGCCGTGGACCGTACGAGAAGAGCGGCATCCTGCGCGATTCCAGCCTGCCGCCGTTGAAGACGACCAGGGAAAAATTCACGATCCCCGTCTACACCGAGGCAACGAAGGACGACAAGCTGGTTCGGACCATCATCGCCAACGACTTCACCGTCGATGTCGAGGTATGGTATCAGCCGTACGGCAAGAAGGATGATGAGGGCAACGCCCAGAAATGGTTTGCCGTCACCAAGAACATGAGCATCGCGAAGGGCGGGAAATAATCCACCGCCTGCGGCATGAGCATCGAAGGCCGGATCCTGCAGTCGGGTCCGGCCTTTTCTGCGTTCAAGGTTCAGATTTCGATCTTTCCGGCCCCGTCATTTCGGCCTTTCTCCGCTGTCATCTCGACTTTCCTCCCCATGTCATCTCGCGCGCCTTGGAGAGATCTCCGCATGAAGATATCTCATTGAAAACACGAGATATCTCGCTGCCGGCTCTTCATGGCCGATGTTCCTTCAACCAGTCGCGGAGAGCGGCGTTCATGCGGCTCTGCCAGCCTTTGCCGCTGGCCTTGAAGGCTTCCAGCACGTCGTTGTCGAAACGGACGGTTGTCGATGTTTTCGCTGCCGTTCCGGCCGGGCGGCCGCGTTTCGGCAAGACCTCGGCCAATTCCCGTGGCAAAATATCGGTTGCCGGTTTGAAATGTTTGAGATCGTCCATGGTCAATTCCCGAACTTCGCCGTCCTTGTCAGTCAGTGGTAAGCGCTTTGCCATAGCGTTTTGCCTCCCTCTCGTTTGCTTTGCGAAAACTGATAACCCGAACGCCACCAGGTACAGGGGTGAAACTCAGCCGGATCGAACGGGCGTGTTTTCAGCGCCATGGTCCATTCCTTCTGGTGGCGATTTACGCATGAGCCGCTTTGTTCAGGACCTCTGCCGCCCACTGGTTCAGACTCTTGCCGGCAGATTCGGCGGCAGCCGCCACGGCAGCGTGGACTTCAGCGTTTACCCGGATCAGGAGCTTGCCGGAATATGGTTTGTTCGGCTGCTGGCCCAGTGACGCGCAGGCATCGAGGTAGTCGTCGACGGCCTCACGAAAAGAGTTTTCCAGTTCGGAAACCGTCTCTCCGTGGAAACTGACAACATCCCTGATACCGATGACGCGGCCCACAAAAATGCGGTCTTCGGCATCAAATTCAACGCGAGCGGCATAGCCTTTGTGGGTCATTGCGTTCATGGCATTATCCTCAACTGTGTCAAAAAATCTCTCGCGCCTTTGACCCTATACCGCAGGGCAGCTTTGTCCGGGTGCGGGCGATGTTCAACATTCTCAACTTGCGGTCGGCAATTGCGTGACCTTGGTCTCCCAGTGCAGGCTAAGCCCCAGGGCTTTCGCTATCTTGGCGATTGTGGCAAACCCCGGGTTTCCTTTTCCGGAAAGCGACTTGTACAGACTTTCCCTGTTGACCCCGGTAAGCCGGGCAATTTCGGACATACCTCTCTTTTTGGCCAGGTAACCAAGGGCGATCAGGAAAACGTGCGGATCTTCATCATTGAAAGCCGCAGACAAATATTCATTTATCTCTTCATCGTTCTCAAGATAATCAAAGGGATTGTATGGGCTGGTCTTTACTTTATCCATATTGTCGTACGGCTTTGCGGTCTTTCAGATTTTTCAGCCACTTGTCGAACGGCTCTGTTCTTTCGATCTCGTATTTCATGGTCACCATGTAGTCCACAGGCTACATCATGTCAAGAAATTCCCCTTACGATTCCGGCCTCCCCCCTTGTCGAGCGCCGGCGAGAAATCTAATTGTTCCCGGTAGGGCGAAAAACGAGGCGCCGCCCTCCCTGTCATTTCATTTCGAAGCGAAGCGAGAAATCTCGTCGTTCCCAATAGGGCGAAGGACAAGATTTCTCCCCCGTTGTCATCAGCAGGCATTGCACATTGACAGCAACCGTGCAAAGTGTATATTGATGTTATATACACAAAAGCACAAGGAGGACCTCATGGCGAACACTGAAACGCGCAAAGCACCGATCAACATCAGGGCATTGGCCGCACAACGCAACCTGATCGACAGCGCGGCGGCAGCGGTGAACAAAAGCCGATCCGATTTCATGCTCGAAGCCGCTTGCCGGGAGGCGGAAAACGTTCTGCTGGATCAACGCCTTTTTTTCGTTCAGGAGGAAGAGTTCGCGGCCTTTGAGGCTGCCCTGAAGACGCCTGCAGCCGAGGCGATGAAGAAAATCCTGGCCGCCAGGGCGCCATGGGAAGATTGACCGCCCCGGAACCAATCACGCCAGGGCATGGTCTCGATCAATTCGATTGCGGGATACAAACGCTGAACCAGTGGCTGCAGCGGCAGGCGCTGATCAACGAAACAACAGGGGCCTCCCGGACGTTTGTTACCTGCGATCATCAGCGGGTTGTCGGTTTTTACGCTCTGGCCACAGGCAGCGTGCGACGCGGAGAGGCCCCGGGCAGGGTGAAACGGGGGATGCCGGACCCACTGCCGGTCATGGTCCTGGGCCGACTAGCCGTTGCCCGGCATTGGCAGAAACACGGTGTCGGCGCCGGACTGTTGAAAGACGCGGTGCTGCGAACCCTCACCGTTTCGCGCAAGGCCGGCATTCGGGCCCTTCTGGTCCATGCCCTTTCCGAATCGGCAAAGGATTTTTATCTCCGGTATGGTTTCCGGGAATCTCCTTTCAATCCGATGACCCTCATGCTGAATCTCACGGATTGGGATGTATAACAGAGGGAGAACGGTGTTCGACGCGATGACAACCCCGGCTATCGCAATTTCCTGTATATTTCCCTGCGATGCGCGATCCTGATGATCCAGATTGTCAATTCCCGGTCTTGAATCGAGTAAACGATTCTGAATAGTCCCTGCCGAATGCGATACAGTTCCTGGCCGGTGAGTTTTTCGCTCCCACGTGGCCGGGGATCTATCTTCAGAGCCTCTATTCTTTGGAGAATCTTCGTCAAAGAGCTCTTTGGTATGCCATCGAGATCCTTCTCGACGGATTTTTTGAAGAAGATGCTATATCCTTCCATCTTTCCTCAATTTTTTTACCATTTGATCATAACTGATCAGCGGCTCGTTTTTCCGCTCCTCACAGGCGAGAATATCTCCCGCATCCTCGGCCAGGGCCTCCTTTACCGCCTGATTGACCAGATCGGTAATCGATCGAGAAGTTTCCAGTGCTTTCAATTTCAGCGCCCTGTGTATCTCCGGGTCAAAATAGATCGTCGCTCTCTTCGCTTGTGCAGACATACAATCACCCCCTGTTTTCAACAGTGTAACGTCATGACGTCATGACGTCAAATATTCGAATGGCACAAGAGGCGCCTGGTTCTTCATGGCCGATGTTCCTTCAACCAGTCGCGGAGGGCGGCGTTCATGCGGCTCTGCCAGCCTTTGCCGCTGGCCTTGAAGGCGTCCAGCACGTCGTTGTCGAAACGGACGGTGGTTGATGATTTCGTCGCCGTTCCGGCCGGCCGACCGCGCGTGACCTTATTGAGCGCTTTCAGTGCCTCTTCACGGGAAACGACTTTTTCACCGATCGTCCATACGCCGCGAGCAAAGTCCTCGTCGGTCAGCTCGGGGGCGTCGTCGGGATCAATCCAGGTGCTTCGAGTACTTTTCTTTTTCGCGATCATTGGCGTACCTCATTGAAATGATGCGGCGAGTTTTACCGCGTGGGGTCCAGACCACAACCACAGCCCGGAGATCCAGTAAACCAACGGAGATATATCTCTTTTCGCCGTAATCCCGGCGAATATCCTCGATGGTGACGGCGACCGAAGCAAAGACTTCTGCTGCCCTGGCGAAATCGAGACCCCGCTGCTGCAGCGTTTTGTCGCGTTTGTTCTGGTCGAATTCAATAGCCATTTATTTATTGTAGTAACAACAAACATAGGTGTCAATATTCCCTCGCAGCCCCGTCGCCTGATCGGCAACCCCGACGTCATCGACAAAGGGATCATCCCCGAGATCATTAAGAAGGCCACTGCAAAATGAATCGCCGGGAAGTGGGATTGAGGAGGGCAACGCCATGGACATTATGCGAGCATTCAGGATGCCGCCAGAACCTCCGGGAGGAGGTCGGGATGGCGATCGAGCAACTTCAACAGCAGGACGGTCGATTTGGCCGGTTGCCTGACGCCGCGCTCATACTCGGAAAAGGCATTGACCCCGCTGCCAATCATTTCGATATGTGGACCTGCAGCTTCATACCACAGGCCTCGGCGTATTTCCGTAGCGTGGCAATCGATGGAGAGTGTTTGGCGCTCGACATCCCGGAGAGCATGCGCGACAACGCCGGTGGCTTGGTTCCCATGCGTCGGGCAATCTCGGCCTGTGACAAGCCGGAGGCCTCGCGAGCGCGGCGAAGTTCATCAAGCAGCAAAAATTCCGGCTCAAGTTGATCATACTCTTTTTTTACTTCCGGATCGGAAAGGAGTTTTTTCTTAAAATCTTCATGACTTAACATGGCACACCTCTTTCAATCGACGCTTGGCGACGGCAAGTTCCGCACTCGGCGTTCGGTTGGTCTTTTTGACAAAACTATGCAATATGACAATGCGACGTCCCGCTACCGTACAGTAAAAAAACTCTTGCGATTCCCTCTGCGCCTATAAGGCGCAGTTCAAACAAGCCGCCTTTCATGGCTCGGCTGTGTGGCATTCCCAAGTCAGGACCGAAAACCATCATTCGCTCGGCAAGTCTGAGGTAGCGGGCAACCAAGGTTTTCGGCAGCCTGGCTATTTCTTCCTGTACCTTTTCGCTATAGTATTCGATTTCGTATCCCATGCGCATACATTAACAAAAGAGTTAACGATTGTCAAATTCCTGTTACCCTTGGCCGGCGCCCATGCTCAGAGATGATGTTCGGTTTTGAGAATTGGGAGATACTTCCCGATAGGGCCAAGCCCACACTCTCACCCCCGCTGTCATTCCGTTTTTCTTCCTGTCATTTCGAAGCGAAGCGAGAAATCTCATCATTCCCGATAGGGCCAATGTCCAAAACCCAACCCCCGCGGTCATTTCGAAGCGAAGCGAGAAATCTTGCTGTTCCCGTTAAGGCCAAGCCCATACCCCCACCCCCGCTGTCATTCCGAGCAAAGCGAGAAATCTCACCCTTCCCGATAGGGCCAAACCCAAACTCCAACCCCCGCTGTCATTCCAAGCAAAGCGAGAAATTTCACCATTCCCGATAGGGCCAAACCCAAACTCCCACCCCCGCTGTCATTTCGAAGCGAAGCGAGAAATCTTGCTTTTCCCCCCTCAAATCACATTTCAACAACCGAAATCAAACACCACCCCAACATAAATTTTGCAAAACCCTCCCCAATATGTTTATCCTTCGCAAATCGTTACAAAAGTTGCACAAGACCACAATCCCGGCTACATTTCCGAGTGCCCACCAACCGAACACAAAACGCAGTAAAAAAAATCCAATCAGGAAAGGGGAAAGAGAGTGGACGAGAAGAAAAAGAAGGTCCCCGTCACCATCCTGCTACCCGCCTACAACGAAGAACTCAGCATCGGCGACACCATCCGCCGAATCCGGGAACTATACCCAAATTACGAAATCCTGGTAGTAGACGACGGATCAACCGACACCACCCTCCAAAAGGCAATGGAGGCCGGCGCCAATGTCTGGCCCCACCCCTACAATATCGGCAACGGGGCGGCGATCAAATCAGGCTTGCGTGCGGCCCAGGGCGAATGGGTGGTGATGATGGATGCCGATGGCCAGCACGCCCCGGAAGATATCGCCCGCCTCCTCGAACACAAAGACACCTACGATATGGTGGTGGGGGCGCGGAGCAGCAACTCCGAGACGGCGATGCACCGCGACATCGCCAACACCGTCTACAACTGGTTCGCCTCCTATGTGACCAAATTCAAGGTGGAGGATCTGACCTCGGGTTTCAGGCTGGTTCGGCTGTCCACGGCCCGACAGTTCATCTACCTGCTGCCCAACACCTTTTCCTACCCGTCCACCCTGACGATGGCCTACCTGCGCAGCGGCCGCAGCGTCAAATACGTCCCGATCGAAACGAAATACCGCATCGGCAAGAGCAAAATAAAACTGTTCCAGGATGGCACCCGGTTTTTCCTTATCATCACCAAGATCGCGACCCTGTTCTCGCCGCTGCGGGTGTTTCTGCCGATTAGTGCCGCTTTCTTTGCAGTGGCTCTTGGCTACTATTTTTATACATTTGTGACGGCGGCAAGATTTACCAACATGTCGGCCATGCTGTTTAACAGCTCGATCATTATTTTTATGATTGGACTGGTAGCGGAACAGATCAGCCAAATGCGGTATGACAGGGTTGAATAAAAATTTATTTCGGAAAATGAATAAAGCGAATGTGTTGATCGTAACCCGCAATTTACCACCACTTGTTGGAGGTATGGAGCGTTTGATATGGCATGCAATCGATGAGTTAAGATCTGACTATCAAGTTCAAGTAGTGGGTCCTTCTGGCTGTAAAGATAAATTACCTCCTGATGTAAATGTCATTGAAGTACAGCTGAGTCCTATGTTCTTTTTTCTGCTTGGTACTACCTTAGGGGCATTAAGATCGGTTGTGCGTCATCGTCCAAATATAATATTTGCCGGCAGCGGTCTTACAGCCCCAATCGTTTGGATATTCGCCCGCCTTTCGAGGGCGCGATGTATTGTTTACTTACATGGCCTTGATGTGAAGGTTCAGCATTCTGTTTATCGGTCAATATGGCTACCATTTTTTCAATATTTTGATCATGTGCTTGTCAATAGCCGCTATACGAAACAACTCGCATTAGAAGCAAGGGTACCGTCAGAGTGCATTTCGATCTTGCACCCAGGAGTTGAAATGCCGGATATGGCAGATGTCCATAATAAAAATCTTGCCTTTCGATCACGTTATAACTTCGGTCAGTCCCCTATTATGCTTTGTGTTGGTCGTATTACACCCCGTAAGGGGTTATTGTATTTCGTAGAAAATATTTTACCGAATATTATATCAGAGGCGCCAAAATCAATATTGGTAGTTATTGGGGATGATCCGGTCGATGCGTTGCAGACTGTGACGGATGAACGTGCCCGGATCAGATCTGTCTTAATAGAAAAAGGGTTAAAAAACAGGGTTAATTTTTTGGGTAATTGTTCAGATGAGGAGCTTGATAATGCCTATTTTGCCGCTGACGTTCTCGTGTTTCCAGTTCAACAAAGCAATCATGATATAGAGGGATTTGGAATGGTTGCAGTAGAGGCAGCAGCTCACGGGTTACCTACGGTAGCTTTTTCGGTTGGTGGAGTGCCGGATGCGGTTTCTGATGGTTGTTGTGGTAGACTGATACGTGCAAATGATAATATCTCTTTTGCTCAAGCTGTAATTGAACTTATCAAGGAAGGAGCGTCGCCTAAACCTACTGGTGAGTGCAGAAAATTTGCCGAATTATTTCAGTGGAATGAGTTTGGTAGTCAGCTGAGGAGAGTTTTTCATAATGTCGAAAGTGGAGGTAGTGGGATTGCCGGCACTTGATCGAAAGCCACACGCTGTCCTCGATTTGCCCTCGCGACAGCATAAAGCGCTCAAGATTGAGCGCTTGCTTGACCTTTCAGCAAGATCTAAAGTAATACGATTGCTGGAGATTGGAACTGGTTCCGGAGGGATAGCTCATTACTTTGCCACACACAGAAGTATCAGATGCGATGTTGCGGCTGTCGATGTCGTAGATCAGCGTTTATTGCGGGACAAATACATGTTTGTTCTTATTAAAGACACGGTGCTCCCGTTTGCAAATGGAAGTTTTGATGTTGTGATTTCTAACCACGTAATCGAACATGTTGGCAATCGTGATGCGCAATCCCATCATATCAGTGAGATTCATCGTGTATTGAAAATGGATGGTATTGGCTACCTAGCGGTTCCAAACCGCTGGATGCTCATAGAACCCCATTATAAACTCATATTCTTGAGCTGGTTGCCGCTGTACCTGCGAAGCTATTACTTACGGTTAGCCCGTCGAGGTATTTTTTATGACTGTGAACCACTTGAGAAAAAAGAATTGGAGAAAATACTAGATAAGAATGGGTTTGCATATCGAAATATCTGCACTAGAGCTTTTAGAGAAACATTAGCAATAGAGAAAAAGCACGGGTTGTTAAGTCCCATGATTAAACAAATTCCTGATTGTTGGTTAGATTGGTTATCTCCAATTATCCCTACACTAATTTACCGTCTACAAAAATAGATTCGAATCTATTAAACAAATATGAATCATTCAGTGGTAATAGCATAGTGTTAGAAAATATAAAATCAAAGTGCATCGCAAGAGTCCAGAAAAGAGAGAAAAAGGTTGCGGCTATTATCGTCACGTATAATCCCAACCTTTTTATTTTTGAGAAAGAACTTAATGCTATTGAAGTTCAATGTTTTGTTATTGTGGTTGACAACGGATCTGATGATGAATTTATGACATTCATTCTCCAAAAAAAACAAAATTTAGAACATCTGAATGTTATATTTCTAAAAAGAAATCTTGGCATAGCAAAAGCTTTAAATGTTGGTATCGAAACAGCCATCAAACTAGGATTCGATTTTGCATTACTGCTGGACCATGATAGCATACCGGATAATAATCTTGTTGAAGTATTAACATGCCATTTAGAAATCTTGATTGAGGGAAAGGAAAAAATCGCGGCTATAGGACCACGTCTTTTTGATCCGAGGTCGGAAAAAGAATTAGGTTTTGCAGTCTTACATAATTTCATTTGGAAAAAAGTGAAGTGCGGCAACTGTAGTTGTTCTATTTTGCCCTGCCAATTCATAAACTCATCTGGCAGTTTTATTAACCTTTCTGCTTGGCAAATTATAGGAAAATTTGATGAGGCTTTCTTCATTGATCATGTTGAAACTGATTGGTACATGAGAGCACGCCATTTGGCATATCAATGTTTTGGTGATTGTTCTACAACGTTAAATCACAATTTAGGAGATGATGTTGTAAATTTCTGGTTTTTTGGTTGGCGAACAATGCCAAGGAGATCGCCAAAAAGACATTATACGATTGTGCGTAATAGTTTATGGCTTTATAATAAACCTTATACTCCATTTGCTTGGAAAGTTAACAATTGCATCAAACTAATATTTACACTGGTATGGTTTTCCTTGTTTGATCAGGATAGGAAAAGTCAATTTAAATATATATTGAAGGGGATTAATGATGGCATATTTACCTCTGCAAAATCGATAAAAGGCAAAACTATATCTTAAAATATTTCCGAATGATTTCTTGTGGGTCTTGTTTTTTGTCTGAAAAAGCATCTAAGTAACCATCTAATAATGCTCTTAGTTTTAGCGTTTTTCCAGATTCGAATAAAAATATTTTTAAAGCTTCGATTATTGCAACTAGAATCTGATGCGAACACCAAAATGTATTATTCTTCCAGTATTTTTTTAATGTCCATATTCGATTCCTTGCAATAAAATATCGACGAAAAGCTACATGGTTGTTTGTATAGAAATTTCGCCAAATAAACTTATGACATGTTCTATTGCCGACAGAATGGGTCATTAGATATTTTTTTGTTATATATACATGATATCCTTTGGATAATGCTCTCAGACAGTATTCATTGTCTACATAATCGATAAAATAGTCTTCTCTAAAAGGCCCACAATCAACAAAAGCTTTATTATTAAGAAAAGATCCTGATGAAATGAAAACAAGGGCATCAATATAAGTATTGTTTTCCTGTGAGACACTCCAATGCGTTGGAACGGAACCATGAAGGTCTTTGTAGTTGCATCCAATCAATCCTATGAATT
This sequence comes from Desulfoprunum benzoelyticum, assembly GCF_014201505.1. Lineage (GTDB taxonomy): Bacteria > Desulfobacterota > Desulfobulbia > Desulfobulbales > Desulfocapsaceae > Desulfoprunum > Desulfoprunum benzoelyticum. The sequence goes on along the minus strand of NZ_JACHEO010000006.1, from coordinate 19,140 downwards.
TCTTTGATTCTATAGTGTCATATACAACACCAATTTCATCTAAAATATTATCTTTAATATGAGTATCTTGATCAAGAGTTAGCGTCCATGTATAACCTTTATTGATAGACCAGTTAATCCCCTTGTTCATTGCGGTTGCAATGCCCAAGTTGCAAGTATTTATTAATATTTCAATGTTGTAATTTTTTGTTAATAGTAAAAGATTTACTTCTTGGTTAGGGCCACCAGAATTGTCTACGACCAATACCCTGGTAAACAATGTCGAAAGATGCTCTACACGTTCAGCAAATCCGTCATCCGGCCAATATGTTACAATTATTACGGCAACATTGTCGTAAACTGGTTTTTCAATAGGTGAATCGTTTTGATTTTTGCAGTAAGAAACTTTGAAAGGTTTTCCATTTGAATACTTTTTTCCTGCAGTAATTGTATAATTCATTTTATAGCACATAATGTGATAAGCTCTCGCTTATCACTAATGTTTAGTTTCAATTTTATCAGCCTTCCAAAATCGCCATTTTTCTCTAAAGGATAACCTTTATTTTGTCTGTAGGTTCTGTCCATTCTTAATCTGTTCACTTGCTGCAAAGATCTCTTTGTAAAGAGGACGAAAAGGGAAATCGTAAATTTCCCTAAATCCGGTTTGTAAAAGAGCATTCTGATCTCCAATTTCAATAAATCACTCTGATAGGTGCTTGTTTTTTTTTTATGATAGCGACCCTTTGTCATAGTGTATAAAGCCAAAGATTGCGTGTCGGAGAATCATCAACAAGTGAGTATGCTTTGCATGGAAATCCTTTCGTAAGAGATATTATTTCGAAAATTGTATATTTGTAAAATAGAGCATGGAATCCATGTTTGGGAAATCGTTAAAAATCCCATGGCATTTCGTGTTCTGGCCAAACAGGATGTGTTGACAAATGCAAATAAACTCAAATCTTCATTATTTTATTGATTTCTGCAATAGCTTTCCAGAGAAAGGGAAAATGTTCGAATATCTTAAGGTTTAATTTACACATGAGTCTTTTTTTTTAATGCTCTAATAAATTTTAAAATCGTTGATGGTAGAAAACTTATTATTAATATAGTTATATTTGATAAATCAGTTGCTAAAGGGAAAATTTTAGAATAATTTTTATAAGTTTTGAAATTTAAAATATTTTCACTTCTAAGTTTCAGTAATCCCATGAGAGTGAAAGTTTGAGTTTTAATTCCATGTTCCTTAATACATTTTATTTTAATGTCCAATTTATATGAAGGTGGTAGTGAAAGGATAAGATTTGGCCACTTCTCCGCCCAAATTTCTATAGTTCTGGCTTGCCAACTTTTTTTTACAAGATCTTTAATCTTGATAGACTTAACTGATAAATTTTCAACCCAGTGAATAAGAAAACTTCTATTTGCTATAGATTCAAAGATAACACCAGTTTGAACTAAATCAGTATTTTTATAACGTTCAAAATCTGCATTAGTTATGAGTTTGGAACTATACACCAGACTTGAAAGGCATGTCATGTGCCAACCTAAATCAGATAATAATTGGTTTTGATCAGTATAATCTTGTTGAGGAATATCAATCACTCTATCGGCGACATTAAATATGATGGCTTCATATTTTTTTTTATTAGCTGTTATAAGTTTAAGGACATAGTCAATCCCATCGGGCGGGATTTGATAGGTATCCCCCAAAAGCCAAACATAATCGGTTTGTGGATATTTAAGTGCACATTCAAAATTACCATCAAAACCAAGATTTGTTTCATTTCGGTGATATTGTATAAGAGGGTACTCTATTATTCGTCTTTTAACGACCTCACCTGTAGTATCTGTTGACGCATTATCAGAAACAAAAATAGGTATATTGTGTACTTTGGCCAGAGGAATATGAACTTCAAGACAATAGTCGAGAAAATCGACACGATTGTAGGTTGGAATGACAATAGATAAGAAAGGGTTGGAATTCATCGTTTGAACTCTCTGTTGTTACTGTAGAAATAATAAACACATCATTTTTGGTAACGCTCTTTGAATTTTACAAAACAAATATAAGTTGAAGGAATTCCATATAATAATGTTATAAAACAGTACGATAAAGCTATTCCACAACTCGAATATTTCATACCAAAAAAAATAGTCGAAGTTCCAACTAAAACAGCACAAATTATAGAGAGTAATAACATCGGTTCTTGCTTATAGGCTCGCATATAAACAGCCCAACCACTGATAGCAATATTTCCGCAGACAGCTACAAGAAAAATCATAACCTGCAGTACCGGAAGAAAACGAGTACCGATGGTTGTATAAGATTGAATTCCTGCAACTACCAAAACTGCAACTGTAGCAAGGACAACACTAACTATCATTGCCTGCTTCAGAATTTGGTTAAAAAATATATCAAGATCGCGCCATTTCTTGAGCGCAATCAACTTACCGAATTCAGGACTTCTGGCGTTAAGCCACATAAGGCATACACCTTGCACTGCATTGACAGCACTCAGCGTCATCCCCATCTGTCCCGCCTCCACAGGCCCGTGAAATTTAAAGAGTACCGGAGTAAATAATTGAAATATGAAGTATCCCGAAACCCAAGACAAAGCAATCTTCCACTGCATTGGCCAGACTTCTCCCCACCAATAGATTGTGTGAGAAGACCTCCGCGGACCGAAAGCATAGGAAAAAGCCGCTTTCACTAACCGGGGTTTACTTCTGAACAGGTACATTACACCCACAATGATATTTCCTGTCATAACTGCTGGAATTGCATACAATCCACCGCCGAACGCTATTACCATCCAACCAAAAATCGAACCCGCCATTCCGCCCATCATTTCCCGGCGGTTGATTGAGGCCACATCGCCACTACCGGATATGACGGCGTAAAAGGGAATCAACAGCAGGTTACACCCGACGCTGATTACTGCCAATGCCCATGGTATACGCCAGAAAAAATCAACAGCATTGGCGGAGGATTGAGTGAAAAACAAGAAACCTGCTGGAATTAAGACAAGAATCAGCATCACTGCACTGACAGTGTACCATTTGAACCCCTTGCCGAGCAAATCAACAAATCGGTCACAGTGCACCTCACTGCCTGTTACCTCACCCTTTTCTCCCCACGAAAGAAAAGCAAATTCATGAGCGGCAAATTGAGCTAGGACAGTGAGCAGGCCAAGCTCGAAAAAGACCTGAATCGCCAGTAAGCTACTGAAAGTATAGTAATAGCCCTGCTCAACATCTGAAAAACGGGTTGCTATAAGGATAATGGTGAGAGGCCCGGCCAGGGCACTCCACATACGGGTAAGAATACCAAAACCGATAGCTCTATTCACACCGAACAATCTCAGGAGGTTAATTACAAAATTTGACACAATATCGCCTTTGCTTCTCGCAAAACCCATCAAGAGATGTCGACTATAGCCTTATAGGCAAAACCGGTTGCATATCTACTTTCTTTAGTAATAGTGCTTTCTACCCAAGCACACATCCAGATTTTCTGGCATACCATATATATAACTGGTTGTCACAAATCACTTTGTAGTTTTAGGCTTATTATTTTCGTAATACCTGCCTGTATTGATATATTGAAAGCCCAGCCCAAATCAGTAAGTAGCTTGTTATCCACGTTGATAGTCATCATTTCACCGGCGCTATATGGAAGGGCTCCGAAGTGAAGTAATGTGTTGCTTTTGCCATACAGAGTTTCATGCGCACGCTTGATTTCTTCGACAAAATTCCTGACGGAAGTGAGCATCCCTGTGCCAACATCAAACTCTGTAAAGCGCTCCATCTGCATAGTTTTTTTCAGAGTCAGCAGGTAGGCTGAAATAACATCGTCAATATAAACAAAATCGCGCTCCTGTTCACCCATGGTAAGCTTGACTTCCTCTACCTGCCGTTCTAGCTGATCGATAACCCACGGGACAAATTTGGTCTTGTCATCTTTCGGGCCATAAATGTGTTCCAGTTTGAGATTGACCACCTGAATCTTTTCACTTTGCAAATGTAGCCATTCGACAAACTGTTTTTTTGACAGCGTGTATGCATTCAAGTACTTTTGTAACAACATGTCCGTATTGAAAAACATGTCCGTATTGAAAAACGTGTCCGTATTGAAAAACGTGTCCGTATTGAAAAACGTGGCTGCGTCAAGCAGTTTTAGGCCAAACATCAAATTACTTTCAACAATCTTATGAATCGGCTCACCATTACGTCCATATTGGCAAGCCGTATGGATCACAGTATCGATCCGTTGATCCCTAAATGCAACTTCCAGCGGTACACAATCAACGTCATAAGTCTTTACCTGATCCAGCAAGTGCTGGATTCTCCAGGTATTAGAGCTTGAGCGTTTCAAGATAACAACGGAATAGCCCTCCTTCAGAAGGGCCTCCAGTAAATGGCTGCCGAGAAACCCGGTAGCGCCGGTCAACAGTATGGTTTTCATGGTTAGGAATGCACTCCGAAGAACTCTTCAAGTTTTTCGCCAACAAAGTTGAAGTGCTCTTCGCCAAGACCCGGATACACCCCCAGCCAGAAGGTCTGGTCCATGGTGCGGTCGGTATTGGTCAGTTCGCCAACCACCCGGTACTCAATATCCTGGAAGTACGGTTGACGGGTCAGGTTACCGGCGAAAAGCAGGCGGGTGCCGATCTTGTTCTGATCGAGGAACTTGAGCAGATCGACACGTTTGACGCCGGTACTTTCCTTGAGTGTGACCGGGAAGCCAAACCATGACGGATCGCTGTTTGGCGTGGCTTCGGCAATTTCGAGATAGTCAGACAGGCGACTGAGGTGCTGCTTCAGTAATTTGAAATTGCGCTTGCGGGTGTCGATGAAGTCTTGGGCGCGCTCAAGCTGGGCCAGGCCGCAGGCGGCCTGCATGTCGGTGATCTTTAAGTTGTAGCCCAGGTGGGCGTATACATACTTGTGGTCATAGCCTTGCGGCAGGCTGCCGAATTGTTGGTCAAAGCGGTTGCCGCAGGTATTGTCGCAGCCAGGTGCACAGTAGCAATCCCGGCCCCAGTCGCGTAAAGATTCGGCGATCTTCTTGAGTTGGCCGTTATTCGTGAATACCGCACCACCTTCCCCCATTGTGATATGGTGGGCCGGGTAGAAACTCAAGGTGGCGATATCGCCGAAGGTGCCAACCAGCCTGCCATCATACCTGGACCCCAGGGCATCACAGCAGTCCTCGACCAGCCACAGCTTGTACTTTTCGCACAGCGCCTCGACCATGCCGAGGTTGAAGGGGTTGCCTAGGGTATGGGCGAGCATGATGGCTTTGGTTTTCGGGGTGATGGCGGCTTCGATCAGGTCGGTATCGATGTTATGGGTCGTCCTGTCCACATCGACGAAGACCGGCACCGCTCCAAACTGAACGATGGGGTTAACGGTAGTAGGGAAGGCTGCGGCTACGCCAATCACTTCATCCCCTTTTTTGATGGCCCGCTCACCAAGCCTCGGTGAAGTGAGGGTACTGAAGGCTACAAGGTTGGCCGAGGAGCCCGAATTGACGGTGATCAGATATTTAACGCCGAGAAATGCTGCCAGTTTCTTTTCAAATTCGGCATTGAACCTTCCGGTGGTGAGCCAGCCGTCAAGGGCTGCTTCAACCATCAACTGGAATTCCCGAGCGCCAATGATCTTGCCAGCTGGGGGGATGACGCATTCTCCGGCAACAAAGGGTTTAACCGACAGTGTGGCTTGAGCATACAGCTCGACGAGCTTATGTATTTCCTGGCGGAGGATCTCGGGATTCATCGGGTTATCTTCTTGAAATAATATATTTATTTGTCACATTCTGGCATGTCCGCCATGTAGGTCTTGATTTCGTTGAGACAGCATACCTGCACATTTTCGCCGCGTAACCAGGAGCGGTGCCAGTTGACGATTCGGTCCAAGGCGGTTCCCAGGTTCCAGGTGGGTGACCAGTGCAGGCGAGCCTGGGCCTTTGAAATGTCGAGTTTAAGGTAAAGCGCCTCATGGGGTTGAGGCTCAAGGTCCAGTTTCCAACTGGTCCCTGCACCCCAGGTTTTAACCATGTGATCCATAATCCACTCCACCGGGCGAACATCTTCGTCCCTTGGGCCGAAGTTCCACCCTTGGGCAAAAGCCTGGCCATGGTTCCACAGGTGTTCCGCCAATACCAGATAGCCACCGAGAGGTTCCAGCACGTGCTGCCAGGGCCGGATTGCTCGAGGATTACGAATAACCACCGGCTGCTTTTGTTCAAAGGCACGGAGAATATCCGGAATCAAACGGTCTTCGGCCCAGTCGCCACCACCAATCACGTTACCGGCCCGTACCGAGGACAAAGCAGCCTTGTCTGGATTGTTGAAGAAGGATTTACGGTAGGCGGCTGTGAGCAGTTCTACACATCCCTTGCTATTGCTGTAAGGGTCATGTCCACCCATGGGCTCGTCCTCGCGGTAGCCCCATTCCCACTCCCGATTTTCGTAACATTTGTCGGTGGTCACGTTGACGATAACACGAAGGTTGGGGCATTGGCGTGCGGCCTCCAAGACATGCAGACTGCCCATCACGTTGGTGGAATAAGTTTCCACAGGTTGGCGGTAGGACAGGCGCACCAGGGATTGGGCAGCCATATGAACCAGCAGGTCCGGGTTGAAGCTAATCATGCTACGGGTGATGGTCTGCAGGTCACGAATATCGCCGAGTTCTGACAGCATCCCCTGTTCAATACGGGCTTCATCGAATAAAGCCGGAGTAGTGGGCGGCGTCAAAGCAAAACCTTTGACCTCTGCCCCCAACATCTGCAGCCAGAGTGTCAACCAGCTGCCTTTAAAGCCTGTATGGCCGGTAAGAAAGACTTTTTTACCTTTCCAGAAATCAGGTGTGACAGAAGCTTTCATTGTTAATCCCAAATTTTCCAGGGTGCTTTGCCCGTTTGCCAAAGCTCTTCCAGTAAATGCTTGTCTCGCAGAGTATCCATCGGCTGCCAGAAACCATGATGTTCATAGGCCATTAGCTGCCCATCGGCCGCCAGGTTCTTCAGCGGTTCCTGCTCCCAGACAGTGCTGTCGTCGGTGAGATAATCGAACACTTTAGGAGTTAGCACGAAAAAACCACCGTTAATCATGGCGCCGTCACCTTTGGGCTTTTCCTTGAAGTTGAGGACCTGGCCCTGATGGATATCCAATGCACCAAATCGACCGGGTGGATAAGCAGCAGTCAAGGTGGCGGCTTTGCCATGCTGCCTGTGGAAGACCAATGTCGCACTAATATCGATATCACCTACGCCATCACCGTAAGTAAAGCAAAAAAAATCTTCATGTTGGACGTAAGGGGCGATGCGGCGCAGTCGACCTCCGGTCATGGAATTTTCACCGGTATCGACGAGAGTAACGCTCCAAGGTTCGGCACGCTTGTCATGGACTTCCATAGCATTGTCTCGCATATGAAAAGTAACATCAGACATGTGCAGAAAATAATTGGCGAAGTATTCCTTGATCACATAGCCTTGGTAGCCGCAACAGATAAGGAAATCATTGATGCCATGAGATGAGTATATCTTCATGATGTGCCAGAGGATCGGTTTGCCACCAATTAGCACCATCGGTTTCGGACGAATGCTGGTCTCCTCGCTCAATCGTGTCCCTAGGCCACCTGCCAGAATTATGGCTTTCATTCTGCCTCCTGGTTCAATAGATTTTACACAAATGGTGTTAATCTAATACGATACTAATTGCATTGCCCCTTTCGATTACGGAATTTTTCCAGCTAGGGTAGCGTTCACTCTAGTAGACACCACTTTACCCCGAGTACAATGTATATTCAGGAATAATGTGCTAATATCACGGGTGTCTCATAGTTTATTCCTTGATTTTCCCTTGCATATTTACGAGACAACAATGAAGAGAAAAGGAAAAAATGTCTGGATTGTAAAAAAAACTCAGTTTTTCAGGCTCAATTGAAAGAAGGTGTGACCATTCTTTTGAAACAATGGATTTGATGAATTTTGGAAAAATGGTGCAATGAGTAATTTGTCATTATTTCTGAGTTGTTTGAACCATTGTGCCGTTAGATCGTCTCGCATTAGAACATGGGATATCCCTTTCTCCCGGATATATTCAAGAATATCTTGATGTTCATTCTTGAAAAATTCTGAAAAAAGGCCGGATGGGCCAAATGGTTGCTCGAAAACTGGCTGAAAATCCATGTAATATCCCCTGTTTCCTAAAAATATGCAGAGCACTTTGGCGTCAGATGGAAGCACTGAATTGGTGTATTGAATGGCCGCGTATTCAGGGCGGTAGGCAGTGATGTACTGGTCTCTGCTGATTTTTCCCCGTACATAGGGTAAGGGGGCGACTGTGGAGAACTGGTTTACTATGTATTGCGTGTTGTACCCCACCATCAAGCACGAGATGCCGGTGACGATCATTGCAGTAGTTGTTGTTTTTACGTTATTCCCTCCTGTCCGCCTGATTAGAGTATCGTTCAGTCCCCGCAACCCATACATCGACAAAATAACCAGGGGTGGGACAATCGGGACGATGTAACGGATGCGTAGCACCTGTTGGAAGAATGTGAGAAAAAAATAGAGCAGGGCGAAAGAAAGGAGGATTTTTTTCTCGCGGCTTTCCTGCGATGATGACGGCTTGAGTAAAAAGGCCATGATCGACAGGACAAGGAGAAACGGCGTCAGTTTGCCGTCAAAGAACTGCGGGTTGTCATCCTGGCCTTCAATGAAAAAGCGCACCGGCAGCAGTAGAGCCTGCCACCATGTCTCGTGGTATAGAATTTTTCTCGAGGCAAAGGCGCCGCTGCCATTACTGGTTATCTGCTGTAGGGCGCTTGGTGCCTCATCTGTAGTCGATTGACTCGCAGCCACAGTTGGTTGTTGGATTTTCTGGAAAAGCGAATTGTGCAGCGGATAGATGGGATTGCCGGTCCAGACATAATTTCTGATCAGCCATGGAGAAAAGGCAACGAAGGTGGCTACCGTAAAGATCATTCCGTAAAGCAAAGCCTTGCCATTACTCTGTTGATCTTTTCCGGCACTCCGTTGGTAGATAATCGGAACAAAGATGGTGAGGGCAAAAATGGAAATCAATCCATTGTATTTTGTCCCGGCGGCAAGTCCGCAGCACAGACCGGCAAGGAGGAGATAGCGTAATTGAAAATCTTTTTCCGCCCACTGCAGCAGAAGGAGCAGCGAGGCGGTGGTAAAGAACACGAGGCCGAGATCGACGTAGACGGTGATCGACAGTTTGACGATGATCGGGATCGACAGAAAGAAGATCGCTCCGAGCAGGCCGAAAACATTGCCGAGGCGTTTGTTGAGATAGCGGTGGATCAGCCATGCCGTCAGCAAGGCGAAAAGGTAATGAATATATTTGGGGATAATGTCGTTGCCGAAATAAAGCGGGATCGTATACAGCAGGTCGAGATTCATCGGGTAATACGAGAACGGGATCTCCGGAATCTCGTAGATGCCGCCGTGCTGCAGCCAGAGCTTGGGGACGAACAGGTGGTGGGTCAGGGCGTCGCGATCGACGGGTGGAACGGAGGCGAGGATCACCGTTGCCGCCACCAGCAGCGCCAGGATAGCGAGCAGCCCCCAGAGAACGTATTTTTCAGTGGAAGTCGATGAACTGTGTGCCGAATCTGCCGTTCTCATTTCATGATCTTCTGTAAAATTTCACCGGGCATCGAGCCTTCATACACCTTTCCGTCGATGACATAGGACGGGGTGCCGGTAATCCCGAGCTTCATGCCTTGACGGATGTCGTAGAGGAGAACTTCCCGAATCTGAGGATGTTGACTGGCAGCTGCCAGCTCACCCGCTGTAAAATCTGTTTTTTCCCCCAGCGTCCGGGTGTCGAAAGACTCTTTCCCTTGCGCTATGGTATACAGCTCATCGTTCATTTCCCAGAATTTTCCCTTTGAAGCGGCATAAATCGCGATCATCGCCATTTTCCCCGCTCCCGCATGAAAAGGTTCGGGGACAACAATGGGGTTGAACTCATGGTCCATCGGGTAGTGATGGTGGATCAGTTTGATTTTGCCCGGGTGTTCGGCGATAAGCCTTCGCAGAAACAGGTGCATCTTGCGGCATTGGAAACACAGATAGTCCATATACTCATGAATGGTTATCTCCCCATCCTCCGCGCCGATCCAGGGATTGCCTTCCGCGGTCAGGCCTTGGGCGGCCGTTTTCGATGGCGGCGGAAGGGTGTATTCCCAGTAGCGGGGCAGGTTGGCCTTGAGAAAGAAGAGGGTGGCAACGAGACAAAGGATGCTGCCTGTTAACGTCCAGGAATTGAGAAGATAGTTCGTCCCTTGTTTTACCCCACGCCAGAAAGAATCAGCACAGAAGCGGCGTCGGATGATCCAGGCATAGTAGCAGAGGGAAAAACTGATGCCATAACTGGCAAGGCAGAGCAGACAGTAGGCCTTGACCTTGGTCGCCGAAACATAGCCCAGATATATCGAGGCGATGGAGTAAAGCAGGCCGAGTAGGAACAGGAGATGCCACAGCGACTCCGACCCTTTTGTTCGGCGCGAGGCAGCCAGAAAAATTATCAAATAGAGCAGGTAAGAAAAAAGACCCCAGATCGCCAGCGGGAGTCCGAGAAGAATCGACCAGGGGCTCTGGGAGACGGTATCGCAATTGATAGCCTTGGTCAGAGCGCAAAAACTGCTGAACGATATATCGGTGTAGTTGCGGTAGTGCGAATAGATCAGGTAACCGGTATCGGCCAGGCCAAGGAGTAGCAGGATGAACACCGGGATGGCGTAGTAGCGATATGGCAGGGTTTTACCGGTCCCCTGGTGAATTACTGGATTCATTCCGGTGCTTGCTGGCGTGATAGAGATCTGACTTTGGTTATGGTCGATTGATTGCCATTCCACTTGCCATCGAGGGATGAACAAGAACGTTTTTTTACGTCATACAAAAGGGTTGGTCATGCGCAAGGGACCTTAGATGACATCGTTGCCGGCGTGTATGAACGGAGAGGACAGAATCCTACCCATTACAACTTCCGGTCATCGGGAGTCTGCCCAGGGTCGGAAGTGGAACGAATGAAATCGATCAGCTCTTGCGTATCGACAGGAAACAGGATTTCCTGGCTGGCCGCCGAGGTGACGGTGCTCAGCAGGTCTTCAGATCTGAAATGCTTGTACAATTCTTTCAGCTGGGCCTTGGCTGCCTCTCTATTGTTCTGGCGCAGGTGGTTGCCGATCACACAGAGCAGGGGTAGGCGCGGTTCGGAGATGGAAAACAGTGTCTTGAATTGCTGCTCCGCTCCCTGGTAGTCACCATTTCTGCTGAGGATGCTGCCGAGAGTGGCGACAGTTCGTATATGCGCGAAACTCTTTTTATCTGCGGTATCGAGAGTGGCGTGCAACATGGCGATGGCCTGGGGGTACTGGCCCTCAAGCGCCAGAACAACTCCCATGTTGGTCATCAGATGCCCGTCGTTTGGGTTCTTCTGCATCAGTCCTTCGAGTTCTTTCTTGGCTGCATCGAATTGGCGGTCGGCCAGCAACGTCTTGTAAAGGTAGTAATGCGAAGACTCGTTTTCATTGGCCTGCAATGCCTGCTGGTAATAGCCAATAGCTTCTTTATAGTTGCCCTTACCCGCGGCAATGTTCCCCATATTGTTGTAGGCTCGCATCCGGTCTTTTGTCGGAGTGGGAGAGTTTTTGGAGAGGGATTGTCGACTCAGTTCGAATGCCTCGTCATTTCGGCCCAACTTCTGATAGGTAACGGCGAGATTGATATAGGGACGACTCTGTCCCGGCGCCTTGGCCACCCCATCTTCCCACAGGCTTTGCTCGGTGCGCCAGACGTTATTGCGGGTGTATGTCGCAACAGATAAGGCGCATAAGGTCAGCAGGACGGCGCCGGCTAATGTGTGGCGTAGGACTGGTGCAGTCTGCAGTCGCTCGCCGTTGTAGGCATCGACCAGGAGCACGGCGATGGGCAGGAAGAGAAAGAGGGAGGGCAGATAGTTGCGATGTTCGAAGATCAACTCAAGCGGGAAGACGGACGATTCGATGACATGGTTGAGGAGGAAAAAAAGGATCGCAAACGAGGTGATCGGCCAGGTTTTATGCTTCCATAGCGCCCAAAGCGTTAAAACGACAAGAAAGGTGATCGAGAAAATTGTGGTTAATGGTTGGAACAGCGAGGTGGAGAGAATAACGTCGTGATCGAGAGAGAGACGGAATGGCGCCGGGAAAAACAGCAGCGACAGGTAGAAGACCATGATCCGGCTTTCCGTCAGGACCCGTTGCCAGAGGGTGAAACTGCGATGTTCGTAATTGAAAATGCTCCCGAGAGGGTTGCCGTTGGTAAGGAGATAGGCGGCGACTCCACAGATGAAGAGGAGGCCGGCGCCGAGAAGAATGTGCTGCTTTTTAATTTTGCTGAAGGATTGAAAAAAAAATCCTTCCACAAGCACAAGAACTGCTGGCAAGGTTATAACGTTCTCCTTGGAGCCCAAGGAAAGAACGAAACAGACCAATCCGGCCAGGAACCAGTAGAATTGTTTCATTCTCGGGCGATCACGACGGCCCATCAGGTAGCAAAGGAAAGCGGCGAGGAAGAATAAAGTGGCAAGTACGGCCATGCGCTGGACAATGTAGGTCACGGCCTGGGTCTGCACTGGATTCATCGCCCATAACAGGGCGGTGAGCAACGCCGCTTGGTGTTTGGTGCTGATCGACCGTTTCTGCAGGACTGGGGTTTCCAATAATTGGAGAACCACCAGATAGAGCAATACGGCCGTTCCCCAATGAAAGAGGATATTGACGAGATGATAGCCAAAGACGTTATCCGCACCGAGATACCAGTTGAGGGCAAAGGAAAGATAGGCAACTGGCCGGAAAAGCCGTCCTTCTTCACGCGGGTGGGCGAAAAAAACCTGGTTAATAGAGTCTAAATTAAATGAAGTGAGATGTAGCTTTTCATTTTCAATGATATTCGGAAAATCGTCAAGATGCCAGTCAGTAGACAGGGTGTTACTATAACTGATTACGATGAAGAGAAATAGAATCCCGAAGGAATGGAGATGCCACCATATTGATTGAGTCGTGAATCCAGTAAACTTGGTGGGGTATGCATCTTCTGATATGTTCATATAAATTGTTTGTTGGTAGCTATAAAAAAACAGGCGACCCTTGAGTAAGGGACGCCTGTTGAAATTGAAAATGACTGATGAGGATTACAGGGTAATGCTATAAATACCTGGGTTGGTTTTGCTCCACTTTGCACTGCCTTGTTGATAAGTGGACGGACAACGTCCACCTGCATCGGTTACTCTTATTCTATAGGTATTCAGATTGGTACCTGTCCCCGCAGTCACTTCAACAGTATTTTTTCCACTCATATTTATAGGTTGGCCTCCTGGGAAAGGAACAGAGATAGCACCAGCGGTAACATTAGAGTGGGTTGTATTACCTGGGATAGCGAAATAATCAGCCAAACCGGAGGCAACAGCCTGAGCATCACTCTCTGCAGCTGAGCAGAAGGATTTGTCACGGTACGAAATATAGTTCGGGATGGCGATCGCTGCCAGGATACCGATGATGGCGATGACGATCATGAGCTCGATCAGGGTGAAACCTTTCTGGTTCCGGTTGAGGGTCAGTTTCTTCAGTGTCATGTTCTTTTCTCCTTTAAGAGGTTTTTAGGGGTACTGCCGGTTTGAGAAACGCTTTCTGACAAACTGGAATCGTTTAAAGCAATTTTGATGCCAAGAGTCAAGAGGGAATGTGGTTTTTTGATTTTATAATTGATTTTTGAGGGTTATCTGGGGTGATGGTTGGTATTGGTTCCGGCATGGATGATGGAAGGGTTTATTCATTTTCTATTGAGGTGACGAATTTTGCGCAATGGTGACAAAAAGTGTCACCTGTGGGTGGTCGGATGAGATCCGGCCACTCAAGTTCCTGCTTGAAAGTAGTTCCTTCCGTCTAACATCCTGATTTGCCTTTCCAAAGATATCCATCTATGCCACAATGAGCCTGGATTTTCGTGCAAGGGAGTGGTTTCTGGCGGGGAAAAGCAAGATTTCTCGCTTCGCTTCGAAATGACGGCGGGGGTGGGTGGCTTGGCGTTTGCCCTGTCGGGAATGATGAGATTTCTCGCTTCGCTTCGAAATGACGAAAGGGGGGCTCGGAATGACGGTGGGGGTGGGCGTCTTGGCTTTGCCCCGGCGGGAATGATGAGATTTCTCGCTTCGCTCGGAATGACAAAAGGGGGCTCGGAATGACAGTGGGGGTGGCTGTTTTGGTCTTGGCCCCGGTGGGAAAAGCAAGATTTCTCGCTTCGCTCGGAATGACAAAAGGGGGCTCGGAATGACGGTGGGGGTGGGTGGCTTGGCGTTTGCCCCGGTGGGAAAAGCGAGATTTCTCGCTTCGCTTCGAAATGACAGGGAGAAAAAACGAAATGACAGTGGGGGTGGGTGTCTTGGCCTTTGCCCTACCGGGAACAACGGGATTTTTCGCTTCTCTTTGAAATGGCTGAAGGGGGGCTCGAAATAATGGTATGCACTTGATTTATCACATGATGTATAACTCACGGTGATCTGGATGCGTTCCTCGGGGCTCAAACTCAATATCTCGGCGACGATGTTTCTGTTGCTGGCATGTGCGACGATACTCGGCAATATCGTCATCGTCCTGTTCTGGCAGCGGCAGATCGTCACGGTGGAGGTCAGCCATGCCCAGGCCGTTGTCGGCCGGTGGGAGATCCTGGTCGCTCGGGGCAAAGCACCGGTGGCGATCCAGGCGACAGACCTGCAGCAGCTGTGCCGCGCCGTCGGTCCCTCCTGTCGCGAGGCCGCCTACGTTGGCGATCGCACGGTCGTCTACGCCGGGATGACGGCTGCACCGCTGCAGCTGCAAGAGGTCATCGGCGAGGCGGTGCAGACCAACCGCCACATCGTCCGTTTTGCCGGTGCCACAGTCGGCGGCATCTTTTTCGGCGACAAACAGCTGCTGCTCGCCCGCCCGGTCGCAGCGGAGGGGGCAGCGGCGGCGGGGCTGGGGCTGATCATCGATATCACCACCGCCTCCCACCTCGTCCTCCAGCACGGCAAGATCATCTTCGCCTGGATCCTGATCAATGTGCTGTTGCTGACGATCATCGGCCTGTCCCGGCTTGACCGTCTCGTCGTCCGCCCGCTCGAGCGTTTGGTCAAGACCTCGGAATCCTATGATTATGGCGATGGCGTCGCCTTCATCGGCGGCGAGGTCGGGAGCGAACTCGGGCAGCTGTCGCTGGCCCTCAACCGGATGCTGGCGCGGATCGAGGAGGATCGGCAGAAGTTGCGCGCCTCCGTCCACTCCCTGGAGCAGGCCAATCTGCAACTGGTCGCGACCCAGAAGGAGATGGTCCGGGCCGAGAAGCTGGCGGCGGTGGGGCGGCTGGCGGCGGGGCTGGCGCACGAGATCGGTAACCCCATCGGCATCGTCCAGGGCTATCTCGAACTGCTGGACAATGCCGACCTGGCGGCGGAAGACCGGCGCCAGTTCTCCCGGCGGGCGATCGCCGAACTGCAGCGCATCAACCATCTCATCCATCAGTTGCTCGATTTTTCCCGCTCCTCGTCCCAGGCCCCCGAGCCGGTGGCGGTGCAGGCCCTGCTCGCCGAGGTCATCGACATGTTCCGGGCCCAGAAACGGGCGCCGGAGCTCCGTTTCCAGCGGCACTGCGGCGAGGGGGCCGACATCGTCGTCGCCAACGCCGGCGAGCTGCGCCAGGTGTTTCTCAACTGCCTGCTCAACGCCGCCGACAGCATCTGGGAGATGGGCGAGGGGCATCCGGGACGGATCGATGTCGACTGTCGCTGCGGCGGTGACGACCGACTCATGGTGGAGGTGTTGATCGCCGATAACGGCCAAGGGATCGCCGCCGACAGTCTCGAGACGATCTTCGACCCGTTCTATACCACCAAGGCCCCTGGCAAGGGGACGGGGCTTGGCCTGGCGGTATCGCATTCGATTGTCGAGGCGGCCGGCGGCCGGATATGGGCTGAAAGTTCTGGGGTGGGGGCGGAGATCCATGTCGAGCTTCCTGGCGTGCGATTGGCGATGGGGGGGGGAGAGGTGTTTGCTCGAAGCAAAAATGGGCATTCTCGGCAGCATGAGATTTCTCGCTTCGCTTCGAAATGACAAGCTCCCCCCTGTTCTTTTGCTAGCACTATCATTGCTGCAGCTGTTTTATGTGGATATTGCATAGATAATCGGATATTTTTCGATTATCTATGCAAAAAAAGACAAATGGCATGATACGGGAGTATAAACTGGAACAGTTTGGTGCCGTACCTTTCAGTCATGGGACGTTGATGCTTCTGCTGAAGGGGTATCGGCGTCCGAATGACAAGATCGCCGAATGGTTGAGGCGTGGCGACCTGGTACCGCTCAAGCGGGGGCTCTATGTGGCCGGGCCGCCCTGGCGCAAGGGCGAGCTGTCCTTGCCGCTGGTGGCCAACCGACTGTACGGACCGTCCTGCGTGTCGCTGGATTACGCCCTGTTCTGGCATGGCCTGATCCCCGAGCGGGTGTACGAGGTGACATCGGTGTGCATGCGTCGCAGTCGGGTGTTTGACAACGCGTTGGGGCGGTTTTCCTATCTGACGGCGCCGCAAAGCCTGTTTCCTGTGGGGATGCGGCAGGAACAGGCGTCGGAACGTGAGACGTTTCTGATCGCCGGCCCTGAAAAGGCCCTGTGCGACAAGGTCTTGCTCACCCGCAACCTGCGCGCTCGAAGCCGTGACGCCATGCAGGTATTTTTGTTCGAAGACCTGCGCCTGGATGAAGAGGCGTTGGTCGGGCTGGATGTGGCGGTGGTGGCGCAATACGCCGAATCCGGTCACAAGGCGCGCCAGTTGCACGCCCTGATGCAGGTGCTGGAGGAAGCCCGGTGAAGGTGATTGAACAGATGCTGTCGCGGTATGCCAGGGAGGAGGGCCACCATGCCCTGCGGGAAGTGATGCAGGAGATCGCTCTGGCGGGCTTGCAACGGGCGGGATTTTTTGACAAGGCTGCGTTGTATGGCGGCACCTGTTTACGAATTTTCTACGGATTGCCCCGCTTTTCCGAGGATCTGGATTTTTCGCTGTTGACCACGGATGTCGATTTCTCTCTGGAGCCTTACTTCAAAGCGCTGGAAGAGGAGTTTTCCGCCTTTGGCATCGAGGTGGAGATTTCTCAGCGACGTAAGTCGGTACAATCGGCAGTGGTGTCTGCTTTTCTCAAAAAAGGCACCAGCATATACGACGTCAAAGTGACTGGGCAGCGCACCCTGAAAATCAAGTTTGAGGTGGATACTGACCCTCCCGGCGGCTTTGCGACGGAAGAAAAGCTGCTGGTTCAGCCCTATTCATTTTATGTCAAGTGCTATGCACTGCCGGACTTGTTTGCGGGCAAAATGCACGCCTTGCTCTTTCGTCGCTGGAAAAACAGGGTGAAGGGGCGCGACTGGTTCGATTTTGAATGGTATGTGCAAAACTCTACGCCGCTGAATCTCAGGCATCTGGAGGAGCGAGCCCGGCAAAGTGGTGACTGGCAGGCCGGTGAGTTGACGCGGGATGATTTTTTCCAACTGCTGAAAGAGCGTATTCAATCGCTGGATGTGAGCGTGGCTAAAAGAGATGTGCAGCCATTTGTCCGGTCGCCTGAGGCTTTGGATATCTGGTCGTTGTCATATTTTCAGGATCTGGCCGGCAAGGTGGTTTTTGTCTGAACCGGAGGGAGAGATCTCTGCAGAGCCGGATCTCAGCGGAAAGACAAAATTTCTCGCTTCGCTTCGAAATGACAGGGAGAAAAAACGAAATGACAACGGGGAGAGAGTCTCGACCTTCGCCCTACCGGGAACATCGAGATTTCTCGCTTCGCTCGACAGGGGTGGAGGGATCGACAGAAATTTTAGTCGTTTACAGATCAATCTGTCCCCCTTTGCCTTGACCTCTGTTCAATATATTTGTATGTTCAAAAAAAATGAACAAGAAAAACATTGAACATAATCCGGCGGCGGAAAATGAAGTCATCCTCCACCAGGCACTGGACGCGCTGAAGAAGCTGGTTCCGCTGGAATACGAGGTGGAGCCGGATCCCAACCTTCGCGAGCAGGGATACGATTGCGCCGTTCGGGCCCAGGTTTTCGGACTGCAGATCGTGTGGCGTGTCCAGGTCAGGAACCGGTTTACCAGAGCGGTGGAGTTCCTGGCTCTGATCGACAACGACAAGGCGCAATCCCCCTTCCTGACAGCAACACGATACGTCTCTCCCGAAGCTGCGGCGAGACTGCACGCCCGTGGCGTCCAGTTTATCGACACGGCCGGAAACGCCTTCATCAATCAACCGCCGCTGTTCATCTTCGTCACAGGCAACAGACCGAAAACGGCGGAAACCGCCGTTCCCGCCGTACGCCTCTTCAAAGGGGTGGGATTGAAGATCGCGTATCTCCTGCTCTGCCGGCCGGACCTCGTCGGCCGACCGTATCGCGAACTCGCCGAGATGGCACATGTTGCCCTGGGAACCGTCAACAGCACCATGATGGATATGATCCGCAAAGGTTTTATCGTCGATATGGGAAAAAGGGGGAAGATGTTGCAGGAGAGAAAATCTCTTCTCGAGCGATGGGTCATGGCCTATCCCGACGTTCTCAAACCGAAGATTCTGCTGGGCCGCTTCCGGGGAGACGGCAACTGGTGGGACAACACCCGGCTCGATCCGATCGTCGCCCAATGGGGCGGCGAGGTCGCCGCAGCGAAACTGACCGGATACCTGAAACCGGGTACAGTCACGCTGTATGCGGACAAAAACCGTTTGGCCGAACTCGTGCTCGACTGCAGGTTGAAAAAGGATCCCCGGGGCAACGTTGAAATACTGGAACGGTTCTGGCCTCCGGTTGATGGCTTCGGCGCAGGTGATACCGTCCATCCGATTCTCATCTACGCCGACCTGGTCGCGATCAGTGATCAACGAACCATGGAAACCGCACGGATGATCCATGCAGACTTTATTGATCGACATTTCGGGCAGGATTGATCCCGAAAAAATCGATAAATGGGGTCATCCATGATAAGTATTGTCAATGGGAAAACGGAGGTTTCCCGTCTCGCCCAGGAATGAGTCTGCTTCCGCCTTGCTGCTGCCCCG
>NZ_JACHEO010000005.1 GCF_014201505.1 Desulfoprunum benzoelyticum | reverse complement strand
GATCTACTTCATCACCTCGGCGGCGATGTCGGGTTGCATCGCGATCATCTTTTTCACCTGGCTGGCCTACCGGGCCAACAACTGGCGGATGAGCGAGAAGATGAAGAAGTCGATGGAGAGCGTGGCCAAGGTTGGGGCGTTGATGATGGCGGTGATCATCTTTTTCACGAGTTGGAAGATGATCAGCGGGGTCAGCGGCAATCCTCCGGGCAAGTACGAGGCGATCATGTCGCTGGTGAGCGGCCCTTATGCCCTGAACTTCTGGGGCGGCGAGGTGCTGCTGGGGATGGTGCTGCCGTTCGTGATCATCATGCTGGTGAAGGGCCGGAACATGAACGCGCTGTTCATGGCGTCGCTGGCGGGGATGGTGGGGATCTTCTTCATGCGCTACGACCTGGTGATCGTCGGGCAGCTGGTGCCGCACTATCACGGCATGGGTCTGGTCGATTATCCGGAGTTTCTGAGCTATACGCCGTCATTGCACGAGAACCTGGTGGTGGTGGGCGGAGTCGCCTTCTGCCTGATGCTCTTCCTGATGGGAGAAAAGCTGTTCCGCGGCCACGTCTCGGAGAACCACTGAGAGGGGCGGTTTCGGGATCCGACAGCAGATAGCGCTGCACTGCCCGGTCCGGCTTGTCGGGACGGATCGGGCAGTGCAGAGTGTGTCCAGGAGGAAGAGTGTATGACAAAGAAGAAATCCCGTGTCGAGCCGATCAGGAATGATCTGCCAGTATACCCCATCGGGGTGGCATCGCGGCTGCTCAATGTCCACCCCCGCACGTTACGCATTTACGAGGACGAGGGACTGCTCAAACCGGAACGGGTGGGTGATCGCCGTCTCTACTCCCAGAACGACATCACCTGGATCGGCTGCCTGCGGTCGCTGATCCACGATGAAGGGATATCGATCCCTGGGATCAAGAAGCTGCTCCAGTTCGCCAGTTGTTACGAGATCACCGGCTGTCCGCGGGAGACCTGGTGCAATTGCGATGCGGTTGTCGACAGGGCCTTGCCGCGTAGCCTGAGGGTGGCCGGCGACCCCGCGGCGGAGATGGCCGCCCGGCAGAAAGAACGGGTCGAGCGGGAAAAGGAACAGCAGGAGGCCAGTGCCGCAAAGCCTGAGGCCGAGCGCAAGGCCCGCTGACGGCGTCGCAGGATACGCCGTGTCGCGTTCAGCCCGGTTCCCACTTCCCAGCGGCGCCCCGGTCTGTATTTAGCCGCTATTTTTCCCCTTCCTGTGGCTCGGAGGGATTATGCAGGCCGTAATGCTCGATCTTTCGGCGCAGGGTGTCCTTAGAAATCTGCAGTTCCCGGCAGGTGAGCATTCTCTTCCACTGGTTGCGTTCGAGTGACTGGTAAATCGCCTGCCGTTCAATGTCCTCCATGGTCATACCGGCTTTCAATCCGAATGGTTCCGGAGTGTCCATAGAGGTTCTGGTGCCGATATGTTCCGGCAGATGCGATTCCTGAATGTATCCTCCGGGGCAGAGGATGAAGGCGTACTCAATGATGTTCTCCAGTTCCCGGATGTTTCCGTGATAGGAGTAGCGCATCAGTCGCGCGATCGTTTGGTCGGAGACCCCGACGATGTCCTTTCCTTTTTCAGCGCTGAATTTTTTGACGAAATGCTCGACCAGCAGCGGGATATCCTCGATCCGTTCCCGCAATGGCGGCAGAAAAATGTTGACGACGTTGAGGCGGTAATAGAGATCGTCGCGGAACTGGCCTTCCCGCACCAGTTGGGGCAGGTCTCTGTTGGTCGCGGCAATGATCCGGACATCGGCCTTCACCGGAGTATTGGAACCGAGCGGTTCGTAAGTTTTCTGCTGCAGCACCCGTAGCAGCTTGACTTGCAGAGACTGCGGGATGTCGCCGATCTCGTCGAGAAAGAGTGTGCCGCCTTCCGCTGCTGCAAATCGCCCAACCTTGTCTTTTTTGGCGTCGGTAAAGGCCCCTGCCTTGTAGCCGAAAAGTTCGGATTCGAGCAGGGTGTCGGGCAGGGCGCCGCAGTTGACGGTGATGAAGGGCCCGTCTTTGCGGTTCGAGGCGTGGTAGAGGGCGCTGGCGATCAGTTCCTTGCCGGTGCCGCTTTCGCCCAGGATCAGGACGTTGCTCTCGCTTCTCGCGATGTCCGGCATGATCTCGAAGAGCCGCTGCATCGCCGGGCTCTTGCTGATGATCTGCTCGAAGGTATACCGTCTGCTCAGCTGCTGGCGCAGACTGATCTCGACGCTGAGGTCGCGGAAGGTCTCGACCCCGCCGACGACGTTGCCTTCGTGGTCGACCAGCGGGGCGGCGCTGATGCTTACCGATCGCGAGAGACCGATGCGGGTCTTGATGGTGATGGAGCGGTTGGATACCGCTTTCCCGGTGTACAGACTTTCGGCGATAGCGCAGTTGCGGCCGCAGATCGAGGACTGGAAGACCTCGCTGCAGTTTCTGCCGACGGCGTTCTCCCGAGACCAGCCGGTGATCAGTTCCGCCGCCAGATTGAAGGAGGTGATGGTCCAGTTGCGGTCGACGGTGAAGACCCCGTCGGCGACCGAATCGAGGATCAGCTCGTTCTGCAGACGGAAGGTGTTGTCTCTGAAGGTTTCCACGCCACCGAGGACCTCGTTGCGATGGTCGAGGAAGGGAGCGGCGCTGATGCTGACCGGGATGGAAAAACCGTCCTTGCCGATGATGAAGGTTTCGTAGTCGACGATGGTCCGCTTCTCCCGCATGCTGACCCCGAGAGCGCAGCTGGTGACACTGGGACTCGAAAAGAACACGACGGAACAGATTTTGCCTAGAACTTCGCTTCCTTTCCAGCCGGTTATCCGTTCGGCCGCAGCGTTGAAGGAGGTGATCCTGCCTTCCGGATCGACGGTGAAGACGCCGTCGGCGACCGCATCGAGGATCATTTCGTGCTGCAGCGTGTCGGTGATATCTCTGAAGGTCTCGACCCAGCCGACAATTCTGTCACTCAGATCGACAAGGGGGGCGGCGCTGACCTTGACCGGGATGGAATGGCCCTCTTTGCTGAGGATGTAGGCCATGCGATCAGCGATGGCGGTTTTTTTCAGGATCGATTCGGCGATGGCGCAGGTTGAATGGCAGATACTGGAGTGAAAAATCGATTTGCAGGGCTTGCCGATGACATCTGTCTCGGACCAGCCGGTGATCTTTTCCGCGGCACTGTTGAACGAGGTAATTCTGCGGGTGTGATCGACGGTGAAGACACCTTCGGCGATGCTGTTCAGGGCCAGGCGGCTGGCAGCCAGCGGTTCGCTGAGGTCGGCGAAACTGATGATGGCGCCGACCATCATGCCGTTCTGCCCCGGCAGGGTAATGACCCTCAGGCTGATGGCACTCTTTTTACCGGTGGTCGGGGAGCCGAGATTGAGCTGGACTGAATTGCTGCCTTTCTTTCTGGTCAGCGGTTCGAGTTGGGAGCAGATGGCGCTGAAGCGTTTGTCATTGTAGAAAATCTCACGACAATGGCGGCCGAGGATATCCTTGCCGTCGATGCCGAGGATATCGCAGGCCTTTCTGTTGAACGAGGTAATGCACCAGTTGCTGTCAACGGTGACATACCCGCTCTCGAGATCGTCGAAACTGTTGAGGTCTGTTTCCGGCACGACGCAGTCTCCGCAGGGATGGACAGGTGGGTTTGTTGCCTGGGTACTCCTCCATCATAGGATGAATGGGCCAAAATAACAACGGCGTTGGCATGTCACGCCGACAGAAGGTTGTTTAACATTACGGAATTACAATATAAGTGTGATATAATTTTTTGCATTTGCTCGAAATGTGCCGTCGATGCGTTCATCAAGGTAACTGTTCGGCTTTGGCGTCGGTTGTGAATTATTGCCGTCGCCGGTTGATCAGCTCGATCAGTCGGGATGGTCGGAAGGCATCGGCCGGAGCGCAGGGCAGAAGCCGGCCGTCGGTGCTCGAGCGGTGGATCAGTCCGGCCTCGACCAGATCCCCGGTAATTTCCCCGATCGCCGGTTCCTGGTGACCGGGGAGATGTTCCGCCAGTTCCTTCACGGTCAGCAACTCCTGGTGTTCAAAGGCCCGCTGCACTTCGACCATGACGGCGAAGGCGGCTCCGAGTCGCTGCTCCGGGCCTGCCGCCGATGAGGTCAGCTGAAGCCGGTCGCTGTTTTGCAGGGTGAAGGCGAACTGGGCCCCTGCCAGAACGACGACCCAGACGAGCTGGATCCACAGTAGGAGGAGCGGCAAAGTGGCGAAGGACCCATAGATGGCGTTGTAGCGGGACACTCCGATCTGCATCGAGACGAAGAGGCTCTGGGCTCCGAACCAGCAGATCGCCGCGAGTATCGAACCGGCGAGCGCCGGCAGGGTCCTGACCCGGGTGTTGGGGAAGAAAACGTAAATGACATGGAGTGTCAGGGTAATGAAGAATATCGGGATCGCCTTGAGCAGCAGCCCCTGCAGCCACGGTGCCGGGACCAGGGCATCGACCCTGGCGAGAAGCTCGGGGCTTTCGATGAAGGCGCTGGCGGCGAAGCCGATATTGACGGCCAGTGGCATCAGCACGAGCAGAGTGATGTAATCGGAGACCTTGCGCAGGAAAGAACGCCCGGACTTGACGTGCCATATGACGTTCATCGCCGCCTCGATCTGGTGGAGCACCAGCATGATGCTGACAACGAGGGCGAGCGTACCGATAGTTCCGAGGGTGGTGAAGTTGGTGCGGTCGACATAGGCGAAGATCTTGTCCACCGCCGAACGCAGGTGTTCCGGAAAGGAAATATCGGCGGGTACAGTCCTGCTGTCGGATTCAGCCGTCATCTCCTGGCTGCCGAAAATGGCGATGGAGTCGTAGGCCAGCTGTTTCAGGTGGTTGTCGCCGCCGAGCCCCTTGATGACGGCGGCGCTGATTGCCAGGATCGGGACGAGGGAAAGGAGAATGGTCAGGGTCAGGGCGGCGGCCCGCAGGGAGAGATCGTTGCGATGAAATTCACGCAGGGTGATGACGATGACACTGAGGATGCGACGCAGCCCGGATGCCTGCCGCGACTGCCCCTCGTTCCTGTCGTCAAGCCAGGAGAGGAGCCTGGAATAGAGGCCGCCGAAGAAGGTTCTCATGCCCTGTCACCGTCTGCAGCATTTTACGAACCGACACCATAGGATCAGCAAATCGCGATCTCCTTTTTGCTGATCGCTTCGCCTTTGACCCGGTCGAGCAGTTCAGCCAGAACGGGTTTGATATTTTCACGGATGTCGCCGGCGACGATGATGAAGAGAAGATCGTCGCCCGGGGTGAAGCTGCCTGCCCGCGCTTCGATGATAATCTCGAAGATTCCCTCTCGTGCCAGATACTCCTGCCGTAACTCTTCGATCCTGGCGAAATCGGGTGTGACTTCGAGGGCGGCGACGGCAGCTCGATCCTTTCTCGACCAGTTCCGGACAACGCCGTTGTGGATCAGGATCATGCCGACATTGTCTTTGAAGCCGGGACGTTTTTTCAGTTCTGCGATTGTCTGTGAGATGTCCATGGTATTGTTCCGGTAAGATGTACGATCAGCAGGGTGGCCGGCCGTTGGAACTGAGCGCAAATCAGTGGCGTTGGGCGATGCGGTGAAAACCCTCTCCGGCACGGGCCGACGGCGAACACAGGCCGGCAAGGGGAAGTTGCATCTCTCCCCCTCTTCGGTTTCCTGGTCCTGATTCAGTTGGACGGTCTAACCTGCGGGATTGACCGATGTCAGATCGTCAGCCTTGGATTTCAGGTGGAATTGTTGACGTTTCTGGTGGAAATGATTGACTGAGACCTTGTCGAAGACCAGAACCAGGTCCCGGCCGGCGTTGATTCTGCCCCCCTGCCCGAGGTTGTTCAGGCGCTGCAGTTTGGTTGTCGGAGTCGCCGTCCACTTTGCCAGGAGGTTCAGGGACTCTCCCGGTTGAACCTGGATTTTGCCATAACGTTTGCCTTCATGGATAGTGGTTTTGTGCACGGCGAGCCTGGATCTGGATCCGGTCAACTTCGTTGTCGCAGCATGTATTTTAACTGGTGCGGCGACGGTTGCTGTCTGGAGGGTGCCTGGTTGGTCGGTTATCCGGAGCTTCTGACCGATGCGGATAACTGAAGAGTCGAGCCCGTTGATCCGGGCCAGCTCCTGGGTGGAAGTGCCGTATTTTCCGGCGATGGCGGTCAGGGTTTCCCCCCGCCGAACCTGGTGGACTGTGTCTCTTGTGGTCAGGGCTGATCCGTTGCTGCTCTTGCCTTTGGCGGCGATGATCGGCGTGACGGCAGAAGCCGGTGCCGGCAGGCGCAGGGCGTATCCTTTCGGGACCTGGCGTTTGCCGGTCAAAACCTCTGACCTCAGGGCCGGATTCAATCGCTCGAGATTACGCTGCGAAACCCCGAAATGTTTCCTGATCTGGCGGATGTCGGCGCTGGCCTTGAGGGTGACGGTCCGGGTCGGCAGCGGCTGGTCCAGGCGGACCCCGGGTTTTCGCTCGAGCTCTTTTGCACACTGGAGGGCGGCCAGAAATTCGGAGTAGAAATTCCTGGAGGCAAATTTGAAGTACCCTTTGTCGTACTCGGCAAAAATCCGCTCATAGGAGCCTTTTTCATTGAGCGCCCGTTTCATGCCGGCGGTGCCGTAATTGTAGGAAGTCAGCGCCAGCGGCCAAGTGCCGAGCTGGCTGTAGCTGTTCTTCAGGTACTTGGCGGCGGCATGGGCGGCGATGATGGGATCACTCCGCTCATCGACGGCCTGGTCGATGCGGAGGTAGCTTTTGCCGGTGCTTTTGGTGAATTGCCAGATGCCCGAGGCGCCAACCTTGCTGTATGCCTCGGTATTGAAAGAAGATTCGACGTGCGGCAGGTAGGCCAGGTCTTCGGGCAGGCCGTAGGAGCGAAGCACCTGCTTGATCGTTGGCAGATAGGCGCCTGAACGGATGACTCCGGCCAAAAACCGTTCCCGCTGGCCAGTCTGGGATCTGATCGACTCGGCGGCCGCGGCCATTCTCTGCTGGCGGTTGCTGCCGGAAAACATTGCCGTGATCCGACGCTCCTCGGCGGTGGCGGGAGCGGTCCGGGAAAGTTTTCTGAGGATGGCGCTGTAGTGTCTTTTTTTCCGCTCGATCAGCAGCTTGTTCGCCTTTCCCGCTCCGGGCACTGAGTCGTCAATCTTGGTCACGACCTCGTATATGATGGAGAGGTCGTTCTGGTCGTGGATGACGGCGGTATTGAGGGAATATCTGCTGTAGATACTCTTCCAGAACGTGACATTGTCCTGGATTGCCGGATAGAGCGGAAAATGCGTATTGCCGGAGGAGGCATGGGCATTGAGGGGGATGCACACAATCATGCCAAGCATGATGAAGAAAAGGCCCTGGAAAAGATGGGCGACGCTGGTGCCAACGGTTGGGTTTGATTTCTTCATGCTCAATTTACCAGGAAAAAATTAATCGATATGAAATATATATCATAACATCTGGCGGATCGGAATATTTTTCGTTTATATTCACGCGGAAAACCAATCGAGTAAAAATCAGGATGAGAGGGTGGGATGTATACACCGATATTGGCCACGCTGGGGTACATCATCTCGAGCGATCGGCGGCAGACGTTGCTTGTCCATAGAAATCGCAGGCAGAATGACCAGCATCTGGGGAAATATAACGGTTTGGGCGGAAAGATGGAGCCGGGCGAGGATATATACCAGTGTCTGGTCCGGGAAATATACGAAGAGGCGGGCGTCATCTGCGAAAAGGCGGTGTTGCGGGGCACGATCAACTGGACCGGATTTGGCCCCCATGGAGAGGACTGGTTCGGTTTCATTTTCCGTATCGACGCCTTTACCGGACAGGCGAAGGCTTCCAATATCGAAGGGGATCTGGCGTGGGTGGATATCGCCCTTCTCGACACCTTGCCGATGTGGGAGGGGGATAAGTTTTTTCTCCCCCTGGTCTTCGATGACGATCCTCGGGCCTTCCATGGGTATATGCCGTACCGCAACGAGACGCCGCTTTCCTGGCATTATACCCGGATATAGAGAGTCGTCTCAGGTGGTGCATGACCCCGTTCCCGGGATCGAAAGGAAATGGCGATGCTTTCTGGAAAGTCTTGCGGAGATCAGAGTGCATGGTATAGTTCAGCGTCATCAATGTGCAGTTGTAAAGGTCAATAGCTAAGGAGCAGAATATATGAAGCAGGAAAGCGAGTTGGAGCGTCTCGAGCATTTTGTCAGCAACCTGATTGCCCGCTATGATGATTTGCAGAAGGTAAACGAGGGGCTGACCCAGGATATCTATGAACGTGATGGAATTATAGAAGAACTTAGGGAAAATGTGGCTCTGCTCGAATCGGAGCGAACCGAAATCGGCAACAGGGTCAGCGGCATGATTCTCCAGATAGAGGAGTGGGAAAAGAGCGACGCCGGTTCTGGCGGATCGTCCGGAACTGTCGGCAATTCCGAAGGGAGAACTCAGGGGAATCTGTTTTCCGTCGGTCCCGAGACTCAAGGGGAAGTGGAGAATGACTGAGTTCCAGGCCGTCTGATCACAGGCTTTAGATGGCGATGAGCGGATGAGGCAAAACGGATCATGACCGAATTGGAGCGATTAGTTCGGTTCAGGCTTCTCGGGCAGGAATACGCCTTTTATACGGGGGCATCGGAGGTTGAACTGGATGCCGTCTTCTCCATGGTCAGGGCATTGGTCGAGGAGAATGTCAGCGGCCCTCAGGGCTCTCTGCCGATCAGTAAGGTTGCGATCCTGGCCTGTCTCAATATCGCGTCGCGGCATGTGAGGTTGCAGCAGGAGTATGAGAATTACCAGACCGAAACCGAGGAGAGGCTGAAACGGTTGAATGAGATCGTTCAGACGCGGTTGCCGAAGGACTGACGACTGATCCTCTTGGGATAAAATGTTTTCGTTTGGATTAAAGTCTGATATACTTGTTTTGTAAGAGAAGGCATTCCAGTTATTATAATTCTGAGCAGTATTGAAATTTTCATCTGGTTTCGTGTCTTGAAGACACGGTAGTTAGGTATTTCCCTGCGCTGTTGGTGATCTGTGGTGTGTGTTGAGCCAACTGTCATTAAAAGGGTACTTCCACTGGTAGATGATGGAAAATCGTTCGCGAATTTCCTGAAGCTGGCACGAAGCTGCCCACCTAATTTATTAGGTTTAACTGTCTCGCAGACACGGCAGTGTGGGGAAATCATTTCCATCAGGATAGAACGTCCTGTTTGAATATATTCTGGATCCATGCGGTGGTCTATCGGGCTTCTCCGCCGGTGACGCGTTTGCTCCAGAAAACAATGATTGGCGGCGGGAACGCCGGAAAGCGGGCTCAACTGAAATCAGGAAGCAGAGTTGCTTTTTATACAATATCTTCTCGTGTGCCGGATCGAGAACATGGCGCATGAAAGTGACATCCCGTGTGTGGGATGTTGAGTTAGGGAACTGTCACATGTTCACATGATTTCCTTGAGATTACATTTGGGCATGGGTTTGTTGCATGATCCCTCCCATGCAGGTTTGATGATAATCTGAAGTGGGACATCCTGTGATGCGGTCAAAAGGATTCGTCACCCTTTTGAGGCCTTGCCGGATCGGGTTGTCGATGGTTCTGCATCGATACCGATTGATCGTTATGGCTGAAGAAGAGCTGCGATTTTGATATTTTTCATTCCGGGCTGCAAACGAGCTGAACGGATTGCAGGTATCTTGACGTCCGCCTGATCGTCCCCCCTCTCTTCCTTGATTTTTTTCTTATCTGGTTGTCCCCGTTTTCTCCCTCCCCGTCACGCCGGTCCCCAATAAAGGATCGTATTTCCATGGGTATACTCTATCACCCCATTGTCTTTGTCTGTCTTGGTATCGCTGCCGGTCTCGTTGCAGGAATCTTTTTGCGAAAGCGCTTTGTCGAAGGGCACCAGAGCAATATCAGGGCCCAGAGTAAACAGATCATCGAAAATGCCATTGTCGAGGCGGAACAGCTGAAAAAAGAGGCCCTGCTCCAGAGCAAGGAAGAGGCCTACCAGGTCAAACAGGCGCTGGAGCAGGAACTCAAGGCCGAGCGGGATGAGCTGAAGGACGAGATGCGGCAGCTCAACAAGAAACGCGAGGCATTGAAGCACGAGTGGGAAGGCTATGACGCCAAGCATGCCGAACTGTTAGCCGGTGAAAAGAAGCTGCGGCAGCAGGAGGCTCAAATAGAGTCCAAACTCAAGGATATCGATCAGCTGGTCGATAAGCAGCGGTACGAGATGGCGAGAATTGCCGGAATCAGCCAGGAGGAGGCGAAAAAGATGCTGATGGACTCGCTGGAAAGCGAGGCCCGGATGGATGCCGCCAAGCGATTGGCCAAGATCGAGAACGAAATGAAGATGGAGGCCGACCGGAAGGGGAAAAACATCCTCGCCCTGGCCATCTCCAGGTATGCAGGCGATTATGTTGCCGACAAGACGGTGTCGATGGTGCCTCTGCCCAACGACGAGATGAAGGGGCGGATCATCGGTCGGGAAGGCCGCAATATCAGGGCGATCGAGGCGGCCACCGGAATCGATATCATCATCGATGACACCCCCGAGGCGGTTATTCTTTCCGGTTTCAATCCGGTGCGGCGGGAAATCGCCCGCCTGGCGCTGCTGCAGTTGATCAGTGACGGGCGCATCCACCCCGGCCGGATCGAAGAGGTCGTCGCCAAGGTCACCAAGGAACTCGAAATCACCATCCGTGAGGCGGGTGAGCAGGCGACCTTCGATGTCGGCGCCCACGGGGTCCATGTTGAACTCATCAATATCCTCGGGCGTCTGAAGTATCGGACGAGCTATGGCCAGAATGTGCTCCAGCATTCCCTCGAAGTCGCCTTCCTCTGTGGGATTATGGCGGCGGAACTCGGCCTCGATGTGAAGATGGCGAAACGGGCCGGTCTGCTGCACGATATCGGCAAGGCCGTCGATCATGAAGTCGAAGGATCGCATGCGATTATCGGCCGTGACCTTGCCAAAAAATACGGGGAGCCGGAAGAGGTGGTCTATGCCATCGGCGCTCACCACGAAGACCTGCCGCCGCAGAGTGTCCTCGACATCCTCGTCCAATCGGCCGACGCCCTGTCCGGCGCCCGTCCCGGCGCCCGGAAGGAGATGCTTCAGAGCTATGTCAAGCGTCTGGAGGACCTCGAAAACATTGCCAATGGCTTCAACGGCGTAGAAAAATCCTATGCCATCCAGGCCGGACGGGATCTGCGGATTATCGTTGATTCGAAAAAGATCAAGGACAGTGACGCCATGCTCCTGTGCCAGGATATCGCCAAGGCGATCGAGACGCAGCTGACCTACCCGGGACAAATCCGGGTGACGGTGATCCGGGAGACGCGGGCCGTCGAGTACGCCCGCTAATTGATATTCTCAACTACAGGAAAGGATGCGGTTTGCCTTATGCCTTCTATAGATGAACAGATTGCCTTGATTGAGCGGGGGGTCGTCGACTGCATCTCTCGCGAGGAACTCGTCAAAAAACTCGAAAAATCGGCGCAGACCGGGATCCCTTTGAAAATCAAGGCCGGTTTTGATCCAACGGCCCCGGACCTGCATCTCGGTCATACGGTTTTACTGCAGAAGCTGAAGCATTTTCAGGATCTTGGTCATGATATCTATTTTCTGATCGGTGATTTTACCGGGATGATCGGTGACCCGACCGGTAAATCGGAGACCAGAAAGGCCCTGACTGTCGAGCAGGTCGCCGCAAACGCCGAAAGCTATAAGGAGCAGGTGTTCAAGATCCTCGATCCCGAAAGAACCCAGGTCGTGTTCAACAGCACCTGGCTCGGCAAGCTCGACTCCTATGACATGATCCGGCTGGCCTCGGAGTTGACCGTGGCGCGGATGTTCGAGCGCGAGGATTTCCGGACCCGATTTGAGACCGGCATGCCGATCTCGATCCATGAATTTCTGTATCCGCTGATCCAGGGCTATGATTCGGTGGCGTTGCAGGCCGATGTCGAACTGGGAGGAACCGACCAGCTGTTCAACGTCCTGATGGGCAGGGACCTGCAGCGGTCACGAGGGCAGGAGCCGCAGGTGGTCCTGACTCTGCCGTTGCTTGAAGGTCTCGACGGTGTCAATAAGATGAGTAAATCCCTTGGCAACTATATCGGTATCACCGAGTCTGCCGACAGCATCTACGGCAAGGTCCTGTCGATTTCCGACGTACTGATGTTCCGGTATTACGATCTGCTCAGCGATCTGAGCCGGGCGGAGATCGTCGCCCTGAAAGCGAAGGTTGCCAGCGGCGAAGCTCATCCTAAGGAGATAAAGAAACAGCTCGCCCGTGAGCTGACGGCTCGATTCCATTCTCCGGCGGCGGCCCTGACGGCGGAAGAGAATTTTGAAAAAGTCTTCCAGAAAGGAGGGCTACCCGATGTCATCCCCGAGGTTCGGCTGGCGGCGAATGGTGACATCTGGGTGCCGCAGCTTCTCGTCGATGCCGGTCTGGTAACCTCGACTTCGGATGGCCGACGGATGATTCAACAGGGCGCCGTCAGCCTTGATGGCGAAAGGGTCGGCGAGCAAGGGCTCAAAGTCCAGGCTGCAGGCAAGATCCTGGTGAAAGTGGGGAAACGACGGTTCTGCCGGGTTTTCTTTTCCTGAACCAAGTTGATCGGCACAAAATATAAAGGGTGAGAGGCTTGACGCCTCCCACCCTTTTTTTGTGGAGATTCAATGAAATGGATGCCGGCCCGGGATCTTCCGGGAACCTTCTCCTCAGTTGAGGGACGGATCCTTCAAGTGGCGCTGGCAATCACTGCAAACTCCCGTAAATTCAATATGGTGCCCGATCACTTCATAGCTGCTGGCAACGGCAGCGGCATCGTTGATATGGGGTTGGACCGGGATATTGATATCATCGACCTTGCCGCATTGTGAACAGCGGATATGATAGTGCGGGTAAACGGTGGCATCGAAACGTTTCTGGGTTCCGCCAACCTCCAACTTGAGGATGACGCCGCTGTCGGCCATCAATTCCAGATTTCTGTAGACGGTCCCCAAGCCGATCCGGGGCAGCCGCTTGCGCACCATATCGTACACCTCATTTGCCGTCGGATGGGATGTGACTTTGGCGAGTTCCTCGAGGATTATCTGTCTCTGGGTCGTCAACCGCATGCTGGGAAGTTGGTCCATGGTCGTTTCGAGTGGTAGATGGCTGAAGGAAAATGATAAATCTTATTACTTGGCATATTATCCCATATCAGCAATAATTCAACAATAAACTGCAGCCCGCTGGTGGACTTCAATCTCTATCCAGCTGAATACGCCACGGTTTTCAGCGGCGGTTGCCGCCAGTGAGGCCTGACTCTGCCGTGGCCAGGAAAGGGTTGAAATATCCGAATCTGAGGCCGGGAAATTCCTTTTTCAGTGCCTTGAGCCAGGAGTGTAAGCCCATAGCCGTTTCGGAGGGTGGAAGGCCGATGGTCCTGAGGTACCATTCCGGGTCCATATTGAGATTGCGCAACTGGATCATGTCAGGGCGGCAGGAGGCGATAAGGGTGCACAGGGCTTCAAATTCCGGCACGGAATCACTCAGGCCGGGAAGGATGAAGTAATTCAGCGAGACAAAGCGACCAGCGTTCTTCATCAGGCGGATTGAACTCTGTACATCGGTAAAGGCATAGCCGTTTGGCCGGTAATATCTGGTGTAGTAGTGTTCCTGAGCCGAATTCAGGCTGACCCGAAGGCTGTCGAGTCCGGCGTCGACCAGTTTTTCCAGGGCCTGCGGCAGGCTGGAATTCGAGTTGAGATTGATCGTTCCCTTGCTCGTTTCCTGCCTGATCAGCCGGATTGCCTCAGCAATGGTGTCGGCCTGGAGCAGGGGCTCCCCCTCGCATCCCTGGCCGAAACTGACGATGGGTTTCGGGGCCTGGTTGAGGTGATCGATCGCCATCATGCTGATCTCTTTCGGCGAGGGGACGAAGGTGATCCTGTCCTGGGTCGATGGGCAGCACCCCGATGATTGCAATGATATGCAGCCGACACAGCGGGCGTTGCAGGATGGCGAGGTCGGGATCGGGGCCTCCCAGCGGCCGAGGAAATAGTTGCGGGCGGCGGGGCAGCCGTAGACCAGGCAGCATTTGCCCAGATGCTGGATCAGCCGGTTATCCGGATACTGTTTCAGTTTTCGCCGAGTCCTGGTGGCGACGGTGGACTGGGTGAACTGATCGCTGTCCTGCCGTTTGTCGGGATCGCTGCGAAAGGCGGCAACCCAGAAGCGTCCCTTGTACCATCCGACGGCGGTGTAGGCGAAGAGAGGGAGTGTCGTCGCATTGTCGGCGGTCTGGAAGGCGGCGGTAAGAATCGAGGTGTGGGCCGGGGCCAAGAAGGCTGCCACCGCCTGGATCGGTTTGCCGGGTTCGAATGGATCGTCCTCCAGCAGCAGCGGTTCCGACGTCACGGGGTCGGATGCGACCGGTAGGCGGCCCGGGAGCACGAACAGTTCGCTTCCTTTCGGCAGGGGGATGAGATCGGTACGTTCGGGGATGACAAAATGGCCGTTGCTCATGCCGGCCATGTTCAGCGGTGGATAATCTATAATGGAGCCTTGGCTGTCGGCAAAGACCAGAGAGGGGATGGAATCAGGGTGGATCACGAGGAGCGGAGCACCCTGAAAACGGAATCGACGGCAAGGTAAATATCGAGGTCATCGCCGAATACATCCTGGATGTCCGGGTGATTGATAAGATCTTCGACAATGTACTGGGTGATATACAGACTGACGATATTCGGGTCCTGGGCAATGGTCCTGATCGGCGCGACCTTCATCTGCAGTTCGAATTCATCGATATAGCCCAGTTGTTTGAGCTGCTCCTCGAGATTTTCACGAATGCGCTGGATCGACGAGGTTTCAATGATCTCCCGGTCGAGGAGCCGTTGCACCAGCTTGGCGGCCAGGGGTTCGGCGTTATCCTTGGCCTGATGGAACATTTTCCGCCGTTCCTGTTCTCTCTTGCGGTCTATTGCACGTATGGTCTTGTCGGTTGCTCGGGTGGAACTGATATGGGCTTTGGCCATGAACGTCTCCAGAATTGTATGTTTTCCGGCCGGGACCGGGATGGATCAGGCGTTGATGCCGATGGGTAAACCGTTTTATATAAACTGAAAAGCTAAATATCACTACTGTAAAGTTGGGCGAAGTGCTTCATTTCCAGGGCCTGATCGACAGGCAGCTTCAGATCATATCGCTGCAGGTATTCCGCCGCCATCCTGTGCGTATTGAAAATGGGAATGTTGAGCAGCAGGTTGTTGATGCCCTTGTCGAGAAAAACCTTTGATCTATTGTTGTCATAAAAGGCACTGAGAATCAATGGCAGCAGCGAATAAAATGAGGTCGAGTCTTCGAAGTAGAGGAGTTCTTCCCGGGATTCGGAGAGGCTGGCGTTGTCAATCGGGCCTTCGTGGCCGAATTTCCAGCCGGTGGCGCCGTCGTGGTATCCTTCCACCCACCACCCATCCATGATCGACACATTGGGGACGCCGTTCATCGCCGCCTTCATGCCGCTGGTCCCCGATGCCTCGAGTGGTCTTTTGGGGCTGTTGAGCCAGCAATGCACCCCGGCTACCAGTTTTCTGGCGATGTGCATGTCGTAATTGGGGATGAACACGAGATTCACCAGCCCGCCGCTCTTGCGGTACAGTTCTTCCTGGTGGTTGAGCAGATTCTTGATGACGGTCTTGCCCGGTTCGTCGGCCGGATGGGCCTTGCCGGCGAACAGAAAATTGATCGGCCAGTTGTTGTCGACCGAGATCCGGCAGAGCTGTTCGATATCGTTGAAGATCAGATCAGCACGCTTGTAGGTCGAGAACCGACGGGCAAAGCCGACGGTGAAGACTTCCGGTTTCAGGCTGCTGTCGGCGTCAACACGAGTCGAGAGGTAATTCGGGGGGTCGATCCAGGTCATGCTCATCTGGGTGCGATGGAGGATCAACATTCGGTTGACAGCGTCGATAAGGGTCTTTGAGTCGGCCTCCCAGGCCGAACTCAGTCTCTCCCTGAAATCGGTGTCGTCGATGATCTCCGCTGCCCGGGCAAACACCCCGGGGTTGTGGCGCCAGCCGGAGAGCAGCGGTGTGGCATCAAAAACCTTTGCCCGTTCGTCGCTTATCCAGGTCAGGTGATGGACACCGTTGGTGATTGCCGAAATCTTGCCGGCGAATTGCGGGAATTGCCGGCAGGTGACGTCGCGGTGCAACCGACTGACGCTATTGGCCGAACGATTGACATGCATGGCCAATTGGGTGAAATTGTACGAATGCGGACTGTCCTCGTCATGGGCGAGCAGATCGAGAATACGCTGGCAGGATTTTTCACTGATACCGGCATACAGCGATTTGTTGAAGCGATCGTGGCCGGCCTTCACGGGAGTATGGATCGTGTAGACGAGTCGTTGCGATACGATCCTGGCCGCCTCGAAGACCTGCTCGTCGCTCGCCAGTTCTATTTGCGGGTGCTGCAGGATATTGGTCAATTCGTCGACGATGAGTTGTATGGCAACGACAACACCATGCTGTTCGTTGAGGTGGAAGGTCTTCGAAGTAACCCCGAGCGCCCGCAGGGCCGGCATGATCCCGATTCCGAGCATGCGGCGCTGCATCGCCTTGATCATCGAAGATTCGGCGTTGTAAAGCTGCGATGCGGCGTTGCGGATCAGGCTCGGGGTTTCGGAACGATAAAAATCAAGAAGGATTTCCGGGACAAAAAAATCGAGATCGCAGCTGACCTCCATTTTCATCCACACCTGGGCGGTCGCAACGGTCTCCTGACCATATTCGTTGAGAAAGGGGACTTCAATCTGCAGCGGCATCTCAGGGTTGTCGGGATTCTGCAGCAGGTAGAGTCCCGGGGTCGACTCCGGGTGCCAGTCGACGGTCTGCGAGATCTGGCCCAGTTGAGAATCGACGTATTGGGCGAAATAGCCTTGGCGATACAGCAGACTGACGGCAATCACCGGCAGGTGACAGTCGGCGTAACTCTTCAGCGTATCGCCGGCGAGGATGCCGAGGCCGCCACTGTAGGTGGGGATCTTTTGCGGACCATGGACGAATGTGTTGTAAAAATCGAGCAATCGGCTATCGGTGATCTGATGGCTGTCTGTGATATTCGCCAGTCTAGCGCGGATGGGGCTGTAGACATCCGGGTCGGCTCCGATTTCCATGGAGATATAAACGACGGAATTGCCGGCCGGATCGGTGAGTTGGCCCCAGACATGGTCGAATGTTCTCTGGCTGATTCCGAAAAATGTACCGATCGGGCTGGTGGCGAGCATTTCTTTTTTCAGCTGATCGGTAGCGATGGGTCGTGTCGAGTTCATGGTGTCCTATTGTGCTCATGAAAATTACGAGAGTGGGTCAAAACCCGGTGACAAATTGGAACATAGCGTTTGACATCCAGATGCGCCCGGTAATAGTATGACAGAGGAATGAGAAGTACAGCTGTTTTTTTCGATCGGGTCGTTCGGACACTGTAGATTGTGCTTGAATTTTGAAGAGCATCCTTTGTATATAGCGCATTAGTGAAAAAAATGGGCCTTGCCAGTGGTGTGCACTGGAGGGGTTTTTTTATTCGGACTGTCCGCCATTTTTTATCCACTATCATATCGAACTTAGGAGGTTTCGTCATGATGAAGAGATTACAGGTCGTAGTGCCCGCATTGCTGTGCGTGTCTGTACTGGCACTGACAGGTTGCGGTAAGAAAGCTGACACGGATGCAGCGATGAAGACGGATGCCGCTGCTCCGGAAGAGTCGCTCGACTCCAAGGGCACCGGCATCTCCGAGGGTCGCACCTCTGAGGGTATGCTGCCAGTCTACTTTGATTTTGATGAGTCTGCCATCCGGGCCGACCAGACATCCCGCATTCAGCTGAATGCCGATTTCATCAACAAGGGCACCGTCAACGTCCGTATCGAAGGTAACTGCGATCCGCGCGGCACCAACGAGTACAACATGGCCCTTGGTGAGAGACGTGCCATGAGCGCCAAAAAGGCTCTCCTCGATCTCGGCGTTGCGGAAGCAAAGCTGACCACCGTCAGCTACGGTGAAGAGCGTCTCCTGCTGCACGGCGAGGATGAGATGTCCTGGGCTCAGAACCGGCGTGACGATTTTGTCATCGTTGAATAACTGACAACGCTTAACAGCGGTCCAGGCTGAGAGGTCAATCTGATTGTGGAGAAGGCAATGGTGTTGAAAAAGTTGTTGATCGTCAGCATGTTCTTCATGCTCACTGGATATTTCGCTGACGGTGTTCAGGCCGCCGAGATGAAGATCGGTGTCATGAACGTACAGAAAATTATCGTCCAGTGCGAAGCGGGGAAAACCGGAAAGGTCCGTTTCGATCAGAAAATGAAGGAACTGCAGGGGAGGTTCAAAGGCGAGGAAGACACCCTGGTAGCCCTCCAGAAGGAAATAGAGAAGAAAAGCTCAGCCTGGAGCGAAGAGACGAAGTCGGCAAAAATTCGTGATTTCCAGAAGATGAAGCGCGAACTGCAGGCCAAAACCGAGGATGCGCGTTTCGAGCTGAAACAGCTTCAGGACAAGGAGTTGGAGCCGATTCTGAAGGCCCTCGAGGGTGTAGTTGTGAAATATGGCGAGAAAAACGGGTATACCGCCATTCTCGATAGCAAAAACGGTGTAATTTATCACAACCCGGCGATCGATATCAGTGATATCATCATCAAGGAGTTGAACAAAAGCATGGGCAAGTAGCAGCGGTTCATGCCATCAGGCTTTTCAAGTGTGTCGTACTGAAACGATGCAAGGGGAGGTTCTCTTGCATCGTTTTGTTGTTTCTGGAATTGTCGTGAGGGGAGTATGTCGATCAAAAGCATGACCGGGTTCGGCCGGGGAGAAGTGAAGTCCGAAGGCAGAACCTGGATTGCCGAGCTTCGCTGTGTCAATAATCGCTATTTCGATCTCAAGACTCGGCTACCCAAGAACTGCACGATGTTTGAGGAACCGCTCCGCAAGTTGCTGTCGTTAAAATTGCAGCGGGGGCGAGTCGATCTTGTCGTCAATATCAGTGGCGAGGGTGCGGATCTCAAGCAGGTGAAGGTGAATCTGGATCTCGCCCGTTCCTACCACCATGCTCTGGCCGAGATTTGTGCGGCCTTGGAACTCTCTGATCAGATCACTGTCAGCCAGATTGCATCGATGCCGGATGTCTTGGCCCGTGAACAGGAAAATGAAGATCCGGAGGCTGTCTGGCTTCAACTCGAGACCGTGGTGCGGGAGGCACTCGATCGTTGCGACGAGATGCGATTGCAGGAGGGGCAGGTCCTCAGAGATGACCTCGAGTCCAGGCTCAACCAGTTCGCCGCCACGGTCGGGATCATTGAAACGGCCATTCCCAGCCTCCTGCAGCAACGTCAGCGGACCCTGGAGGAGAGGCTGGAAAAATTGCTCGGCCAGGTTCAGCTCGATCCTGCCCGGTTGGCCCAGGAAGTGGCGATTCTGGCCGACAAGACCGATGTGACCGAAGAGATTGTCCGGTTGCGCTGCCATATCGGGCAGTTTCTCGCCTTTCTCAAGGAAAAAGCGGCGGTGGGACGTAAACTCGATTTTCTGGTACAGGAATTTCTTCGGGAAGTCAATACGCTGGCATCGAAGATCAACGATCCCGGCGTTGCCCACCTGACGGTCGAACTGAAGAGCGAACTGGAAAAGATGCGGGAGCAGATCCAGAACATCGAATAGCGTGTAAGGCGGATCCTTGATTGCAGAGCAACGTTGAAGGGATGAGGAGGACAGGATGCAGTTGTTGAATATCGGTTTTGGCAACACCGTCATGATCGAGCGGATAGTGGCGGTGATCAACACCGGATCGTCGCCGGCCAGGAAGCTGAAGGAGCAGGCGAAATCCGAGGGAAAACTGGTCGATGTAACCGAAGGCAGGAGGACCAGGTCGATCCTGGTGATGGATTCAAACCATATCATCCTCTCTTCGGTACAGCCCGACACCATCAGTCAGCGCATCCAGACGATGCAGCCGAGTTATCATCTGGCCGGGCTTGCCGCTGCTGACAAACCGGGTGAGACGGAACTGTGATGGGCGGCAGACTGTTTGTCATCTCCGCCCCGTCGGGGACCGGCAAGACGACGCTGTTGCGCCGGGTCATGGCCGGCATTACCGGTCTCGCCTTTTCCGTGTCGCACACGACCAGATTGCCGAGGGGCGGGGAACGGAACGGGATCGATTATCACTTCGTTGATCAGCATGAGTTTCTGGCCATGCGCGACAGCGGCGTGTTTCTCGAGTGGGCGAATGTCTACGGCAATTATTACGGTACAAGCCGGCGGGAGATTGACGGTCGCCTGCAACAGGGGCTCGATGTCATTCTTGATATCGATGTCCAGGGGGCTGCGGCCGTCCGCCAGGTCAGCGGCCTCGATGCCTCCCATATCTTCATCATCCCGCCCAGTCTGCAGGAGTTGGAGCGGCGTCTGCGCGGTCGGGGGACAGAGAGCGAGGAAAAGGTGCGAACCCGGCTTCACACCGCCCGGCTCGAGATGCAACAGGCGGGGGAATACCAGTATCTCATCGTCAACGACAACCTTGGCGAGGCGTCGGAAATGCTGCGGGCCATCATCCTCGCCGAACGGGCCAGGGCCCACCGCCGTCCTGACGGCAGACATATAGGGCTGCACCTGGATTTATGAGAAACCAGAAGAAGATACAGCTGCAGGGAGCGGAAAAGCGGATCAGGCTGAGCGACGATCTGATCTGGGGGGTGCATCCTGTTGTGGAGGCCCTGCAACGAGAACCCGAACGCGTGGTGGAGATCATCCTGCACCGGGAAAAACGCAGTGGCAAGATAGAAGAAATTATCGGGATGGCGCGGGAAAAGGGGATCAAGACGATCTTTGTCCAGTCCTTGCGTCTGGTTGGCGATGGTGCCGGAGATATCCGGCATCAGGGTGTAGTGGCCCGCACCATTCAGACAGCGCTGCTGCCGTTCGATGAACTGCTGCAGCGCTTTGCCGCCCGGGTGCGCCAGGGCGAGAGGCCGCGCCTTGTCGCCTGCGATTCGCTGCAGGACCCGCATAATCTCGGGGCGATTATCCGCTCGGCCCTGGCCTCGGGGGCGATCGGGGTTATCCTGACCCGCGAGCGCTCCGCCCCGCTTGGCGGTACCGCCGTCAAGGCTTCGGCCGGGGCGGTCTCGCACATCGACATCTGCCAGGTCACCAACCTGGTCGCCGCCCTGAAGAAGGTCAAAGAGGCGGGAGCGTGGGTGTTCGGCGCCGTCAAGGATTCGACGGCCCAGTCCCTCTATGCCACCGATTTTCGCCTGCCGGCATGCGTCGTCGTCGGCAGTGAGGGGGAAGGCATCCGGCCCCTGGTCCGTCGCGAGTGTGATATTGTGATCTCGATCCCGATGGCCGGCACCCTCGACTCCCTGAACAGCTCGGTCGCGGCTGCGGTCATTCTGTTCGAGGCGATGCGGCAGAACGAAGGCCCTGTCTGATCCGTCCCCAGGAACAAGAAGGCCCTCCGTCCGCCGGCTCACGGCCGCTTGCTCAACGTCTTTTTTTCTCCGCCAGCTTGGCCTTCAGCAGATCGCCGAGGCTGCCGGTTCTCGTCTCCGCCGACTCCCTGCCGCTCTTTTCCACGAATCTGCGGTACTCCCCCTGCTCATTTGCCTCGAGGCTCTCGGGCGAGACATAGTCCGCCGGGGCCAGGCTCATCTTGCGGCCGGCCGGATCGAGCGATTCGACCTTGACCTCGATTTCCTGGCCTTCTTCCAGCACCTCGCGGGGGTGATGGATCCTGCGGCCGCCACCGAGTCTGGAGATATGGATGAGGCCGTCGATCCCGGGGGCCAGGGTGACGAAGGCGCCGAAGGGGGCAAGACGGGCGACCCGGCCGTGCTGTGTCGACCCTTCCGGGAACTGCAACGGGATGGTTTCCCAGGGATCGGCCATCGCCTGGCGCAGGCTGACGGAGATCCGGTCCCTGCCCCAGTCAAGGGATTTGATGACGACCTTGACGAGCTGGCCGATGCTGACGTGCTCGGCAATGTTGTCGACACGGCTCCAGCCGATCTCCGAGATCGGGATCAGGGCATCGACGCCGCCGATGTCGACAAAGGCCCCGAAGTCGCGAAGGGAGGTGACGGTTCCTTCAACGGTCTGCCCTTCCTCCAGGGTATTGATCAATTCCTCCCGTCGTTCAGCCCGTTCCTCTTCCTGGATGGCCCGGGCCGAGACGACGATATTCCTGCCGCCTTCCTCAAAACGGGTAATCCGGAATGGCAGACGGGCGCCGATGAACTCTCCGGCCGGATCGCTGCTGCGGCGCAGGCTGATCTGGGAGTAGGGACAGAATGCCCGGACATTGCTGCCGAGGGTGATTTCGAAACCGCCCTTGATCTCCTCCTTCACCAGGCCCTCGACCGGGATGGCGCTGCGCCATGCCTCCTCGAGGTGATCGGCGTCGGAACCGGAGCCGATACGGCGGGTGAAGAGACTTTCACCTGACCGGCTCTTGAGGAAATAAACCTCGATCGTGTCGCCCACGGCCTTGGTCGGTTGCCCCGAACTGTCGGTGATCTCGGAGGTGTTCATGACCCCTTCGCTCTTGCCGCCGACATCGAGAAAGACCGATTCGCCGCTGATACCGACGATGGTCGCCGTGATCTTCTGGCCGGGGGCGATGCGCCGTAACTGTTTTTTTTCTTCCTGGTTGAAGAGGTCTGCAAAGCTGTCGTCTGTCGTGCTCATGTTATACCTGTTGAGTGCTGCTGATTGGTGGTATTCCCCTTCCTGCATGGACGGGCAGCGGGTGAACGCTGTCGCCGCCAGGGAAGGGAAGCTCCGTAACGGCATTGAGCCGGTATCGGGGCGAGTCAGGTTGATATCTCCCCGCTACCTGCCTTTGATCCTGTCCTGCCGCTCCAGGAATATATCTCGTGCCATGCCTGCTTTGTTTTCATTGTACCTGATGTGGGGGCTGATGTCCGCAGGAGACTGACATCTCTCTCCGCTCGGCTTCCGGATGCAGGTGGTTCAAGGGGAATGGCGGATCGCCAGGGCCAGGACCTGTTCGCCAGCCTGGAACAGCAGGCGTTTGCGGTGCAGATCGCCGAGAAACGCGTCGAGGGCCGAGACCGACAGCGGATGGAACCTCTGCTGAATATCGGCTCTGGTTCTGATCTGGCGACAGTAGAGATAGATTTCGCGGGAGCGTCCATGCAGGCGATGATGGAGGGGCGGGCCGTCGACCCGTTCCTGACGGATGATCAGGAACTCGCCGCCATCCCGATAGCTCAGGGCCGGTTGACCGGGGTGGGGCCGGTTGCGGTGAAATTCACGCCAAACCGCGATCCGGTCGGCGACGGGGCGCCAGAGTCGCCGCTGGTGGCGGCGGCCGCCGCGGTAATCCATGGTGAGCATGCCGACATCCTGAGCTATTTCAGCAGGCAGGAGAGCACGATACCTGTGTTCCGGCGCCAGGCCGAAAATGCCGAAGGTGCGCGGGTCGCGACAGACCGGTGAGCCATGCCCGAGGAAGAAGACGGCCTTGGCCAGCGGTCTGAAGGGAAGGAGAAAGTCGAGGTTGGCGATGGTCTCGGCGACTTCCTCGGCCGTACTGCCGGGAAATTCGAGGATGAGATTGCCGTCGAGGACGATCCCGGCGGCGGCGCTGTCCCTGATGACCGCGATGTTGTCGATGACCGTCAGTCCCTTGGCCATTTTTTGCAGCAAAGAGTTGGACAGTGCTTCGATCCCGACCTGGATGGCGTGCAGCCCGCCGCTGCGGTAAATGGCCAGCTGGTCCCGGCCGGTCGTGCCCCGGATTTCGGCGAAGAAGCGGCGATCCCGTGCGGCCTGTCCCTGGTGGCGGAAGAACTGGTCGGATTCCCGGGGTGGCAGGGCGTTGTCGGTGAAGAAGA
This sequence comes from Desulfoprunum benzoelyticum, assembly GCF_014201505.1. GTDB lineage: Bacteria > Desulfobacterota > Desulfobulbia > Desulfobulbales > Desulfocapsaceae > Desulfoprunum > Desulfoprunum benzoelyticum. Next base: position 139,134 of record NZ_JACHEO010000005.1, on the reverse strand, counting down.
AATCGAGGCACCTGTGCGCCTGGGACTGAGTCTCGACCTCGGCGATCATCCTCGGGGCACTCTTGTGCCGGTAGCCCTGCCATTGGAGGTTGAGGTTGCAGAAGGCGCAGCGGTTCCACCAGCAGCCCCTGGAAAATTCCAGCGGCAGTACCGGGATGAAGGGAAGCTCGGGAAATACCGTTTTGATCTCGGTGAAGTAGGGGCGAAAATCAGGGATCGGCAACAGATCGAGATTTTCCAGCTGATGACAGGGGATAGTGGGAAGAGTGGTTCGGCCGATGACGTGCTCCGGCAGGCCGTCATGTTTGCCGGCGATGAAAGCGCAGAGACCGAGGAGAGGCCGTTCTCCTTCGCCGTCGACGATGTAATCGATCTGGGGAAAGTGACGCAGCAGCGCCTGGCCGACCGTCCCGCTGCAGGACGAGCCGCCGAAGACGATCGGGGCGCTGAAACCTTGTTCCCTGATCAGGCGGGCGAGATGGAGCGACGACAGCAGCTGGCCGAAGCAGACGGAAAAACCGAGCAGCCGGCAGGCGGAAAAATCCTGGCGGGCCAACCAGCTGCGGCAGGCCGCGTCGATCGTGGAGACGAGCTCGTCATAGTCGGGAAGGTTTCCGGCGACTCCACTCTGACGGAGACTTTCCCTGAACAGCCGGCGCGTCTTGCTCCGCTGTCCGGGAAAGATCAGCGGGGCGAACAGGGCTTCGCCGGCCCAGCTGGTTTCCGAAATTCGCCGGTACACATCGATGCCGATAGCGGCGGCGATCTGCAGGAAGGGGTGGGCGGTCGTGATCTCCGCCTCCATCTCCTGTTCGACATAGGCCTTCAGGGCGGCGAGCTGGAGGGATGGCCGGTTGAACAGGGCCCAGGGCATCGAGATCAGTGTCGCCCGGAAATATGAGGCGGAGGCGGTCATTCGTTCTGGTGGATGATCTCGGTGTCTTCCGGTGGGCTGAAGGTGAACAGGGCGGACAGGGCCTGCTCATCCTTACCGTCGAGCGAGTTCTCTTCGATATGATTGAGGGTCAGGACGGTCAGGGTGTCGAACTGATCGCGGATCTCGAGGCGCCGGATCAGTGAATCGGCGCCGATCCACAGGTGGATGTCCTGTACCTGTGATTCGGAGGACCTGGGAACCAGCTGGATGACCCGCAGATCCCGGTATTCGGTATCGACGATATTCTTGTTGGGACCGAGGATGGCGAAGTTATCGGTCAGTTTGCCGGTGCCGGTAAAAAATGAATAGGTCATATCCTCCTCGATGACCTTTGCCGGCGAGACGATCATCTGGTGCAGATTCTCGAAATACATCGAAAAAGTCGTGCCGTCGCTGACGAGTACCTGCCTTTCCGGGCTGTCGTAGTCCCAGCGCATCCGCTTCGCCCCCGAGGTCTTGAGAAAGACCGCCCTGCCGCTGCCCTCGCGCGGCCGGCCGGCCATCTGGCCTTCGGTCGATTGGACGAACGAGAAGGAGAGACTGCGCATCGCGTCGTAGCGCTCCTGCAGTCGGGCTGCGACCGTGCCGGGCGGGTCGGGGAAGTTGGTCTCCACCTGGGCCAGTGCCGGTCGGGCGGAAGGAAGGACCAGGAGCAGGAAGGCGAGGAGGACGATGTGACAGCTGGCGTGAAACGGCTTCATACAAGCTCGAGCTCCAATGGACGGTTGAAGATTTTGGCGGCGACCTGCTGCGCCGACTCGGTCAGATCGGTGACGAAATATCTGCGGGTTGCCGGTTGATCGCCGTTTTTCCTGACGATGCCGGGATGGTCGGCGAGAAAGCGCTGCAGGTAGTGAGCCGTCTCGATGGAAGAATCGACGAGGTTGACCCGGTTGCCGATACGCGGCTGGATCAGGTTCGTCAGCAGCGGGTAATGGGTGCAGCCGAGGACGAGGGTGTCGATCTGTTTGTCCTTCAACGGATGGAGGTAGCGGCGGAGGATCATCTTGGTCTCGCGCTTGTTGATCCAGCCTTCTTCGACCAGCGGCACGAGAAGCGGGCAGGCCAGGGAGAACACCTTGAACTGCGGGTCCAGAGCGGTGATCGACCGCTCGTAGATGTTGCTCCTGACAGTCGCTCTGGTGCCGATAATGCCGACGCGGCCGGTGCGGCTGCGGGCAAGGACCGCCTGGACTGCCGGCGTAACGACCTCGATGATCGGCACGTTGAACTCCTGGCGGAGACGTTCGGTGGCAACACTCGATGCGGTGTTGCAGGCGATGACGATGAGGTTCGATCCCTTTTGAAGCAGGAATTCGGTATTGCGCAGGGAATAGTCGATAATTGTCTCCGCGCTCTTGGTCCCGTATGGGGTCCTGGCGATATCGCCGAGATAGAGGATGGAATGATCGGGCAGGAGCTGCTCGACAGCCCTGGCCACGGTCATGCCGCCGATGCCTGAATCGAAGATGCCAATCATGAATGTCAGTGGAAGAAGGATGGAACCGCTGCAAGCGGTAGCGGGAGATGCTGCGGAAATAATAACAATGAAGGCTAGCTATACCAGAAAAGAACCGAAACGACAAGCAGGCCGTTTTCGATCAGGCTGCCTGCGGGAATCCGGGCAGGTCGGCCCGAGGGGCATCGGTGCGAGGGATGATTTTTCCCGTCCCATTTCCACTGGCTGTTGACAGCGGCGGGAGGGAGAATTATTTTAGCTCCAGTTTCGGAAGGGGGCCGACTCCAGGCAGAGGGGGCGGCTGTACAATCTGAATCGGACCGTAGGTCCGTGCAACCATAGTCAAGGAAGTACGATAATGCCTGTCTACGAATACGAATGCAGCGATTGCCACAAAGTTTTTGAGGTTCAGCAGAAGATCTCGGACGCACCGTTGAGTGTCTGCCCGGAGTGCGACGGATCGGTCAAAAAGTTGATGTCAATGAGTTCCTTCCAACTCAAAGGCGGCGGCTGGTACGCCGATGGCTACTCGAGTTCCTCCGGCGGCGCCGGCAAATCGGCACCGGCGGCCTCCGCTTCCTGTCCGTCAGGCGGCGGTTGTGCCAATTGCCCGGCGGCGAGCGCCAGTTAAGGTTTTACTCCTCCCATCCCGCTGATGCCGTGGTTTTTGCGGTAACGACTGCCATGGCATCGCCGTAAGAATAGAACCTGTAGCCTTCCCTGACCGCCGTTTCATAGCAGAAGAGCAGGGTTTCGCGTCCGCAGAGCGCCGAAACCAGGAACATCAGCGATGAGTTCGGCAGGTGGAAATTGGTGATCAGGCAGTCCACGATCTTGAAGGTGAAACCTGGGTAGATATAGAGATCGCACCATCCTTCGACTGCAGCCGGGGTGGCTTGACGCTGTCTTGCCGCAAATTCGAGGGCCCGCACGGTGGTGGTGCCGACGGCCCAGACCCGGCCGCCGCTTTCCTTCGTCTTAGAGATCAATGCCATTGTCTCGGCTGGGACCTCGATATATTCGGCATGGATCTTGTGATCCCTGATCTCCTCCGTCCGCACCGGGGCGAAGGTGCCGTATCCGACGTGGAGGGTGATCGTCGCCAGATTCACGCCCTTGCCTTTCAGGGTCTGCAGCAGCGCCTCGGTGAAGTGGAGGCCGGCGGTCGGCGCGGCGACGGCTCCGGGACGGTGGGCATAGACCGTCTGGTAACGCTCGCGGTCCGCCGCTGTTGTCCCCTCCCGACGCAGGATGTACGGCGGCAGAGGGACCTGGCCGCAGGCGGACAGAGCCTGAGCGATGTCTTCGCCTTCCCCGAAGAGCATCTCGAGACGCGCCTTGCCGTCGGTCAGGAGTTCGATGACCGTGCAGACCAGACCGCCGTCAAGGAACAGGCGGCTGCCGGGCTGCGGTCGCTTCGAACTCCGGAGCAGGGCCGTCGCCCGGGCTGGTCCAGCCGATTCTCCGGCGCGGGAGGGAAACTCGAGGAGAAAGACCTCGATCCTGCCGCCGCTGTCCTTTCGTCCCTGCAGTCGCGCCGGGAAGACCCTGGTGTCGTTGACGACCAGCAGGTCACCGTCGTTCATCAGATCGACGATGTCGGTAAATCGCCGGTGGCTGATCGTCCTGCTGTCGTTGTCAAGAACCAGCAGGCGGGAGTTGTCGCGACGGTCGGCCGGATGTTGGGCGATACGCTCCGTCGGCAGATGATAGTCGTAGGCGGAAAGGATGAAATCCTGTTGCATGTGGGTGGTGTTTTCAGTAGTAAGAAATGTGATGGAAGGCGCCTCTGTTTCCGCCGATCCAGGAAATCTGGGGCGGGGACCGGGCATACTATCTGGGATCTGTCAGAGAGGGGGCTGCTTTAGATACCATGTTCCTGGCCGTTGCCGCAACTGAAATGGAAATGGCGCCCCTGGGCCGGATGCTGGCCGCCTCGAAGGTTCCCTGCGTGACCCTCGTTGCCGGGGTGGGGCCGGTCGAGTCGGCCCTGCGGATTGCGCGCTTCCTGTGCACCGATGGGCGGCATATCCGCGGAATCGTCAATTTCGGCGTTGCCGGGGCCTATATCAACCTCCAGGGCTATCAGTCGGCCGCGCCTCTTGACGTCTGTCTGGCCGAGCGGGAAATCGCCGGCGATTTCGGCATCTGCTACGGTGACAATATGGATTACCTGCCGGAGGAGCTGACCGGTCGGATCGCCTATGACATCGACCGTTCCCTGCTGCTCCAGGCCGGCCTCATCCTCCAGCGCAATGACCTTCATCCCCATGTCGGGACCTTTGTCACCGTCAATGCCGTGTCCGGCACCAGGGCCCGCGGCGAGAATCTGCGGCAACAGTGGCAGGGATTGTGCGAAAATATGGAAGGCGCCTCGATAGCCCGGGTCGCCGAGGCCTTTGGCCTGCCGTTTCTCGAGGTGCGCTCCATATCGAACATGGTCGAGAATCGGAACTCGCAGAACTGGCAGCTGGACGAGGCCTGTGAGGTTGCCGCCGGAGCCGCCTTCCTTCTTCTCCGTGAACTGGAACTGTCATGAAACCACTGTCCCTGGGCTACTCACCCTGCCCCAACGACACCTTCATCTTCTATGCCTTAAGCCATGGAGTTATCGATCCTGGCGACCTCAAATTCGATAGGCCGCACCTGGAGGATGTCGAGACCCTCAATTCCTGGGCCCTGGACCATCGCCTCGATATCACCAAGATCTCCTGCCATGCCCTGGGCCATGTCAGTGACGAATACTGCGTCCTCGCCGCCGGCGGCGCTCTCGGCCGCGGCTGCGGACCGCTGGTCGTCGCCGCCTCCGCAATTCCGGTGGCCGACCTTGCCGGCCGACGGGTCGCCATCCCCGGCCGGTTGACCACCGCCGCCCTGCTGTTCAAGCTGTTCCAGCCGGCCTGCACCGACCTGGTCGAGATGCGATTCGATCGGATCATGGCGGCGGTCCGCCGGGGCGAGGTCGATGCCGGGGTCATCATCCACGAAAGCCGTTTCACCTATGGCGAAGAAGGGTTGACCTGTCTCCAGGATCTCGGCCAGTGGTGGGAGACGATCTCCGGCCAGCCGATTCCCCTCGGCTGCATCGTCGCCAGGCGAAGCCTGGGCGATGCGGTGATAAAGCGCGTCGAGCGGACGGTGGCGGCCAGCGTCGATTATGGCTTCCGCTTCCCTGAAAAATGCCTGCCCTATATCCGGGCCCACAGCCAGGAGACGGCGCCGGAGATCGTGGAGAACCACATCCGCCTGTATGTCAACGATTTTTCCCGTCATCTTGGTGACGAAGGAATGGCGGCGATCAGCGTCTTCCTTCAGCGTGGACGGACCGCCGGGGTTCTGCCGCCAGGCGCGGAAGGACAGCTCCCCCTCTTTGCCTGCCACCTCGGGGAAGAAAGATGAGCGACGGCGCTCACAGGATATCGGCGTGCCGGCGGCTGCCGGTCTTTCGGCTGATATCGACGAATGCAGCGATCGCTCAGGACTTCGGCCGTTCGCTGGCCGGCGAGATTGCCGGCCGCGGCCTGCGGCTGCTGGTCGTCCGTTTTCCGGCAGCCGGTGTTCCTGCGACCGCCGTCGCTCCGTTTCCCGGGGATACCGCGATCCCGGCCGCAGATCGGCCCGACGGCGGCGAAAGCTTCAGTGTCTCCCACCTCGAGGTGGTCGATGCCGGTCATGCCCTGTCGCTGCTGACCGATCTCGCCCTGCACCATGATCTTGTCCTGGTCGACGGCGACTGCGGTCTGCCCCTCAATACGGTGCGGCTGGCGACCACGGCCGCCCTGGAGACGGACGAAGGGGATACCGCCGATCTCCGCACGGTCGATCCCCGTCAGGGGACTGCGGCCTGTGCCGATCTGCTGCTTTCCTGGCTGGACGAGATCTGGCGGGCAGTGCCGGTCTGGGCCTGTGTCCTGATCGGCGGCCGGAGTTCACGGATGGGGCGGCCGAAGCACCTGCTCGAGAAAGCCGGTGGCCGGACCTGGCTGGAGGATACGGTCGATGTCCTGCGTCCCCATGTCGAAAGGGTCGTCCTGGCCGGTCGAGGGGAAATTCCTTCTTCCCTCCAGGATCTGACCCGGATTGCCGATGCACCGGGCCTCGTCGGCCCCCTGTCGGGAATCCTGGCCGCCATGCGCTGGCAGCCGGACGTCACCTGGCTTCTCGTCGCCTGCGATATGCCGTCCCTGACCTCTTCCGCGTTGCACTGGCTGCTGGAGGAGCGCCGGCCCGGACGATGGGCCGTCATCCCGCGACGGAAGGCCGACATCTACGTCGAGCCGCTGTTCGCCTGTTATGACCGACGCTGCCGGACGCTGTTCGAGGAGCTGCGACTCTCTGGTTCGCTTCGGATCGGCATGATTGCCCACAAAATCGATGTCTACCATCCGGTCATCCCCGAGCCATTCCTTCACGCCTGGGACAACATCAACACCCCGTCGGAATTTGAACAGTACTGCGATGACTGCGGCATCAACCGGGAGCAAGCGGGAGAGGGCTGATGTCTTCCTACGACGAGCAGTGCTCCGAGGATTTTGGTCGGATAAGGGCCCGGATCGAACGGTATTTCGTCGATTTGCGGACTGCCTGTCCCTATGGTCTCCCCTTCGTTGCCACGTTTCACCAGGCGATGTTGTGCCCGATCGAACAGCGGGTGATGGAGCTGTTCCTTGCCGCCGGCTACCGGCGAAACGGCAACTGCCTGTATACCATGCACTGCGCCGACTGCGCGGCCTGCATCGCGATCCGTCTCGATGTCCGCGAGTTCCGCCCGAACCGGAACCAGCGGCGGGTGCAGAAAAAGAACGTCGATATCGAATGCAGTGTCGAGGACCTGGTCCAGGACCGGGAGAATCTCCAGCTCTGTCAGAAGTTTCTCGAAAGACGGTATCCGCAGAAAAACAATACCGCCGAAGGATACTACCAGAGTTTTTTCCTCAACGGCATTGTCGACAGCCGCCGGATCGAATTTCGCCTGGCAGGCCGTCTTGTCGGTGCTTCGATTGTCGATTTCGGCAGGAACTGGGTCAATGCAGTCTATTTCTATTTCGATCCGGACGAGAGCGACCGCAGTCTTGGCACCTACAACATCATAACCCTTGTCGATATGTGCCGGGCGTGGGGCATCGATTACATCTATCTTGGTTATTATATTCGTGATGTGGCGGCGATGAGCTACAAAACCGCGTTCAAGCCCTATTCTCTGCTGGAGGACGGGCAATGGCGGTCGTATCGGTCGTAGCCCGCCGGCCGGATGTTTGACGAATGATTTTGATCTGTGATATGCTGACCTGAGGCAGGGGCGCCACGACCTTTTTAAATTGGTATTCCATGATGGGGGTGGACCAATGAAAAAATGGCATATGGAAGGCATTGTCAAGGCGGATACCTCTTACGGCCGACGATTGATTGTCCCTGACGAAGGTCAGATGTATGCCCGGACACGGAATTACCAATCGTCGGTTTCGCGGGAATGTGCGCTGGTCGCCGCGATCCGCAACATTGTCGGCTGGATCCTTCGTTTGATCTGATCGCAGTTCCGCGTTCCGGCCGGAATCAGATACGGCCAGGACTGTCTTCGAAACCGGTGAAACCATGAATGCAACCTGTGAGGCCCTGTTTTTCGAGCAACAGGGTGATGCTGTCCGTTGCGGCCTGTGTGCCCACCATTGCCTGATCGGCGAGGGAAAACGGGGGATCTGCGGGGTGCGGGAAAACCGGGAAGGAAGGCTGGTCTCGCTCGTCTACGGCAACCTGGTGGCCGAGCATGTCGACCCTATCGAAAAAAAACCGCTCTTTCATGTCCTGCCGGGCAGCCTGTCCTACTCGATCGCGACGATGGGCTGCAATTTCCGCTGCCTTCACTGCCAGAATTCTTCGATCTCCCAGGTCGACAGCAGATCCGGCGATCTCCCAGGCGTAACCAGGACTCCCGAGAGTGTCGTCAGGGCGGCGCAGCGCTCTCAATGCCAATCGATCAGCTATACCTATGTCGAGCCGACGATATTTTTCGAGTTTGCCTATCGATGCAGCGTTCTCGCCGCACAGCAGGGTCTGAAGAACATTTTCGTGTCCAACGGCTACATGAGCAGAGGGGCGGTGGAGATGCTGGCGCCGGTCCTGTGCGCCGTCAACGTCGACATCAAGGCCTTCAGCGATCAGTTTTACAAGAAGGTCTGCGGGGCGAGGCTGCAGCCGGTGCTTGACACCGTCGAACTGCTGCATGCGCTTGGGGTGTGGGTCGAGGTCACGACCCTGATCATCCCCGGCATGAACGATTCCCCTGCGGAACTGGCATCGATCGCCTCTTTTCTGGCGGCCATCGACCGCAACATCCCCTGGCATGTCACTGCCTTTTACCCGTCGCACCGGATGCTCGATGTTCCCCCCACCCCGCGTTCATCTCTGAAGGCCGCCGCCCGCATCGGTCGGGACAAGGGGCTGCTGCACGTCTATGAAGGCAACATCGGTGTCGGCGGCGAGGACACGGTCTGCGGTTCCTGCGGTTCCAGGCTGATCGAGCGGAGGGGACTGCAGGTGCTTTCGAACCGCCTCACCGGGGGCGCCTGTCCGGATTGCGGCGCCCACCTTGCCGGGGTCTGGGACTGATTGCCGTCCTCGTCTTTCCGTTCACCCTCTTTGTTCCGCCACCTTCGTTTTCAGGTCCTTCCTCTGCCTGACAAACAGGTGGCTGCTGATCCTTGTCAGCAGGATGGCGAACAGGGCTGCGGCCATGCCGAGCAGCACGTCGAAATAGGGTGGGGCGGCCAGGGCGATGCGGATGATCAGGGTCGACAATGCGAATCCCGAGTTGCGAAAGATCGCGGCGAAATTGGGGTGGAAACACTGGGAGATGAGGACGACGAGGATATCGGTCAGGATCAGGATCGTATAGAATTCATGGAGGAAATCTGTTTCCCGGGTACCGAAATACGTCTGGATGCCACTGTGAATCCCCATGGTGCAGAAGACCAGGAGCAGGATCAGGGCAATGCCCTTCTTGGCGGCGACGAAGCTGTACAGATCGCCGGGGCGCATGGTGTCGTCGGCGGTCTTGGCCTGAATCCGGTAGTAGTAACCAAGCAGAGCGAAGATCAGGAGGGCGCCGAAGCCATTGGAGAGGATATGGAGGATCGCCACCTCGTTGCCGGCGAACGAGATGGGTTCCGGAAACTGCGACAATTCCTTGAAGGCATTGCGCATCAGGATCAGCGACAGGATCTCGAACTGCTTGCCGACGGAGCGGCTGAACGAACAGGGGAGGGTGAAGATCAGGCTGATGACCTCGAGGATCAACACGACGGTGAAGGCGGCCTGGACGGCGTAAAAATGATTGCCGGGGACATACCGGGCGACGGATCCGGGGAGATAGCCCTGGCGCTTGAGTTCGATAGCGATCAGACTGCCGATGAAGAACATGACCAGCAGGACCGATATCTTCCTGTGTATCTTTTCATGTTCCCAGAGATGATGCAATGGATCGAAGAGGTAGGTGATGCGGTCGTAGAGAAAATTCATGGCAGGCGGACCGGGGAAGGCCACTTCCGGACGAGTGAATAGCCGGGGAAAAATAACTTTACAAGATCAGTCTCTGCCATGATGCAAGAGGCTCGGCGATGCAAAATCCCCGGTCTCCGCTCCGGCAATTTGCGGATACCGCCCGGCGTTATCGGTGGGAAGGCGGGACTGGCTCAGAGGGCTACCTCGCTCCGGACATCAGCGGGAGAAGGCTCATGGCTGATGACGAACTCGGTCCACCCCCAGGAGGCGTTCATGATCTCGACGCCGACGCTCTTTCCGGTGCCGCCGTTTTTTGTCCAGCACGGTCTCGCCAGCATCTTGAAGTTTTTCCCCTGGCCGGAAACGACGATCGACAGGCGCTGACTGGTGTCGCATTTGAGCGGAAGATCGGTCAGCCTCAGTCCAAAACGTGACAGGTCAGTCACCATTCCTGAGTAAAAACGTTTGCCGTCGGATACATCCGCCCAGAGGGTGTTTATACTCATCCGTTGGTACCGTCGTTTTTCCATGACTTCCTCTTGTTGCTCCGGACGACCAGGCGCCGGGAAGAATTATGTCGGGTACCACCCTGATCGGAACCCCTGAGACAGCCCGGCAATCCTTTCTGCCCCGCCGGGCGGACAACGAGTGCCTCACTCCTGTATGCTGTCATGCAGTACAGTCGTCAATACCCAGAACGACTGGGTTTGTTTGAAAATAGTAATGTTCCGTATCTAAATACTACGTAATTTCCTGCTGTTTGACAAGGAATAAGATCAGCCGCCAGAAGAGGGGAAAACGCACAATATCCTGACAGGCAGTGGGATGAGATACGGGGTGGGGTTGAATCCGTCAACAACAGCACATATTCCGGGATTAGCTGGGATTATTTTGGATTGATGACCAGGTTGTAAAAGTGAGATCGGATTGCACCGCGGTGGGAAATAATCTTTTACTTACTGAGATCAATCGGTATGATGACGAAGGAGTTCAGATCGTACCGAAATGCCTGCAATGGATGGATGACTTTGGTTTCTCCTGACAATCTCAAGACGAGAATACGATGGGCGGGAAATATGTTCTCTGGGTGACGCTGCTTGTCCTGGTTCTGCCACTGCCGCTGCCGGCCGGTCAACTTAACTGGATGGGGCACTGGAAGGGCGAAGACAAGCGTGAACTGCTGGTTCATGAGGTCAAGAAACAGTTCGAGTTCCTCCACCCGGAGATGACCGTCAATCTCCAGTTCGATGTCGATCTTGAAGGAGAGGGCGATTATTACAAGATGAAGGTCGCTCACAAAATTGTCGAGATGATCAAAACCGGCAGGATCGAATGGGATATCGTCTTCTGCGACATCCCCGTATATAACCATGTTGCCGATCTGCTGAACGATCCGCTGTGGGGACGGAAACATCTGGTCGATTTTGCCACCGTCCCCGGATTTCTCGAGAGCCAGAAAGACTTCATCGTCAAAACACCTTACTACCGGGAGCGAATGGGCGGGATTTTTGCCGGCCCCCACATCGAAGGGATCGTCTTCTGTCTCTGGTACACCAGGCAGGTGGCGGACAAGACGGGTATCGCGGTCAAGGAGAGGGGGATGACGAGCGAGGATTTTCTTTCCTACGCCAGGCTCCTTGCCGCGTACAACAAGGAACACGGGACTTTCATCCCGTTCCTTCATCTGAGTTCCTTCAACAGGATCGAGGCCCTGTTCGAATATCTTTTCAAGAGTCAGTTTTCCGATCCTGAATTCGTCATACAGGAGAAGTATGATGAAAGGAAGGCCGAAGCCTTTCTCGCCACCCTGGAGATCTTCGAGCAACTGTCGCGCTACCAGCCTGTGATCAACACCGATTGGCGGACCCTCGATTGGCGGGACTGTGAACGCGATTTCCTGGCCGGCGGCAGTCTCTTTCTGCCCGGCGGTACCTACATGTACAGCCATTTTCGTGGCGTTTCGCCGCAATACTACCAGAACGGCATCCCGGTCGAACAACCCTACGTGAAGCAGCCGAACGGGTTGGTCGGCCATTTTGTCAACGCCTTCGCGGTCATGAAAAGAAGCCCCAACCGCCAGGCGGCGATCGATCTGTCGATGATGTGGACAGAGCCGGAAATCGCCGAAAAATGGGTGGAATATACGAGAAATCCGACCGGCATCCGCGGCAACCTCCAGGAACCGGTGCTGGGCAGGGGCGCGGGGGATGTCTATGGGGATTTTCTCTACGACATGGAACTGCAGTACAATGCGCTGCCGATGCGCAATATTCGTGCCCCAACCTATGTTTTCGGCAAGGGTATGCCGGTCGGCGAAGAGGAATTCCGCAACGATCTGGTCCTGATACTGGAGGGAAAGCTCAAGGCCGGGGATTATTACCAGGCGCTTGTCCGTCAGGTCCGGCAGTGACACAGACGATCTGCCTTCAAGCTGCCTTCAAGATGAGGGGCCGGATACCTTCGACATGCCATGATCACCAGGTCCCGAAGGACCGAAACCATCCCGCCTTCTTCCGAGATGTTCCGGTCGGGAAAAGTTTTCACACAGTAGATTGATTATGCGGTTGATCAAGCGCATCAGACTGAACATTCCCGTCAAAATCCTCCTCGCCATCCTGACCATCGAGGTCGTCCTGCTGATGATGATGGGGATATTTTACAGTTCACGGTTCAATCGGGAAATCGACAGCCGTATTGCCGACAAACTGGCCCTCCCCGGGGTGCTGATGAACCAGCGGGCCCTGCCCTTTGACAAGGTCGAGGACCTTCGTGCGCTCAGTGATCTGGTGCAGGAAAAGGTCGTCGACGCGTTTGTTTTCGGCCGGGGTGGAAAAGTTTTTTTTCATTTTGAACCGTCCCGGGAAGGCAGGGTGTTCACCGATTTTCTAGTGGAAGAGGAAAAAAGCGTTTTCGATCCGGATATGGATCAGGCTCGACAATATGCCTTTGTCGACGGGAGCGGGGCGCACTACATTTCGCACGTGACCCCCTTGAGAGCCAACGGCAACTTTCTGGGAGGCCTCTATGTCAGGATCTCGGCCGATACGATCAAAGACTCGAAGATGGGGCTCGTCCTGTTCTTCTGTCTCGGGGCCACTCTGGCGATCTTCCTGACGACACTGATCTCGGCGTTTCTGATTCACCGGATGGTCGTTCCGCGCATCATCGAGGCCTTGTCGGTCCTGAAAAGGTATGCCGCCGGTGATTTTACCGTCCGGATTGTCAATCCCGGCGTGCCCGACCAACTCGGTCAGTTGATGCGGCAGGTCAATACCCTGCTTGAAGTGATAGAAGACTCTACCTGCAAGTTGCAGACGCTCAATCTGGCGGCGAAGGAATTCTCCCGGGCCGATGACAGGGAGGAGGTTTTCCGTGTCGCCGCCGACAGGATCGAGCAAAATCTGCCGGTCCGCCGGCAACGGGATCAACATGAAGCCAATTTCCTGCTTACACTGCCGGTCACTCGTCTGCCCGTTGCTGGCAACGGGTCTTCCCTCAACTTTGTCGCCCAGACGGACGGTCGGCAGCTGTCGCCGGGGGAAGCCGGTTTCGTCAAGGCCCTGTCCGGCCTGATGGAAAGCGCCATCGAGCGTATCGAAGCCTTCCAGCGAATCAGCGAGGCGGAAGAAAAGTACCGGGATCTCTTCGTCTCGGCCCTGGAGGGGATCTACCGTGCCCGATTGGACGGCCTCCTGATTGAAATCAACCCGGCGCTTGCGTCGATGATGGGATACGATTCCGTCGAGGACATGTTCGCTCTCAGCGGCAATTTGACCGGGAGATATATCAGCGCCGAGGATCATCAGGAACTGCTGCGGCAGTTGATGCAGGAAAAAAAGGTCCGGGAATACGAGGTGCCGCTGCTGCGTCGGGACGGCTCGGTGTTTCAGGCCTCGATGAGCGCCCGCCTGGTCATGGACAAAGACGGGGCGATGCAGCTCATCGAGGGTCGGGTCGTCGATATATCGGAGAGAAGGCGGCGGCAGCGGGAGGAAAAGGAGCGACTGGCGGCCGATGCGGTGACGAAGGCCAGGCTTTTGCTCGTCGAGGATCTCGAGCACAAGAACCAACAGCTCCATGAGGCCCTGGATGACCTCAAAAGGACGCAACAGCAGCTCGTCCAGTCGGAAAAGATGGCGGCAGTCGGTATGACCGCCGCCGGCGTCGCCCATGACCTCAACAATATCCTGGCCGGCGTTATCAGCTATCCTGAATTGCAGCTGGCGACCATACCGGCCGACAGCCCGTTCCGCGTTCCGCTCGAGGCCATTCTCGCCTCCGGCAGGCGTGCCGCCGCCGTCGTTGCCGATCTGCTCACCCTGGCCAAAGGCAGTGCCCGAATGAAGCAGAATGTCGCGCTTTGCTCCCTGGTGAAGGAATATATGGAGTCGGCGGAGTTCCAGACGATGATACGGCGGTATCCGCAAGTACGGGTGCAGGTCGTCGATGAATCGCATGACGCCCTGATCAACTGCTCTCCGGTCCACATCCAGAAGGTTGTCATGAACCTGGTGATGAACGCGGTCGAGGCCCTTGCCGCCGATGGCGGATCGGTCGTCATCAGGACCTCGCGCCAGGAGGCGGAACAGGCCGGCGGCCTGATCGACGGCAGCCTGGCGGTGCTGGAGGTGGGCGATGATGGTCCCGGTATCCCCGTTGAAAACCAGCCCCATATCTATGAGCCCTTCTATACCCGCAAGGTCATGGGTAAGAAGGGAACCGGGCTCGGCCTGACCGTCGTCTGGAACGTCGTCAAGGAGCATGGGGGACGGATTGAGCTCGATAGCGAGGCGAAAGGCACGACATTCCGCGTCTTCCTGCCCGTTGAAGAACGACCGGGGAGCGACGACGTTTTCGTTGACGAAACGATGGATCTGCAGGGGCGGGGGACGATCCTGGTGGTCGACGATGAGCCGTTGCAGCGCGATATCGCCACCAAGATGCTGACAACCTTCGGTTACGAGGTCATGACGGCGGAGAGCGGCCAGGCGGCGATCGATCTTCTTCGCCGACGATCGGTCGATCTTGTCGTTCTCGACATGTTGATGCCGCCCGGGATCAACGGCCTGCAGACCTACCAGGCGATCATTGCCATTTACCCCGGCCAGAAGGCCCTGATTGTCAGCGGTTTCTCGGAAAGCGGCGACGTCAAGGCGGCGATGCAGCTCGGGGTCGGCGGTTTTGTCAAGAAACCGTACACGATGAACCAGATCGCCCGGGCGATCAAGAACGAGATGGAGCGGCGGCCGGCATCGCCGTGACTGCCGGACGCCGCTATCTGTCCTTCTTTTCCTGTTCTTCCTGCTGCTGCCTCAGGCCCGCCCACCAGTCGAGACGTTTTTTGATCTCCTTCTCGAAACCGAAGGTTGAAGGCCGGTAATAGGTCTTCTCCTCCATCTGCTCCGGAAAACAGCGCTGATAGCTGTAGCGGTTGGCGAAATCGTGTGAATAACGGTAGCCCCGGCCGTACCCCAGATCCTGCATCAGTGCGGTGGGGGCGTTGCGGATGTGCAGCGGCACCCTGAGACCACCGGTGGCGACGGCGTCGGCCTTGGCCAGGTTGTAGGCGACTTCGGTGGCATTGCTCTTCGGGGCGGTTGCCAGATAGACGACGAGCTGGGTCAGGGCGGTGCTGGCCTCGGGCATGCCGAGAAAGTGGACCGTGTCCTTGACCGCGATGGCCTGGACCAGGGCCTGCGGGTCGGCCAGCCCCACATCCTCGGTGGCCAGCCGCACCATTCTCCGGGCGATATACATCGGGTCCTCACCGGCCTCGAGCATCCTCGCCAGCCAGTACAGGGCCGCCTGCGGATCGCTGCCCCGGATCGACTTGTGCAGGGCCGAGATCAGGTTGTAGTGCTCTTCCCCCCCCTTGTCGTAAAACAGAGAGCGGTGCGACAGGGCCTTCTCGACGGTCTCGGCGTCGATACGGTCGCCGCGGTCGGCGTTGCGACAGACCATCTCCAGGTTGTTGAGGGCCCGGCGGCCGTCGCCGCCGGCTTTGGCGGCCAGCAGGGCGAGGGCCGCGTCGTCGAGATGCAGATCGCGGCCGACGAGGGAGAAGGCCCGTGCGAGAATGCTCTTGATCTCGTTGTCGCTGAGCGGTTCGAGGACGAAGACATGGCAGCGGGAGAGCAGGGCGGGGATGACTTCGAAGGACGGGTTCTCGGTGGTGGCGCCGATGAGGATGATCGCCCCCGATTCGACGTAGGGGAGGAAGGCGTCCTGCTGCGATTTGTTGAAGCGGTGGATCTCGTCGATAAAGACGATGGTCCGCCGGCCCTCGGCGAGAAGGAGTCGGCGGGCCTTTTCCATCAGCTCTTTGACTTCGGTGATTTTGACCAGCACGGCGCTGAACGGGACGAAGGCGTGCCGGGTCTTGCGCTCGATGATCCGGGCCAGCGTCGTCTTGCCGGTGCCGGGAGGCCCCCAGAAGATGCACGAACTGTAGCTGTCCTGGTCGATCATCCGCCTGAGCATCGACTCCGGCTGCAGCAGTTTGTCCTGGCCGAAGAGGTCGGCCAGTTCTCGGGGCCTGGCCCTTTCGGCCAGGGGGATGTCGCGGGTGGTGTCCTCTTCGCCGGTCATCGGCAGCTGTCTGGGCATGGTTCTGTCCGTATCTGCGGGAGGAAAAGCGTCACTGTCGGGGTGTGCGCCGGTACAGCGCGGCCAGGGTCTTGTAACGGCGGCGATTGACCCCCAGATCGGAGTAACCGAGGCGCGACGCGGAGCGGAAATGGACGGTGCGGCTGCTCTCGTCGAGGTGGAATTCGACATCGTCGCGAAAGCCGAACGTGGCGCTGCTGAACACGCAGTGAATATAGGACGGCGTATCGGTGACGATTCTGACCTTGCCCGGGTAGCCGCCGATTGCCTGCCGCAGGGCCCTGTGTGTCTGCTGGCGGTCGCCGGCAAACGGAAGCGGCGGCACGTAGCGTTTTTCGTCCTCCGTCCGGCTCGAGACCGCATTGGGGGTGAAGGGCAGAGGTGACAGACGTCCCTGGCGCAGGCCGAGGTTCGCCGGTGTCCGGCCGTTTTTGAGGATGGCGAGGACCAGAACGAGGGCGAGGGCCAGGAGCAGAAAAAGGATCATCTTGTATGTCATCAGAGGGAACTCCTGTTGGCTGTTGATGATTGGCTGGCGAGGGTTCTGTTGCCGCCCGGCGCTACTCCTCCCGACGGGACGGCGATCCGGCAGCAAGCGCCGTCTCTCCGCTCGATCCCCGTGGCGGCCGGCGGCCGATTGCTGTCGTCGCCGACCTCAGTCGTTCAGGATGGCGGCAATCATTTCCCGGCGTTTTTCGGGGGCGAGATAGGGGGTCATCCGCACCTCGAGGACCTTCGCCTGGCGCCCCAGCCGGCGTTTCATCGCCGATTCGACCTGGGCGATGAGGTCGTCGATTTCGCAGGGTTTTTTCAGGTAATTGAAGGCCCCTTGCTTGATCGCCTCGACAGCGGTGGTGACGGTGGCCTGGCCGGTCAGCATGATGACCTCGATCAGGGGGTGACGCTTCTTGATGGCGTTGAGGGTCTCGATTCCGCCCATGCCGGGCATCGCCACATCGAGAATGACGATATCGACCGCACCTTCCTCCAGATGCTGCAGGGCGGTCGCTCCCTCCGTCGCCGTGATGACCGGGAATCCGCGTTTATTGAGGCGCTGGGCCATTATTTCGATGAATTCTCTTTCGTCGTCGACGACAAGCAGTGAAATATTTGGGATGGACCGAGTCATGGGGGTATCAGTGGCGGAGAATTCGTTCATCGTGATTGTCGTCCTCCCGTCTACAGTATTGATTTCATGTCGGCCGTGCAAGGAGGAAATGGGTGGCCGATGAAAAATCGGCTGCCAGCGCCGCAGAAATGTCGTCGACCACTCCACCGGCTGAAGTCATGACGTTCGAAAGTACTGGACAGGGAATGTTGATTGTTTCTATCATCGTAGGATAAGATGACATCACCGGCAGGTAAGCGGCAGTGGCGCTGTATCCGAATATATCCGGGCAAAGATGTCGGCGATGGTTGCAGGCCATGCCCAGCGCGAAGGGGCGCCGGTTTGAAGTCGGTAGTGGGCATCAATCACAACAAATTTCAGCGGAGGGAATTATGCGCTGGCAGACAGGTCGCAGAAGCGGCAATATCGAGGACCGGCGGGGGAGCAGGATCCCCGGGGGATTCAAGGGCGGCGGCATCGGCATTCTGCTGCTGGCCCTGGTCGGCATGTATTTCGGAATCGATCCGGCCCTGATCCTCAACATCGGCGAAACCGTGCAGCAATCGTCCCCCGATTCGTCGGCCTCCTACCAGCCGAGTGCCGAAGAGCAGGAACTGGCCGAGTTCGTTTCAGTCGTGCTGGCCGATACCGAGGACACCTGGAACGCGGTCTTTGCCTCGGCCGGCATGACCTACAACGAACCGAAACTGGTGCTGTTCTCCGGGGCGGTGCAGTCGGCCTGCGGATTCGCCCAGGCGGCGATGGGGCCGTTTTACTGTCCGGCCGACAGCAAGGTCTATATCGATCTGGCCTTTTATCACGACCTCAAGGCCGATCTCGGATCTCCGGGGGATTTCGCCCAGGCGTATGTCATCGCCCATGAGGTCGGGCATCATGTCCAGAACCTGCTCGGGATCAGCGATAAGGTCGCGGCGCAACGCGGGCGGGTCGCCGAGGTTGAATACAACAAGCTGTCGGTCAGGCTCGAACTGCAGGCCGACTGCCTGGCCGGGGTGTGGGCCAACCATGCCAAACGGGTGCGGCAGGTCGTTGAACCGGGTGATATCGAAGAGGCCCTGAACGCCGCCTCGAATGTCGGCGACGACCGGATGCAGCGCCGATCCCAGGGGCACATCACCCCTGATTCCTTCACCCACGGCAGTTCGGCGCAGCGGGTGAGCTGGTTCCGACGCGGCTTTCAATCCGGCGATATCGACAGTTGCGATACGTTCCAGGCGAAAACGCTGTAGCGAAGCAGGAAAAACGGCGAGGTATTCAAGGAGAGTGGCGCACCCGGAGGGATTCGAACCCCCGACACCCAGGTTCGAAGCCTGGTGCTCTATCCAGCTGAGCTACGGGTGCGCGCATGGAAGCCTTCCGATACCATTTCCGCAGGTGAAGGTCAAGCCCTTGCGCTGGCACCGGGCCTGAAAAGATGGCGGCAACGGTCTCTTGCCGCGCGCTTGTGCGCGGCTACGCCGCTAACGGCTGCCAAGTCCCTGTGATCCGACCTTGGCGCTGATCCCCCGTCGCAGGACCTCCCTCTTGTAGAGATCGAGGACGTCGCGGCGCTTGAGCATCCCCACTACCCAGCGCTCGTCGAGGCTCTCCACCACCGGGATCTCCTCGATTCCCTTGATGTCGAAGAGCTGCATGGCGGCGAAGAGGGAATCGTCCGGGGTCAGCATGATGATGTTGCGGTTGCAGATCCCCCCCACCTTGTAGGCGATTCGCTCCTTCTCCTCACGATGGAGGATATTCTTCACGTCCTGCAGCGAGACAATCCCTGTCATCTTGCCGGTAGCATCGATAACCGGAAAATAAAAGCCCTTGCCGATGCTGAAGATCTGCAACAGTTCCTTGATATTGGCTTCCTCGCTGATGAAATCGACCTCGTCGCTGATGGCGGCCCCGACCTTCAGCGATTTCAGGATGACCGTCTCGCGCCCTTCATGGATATTGATTCCCGCCCGGCTGAAATCGACCGTGTCGATCGAATCCTCGCAGAATTTGCGGGCCACCACCGTGCCGATGATCGAGGTGATCATGATCGGGATGATGATCTGGTAGTTGCCGGTCATTTCAAACAGCAGGAAGATAGCGGTCATTGGGGCGTGTGTCGCCGCGGCGAGGAAGGCGCCGATGCCGACGGTGGCGTAAGCCCCCGATCCGGCGGTCAGATCGGGCATGAGCCGGTGGGTGATGGAACCGAAGGCTCCGCCGAGGACGGCGCCGATGAACAGTGAGGGCGCGAACACCCCGCCGGCTCCGCCGGAACCGAGGGTGATCGAGGTCGCGAGGATCTTGAGCAGGACCAGGGTCAACATCACCCAGGCGATGCCCTGGCCGTGGAGGATGTCTTCCATGTAGTCGTAGCCATCGCCCATGACCTGCGGAAAAAAGATGCCGATGCAGCCGATCAGCAGGGCCCCGGTCAGCGGCTTGAGCTGGGGATGAAGGCCGATCTCCCGGTAGCGGTCCCGGACCGCGTAGAAGACCCGAATGAACAGGACTGCGGCCAGGCCGATGAAGATCGCCAGCAGGCAGTAGAGGGGGATCTCGACGAGGTAGTTGACCACCGAATACTGGGGGATGGTGAAGACGCTCATCTCGCCATACCAGCCGCGGGTGACGACGGTGGCCATCGCCGAGGCGATGACCAGGGCGGCGAAGGAGGAGATCTCGTAGGTGCCGAGGAGGACGATCTCGGCGGCGAAGAAGATCCCGGCGATCGGGGCATTGAACATCCCGGCGATGCCGCCGGCGGCCCCGGCGGCGATGAAGACCTTCATCCTGCTGCCGGAGACCCGGAAAAACTGGCCGGCCTGGGAGCCGATCGCCCCGCCGATCTGGGCGATCGGTCCCTCCACCCCGGCCGAATTGCCGGTGCCGATGGTCAGGGCGGTGGCGATGATCTTGATGGCGATGCTCCGTGCCCGGATAATGCCGTTCTCGAGGTTGACCTTGCGGAGGAAGGCAGGCAGGCCGTAGCCGTTGACCTCACCCGGGAAGAGCAGCGACAGCGGAATCAGCAGCACCATGCCGACCAGCGGCAGCAGCGGCAGCAGCAGCAGGCGCCAGCCGCCCTGGCCGATGCCGAGCAGGCTGGCGCCGCCTTCGAAGATCAGAGCATCGACCGCGTCGACCAGGCTGCGGAAGACGATGGTCATCAGGCCGGCGCCCAGCCCGATGCAGGTGGCGATGAGCATCATCCGGGTGTTTTCCCCCGGGAGAAACTTGCGGATGTTCTTCCTCATCGTTTTTCAGGGATGGCGCAGCCGATGGCCGCTGCCTGGCTGAGAAAGAAATCGTCGGTCATGCCGGCGATGTAGTCGCGGACCATGGCCGCCGGCGGCTGGCTGTCGAGGTAGCTGCGGTCCATGTCGGTCATCAGGTCGACCTGGTCGGGCAGTCGGCGCCCCGATTGCAGGCCGTCGAGGTAGGCCGTGAACAGGGCGGCATAGCATGCACCGATGATCGGCATGTCCTTTCGCGTCTGGGGTGCGAGGTAGATCCGTTCGTAATTGAAGGCCTTGAGTCTCTGGAGGGCGAGGGCGATCTCCTCGCTGAAGCCGACCGCGGGGATGATGTCGTCGGCTCTGTCCCCGGCGGCGGGCACCGTGCTGGCGGTGATGATGTCGGTGGTGAGGGTGTAGACGATGGTGCCGTTGGTATCGCCGAGACTGTTCCGGCATGACGCCGGGATATCGTCCCGCCGGATCAGACCGAGGATGATGGCGTCTTCGATATCCCGGCCGATGTAGGCGATGGTGTCGGCCAGTCGGACCACGCATCCTTCGAGCGTGGCCGGCACCAGTTCGAGTCCGGGGTCCATCTCCTTGGCCTGCAGGCGGCGGTCGAAGTCGGCAAAGGTGGCGAGCGGCGCCGGGCTCAGGCTGTCGCTGTCGATCTCGCCGTCGTGGCTGAGGATGCCTTCCAGGGTCTGGAGGCTGAGGTTCCACCCCCGGCCCTTGCGTTCCAGGCGGTCAAGGAAGCGGACCGATTGGATATTGTGCTGGAAGGGGGGGAGACCGTGCTCCCGGCAGAGGCGGGAAAGATAGACCTCGCCGCCATGGCCGAAGGGGGGATGGCCGATATCGTGGCCGAGGGCGATGGCCTCGATCAGGTCTTCGTTGAGGCCGAGAAAACGGCCGATGGTCCGGGCGATCCTCGCCACCAGCTGCACATGAAGGACCCGATGGGTGATATGGTCGTTGTCGATCAGGCAGAAGACCTGGGTCTTGTCGATATAGCGGGTGTAGGCCCGCGAGTGGAGAATGCGGTCGGCGTCGAGGGCGAACTGCTGGCGGTAGCCCGGTCGCTCCTCGTCCTTGCGCCTGATCGCCTGCCGGCTCGGGGTCGCAGATGGCGACAGCCGGCGCTCCTCGTCGGTATCGAGGGCGTGCAGACGGGAAAAAAGGGCTGTGGGATCACTGTGGTCTGGCATGTGGCTGGACAGGTCGAAGGAAAGATGACGTGGGCTTCTGCGAAAACGCGTTAGTATACCTGGCTTGGTGGAAAATGCACGTGGCGCCAACCAATTCCGATGCGCTGAGAGCGATGGCCGGGTGGCAACGCAACGGTGAGACCGGATTCCGACCCCTGTGGCTCAGATCTTGACGTCTTCGTGGCCTTCTTTGGCCTGCTCGAGGCAGCCGGAGAGGCACTCCTCGCAACTGGTACGCGTCCGGCCCTCGGCGCAGAAGTTGGCGAAGCCTTTGATCAGATCCTCGCCGCCGCGGGGGCAGCATTGCATGAACTGGGTGAAGCTGATCATCCGGGCGATAACTTCGGGAGGGGCGGCGTGCTCAATCCGGCAGGCAGCCTCTTCGGCGATTTTGCGGTCGATGGCCAGGACTTCGATGAAGAACTGCTTCAGGGTGTCGTGGCGGAAGATGACATCCCTGGCAACTTTCCGCCCCTTGGTCGTCATTGTGATCGCCTGATAAGGGGCGTAATTGATCAACCCCTTGCGGGCCAGAGCCCGGAGGGCCTCGGTCACGGAGGCCCGGCTGACTTCGAGTCGGCTTGCGATTTCCTTGCTTCTGGCGACATGCTTTTCATTGACTATATGGTGAATGGCCTCGATATAGTCTTCCAGGCTGGCGCTCAGATCTTTTTTCTTTTTCATCCGTGTCGATTTCGAGGCGCGGGGGGTGGGCTACAGGCGAAAATCGTCGGGAAAAGCGGTTGCCAAGTCTCCAAAGCCCTGTTATACGACCGTAACCTACTGTCCTTTTGCCATATCGTCAAGCCGCGATGAACATCAAGCATATGTACCGACAGAAAACCGATGTTGAGTGAGTTGCGCATTGAAAATCTAGCGTTGATCGAATCCCTGCATCTCGATTTCGATCAGGGGGATGGAACCGGATTGATCGTCATGACCGGGGAGACCGGGGCCGGCAAGTCGATCATGATGCGGGCCCTGGGACTGCTGGCGGGCGGCCGGGCCTCCGCCGACTGGATCCGCTCCGGCATGGAGACCTGCACCGTCGAGGCAGTGTTTGTCCTGAGGCCTGAGAACAGCCGGTTGCGCCGACAACTGGCGGAGTACGGTTCCGGCGATGACGATACGGTCATCATCCGGCGCATGATCACGACCGCCGGCCGGAGCAAGCTCCATATCAACGGCTCCCCGGTAACGACCCGGCAGGCCGCGGAACTGACGGAAGACCTGCTCAGTATCGCCAGTCAGCACGACCACCAGAAGCTGCTGCAACCGCAGTTGCACCTCGATTTTCTCGACACCCTGGGCGATCTGTGGCCGCTGCGGGGAGAATTCGCCGCGACCTACGACCGGTGGCAGCGATGCCACGCCGAATTGGATCAGTTGCGGCGCCAGGAACAGGACAAGGAACGGCGCAAGGATTTTCTGAAGTACCAGGTCGATGAGATCCGGGGCGCGGCTCCGGTCGAGGGCGAGGATGAACAGCTTCTCGTCGAGAAAAAACGGCTGAAGAGTGCCGACGCCCTGATCCGGTTGAGCCAGGAGAGCTATGCGTTGCTGACGACGACCGTCGGTGACGGTCTGACCCAGATCCGCCGCAACATGGAGCAGGTGGTGGCCCTCGATCCGCAGGCGGCAAAACTGGCCGAGGACCTGAGTGGCTACAGTTTTCTCGCCGAAGACTATGCCGTCGAAATCCGTCATTACCGGGACTCGCTCGAAAGCAACCCGCTCCGGCTGGAGCGGGTCGGCGAGCGCCTCGATGAGTTGCAGGGGTTGAAACGCAAGTACGGCGAGACCCTGTCCGAGGTCCTGCGGTTCGCTGAGGCGGCCGAGAAAGAACTGGAACAGCTGGAGGGAATGGAGGCGCGGGGCCGGGAACTGGAGCAACGGACGAAGGCTCTGGAGACCGAGGCCTGCACGTTGGCCGCCCGGCTCAGCGCCCGGCGGCGGCAGGCGGCGGTTGAGATGGAGCGGGCGATGGCGACCGAGTTGGCCTCGCTGGCCTTTCGCCAGGCCGGTTTCGCGGTGATCTGGCAGGAGGTTGAGCCGGTTTCGGCCAACCTGCGGCCCGGCGGGTGGGATCGGATCGAGTTCTTCTTCTCCGCCAATCCCGGCGAACCGGCCCGCCCCCTGGCACGGGTGGCCTCCGGCGGCGAACTGTCTCGGCTGATGCTGGCGCTGAAGTGTCTGTTCGCCCGCCGCGACATGGTCGACACCGTCATTTTCGACGAGGTCGACGCCGGGATCGGCGGCGAGGCGGCCGAGGCGGTGGCACGAAAGATCCGCGAACTGGCCACCCATCACCAGGTCTTCTGCATCACCCATCTGCCGCAGATCGCCGCCCGCGGCCACCTACATTTCCAGGTGGCCAAAGAGGTGGTGGAGGGGCGGACCCTGTCGAAGGTCCTGCCGCTCTCCCGGCCGCAGCGGGTCCGGGAATTGTCGCGGATGCTGGCCGGTGAATCGGTCTCCGGCCATACCGAGGCCTGGGCCGAGGAACTGCTGACAAAGGGCGAGGCGGCGGCATGACGAAAGCCCTGGCCCTGTTTTCCGGCGGCCTCGATTCGATCCTGGCGGCCAGGGTGGTTGCCGCCCAGGGGATCGAGGTCCTGGCGGTCAAGTTCGTCACCCCCTTCTTTCACTATGACCTTCTTGCCGATGTGGCGGGTTACCGCCGGGAGGTCCGGGAAAAATACGGCCTTGAGGTCGTGGTGGAGGATATCAGCGAGGGCTATCTGGAACTGCTGCACCACCCCCGGCACGGTTTCGGCAGGCACTTCAACCCCTGCATCGACTGCAAGATCATGATGCTGCAGCGGGCGAAAGAGATGATGGCGGAGGTCGGGGCCTCGTTCCTGGTGACCGGCGAGGTGCTCGGGCAGCGGCCGATGTCGCAGCGGCGCGACACCCTCAACGTCATCGGCCGGGATTCCGGCAGCCGCTCCATCCTGCTGCGCCCGCTGTCGGCCAAACTGCTGCCGGAGACCGACCCGGAGCAGCAGGGCCTGGTCGATCGCTCGCGCCTGCTCGACTTCAGCGGCCGCGGCCGGTCGCGCCAGATCGCCCTGGCCGGGGAGTTCGGAATCCGCGATTTTCCGTCACCGGCAGGGGGTTGCATCCTCGCCGATCCGATTCTCAGCCGGCGGCTCGAACGGCTCTATGGCGGGCAGCTGGCGCTGCCGATCGCCGACATCACCGTCGCCGATGTCCGTCTGCTGCTGGTCGGCCGGCAGTTTGTCCTGCCCGGCGGCGGCTGGCTGGTCGTTGGCCGGGTTGAGGCCGAGAACGACCGTCTGCTGGGGCTGGCGGCGGCGGACGATGCGGTGCTGCGGATACAGGAGCGACCGGGACCGATCGCGATCATCAGGCGGGCCGCCCGCTGTTACCCCGATCCGGCCGCCCTGACGGCGGATCTCGACCTCGCCGCTTCTCTCGTCGCCCGTTATGCCCGCAAGATCGACGGCAGGCCCCGGGCCGGCGAGATCATCATCACCCTGGCCGGCAGCGAGCGCCATGTTGCCGCCGCCCCGGCGGTCGACGAAGACTTTGCCGGCTGGATGCTCTGACGGCAGTCGAGTCCTACCCCGTTTCGCCTTCATCCCACAGCTGCTCGACGATCCGCCGGTACTGGTCCTCGCTCATCGCCTTGGTGATCTTCTTCAGCAGCTTCTCCCGGCCCGGAAAGGAGCTGATGAGGTAGGCCCAGAGCTGCTTCATCCGCCCCAGCAGGTGGCTCGGTCCGGCCAGCCGCTCGCGGTAGGCGGCGTACAGCTCATCGTGAAAGTTCCGGATCCGTCTGGTCTTTTCCGCTCTGCCGGGTGCTGCCATGCCCTTTATCACCCCCGGCAGGAAGGGGTCGGCGAGGGCGCCGCGGCCGATCATCCAGTGGTCGACCTGCGGGAACCGGTGCTGCAGGGCGACGAATCCGGCGACATCAACGATGTCGCCGTTGTAAGCCACTGGGTGCCGGGTCAAGGGCAGGCAGGCGGCAAAACCGTCGAGATCGGGCCGGCCTTCGTACAGCTGTTTTCCCAGGCGGGGGTGGATGATGATCCCGGTCAGCGGGTACTGATCGAGCCGGGGCAGCAGGGCCGCCAGTTCGCCTTTATCGTGGAGGCCCAGCCGGGTCTTGATCGACAGGCCGAGCCGCAGGCGGGGGATGACCTGGTCGAGCAGGGCGAGGATCGATTCGGGGTGGGGCAGCAGGCCGGAACCCCGCCGCTTGCGGACGATCATCGGCGCCGGGCAGCCGAGGTTCCAGTTGATCTCGCGGTAGCCGAGGTCGGCGATGCGGTTGGCCATGGCCAGGAAATTGGCGGCATCGTTGTGCAGCAGCTGCGGGGTCAACGGCAGGCCGCCATTCAGTTCGGGAAGGATGTCGCGCAGCAGCCTGTCCGGGAAGCGGGCCTGCCCCTGGGGTTTGACGAAGGGGGCCATCGCCGCGTCGAAGCCGGGGAAGTGGCGGGCGAAGAGGTTGCGGAACAGGACCTCGGTGATCCCCTGCAGCGGGGCGAGGGTCAGGTATGGCGGCGGTCCGGCGCTGACGGGGCTATGGTTGTCCGGCATCGGTTCGGATCATCCGGTCGGCCGGGAGCTGTCCATCGCTTTCCGGGTATGGTACACTGGTCGTATGGTGGTGTTGAAATACATGTGGTGGGAGTATAGTCAAAGACAATGCAAAAGGAAAGGACAGCGTATCGGCAGGTGCTGACGGACCTGCTCGACCCGTGGCCGCCGGAGATCGGCCATGCCTTGCGACGGCTGGACGCCGAGATCGGCGGGATCTACCTCTCCGGCGGCACGGTCCGCGACCGTCTGCTCGGCCGTGCCGCCGGCGATCTCGATCTGACCGTGGCCCGGGATGCCGCCGGCTGCTGCCGGGCACTGATCGGTCTTCTCGGTGGCGGCGCCTTTGTCGAGCTCGGCCGGTCCGGCGAGGATGTCGCCCGGGTTGTGTGGCGGGGGCTGACCGTCGATTTTGCCGGTTTTCGCGGCCGGGCGGAAACGATCGCCGAAGATCTGTGCCGCCGCGACTATACCGTCAACGCCATGGCGGTGCCGTTCGACTCGCTCGGTGGCGGCAAGGAGGCGGAGCTGATCGACCCGTTGCACGGTTGCGACGATCTGCGGCAGGGTATCCTGCGGGCCTGTCCCGGAGCCTATGATGACGACCCGCTGCGGATGCTGCGCGGCTTCCGCTTTATGGCGAGCCTGGACTTTGCCTTCGATGCCGCCTCTCTCGCCGAGATCGGCCGTTGCGCCGACCTGATCGCCCGGCCGGCGGTCGAGCGGATCAGTTATGAACTCGGGTTGATCATGGACTCGCCGCGGGCTTGTCCGACCTTTCGGGCTATGGACGGTGCTGGGCTGCTGCGGCACATCGCTCCTGAGCTCTACGCCGGGGTGGGGGTGGAGCAGCCGGAGTTCCATCATCTCGATGTCTTTCACCATTCCTTTGCCGCCTTTGAGCAGATGGAGGCGATCATCGCCCAACCGGGGCGGCACTATCCGCAGGCGGCGGGGCGGCTGGATGCCTATCTCGCCGCTGGGCCTTCGCGCCGCTGTCTGAAGTGGGCGGCGTTGTGCCACGATATCGGCAAGCCCGCAGCCCAGGCGGTCGCATTCGAGAATGGCCGCATCACTTTCCATAACCACGACGAGATCGGCCGCCGCATCTTTCGCCTCTTTGCAGAGCGGTTGAAATGGAGTAAGGAGGAGCGGGAGCGGACCGGGCAGCTGATCGCCATGCACATGCACCCCTTCCACCTGTGCAATGTCCGCCGCTCCGAGCCGCTCAGCAAACGGGCGGTGCTGAAACTGAGCCAGAGGGCCGGCGCCGACCTCGACGGCCTCTTCCTGCTGGCGATGGCCGACAGCCTTGCCAGCCGCGGCGAAAAGAAACCGCCGCGGATGGAGGCGGAACTGGTCGAGCTGTTCGGCCAGGTGCTGCAGATCATTGCAGAAGATATACGGCCGGTGGCGGTCGGTCCGCCGCTGCTGACCGGCGATGACCTGATCACCGAACTTGGTCTGTCGCCCGGTCCCATCTTCCGCACCATCCTGCAGGAGCTCGAGGCCCTGCGGGTCGAAGGCCGGATCACCGCCAGGGAGGAAGCGATCGCGTGGGTCACGGCGTTTATCGCCGATGGTGCCGGTGACGGTGCCGAGCTGCCGTGACAACCGCCGGAATCCGGCTGATTTCGTCTTGTCAAAGAAAACCAAATGGACTAAAACGTGCGTAAAGTTCAGGACTACTATTTCAAAAAGGCCAAAAAGGACCAATATCCGGCCAGATCGGTCTATAAGCTGGAAGAGGTTCAGGCAAAGTACCGGTTCATGCGACGGGGCGACAGCGTGCTCGATCTTGGCTGTTTTCCCGGCAGCTGGTCGCTGTTTGCCGCCGAGGTGGTCGGTCCGAAGGGCGTCGTGGTCGGGGTCGACCTGCAGCAGGCGATCGAGTCTCCCCGGCCTGGAAGCGCCCCGATCCATTGGCTCTGCCAGGATATCATGGAGCCGGAACTGGTTCCTCTGGTACGGCGGATCAGGCCGGCCTTCAAGGTGCTGATCTCCGATCTGGCACCGAAAACCACGGGCAACCGCTGGGCCGATTCCCAGCATTCGATCGATCTGGTGCGCAGGACCCTGGCCCTGGCCGAAATATTGCTGCTCGATCGCGGACACTACATCTGCAAGGTTTTCCAGGGTGAGGACTTTCCGGCCTTTGTCGACGAGGTCAAGCAGCGTTTTGCGATGGTCAAGGTGCTCAAGCCGAGGAGTTCGCGGGTGGAGAGCCGCGAGGTTTTTGTCCTGGCGATGGAATACCGGAGGCCGGAGACGGTCGCAGCCTCTGCCGCCCCGGATCAAAACGGCATGGATGGGATGAATGAAAGCGACTGAGGGGCGACCCCGGTCAGAGGATATCGCTTAACCGATAGGGAATGTATGTCAGGTCATTCGAAATGGTCAACGATCAAGAGGAAGAAAGGGGCGATTGACGCCAAACGGGGCCAGATCTTCACCCGGCTGATCAAGGAGATCACCGTGGCGGCGCGCAGCGGCGGCGGTGATCCCGAGGGCAATGCCCGGCTGCGGGCGGCGATCAACACCGCCAAGGCGGAGAACATGCCGAAGGAGAATATTGCCCGGGCGATCAAGAAGGGGACCGGCGAGATCGCCGGCGAGGTCTATGAGGAGATTCTCTACGAGGGCTATGGTCCCGGCGGGGTCGCCGTGCTGGTCGACTGCATGACCGACAACCGCAACCGTACGGTGGCTGATATCCGCCATTATTTCGCCAAGAGCGGCGGCAATCTCGGCGAGTTCGGCTGCGTGTCGTGGATGTTTGAGAAAAAAGGCCTGATCCAGGTCGACAAATCCCTGATCGCCGAAGAAAAGCTGATGGAAATGGCGCTTGAGGCGGGGGCTGAGGACGTCGTCGAGGAGGAGACCGAATACCAGGTCCTGACGGCACCGGAGGATTTCGATGCGGTCCGGACGGCGTTGGAGGAGGCAGGATTGACCTTTCTCGAGGCCTCGATCACCCGGATACCGAAGAACATGGTCGAGGTCACCGACGAGAAGAATGCCCGCAGCCTCATGAAACTGCTCGAAAATCTCGAAGATCACGATGACGTCCAGAATGTCAACGCCAACTTCGATATCGATGACGACCTCATGGAGCAGATTTCCTAGGGGACGATGGAGCCGCGCCACCTCCCGCCGCCGGCGGTGCCGCCGCGATGACCGGTCTGCCGGCAATGGAACGGATCCTCGGCATCGATCCCGGTTCCCGGATAACCGGTTACGGGGTGATTGAAGTCGATCGCGGGCAGTTGCGCTTCATCACCTGCGGCACGATCGTCACTGATCGGAAACATCCCTTTGCCCACCGACTGAACGAGATATTCGACGGCGTCAACGAGGTCATTCAATTGCACCAGCCGGCGGTGGCGGCAGTCGAGGATGTCTTTCTCGCCACCAACCCCCGTTCGGCCCTGAAACTCGGCCATGCCCGCGGCGCGGCGGTGGTGGCGGCGATGCAGAACGGTCTGGCGGTCCATGATTACAGCCCGCGCCGGGTGAAACAGGCTGTGGCCGGATATGGCCAGGCTGAAAAAAACCAGGTGCAGCACATGGTCAGGGTTCTCCTTGGCCTGTCCGCCTCCCCCAGCGTCGACGCCGCCGATGCCCTGGCCGTCGCCATCTGCCACGCCAACCAGTTCCGGGTGACCAAATGATCGCAGCGCTTTCCGGCAGAATTCTCCAGAAGTACAACGACCGGGTGGTGGTCGATGTGTCGGGTGTCGGCTACGAGGTTTATGTCACCACCGACTGCATCGCCCGTCTGCCCGACAAGGGCGATGATATCTTTCTTTACATCCATACCTATGTTCGCGAGGACACCCTGATCCTGTTCGGTTTCCTCGAAGAACAGGGGAAGGAACTGTTTCTGATGCTGAAGACGGTCGCCGGTGTCGGGCCGAAACTGGCCCTGGCGATGTTGTCCGGGATGCCGGCCGGCGAGTTGTGCCGGGCCATCGCCGAGGGCGACAGCAAGCGTCTGATCGCCCTGCCCGGCATCGGCAAAAAAACTGCGGAACGCATCTGCGTCGAACTCACCGACAAGGTCGGTCGGCTGGTGCCGGAATCGTCTCTGGCCGGCATTGTCGCGACCGCCCCGGCGCGGCCGGGATCGGCAGTCTACGATGTCCTTTCAGCCCTCGGCAATCTCGGCTATGCCGACCCGGTTGCCCGGCAGGCGCTGGCGACGGTCAAAAAACAGGTTGGTGAGGAGACCTTCAGTGAGATGAACTTTGAGGATATGATCAAAGAGGCGTTGAGGGCGCTGGCATGAACAGGGAAGAGGAGATCGCCGTCGATGGTCGCCTGGTCAATCCCCAGCCGCTCAGCCGGGAACCGGTGAACGACCACGCCCTGCGGCCGCAGCGGTTGGCCGACTATATCGGCCAGGAGCAGGTCTGCCGCAGCCTCGATATCTTTATGAAGGCTGCCAGGGGAAGGGGCGAACCCCTTGACCATGTCCTCTTTCACGGATTTCCCGGCCTCGGCAAGACGACCCTGTCGTATATCATCGCCAACGAGATGGGAGCCGGGATCAAGGTCACCTCCGGCCCGGTGATCGAAAAACAGGGCGATCTGGCGGCGATTCTGACCAGCCTGCAGGAAGGGGACATCCTGTTCATCGACGAGATCCACCGTCTCAACCATGTCGTCGAGGAGGTACTCTACCCGGCGATGGAGGATTTTCAGCTCGATCTGATCATCGGCCAGGGGCCGGGGGCCCGGTCGGTGAAGATGAACCTGCCCCGTTTCACCCTGGTCGGCGCCACCACCCGCACTGGGCTGCTGACCCCGCCGCTGCGCGACCGGTTCGGAGTCGTGTTGCGGCTCGAATTCTACTCGCCGGAAGAACTGGTCACCATCGTCCTCCGTTCGGCCGCCCTGCTGGGTATGCACGTCGATCATTCCGGGGCGCTCGAACTGGGGCGGCGGTCGCGCGGCACACCGCGGATCGCCAACCGCCTGCTGCGCCGGGTGCGGGATTTCGCCGAGGTCGGGGGCCATCAGGTGGTCGACGCCAAGGTCGCCGACGAGGCCCTCGACCTGCTCGGGGTTGACCGATTCGGTCTTGATGACATGGATCGTCGCATCCTGCTGACTGTCATCGACAAGTTCCACGGTGGCCCGATCGGCCTGGAGACCCTGGCGACCGTGGTCTGCGAGGAGAAGAACACTCTCGAGGATGTTTATGAGCCCTTTCTGATCCAGTCGGGCTTCATCAAACGGACGCCGCGGGGGCGGGTGGCGACCGTCAAGGCCTATGAGCATTTTCAGCGCAAGTCGCCGTCTCGACTGAAGAATCATCCGTCGCTGTTTGAGGAGAGGGAAGATCAGTAACTGTCGAAGACAAGGCAGCCAATACCTGGACACAGGAGAAATGATGCGCAAAACAATCAGAGATATCAGGGCAATGAAGGCCGGCGGCAGCAAGATCACGGTGCTTACTGCCTACGATGCCGCAATGGCGTCACTGTTCGCATCCTGCGAGGTCGATATCCTCCTGGTCGGGGATTCGCTCGGGATGGTCATGCTGGGATATGACTCGACGGTGCCGGTAACGATGGCGGATATGATCCATCACGCTGCCGCTGTTCGTCGGGGGGCTCCGGATGCCTTTGTGATCTGCGACATGCCCTTCGGGTCTTACCACACCGGGGTGCGGGATGCGGTGATCAACGGCCTGCGGATCATGAAGGAGGCCGGTTCCGATGCCGTCAAACTCGAAGGCGGTCTTGAGATGTGCGTGGTGGTGAAGGGGCTGGTCGAGGCCGGGGTGCCGGTCATGGGCCACATCGGTTTGACCCCCCAGACCGCCAGCCAGCTCGGCGGCTATAAGGTCCAGGGCAAGGACCTGGAGGCGGCGCGGCGGCTGGTCGCCGAGGCGAAGGCCCTGGAAGAGGCCGGGGCCTTCGCCCTGACCATCGAGTGTGTGCCGGCGGGGCTGGCCGAAATCATCACCTCGTCCCTGGCGATCCCGACGATCGGCATCGGCGCCGGGGTCCACTGTGACGGCCAGGTCCTGGTCGGCCAGGACATGCTTGGGATGTTCGAGAAGTTCCAACCGAAATTCGTCAAACAGTATGCCAGCCTCGCGCCGCAGATCAAAGCGGCGGTCGAGGAGTACAACAGCGAGGTGCGCAACGGTTCCTATCCAGGGGCGGAGCACAGTTTCGCCGACAGCCTCGATTACCGCCAGCTCCTGGCGGAATAGCCCCTCTCCTTTGGGCGATCCCGACTCTCCCGGCCGGGGTCGCCTTCCATCCCCTAGCAGTTTCGATTTGTCCGGGCCTGCCCGGTTCTACTTCCTCACCTCTCTTTTGATCAGCATCGCGTTTTCAATTCGCACCACTTTTCGCCACATCCTTTTTTGCAGGAATGTCGACGCAAGGCCCCATTATTCACGCGTTGCCTGAAATATCAGGCCCTGCTGACTGTTGCCGGCGGTCGTGAGCTGACGGTGGCAGACCGACGGTGCGAATGCCCTGCAGTCTATTGATATACCACATATGGTGTAGAGTTGCTTGATGCGCCCGCATGTAGTTATTTCCAGGATTCTCTGTCAATTTAGTTACTTGCCCGAAGTTACATGTAATTTCCCTTGACAGTCTGTCTGGTCCTGATATAAAAGATCATATAGTGGAGCAAAGTGGTAGAAAGGTGGTTGTTGGTGGTTGGAAGAGGAGAAGGGCGCTTTCATGATTCAGAGCAGATTTCGCAGCAGGTCGGAACACACGCTTGACGACAAGGGAAGGTTGAACTTTCCCAGTCGTTTTCGTGAAGTGCTTCGCCAGTATGAATCTGAGACCCTGATGATCACTGCCTGGGGCAGGCAGCACCTCCGCGCCTATCCCCTTGCCGCCTGGGATATTCTGGAAAACAAGTTACTGACGGAAGGGAAGGGACAGCAGGGCATGACCAGCTTCGTCCGTTATGTCATCGGTGGCGTCACCGAATGCCTTCTGGACAAACAGGGGCGAATCCTGTTGCCCCAGAATCTGCGGATGGATGTCGGGCTGAAGAGGGATGTTGTTCTGACCGGAATGCTTGATTGGATCGAGATCTGGGACAAGGAGGCATGGGTCCGGGAGAACGATGCGACCGGTGAGACATTCAACGATTTCGGCGAGAGCCTTGCCCGTCTCGGAATTCTCTGATGGGTGTGGAAGCGGCGATCGAAGAGATCCATCGCTCAGTCCTGGTCGATGAGATCCTTCGGTATCTCGATCCCGTGCCGGGCGGCGTTTATGTCGATGGCACGCTCGGCCTGGGCGGACACACGGAAGCACTATTGTCCCGATCTGCACCGGACGGTCGGGTGATCGCCTTTGAATGGGACGAAGCGGCGATTGAGCTGAGCCGCAAACGCCTGAGGGATTTTGGTACGCGGTTGACGATCATCAGGAGCAATTTTGCCGAGATTGTCAGCGGCCTCAAGGGGCTGGGGATCGATCGGGTGGACGGCGTGCTGATAGATATCGGACTGTCGTCGCTGCAGTTGGACAGAGGAGAAAGAGGGTTCAGTTTCCAGCGAGACGAGCCGCTCGACATGAGAATGGATATCCGCCAGGATACTACGGCTGCTTCCCTCCTGGCGTCGTGTAGCGAAGAACAACTGGCGGATATCTTTTTTTATTTTGGTGATGAATACCAGGCTCGACCGATTGCGGCAGAGATAGCCAGGGCGCGTGAAAAAGAGCCGATTCGCACTACCCGGCAACTGGCGGCTCTGGTGGCGGCAGCGGTGCCGCGGAGATTTCATCCGAAGAAGATCCATGTTGCGACCAAGGTGTTCCAGGCCCTGCGCATTGCCGTCAACACCGAACTGGAAAACCTGGCCCGGATACTTGACGAGGCCGTGCCGTTGTTGAATACCGGCGCCCGCTTCTGTGTGATTTCCTTTCACTCTCTTGAGGATCGGATAGTGAAAAGAAAATTTCGTCAAAACAAGGAACTGGAAGTACTCACGGCAAAGCCCGTCATGCCGCGGGCGGAGGAAATTGCGGAGAATCCGCGCTCTCGCAGCGCCCGGTTGAGGGCCGCCTGCAAAAGAGCGGAACAATGAGGGGGGAGGAGTCATGTTGTATCAGGGATCAACTCAAGCGTACTATCGTTCCACTGTTCCAATCAGGATACGGCATCTTCTGGGTCGGCGCCGCGGTATCGTCCTGCCGGGCGGCGTCGAGGTCTGGAAGGCCATCGGCAAAGGGCTGGTTGTCCTGTTGCCAGTCGTGTTCGCCATTCAACTCCTCTTCGGGTTCCTGGTTTCGAGTGTCGAGGAGTCTATTGCCACAACCGACGACCTCCACTATGACCTGATGATCACCAACAGTCTGTTGAAGGCTGAGAGATCACAGCTGCTGACCCCGGAACAGGTCACTTCGGTTGCCGGCGGCTCTGTCTCACTGTCAAAGCCGGATAAGGGGCAGGTGCTCAGATATAATCGCGCTTCCGGACAATTCAGGTACTTCTGAGTGGAAAAATGGCAAAATCATCCCGTCTACGTGCGAGGAAGAATACCGGGCGTAGACCGGCGATCCTGTTTGCCATCCTTCTGATCGTACTGGCCGCTGCCTCCTGGTATTACGTCGATTTCCACAAGCTGTTCGTCAAGGCACAGGATTTTTTTGAAGTCGCCCGGAAATCGATGGATTCCGGAAGTGATACTCGGGGGATAATCTATGATCGGAATTTCAAGGAACTAGCGGTATCACTCGAAAAGGTCTCAGTCTGCGCCAGGATGAGGGAAATTCCGGCTGCCGAGGAGACCGCGGCCAAGCTCTCATCCGTCCTGCTGGTCGACAGTCAGCAGATTCTTGAGCGATTACAGGGAGATGCCCTGAGGACCTGGGTCTTCCAGAACATCAGCCAGCAGCAGGAAGAATCGGTCAAAAAACTCAATATCCCCGGGATATTTCTGAGCCAGGAGAAGGCCCGCTTTTATCCCCAGGAGGAAACAGCCGCTCACCTTGTCGGATTCGCCGAAAATGACATTGGTCTTTCGGGAATCGAGTATTATTACGATTCTCTGCTCAGCCGGCACACGACGGTCAGTGAGGAAAACGCCGACCACCTCCGGGGGTTCCCCCATCTCGTTCTGACAATTGATCTGAAGATCCAGGGGATTCTCGAGACTCTGATCGAAAACATCGTTGCCCGCCAGTCGGGAGTCAAGGCCGGGGCCTATCTGATGGAAGCCGGTTCCGGGGCGATCGTGGCGTCGGTGCAGTATCCTTCCTACAATCCCAATAATTACCGGGAGTATCCGGAGGATGTGCTGACCAACCTCTTCCTTGAGCCGATCCTGCTTCCTGTCGAAATCCGCCGTTTTCTTCGTGATGCCTCCCTGTTGAACACCCAGAACGAGGTCTCCGGAGGCCAGTTGCCGTGGAGTCTGATCCCCTCCGATGAGAGTCTGGGCAGTCAGGTTCGGCTCTGGGACAGGATAGGTCTCAACGAACCTCTGCCGCCCGAGTTTATCGAAGACAGCAAACTGTTGTCCTCATCAAGCGAGATGCATGAGATAGCGTCGAAAGAGGAGGAGAGCTTCGATACGGTTCCGGGCTTCCTGACCCCGCTGCAACTGCTTACCTCGGTGACCTGTCTGCTGAACAGCGGGGAAAAAGTCAGGGCCAGGGCGGTGTCGCAGCTGGTTGATCCGGAGACCAAAAGAGAGTATCCCGTGCCGGGGCGGCAGGAATCCCTCACCGGCCGACAGACCGTTTCCGCCCAGACTTCCAGGGAAATCATGCGATTGCTGGCGGGACAGTCGCAATCAGGCCAGCTCGATTCAATCTTTTTCGAAACCGATAATCTGGTGGCGACCGGGAAAAAATCACTTTGGAATCTGAATCGTTACCGTCTGCAGTTTACCGTCGTTCCTTCCCTCCATCCCGAATTGGTTCTGCTGGTGGTGGTCAAGGAACCGGCTGTCAATGTCAAAACCAGAAAAGCGGAGGACCAGGACCTGGCCAAGGCGGTCGATTCTGTGGTGCAACGGATTGCCGTCCTGCAGCAGGTGGGAATGACGGTCTCCGATGTCGTCTCGCCCGGGGAGCGGAAGAAGGTCAATTATACCGCGGCAAAAGACGATGTCGGATTGGACCGGACGATCCGGGTCAGTTCGCTGTCTGAGGAGGACAAGATCTTTCCGATGCCGGATCTGAAGGGCATGAGCCTGCGGAAAGCCCTCAGGACCCTGGGAAAGGCGGATGTCAGGATTCGGATCGTCGGTGCCGGCAAGGTCACGGGACAGGAACCGAAGCCCGGGGAGTTGCTGGCCAAAAAAGGTGAATGTGTCATCGTGTTGCAGAAAGAAGAGGCCATCCAACTGAAAAATCTTGAGAAAAAACAGACGTTGCAAAAGGAGTCGCGGTAGCGATGGCTGAGGAACAGGAGAACAGGTCATGACCGGGACATCATTGGACGGCAACGCTATACCGCTTGTACGGCTCCTCGACGGAATGCCCCATGAGGTTCTCCGGACAGGGAAGCAGAAGCAGCTGCCTGATGTTATCGGCATCACCGCCGATTCACGCCGGGTAGTGCCCGGCAGTCTCTTTGTCGCCGTTGCCGGTACTCTGGTCGACGGTCATGCCTATATCGACGATGCGATCCGCCGCGGCTGTGCCGCCGTCGTCGTCGAGCAGGGGCGATGCGCTTCCGCTCTGCTGCTGCCCTCGGATGCCTGTGTCATTGCCGTCGATGACAGCAAGGAGGCGTATGCGGAAATGGCGGAGGCCTGGTACGGCCACCCCTCCGCGTCGCTGCAGCTCATCGGCATTACGGGAACCAACGGCAAAACGACGATCACCTATCTTCTCGAAGAAATTCTCTCCGGCCTGGGGTACGGCGTCGGCGTCATCGGCACGGTCAATTACCGATATACAGTCGATGGCCGGAAGACGGTCTTCCCTGCTACCCACACCACGCCGGATGCCATGCTCCTCCAGGAACTGCTGCGACGGATGGCCGATGCCGGGGTCAGCCATGTCATCATGGAGGTCTCCTCGCATGCCCTGGCCCAGTCGCGGATTGGCAACTTACATTTCGATGTCGCCGCCTTCACCAACCTGACACGCGATCATCTCGATTATCATGCCGATATGTATGAGTATTTTGAGACAAAAACGCGCCTCTTCACGCACCACCTGAAGGCGACGGGCAACGCGGTTATCGGCTATCCCCAGGGAACTGCCGAGGAAGGCGGCTGGTCAGGCATGCTCGCCCTGCAGTGTCGGGATCGCGAGGTACGGTCGCTGATCTGCGGCGCACATCCGGAGGCAGATCTCCGGCTGGCCGGGTTTGAGGCCGATCTCATGGGCAATCGGCTGACGATAGCGACCCCCGACGGCGAGTTCTTCCTCCACTCCCCTCTCGTCGGCCGATTCAATGCCGACAATGTCATGGTTTGTCTCGCTGTGGCCCATGCGCTCGGGATTCCGACCGGAAAAGCGGTCTCCCTGCTTTCCGGAGCGCAGGGCGCCCCGGGAAGGTTGCAGCGGGTGGCGATCGCCGGCGTCGATTCCTCCGGGCAGCCTGTCGTCCTTGTCGATTACGCCCACACGCCGGATGCCCTCGAAAAGGTGCTGGCGGCGCTGGCCGCTCTCCCGCATCGGCAACTGTTTTGCGTCTTCGGCTGCGGCGGTGACCGGGATACCGGCAAGCGACCGGTCATGGGAGGCATTGCCGCGCAGATCTGCGATGTGGTGATCGTGACCGATGACAACCCCCGCAGCGAACGGCCGGAGGCGATACGGGAGCAGGTGGCGTCAGGTGTCGCCGCCGCCGGGACGGCCTGCCGGCCGGTTGACTGGTTGGCGACGAGGAATGTCGCTGAGAAGGGCTGCGTCGTCGTAGCCGGGCGGGGCGAGGCGATTGCCCTGGCGATCCGGAACGCCGGCGGGGGGGACATCGTGCTGATCGCCGGCAAGGGCCATGAGCAATATCAGTTGGTCGGAGGAGAAAAACGATTTTTCGACGACTGCCTTCAGGCAAAGGATGTCCTGAGCGGTTGGACCGTGGCGGCCGTCGTCGCCGCGACGGGCGTTGAAGAACCGGAAATGTCGAGCTTTGAACTCCTCGGACAGGTGGCGACGGACAGCCGAGCTGTCGGGCCGGGGGATATCTTCGTCGCCATCGAGGGCGAGAGATTTGATGGCCATGACTTTATCGGCCAGGTCGTCGACAGGGGAGCGGGCTGTCTCGTCGTGGCGCGACGGATTGAGGCTCGCTACGCCGGGGCAGTGCCGCAGGTCGTGGTGAACGATACTCAGCATGCCCTCGGGGATCTCGCCAACTACCGGCGGCGGTTGATCCGCAGATTGAGTGCGCCGGTGGTGATCGGACTGACCGGCAGCTGCGGCAAGACGACGGTCAAGGAGATGACGGCGGCGATCCTTGCCCGGCACTGGCCGCCCGGACCTGACAACCCGTCAGACTGTGTGTTGAAAACGGCCGGCAACTTCAACAACCTGATCGGCATGCCGGTATCGTTGCTGCCGCTGTCGGTGAAGCACCGGGCCGCAGTCATCGAAATGGGGATGAACCGTCCCGGCGAGATCGAACGCCTGGCAGCGATCGCCGAGCCGGATATCAGTTGTATCACCAATATTCACGCCGCCCACCTCGAAGGTCTGCAATCCATCGAGGGGGTTGCCCGGGCCAAGGAGGAGCTGTTTGCCGGGACAGCACCGGACGGGGTCCTGGTCGTCAATGCCGACGATCCGCTGGTGCGCCGCTGTGCCGGGAAATACCGGCAGCGGCAGATCACCTTCGGCCTGCATCCGGGGATGGGAGCCGCCCCTCCTGATTTTTGGGCGACAGGTATCGCGGTCGGCGACGACGGTCGGTCCTCATTCACCCTGCACTTTCCCGGTGGTTCGGTCGATGTCCGCCTTCGCGTCGCCGGGCAGCACAACGTCACCAACGCCCTTGCCGCCGCCGCCCTGGCCTGGTCGGCAGGTGCCGATGGCGGTGCGATCGCGGCCGGTCTGGGCGATTTCCGGGCGGCAACGAAACGGATGGAAACGATAATGGCTCCCGCCGGCTACGGCATTCTCAACGACACCTACAACGCCAACCCGGCCTCGATGGCGGCGGCCCTGCGGACCCTCGCCCAGATGCGGGCGCGGGTGACGGCGGCGATTCTCGGCGACATGCTCGAACTCGGCGACAGCAGCGAGGCGGCGCATCGCGAGGTCGGCAGACTGGCGGCCGAATGCCGGGTTCGTTATCTTGGTCTGGTCGGCGACTTTGCCGGGTTTACGGCGGAGGCGGCCGGAATGGCCGGTATGGGGGAAGACCAGGTCAGGGTGTTTGCGGACAAGGAGCAGGCGGCGGCGTGGATAAAGGAACTGGAGCGGGATGGGAAACTCGGCAAAGGGGACTGGCTTCTGGTCAAGGCCTCGCGGGGGTTGAAATTGGAGACCGTTGTCGCCAGCCTGACAGGAAAGGCTTGAGGAATGTCGGCGTTCAATGTACAACGCTGTTTTCTGTTTTTTGAGTACAGAATGATTGCAAATTGAACATGTGAGAATGACCCGATGCTGTATCATCTATTGTATCCCCTCCATACAACCTTTATCGGTTTCAATGTCTTTCGCTACATCACCTTCCGGTGTATCTGCGGGGCCATCACCGCGTTTCTGATCATGTACGTCTTCGGCCCGGCCTTCATCCGGGCGATGAAACGCCTGCAGATCGGGCAGGTGGTCCGGGATGACGGTCCCGAAACCCATCTTGTCAAGCAGGGCGTGCCGACGATGGGCGGTCTGCT
This sequence comes from Desulfoprunum benzoelyticum, assembly GCF_014201505.1. GTDB lineage: Bacteria > Desulfobacterota > Desulfobulbia > Desulfobulbales > Desulfocapsaceae > Desulfoprunum > Desulfoprunum benzoelyticum. The sequence goes on along the minus strand of NZ_JACHEO010000005.1, from coordinate 98,719 downwards.
GATCCTGATTGCGATCTCCCTCTCGACCCTGCTCTGGGCCCGGCTGGATTCGGATCTGGTCTGGCTGCTCCAGTTTACTTTGCTGTTCTACGGGTTGATCGGCGCCATCGATGACTACCGGAAGATCAGCAGGAAGAACAGCAAGGGACTCAGTGCCCGCTGGAAGATGGTCCTGCAGATCGTCGGCGCCTCGGTTGTCGGCCTGTATATTCTGCTCCACCCCGGTTTCGACGGCCATCTCAGCCTTCCTTTCCTGAAAAATATCAACCCCGATCTCGGCTGGTTTTATGTCATTTTCGCCATCATCGTCATTGTCGGCGCCTCGAACGCGGTCAATCTCACCGACGGGCTCGACGGTCTGGCGGCCGGCCCGACGATCATCGCCGCCGCAGTCTATCTGGTTTTCTCCTATCTCGCCGGCCACCTGGTCCTCGCCCAGTATCTGCAGATTCCCTATGTTCCCGGCAGCGGCGAGCTGGCGATCTTCTGCGGCGCCATCGTCGGTGCCTGTCTCGGCTTTCTCTGGTATAATGCCTACCCGGCGCAGATGTTCATGGGCGATGTCGGATCACTGGCTCTGGGCGGCGCCCTGGGGGCCGTCGCGATCATCATCAAGCAGGAATTCCTGCTCGCTATCGTCGGTGGCATCTTCGTCCTGGAGGCTCTTTCGGTCATCATGCAGGTCGGTTATTTCAAGATGACCCATGGCCGGAGGATCTTCCTGATGGCCCCGTTTCACCATCATTTCGAGAAAAAAGGCTGGCATGAGTCGAAGGTCGTGGTCCGCTTCTGGATCGTCTCGATCCTCCTCGGACTCCTGGCCATAGCGACATTGAAGCTGCGATGACAAAGAACACCTTGATCAAACCGGGAATGCGCATCGCCGTCATCGGCCTGGGACTGTCCGGTCGGGCGGCGGTCCGTTACCTGTTGGCCTGCGGTGCCGAAGTCATCGTTTCCGACAATCGCCGTGAGCCGGAGTTTGTTGCCGGAGAAGGCGGCTTTTTGCGGGAGACAGGGGTTGCCTGGGAGGCCGGCGGCCACCGTTCCGCCTTTTTTGCCGGAGTCGACATGGTCTTCGTCAGTCCCGGGGTCCCGCTTCATCTGCCCCTGCTTCAAGAGCTGCGCGGGCGCGGGGTGGCCATCGTCGGGGAGCTGGCGGTCGCCGCCCCGGTCCTCTCCGATCCGGTCATCGCCATTACCGGCACCAACGGCAAGACGACCGTGACGACCCTGATCGGCCAGCTGCTGCAGGGTGCCGGCAAGAACGCCTTTGTCGGCGGCAACATCGGGACGCCGCTCTTCCATCATCTCCTCGACGAGACCGGGGCCGACGCCGTGGTCCTCGAGGTGTCGAGTTTCCAGCTCGACACGGCCGGGAGTTTCCGGCCCGATATCGCCCTGCTGCTCAACATCACCCCCGACCATATCGACCGCCATGGCAGTCTTGCCGGCTACAGTCGGGCCAAGCTGAAGATCTTTGCCAACCAGGGGGCGGCCGACACGGCCATTGTCAACGGTGATGACCCTCTCTGCCGCCAGGCACTGGCGGCGATCGCCGGCCGGGTCCTGCTGTTCGGCCACACCGCCGACTGCCAGGCCAGGATAAAGGGCGACAGGATCCTGCTGGCCTGGCCGGAGGTGGAGAGCTACGATCTCGCCGGCAGCAGGCTGGCCAACGCCATCGGCCTGATGAACGCGGCGGCGGCGATCCTCGCGGCCAGAGCGGCCGGTTGCAGCCGAGACGACATCCTGGCGGGCCTGTTAGCGTTTCAGCCGCTGCGTCACCGGGTTGAGGAGGTGGCGCAGATCGATGGCATCACCTACTACGACGATTCCAAGGCGACCAACACCGGCGCCGTCCTGGCCGCCCTGGCCCAGGTTGCAGGCAAGGTGGTGCTGATCGCCGGCGGCAGGGACAAGGGCGAGGATTACGCACTGCTGCAGGAAGGGGTCCGAAACAAGGCCCGACGCGTCATCCTGATCGGCGAGGCCGCCGACCAGATCGCGGCGGCGCTGGTCGGGACGGCGCCGCTCGACCGGGCCGCGACGATGGAGGAGGCCGTCGGCAAGGCGCAGGCCGCGGCACGGCCGGGAGATGCCGTGCTGTTGTCGCCGGCCTGTGCCAGTTTCGATATGTTCACCAGCTATGCCCACCGGGGTGATGTGTTTGCCGCGGCGGTGCGGGGGCTGAAAGGAGCGGCCGCTCCGGTCGGAAGCGGCGGGGAAGTATGAGTGGAAGACGGCCGATCCATCTGATGCTGACCGGTGGCGGCACCGGCGGCCATCTCTTTCCGGCGATCGCCGCCGCTGAGGCCTTCTGCGCCGAGTATCCGGGGACGCAGGTGCTCTTTGTCGGCACGAAACGGAAGATGGATGCGGTCAGCCTCGGCAATCATGGTTTCACCGGTTGCAGTGTCGACTGTTATGGGCTCAAGGGCAAGAACCCGATCGAGCTGGTCAGGGCGTTGCTCGTGCTGCCGCTTTCGTTTCTGCAGGCCATCGGCCATATCCGCCGGTTCAGGCCCGATGTGGTCCTCGGGGTCGGCGGATATGTCACCGGGCCGGTCGTGGCCGCCGCCCGGGCCCTCGGCATCCCGACCGTCATTCACGAGCAGAATTCGGTGCCGGGCCTGGCCAACCGCAAACTGGCGGCGATCGTCGACCGGATCTGCCTGTCGCTGCCGGACAGCGACGGGTTTTTCCCGGGACGGAAATGCGTCCTGACCGGCAACCCGGTGCGCCAGGGGATCGCCGATCTGGCCGGGAACCTGCGTTCGGAGTCGGCAACCGGACTGACGGTTGCGGTGCTGGGCGGCAGCCAGGGGGCCCATGCCCTGAACATGCTGGTCAGGGACGCCTTCTGTGGTGCGGCGGGATCGTCGCGGTTGCACGGCATCCGTCTGATCCACCAGACCGGGGAAAAAGACGAAGCCGAGATAACGGCCTCCTACCGGCAGGCTGGGGTCCCGGCTGAAGTGGCGGCTTTTTTTCGCGACATGACGAGCGTCTACGGGCGCGCCGATCTGGTGGTATCGAGGGCGGGCGCCACAACCCTGAGCGAACTGGCGGTCCTCGGTCTGCCGGCGATTCTGGTGCCCTACCCCTATGCTGCCGACAACCACCAGGAAAAAAACGCCGGCTATTATGTTGCCAAAGGCGGGGCACTGATGTTTCGGGAAAAAGATCTCACCGTCGCTCTGCTGGCCGAACAGATCGGGCAGGTGGCGGGCGATCAGGGTTTGCGGGAAAAGATGGGGGCGGCGATGCGGCAGGCCGCTATGCCGGAGGCGGCGCAGGCGATTGTTGCCGTCTGTCGGCAGCTGATCGGTGGGAAAATGGCAGGATCCGGCCTCTGAAAGGCAAGTATGTACAGAAAAACCAAACATATCCATTTCGTCGGCATCGGTGGCATCGGCATGAGCGGCATTGCCGAGCTGCTGCTCAATCTGGGCTACACGGTCTCCGGTTCCGATCTCCATAGTTCGGCAATTACCGTTAACCTCAGTAATCTCGGCGGAACGGTCTACCAGGGGCACCGGAGCGAATGGATCGTCGGGGCCGACGTCGTCGTCACCTCTTCGGCCATCTCCGCCACCAATCCCGAGGTTGTGGCGGCGCGGGAGCAGTTCATCCCGGTGATCCAGCGGGCCGAGATGCTGGCCGAGCTGATGCGGCTGAAAAAATTCGGTATCGCCATTGCCGGCAGTCACGGCAAGACCTCGACGACCTCGATGGTCGCCTGGCTCCTGGCCAGGGCTGGACTCGATCCGACGATCGTCGTCGGCGGCAAGGTCGACAGTCTCGGCGGCAACGCCAAGCTGGGGCAGGGCGATTTCCTCGTCGCCGAGGCCGACGAGAGCGACGGCTCGTTCCTCAAGCTGTCGCCGGTGGTCGAAGTCGTGACCAACATCGACCTCGAACATCTCGACTACTATCGCGATCTTGCTCATATCAAGGAGATCTTTCTCCAGTTCATCAACAAGATCCCGTTCTACGGCGCCGCGGTCCTCTGTCTCGACGATCAGAACATCGCCGACCTGCTGCCGTTCATCGGGCGGCGGATCATCACCTACGGCCTGACTCCGCAGGCCGATATCTACGCCGAGAATATCTTTTTCCGCGACGGCAGGGTCCATTTCACCGTCAAGAAGGGCGGTGCCGAACTTGGCAACCTCGATCTCGCCCCTCCCGGCAGGCACAATGTCTATAACGCCCTGGCGGTCGTCTGCGTCGGGCTTGAACTGGAGATACCGTTTGCTGTCATCGCCGGCACCCTGCGCACCTTTGCCGGGGTCCAGCGGCGGATGCAGAGGAAGGGCGAGGTCGCCGAGATCACCGTTGTCGACGATTACGGTCATCATCCCACCGAGATCAGGGCGACGCTGGCGGCGATCAAGGAGGCGTGGCCGGAGAAGCGGCTGGTGGTGCTTTTTCAGCCGCATCGCTACAGCAGGACCCAGGCGCTGTTCAAGGAATTTCTGACCTGTTTTCACCTGGCCGACGTTCTGGTCATGACGGAGGTCTATGCCGCCAGCGAGGAGCCCATCGAAGGGGTCAACAGCAGAGTACTGCTCGAAGAAATCAAGCGTCACGGCCAGCGCAACACCCTCTATATCGCCGATGTCGGCACGATGGCGGCGGAGATGCCGCCGATGCTGCAGGACAATGATCTGGTGCTGACCCTTGGCGCCGGCAATATCGTCAAGGTGGGGGAAGAGCTGCTGCTTCTCCTGGAACAACGGCAACGGTGAACAGGCGTGGACCCCGTGATCAGAGAGGAGCTCAGCAGGATCATGGCCGAACCGGTGCAATGGGACTGCCCTCTTGCCGGGTACACCTCCTTTGCGATCGGCGGTCCGGCCGAGGCTCTGGTGAAGGTGCAGGACCGCCGTGAACTGGCGACGCTGCTGGAGTTCCTTCGTCGAACCGGGGTGCCGTGGCGGATCATCGGCAAGGGGACGAATATCCTGGTCCGGGATGAGGGTTTTGCCGGAGTGATCATTTTGTTGGGAGACGGTTTCCGGCAGCTTGAATTCGGGCCCTGTCGCTCCGGGAGATGTGTTGTCGCGATCGGTTCCGGCTGCAGCCTGGCAAAGGCTGCGATGGTCTGTATGGACCGAGGGCTGACCGGCCTGGAGTTCGCCGGCGGCATCCCCGGTACCGTGGGCGGGGCGGTGATCATGAATGCCGGGGCCTGGGGTGGGGAGATGGCGGCTGTCATCAGGACGGTGACGGTTCTCGACCCGGACGGTGAACAGATTCTGAGTAGGGATCGCCTTCATTTCGGCTATCGTTGCTGGCGGGACTTTCCGGAGCTCTGTGGCCGGGCGGTCGTGGTCGCTGTCGAGTTGGGCCTGATGGAGGACGATCCGGAGGAAATTCGCCGGCGGCATGCGGCGCTTCAGGCCAGGAGACGCGCCGGCCAGCCGTCGGGGCAGGGCAACGCCGGTTCCTTCTTCAAGAACCCGGCCCATGCCGGCGCCGGCCGGTTGATCGAGGCCGCGGGGCTGAAAGGGGCCAGGATCGGCGGGGCGATGGTGTCGGAACGGCATGCCAACTTTCTGGTCAACACCGGCGGCGCCACGGCAGCGGATGTGCTGGCCCTGATGCGCCTGGTTCAGGAAAAGGTGCGGCAGGACAGCGGTGTTGAACTGGAACCCGAGGTTCACTTCCTGTGAGAGCTATGAAGAAGTGGATTCAGGAGAGCCTGGGGAAGGTCGAGAAACTTTTTTCGCGACGGAAGAAAAAAACCGGCTACCGCTCGTTCGATCCCCCGTTCCGGACCGCCTATGGCGACAAGAGGGCAGAAAAAAACAAGAAGCGACGCCTTTCACTGTCCTCGCTCGTCCAGTTTTTTTCCAGGAAAAAGGCAGTCAGGGATCAAGGCTATCGGCGAAAGGAACCGACAAAGATCCCGATAATGAAGATCGCTGTCGGTCTGATCCTGGTTGTGGTTGTCGTCGTCGGTTACCGGATCGGGCAGGGGTGGCAGGGGTGGCGGGATGTCATGCCGGTTCTGCCGATGTTTCAACTGCACAAGGTAACCGTTGACGGCGGTTCGACCATCGGCGAGAGCACCCTGCGCAGTCAGGGCGGGCTGGTCCTCTACCGGTCCAACCTGCTGCGGCTCGACACCGCCGAAGTCGAGAGGAAAATCGCCGAAAACCCATGGGTCAGCTCCGTCAAGGTCGAGCGCGACTGGCCGTCGACGGTCATTGTCAGGGTCACCGAACATGAACCGTTCGCCCTGGTGTATCGCCAGGGACAGGAGGAGGATCCCGGCCTGTTCTATATGAACAGGGATGGCAAGGTCTTCATCAAGGTTGGTGCCGGGATGGATATCGATCACCCCGTCATTACCGGGCTTGAACGGGTCAAGGAGGATGAGCGGAGACGGGAGGTGCTGGCCGACATTCTCGGGTTTCTGCGGCAGACCCAGAAGAACAATCCAAACCTGCCGAAGCAGGCGGTTTCCGAAATGCATGTCAATCATATCGGTGAACTGGTTATTTTTCTTGTGGAATATCCTTTTCCGATTTTTTTTGGCCGAGGGAAGGCGGAAACCAAATATAATCGACTGGTGAAGGTGCTCGAAGTTCTGTATAAGAAACAAGAGAAGGAAATGCAGATTTCTCGGGTTGAATATATCCGGATGGATTATCTGGAAGACAAGGTGCTGGTGGCACAGAGCGGATCAGGTTGAACACAATGGACGAAATGCAGGAAATTGAGAAAGAAGAGACTTTCGAGCAGGTAGAGAAAGAACGGGAGCCGGGAGAACTTGTTGTCGGCCTTGATATCGGGACGACAAAAATCTGCTGCGTTGTCGGTGAGGTGACGGATGAGTCCACCGATATCATCGGTGTCGGCATCGTTCCCTCACAGGGTCTGAAAAAGGGGATCGTCGTCAATATCGAAAGCACGGTCAATTCCATCAAGCAGGCCGTGCGGGCCGCGGAAGAGGCCGCCGGCTGTGATCTGCGTGCGGTCGACGTCTATGTCGGGATTGCCGGCAACCATATCAAGGGCTTCAACAGCCCGGGCATCCTGGCGATCAACAACCGCGAAATCAAGAAGGTCGATATCGATGAGGTGATCAGCGCCGCCCGCACGGTCAAAATTTCTGAAAACCAGCAAGTTATTCATGTAATGCCGCAGGAATACATGGTCGATGATCACACCGGCATCCAGAATCCGATCGGGATGACCGGGGTGCGGCTGGTGACCAATGTCCATATGGTGACCGCCGATATCGGCGCGGTGCATAACCTGGTCACCTGCTGCAACAAGGCTGGATTGGAGGTGGCCGATATCGTACTGGAATCGATTGCCGCCGCCAATGCCGTGCTCAGTCGGGACGAGATGGAACTCGGTGTCGCCCTGGTCGATATCGGCGGCGGAACCACGGATGTGGCGGTGTTCTGCGACGGCACCATCCGTCACACCTGCGAGATCGGACTCGGCGGCCATAACCTGACCAACGATCTTTCGGTCGGATTGCGGACGCCGCTGCAGGAGGCCGAACGGTTGAAGGAGGATTTCGGCGGGGCGATCGCCTCGATCATCAAGCCGAACCTGGTCGTCGACGTGCCGACAGTCGGCGACCGCGAGCCGCGAAAGGTCACCCAGAAGGTTCTTGTCGATATCCTCGAGGCCCGAATGATCGAGATCCTCGAAATGGTCGATCGGGAACTGGTCGCCTCCGGGCAGAAAAACCGGATCAACGGCGGCGTGGTCATTACCGGCGGCACCGCCCTTCTGGCCAATGTGGTCGACCTGGCGGAGCAGATCTTTGACATGCAGGTCCGCATCGGCTATCCGTCAAGGATCTCCGGGCGAGTCGAAGAAGTGTATTCGCCTCGATGCACGACAGCGGTGGGATTGGTGATGTATGGTCGTGAAAAGGGGAGAGAAAATCGTCACAATGATCTGTCGGTCATAGGAAGGATGAAGGGGTGGTTTAAAAAAATAATGTAGCGCCGAGTTTTTCGTTGAGGGAATGGTCGCAAGTGCTATATTTCGTAAATTAAAAAGAATTATTGATCTTGTTGCCTAAAGGTCAAGTCAATATTGGAGAGAGATTATGCCGTTCAGAATGGCAGAGCAGGAAGGTGTTGCGACTGTGAAGGTCATCGGTGTCGGCGGCGGTGGGGGCAACGCCATCAACACCATGGTGACCAATCGCCTCCAGGGAGTCGAATTCATCGTTGCCAATACGGACAAGCAGGCCCTCAACTTTTCTAAGGCGGACATCTGTCTCCAGATCGGACCTGGCATTACCAAGGGATTGGGAGCCGGTGCCGACCCGGATACCGGGGCTCAGGCCGCGCTCGAGTCCCTGGAAGACCTGAAGTCGGCCCTGAAGGGCAGCGACATGGTCTTTGTCACCGCCGGTCTCGGCGGCGGTACCGGCACCGGCGCCGCGCCGGTAGTGGCCAGGGCCAGCAAGGAACTCGGCGCTCTGACCGTTGCCGTGGTGACCAAGCCGTTCAGCTTCGAAGGCCGACACCGCGCCAGCAATGCCGAAGCGGGGTGGAAGGAACTGCAGAAATATGCCGACACGATCATCACGGTTCCCAACGACCGTCTGCTGTCGCTGATGCAGAAAACGAGCAAGCTCTCCGATATGTTGAGTATGGCGGACACGGTGCTGTTGCAGGCGGTGAAAGGGATCACCGACCTGATCAACATGCCGGGTCTGATCAACGCCGATTTTGCCGATCTCCGCACGGTCATGCGGGAGGTAGGCCCTGCCGTGATGGGTTCCGGTCGGGCGGTCGGAGAGAACAGGGCTATCGAGGCTGCAAAACGGGCGATCGACAACCAGCTCCTCGAGGATGTCGGCATCGATGGCGCCCGGGGCCTGATCATCAACATCTCGGCATCAGAGGAGACGTTCACTCTTGCCGAATTCATGGAGGCCTCCGCCCTGATTCAGGAGAAGGTCGACGAGGATGCCAAGATCGTGGTTGGCGCCCTCTACGACGACTCGCTCGATGACGCCCTGCAGGTGACAGTCATTGCCACCGGCATCGGCGATGTCCTCAAAAAGAAGGAGACGATCGCCCAGGTCGATGATCTGGTGAAGAAAAAACAGGTTCGCGAGCCGGAGGTCCAGTCGACGGCAGTTCCCGCCCAGGCCAATCGTCATCCCAGGGTGGCGCCGCTTCCCGGTTCCAACTTCGATTCCTTTGAAAATCTCGGGGTGTCCAATATCAACGAAGGCGAAAGGGCGCGCCGGAGCAACAGCTGGAACGAGGACTATCTGGAGACTCCGACCTATCTCCGGAAAAAGGCCAATTAAGGCGGAGTGACTGGAATCGGCAGACGGAAACCGGGCAAAACAGGGATTAGTCCGCGTCAGGCCCTCCTCGACAAGGAACGGGGGGGATACCTGAAAAAATGGACCGGCCGGCTGCCGGCAGCCTTGGTCTATCCCAACACCTACCAGGTCGGCATGTCGAGTCTCGGCTTCCAACTGGTGTACAGCCTTCTCAACGAGGAAGAGGCAGTCGTCTGTGAGCGCTTCTTCCTGCCATCCCCGGGCAAACCTCTCCGCTCGATCGAGTCGGACAGGCCGCTGAACCATTTTTCCCTGGTCTTCATCTCTATAAGCTTCGAGCACGACTACCGGCACCTGGTGGAGATGCTTCTTGCCGCCGGCATCGAACCCTGGGCTGAAAAGCGGAATCCTGCGATCTCGGCAGATTCCCCGCTGCTTGTCTGCGGCGGCGTGGTCGCCTTCATGAACCCCGAACCCATCGCGCCGTTTGTCGATCTGTTTGTGGTGGGCGAGGCCGAACCTGTCCTGCCGCAACTGATGCGAGCGATTGTTGCAGGTCTGTCCGGCTCCGGCTCGCGCCGGGATCTGCTGTGGTCGATCAACCGCGACCTGCCCGGTTGCTACGCGCCCATGCTGTACCCTCCGCGATATGACGAACGGGGGCAGTTCGCGGGATACGACCATCCGGCCGGGCTGCCGCCGCGGATCACCAAGACCAGTCTGTCATCCTGTGCCGTCGCCGGGCACTCGCAGTTGCTGACCCCCGAGGCCGAGTTTGCCGACCTCTATCTGACCGAACTCGGACGGGGGTGTTCGCGTGGCTGCCGGTTCTGTACCGCCGGTTTTGTCTATCGGCCTCCACGGCTGTGGGATATGGCGGCGGTGATCAAGGGACTCGAGGCCCGAGACGCCTCGGTCAGCCGAATAGGGCTGCTCGGCATGGAGATGGCCGATCCGGACGGGCTCGACCGGATTGCCGACCATATCGGACTGAATGGGTGCGCCCTGTCTTTTTCCTCGCTGCGGGCCGACCGGATCAGCCAGCCTTTACTGGAACTGCTCGGCAAGAGCGGGCTGAAGAGCGTGGCCATTGCCCCGGACGGCAGTTCCGAAAGACTGCGTCGGGTCATCAACAAGAACATCAGCGAAGACGATCTTCTCCAGGCCGCCGTAAAGCTGGTGGCGGCTGGTCTGTTCAAATTAAAGCTCTATCTGATGATCGGTCTGCCGACCGAGACCGATGCCGACCTGCGGGAATTCCTGCTCCTCGTCGCCAGGATCAAGGAGGCAATCGATCCGATCGGCAGGGCCAGGGGCCGGTTGTGCGAGATCCGGATCTCGGTCAACTGTTTCGCCCCGAAGCCCTGGACCCCCTTTCAGTACCATCCCTTCGGCATGAGCGCGGCTTTGCCGCCCGGTGCGCATGGCGATCTCCTTCAGGTCGTGGCCGAACTCCGGCGCCGCCAGGAACTGCTGCGCTCCGGAATAACCGGACTGGCCAATGTCCACCTCACCCATGACCGGCCGGAGCAGGTCCTTTTTCAGGCGCTGCTGGCGAAGGGGGACCGCCGCCTGGCCGCCGTCCTGCTGGATATGGTCGCCCACCGGTTGCCGTGGAAGAAGGCGATGGCGCGACAGCAGCTGGATGTCGAGCGATTTGTGATCTGCGGCCATGATGAGAACAGTGTCTTCCCCTGGGATATCCTCGATCATGGCATCAGTCGCGGCTACCTGTGGCAGGAATACCAGCGGGCCTTCGCCGAAAAGACCACGGTGCCGTGCGATACCGCGGTCTGCCGCCGTTGCGGGGTGTGCCATGGAAACTAGGCAGGACCCGCAGGAGATCTTCGATTCCATCCGCCGGCAGAAATTCGACACCGGTCTGCAGCCGTTCAAGCTGGTCAAGTATTTTTCCTTTACCAGTCTTGGGGTGATCCTCGTCTTCACCCTGATTCTTTCGTGGATCATCTCGAACCATGCCCGTCGGGTCATGCTCGAGCAGAGCCAGGAATATGTGCTGCTCCTCGCTGAAAACATCAACCAGCAGGTCTTTCGCCGTTTTGTCCTCCCCGCCGTCGTCCGCTACGGCGGCATCGCCCTCAGCAACCCCGAACAGTTCGAGAATCTCGACCGGATCGTGCGCGGCCTGATCCAGGGCCTGAAGATCGACTCCGTGACGATCTATGACTCACGGGTCAATATCATCTCCTATTCGACCGTCAGCGAACTGGTCGGGGTAAAGGACAAGGGAGGCGTGGAGTACGAGCAGGCCCTGAAGGGGAAGGCCAATTCGCGGTTCATCTACCGCGGCTCGGTCTTCAGCCTGCTGTCGGTGGCCCCGGCGGTGAGTTGCCAGCTCCGGGCCTATATCCCCTTCCGCCAGGTTCGTGAAGACGGGGAGAGCGGCGAGGTCATCATGGGGGTCATCGAGATCGTCAAGGACCTGTCGAACAACTATGCCTCCATCATCAACCTGCAGGGCCGGATCATCCTGGTGTCGGCAGCCGTCATGGGGGTACTGTTCCTTGTCCTGCGGACCATCGTCTCCCGCGCCGGCCGGATCATGGAAAGCAAGGCCCTGGAGCGATTGCGGCTCGAGGAGAAGCTGAACCAGACCGAACGGCTGGCGCACCTGGGAACGATGGTCGCCACCGTCTCCCATGAGATCAAGAGTCCGCTCGGCATCGTCCGCAGCACCGCCGAGATCCTCGAAAAAAGGATCCAGAAGGTGGCGCCGGGCAACGAACATCTGGCCAGGATCATTGTCGATGAAACGATGCGGCTGAACAACATCGTCGTCGAGTTCCTGGATTTCGCCCGGCCGCAGCAGATGAAGATGGAGAGAGGGCAGGTCAACGTCATCATCGACAAGGTTCTGGCCTTCCTCGCCCCGATGTTCAAGGAGCAGCAGGTGAATGTGCTCGCCGATCTGGCCCCCGACCTCCCGGAAACAGCGGTCGATATCGACCAGGTCTACCGCGCCCTGCTCAATATACTGCTCAATTCCATCCAGGCCATGGACCACGGCGGCCGCCTCCGGATCAGCACCGGCAGCAGTGACGAAGGGCGACGGATAAAGGTCGTGGTCCACGACAGCGGTTGCGGAATGGATGAAGAGAAGCTGGCCCAGATCTTCAAACCGTTTTTTACCGACAAGAGCAAGGGAACGGGCCTTGGTCTCGCGATTACCAAAAACATCATCGAGGGGCATTTGGGGGAAATTTTCGTCGACAGCCGTCTCGGCGAAGGAACGACCTTTACGATCCACCTGCCGGTAGTCTGATCCAGCCGCCGTCGCTGCCGATCTCTGCCGGTTGTCCGGCCGCGAGACGGCTCTTCGGTTTTGATGCAGGAACGGCGTGGCTGCCGGTTGTCGCCGGCCGGGAGCAACGACCCGATCAGGCTGGGAAAATCGCTTGTCTTTTCGTTTTGATAGTGTTCATATGTTAATATCTGGCTCCGATGGAGGAGCGCATATCAAGTGTAACGGAGGGGAGTAATGGGAAAACGAATTGTCATTATTGGCGGGGTTGCGGCCGGACCGAAGGCGGCCAGCCGGATCAAGAGGGTGCTGCCGGAGGCCGACGTGACTCTGATAGATCAGGATAATCTTATTTCCTATGGCGGTTGCGGCATTCCATATTATGTGTCAGGCGATGTTTCCGACGAACAGGAACTGCGCTCCACCAGTTTTCACATGGTGCGGGATGCCAATTTCTTTAACCAGGCGAAGGGGGTCAGGACCATGACGTCGACCCGCGCCCTGGCGATCGACCGTCGGGCCAAGACCGTCGAGGTCGAGGATCTTGCAACCGGTGCCAGGAGTGCCATTGCCTATGACAACCTGATGCTCGCCACCGGCAGCGAACCGTTCGTCCTGCCGATACCCGGCGTTGATGCCGACGGTGTGTTCACCATCAGCGATCTCCACAAGGCGATCGAGATCAAGAGGAGAATCGCCCAGGGAATGGTGGGTAAGGCGGTGGTCATCGGCGGTGGCGCGATCGGGGTCGAGATGGCCGAAGCCCTTACCGACCTGTGGGGGATCGAGACCGTCATCGTCGAGTTCATGGACCAGCTGTTGCCGAAGATCGTCGACTGGCCGATGGCCGCCGCTCTTGCCAATCATCTGCGGCAGCACAATGTCGAGGTGTATCTTGGCGAGGCGGCGACCGAGATCGTCGTCGAAGATGGCAAAGCTGTGGGAGTCCGGACCGGGAAGAGGACGATCGACGCCGATATGGTGATCATGGCGGTCGGGGTCCGGCCCCGGTCGCAGCTGGCCAGGGAGGCCGGCCTCAATGTGGCTGCGAACGGCGGGATCGTCGTCAACGAACGGATGCAGACGTCGGATCCGGCGATCTACGCGGCTGGTGACTGCGTCGAAATCCGTCACCTGGTCTCCGGCCGGGGCCTCTACGCTCCGCTTGGCAGTCTGGCCAACAAGGAGGGCCGCGTCGCCGCCGACAATATGGCCGGGATCCCTGCCGTCTTCAAGGGCGGGATCGGCAGTTTCGTGATGAAGGCCTTCGATATGGCGATCGGCGCCACCGGTCTCAGTCTTGAAATGGCGAAGGCGCAGGGATTCCAGGCGGATTCTTCGCTGACCGCCTCCGCCGATCGGGCCCATTTCTTTCCCGGCAGCGAGATCATCTGTCTCGAGCTGGTGTTCGACCGCCGGACTAGGAAAGTTCTCGGTTTCCAGGGGATTGGGCCGATGAACGATTCGCTGTCGGTACGGATCGATGCGGCGGCGGTGGCGATCACCGCCGGGGCGACGATCGAAGACTTCGCCACCATCGAGATGGCCTATGCACCACCATTCTCGACCGCCATCGATGCGATCAACAGTGCCGCCTACGCGGCGGAAAATCTTTGTGATGACCGGATGCGGCAGATCGACATCCAGTCGTTTCTGGCCTGGATCGCCGATCCTTCCAGCCATCCGGACTGGGTCGCCCTCGACGTCCGCCATCCCAAGCAGGCCCAGCCGAACGTCGACAAATTCGGCGCGGCACTGTGGCTGTCGCTCCCCTACGACAAGGTCCGCAGCGGCTATCAGGTGCTGCCGACGGACAAGATCATGATCATCGTCTGCAATGCCGGCTCCCGTTCCTATGAAAGCCAGCTCGCCCTCGATGCCGCAGGCCTGCGCAACACCGTTGTCCTGCCCGGAGGGTATAACCTGATCAAACGGATCGATGCCGACATCCTTCTCTGATCCCGCCGGCGCACCACCCAGGTCGCGTCGATAACCTCTTTCGCCTCGCCGGTCGTGTTGAACCCGGCGAGACGAAACAGGGGTGCGGTTGTGCGTCCTTCCCGATTCCGCCAGGGTACAGCATCTTCACAACCCAACAGTCACGGTAATCGTCAGAGGGAAACCGCCTTCCCGAGATGGTCTTTGATCCCGTCGAAATGGCGGCCGACGTCTTCCGGCCTGTGGGCGTCGGAGCCGGCAACGAGGGGAATGCCGAGGTTGATCGCCTTGCGCAGGATCAGCGACGAGGGGAAGGGCTCGCCGCGGATCGGCAGGCCGGAGGTGTTGATTTCGAGGCGCAACCTGTTGCCCTTCACCAGGGAGAGCAGGATGTCGATCTGCTCCAGATGGTCCGGCGTCCAGGTCAGTTCGGGAAGATAGCGCAGTGCGGCGTCGAGGTGACAGAGCACGTCCGCCGGCAGCCGGGTGACGGCCTCGATGAGGGTGTCGAGATAGCGGCTCAGAAGCGTTTCGGCCCCGAACTCCCGGGCCCGGCTGATATTTTCGGATCTGCGGCTGAGCAGGTTGAGATGCGGCTCATTGGCGGACAGGCGGGCATAATGGAAGGACAGCCCGATCCGGTCCCAGGGTCTTCGGGCCAGCCGGTCGCGGAGTTGGTCGACGTGTTCCGGATTATACCCCACCTCCACGCCCAGCCCGATATCGATCCGGTCGTGATAGATCCGCTGCAGTCGTTGCCCCTCGGCGAAATATGCATCGAAATCATCCTCGTTCAGCCAGGTCACTTCCGTGTAGTTGACACCATCCTCCATGTGCTCGAGAAAAAAAATCTTTCTCAGGCCCTTGGCGATCGCCGAGCGGACGTAGTCTTCCATTTCGCCGCTGGCGTGATGGCACAATCGGGTATGGATGTGGCCGTCGCAGGAAATGTCGATGGCGGGGGTGGGAACGGGCATGGTTCCTTCACCAGGGGAAACGCGGGGGGATTCGGGAGGCGGGCTTGGACGATCGGTCCCCGGTCAGGCATTTCCTCTTGGAAAGAAATGCACGACTCCGTCGATTGCCGAGGTATCGCAGATATGTCCCATTTCCAACCCCAGGTCGATATAGTCTTCGATGCCATCCACCTTCAGGGAGAGAACCGGACCGTCGGGAAGATGGTAATACAGGGTGCTGACTGCGGAAAGATCGATCGGGGAAACGAACAGCTTCATTCAGGATATCCTTTTCAACAACAATGCAGGGGAATCGTACGGACTACGGACAACAACAGGAAACACGACATATACGGCGTTTTCCGGAAAACTGCAAGGATTAACGGACACCCCGCCGGTTCTTCCTGCTGCCGGTTGGGGCGATGCCCGTTGCTCCCGATAGAGTTTGACACACTGGCCGGCCTTGTTTAATATAGAAGATTCGCGAAGTCCCGTAATGTTCCGCTGCGGCGGTCTGCAATCATAATCGACAAGGTGATGGAATGAGTCAAGACGATTTGAATGTCAAAGGAAAGCCTCTCTTTGGCAAGGACAATAACCCCTCCAGTATCCTCCCCCAGAAATTGACCCTCAAGAGCAGGATCAAGTTTCGCTGCCATCCCGGAGTGCGCTGCTTCACCGCCTGCTGCGGCGGGATCAAGATCATCCTGACCCCGTACGACATTCTCCAATTGACCAGGCGCCTGAATATCCCGGCCCATGAATTCCTGCAGCAGTACACCCTCCCCACCTACCTTGAAAAAACCGATATGCCGGGGGTGATGATCAAACTGCGTGAAGACGACAACAAATGTCCCTTCGTCACCCCCCAGGGGTGCACGGTCTATACCGACCGGCCTACCGCCTGCCGTTACTATCCGGTAGGGATGGCCGATTTTCATGAAGGCGGCAGCCGGGATGAGAAGGGTCAGGAACTGCCCAGTGCCGAGGATAAATTCTTCTTCATCGTCAAGGAAGACCACTGCAAGGGGTTCGAAGAGGACAAGGAGTGGACGATCGAGGAGTGGCGGAAGGACCAGGGAGTCGACGTCCGTGACGAGATGAACAAGGAATGGCTGCGGCTGGTCATGCGCCGCAAATCGTTCGGGCTGCAGGCGACCTTGTCCGAGCAGGCGAAGCGCATGTTTTTTATGGCCTCCACCGATCTTTCCCATTTCCGTCGTTTCATCTTCGAGAGTTCCTTTCTCAATACCTATGAAATCGATGCCGAGACCATTGACAGGATCAGAAACGATGACGTCGAATTGATGCTGTTTTCGTTCAAGTATCTCGCCTCTACCCTCTTCGGTGTCCAGAACATGAAGATCAGAGAGGAGAAGATCCGCGAAAAAGTCAAGGAGATCAAGAAGCGGCAGGATGAGTCGGTGCTTCAGTCGATCCGGGAGTACGAGGAGATGATGGCCGAGCGGGAAAAACAGAAGAGCGCTTGATTGTAGAACCGTTGAAAGGAGTCGGCGTCACGGTATCCGGTGCCGGCGGGTGCAGGCAGGGAAATGAAAAGGGGGGCCCGGTCATCTGACCGGGCCCCCCTTTTCATTTATAACGGCCTTCGTCCTGTCGAGAGGCGCAGCGGAGGATTATTTCTCCGTCTCCGGTTCCATTGCCTGGGCCCGGCCCTTGAGGAACTTCCAACTGCGGAGGACATCCTTCTGGGACTGGGCCATCAGGGCGTCGGCCTCCGTCGGGTTGACCATCTTCAGGGCGCGATAGCGGTTCTCGCCGAGGGCATACTCCTCGAAGGTGATCGACGGGTCCTTACTGTCGATGATCAGAGGATTCTTGCCCTGATCCTCGAGGTCAGGATTGTAGCGATACAACGGCCAATGCCCACAGGCCACTGCTTTTTTCTGTTGTTCCAGTCCTTTGGCCATATTGATGCCGTGGTTGATGCAGTGAGCGTAGGCGATGATCAGTGACGGCCCGTCGTAGGCCTCGGCCTCGGCGATGGCCTTGATCGCCTGGCTGGGATTGGCGCCGAGGCTGATCCGGCCGATATAGACATTGCCGTAGGTCGAGAAGATCATGCCGATATCCTTCTTCGGTAGTCTCTTGCCGCCGGCGGCGAACTGGGCGGTGGCGGCGCGCGGTGTCGATTTCGACATCTGACCGCCGGTGTTGGAGTAGACCTCGGTGTCGAGCAGCAGGACGTTGACATTCTCGCCGGAGGCGAGCACATGGTCAAGGCCGCCATAGCCGATGTCGTAGGCCCAGCCGTCGCCGCCGATGATCCAGACCGATTTCTTCACCAGGTAGTCGGCGACGTTGTACAGCTGTACGGCGATGGGGTTGGTGTTGCCTTCGAGTTTGGCCTTGAGCTCCGCTACCCGTCCGCGCTGCTCTTCGATGGCGGTCTGGGTCGGCTGATCGGCCTGGAGGAGACCGTCGGCCATCTTTCTGGTGATCAACTTGCCGCTCACCGCCTCTTCCAGCAGTTCGGCGGCCTGGGAGGCGAGCTTGTTGACCGAGAAGCGCATGCCCAGCCCGAACTCGGCGTTGTCCTCAAAGAGCGAGTTGGACCAGGCCGGTCCGCGTCCGTCGACGCGCTTGGCATAGGGGGTGGTGGGGAGGTTGCCGCCATAGATCGAGGAGCAGCCGGTGGCATTGGCCACCAGCATCCGGTCGCCGAACAGCTGGGAGACCAGTTTGACGTAGGGGGTCTCGCCGCAGCCGGCGCAGGCGCCGGAGAACTCGAACAGCGGCCGCAGGAGCTGGCTGCCCTTTATCGACGCCGGGTTGATCCTGGCCGGATCAATTTCCGGCAGGTCGAGGAAGTACTTGACATTTCCCCGCTCCGTCGACCGGAGCTCGTCGCTGTTGGGGATCATCTGCAGGGCCTTGGTTTTGGCCGGACAGACGCTGACACAGAGGGTGCAGCTGCAGCAATCCTCGGTGAAGACCTGAACGATGAATTTCGAGCCCTTGAACTCCTTGCCCACGGCATCGGTGGACTTGAAGGTCTTGGGCGGGTTCTTCAATTCCGATACGACCTTGGTGCGGATAGCGGCGTGTGGGCAGACCAGCGCACACTGGCCGCACTGGATGCAGTTGTCCGGCAGCCATTCCGGGGTGTGGACGGCGATGTTGCGTTTTTCGTACTGGGTGGTTGCCGTCGGCCAGGTGCCGTCATCCGGGATCTGCGAGACCTTCAGCAGCTCGCCCTTGCCCTCGATGATCTTGGCCGTCACTTCCTTGACAAAGTCCGGGGCGTCGGTGGGAACGGTCGGCGGCAGTTCATGGCCGGTGGCGGTCTTGCCGAGCTTGACCTCGACGATATTCTTGATCGCCTCGTCGACCGCGCTGTAGTTCATGTTGACGACCTTGTCGCCCTTGTTGCCGTAGGTTTTCTTGATCGCCTTCTTGATCGCGGCGATCGCCTCTTCCTGGGTCAGAATGCCGGAGATCATGAAGAAGGCGGTCTGCATGATCATGTTGATCCGGGCTCCAAGGCCGAGCGCCAGGCCGAGGGAAACGGCGTCGATGATGTAGAATTTGGCCTTCTTGTCGATCAGATCGCGCTGCACGTTCTTCGGCAGCTTCTTCCAGATCTCCTTCGCCCCGTAGCTGGTGGTGAGAAGAAAGGTCCCGCCGTCCTCGAGGTTGCGGAGCATGTCGTACTGGTCGAGGAAGGTGAAGTTGTGGCAGGCGATGAAGTTGGCCTTGTTGATCAGATAGGGGGCGACGACCGGATTCTTGCCGAACCGCAGGTGGCTGGTGGTGATCGAGCCTGACTTCTTCGAGTCGTAGACGAAATAGCCCTGGGCGGAGTTGTCGGTCTCGGTGCCGATGATCTTGATCGTGTTCTTGTTGGCGCCGACGGTGCCGTCCGAGCCGAGGCCGTAGAACATCGCCCGGTACACGTCCTTGCCCTCGATATTGAAGGAGCGGTCGTAGTCGAGACTGGAGAAGGTCACATCGTCATTGGGGCCGACGCAGAATTTGTTCTTCGGCGCCATCGTCACCATGTTGTCGAACACCGCCTTGACCATCGCCGGGGTGAACTCGGCCGAGCCGAGACCGTAGCGGCCGGACAGGATGATCGGCGGGATGATGGTGCCGTTGGCCTCAACGGCCTCGCCGACCGCGGCGCGGACATCGAGGTACAGCGGCTCGCCGATCGCGCCCGGCTCCTTGGTGCGGTCGAGAACGGTGATGCGCTCGACGGTCGGCGGCAGGGCATTGACCATGGCGCGGCCGTCGAAGGGGCGATAGAGGCGGACGATGACCAGGCCGACTTTCCGGCCCTGGGCGACGAGGTAATCGACGGTCGAGGCGACGGTCTCGCAGCCCGAACCCATCATGACGACGACGTTCTCGGCGTCCGGGGCGCCGTGATAGTCGAACAGGTGGTACTGGCGGCCGGTGATTGCGGCCAGCTTGTCCATCGTTTCCTGCATGATCGCCGGCACGGCGTTGTAGTATTTGTTGACGGTCTCACGGCCGGTGAAGTAGACATCGGGATTCTGGGCGGTGCCGCGGATCATCGGCCGGTCAGGGCTGAGGGCCCGCCGGCGGTGGGCGATGACCAGGTCGTCGTCGATGACGGCGCGCATGTCGTCGTAGGTCAGCTCTTCGACCTTCTGGATCTCGTGCGAGGTCCGGAAGCCGTCGAAGAAGTGCATGAAGGGGATGCGCGATTTGAGCGAGGCCTGGGTCGAGATCAGGGCCATGTCCATAGATTCCTGGACGTTCTGGGCGCAGAGCATGCCCCAGCCCGTCTGCCGGGCGGCGTATACGTCAGCATGGTCGCCGAAGATCGACAGCCCCTGGGCGGCCAGCGAACGGGCGGTGATGTGGAAGACGGTCGGGGTCAGTTCGCCGGCGATCTTGTACATGTTGGGGATCATCAGCAGGAGCCCCTGGGAGGCGGTGAAGGTCGTGCAGAGGGAACCGGTGGTCAGCGAGCCGTGCAGTGCGCCGGCGACACCGGCCTCGGACTGCATCTGGGTGACGACCGGAATGGAGTTCCAGATGTTCTTCTGCTTGACGGCCGCTTTCGCGTCCGCTTCGGCCGCCATCGGCGAGGATGGCGTGATGGGGTAGATGGTGATGACTTCGCTGGTGGCATAGGCGACATGGGTGCAGGCCTGGTTGCCGTCGATGGTGACCATTCTTCTCGACATGAGTTGTTCTCCTCTGTGGGGACTGGATGCGCTGCAGGTGCAGCGTGGTTGGAATGACTGATGCTGTCGATGTACAACAAACGGAAAGGCCTTTCCCGTTTACAGAATTTCCCGCCGTGCAAGGGCGGGATTCGGGATCCGGCAGTGAACGATAGATCGCATAGTTTTCGTCAAATGGTATATTATAGAGCCTGTCATGGGCAATTACAATAACTGCTTTATTGAAGATAAAGCCAAATATAGTAGATCATTTTCCGATGGCCTGCAAGTATTAACGTCAATGATGATGTGCATAAATAAATTAAATGGATTGTTCCCGATTGCCGCCCGTCTCGACAAACGCTGGCGACCGCCGAGCCGGGCGATCTGAGCCGGGGCGAAGGACCGTCGCTATGAAACGTCTTGCCTGGGAAGATCTCGAGGGGATGTTTGGCTTTCTTGCAGACCATAAGGATTTCGTCTTTCTCGATACCTCCCGTCCGGACCGGGAAAACCGCACATCCCTGCTGTTCACCGAGCCGGTGGCCCGTCTGCGCTGCCATCCGGGGGCGGATGCAGGGCAATTTCTGGGGATCGCCGAAGACTGGCTCAAGCAGGGGTTCTGGCTGGCCGGCTGGTTCGACTACGATTTCGGCGGCCTGCTCGAGGAAAAGCTCGCCTTCGACCGGGGGGCGGCCGCCGCGCCCGCCGCCCTGGCCGACCTTGGCGTGTATCGCAAACCGTACATCTACGATCACGCCGCCGGCAGGGGCGATCTGCCCGACGGCCCGCGGCCGGCCACCGTCCCGGGCTGGCGGGTCGACGGCCTGCAGCCGAATGTCGACCACGCCGAATACCTTCAGGCCATCCGCCGGCTGCGCGGCTACATCGCCGCCGGCGACACCTACCAGGTCAATTACACCCTGAAGCTCCTGTTCGCCTGGAGCGGTTCGGTGGAGGCGCTGTACCGCGATCTGCGCCATAGCCAGACCGTCCCCTTCGGGGCCTGTATCCGACGGGACGAGGAAAGAATCCTGTCGTTTTCGCCGGAGCTTTTTTTCCGCCGTGACGGCCGGGAACTGACGGTCCGGCCGATGAAGGGGACCTCCCGCCGGGGACGGACCGCGGCCGAAGACCGGGATCTCTGCCTCGGTCTGGCCCGGGATCCGAAAAACCGGAGTGAAAACGTGATGATCGTCGATCTGCTGCGCAACGATCTGGCCCGGCTGATGCATCGCCTCGGCGGCGGGGATGTCTGGGTTTCTTCCCTGTTCGATGTCGAAACCTACGAAAGCCTGCTGCAGATGACTTCGACCGTCAAGGCCTGTCCCGGCGGCGACCGAACCGGCGACGGGTTCGGCCTCTACAATCTTTTCCATGCCCTTTTTCCCTGCGGCTCGGTGACCGGGGCGCCGAAGATCCGGACCATGGAGATCATCAACGAACTGGAAAAGGAGCGGCGGGGCGTCTACACCGGGGCCATCGGCTATCTCGCCCCCGACGGCGCCGCGGTCTTCAGCGTCCCGATCCGGACGGTGGTCCTGCGTGGTACTCGCGGCGAGATGGGGATCGGCTCGGGGATCATCATCGATTCCGATCCCGAGCAGGAATGGCAGGAATGTCTGCTCAAGGGGCGCTTTCTCAGCCACTGCCGACCGGGATTCGAGCTTTTGACGACGATGCTGTGGCAGCCCGGGGCGGGATACCGGCGCCTTGATCGCCATCTGGCGCGACTGGAAAGATCGGCGGCGGAGCTGTGCTTTTCCTGGTCGGAGACCGAGATCAGGCAGCGGCTGGAGCGGCAGGCCGCCGCCTTTGCCGGCCACTGCATGCGGGTGCGTCTGACCCTGGCCAAGGATGGAACGATTGGAATCGCCGCCCAGCCCTGTGAGGCCCCGGAGCTGCTGCGTCTGCCGGCCAGCCCGGAACAGCCCGGCCCCGGTCTCCCCGAGATCGATTTCTCTGTGCACGTGATCGATGGCGATTCGCCCTGGCTG
Source organism: Desulfoprunum benzoelyticum (assembly GCF_014201505.1). Classification (GTDB taxonomy): domain Bacteria; phylum Desulfobacterota; class Desulfobulbia; order Desulfobulbales; family Desulfocapsaceae; genus Desulfoprunum; species Desulfoprunum benzoelyticum. The sequence goes on along the minus strand of NZ_JACHEO010000005.1, from coordinate 76,121 downwards.
CGGCACAAGACGACCAACCGGGAGCTGTACGACCGGGAATTCCGGGCGGGGCAGGAGGAGGGACTGTACGACCGGCTGTTCGTCAACCGCCGGGGCGAGGTCACGGAGGGCTGCATCAGCAACGTCGTGGTCTATGCCGACGGCCGCTACCGGACCCCGCCTTTGGCCAGCGGCCTGCTGCCGGGGGTGATGCGCGAGCAGCTGCTCGACGATCGGGAGCGGCCGACCGTCGAGGCGAGGCTGACGCCGGCGGATGTGATGGCCGCCGAGGCGATCTACCTCTGCAACGCGGTGCGCGGACTGGTGCGGGTGACCCTGCGGCGGGGGGTGGGGAAAGCGGTCGGATCGTCGTCCTGACCGCAGCTCCTGCTAATGCACCACACCTGGTCCGGGATTGGCATCCATCGGCATCGGGGGGATGATGAGGTTGTGCTGACGGCCCAGTTCGCGCACCATCGTCATGAACGTCGAAGGCAGGGGAATGTCGCGGTCGCGGACCAGGATGCCGAGGGCATCGGCTCTGGCCAGGGCCGAGGCATCGTCGCCGAGACCTTCCTGGCTGTCGCACAGGGCCTGGACCCGCAGGGCATCGGTGATCGGGGCGCGGAGCCCGGGGTTGTCGGTCCCGAGGCTGAGGAGTTCCTGTTCGATGGTGCCCCAGTGTTCCCGGCGGAAGCGGACGAATTGCTCCTCCGGGTTGGGGGTGCCGAACAGCTCGTTGGTGATGGTCCCCGCCAGTCGCGACAAGTGGGTGGCGTCGCCATCCGGCTGTTTGCGGACGAGCTGGGCGCGGATCTCCTTGAAGACGATCATCTGGATGAGGCCGAGCCCCTCGCGGAGGGCCGGGATGAGCTGGGACTTGATGGCGGCTGTGTTCTCGGTCATGGCGTTACAGGAGGATCTTGACTGCGGGATGGTTTTTCAGGCGTTCAAAGATTGTCAGACGGGTCTGTTCGTCTCCGATCTCGATCGTGGCCTCGAGGCTGTGGTACCTTCCCCCTCGGCTCGACCGGCCGACCGTGATCTTCACCGGGTGCGGGGCGCAGGCCTGGAGGATGGCCTGCCGCAGGAGATCGGCTTCCTCGCCGATGACCTTGTAGCTCCAGATGCAGGGGTAGACGATATGCGGCCGGTGATCTTGAAGGTTCATGAACAGATGTCGGGGTTGGAGACGGTGGTTGTTGGAATCGGCCTCAAGTAATACCGATTTGTATGGCAGGAGTCAAGGGAAAGGGGGCGGAAACGCCCTGCTGCCGGGAGCCGCTGGAGAGCTGAAACGGCGGATTGCTCTTGTTATCGCCGTGACGGCACGATATCGTTGTAACAACACGCGGTGACCGGTGCGAGTGTCCCGGAAACGGCGCGGTTCAGCAGAGGAAAACGGCATATGGCCGGCAGGGCAGGAAGGTGCAGAGGATGACGAGCGACGAATGCAACCGGCGGGTATCGTCCGACAATGACTACTCTCCCGCTGCCGCTGAGCTGCAGCTGGAGGCGATCAAACAGGGTTTTCCCGGACTTCTCGGCTATTTCGACCGCAATCTGCAGGCGGCCTGGGTCAACGACCGGGGCCGCAGGCTCTGCGCCGAGCCGGTCGGCCGCAGCTGCCGGGAGATCTTCTGCCGCCGCCAGGCCGCCTGCGATGATTCCTGCGCCGCCTGGCGGGCGATGCAGTCGGGAAAGATCGAGACCAGTGTCAGAGGCGTCCAGCTTTCAGTCGAGGACGGCGAGGAACTGGTGTATGACGTCACCGCTATCCCGGTGCGGCGGGCGTCCGGGGAGATTGACGGTGTCGTGATCATGGCCTCGGATGTCTCTGAGCGCCATATGCTGGAGAAACAGCTTCGCCACACCCAGAAAATGGAGGCGATCGGGACCCTGGCGGGAGGAATCGCCCATGATTTCAACAATGTCCTCACTCCGATCATGGGGTATTCCGAAATCGTCCGCATGAAGATGCGCCGGGACGGTTCTTTCGACCAGACCGTCAGCGACTATGTCGATGAGATCCTCAAGGCGGCGAGGAGGGCCAAGAGCCTCGTCGAACAGATCCTGACCTTTTCTCGCAGCCACGAGAAAAAGGAGCTGCTGCAGCACATCCATCCGATCGTCAAGGAGGTGATGAAGCTGATGCGCGTCACGCTGCCGGCCACCATCCAGATCATAGAGGAGATCGACGACCACTGCGGTCTCGTCTCGGTCGATCCGGTGCAGATCCACCAGGTCCTGATCAATCTCTGCACCAACAGCGCCCACGCCATGGCCGGCCGGCGCGGCACACTGACGGTGCGGCTGGCGAAGACCGGCCGGGACGAGGAGGGGAAGGAGTGGGTTGAACTGAGTGTCGCCGATACCGGCTGCGGCATAGAGGCCGAGATGGTGGAGCGGATCTTCGAGCCGTATTTCACGACCAAGGAGAAGAGCCGGGGCACCGGCATGGGACTGGCGATGGTGCACGGCATCATCACCCGCCAGGGCGGGCGGATCAGCGTGCAGAGCCAGGTCGGCGTTGGCTCTGTCTTCCGGGTCCTGCTGCCGATCGCGCGTGAGTTGACCCAGTTGGAACAGATCATCTCCATGACGGAGATCATGCAGGGGGAGGGACGCATCCTGCTGGTCGACGATGAGGAACAGGTCGTCAACGTCACCGGGCAGATGCTGCGCAGCCTCGGCTACGAGGTCGTCGGGATGACCTCGGCCAGCGAGGCGCTGGCGCTGTTCTCCGAGGTGGACCGGGAGTTTGACCTGCTGATCACCGACCTGACCATGCCCGATCTGACCGGGATCGAGTTGAGCTCCCTGTTCAGGACGATCCGCCCCGATCTCCCGGTCGTCCTCTTCTCCGGGTATGCAGAGCAATTTTCGCGGGAAGCGGCGGAGCAGGCCGGGGTCCGCGAGTACTGCACCAAACCGCTGACGCTGCGGCAGCTGGCGTCGGTCGTCCATCGCGTCCTCCACCGGACCGAGCCCGGCGGCAGGGGTTGAGGCCGCTGTCGGCCCGCCTCACCGTTCCCATTTCATTCGCGACGGCCGTTGATCAGGCTGATCTGGTCGTTCAGCGTCCACAGGTCATAGATCCAGCCGACACCGAGCAGACCGGCGGTACACAGATACAGCAGGCCCGTCAGCCACTTGCCCATGTACATCCGGTGGATGCCGAGCAGCCCGACGAAGGCGAGCAGCAGCCAGGCGATATTGAAGTCGATCCTGCCTTCGTTGAAGCGGATATCGGCCTCCCTGTTCATCTTCGGGATCAGGAAGAGATCGACGATCCAGCCGATGAACAGCAGGCCGAGGGTGAAGAAGTAGATCGTGCCGGAGATCTGGCGGCCGTAGTAGAACCGATGGGCGCCGAGAAAACCGACGAGCCAGAGAAGATACCCGACGACGATCGAATGGGTGGGGGGATTGTCCGTCCGCATGTTCCTTACCTGTGGATGAAGTTTTGCAGTTTTCTGACCCGCTGCCAGGCCGCGTGTATCCGTTCCTCGGCCAACCGGCCCTGCCGCACCGCCTCGACGATTGCGGCGGTGATCCTGCCGACGATCAGCGGATCATACTGAAGGTTATTCCCAATGATGAGGATGTCCGCCCCCGCTGTCAAGGCCATGATGCAGGCCTCGGCCAGGCCGTAGCGGTCGGTGATGGCCCGCATCTGCAGATCGTCGGTGATGACCGCGCCGTCGAAGCCGAGATCGCGGCGCAGCAGACCGTCGATCGCCGCCGGCGACAGGGTGGCCGGCAACAGGGGGTCGATCCGGCTGTTAAAGAGATGACCGACCATCACCAGATCGGCCTTGTTCCCGGTGATCAGGGTGCGGAAAGGCTCCAGCTCCTCCTCCCGCCAGGCGGCGCTGATATCGACGAAGCCGAGATGGGAGTCGGCCAGCGCCGAGCCGTGGCCGGGAAAATGTTTCAGGCAGGTGAGGATGCGGCGCCGGCGGTGGGCGGTGATCCACGCCGTCGCATGGCGGCCGACGACGGCCGGGTCGGCGGCGAAGCTGCGTTGATAGCGGCCGATGATCGGGTTGTCGGTTTCGACATCGAGGTCGACGACCGGGGCGAGATTGAGGTTGATGCCGAGAGTGCTGAGCATCGCGGCGGTGCAGGCGGCGTTGATGGCGGTCAGGCCGACATCGCCGCACCGGCCCAGGCGCCCGGCCGAGGCCGTGGTCGGGAAGCCGCGCTCGGCCTTGAACCGGCTGACCATGCCGCCCTCCTGATCGACGGCGATCAGCAGCCGGCCGCCGGCGCAGTCCTGCAGCTCGGCGCAGAGCCGGGCGGTCTGGGCCGCCGAGACGATATTGTTGTCCGCTCGTTTTTCGGCGAGGAGGCGGTCGAAGAGGATGACTCCGCCCAGGGCCCGCTCGTGCAGGTCGGCGGCGAGGGTGCTGTTCGGGAGAAGCCTGTCGCCTTGGAAGCCGACGATCAGGAGTTGGGCGATCTGCTGGGGTAGGTCCATGGGGTGGTGGCGGTCCTGTCAGGGGGGAAGGATGCAGACCTGCCGGGACGGCCTCCTGCTGACGGCGAAGACCCGGCTCGGATCAGACCGTTTCGAGACGGATCTTCAACGGCACGACATGGAGCGACCGGCTCTGCTGCTCGGTGGAGCCCAGCGACCATCCGCTGCACCGGGCCCGACCCCGGAGCAATTCGCCGATGTCCTCGACCAGGCTGTTGAGGTTGATGACCGGATGGCGGGAGAAGACCTGGGGCAGGCCCTGGGTCAGATTGCAGGCGAGACAGCGGCCCGGTCGTTCGTGCAGCCGCAGTTCCATGACCAGCTCGCTGCCCTGCAGGCCGCGGTATCCCAGCTCGATATCGTAGGCGCCCTCGTCGGCGTCGCCGAACAGGGCCTCGAAGAACTCGTTCGCGCGTTCCCGGGGAAAGAGGCGGAGCAGGGTGTCGGGGGTGAACAGGGTCGGCAGGGTCGTTGCATCCATGGCGGTTCGTGTCGTGGGGGAATTGGCGGTTTCAGGGACACCGGCCGGCGGGCGGCGGTGCCGATTTCGGCTGGTAAGCCGTTGTACAGCAATAACCATGATATTGCAGCGTCGTTACCGGCTCAAGGGGCCGTAACGAAATGGGTGAACATGCAATGGTTATTTCGTAACGGCCCATAACTATAACGGCGAAGAGCATTTTGTCAACCGACGTTGCGGGGCTGTGGGGCCTGTGTTAGAGTAGCGGCCATGAACAACGAGGGACCATTTTCAGGGGCCGGAGGCGTCGCCGCCGTCGATCTGAGCGAACTCAACGATGCCCAGTACGAGGCGGTGACGACGGTCGACGGCCCGGTCCTCGTCATTGCCGGGGCCGGCAGCGGCAAGACCCGGACCCTGGTCTACCGGGTGGCCTATCTGATGCAGCACGGCATCCCGCCGGAGAAGATCCTGCTGCTGACCTTCACCCGCAAGGCCGCCCAGGAGATGCTGTGGCGCTCCGGCCGCCTTCTCAACGACAGCTGCGGCCGGGTGGTCGGCGGCACATTCCACGGCACCGCCAACATGCTGCTGCGCCGCTACGGCGCCTGTCTCGGCTTCGCCTCGAACTTCACCATCATCGACCGGGCCGACGCCGAGGGGATCATCAACCTCCTCAAGTCATCGCTCGGCTTCGGCGGGGCGTCGAAACAGTTCCCCTCCAAACGGGTCCTGATCTCGATGATCAGCGGCGCCGTCAACAAGTCGATGGAACTGGAGGACCTGGTCTTCGAGCAGTACGCCCACCTCAGCGAGCATCTCGACGACATCCTCCGGCTGCAGCGGCACTACGGCGAATTCAAGCGCGACAACGGCCTGATGGATTACGACGACCTGCTCGTCAACTGGAAGCGGATGCTGCAGGAGTCGGAGGAGGTGCGGCGGCTGATTTCCGAGCGCTTCTCCCACATCATGGTCGACGAGTACCAGGACACCAACCTGATCCAGGCCGATATCGTCCGCCTGGCCGCCTCCACCCATGACAACGTCATGGCGGTCGGCGACGACGCCCAGTCGATCTACTCGTTCCGCGGCGCCGATTTCTACAACATCATGCGGTTCCCGAAGGTCTACCCCGACACCCGGATCATCAAGCTCGAGGAGAATTACCGCTCGACCCAGCCGATCCTGGCGCTGACCAACGACATCATCAAAAATGCCGCCGAGAAATACACCAAGACCCTGTTTTCCCGGACCGAAGGCGGGGTCCGCCCGGCGCTCTTCGCCGGCCGCGATGAGCGGGAAGAGGCGCTGTTCGTGGTCCGCCGGGTGCGCGAGCTGCTGGCCCTGGGCACCCCGATACAGGAGATCGCGGTGCTGTTCCGCTCCGGTTTCCACTCGTACAAGCTCGAGCTCGAACTGGGGGCGACGGGCATCGATTTCGAGAAACGGGGCGGCCTGAAACTGACCGAATCGGCCCACATGAAGGATTTTCTCTCTTTTCTGCGGGTCGTCGCCAATCCCCGCGATTCCCTGAGCTGGAACCGGATCCTGCTCCAGCTCGACAAGGTCGGGCCGAAGACGGCGCAGAAGATCACCGCGACCGTCATGACGGCCGGCGACCCGTTCCAGGCCCTGGCCGGGTACCCGGCCGGGAGAAGCTGGCAGCAGGGTTTCGCCCGTCTCAACGAGCTCTTTGCCGACCTGCGGGGCAGGGAGCGCAGCCTGCCGGAGTTGTACGAGGTCGTCCTCGCCTATTACCAGCCGATCTTCGAGCAGCTGTTCGCCGATGACTACCCGAAGCGGCAGAAGGATCTCGACCAGTTGAAGGGCGTCATGGCCGGCTACCAGGACCTGCAATCGTTCATCGACGATACCGCCCTCGATCCGCCGGAGCCCGACCAGCACGGCCACCGGCGAGCCGAGGAGCGGCTGGTGCTGTCGACCATCCATTCCGCCAAGGGGCTGGAGTTCGATGCGGTGTTCGTCATCGGCCTGGCCGAGGGCCGCTTCCCCCATGCCGCGGCGATGATCGGCGAGCAGTGGGAGGAGGAGCGGCGGCTGCTCTATGTCGCCGCCACCCGGGCCCGCAAATTTCTCTACCTCTGCTACCCGCGGGAGTTGATGACCCCGGATCGGCAGTTCCGCCGGGCCGGCATGTCGCCGTTTCTGACCGAACTCGGCCCCGGGCTCTACGAGCGGATATCGGCGGAGGCCGGCAGCACCGGGGAATGGTCGGGATCAACGAGTATTCCGGACCCGGCCGCCCCCCGGCTTCCCGCCGCCCCGGCCCGGCGGCAACCGCCGGCGATCTCGGAATTCGCGAAGGGATGCAAGGTCAGCCACCCCTTCTTCGGCGAGGGCAAGGTCACCAAACTGTCCGGGCCGCGGACGCTCGACGTCCTGTTTGACCGGCATGGGATGAAGACCCTGCATCTCGATTATGCCAAGCTGACCATTCTCTGACCCCGGCCCCGGCGCCGCCTCGGCCCTCTCCTTCCCTCAACCCCCGAAACCGATATGGACTACCAGGAAGCCGTTGACTATCTCTATAGTCTGCAGATGCACAAGATCAAACTCGGACTCGAGGCGATGCGGAGGTTTCTCGACCAGGTCGGCAGTCCGGAGCGGGGCCTGCGCTGCGTCCATGTCGCCGGGACCAACGGCAAGGGCTCGGTCAGCGCCAACCTCGTTGCGATCCTCGGCCGCGCCGGCTACCGGGCCGGGCTCTACACCTCGCCGCATCTGAGCGACGTGCGCGAGCGGTTCCGGCTGGGCGACCGCTATATCGACCGCGAGACCTTCGCCCGCCTGGCGACGCGGATTCGGAAGGTCCTCGGGCCGGAGCAGATCACCTTCTTCGAGTTCTGCACCGCCCTGGCCCTGCTGTGGTTCGCCGAGAGACAGGTCGACGTCGTCGTCCTCGAGACCGGGATGGGCGGCCGGCTCGACGCCACCAACGTAGTGACGCCGATGGTCGCGATCATCACCAGCATCAGTATGGACCACGAGGCCTACCTCGGCGCCAATCTGACCGAGGTGGCGGGGGAGAAGGCCGGCATCATCAAGGCCGGGGTGCCGGTGATCTCCAGCGCCACAGTGCCGGAGGCGGCGGCGGTGGTCGAGCGGACCTGCCGGGAGCGGGGGGCGGCCCTCTACGTGCTCGGGCGGGATTTCGACTACCGCGACGACCCCGACGGCCGCTGGACCTGGAACGGGCTGATCCCGCCGCTGCAGCGCACGATCGGCGGCCTGCGTTGTGCCCTGCGGGGCGGCTACCAGCGGCAGAACAGCTCGGTCGCGATCGCCGCGGCGCTGCTGCTCGGGCAATTCGGCTATCCGCTCGAGCCGGCGGCGATCGCCGCCGGGGTGGCGGCGGTCTCGTGGCCGGGGCGAATGGAGTATTTTCAGGCCGATATCGTGTCGGAGCCGGGGGAACTCGGCGACGCCGGCCCGGACCAGCGCTGGTACCTGCTCGACGGGGCCCACAACCCCGACGGGGTGCAGCGCCTGGTCGAGGCCCTGGTCGCCGAATTCGGTGACCGGCGCCTGGTCTGTGTCTGGGGGGCGATGGGCGACAAGGACCTCACCACCGCCCTCGCCGCGATCTCTCCGGTCGTTCACCGGCTGATCCTGACCAGCGCCCCCGGGGAACGGGCCGCCACGCCGGAGCGGCTGCTGGCCTGCCTGCCGCCGGACGGGCAGGCCAAGGCCGACTGCGTCGCCGACATCCGGGCCGCCCTCGCCCGGGCCGGGGCGGTCTCGGGTCCGGAGGACTGCATCGTCGTCGCCGGCTCGCTCTATCTGCTCGGCGAGGTGCGCAAGATCCTGCGCGGCGAGGTTGTCGACGGATGAGCGATTATTTCGGCTTCGACGGGGTCGACGAGGCGGATCTGCGCCGGGAGAAGGCCAAGGCGCGTGAGCTGCGGCGGACGCGGTGGTGGCAGCACAAGATCGCCCGCGGGGTCTGCCACTATTGCGGCGGCCGGTTCACGCCGACCGAACTGACCATGGACCACCTCGTGCCGCTGGCCCGGGGTGGGCGGAGCACCAAGGCCAACCTGGTGCCGGCGTGCAAGGACTGCAACAACCGCAAGAAGGTCATGCTGCCCCTCGAATGGGAGGAATACCTGCTCCACGGCCCCAAACCCCCGCCGTCGCACCACGATTGACGGCCGCCGGCCTGGTTCCGGCCGGCAGCGGCGACGATAATTGTATTGCCAACACCGTTTTTTGTGGTACTATGGGCCTCGTTTTCAGAGGGTATGCCCACAGCATCCTCTACCTCGAACGACCACAGGGACGGGTAGCTCAGCTGGATAGAGTGTCGGCCTCCGAAGCCGAAGGTCGCGGGTCCGAATCCCGCCTCGTCCACCAACGATAGCAGCCGCTTGGATATATGTCCAAGCGGCTGTTTCTATTTGTGCGCCCGGCCTTTTCGTCACCCAACCTGTCAGGCGAGCATCCGATCGACGAAGGCACGAGGTTTCAGAACCTTCATCCCTCGGTATCCCGATATTCCCAACAAGTGCTTATCGCCACTGACAATGATCCTGGCCCCACAGGCAAGAAACCGGCCTGCCACGCTTGCAGAATCCGATTCCGAGGGCCTGCGAAGAAGATCCCTGAGATAAAGACGTTGGTGTCGATAACGATCTTCACTTACGGCCCCGTACTTTTGCAGTTGCCGCAGTGATATCGGATTGCTTCAGGCCTGCTTTCCTCCCATGTCTTCTTGCCTCGGCGATCAAATCCTCAAATTCGTTGAATGGAGGAGGGGTGATCACCTTGAAAATGACAACGTCACCCTCAGCAACAACGATGAATTATGCGTCGGGTTTGAATTTCAATCTATCCCTGACAGATTCCGGGATGACGACCTCGCCCTTTGAAGACATTCTGGAAGTGGTGACATCTGAAATGGCGTTCTCCTGTTCCGGTTTGTTATCTTACTGGTAAGATTACAAGGCGGTCCCGGCAAGAAGACAAGGAGCACAGCAGGATGTCATGTCAGAAGTGGACCGTTGGATCTCCATTCGATTGTTTGGGAGATGGCGACGCGTTGACTGTTTGCCTTACCCTTTCAACATGTGGATCGATCGCTTGGCGCCAAACAAAATTGGCCCAGTGAGGTTGACTCAACATAATAGCGGCATTTGTCCAGAAAGGCGAACGTCAATTCCTAAGCCGTTGTATAAAATAACCGTAACGGTGGAGTCTCGATACCGGCATAAGGGGCCGTAACGAAATGGGTGAAGATGTAATGGTTATTTCGTAACGGCCCCTAACCATTCTCGCTTGTCAATTGTCAGGTTCTGGTCTATGTTAAGTGAAAATTCTGATATTTCTATTACATGGGAAGTACTAGGCAGAAACTTTGCGGAAGGATGTGTAAATTTGCGACGGCGCGGAGTAGCGAGAGCGGGGGATGAGACGGAAGCGGTCTCGCACTTTCTTCCCCAAAAAGCTAACGCCGTATATTAAACGTTATGAACGTACTACCAAAAATAACAAATGCATTCAGATATATATAAAGACATAGCAATCAAATACCATGTTGAAGATCTAGCTGGTGCTTTGATCCCTGGGAGTCGTCTGTCAAATATACTCAAGGAATTGGAGAACGGTAGATCTATTTCTAACTACGCCCATGATTTTTTATTCAAAAATGCGCTTTACGCGCTACTCAGATATACAAAAAATGAAACCAACTTCGCTGAGTTTTTGAAATCTGCAGAACCAGAGCAATCTGCACGAAAGAGGGATGCAAAAGAAAGGTTTCTCAAAGAACAATCTGAACAAAATCTACAAAGAGAAGCTCTTCAAGCCAGAATGAAGGTCACGCAAGAACGAATTGCAGCAGAAAAGCGATCTTTCGATAAAAGCCCTAAAAACAAAGCAAAAGCTAAGCAATTTGAACTTAGGGATAAATATAACCTTTCTCTATTTATAGATAAGGATGATTATCCAAAATTAATGGATATTCTTCGTACGGTGGACAAAGGTGTACGTTTGCCTGAAGAAGATTTTATTTGGCTTTGGAAAAACGGCAATAATAACTATCGGACATATTTTACAATAGAACTGAGAGAAAGGTATCATAAAAATGAAGCTAAATTCTATGCTATCGAATTCGAAAATGACAAAAACCCTTGGTCTGCGGTTAATGCAAGTAAGCATTTTAGAAAATGCAACAGTGCAAATAAGGCCGTTTCTTTGTTAAGCTCAATCGACGTATCTCGAATAAAAGACAAGAGACTAAAATCTGCGATATACACAACCTATGGTGGAGCAAAAAGGGATTTAATGGAATGGGCTGAAGCACTGAGTCTTGGTGAACAAGCGCACTTATTGAATCCAAAAAGTTTTCATCCTTGTACGTTACTTGGTGCAGTTAACATTCAGACAGGTAATGTTGGGTCTGGTCTCGAATGGTATAGAAAGGCTGAAGAATTAGGTTATAATCAAGAGGCAATTGATGATGAGTTGCGAGGAATTTTCAATCACCTTGAGATTTCGATACAAAGAGAACTAAAAGAACATCTGCTCAATATTGATTATGAGCGATACGATTGGACTAATGACTGGTAACCAACTAAAAGAAAAAAAATTTCATAACTGCCTACACTCGGACCCCGCAAACAGCGCTGGTCCGGTGGGCTTTCGCGTTACGCCCTGACCGAACCTCTTCACACCCCTAAGGAAATTTCCCACGATGGACATCCCACGGATATTCAACATCACCGAAAGTGCTCACCGCATCCACAACCCGTTCACCCCCGAAAAGCTCGTTACTCTCGGCGCGGCGCTGCGTCTGGAACCGGGTGTCCGGGTGCTCGACCTCGGCAGCGGTTCGGGGGAGATGCTGTGCACCTGGGCCCGCGATCACGGCGTCAGCGGCATCGGCATCGACATGAGCCGGTTGTTCACCGAGCAGGCGAAACTCCGGGCTGAAGAACTCGGCGTCAATCATCACGTCACGTTCATCCATGGCGATGCCGCCGGCTACGTCGCCGACGAAAAGGTCGATGTGGCCGCCTGTGTCGGCGCTACCTGGATCGGCGGGGGATTCGCCGGCACCATCGAGCTGCTGGCGCGGAGCCTGCGCCCCGGAGGGATCATCCTCATCGGCGAGCCCTACTGGCGGCAGTTGCCGCCGACGGAGGATGTGGCTAGGGGATGTCTTGCCGGTTCGATCTCCGACTTTCTCCTGCTTCCGGAACTTCTCGTGTTTTTCGGCCGCCTCGGCTACGACGTCGTGGAAATGGTTGTGGCCGACCAGGACAGCTGGGACAGATATGAGGCGGCCAAGTGGCTCACCATGCGCCGCTGGCTTGACGCCAATCCCGACGACGAGTTCGCCAAAGAGGTGCGAGCCCAGCTGACCGCGGAACCCGCGCGCTACGCCGCGTACACGCGTGAATACCTGGGCTGGGGCGTGTTCGCGCTGATGGGGCGGTGAATAGGTCGGCGCGGCGGAATGTGGCGTTGGCAACGCAAACTCTTTGACAAGGATCACAGGTGAACAGACCACTCTGCCCCATGAATCTCCCCGAGTATATGAAAATGCGCCTGCGCGGGCCTGCCGTGGCGAGAATTTCGGAGCTTCCACGCGCGTTCCTGTACGGGCATGATGCCGCGTCCCATCTCGCCGAGGATTTCAGGACTCACTCCCATATGTCGTCGGTCCTGGTGTTCTTCGACCAACGCACACGGGCCGTTGCCGGGGAGACCTGTCTCGACGCCCTGCAAGCCTCGGGCTGGACGGTACTGGAATATCTGATCCCCGACGGTCCTGACGGATCGCCGCCGGTATGCGACGATGTCACCATGAGCCGGCTCCGTTCCGCGCTGCCGACCGTCGATGCCTACCTGGCCGTCGGCAGCGGGGTGATCAACGATCTCGTCAAATGGCTGGCCGCCGAGGCCCGCAAGCCCTATGCCGTGTTCGCTACGGCGGCCTCGATGAACGGGTTTGCGGCCGCCAACGTCGCCCCCGCGATCAACGGCATCAAGAGTCTGTTCAGGGCCAAGGCCCCGATTGTCATCGCTGCCGACCCGGCCGTCATCGCCTCGGCGCCCAGCCGGCTCACCACGGCCGGATTGGGCGATGTCTTGGCCAAACCTGTCAGCACCTCCGACTGGGTCATGAACCACCAGCTCTTTGCCGAGCCCTACTCCGAAGAGGTGGCGGCCATCATCACTGAGGTGGAACCGACCTATCTCGATCATCCCGCGGGCATCAAGGCAAAGGATCCCGCAACTCTTCGGGGGCTCCTGGAAGCGCTCGTGCTTTCCGGCTGCGCCATGACCCTGCAGGGCTCCTCGCTCCCGGCCTCAGGCGGCGAGCACCTGATCAGTCATACGCTGGACATGCAGGCCTATATCACGGGACGTGGCCATGATCTGCACGGGCGCCAGGTCGGGGTCGCGACGATCTTCGCCGCTGCCCTGTACGACAGGCTTCTCCGTCTGGAGACACCCGATTTCACCAGGGCGGCCCTCCACTTCGATGCCGCCTACTGGGGCCCTCTTGCCGCCCGTGTACGCGAGCAGCATGATCTCGCCGCAACCCGTATGGCCGCGGCCGTCGCGATCCTTCGCCGGCCTGGGGCATGGGATGAACTGAGGGCGAACCTGAGGCCATGCCTGCGCTCCCCGGCGGTGTTCAAGCGCTGTCTCGCGTCGGCCGGTGGTGCGCATCGGCTGGAGGATATCGGATCGACACGGGAAGATTTTTTCCACGCCGTGTGCAATGCCGCCTCGATCCGCGAACGTTTCACTTCTCTCAGTCTCGGCCTTGCCGCAGGGTTGCTGCCTGCCGCCATCGATGAGATCATCGATGAGTGGCTGATGTAGCGCGGCAATTAACAGCGCCCCTGTTCCGGCGACGCGAAAGGAACAACGATAGGGTATAGTCCAGAGCAGTACTCGGGGTGTCACAACGGTGTCCACCATAAACCAAGGAGCACATATGTCTCTCGGTCTCATTCTCATTGACATTCAAAACGACTATTTTCAAGACGGCAGAATGGAGCTGGAAGGCAGTGACCAGGCTGCCATCAACGCGGCGAAACTTTTGGAATATTTCCGGACCAGGCAGTTGCCGATATTCCATATTCAACATCTTGCCAGACAAGCAGGCGCCACCTTCTTTCTGCCCAACACTGCGGGAGCTGAAATTCATCGGAGCGTCAAGCCGGTTGGCGATGAAAAGATCGTTCAGAAACAGTACCCCAACAGCTTTCGGGAAACCGGCTTGCTGCAGCAACTGCAGGCAGCAAACATTCAGCGGTTGATCGTCGCCGGCATGATGACCCATATGTGTGTCGACGCCACCGTGCGGGCAGCTTGCGACTATGGCTACGATTGCCTTATCGCGTCGGATGCCTGTGCCACGCGCAGTCTGCAGCTTGGCGACCGTATCGTTGCCGCCCAGGACGTCCATACCGCCTTTCTTGCCGCTCTGAACGGGGTGTACGGCAAGGTGCTCCCATCGAATGAAATAATGTATGAAATGGATAGGATGCCGGCGGAGTAGCCGTCGCCGGAGGCGAAAGGTACGCCGTACCCACGCTGGATGCCCCGAGACCCGGCATTCCGGTTTATCGCATCGTTATACAGGTAGAAAACAGAGATGAAAAAGATATTGCTTGTGGTGTTGGGGCTGCTGACCGGATGTGTAAAAATCCCTGCGAATGTGCAACCGGTCGATGGTTTCAACGTTAACAAATATTTGGGCACATGGTACGAGATCGCCAGACTCGATCATTCCTTTGAACGCGGACTGACCCAGGTAAGCGCCGAGTACAGTCTGCAGGATGACGGGGGTGTACGGGTAGTCAACAGAGGGTACTCCGAGAAGAAAAAGGCCTGGAAAGAAGCTCAGGGCAAGGCCTATTTTGTCGGCCGACCGGATCAAGGTTACCTGAAGGTATCGTTCTTCGGTCCGTTTTACGGTTCCTATGTCATCTTCGACCTTGATCATCAGAATTATCAGTATTCTCTGGTATGTGGACCGAATACATCGTATTTGTGGCTTCTGGCGCGAAGTCCGCAGATGGACCAGGAGTTGAGGGACATCCTGATCGCGAAGGCCGCCGCCTTGAATTTCGACACCGATAAATTGATATTCGTCGATCATCACTGATCGCCCGGCTGTATCTTCAACTCCATGCGTCAGGATGGCAGCTTCCATTCGGTTGGCTGCTGCCTGGCGCAGGAAATCCCTGTGACGAAGGATCTGGTATCAGATCCCGTAATCAACGCCGATCAATCGCAGAGCAGCTGCCGCAGCCGTTCGCTGAGAAAAACGATCGATTCGATGTCGAGGTGTTCGAGCACCGTCTCATCGAACATCAGTTTTGCCTGGGCCTCGACGTCATCGCCGGGGGCGGCATCCCAGAACAGCAGGGCCACCGGAACCCGCGGCAGCGGCGTGAAGACGACGGCGACATCGGCCGAGCCTGCGGACGCCGGCAGCGGCTGGGCCCCGAGATCCAGGGCGCGCCGGCGCAGTTCATCGGTCCGGCCGGAAAATCGTGCGATCAGAGGCTCTTCGACCGCGCTCTTCATGCTGACCATTTTGGAGACGGTGTTCGGAAACTCGACAAAGCCCTTCCATTTCCCGGTCGGCGGGCGACTGCCGCCCTGGGCAAGGTGGTTGAGGATGAACACCTGCTCGTACCTGGTCAATTCGCTGCCGTCGGCTCCGGTGATGGTCGTGCCGAGGATGTGGAGATACTGCTTGAAGTAGGGCAACCGGAGGACGGTGTCGCTGCCGATTTGCGTCAATTCCCCGCCGATCCGCGCCGGCAGGTCCTCGACCGCCAGCGAGGCGGCTCGGCTCCTGGCCCACTGCAGGGCGTCCTCGGCCAGGTCCCGCTTCAGCCACTTGCCCTGGCTGTACTGCTCGGCCAGTTCGGACTCGCAGCGTGCCAGGAGGTCGGCGGCGAGATGGGGACAGTCCCGGAGAGGGTGTTTTTCCGACACGACCTTGGAGGCGAAGGCCAGGCAGGTCGGAAAGCCGCAGTCCCGGCAATTGGTTTTGGGCAGAACATCGCGGTACAGGTCGACCACTGAAAGCGCCATGGCTCTCTCCGTTTTCAAAGCGTTGATTGATCGGGCAGGCACGAGTGCGACCCGCATCCTGAGAGGGGCAGTCGGATCCGATCTGCCGAAGTCATCGTCCCAGCGGCAGGGCATCGAGGCGATCTCGATCCGGCGGTGATCGAAGAGCTGCGCCCCTCACGAACCGGCCGCCGGTTCGGACGCCTGTGATTCGGCGGCCAATGCGATAATTCTTACCAATCTTTTCCCTTTGGAGAAAGAACAAACAGCTCTGCCTGCTCTGAGATCACACCACAACCTTTTCGCCCTTTCATAGTTTGCGCCGAAAACTTCATCCCCCGGTGCTGCCGCCTACGATCCTCCTCCTATCGTCTATGGTATGGAAAACTGTACCTGTCTCAGCAAAAGAAAGACGTGCCAGCCACCACGATGTCAGCAGAATGAAAGTCTCTGCTGGTATTCTGGTGTCGGTGGGTGCCAAAAGACTGTTTGGTAGTCGCATGTCGGCGCCGGTGGCAGCTGCAGTCAGAAGTATGCGCCTCACACAAGTCGTCACATTGCCGGAAAAAGGCAGAGCCCCGGTATTGGAAAGGGGATCTTGAGCTGATTGGCGGAAGCGGTGCAGCAGTTTCAATCCAATTTTTCTGATCAGTTAAAGACAAAAATGTCTGACATCAACGCAATGTATCGGACGTGCTTCAACCTGATTTTTCGGAAATCTGTGCTGTGGCGCGCCTTGGTGATTGCCAATGTTACCTCACTCAAACGACCAGAAGAAAATGATCAATACACAGGAAACAATTAAAAAAACATCAAATTATATCAGAAATTCAGCAACGTTTAAAATATTTTCTATTGGTATCCTGGTCTTGGTGCTGCTGATACCGACCTCGATGATAAGATCACTGATAAATGAAAGAGAACATCGAAAAAATTCTGTTGTCGATGAGATCAGCAGTAAATGGGGAAACAGTCAGACAATTACAGGTCCATTCATCACCATTCCGTATAAAAATTTCTATAAAGATTATAAGGATAAAACAAAATACGACTTGCATTACCTGCATATTCTGCCCGAAGAGCTGAGTATTTCAGGAAAGATAAGGCCAGAGATACGATACCGAAGCTTATACGAGGCAGTAATGTATAATGTCAATCTCGATATTCATGGAAAGTTAAAAATTCCAGAATTATCTCAATTAAATATAGAAGACAAAAACATACTGTGGGATAAGGCTTTTTTTTCGATTGGGATTAGTGATCTTCGAGGAATTCAGGAAAGAATAGAGATAAAATTCAACGGATCAGTTTATAACTGCAACCCGGGACTGACAACGACAGATTTGGCCTCATCTGGAGTCGGTACCTTGGTACGTTCATTGCGTCCTGAAGGGAGCAATACTTTTTCATTTAAAATCAACATAAACGGCAGCGAACAGCTGAATTTTATCCCGGTCGGTGAATCCAGCAATGTAACGCTTCGTTCTCCTTGGCCTTCTCCGAGTTTTAACGGCGCGTTTCTTCCGACATCAAGAGCGGTAAACAATCATGGTTTTACAGCGAGTTGGAAGGTGTTGCACCTGAACAGAAATTACCCCCAATACTGGGTTGATAACCAATATAAAATTGAGCCGTCAGCATTTGGCCTTAAGCTGATATTAACGACTGATGTGTATCAAAAGACGACGAGAATATTGAAATATGCAAGTATGTTTATCATCTTTACGTTCGCAGCTTTTTTCATTTCAGAAATAATCAAAAAGCGTAAGTTGCATCCTATCCAGTACATTTTGATCGGTCTGGCAATATTAGTGTTTTACACTTTGTTGATTTCGTTGTCGGAATATATAAAATTCAATCATGCATATATAGTTTCCGCTCTATCTATCACCATCATGATTACAGGATACGCGTATGGGATATTAAGAAATAAAAGATTTGCATATACTGTTTCAGGAATACTTGCAATTATGTACTTGTATTTGTTCATTGTGCTGCAACTCGAAGATTATGCGCTGATCATGGGAAGTGTGGGGCTTTTTGTTATTCTCAGCAGTGTAATGTACATCACCAGAAAAATTGATTGGTATGCAATAGAAACCAATTGATAGCCTGGTAGTCAAAGTATTGACATGTGGTTGCGGGCGGTATGACGCTTCGTTTCATGCTGCCCCGGGAATAAACCTGGTCATGGTTCGCGGCAATACGGCCAGCGGCATTTCATCTTGTAAAGGGATCATGAAGAAAGTCTATGTATTTAAAAGCGTTTCTGGTTTAATCTTTCTGATTCTGATGGCGAGTGTCATAGGAGCGAATATGATGGTCAACACCTACAGCCGATTCACCTACGACACTGTCGATGAGATTGCGCCGGTCTATTCAGCAATCGTTCTGGGGACCTCGAAAAAATTGAAAAATGGCCGGGAAAACCAGTATTACAAAAATCGGATCCTGGCCGCAGTGCAGCTGTATCAGGCTAATAAATGCAAGAAAATCATTGTCTCGGGCGACAACCGGACAATGGGGTATAACGAGCCCCGGGACATGAAAAGCGATCTCATCCTCCTGGGGGTGCCGGCAGAGGTTATTGTCTGTGATTACGCCGGCAGACGAACCCTGGATTCGATCATCAGGTTCAAGGAAATTTTCGGCCAGACCGCCGGCATCGTCGTGTCGCAACAATTCCACAACAATCGAGCGGTCTTTATCGGCAGACACAAAGGTATCAGGCTGAATGGCTTCAACGCCGAAGATGTCAACGTCCACAATGGCTTGAAGACCCGAGTTAGGGAACTGGTTTCAAAGCTTTTCTGTGTCCTCGATGTCAAGATTTTCAATACCCGTCCACGTCATTTAGGCGACAAGATCGTAATTTGAGGCGGAAGGCTGCCTCCATGCCGGGAATTCACGCCGATTTCAGTCAATTGTAAAACTATTAGTTTCTGGTTGACAATATTGAAGGGGAGCTTGTTTCCTGTCATCCTGGGCGAGGGTTGAAAATCTTGTCCTCTTCCGTGGAGAATTCTCCCGGCAGGCGAAACGGCAGGGTGAGCAGACCTGAATCCTACCTTGATTTAAATTGATTGCAGGAAGATACGATGCCCTCGCTTCGCTCTCCATTGCTGTCGATGTAGTACTACGCAGCCGCGAGCCTTGACGGTTTCATCGCAACGGAGGATGACTCGGAGGACCGGCTTTTACCCGCCGGGTGCCGAGCCCGGTATTGCGCCGGGTGTCGGTCCGTCGGATGGGCCCCGGCATGGCAGAGATCAGTGCTTCAATCCCGAAGCCGGGATTGATGTTGCCGGAGCCGATGGCCTGGCGCTTGCATGGGGATCGTGTTGCATATATCGCATATTGCATCTATAAAGATGGCCTGAGGTTGAAAGTGGGTGCGTGAAATAGTTTGTTTGAACGATCAATCGTTGCGGTGGAGCTGGCGATGGAACTGGTCCCGGAGATGCTACCCACAGCACGATCCCGTCGATGCGACGGTCTAAGAAAATGTCAGGTGAGTATATGGTGAATGTATCCGAGTTCGTCGAGAGAATACAAGCGAACGAGCTCTTGAACAAAAATGAAATACTGCCACTGATTACCGCCCCTCTGGATGTAATCTGCAGTGGCGCCGATAGGATCAGGCGGCATTTCAACAAGGACAGATTCGATATCTGTTCCATAGTGAACGCCAAAAGCGGCGTGTGTTCCGAAGACTGTAAATTTTGTGCCCAGTCGCGCAGGTATGCGACGAACACCACGTATTACGAGCTGGTCGACAACGATGTCCTGATTCAAACGGCGATTTATTGCCATGCCAGGGGAGTGAGAAGATTCTCCATCGTTACATCCGGGAAAAGATTGTCGGATAACGAAATCGACCGTATCTGTCATGCCGTCCGCCAAATAAAAGCAACAACAGCATTGGGGATCTGCGTATCGATCGGTTTATCGACGGAAGATCAATTAGTTCAACTGAAAGACGCAGGGGTTACACGAATACATAACAATCTGGAGGCATCGGAAAACTTTTTCCCCAAAATATGCACGACACATACGTTTCGGCAGAAGGTTGAAACGATATTGACCGCTCAACGGTATGGTTTTGAAATCTGCTCAGGAGGAATTATCGGACTGGGTGAAACTTTCGAAGACAGAATTGATCTCGCCTTTGCCGCTCGCGAGTTGAATGTGGTCTCCATGCCGATCAATATCCTGAACCCGATTCCCGGCACGCCCTTCGCGACCAAGGAAAAGCTCAGCGAGGAAGAGGTGTTGAGGACCATCGCCATGACCAGATTCATTCATCCCGCATGTGTCCTGCGACTGGCAGGGGGGAGGGCACTCCTGGCCGACAACGGCAGGCGCTGCTTCACCTCCGGCGCCAATGCGGTGATAACGGGCGATATGCTGACGACAAGCGGCAGCCAGGTGGAGGACGACATCAGGATGATAACCTCTCTGGGCTATTCCATAGAGGGAGAGGCGCTCAGGTAGCGATGCACAGGAAATGCACCGATGCTGGTCTCTATCGGCAGGTGCAAGAGGATCGAGCTGAACGGCGACAACGCCCGTGAGGTCAGCGCCTCCAACGACCTGAAGACAAGAATATGGGAACTGCTTTCAAAACTTTTTTGGGTCTTCGATGTCAAGGCATCCAATGCCCGACCCCGACATTTAGGGGAAAAGGTAGCGATTTACCAGTTGAAATCGTTGAACATAATCCGGGATTATACACTTTGAGTGCAGGTTGAACCGATGTCCCCTTCGCTTCGCTCTCCATTGCTGTTGATGGCCGTTGCCGCCACCGTCGGCCTGCTGGTCGCCTCCGGGTGGTCTCCCTATGACCGGGCCACGTGGGTCATGGAGGTCGTGCCGGTCATCATCGCCTTGCCGGTTCTGTTGCTGACCTACCGGCGCTTCCCGCTCACCTCGCTGCTGTACCTCTGCATCTTCGTCCACGCCATGGTGCTGACGCTCGGCGGCGCCTACACCTATGCCCGGGTGCCGCTCGGCTTCCAGATCCAGGAGCTGCTGGGGCTGGACCGCAATCCGTACGACAAGATCGGCCACTTTGTGCAAGGATTCGTCCCGGCCCTCGCGGCTCGGGAAATTCTGCTCCGCGGGGGGTATGTCCGGGGTCGGTCGATGCTGGCCTTTCTGGTGATATGCGTCGCTCTCGCCATCAGCGCCACCTATGAGCTGATCGAGTGGGGGGCGGCGCTCGTTCTCGGGCAGGGGGCGGACGAGTTCCTCGGCACCCAGGGCGACCCCTGGGATACCCAGTCCGACATGTTTTTCGCCCTGCTGGGGGCGATATCGGCGCTCGTCTGCCTCGGATGGCTGCACGATCGGCAACTGCGGCGGCTCGCTGTCGAATCTTCCCGGGAAGGGGGACATCCGTCATGATCAAGGTTGCCGTCGTCGTCGCCGTCCTCATACTCATTGTTGTCGTGCTCTGTCGCGGCAATATCCAGCGCTCTCTGCTCTATTACCCCGGATCGTATTCGCTGGCCGAGGTGCGGCGCTCTGCCGCGGCCGGCGACCGGCTGCTGTGGCCCACCGATGACGTCGACTACTACGGCATTATCAGCCGCGATGGACCGGCCGCCTTCAAGGGCACGATCGTCGTCTGCCACGGCAACGCCGGGGCGGCGGTCGACCGCGGGTACTATATCGCCGCCCTGGAGCGACGGGGCTACCGGGTGGTGGTGCTCGAGTATCCGGGATATGGCGGCCGGCCGGGCGAGTTGAGCGAGGGGAGTTTCGTCGCCGATGCCCGCCGGGCGGCGCAGCGGGCGCGACAGGAATTCGGCGGGCCGTTGTACGTCTGGGGCGAGTCGCTGGGATGTGGCGTCGCCTCCGCCCTGGCCGCCGATGCCGATCTCCGCCCGCAGGGCGTGGTCCTGATCACCCCGTGGGACTCGCTGGCCAACGAGGCCAGGGTCCACTACCCCTGGCTGCCGGTCAGGCTGCTGCTGCACGACCGCTACGACAATGCGGCCAACCTGGCGAGTTATACCGGGCCGGTGGCGGTGGTCATGGCCGGGCGGGATGAGATCATCCCGAACCGATTGACGAAGGCGCTGTACCGCTCGCTTGCCCAGCCCAAGCGGCTGTGGACCTTTGCCGAGGCCGGTCACAACGATTGGCCCAACCATCCGGGTGCCGGGTGGTGGGATGAGGTCCTGGAGTTTTTGACCACCGGGGAATGAGCGGTCCAGCTTCGGCCATGGTCTCCGGTTGTCAATGACGGTCAGCCGGGCTCCCTTCCGGAGGGCCTCCTCGCGGCGATGTTCCGGCAACGGGTGGGCGGTCGGGTTCGGGATGACCGGGGGAATGGCGGACCGGGGGCCGATCACAGAGTGGAGGATGCGATGGGAATTTACCGGCATATCGATGGTGTCCAGGTGGCGGCCGCTTTTTCACCCTGTCGAAGGTACCGCTACCGGCTCGAGGTCACGCGCAATGCACCTGGCGGCGGCCATCCGCTGACCGTGTGCGCGATCCTGCAGAATCCCAGTGTCGCCGACGCCGATATCGCCGACCGCTCCGTCCAGTTTCTTGAAAAATTGGTATTCATGAAGGGGGTCCCCCAGTTTGCCGGGGTGGGCAGGCTGATAATCGTGAATCAGTTCGCCTTGATCCAGACCAGAGGGTTCGTCGGGGCGGAGACGGATATCGGTCCCGACAACGATCGCCACCTCGCCCGGGCGATTGCCGAAGCCGATATCATTCTCATCGCCTGGGGCAAGAGCAACGCCTTTGCCTCCAGGAAACAGGTGGTTGACCGTCTCCTCGCAGAGCAGAGCGACAAACTGCTGCTGCAGGGGAAATCTCATCCCTCACGGGCGAGTTACACCGGTTATGTCGCCACCCGTGTCGTCTGACCAGACCTGCCGGAAGCGGTTCGTTGCTGCCGCAGTCTCGGATACCCGCGACTGCTTTTTCCGGCCAGGGAAAATATGGTGCAACCCGTCCCGGGAGCTTATCGGCGCTTGTCAGCTTCACTGGTGATTTCAAGATGCTCCAGTTTGTCGATGGCGTAGGTCGTGTCCTCGAGCAGGTCGGTGTGGTTTGCCTCCAGCGTCACCTCCGTTCCATCGAGGCTGGCCAAGTGGAGCGAATCGGCGGCGAGGTGGACGTGGCGGGCGGTGATGATCACGAAATCACGGCCATAGGCCCGGAACAGCAGCGCTCCGGGGAAGAGGGCCTGCAGCTCGGTGGCGATTTTCTGCATCAGCAGGTTGCCCTGCTCCCAGCCCAGGCGCAGATTGTACTGCTCCAGATTGTTGACATGGAGGCTGTGCAGGCAGTGAAATTCCCGCAGTACCTGGTTGTTGCGCAGCATGATCTGGAGGTAGTCCTCGTTGTAAAGGCCCGTGAGCTTGTCGCTGAAAAAGTACAAAAATCTGCGTTGTTCCATCTGGTTTCTGGGAAGTTGGTTGATGGATTCGGGGATCTCCACATTGCGCAGCGCGATCAGCCCGGCGGCGACAACGTCCGGGTCGAATTGGCTGCCGCCGAGGGTGTTCAGCTCCCGCAGGGCCTCGTCAACCGTCTTGCGCGGCTTGTAGATCCGGTTGGTGGTCATGGCGTCGAAGGAGTCGGCAACGACGATGATCCGCGCCAGCAGGGGGATGTCCTTGCCCCCCAGGTGATCCGGGTAGCCCATGCCGTCATGGCGCTCGTGATGATGGCGGATGATCTCGGCCAGCTCCCGGTACATGGGAATGCCCGCCAGCATGACGTGGCCGGCGGAGGCATGATTTTTGATCAGGTCGTAATCGAGGGCCGAGAGTTTGCCCGGCTTGAGCAGCACCGAATCAGGGGTGGCGATCTTGCCGATGTCATGGAGGATCGCCGCCTGCTGCAGCAGATCGATCTGCTCCTCGGCAAGTCCCATCTGCAGGGCAAGCAGCCGGCTGTACCGGGCGACCCGCAGCGTGTGCCCGGCGGTATAGGTGTCGCGCTGGTCGATCATGTCGGCAAAGGATCTGATGGTCTGCTGGTAATTCTCGATCCGCGCCCGTTCCAGGCCGGCCACCTGTTCCTTCTGGCGGAAGGAGTTGACGGCAAAACCGATGTTGCCGGCCAGTTCCTCGAGCATGGCGATCTCCTCCGGCTCGAATCCTTCCCGGCGCATGGTATAGACGCAGAGCGCCCCCAGCGGAGCGGAGTGGCGGTCGGCACGCAGCGGCAGGGCGACGACCGCCCGAAACCTGCCGGTCGTGGCCGGATCGGGGCCGGGGGTGGCATCACCCTCCCCCTCTTCCCTGACCATGACCACGGTCCGGTTCGTCGTGATGCAGCGGCCCTCGGCTGACGCGGCGAAGAGACCGGTGGGATCGAAGGGGTTGAAGGGCGGCTCGCCCGGCAGCCGGAGGGGGGCGTCGGTGCTGAAAACCGTGTCGACCAGGCCATCGTGGAGCAGGCCGATCCAGCAGTAGCCGTAATGGCTGTGTTCGCTCATCGCCTGGCATGCCGCGGGCAGCAGGGTTTCCAGGTCGGTGGCCGAAATCAGCAGACCGTTGACCTCGGCGATCGTCTCCATGATCTCGCGAAGATACAGTTCCTGGTCAAGCAGGGTGTTGACCCGGCTGGTCCGCTCGACGACCTTGTCCTCCAGCGTGGCGTTGAGTTCGTCCACCTCTCTGTTCTTTTGCCGCAGCCGCCGGTTGAGGCGGAGTATGTAGAGCGAGGTCAGGAGAACGACGGTGACGAGGAGCAGCATGACCGCGAGCTGCCGCCAATAGCGGCGGAGGACGTCGTTGAGGGTGAACTGGCCGAAATCGGCATAGGGGCCGATGCGCAGGTCGAGCAGACAGTCGTGCACCGGCTGGTAGTTCAGCGGTGCGGCCCATCCGGCGCTGTTGCTGGCCCTGGCGGCGGGATCGTCGCTATCCATGGCCAAAAGGGCCGAGGCGACCCGGCGGGTCAGCTCGGCGGGGGTGGTCCTGATCGCCGCCATGGGCCATTCCGGATACAGGGCGGTGCTGAGTTTGAAGGGGAAGCCGGCGACCTGCCGCTCGTTGAGAATCCGGAATTCGTCGAGCTGGATGCTGCCGGCCTCGGCCATGCGCTCCAGGGTGTCGGTGCGGACCGTCCCCGCGTCGACCGTACCGCTCTGCACGGCCTGAACCACGGCGTCATGGGTGTTGCCGTACTCCAGTGAGGCGAAGAAGCGGAGGGGATCGATGCCGAGACGCTTCAACTCCCGCCAGCAGACCAGCCAGCCGCCGAAGGAGCGCGGTTCGACCGCCATGAACCGGCGGTTGCGCAGGTCCTTGATTCCCTTGATGTCATGGCGGTCGGCCCGGGCGAAGACGACGCCGCCGAAGGTGGTGGTCTGCTGCCCCGGCAGATTGCGGTTGATCAGGGTGGCGATCCGGTTGACCCCGTACAGTTTTTCCAGTTCCACGTAAAACGCGGAATTGGCGAGGACGAAATCGATCTTCGCTTCCCGGGCGGCATCGTGGATCTCGGTGAAATCGAGGGGGACGAGGTGGAAACGGTGGCCGGGCAAGCGGGCGGTGAGATAGTCGGCGGTCGCGGTCCACAGTTGGACGTCGATCTCCGAGCCCCGTTTCGCCAGCAGGCCGATCCGGACGTCACGGGCGGCCTGGGACCGGGCGTCGCCGGCCGCCAGGAAAACGGGCAGCAACAGCAGCAAGGCCAGGAGAACGCGGTATATTCCCGATATCATGTTCGATGTTCGTTGCGGATAAAGCACTGGCGCCTCCGTCGAAAAAACGTCCGGCCATCTGCTGCCGCCGACATCTCTTCGGCGATCAGGCGGCCGGAGATGCAGGCCCGGCAGGCCTGTTGCAAGATTACCCGGGCGCACATCTCCTTTCAACTCCTCCGGAGGCGACGGCGAACATTTGCCCCCACCGTGGCCTGGAAACCCACGGTTTCCATACCGTGCCGCCCGTCGGCCGATGGAGGAGCAGACCGGCGCACCGGCTGGCAGGGCAGCGTTAGTGGACGGAGAGGGGGCGATGAGGTCGGAAAATTTTCCCCATCGTGCTGAAAAGTCGCGATACGCTACCTGCCGCTCGTCGCTGCGATGACCACGAACGCGCCGTGGCCATGTCCTGGCCGCAGCGGCTCGATCGCCCGTGTCTCGGCCAGAGAGTGGGCGAGAGTCTGGACCCGGGCGTGGATTGAAAACCCTGAGTTCGACAGGAGCCGCTCCACCTCGACAGTGGAATGGAACGTGGCGTCACGGTAAAACACGTTTTCCGCCTGATGTGCCAGATACTCCTGGCCCAGGGGGCTCTCCCGGTCGATGAAGCCGAGCACCAGACGCCCGCCCGGCCTGAGGATCCGGTGCACCTCGGCCAGCATCGTCGACGGGGAATCGACGAAGCAGATGGTGGTCACCACCAGGGCGTGGTCGAAGCTGGCGTCCGCGAAGGGCAGGGCTTCGGCCGTACCCTCCACGACCTTGATGCCACGCCTGGCGGCGCGGACCAGCATGGCCGGGGAGGGGTCCACCCCCACCTGCACACCCAGAGGCGCGGCGAAACGGCCGCTGCCGACGCCGATCTCGATGCCCCGCCCCAGCCAGGGAACGAATGGCCGCAGGGCGAGCAGTTCCGAGATGTAGGCGGCCTGGTGCTTTTCGAACCAGGCCTCGTAGCGCTGATGATGCGCCTCGAAGGGCGCGATCCTAGGCATGCCGTAGCACCCTCCCGCAGCGCCTCGACCATCCGACGGTTGTCTCCCGGCAACGATGTGGTGAGAGGCATAGAGCCCGGGCCGCCGCAGAACTCGATGTCTTCATGGGTGAGCTTCCTGCCCCGGCCAGTCCTGAAAATGGAGTCCCGAATTCCAGCATGTCATCTTCCTTTTTTGGGGTTGGTGGCCGTTGTCGGCGGGGCACGGGACAGTCGCGGATCGCCGGCAACCGTGACTGGCGACCGGTGATGGTCGCGCGTGCTTGCCTCTGCCGGGAAAATGAACAAATCGATCGCTCATCGACTCGCCGCCTCGTTCTGTTTGTCCAGTTCACGTGCCACCTGCAGAAAAACCCGGCTGGTCTCGGAATCAGGCGCCGACACCAGGAGCGGCACGCCGTTGTCGCCGCCGCGCCCGAGCTCAAGATCGAAGGGGATCGCGCCCAGCAGCGGCAGGCCGGTTTCCCGGCTCAGTTTCTCGCCGCCGCCATGGCCGAAAATCTCTATCGGCTGCGACGAATGACCGCAGCGGAAGTACGACATGTTTTCCACCAGACCGGCGATGCGCAGGCGGTGTTTCTGAAACAGGGTGACCGACCGCCGCACATCGATCAGGGACACTTCCTGCGGGGTGGTGACCATCAGGATCGAGGCCTGGGGAATGGCCTGCGCCACGGTGATGGAGGGATCCCCGGTCCCCGGCGGCAGGTCGATGACCAGATAATCGAGCTCGCCCCACTGCACCCGCTCCAGCAGGTGACGGATCATCTTCGAAACCAGGGGGCCGCGCCAGATAAACGCGTCGGTCTCGCCGGCCGTCATGCCCAGCGAGACGACACGCAGACCGAATTTTTCCCTGGGCAGGATCATTCCCGCTTCTTCTTCGAGGGATTCGGGCAGGGCCAGCATCAGGGGGACACTGGGGCCATAGACGTCGGCGTCGAGCAGTCCCGTACGCAGCCCGTTGCGCGAAAAAGCCAGGGCCAGGTTGACGGCAACCGTGGTCTTGCCCACCCCGCCCTTGCCGCTCGCCACCGCGACGATATGGCGGACCTTTTCGATCCCCTTGAGCGGCACCCTGGGGAACAGCCGCTGCAGCTCTTCCTCGCTCAGGGTAATGACATTCACCTTCACCACCGAGACATCGGCCAATGCCCCTGCGGTTTGTTCAATATCCCGGACAAATTTTTCCTTCAGGGGACCATGGTCCGATTTCAACGCCAGGGTCAGGGTGACTTCCGTCCCCCGGACCGCGATGTCGCGGATCATCCCCAGGTCGATCAGCGGTTTCTTCAGGCTGGGATGGATGATTGCCCGCAATGCCGCGCCAATTTCCTTTTCCGTCATCATCTTTGTCTCCTTTGCCCCCGTCACTGCTGTTTTCAGCTGGTTGACTCCATTTGTCCCGCATTCCTGCCGGCATATTCTTTCGCCTTGGCCTGCACCATGGACAGGACGTCGTCGGCGTCGCGTTCCTTCGCGAGAAGAATTTCCGCATTGCTGTTTCCCAGCACAAACTGCGGCCCTGTGCCGGCCTGGTCTTGGTGGGAGATCAGCACATCGAGTCCGTTTGCGAGCAGCCGTTCACCCTGCCGTGAAGGGCCTTGAGCAATTCAGGATGCAGTGTTCTCATTGCCTGCTTGGCGACGCCCTGGTGTATCTGTCGACTTACCGGCGGCATCGCCCCGTTCCTCTGCCCATTCCCTGTCCCCGGCCCCGTCCCATGCCCTGCCCCATGCCGGGGCGGCATTCCTGCCCGGCAGCTGCAGCGGAGTCCTCCTTGAATTCACTGCGCTGAAACCTGGCCAGCGCCTCCTGCACGGTATCGGCGGCGGATGCCCCTTCAAAGACCTTGATATTGCAGGCCTGCAGGGCCTTGGAGGCATTGGGGCCGACAATACCGGTCACTATGGCCTGCACTTCCTTGTCCGCCATGACCTGGGCCGCGGCGATACCTGCTCCCTGGTTGCCGGCGGCAGCCGGGTTCTCAAGCACCTCGCGTGCCATGCTCTCGGTATCAATGATCTGAAAATAGGGAGCCCTGCCAAAGGCGGTGTCCACCCTGGAATCCATGTCTTTGCCGCTGGCGCTTATGCATAGTCTCATATCGTCCTCTACTGTGGTATTGTCTGCCCGATCCGGGCACGTTCCCCTGGCCATTGACCTGTGGGTTTCCTGCGCTTCGCCGAAAAAATTAAAGGCCTCCACCGGAATCGTCTGTTCCTTTGGAGGCCTTGCAAACGTAATTTCAAAAAAACCTCTTTCATTGGAGTCCTCCTCCGTGTCGAGGTCGTTCAAATGAACATATGTTTATAATATTTCTTCGCCACCGTGAAATCAAGTGTCACAATGTGTCACAGACGGGTGGCGCTTGTCCTCCGCCGGGCTGTGGATGTAAGATTGGATCGGGTCCAAACCCTGATGCGGCAGAAAAGTATCAGCCGCCTCGGTTTCGTCCGGGCGCCGGCCCGGCCAATCTCCGGCAGCGCCAACTCCCGGCGGAGAAGGAAGGGGATGGATGCCTGTCGCTGTGACGAAAGCATGAAGGGATGGCATGAATACCGCAAAGATGAGCCTGTTATGGACACAGGACTCAGGGGGGTGCAGCCGCTATGACCACTGAAACTTTTTCGCTGAACCGGCGGAGTCTCGCCCGCCGCCGGCGCCACCTTCACCCTCCTCGCCTGGGGATTCGCCTACGCGTTTCTGGCCTGCCAGATGTGGATCCCGGCCAGCTTCGGCGGCGATCCTGCCGCCGGTCGACCCCATACCTTCCTCGAATTGCTGTCCCTGAGCTTCAACAACCTGTCGGCCACCGGCCTCGGCGATATCGTCCCGCTCACCCCGCCGGCGCGGGTGCTGGTGATGCTCGAACAGTTCGCCGGTGTCGCCTATATCGCCGTGGTGGTTTCCCGGCTGGTGGGGATGACGATTGTACGTTACCGGGGCAAGGGGACATCCTGACCCCGGCAATTATCCTTCCCGGACCGTCAGAAATTGGTTGCGGAACGCCATCCCGTTGTTTTTCGGTTTATTTCCACAGGTACAACATATTGTAGATAAGACTTGAGCGGCCAATAAATGTGGTGTATAAACTGACTCGATTGCCGCTTTACGCAGACTGTGCCGGTCGGTTTGACCTGTCATCTATTGCGTAAATTTCAACGCCGTGGGGCACGGACAGAAAATCATACCACTGCAAATTTTCGACACCTTGAGGAGGGTGGGAGATGGCGCCGGATTTGACGAAACAGGTGTTGACCAGTACCGCTGAGACGGTACTGGCCAGACGGTACTATTTGAAAGATGCCGAAGGCAACCCCACCGAAACCTGGGAGACGCTGTGCCGCCGGGTGGCGGGGGCCGTGGCGGCGGTCGACCGGGAACCCGAGCAGGTCGGGCTGCTGCGCGATTCCTTTTTCAACCTCATCTATCACATGGATTTTCTGCCCAATTCCCCCTGCCTGATGAATGCCGGCACCGATCTCGGCCAGTTGTCGGCCTGTTTCGTCCTGCCGATCGAAGACTCGATGGACGGTATTTTCTCCGCTATCCGCAACGGCGCCCTGGTCCACAAGACCGGCGGCGGCACCGGCTACTCCTTTTCCCGCCTGCGCTCGAAGAACGCCTCCGTCCGTTCGACCCAGGGCGTCGCCTCGGGGCCGCTGTCCTTTGCCGCCGTCTTCGATGCCGCCACCGAGACGATCAAGCAGGGCGGCAAGCGCCGCGGCGCCAACATGGGGGTCCTGCGGGTCGATCACCCCGACATCATGGATTTCATCGCCGCCAAGGAAGATCAGAGCCGCTTCAACAACTTCAATTTCAGCGTCGCCATCACCGATGCCTTCATGCAGGCGGTGGAAGAGGGAGACGACTATGAACTGATCGAACCGTCGACCAGAGAGGTCACGGCGGTTTTGAGCGCCCGCGCCGTGTTCGAGAAGATCGTCGATCTCGCCTGGCATAACGGCGAACCGGGGGTCCTGTTCATCGACGCCGCCAACCGCGCCAACATGACGCCGCAGCTGGGCGAGTTCGAGGCCACCAATCCCTGCGGCGAGCAGTGGCTGCTGCCCTATGAGAGCTGCAATCTCGGCTCGATCAATCTCGCCAATTTCGTCCGCGGGGGAGAGGTTGACTACACGCGGCTGAAGCATGTCACCCGGATCGCCACCCATTTCCTCGACAACGTCATCGACTGCAACCGCTTCCCGATCCCCGAGATCGAGGAGATGACGCTGAAGACCCGCAAGATCGGCCTCGGCATCATGGGGATGCACGACATGCTGATCCAGCTCGGCATTCCCTACGCCGGCGAGCCGGGGCGGCAGCTGGCGGCGACGGTGATGAAGTTTATCAGGAATACGGCCGAAGAGCGCTCGATGGAACTGGCGGCCGACAAAGGCCCCTTCCCGGCCTACGATCCGGCCGTCAACGACTATCCGGCCCGACGCAATGCGGCCCTGACCTCGATCCAGCCGACCGGCACCGTGTCGATGATCGCCGATTGCGCCTCGGGCTGCGAGCCGTACTACTCGATCGTCATGGTCAAGCACGTCATGGACGGCGACCGGCTGATCCTGGTCAACAAGTACTTCGAACAGATCGCCCGCGCCGAGGGCTTCTATTCGGAGGAGCTGATGAGCCGGGTCGCCGACAGCGGCACGGTCATCGGCCATCCCGAGATCCCCGAAAAATGGCAGGAGGTCTTCCGCACCGCCCAGGATATCAGCCCCGAGGACCACATCCGGATGCAGGGGATCCTGCAGCAGAGCGGCGTCGACAGCTCGATCTCGAAGACCATCAACCTGCCGAAGTCGGCGACCCGCGAGGACGTCAAGCTGTCCTACATCACCGGCTACAGGCTGGGCTGCAAAGGGCTGACCGTCTATCGCGACGGCTCCCGCGATTCGCAGGTGCTCAACACCAAAGACAGCGCGAAAAAGGAGGAGACGGCGGTCGTTTCGACCAGCGGCCCGGTCAAGAAGACCCTGCCCGACATCCTCGACGCCAAGCGCTACAAGCTGAAGGACCAGGACCAGAAGTCGGTGTATATCATCGTCTGCTTCGACGAGAACGAGAAGCCGATGGAGGTCTTTGCCAAGTTCCCCTTCGACAACCGCTTCGATCTCAAGGACAAGTCGACGATGTGGACCACGACCTGCCGCCTGGTGTCGCTGGCGCTGCGCTTCAACGTGCCGATGGACGAAATCATCAAGCAACTCGACCGTTCGAGCGGACATATGCTTGACCTGCCGGCGCAGTTGAGTAAACTGTTCAAATCATTTCTGGCCGGCACCCAGCAGGGATTTTCCAGCATCTGCCCGGAGTGTTCCGGCCGGCTGGTGTTCGAGGAGGGGTGCGAGTCCTGCCGCTCCTGCGGCTACAGCAAATGTTCATAAAGGGCAAGATCATCGACAGCATGGTGTGACGATATGGGAAAAATAGGAAGAAACGACAAATGTCCCTGCCAGAGCGGCAGGAAGTACAAGCACTGCTGCGGCCTGAAGGAGCGTGAGGCCGCGCCGCAGCTCAGCCCCGAGGCGGCCCTGAAGATCACCCTGATGAGCGGGGTCGGAGCGATTCAGGAGGCGGCGCTGGCGAAGCGGGCGGTCAATCGCGAGCTGGGGGTCTTTTTCCTTTATGCGACGGCGGCCGGTGATGCCTGGCTGCTGGAGATGACCGATTGCGACTGCGTCCAGGTGGCGAGAGGCGGCGAGATCCTGGAGTCGCCGATCGATGAGAACCCGGAGATCATCGAGGTCAACTGGAGCCATACCTTCGCCATCCGCGACAAGCGGCTCGAGATCACCGCCTATGCCGACAAATCGGTGCAGGTCCTGGCCGATGCCCCCAGCCGGGAGATCAGCGCCGCGATCAGGCGGATCCGCCGCCGCTTTTCCGACAGCCAGCTGCGGGCCATTCACCTGCCGAACAAGGAGGGCAGTACCGCCGCATGAGCCGGTCGTTGCCGGCCCTGGCCCGTTTCCTGCCGGCGCTCGGGGTCATGGGCGCCATATTCCTGCTGTCGCACCAGCCGGCGACCGACCTGCCGCCGCTGTTCCCGCACTTCGACAAGCTTGCCCATTTTTCGATCTACGGCCTGCTGGCGGCGACCCTGGTCGGCGCCGTCCCCCCGGACCTGCGGCGGCGTCGGCCCTGGGCGGCGGCCGGGGCCATAGTCCTGTGGTGCCTGGCCTACGGCATCGCCGACGAGTTCCACCAGTCCTTTATCCCCGGCCGGTCGCCGAGCCTGGCGGACATAGGCGCCGACACCCTCGGGGCGATCGTCGTCTCCCTGGGGGCGCTGGTTTTCCGGCAACCGTCGGAAAAAACCGGAGAAGAGACGGGCTGAGCCCGCCGTCCGATTGATCCGCCTGACGCACAAAAGGGAGCCGAGGATGTCCTCGGCTCCCTTTTGTGCGTTGTGCCTCCTATGCCGTGATCAGCGCCGCAGCAGGCGGGCCATGTCCTTGGCGAAATAGGTGATGATGATGTCGGCGCCGGCCCGTTTGATCGACAGCAGGGTCTCGGCCATGACGCGGTCGCCGTCGATCCAGCCCCTCTCGGCGGCGGCCTTGATCATCGCGTATTCGCCGCTGACGTGATAGGCGGCGATCGGCAGGTCGAACTCGTCGCGCAGCCTGCTGATGATGTCGAGGTAGGCCACCGCCGGCTTGACCATCAGGATGTCGGCCCCCTCGTCGACATCGAGGGTGGCCTCGCGCAGGGCCTCGCGGCTGTTGGCCGGGTCCATCTGGTAGCCGCGGCGGTCGCCGAACTGGGGGGCGCAGTCGGCGGCGTCGCGGAACGGGCCGTAGAAGGCCGAGGCGTACTTGACGGCGTAGGACATGATCGGCACGGTCTCGTGGCCGTGCTCGTCGAGGGCGGCGCGGATCTCGGCGACCCGGCCGTCCATCATGTCGGAGGGGGCGACGATGTCGGCCCCGGCCTCGGCATGGGACAGGGCGGTCTTGGCGAGGATCTCCAGGGTGGCGTCGTTGTCGACGTCGTTGTTGATCAGGCAGCCGCAGTGACCGTGATCGGTGTACTCGCAGAGGCAGACATCGGTGACGACCATCAGCTCGGGGACCTTGTTCTTCAATTCCCGGATCGCCTGCTGGATGATGCCGTTCTTGGCGTGGGCGCCGGAACCCATCGCGTCCTTCTTCTCCGGCAGGCCGAAGAGGATGACGGAATTGACGCCGAGCTCGAGGCACTCCCTCGCCTCCTGCGCCAACTGGTCGATGCTGACCCGGAACACCCCCGGCATCGAGGCGATGGCCTCGCGCTTGTTTTTTCCCGGCATGACGAAGAGGGGATAGATGAACTGGGCGGGGTCAAGCCGGTTCTCGCGGATCAGGCCCCGAAAGGCCTCGTTTTTGCGCATGCGGCGCGGTCGATATTCTGGAAAAACCATAATCTGCTCCTGTTGTTGAGATGTGAGGGAGACGTTCCGGCCGGATGTCCGGGGCGTCGTCGCTGCCCGGCATGCGTCTGCCCCTTCCGATTGCTTAGCCCTTGCGCGATTCCGGCGAGGTGACGGGGAGTTCGACGATGAAGGTCGAGCCCTTCGGCACATTGTCCTCCACCCGGACATAGCCGTTATGGTCGGAGACGATCGTCGAGACGATGGCGAGCCCGAGACCGGTCCCGGCATTTTTCGTCGAAAAGTAGGGCTCGAAGAGTTTCGGCTTGTTTTCCTTGGAGATTCCCGGTCCGTCGTCGGATATCTTGATGATGGCGCTTTCCCCATCCTGGGACAGGGACAACTCAATGGCGATTGTACCTCCGCCCGGCAGAACTGCAACGGCATTGTCGAGGAGGTTGATGATGCAGCGTTTGATCTGTTCGGCGTCGAAGCTGAAGATCGGGATCGGGGTGCGTTCGTCGCAGTGGAAGACGATGTCGCGGTGCGCCTGTTCGTAGAGGAACAGGGTGTCGCGGGTCAGCCTGGTCAGGTCGGCCGGGGCCTTGTGGATTTTCGGCATCCGGGCGAATTTGGAAAATTCGCTGACCAGGCGCTTGAGTTCGTCGACCTGGGTGATGATGGTGCCGGTGCAGGTATCGAAGACGCCGTCCGCCTCCGCCAGGATCTCCGGGTAACGTTTGCGCAGCCGCTGGGCCGAGAGCTGGATCGGGGTCAGCGGATTCTTGATCTCGTGGGCGATCCGGCGCGCGACCTCGCGCCACGCCGCCACCCGCTGGA
Organism: Desulfoprunum benzoelyticum; assembly: GCF_014201505.1. Taxonomy (GTDB): domain Bacteria; phylum Desulfobacterota; class Desulfobulbia; order Desulfobulbales; family Desulfocapsaceae; genus Desulfoprunum; species Desulfoprunum benzoelyticum. Next base: position 41,241 of record NZ_JACHEO010000005.1, on the reverse strand, counting down.
TCTTCTCTATTTTGGTCAGATCGTCGAAGACGAGGACGAAGCCGAGCGGGTTTCTGCCCTCGTCCGTCAGTCGCATGAAGGTCACCAGCAGCGAGTAGTTGCGGCCCATGATGTTGAGCCGGAGGTGCTGCTCGACGGTGGTCTTGCCGGTGATGTTCAGCTCGTCGATAAAGCCGGAAACGATCGCCGCCTGCTGCGGCGGCAGGATCTCGGAGTAGCGCCGGCCGAGGAACAGGGAGCTGTCGAGGTGGAGCAGTTTTTCGGCGAAGCGGTTGAAGGTGGTGATGTGGCCGTGTTCGTCAAGGGAGATGACGCCGGTGGAGACGCTCTGGAGGATGATCTCGGTATAGCGCCGTCGCTGTTCCGCCTCCTGCGAGCTGGTCTGCAGGGCGGCATGGGCCTCGGCCAGATGGCGGTTGCTGGTGCTGAGGTTGTGGGTCATGGTGTTGAACGAGGTGACGAGCTGGCCCATTTCGTCGTCGGACTCGGCCGCCATCTCGAACTCGAGATCGCCGTCGGCAACGCGGCGGGTGGCGGCGGCCAGCTTTTCCAGCGGACCGGTGATGCCGCGGGAGATGTAGAGCCCGAACCAGATCGCGGCAAAGATGATCAGCAGGGTGACGATCAGCAGGATGACCAGGAGCCAGAACTTGAACGGGTCCTTGAAATGCTTGAGCTGGCGATAGCCTTCGAGTCCCTTCGAGATGACCTCCATCCGTGAGACCTGTTCCCGGCTGACCAGCAGCGAGGTGATCAGGGTCGCGGGCAGATTGCCGACCTCGATCTTGCTGACGCAGCGTACCAGGTCGCCTTTGGGCGTCTCCTGGATGATGGTCCGGCGCTTGCCGCTGGTCTTGACCTCGCGCATCAGGCTGAGCGGGATCCGCGGCAGGCTGACGTCCTTGAGGTCGGGGCTGACGACCGAGATCTCGAGATTGTTGTCGTCGGAGATCAGCGCCAGGCTGTCGGGGCCGTTGATGGCGTTGAAGGCGAGGATGTGTTCGAGTGAGAGGTTGATTTCGAGGGCGTTGGCGGATTGCAGATCCAGCTGCTGCAGCCGGTCTTCGACCCCCCTGCTCATCTCGCCGACCTGCTCTTCGGTCTCGAGGAGCAGGGACTGGGCGAGCTTCAGCGATTCCTGCAGCGAGTTTTCGATGCTGGTGTTGAACCAGTACTCCATGCTGGTCGAGACGAATTGCAGCGAGACGAAGAACAGGAGGATGGTCGGGATCAGGGTGAGCGAGAGAAAGGAGATGATCAGTTTGGTCTTGAGCTTGCTGCCCAGGCGGTTGATCCGCCTCTCGAACAGCAGTTCGGCGAGGTTGCGGAGAACCAGGAAGAGGACGAAGAGGACCAGCAGGACGTTGAGGTTGAGCAGGGCGAAGATGAGGATGTTGTTGCCGGTCGGCAACGTCGTTTCGTGCTCCAGCAGCGATCCCTGGATCCAGACCGACAGGGGGATGAAGCCGAGGCAGATCACGATGACCCAGCGGATCAGGCGACGTTTCTGGGCGAGCTGCTCCGGGGTGTAGGGGCGTTTTTCCGGCGCCTGATCGTCGTTCGGCAAAGGCATGTTCCGTGCTGGAGGCGTCGGCTTCATCAGGGCCTGTCGGGTGGTCCGAGTTTAAAGGTAAGGGTGTGCCAGTCGGTCTTGATATCCCACCATGACACGAACGGGACGACATGCTGCAGGCTCAGGGGCAGGGTCTTGTTGAACAGTTCGGCCTTGACCTGAAGGGTGTAGACGGCGTCCGGCGACAGTCGCGACAGTTCTATGACCTTGATGCCGTTGAGGTCGTTGAGGACACTCTGGGCATCGAGCAACGAGGCGAAGGCATGGCTGCGCCTGTCCTCCTCGAGTTCGACACGGTAGATCTCCTTGAGGATATCGTAGGTCAATGTGTGGGTGAAGGATTGCGAGACGACGACCTTGTCGGCGGTCGAGCCTGTCCGTTGACGCAGTTCGATGAAGAAGGAAAAGCGGATGGGGAGGCCGCTGTGCAGACCTTCCAGCATCTCTTCGGTGAAACTGTTGCGGAGGGAGCCGAACAGCAGCAGGTGGGTGTCGGAACCGGTTGCGGTGAGATCGACGATCGCCGCATCTTCATTCTCCTCCGCCCCGGCCGGGGACAACCCCTGGGTGGCGAGCGCGATCAGCAGCAGAAGGAGAACGATTCTTTTCAACATCGATATGCGAACGTATTGTAATAAAGGCAGTGTCTGCACGATTCCGGGATGGTGCCGGGGGCGGGATACGCCGACAATCTACCTGAAATGATAACGACTGTCCATCGCTTGTTCCCGCGGGGCCAGACCCGACGGCTCCTGCCCGGGCGTCCGGCATTAGACCTTGACAAACGGCGGCCGGGGGACTACATGTGCATATACACGGTATAATGTGCATATGCACATCCGGAAACATACGATAATTTTATCAGCAGGAGAATGAAAATGCGAGTAGCGATACCAACCGATCGTCCCGGCGGGTTGGATGCCGCACGATCGGATCATTTCGGTCATTGCGAGATCTTTACCGTCGTCGATCTTGATGAACACAACGCCGTCACTGCGGTCGAGACGGTGGCGAACGGTTCGCACGCGGCGGGCGGATGTCTGGTCCCGGTCAGGATCCTCCACGATGCCGGTGTCGACGCGATCGTCGTCGGCGGCATGGGGGCCAGGCCGATGCAGGGTTTCGCCGAGGTCGGCATCAAGGTCTATTTCGCCAATCGCGACGCCGTTCCCAGCGTCGGCGCGGTCATCGACCATCTGGCTGCCAACCAGCTGCCGGTGATGCATCCGGACCAGGTGTGCCAAGGCTCAGGTAATTGTCATCATTGACAGAATCGTTGCTATTTGGACCGATCATCAGTATAAGTCGATAACAACCTTCCCGGCAGGCCGTTGTTTGCAGGCCTGCCTCAATCTCCACCCAGATGCCGTTGATGTCACCACGACCAAAAAAAATCCGCCACTGCCAATGCAAGTTCTGCGGTCGGGCCTTCAAGCCGACCGGTACCCCCTTGGCCGAGCTTGAACAGGTTCACCTGTACCAGGATGAGCTCGAGGCCCTGCGTCTGTGCGACAGCGAGGGCCTGACTCAGGAAGAGGCCGGTCAGAGGATGGGGGTGTCGCGGGGAACAATCCAGAGGATCATCACCCTGGCCAGAAAGAAGACGGCCACCGCCCTCACCGAGGGGCAGGCCCTGATCTTCGTCAATGAGGACGAGCCGGCATAAGTCGTCCCTCGCCCCGTAATCCTACTCGAGACCGTTCTGTGGTCGGTCCCGGAAGCACTCCGCCCGGCGGCCGGCGAGGCCGACGCTTGTTGACCGGTTCCGCGGCTCAGATATTCTCGCGGGTCTTGTGGAACTCGACGTCCGGCCATTTCTCCATGAAGAATTTGAGCATCCATTCGCTCTGCGACAGGTAGGTCAGGAACCCTTCCGCATCGTAGGCCAGGGCCATCTGGTTCTTGCGTTCGAATTCCGCCATCTTCTTTCTGTCGCCGCAACTGACCCAGCGGGCGGCCTGGTAATCGACCGGTTCGTAGACCGCCTCGACCCCGTACTCGTTCTTCAGCCGGGCCATCGTCACCTCGAACTGCAGGACGCCGACCGCCCCCATGATATAGTCCGGGCCGATGATCGGCCGGAACACCTGGATCGCCCCCTCCTCGGCGAGCTGCACCAGCCCCTTCTGCAACTGCTTCATCTTCAGCGGGTTCTTCAGCAGCACGCGGCGGAAGTGCTCGGGGGCGAAGTTGGGGATGCCGGTGAACTTCAGCTCTTCCTTCGGGGTGAAGGTGTCGCCGATCTTGATCGTGCCGTGGTTGTGCAGGCCGATGATGTCGCCGGGATAGGCCTCCTCGACGTGGGAGCGTTCCTGGGCCATGAAGATCGTGGCGTTGGCGAGGGTGATGTCCTTGCCGAGCCGGTGGTGGCGGACCTTCATTCCGCGGCTGAAGGTGCCGGAACAGATGCGGAGGAAGGCGATGCGGTCGCGGTGGGCCGGGTTCATGTTGGCCTGGATCTTGAACACGAAACCGGAGAAGGCCTCCTCCTGCGGCCTCACCACCCGGGTGGCCGACTGGCGCGGTCCGGGCGGCGGGGCCATTTCGACGAAGGTGTCGAGCAGTTCGCGGACCCCGAAGTTGTTGATGGCGCTGCCGAAGAAGACCGGGGTCTGGCTGGCCGAGAGGTAATGGTCGTACTCCAGCGGGTTGGCCGCGCCGTCGAGCAGTTCGATATCGGTGCGCAGTTCGTCGGCCTGGTGACCGAGCAGCCGATCGAGTTCGGGGTCGTCGAGGCCGTTGATGGTGATGCCGGGGCTGAGCCGGCTGTCGTGGCCGGCGGTGAACAGGTGGAGCTGGCGGCGGAGGATGTTGTAGACCCCCTTGAAGGTCTTGCCCATGCCGATCGGCCAGGTCAGCGGGGTGCACTCGATCTGCAGCTTCTCCTCGATCTCGCCCATGAGGTCGAGCGGCGCCAGGCCTTCGCGGTCGAGCTTGTTGATGAAGGTGATGATCGGGGTGTTGCGCATCCGGCACACCTCCATCAGCTTTTCGGTCTGGGCCTCGACCCCTTTGGCGCTGTCGATGACCATGATCGCCGAGTCGACGGCGGTCAGCACCCGGTAGGTATCCTCCGAGAAATCCTGGTGACCGGGGGTATCGAGGAGGTTGATCTCGAAGTCGCGGTAGGTGAATTTCATCACCGAGGTCGTGACCGAGATGCCGCGCTCCTGCTCGATCGCCATCCAGTCGCTGGTGGCGTGACGTTCGACCTTGCGCGATTTGACCGCCCCGGCGAGGTTGATGGCGCCGCCGAACAGCAGCAGCTTTTCGGTGAGGGTGGTCTTGCCGGCGTCGGGATGGCTGATGATGCCGAAGGTCCGCCGCCTGGCGATTTCTGCTTCGAGTTGTTTGCTCATGGTGCTATTGTCAAAGATTGTCCTTTGCGATATCGGCAACTGGTATTATAAGAACAGGCTGAGAAGAACACAGCAGAATAGGTCCTTTTTCCCATAATGCAAACAGAAAACCCACTGCCATGCAAAAAACACGCACCGTCCTGGTGACCGGGGGCTGCGGCTTCATCGGCGCCAATTTCGTCCGCCTGCTCCGGGCCAAACGTCCGGAATGGCGGCTGATCAATCTCGACAAGCTGACCTATGCCGGCAACCTCAACAACCTGACCGGCATAGCCGAGGGGCCGGAGTATCGATTTGTCAGGGCCGATATCGGCGATGCCGCCGCGATCGAGGAGCTGTTCGCCGCCGAGCCCATCGACACGGTCGTCCACTTTGCCGCCGAATCCCACGTCGACCGGTCGATCACCGGCCCGGCGGCGTTCATCGCCACCAATATCAACGGCACCTTCACCCTGCTCGAAGCGGCCCGTAAAAGCTGGTCGGGAGCAGGGCGCCAGGACGGTGACTCGCGGTTTCTCCACATCAGTACCGACGAGGTCTACGGCTCGCTCGGGGCCGAAGGGTATTTCCGTGAGACCACCGCCTACGACCCGCGGTCGCCCTATTCGGCCTCGAAGGCCGCCTCCGATCATCTGGTCAACGCCTATTTCCATACCTACGGCCTGCCGACGCTGATCACCAACTGCTCGAACAACTACGGCCCCTACCAGTTTCCGGAAAAACTGATCCCGCTGATCATCCACAACGCCCTGCACGGCAGGAGCCTGCCGGTCTACGGCGACGGCCGCAATATCCGCGACTGGCTCTATGTCGGCGACCACTGCGAGGCCGTGCTCGAGGTCCTGGAGCGCGGGGTGCCCGGCCGCAGCTACAATATCGGCGGCAACAACGAGAAGATGAACATCGAGGTCGTGACCCTGGTCTGCGATATCCTCGACCGCCGTCTCGGCCTGCCGGCGACGGGGATGACCCGCCGCTCGCTGATAACCTTCGTCAAGGACCGGCTCGGCCACGATCGCCGCTACGCCATCGACGCCACCAGGATCAGGGAAGAACTGGGATGGCAGCCGCAGGTCGGTTTCGAGCAGGGCATCGAGATGACCGTCGACTGGTACCTGGCCAACCAGGAGTGGGTGGCCGCGGTCGTCGACGGCAGTTACCAGGAATATTATCGGACGATGTACGGCGGCAACTGAAGGAAGGAGGCTGCGCTCCCGCCAGGGGGCGACAGGGAGGGGCAACGATGCGGATCATTCAGACAGCCATCCCCGAGGTGCTGCTCGTCGAACCGAAGGTGTTCGGCGACGACCGGGGGTTTTTCTACGAGAGTTTCAATCAGCGCCTGTGGCGGGAGCAGACCGGCCTGACGACGACCTTTGTCCAGGACAACCATTCCCGCTCGATCCACGGCGTCCTGCGCGGCCTCCATTACCAGATCCGCCAGGCCCAGGGCAAGCTGGTGCGGGTGGCGGTCGGCGAGGTCTTCGATGTCGCGGTCGATCTGCGCCGCCATTCGCCGACTTTCGGCCATTGGGTCGGCGAGATCCTCAGCGCCGACAACAAGCGGCAGCTGTGGCTGCCGGCGGGTTTCGGCCATGGCTTCCTGGTGCTCTCCGAGTCGGCCGAGTTCCTCTATCGCACGACCGATTACTATGCCCCGGAGCACGAACGCTGCATCATCTGGAACGATCCGGACCTCGCCATCACCTGGCCGCTGGACGGCGACCCGGTGTTGTCCGTCAAGGACACCCAGGGTGTTCCTTTCCGTGCGGCGGAGGTCTACGACGGCGATCCGCCGTCGAGACACGGGGGCTGACGGCGGCATGAGCCGAGAGGCTTGAACACCGCGGCAAAACCCATTAGATTACTGCCAGCCGCACCGGAATGGCACCGGGTGGCCGAATTTTGCCCCAATCCTGCTGCATTCCATAAAAATTATCCACACTGCCATTGTGGGAGGATCCGTATGCGCCTTTTTCCCCTTCTCCTTGCCGTCATGTCCCTGGCGCTTGCCGGCTGTGAGTCACCCCTGCCGCTGACGACTGCCGGCCTCAGCGAACCGGCGATCAGCACCGCCGTCGATCTCAACACCAAGGCGCCGCTGGAGAAGGCGACAATCTTTCCCGCCGATACCAAGACGCTGTATGCCACGGTCAGGGTCAAGAACGCCCCGGCCGACACCGACGTCAAGGCGGTGTTCTATTATCTGGAAGAAAGCCGGCAGCAGATTGCCGAGAATACGGCCAGGGGCGAGGGCAGCCGCTATCTCAGCTATGCCTTCAATCCCCCGGAAAACGGCTGGCCGGCCGGTCGCTACGAGGTGGAGTTCGTGCTCGGCGACGAGGTCAGGGAAACGGCGGCCTTCTCGATCGTGCCTGCCCCCGACATCCCGGTGACGACCGGGTTCCCGAGCGCCCCGGGGCAGCAGTTGCCGCCCGCTCAGGCGCCATCTCCGGCTTCACCGGCGGCGGGGGCGGGGGCGGAGGGTGCCGCTCCAGCCGCCCCGCCCTCGGGCGGACAGACAACGGTGTCGTCCCAGCCCGACCTGAAATACAAGACCTTCCTCGACAGGCAGACCGGCTTCTCGTTCGAGCTGCCGGAGAACTGGACGTTCCAGACTGTCGGCGTCAACAGCGATTACCTGTTCAGCGGCCCGTCGGGAACCCCGGAGTCCGAGATCAGCGTCATCGTCCAGGTCGTCGATACCGAGAAAGGGGCGGTCGGCAGCCTCAAGGACCAGATGCTGACCCTCCTCAACCACTATTCCCGGATGAACGGGGCCAAAATTGAATCGAAGAGCCAGTTCCAGGCCGCCGGCCAGGCCGCTCCGTTCTTTCTGGTGACCTACCCGGCCGAGGACTCGAAAAAGCAACGGGTCACCTTCGGTCATACCCAGTTGGGCATCGACCATTCGCCCTACCTGCTGCTCATCAGCTACGCGGCTCCGCGCCAGATCTACCAGCAGAATGTGGCGATTTTTCAGCACATGGTCGATTCGCTGAAGCTGATGGCGCCGGTTCGCTAGGCGGGGCAGCCGCTACCGGCTGAACTCCTCCGATATCTCCGGCGGTTGGGCGCCGGGGGCGGGTGGCGCCACCGGTGCCGCCAGTTCCTCTTCCGGCATGGCGGGAGGGGCGGTTCCCATTGTCGCCGGATCGTCGCTGGAACGAAGGTTGCCGAGATAGCGTGAGGCAACCCAGCCGACGGTCCCTCGCTGCGTTTCGACTTCCGACCACAGGCCGCTCTGCCGGCGAACGGCAATCTCTTCCCCCCGATAGAGCAGGACCGTGACCTGGCAGGAGGTGTCCGGGCACTGGCGCAGGTTGAGGGTGTCGGCCTGCACGGTCATGTAGTGCCTGCTCGGCGGGGGAGAGATCATCCCGCTGCGCGACGGCGGTCCGGCGCACCCCGCGATGATCAGGGCGAGACTGCCGGCGGCAAGAAACATGGCGCGTCGCCAGGTGAAGATAGCGGTTCCCATATCAATTCCCTCCCGCCAGCCAGTCGGCCCGCTGGCTGACCTTGCCGGCATCCGGGGCGGACGGGGCGAGGCTCGAGTAACGGCGATAGGCGTCGATTGCCCGTCGCGTTTCGCCGTTCTGTTCGAGGAGGATGCCGTAATTCTTGTAGGTGAGGGCGTATCCCGGGTTGAACTGGATCGCCGCGGCGTAGGCCCGGGTCGCCTCGTCGATGCGGCCGAGCCGGCGCATGACGAGGCCGAGGTTGTTGAGGACATAGGCGTTGGTGGGGTCGATGGCGACGGCCTTCTCCAGGGCCGCCCGCGCCTCCTCGTATCTCCCCTGACGGGCGAAATCCGTGCCCATTCCGAGCAGATCGGCGGCGGAAAGCCCTCCTGCCGGGGTGCCGGCGCCAGGAGTCGGCGCTGTCGTCGGCACAGTGTCGATCGTTGCCGGCGGCACGGTGGAGCCGCCGGCCGGCGGCGGCGGGGCCCCCAGGTCGACGACCGTCCCGGTCGCCGGCCGCTCGAAGGCGGATTGCGGATCGGCGGCGGGAGCCTTGGGTGGCGGCTGTTGCTCCGCGGGCAGGACGAACGGCGAGGCGGCCGCCGGCTCGCCGGCGGCGGTGGTCGCGCTCTGCTCCTCGTCGCCTGCAGGGGGGAGGGCGAACGGCGACGGCTCTGTTGCCCCGACCGGAGAGGCAGCCAGCCATCCGGCGAGCAGAATGAGAAAAATTCCCGTTGATTGCAGTTTCATTGGTGTCGTGCTCCTTCTCTGTCACTGGTTGTACATTCCAGCAGGTTGCTGGATCGCGATCCCGACGGCGGCTTGAGCCTGGCGCGGCAGGAGCGGGCTAATTCCGTTTCCGCAGGGGTCCCTTGGCGTTCTTCTTCCCCTTTTTCCTTCGCGCCAGCGGCGAGGCGGCAAGACGCTGCTCGGCGAGGTCGATCAGAATCTCCTGGACGGTGCGACCCTCGTCGCCTTCTTTCGGCTGCCGCTGGGTGTAGGAGCCGTCGGCCTGCATTTCCCAGACGCTGCGGCGGTTGAAGATGTGGACGTCGAGAATCTCGCGCAGTTCCCGCTGCAGTTCCTTGCCCTCGACCGGGACGACGACCTCGACCCGGGCCTCGAGGTTGCGCTTCATCAGATCGGCCGAGCCGATGAAATACTCGGGGTTGCCGCCGTTGCGGAAATAGTATATCCGCGAGTGTTCGAGAAAGCGCCCGACCACCGAGATCACCGCGATGTTCTCCGACAGTCCGGGAATGCCGGGACGGAGACGGCAGCTGTCGCGGACGATGAGATCGACGTGAACCCCGGCCTGGGAGGCGCGGTACAGGGCCTCGGTGATCTGCTTGTCCTCGATGGCGTTGGTCTTGAACTGGATCAGGCCGGGGCTGGCGGGGCTGTGGCCGTCGATCTCCCGTTCGATCTTGGTCAGCAGGGCCTTCTTCAGCATGTTCGGCGACGGCAGCAGCTTCTGGTACTTGCGGGCCGGGGCGTAGCCCGTCGTGAGGTAGTTGAACAGTTCGGTGAGGTCTTCGCAGATCACCGGGTCGTTGGTCAGCAGGCCGATATCGCTGTAGCCCCGGGCGGTGCCGGCGTGGTAGTTGCCGGTGCCGATATGGGCATAGCGCTGCAGGCCGCTGTAGTCGCGGCGGACGACGAAGATGACCTTGCTGTGGGTCTTCAGCCCGACGACGCCGTAGGTCACGTGGATCCCGGCCTCCTCCATCGTCTCGGCCCAGCGGATGTTGGCCGATTCGTCGAAGCGGGCCATCAGTTCGACGACCACCGCCACCTGTTTGCCGTTCTGGGCGGCGTCGATCAGGTACTCGATGATCCGCGAGTCGGCGCTGGTGCGGTAGAGGGTCATCTTGATCACCAGGACCTTGGGATCGGTGCTCGCCTCCTTGAGGAACCTCTCCACCGTCGTGTCGAAGGACTCGTAGGGGTGCTGGAGCAGGATCGACTTCTGGGTCCGGATAATGTGGAAGATGTTCGGTTCCTCCGTCAGCAGCTTCGGGTGGTCGCAGGGCTGGTGCGGCGGATAGTGGAGCGACGGCTTATCGATCCTGGCGATCTCGAAAAAATCGCGCTTGCCCATGATGCCGGGGGACTCGATGACGTCCTCGTCGACGTCGATGCCGAGCTCGGCCGCCAGCAGGCCGCGGTGGTCCTTGGTCATGCACGGGCCGACCTCGAGGCGGACGATATCGGCGAACTTGCGGTCGCGGAGGGCCGATTCGATCATCGCCAGCAGATCGTTGGCCTGTTCCCCGCTCCGCTCGGTGATGGCGTTGCGGGTGACCCGGAACAGCTCGCAGCTGTGGATGACGAGTCCCGGAAAGATGAGGTCGAGGTTGTTGCTGACCAGGTCCTCGAAGGTGATGTAGAGGTGGTCGCCGCCGACCTTGATGAAGCGGGGGGCGCCGATGCCGGTCGGGACCTTGAGCCGGTTGAGGAAGACCTGCTCCTGCCCCTTCTCGCTGGTGGCCACCAGCCAGTTGAGCGAGAGGTTGGAGATGAAGGGAAAGGGGTGGGCAGGGTCGATTCCCTGCGGAATCAAGAGGGGATAGAGCTCCTTTCTGAAGTACTTTGTCATCTCCTGCTGCTGTTTCTGGGTCAGGTCGCCGAATTGGCAGATCCTGATCCCGTCATCGGCGAGGAGCTTGACCAGGGTCTCCTCGAGCTGCAACTGCTGGTTGAGCAGATCCTTGACGACCGGGTAGCAGGCCTCCAGCTGCTGCTTGGGCAGCATGCCGTCGATCGAGGGTTTTCTGACGCCGGCCCAGAGCTGCTGCTTCAGGCCGCCGATGCGCTTCATGTAGAACTCGTCGAGATTGGAACCGATGATCGCCAGGAAAAAAACCCGCTCGAGCAGCGGTGTCCGCTGATCCTGGCCCTCGGCGAGGACCCGGCGGTTGAACTCGAGCCAGGTCAGCTCCCGGTTCAGGAACCACTTGGGACTGGAGAGGTCGGTGATCTTCGTCGGTTCCTCGCCCTGCTTTTTCACCGTTTTTGAAAGTACCTGGCTCATCGTCGCGTTTCCTCCTTGACCGTCCGGGGCGGGCTGGCGCCGCCGAAAACGTTGGTCGAACCGGGCGCCTCCCGGGGGGGCTGATCGTCCCGAACCGTCGCGGATCGGCAATCATTACTTTGTTGTGAAATTACGGAAAAATGAGCAATAAGTCAAATACAACAGAGAACATCCGGGCGGCGACCGGGTGAGGGCGGGAGAGCGGAGCGGCCGGCAGCGCCGGAATCCCATGGGGTGGGCGGCGGAGCCGTGGCAGCCGGACAATTGTCCGGATTGCCTGGAAACTTCCGGGATCGTGGTTATTTTTACACCGTTTTCGGCTGGTTGAACGACTGCAGTGGGGTGGCGTCCGGGCTGGACCCTGATGCCGCCTTGCATCAACAGAAAGATGGAAAGCAAATTGAAAGGAGGGCGCCGGCGATGAGCGGGCAGGAGCGATTTTTCATCTTCCGCGAGGGTAAGATCCTGGTGCGCACGGACCGGCGGGAGATCGCCGCCTGTAGTCCCGGCGACTGGCGCGAACTGCAGCCCCGCGCCGCCACGGTCCTGCCGCTGGACAAGGGGCCTGAGGGCAGCACCTTCGCCGTGGAAATGGAAACGGGATTCGAGGCCGGCGAGAGATTCGCGTGGATGAGCCTGCGCCGCCTTGTCGGCCGCGTCGCCGACGAGGAGTTCAATGCCTGGGGCAAGGCGGTCCAGCTCCTGCACTGGTACAGGACCCACCGCTTCTGCGGCCGGTGCGGCCAGGCGACGATCGCCCACGCCAGCGACCAGGCAATGATCTGCCCATCCTGTTCATTGTCGTGGTACCCGCAGATCTCGCCCTGCGTCATCGTCCTCGTCTCCCGCGGTGAAGAGCTGCTGCTGGCGCGGTCGCCGCACTTCCAGGAGGGCATGTACAGCACCCTCGCCGGTTTCGTCGAGCCGGGCGAATCGGTGGAAGCGGCCGTGCACCGGGAGATCGGCGAGGAGGTGGCGGTCCGCGTCGGCGGTCTGCGCTATTTCGGCAGTCAGCCCTGGCCCTTCCCCGGCCAGCTGATGCTCGGCTTTCTCGCCGAATACGCCGGCGGTGAGATACAAATCGACGGGGTGGAGATCAGCGATGCCGCCTGGTACCACTATCGGCGGCTGCCGCTGATCCCCGGGCCGGCGACCATCGCCGGCCGGATGATCAGGCACTATCAGCAGATCCTGGATGGCGGCGGACCAGGGACGGATGCGCAGGGTTGACCCCGCTGCCGTCGGTAGACGAGTGAAAAGATGACCCGAATCGGGTACAAAGAGTTCCAATACCCCCGGCTCCGGCGATCGAGATGCCGTTGCCGCCTGGATTCAACCCCTACACCCTGAAGACCATGGATGCCTATACCGAAGCCCATCTCTTTGTTGCCGCCGTCAGGATCCTCCAGCATCGCAACCAGACTCCGCCGCGACTCGAGGATGTCTGTGAGATGCTGCAGATCTCCGTCGAACTGGGCCATTCGATCTGCCGCCGATTGGCCAAGGCGGGGATCATCGAGACCCTGGAGGATCCTTTTTCGATCATGGTCGCGGTCGCCGACCACCTCCGGATCGAAAAGATCCCGCGTCAGACCGGGGAGGAAAACAGTCTGGCCCGGGACCTTCAGAAGTTCCAGGCCGGGAAGAAGAGCATCGACCAGAAGGTCGCCGAACTCCAGGCCGAGATGGCGAAAAAGAAGAAAGCGCTCTTCGCCGATGTCGAGGCGATGTTCAAGAAGGGCGAGGACAAGGGCGGCAATGTCTAGCCCGACCATCACGATCCTCCACACCTCGGACTGGCATATCGGCCGCACCCTCTATGGTCGCCGGCGTTACCGCGAATTCGAGGCCTTTCTTCACTGGCTGGCGGATCTCATCGAAGAGGAGCGGATCGACGTCCTGCTGGTGGCCGGCGACGTCTTCGACACCAGCACCCCGAGCAATCGGGCGCAGGAGCTGTACTACCGCTTCCTCTGCCGGGTCGCCGCCTCTCCTTGCCGCCATGTCGTCGTGGTCGCCGGCAACCATGATTCGCCCTCGTTCCTCAATGCCCCGCGCCAGCTGCTGCGGGCCCTCCATATCCACGTGGTCGGCACCATCGGCGACCAGATCGGCGACGAGGTCGTGGTCCTCAACGGCTTGGACGGGGCGCCGGAATTGATCGTCTGCGCCGTGCCCTACCTGCGGGACCGGGATATCCGGATCGCGGAGGCCGGCGAGAGTCTGGAAGACAAGGATCTGAAGCTGATAAGGGGCATCCGCGGCCACTATGCCGAGGTTGCCGCTGTCGCCGAGGATCGCCGCCGGATTGCCGGCGGCGACATCCCGATCGTCGCCATGGGGCACCTGTTCACCGCCGGCGGCCGGACCCTCGAGGGCGACGGGGTCCGTGACCTCTATGTCGGTTCGCTCGCCCATCTGTCGGCATCGATCTTCCCCGCCGCCTTCGATTACCTGGCCCTTGGTCATCTCCATGTGCCGCAGGAGGTCGGCGGTTCTCCCTGCCGGCGCTACAGCGGTTCGCCGCTGGCGATGGGATTCGGCGAGGCCGGGCAGGAAAAGAGCCTCTGTCTGGTGCGTGCGGTCGGCCGCGATCTTGCGGTCGAGCTGGTGCCGGTGCCGCGCTTCCAGCGGCTGGCGCGGTTGCACGGCGACTGGGGCGAGATTGTCGCCGGCCTTCGCCGGCTTGCCGCCGAATGCGAATCGATCTGGCTGGAGGTCGTCTACGACGGCGACGAGATTATCAGCGATCTGCGCCGGCGTCTGGAGGAGGAGGTCGCCGGGACGGCGATCGAGATCCTGCGAGTCAGGAACCCCCGGGTCATGGACCGGGCCCTGAGCCGGATCGATGACGAGGAGTCGCTGGACGATCTGCAGGTCGACGAGGTGTTCGAACGCTGTCTGACCCTGCATGCGGTGCCGGCATCGCAACGGCCGCAGCTGCTGCAGTCCTACCGCGAGATCGTCGCCGCGCTTGCCGCCGCCGATGTCCGGGTGGAGTAGGGAGAGCGGCGGTGCGGATCCTCCAGGTACGGCTGAAGAACCTCAACTCGCTGGTCGGCGAGTGGGAGATCGATTTCACCCAGGCCGCCTTCGCCGCCGACGGCATCTTCGCCATCACCGGCCCGACCGGCGCCGGCAAGACGACGGTCCTCGATGCGATCTGCCTGGCCCTCTACGGCAGCACCCCCCGGCTCGGCCGGGTCACCGCCGGCGGCAACGAGATCATGTCGCGCCAGACCGGCGAGTGCTTTGCCGAGGTCACCTTCGAGACCCAGAGCGGGCGGTACCGCTGTCACTGGAGCCAGCGCCGGGCCAGGGGCCGGGTCGACGGCAACCTCCAGGCGCCGCGGCACGAGCTTGCCGATGCCGGCTCCGGCACGATCCTCGCGGCGATGCTGCTGGGGGTGGGGCAGCAGGTCGAGGCGGTCACCGGCATGGACTTCGACCGCTTCACCCGTTCGATGCTGCTGGCCCAGGGGGGCTTTGCCGCCTTCCTCCAGGCGGCGGCCGACGAGCGGGCCCCGATCCTCGAACAGATCACCGGCACCGAGATCTACAGCCGGATCTCGATGGCGGTCCATGCACGCCGGGCCGACGAGCGCGGCCGGCTCGACGCGCTGGAGGCGGAGCAGGCCGGTCTGCAGCTGCTGGGCGAGGAGGATGAACGGCAGCTGGGCGCCGCCCTGGAGCAGAAGCTCGAGCAGGACCGGCAGCTGAGCCGGCAGATCGACGAGCTGAGCGCGACCCTGGCCTGGCTCGACGGGATGAGGCGGCTGGAGCGGGAGCTGGAGCAGGTCCGCCGCCAGCGGCAGGAGCTGCTGGCAAGGCAGGAGGCCTTCGGGCCCGATCTCGAACGGCTTCGACGGGCGAGCCAGGCCCTCGAACTGGCCGGCGACCATGCCGGCCTGGTCTCGATCCGGGGCGAGCAGGAAACGGACCGGCGCAGCCTCGACGAGTGCCGGCAGGCGCTGCCGGCCCGCCGGGAGGCGGTCAGGCAGGCGGCGGTGGCGATGGCAAGGGCCGTCGGGCAGCGGGCGGAGCGGGAAGCGGCGCAGCTGCAGGCGCTGCCCGTGGTCCGCCGGGTGCGGGAGATGGATCTGCAGATCCGGGAAAAGGCGGCGCCGCTGACCGTCGCGGCCGCGGCCGTCGCCGCCCTGGAGCAGACATTGGCGACCCTCGGTCCCAGGCACGACAAAGACTGTGCCGAACTCGACGGCAAACGCGAGGACTGTGCCGAACTGAGCCGATTGCTGGAGGCGACGAAAACCGATGAGGGGCTGGTCGAACACCTGGCCGGGATCCGGGAGCGCGGTGAGGGGCTGCTCGCCCTCCAGGCCCAGGTGCGGGCGAAGCTCGAGGCGGTCGCCCGGGCCGAAGGCGAGGTCGAGGAGGCGGTCCGACGCTGGCAGGCGCAGGCGCAACAGCTGGCGGGGTTGGAGCAGGGCCTTCGCGCCAGTCAGGCCGCGGCGGCGCAGACCCGGCTGGAACTCCGGACCCTCCTCCGGGACAGGGAACTCTCGGCCTGGCGGCAGGAGCAGGCGTCGCTGCTGGCGGATGACCGCCGTCTTGCCGCCATTGACGACGCGGCCCGGTCCCTGGCCGCTTCCCGCCTGATTCTCGGGGAGCTCGATGGCCGTGCGGCGACGCTGACGACCGCGGCGGCAGGATTGGCGGATCGGCTCCGGACCGGAACCGGGGAGCAGGCGGCCCTGACCAGGGAGATGGAACTGCTCGAATCCCAGCTGTCGCTGCTCAACCGGATCGCCGCCCTCGACGAGCACCGGCATCGGCTCCGGGATGGCGAGGCCTGCCCGCTGTGCGGCGCCGTCGAGCACCCGTTTGCCGCCGGCAACGTTCCGGCGCCGGACGCCACCCGCCGGGAGCTCGCCGCCGTCAGGGCCGGCCTGGCAACGGCAGCGGCGGCGATCTCCGCCCTCCTTGTCGAACAGGCCAGGATCGGCAAGGACCTGGAGCAGATCGCTGCCGGCCGCAGCGACCATGCGGCAAAAATATCCGGATGGGAAGCGCTGATCGACAAGGACGGGGCGGTCTTTGCCCTCCATGCCGCCGACCCCGATCTGGCGGAAAAGATCGCTGAACGGCGGACGGCGGTCGCCACCCGGCTTGACCAGGCCACCGCGATTGTCGGCGCCGCCGAGGCCCAGGAGCAGGAGCTGGCAAGGCTGGACCGGACGCTGGACCAGGGCCGGGAGGCAGTGGCGCAGGTCGAGCGTGAAACCCGGGAAGCCGCCCACCGCCGGGAATCGGCCCGGCAGGCGCTGGACCGGCTCCGGCAGGAAACGGCGGCCCTCCAGGCGCAGCAGGAACAAGCGCTCGACCGGCTGCGGCGGGAGGTCGCCGGTTTCGGGGTCGAGATCGTCGCCATCGACCGCCTGCCGCCGGCGGTGGCGGAGTTGACCGCCCGGCGCGATCGCTGGCTGTCGCGGCAGGCGCAAAGGGCGGAACGCCAACGGCAGGTCGCCGCCCTCGAGATCCTGACCCGACACCAGGCCGGGGAGATAGAGAAGTCCGGCGAAGAACTGGCGGCGCGGCGGCGGTTGCACGAGGGCCTGCGGCGGGAGCGGGAAAGCCTGGAAGGGCAGCGGCGTGATCTCTTCGGCGGCAAGGATCCCGACGATGAGGAGGCCCGGCTGGCGCAGGCCGTCGAGGATGCAGCGATGGCCGTCGAGACGTCCCGCCGGCGATGCGACGCGGCGAATCTCGAACTCGAGCGGGTGAACGAGCGGCAGGCGGGGTTGGAAGCGGCGATCGGCGCCCGGGCCGGGCGACTGGAGGCCGCCGCCGCGGCCTTCGAGGCCCGGCTGGCCGGAGCCGGGTTTGCCGACGAGGCCGCCTATCTGGCCGGTTGTCTGGCGGAGGAGGAGCGCGGCCGATTGACGGCGCAGGCCCGGGCGCTGGCGGCGGAACAGGCGGAGCTGGGGGCCGCGGAGCGGGATCGGACGACGCAGCTGGCGGGAGAGCGGCAGCGCCGGCTGACCGACCGCCCCCGGGACGAGATCGAGGGACAGCTGAACGGAGGCGTCGCCCAACGGACCGAGCTGCAGCAGGAGATAGGCGGGATCCGCCGCAAACTCAAGGACAACGAGGAGCTGAAGGAGCGTCAGGCGCAGCGGGCCATCGCGGTCGCGGCCCAGCGCCGGGAGTGGGAACGCTGGGATCGCCTCCATCAGTTGATCGGGGCGGCCGACGGCAAGAAGTACCGCAATTTCGCCCAGGGTCTGACCTTCGAGATCATGGTCGGCCATGCCAACCGCCAGCTGCAGAAGATGAGCGACCGCTACCTCCTGGTGCGGGACCAGTCCCAGCCCCTCGATCTCAACGTCATCGACAGCTACCAGGCCGGCGAGATCCGTTCCACCCGCAACCTGTCGGGCGGCGAGAGTTTTATCGTCAGCCTGGCCCTGGCGCTGGGTCTGTCGCAGATGGCGAGCCGCAGGGTCCGGGTCGACTCGCTCTTCCTCGACGAGGGCTTCGGCACCCTCGATGACGACGCCCTCGAGACCGCCCTCCAGACCCTGGCCGGCCTGCGGCAGGACGGCAAGCTGATCGGGGTGATCTCGCATGTGCCGGCCCTGCGGGAGCGGATCGCCACCCGGATCAGGGTGCGGACCGGTTCCGGCGGCCGCAGCACGATCGTCGGCCCGGGGTGCCGGCGGGTGGGGGCTGGATGATCCTCTTCCAGGCAACGGCGACAAGGTCATGATCTCGCGAGGATAGAGGGATTGCGGGCCGGGGCGCCAAGAAAAGGCTTGCCTTGCGGGAGCGATCTGTGGCGTAATGAACAGAAGGGCTGGGTGGCGGCAGGGAGGGCAGACGGGCAACGGAGGGCGAGCGATGGCGGAGCAGCGGGGTAAAAAGCAGCGGAAAGGAAGGAACGCCGTCGACTGGCGCAAGAAATACGAGCGCCTCGAGGAGAACATCCCGGGGATGGTCTTCTCGCTGATCCTCTATCCGGATCACAGTTCTAATTTTTCCTATGTCAGCAAGGATGCCCTCGAACTCATCGGTCTGACCCCGGAGGCCCTGACGGATGATGCGGGGCTCTTCCTGCGGCTGATCCATCCGGCCGACCGGGAGGGCTACGAACAGTCCCTGCACCACAACTCCGTGACCTTCAGCCCGTGGCGGATGGAACTGCGTCTCGTCATCAACGGCCTGGTCCGGTGGTACGACTTCATGGCCCGGCCGGAACCGGACTGGGACGGCGCCGTCTGCTGGCATGGCCTGATCCTCGACATTACCGCCCGCAAGGAGGCGGAGAAGCTCCAGGTCCGCACCACCAGCCTGCTGCACGGCATCTTCACCCAGAACCCGTATCCAATCTGGATCGCGGACCGGTTCGGCAGCCTGATCCAGATGAACAGCGCCTGCCGGGAAACCCTGAAACGGTTCGAGACCGGGGCGGCCGGCGGCTACAACATCCTGCGCGACAGCCGGATCCGGGAGCAGGGTTTTCTGTCGGTGGTCCGTGTCGTCTTCGATGGCGGCAGTGCCGTTCACTTCCTGCTTCAGGACGAGGAACGGGTCGGGCGGGGGCGGGAGGGCGATCCCTCCTCGGTCTTCGAGGTGACGGTGGCGCCGGTCAAGGATGAGCAGGGCTTGGTGACCAACGTCATCGTCATGTACAACGATATCACCGAACGGTTGCGGGCGGAGGCCAATCTCCGCCTGACCCAGTACTGTATCGACCATGCCGGGATCAGCATCTTCAGCATCGAGGAGCCGGACGGCCGGGTGATCTCCGCCAATCACCATGCCTGCAGGAGCCTGGGCTACAGCCTGGAGGAACTCACCGCGTTGACGGTCTTCGATATCGACCCGAACTTCACCAGGGAAAGCTGGCTGCAGCACCGCCACAGGATGAGGGCGAGCCGGGGCGGGACCATCGAGACGATGCACCGCCGCAAGGACGGCACCACGTTTCCGGTGAAGGTCTTGATCACTATCCTTGAATTCGAGGGCAAGGATTATTCCTTCTCCCTCGCCGTCGACATCTCCGATCGGTGAAAGGCGGGAACCGGGGGCGGAAAACGGCAGGCAAGGCAGACTGATCGCGGTCGTTGTCGGCTTATCCGCCGTAAACCAGTTCGCCTCCCGCGTAGCCGAGGCCGCCGGCGCAGGCCAGGCACAGGAGATAGACCAGCAGCAGCTTTCCGGGTGAGGCGCCCCATTGCTTGAGGACCGCCGCGCCGATCAGCAGCAGGATCAGCAGGGTGGCGAGAATCATCTTGACGATGATCAACGGACTCCAGATCCCGCCTAACGAATGCAGCCAGTCGAGCAGCCCGGCGGCGATCGCCGGAAAGACCGATACCAGAGCCAGCAGGGAACAGTAATACGCGGTCTCGCTCAGTCGCGGTTTTTTCCCCACCAGGCCGATCAACGAAAACACCACCATCCCGACGACCATGCCCATCGGCAGATGGGTCATCATCGGGTGCAGGGGGTGACTGAAGCCTATGTTTTCCAGGAGTGCAAAGAGATCTTCAACCATGTTCTCCTCCTTTCCGCGGCCGGTGCAAGGGTGCAGACGACATTCGTCGTCTGCCGGGCGGAGGCGGGTCGGACGGCGCCTCCCATGCCAATAGGATAATCATTCCTCATCCCTTGGCATCCATTTTTTCTCCCGCCCTTGAAAACGAAGAGATCTATGAATCCGCTCAGTTGAGAGATTTGAGCCAGGCGTAGATGTCGGCGGCGTCCTGGCGCGGCAGTTTCTCCTCGGAGAACGCCGGCATGCTCGGCGACGAGGGCTTCCGGAGGATGGCCTCGAACCTGGTGAAGCCCATGTCGAGGTCGGCGATCGCCAGCGCGCGGCCGTCGTCGGCGTTCTGGCCGTGGCAGGCGGAGCAGTTGTGCATCGCATACCACCGTTTGCCGTTGGCGGCATCGCCGGCCGGGGTACTGCAGGCCGTCAGTATCGCGGCGCCGAAGAGGGTGAGGAGGATAAGGGGGATCTTGACATCCGCCGGGTTGAGCATGGTTCGTCCTCTTGGAAAGAATGTTTAAGCGATCAAGCGATCAAGCGATCAAGCGATTAAGCGATTAAGCGATCAAACGATCAAGCGATCAAGCGATCAAGCGATCAAGCGATCAAACGTTTAAACGTTTAAACGCTTAAACGCTTAAACGCTTAAACGCTCACCCCCTGGTCTCGATCGTCCGTTTGGCGTCGATCCCGAACCGTCGCATCCGGTTCCAGACCGTGACCCGCGACACCCCGAGGATCTCCGCCGCCTTCGACTGGTTGCCGCCGGTCCGCTCCAGGACTTCGAGCAGTTCCTGTTTCTCGATCTCCTTCAGGCTGAAGGCCTTCTTTTTGGCGGCGGTTTCGGCCGCCTTCGGCCGCAGGATCGTCTCGGGGAGATGGATGGGTTGGATCATCTCCTCATGGCAGGTGACGAAGGCGTATTCGAAGGCCCCCTTCAGTTCCCTGACATTGCCGGGCCAGCTGTGGTTGACGAGGAGCTCCATCGTCTCCCGGCTGATGCCGGCGAGCTCCTTGCCGCTCTTCAGCCGCAGCTTGTTGAAAAATTTCTCGGCCAGCAGCGGGATATCGTCGACCCGCTGACGCAGCGGCGGCAGGACGATCGGGATGACGTTGATCCGGAAATAGAAGTCCTGGCGGTAGGCGCCCTGCTCCACCAGTTGCAGCAGGTCCTTGTTGGTGGCGGAAATGATCCGGACGTCGGTGGTGATCGGGGTGCTGGAGCCGACCCGCTCGACGATCTTTTCTTCCAGCACCCGCAGCAGTTTGGTCTGGGTCGGGATCGGCAGGTCGCCGATTTCGTCGAGGAAAATGTCGCCCTTGTTGGCCAGTTCGAAGCGGCCGACCCGGTCCTTGTAGGCACCGGTGTAGGCGCCGCGGACGTGGCCGAACAGTTCGCTTTCGAGCAGCGATTCGGTCAGGCTGGCGCAGTTCACCTTGACGAACGGTCGGGTCCGACGCAGGCCGATGTCGTGGATCGCCCGGCTGACGAGCTCCTTGCCGGTGCCGCTCTCACCGTAGATGATGACCGGGGCGTCGGAGGCGGCGGCGTTCTCGATCATCGCGAAGACCCGCTGCATCGCTGCCGAACTGCCGACGATGCCGTGGAACTCGTCCTCGGAGTGGAGCTGCCGCCGGAAGGCCTCGATCTGGTTTTCCTTCTCGGTGATTTCGGAGAGATCGGCCAGGGTCTCGACCGCGCCGATGACGTTGCCCTCGGCATCGCGGAGGATCGCGGCGTTCTTGAGGGCCTGGATTTCCCGGCCGTCCTTGCGCCGGATCTGGCATTTCCGCTGTTCGGCCTCCTCGGACAGGTACAGGCTGCACCAGAAGGCGCCCCCCTCGGCCCGGGCGCGGGCACAGGTGTCGCAGTGAAGGATTTCGCAGCTCTTGCCGATCAGCTCCTCGCGGTCGTAGCCGGTGATCTGCTCGAAGGCCCGGTTGACGGAGACAATGGCGCCGCGGGTATTGACGATCATGATGCCGTCGCGAAGGGTGTTCACCACGGTCTTCCAATACCCATCCAATTCCCGCCCGGTCATGCGATCTCCCCCTGTTAAGCCTTAACACCTGTAAAGGGTAACTGTTTAAACAATTTAGCAGTGATGTTAAGCACTGTACCCATCTTTCCGATCTTTTTCAATCTCCAGAAAATTTTGTCAATGATGGCAAGAGGCTGGAATGGCAGGGAGAAAAGTACTGTCTGGGGGATAATATTTTCACTTCCCCTGCAACTGGCCCGATTGTTGCTCAACAGATCGGGTGGACAACATGGAGGAGTGTGCGGAAGTGGCAGGCAACGACGACATCATACTGGATTTCAGAAATACCTTCTCGTCCATCTCACTGTTGAAGATGACGGAGGCCTTCAGTCGGATGCAGCCGTCACAGATCATGGAGATCCGGGGCTCCGACCCCGATATCAAACAGGATCTGCTGAAGGTGCTGCCCGAGGCCTCGTACGAAGTGCTGATGGACGGCAGGAGTTATACCGGACCCGATTTTTTCCGGGTGCGGATCCGCAAGTGCCGGCCCTGAAGGCGGGGGCGGGAGCGGCGACGGACGGTAGGAAGAACCGGGATATCCCGATGTAGAAACCCGAGAGGAAAAGGACAGATTCATGCCGGAAAACAGTATTGTTATAACAGGTAAAAAGAAGAGCGGTTTCATCGATGCGGTGAAGGAGCTTCTCCCGGAAGGGGGCAACCTCAACCTCTGCCTGACCTGCGGCGCCTGCGTCTCCGGATGCCCGGCGGCCGGTCTGGCGGATATGGACCCGCGCAAATTCCTGCGCATG
Source organism: Desulfoprunum benzoelyticum (assembly GCF_014201505.1). Taxonomy (GTDB): domain Bacteria; phylum Desulfobacterota; class Desulfobulbia; order Desulfobulbales; family Desulfocapsaceae; genus Desulfoprunum; species Desulfoprunum benzoelyticum. The sequence continues at coordinate 18,502 of NZ_JACHEO010000005.1, read as the reverse complement.
TGTGCGATGGGCCTCGACGACGAGGTCACGACGACCCCGTGGGTCTGGATGTGCACGATGTGTGAGCGGTGCAGCTACGTCTGCCCGATGAAGATCAACATCCCCCAGCTCGTCTTCAATGCCCGGGCCTCCTGGCCGCGGGACAAGCGGCCGAGCGGCATCCGCAATTCCTGCGACATGGCCCTGCGCAACGATTCCAACAGCGCCATGGGCACGGCGCCCGACGACTTCGTCTTCGTCGTCCAGGACGTGCTCGAAGAGTACCGCGAGTCGCAGCCGGAATTCGCCGACATGCAGGCCCCGATCGACAAGGAGGGTGCCCATTTCTTCCTCAACCAGAACTCCCGCGAACCGGTGACGGAGCCGGACGAGCTGGTGCCGCTGTGGAAGATCCTCCATCTCGCCGGGGTCGACTGGACCTACGGCAGCAAGGGCTGGGCGGCGGAAAACTACTGCATGTTCCTCGCCGAGAACGAGAGCTGGGAGCATGTGACCCGGGTCTCGGCCCGCCAGGCCGACCAGCTCGGGGCGAAGGTCTTTCTCAACACCGAGTGAGGCCACATCACCTTCTCGGTCCGGGCCGGACTGAAAAAATTCAACATCGATCACAAGTTTGAAGTTGCTTCAATCTATCAGTACTACGCCAGGTGGATCCGCGAAGGCCGCCTGAAGGTCAATTCCGACTGGAACAAGGATCTGGGGGTCAAGTTCACGATCCAGGATCCCTGCCAGATCGTCCGCAAGAGTTTCGGCGATCCCGTCGCCGATGACCTCCGCTTCGTCGTCGAATCGGTCGTCGGCAAGGAGAATATCATCGAGATGACGCCGAACAAGTCGAACAACTACTGTTGCGGCGGCGGCGGCGGCTTCCTCCAGTCCGGCTATCCCGAGGAGCGGCGGACCTACGGCAAGATCAAGTTCGACCAGATCACGGCCACCGGGGCCGATTACTGCATCACCGGCTGCCACAACTGCCACGCCCAGGTCCACGATATCGGCCACCATTTCGGCGGCAAGTACAGTACCGTCCATATCTGGACCCTGATCTGTCTGTCGCTGGGGATCCTCGGCCCCAACGAGCGGACCTACCTGGGAGACGATCTGCGCGACGTCAATGTTTTTCATCCCGAAACTGCCCTGTAAGGAGGTCATGATGACCTGCAGGGAGCAACCCGAAGCTGAGATGCTGGTATCCGGAGAGAGGAAACGATGAGTTTTCAGAAAAGATTACAGGCACATGAATTTGTAGTCCTGGCCGAGATGCATACCCCGAAGGGTGTGAATATCTCGAGGCTGATGACCGATGCGCGGCGCATCAAGGGCAGGATCGATGCGGTCGTCATTCCCGATATGGACAACGGCATCATGCGCATGAGCGCGATTGCCGGCGGCGTCCTGATGCAGCAGCAGGGGGTGGAGGCAATCATCCACACCTACTGTCGCGACCGCAACCGCATGGCCCTCCAGGGCGACATCCTCGCCGCCCATGTCCTCGGCATCCAGAACCTGATCGTCGCCCACAGCGAGGAGATGAGCCAGGGTGACCACAGCGACGCCAAGACCGTCGCCGACCTCGACGAGATCGGCCTGCTGGGCGCCATCCGCCAGCTCCAGGCCGGTCGCGACCTGGCCGGTTTCGATCTTGACGGCATTCCCAGCTTCACCGTCGGCTGCACCATCGCCCCCTGCGCCGATGCCGCCGAACTGGAGGCCGAACTGGCGGTCGCCGCCAGAAAAATCGAGGCCGGGGCGATGTTCGTCATCACCCCGCCGGTCTTCGATCTTTCCCACTTCGCCACCCAGTTGCCGCAGTTCAAGAAGCTCGGGGTCCCGGTCATTCCCACCGTCTTCCTCCTCAAGTCGCTGGCGATCGCCCAGTATATCGCCAACAGCGAACCCGGCGCCCATATTTCCGACGAGCTCACCCGCCGCATCAGGAAGTCATCGGATCGCGAGCAGGAGGGGATCCAGATCGCCGGCGAGACGGTGGCGGCCTTGAAGACGATGACCGAAGGGGTCATGATCCAGACCCTCGGCTGGGAGCACAAGCTGCCGGCAATTCTCGATATCGCCGGAATCTGACAACCAATCGTCGCCGACCCGGAATGTCCGGGCTTCCGGAGAGCGTCCGGGGGCCCGCCATCGGGCCGGGGAAATGAAGAGAGAGATAGAGACAATATGAATACCAGCAACAACAGAGTCCTGGTGATCGGCGGCGGCATGGCCGGCATCCGTACGGCTCTCGACCTGGCCGAGGCCGAAAAGAACGTCATCCTTGTCGATCGCGCCTACTCCATCGGCGGGCTGATGACCCAGCTCGACCGCACCTTCCCGACCAACAACTGCGATCTGTGCACCCTGGCGCCCAATCTCTCCGAGGGCAGCCGCCAGGAACACATCGAACTGGTGACGATGACGACGGTCACCGACGTCAAGGGCACGAAGGGCGATTTCACGGTCCAGCTCGAGACCGCCCCCCGCTTCATCAACCTCGACAAGTGCACCGCCTGCGGCGAGTGCCACAAGAAATTTCCGGAATGGGTGCGGTTCACCCCCGGGCTCGACCATCGCGCCCCGACCTGCATGCGCTATCCCCAGGCGACGCCCCAGGCCTTTTCGATCGACATGGCCAAGTGCACCGACGTCAAGGCCCTGATGGAATCGTGCCCGGCCGGGGCGATCAACCCCGACGACTTCGGCAGCAGGCGCGAGGTCAAGTGCGCCTCGATCGTCTTCGTTCCCGGCGGCGCCCTGTTCGACCCCAGCCATCTCGATTATCTCGGCTACGCCGCCCAGGCCGACGTCGTCACCAGCCTCGAGTACGAGCGGATCCTGTCCGCCTCCGGACCGACGATGGGTCGGCTGATCCGGCCCTCGAACGGCCAGCAGCCGAAGAAGGTCGCCTGGATCCAGTGCGTCGGCTCCCGGGGCCTGCAGAAGGGGGCCGGCCAGTACTGTTCGAGCGCCTGCTGCATGTTCGCCCTGAAGGAGGCCATCGTCACGAAGGAGCGGTTCGGCGACGACATCGAGACGACGATCTTCTACATGGACATGCGGACCATGGGCAAGGACTACGAGCGCTACTTTCTGCGGGCGCGGGACGAGTTCGGGGTCCGCTTCGTCCGCAGCCGGCCGCACAGTGTCCTCCGCCCGGCCGGGGTCGACAATCTGGTCGTGACCTACGGCACCGACAGCGGTCCCGTCAATGTCACGGAGGAATTCGATATCGTCGTCCTCTCCACCGGTTTCCGGGTGGCCGACGACGTCCGGGTCCTGGCCGGCAAGCTGGGCCTTGATCTCAACAGCGGCGGGTTCCCGACCACCGACGGCTTCAACCCGGTGGTGACTTCGGTACCCGGCGTCTATGTCGCCGGGGTCATCGAGGCGCCGAAGGATATTCCCGAGACCATGGTCCAGGCCAGCGCCGCCGCGATCATGGCCGCCGGTGATCTCGCCCCGGCCGAGAAGGTCGAGAAGACCGAGGCGGACCAGGAACTGCTGCCCCCCGAATTCGGCGTGGTCGGCGAGGAACCGCGGGTCGGGGTCTTCATCTGCGACTGCGGCGAGAATATCGGCGGGGTCATCGATGCCGGCGCCCTGGCCGACTACGCCGGGACCCTGCCCCATGTCGCCGTCTCCCGCCTCCAGGGCCACGGCTGCAGCCGCGAGTCGATGCGCCAGATCCAGCAGATCATCGTCGACGAGAAGATCAACCGGGTCGTGATCGGCGGCTGTTCGCCCCGCACCCATGAGGCCAAGTTCCAGGAAGTCATCCGCAAGGCCGGCCTCAACCGCTATCTTCTCGAGATTGCCAATATCCGCGATCAGGTCACCTGGGTTCATGCCAACCGGGCCGAAGGGGCGACCGAAAAGGCCAAGGACCTGGTCCGGATGGCGGTCGGCAGCGTTGTCCGCTCCCAGCCGCTGGCCGACCACAGTCTGCCGATGAACAAGGACGTGCTGGTCGTCGGCGGCGGTGTCGCCGGCATGACCGCCGCCCTCCAGCTCGCCGACCACGGCCACAAGGTCTACCTCGCCGAACGCTCGGCCGCGCTCGGCGGTCAGGCGGCGAAGATCCACCGGACCCTGGAAGGTGACGAAGTGGCGCCGCTGGTGCGTGATCTTGTCGCCCGCACCGAGGCCCATGCCAACATCCAGGTCATCACCCGGGCGCTGATCGTCGACCACAGCGGTCTGCCCGGCATGTTCAAGACCGGGATGCAGACCGGACGGCAGATGTTCTACCGCCAGATCGAGCACGGGGTCACGATTCTCGCCACCGGCGCCCTGCCGAACCGCCCCGCCCAGTACCTGCTCGACGAGTGCAGCCAGGTGTCGACCCAGCTCGAGCTGCAGGCCCTGATCGCGGAAAATCCCGAGACCGTCCGGACCTGGGACAACGTCGTGATGATCCAGTGCGTCGGGTCGCGGACCGCCGACAATCCCAACTGTTCCCGGATCTGCTGCCAGACCGCGGTCAAGAACGCCCTGCGGATCCTCGAGGTCAACCCCGAAGCCCGCATTTTCGTGCTGTATCGCGACATGCGGACCTACGGCTTCCAGGAGGAGTATTACCAGAAGGCGCGCCAGGCCGGGGTGATCTTCGCCCGCTACAGCGCCGAGGCGCCGCCGCAGGTGAAGGCGGTGGGGAACATGGTCGAGGTCACCTTCAACGACCCGGTCCTGGGCCGCGAGATCACCGTCAACGCCGATCGGCTCTGTCTCAGCACCGGCCTGGTGGCCGACGAGGACGGCAACGACGAGTTGGCGATGATCTTCAAGATCCCGCGGACCGCCGACGGCTATTTCCTCGAAGACCATGTCAAACTGCGGCCGGTCGATCTGCCGGTGCCCGGCTTCTTCGTCGCCGGCACCGCCCACGGGCCGAAGCTGATCCGCGAGAGTGTCGCCCAGGCGCTGGCCGCCTCCTCGCGGGCGTTGACGATGCTGGCCCGCGACACCATCGATCTCGGGGCCAGGGCGGCCCGGGTCGACCGCGATCGCTGCGCCGCCTGTCTGGTCTGCGTCCGGGCCTGCCCCTTCGGCATCCCCTACATCAATGCCGACGGCTATTCGGAAATCGATCCGGCCAAGTGCCACGGTTGCGGTGTCTGCGCCTCCGTCTGTCCGGCCAAGGCCATCCAGCTGATGCAGTTCGAGGATGACCGGATCATGGCCAAACTGGAAGAACTCTTTGAGAGGAGTATCGCGTGATGGATAACTTTGAACCGGTCATCGTGGCCTTCTGCTGCCACTACTGTGCCTATACCGCCGCCGACATGGCGGGGAGCCAGCGGCTTTCCTATCCCCCCAATGTCAAGGTCATCCGGGTTCCCTGCTCGGGCAAGGTCGATGCGATGCACGTCGTCAAGGCCTTCGAGAAGGGGGCCGACGGGGTGTACGTCGCCGGCTGCCTCGAGGGTGACTGCCACTTCAAGAACGGCAATACCAAGGCGGCCCGCATGGTTGCCTATGTTCGCAGATATATGGATGAAATCGGCATCGAGCCGGATCGCCTGGAAATGGTGACGATGTCCGCCGGCATGGGCTACCGTTTCGCCCAGGTGGCGACGGAGATCACCGAGAAGATCCGTCGGATGGGGCCGAGCCCGATCCATGCCGCCATTGAAACGGGAAAAGCGGCTTGAAGACGATTTCCCTGCAATTTTTTGCAACAGGAGAGTGAACAACAATGATCACGGCAGAACGAAAACCCCTGGAAGAACTCATTGAATATATTCGTCCCTATCGGCGCATCCTGCTTGTCGGCTGCAACGAGTGCGTGACGGTCTGCGCCGCCGGCGGCCGCAAGGAGGTGGGACTGCTCGCCTCCGGGCTGCAGATGGCCCTGCTCAAGGCCGGCGCCAGCATCGAGGTGCGGGAACACACCCTCGAGCGCCAGTGCGACCCCGAGTATGTCGAGGAGCTGGTGCCGATGCTCGACGGCGTCGACGCGGTGATGTCGATGGCCTGTGGCTGCGGGGTCCAGGAAGTGGCCCGCCGCTTCAAGAACAAACCTGTCTACCCGGCCCTCAACACCAAGTTCATGGGGGCCTCGGAACGGCAGGGCGTCTGGGCCGAGAGGTGCATGGGCTGCGGCAATTGCCTGCTCGGTGAAACCGGCGGCATCTGCCCGATCGCCCGCTGTGCCAAACAGCTGATGAACGGTCCCTGCGGTGGGTCGACGAACGGCCACTGCGAGATCGGCGACGATGTCGACTGCGCCTGGGCCCTGATCTGGGAGCGGTTGAAGGAATTAGGGCAGCAGGATCGCTATGTGGAGATTGCCCCGGCCAAGGACTGGCGGGCAGGTAAAGGCGCTGGCCCAAGAAAGATAATCAGAGAGGATCTGGCAGAATGAAAACCGAAAGCAAACTGGAGAAGGTACTGGCCGCAGGGCATCTGGCAGTAACCTCCGAGTGCGGCCCGCCGCGGGGGTGCATGCCCGATAAGGTGCGGGAGAAGGGAAAATATCTCGAGGGCGTCGTCGATGCGATCAACGTCACCGACAACCAGACGGCGATGGTGCGGATGTCGAGTCTCGCCGCCTCGGCGATTCTCAGGCAGGAGGGGCTCAACCCGCTGCTGCAGGTCGTCAGCCGCGACCGCAACCGCCTGGCGATGCAGGCCGACATCATCGGCGCCTATTCGCTGGGGATCGACACGATGCTCTGTCTGTCCGGCGATCACACCAAGTTCGGCGACCACCCGATGGCCGCCAACGTCCATGACATCGACTCCATCCAGATGATCCAGATGGTCAAGCGGATGCGCGACGAAGGGCTGTTCCAGGGCGGGGCCGAGCTCAAGAACCCGCCGAAGATGTTCATCGGCGCCGCCGCCAACCCCTTCGCCGATCCCTTCGAGCTGCGGGTCCTGCGTCTGGCCAAGAAGATCGCGGCGGGGGCGGATTTCATCCAGACCCAGTGCATCTTCAACGTCGACAAGTTCGAGAAATGGATGGAAGGGGTGCGGTCGATGGGGCTGCACAAGAAGTGCTATATCCTCGCCGGCATCACCCCGATCAAGTCGGTCGGCGCCGCCCGCTACATGAAGAACAAGGTGCCCGGTATGGACGTCCCCCAGGAGATCGTCGACCGGATGGCGGCCCAGCCGAAGGAGAAGCAGCCGGAGGAGGGCATCACCATCTGCATCGAGACCATCGAGCGGCTGAAGAAGATCGAGGGCGTCGCCGGCTTCCACATCATGGCCATCGACTGGGAAGAAAAGGTCAAGGAAATCGTTGAACGAGCCGGCCTGCTGCCCAGACCTGTAGTATAGATAAACCTGAGACTGATCTCAACAGATGTTGAGGAGGAAAAGAGCATGAGTAAGAACAATCTCATACTGGTAGTGGATGACGATACCGATCTGGTCGAGATGATGGCCATGAAACTGGAGAGCAAGAATTTCCGGGTCGCCAAGGCCTATGACGGCGTCGAGGCGATGGCCAAAATCAAGGAGGAGCGGCCGGCACTGATCATCCTCGATGTCATGATGCCGCGCAAGGACGGCTACACCCTGTGCAACGAGCTGAAGACGTCCGAGGAGTACAAGGGCATCGTCATCGTCCTGCTGACGGCGGTCACCGATGCGATCTCCTCGACCAACTACACCCACATGGGCGGCAAGACGACCCTGGCCGACGACTACGTGGCGAAGCCGGTCGACATGGACAAGCTCGTTGAGATCGTCCAGGACAGCCTGTAGACCCCATTCCCGCATCGAAACGGAGAAGGTCCATGTGTTCGATGCGGGATTCGTCCGTGCAATATCCCCTGATCCTCCGGCGCTGTCCGGAGGATGAATTCCCATCTTTTACCGGCCGATGACGAGTGGAGAAGCAGCTAACGCCTCCAGATGAACCCCGGATCGATGTCGGCGGCATCAAGTTCAGCCCCGAACTGGTCCAGTACACCTGCCGCCAGGTCGCAATTGCCGACCGGTCGCTGCCGATCGTGCTGCGGCAGTTGGCGGGGCGGCGGATCAATCTGACCTATTTCTGCTCCGGCCGCGATGGCGACCTGCTCCGCAGCACCTTCTGCGTTGCCGCCGCCGCGGCCCTGGAGGTCGATGCGCTCCTCGCCGCCGTCCCGGTCGACGCTGGCGATGTCGCCGGCCGGCCGGGAACGGAGCGGATAGAGCGGATCGCCGGGGTCGGGACGCTGACGATTTTTCCGCATCGCCGCAGCCCCGCCCTGCTCGGCCGCGTCGTCGCCTCCCTGGCCGAGGCCGGGATCGCTGTCCACAGCCTCTGCACCTCGATCTCGGCGTTGTCGGTCAACATCGACTTTCCGCGGCTCGATGAGGCGGTGGCAATACTGGGCGCCATAGTCGATCTGCCGGAGCATCATTCCCCCTTCCGGCCCGAGTTTTCCATCACCCAGATCAAACGGTGAGTACCGAAGTTTTCTGAGCTGCCAATGGAAACAATTGCTGTATACTGGGAACCCCAGATCCGCATCTACGGAGTCTCGACCGTCACCGGTCTGTCCCTGTTCACGGTGGAGTTCCCGGGGCAACGGCTGGCGCACTGGGGGGAGATGATCGCCTCCCTGGGCCAGGCCGGCGTGACCTTTCAGCTGGTGACCCTGCAGCCCCTCTCCGCCGGCACGATGCGGCTGTCGCTGCTGCTGGCGTCCGACGATGATCGGGACCAGCGGATTCGCCGCCTGCTGGAATCCGGGACCGGCGCCGGTCCCGGGTCGTGGCGGCAGCTGGCGCCGGTGGAGATGGTCTATCTGCACGGGCCGCACTTCCAGGATCGCTACGGCATCGCCGAGGCGGCGATCGCCCCGGTGCTGGCGGCGGCGATCCCGCTGCTGGCCTCCGGCTGTTCCGGGACCAGCATCCACCTGGTGGTGCCGGCGGATTGCGCCGCCCGGACCGTCGATTGCCTGAGGCACACCTTTGTCATCGACAGCCGGCCGCCGGCGGGGCCCAGCAATGGCTGAGGCGGCGGCGAATCGCTGCGGCGGCGCCGACGCCGTCCGGGGGGTGGTGCAGTCGGCTCGTGTGGCGGGATCGCTGCAATACTGTGGAGGAAGAACGGCCATGATGAACAAAGGCATCGACAGGGAAATCGACTGGCGGCTGCGGGTGTTCGAGTCACTGTCCTACCCCACGATCATCCTCCTGCCCGACCGGACGATCATCGCCGTCAACGGCCGGTACCTGGAGAAGATGGGGGTCGAGGAGGAGGAGATCATCGGTCGCTCCTGCCGGGAAGTCAACCTCCGCAATTATCCCGAGCAGAAATTCCCCTGCGCCGAACAGGGCGAATGCCCGCTGGCCCGGGCGGTGCATACCCGCAGCGGTCAGTCGGTGCTGCTCAAGTACCACGACGTCTACGGCGGCGAAGGCTGGGAGGAGCGGGTGTTTTCGCCGATTCTCGGCGCCGACGGGGAGGTCGATTTCATCATCGAGAGCATCCGCGACGTCACCCGGGTCAAGAATCTCGAGAAGATGTACAGCGGCGTCCGGGAGCTGATCGACCAGGTCGTCCAGACCTCCGTCTCCGGCATCATCGCCGCCGACCGCCAGGGCCGGATCATCCTGATGAACAGGGCGGCGGAGGAGCTGTTCGGCTATTCCGGTTATGACATCGACAACGTCAACATCGAGGATTACTACCCGCCCGGGGTGGCGCGGGAGATCATGCGGAAGCTGCGCAGCGAGGAGATCGGCGAAAAGGGCAAGCTGCCGATCACCCGGGTGACGATCCGCCGCAAGGACGGCGCCGAGGTGCCGGCGGAGATGACCGCCGTCATCATCTACGAGGACGGGCGGGAGGCGGCGACCGCCGGGATCTTCAACGACCTGCGGGACAAGCTGGAGGTCGAGCGCCAGTTGAAGGAGGCCCACGCCCAACTGATCCAGTCGGAGAAACTGGCCTCGCTCGGCCGCCTGGCGGCCGGCGTCGCCCACGAGATCAACAACCCGCTGACCGGCATCCTGCTCTACGCCAGCATGATGCGGGAGAAGCTGGAGAAGGATCACCCCCTCGAGCAGAATCTGCGCTACATCATCGAGGATACCCAGCGCTGCCAGGAGATCGTCAAGAACCTCCTCGCCTACAGCCGCCAGTCCAACCCGACCCGCCAGTATTTCCAGCTCAACGAGGCGCTGGGCGAGAGCCTGCGGCTGGTCCGCGACCAGAAGCTGTTCCTCCACGTCAAGGTCGTCGAGGACGCCCCGGCGGCCCCGGTCCTGGTCAATGCCGACAAGAACCAGCTGTGCCAGGTCGTCATCAACCTGATCATCAATGCCGTCGACGCGATGGACGGCAACGGCACGCTGACCCTCCGCACCTATGAGGACCGGCCCAACCGCAAGGCGATCCTCGAGGTCAGCGATACCGGGGGCGGTATCCCGGCGGAAAACATGTCGAAGATTTTCGATCCCTTCTTCTCCACCAAGGAGGTGGGCAAGGGGACCGGCCTCGGGCTGAGCATGGCCTACGGCATCATGGAAGAAAACCACGGACGGATTTACGTCAAGGACACGAGCCCGGAGGGAACGACCTTTGCCCTCGAACTGCCGCTGGTGCCGATGTCGGACGTGATCCTGTTCGATTCGATCGGCTAGCTTGGAGATGGGCATGGATATCGGAGCAGGGACGAAAGACAAGGGACGGATCCTGGTGGTCGACGACGAATCGCGGATCCGCGAGGCGTGCCGGATGGTCCTCGAGGAGATGGGGTTCGACGTCGTTCTCGCCGCCGACGGCGAGCAGGGGCTGGCGCTGATCGCCGACCGCCATTTCGACATCATCCTCGTCGACCTGATGATGCCGGTGCTGTCGGGCTTCGATGTCCTCGCCGCGGTCCGGGAACACCACCCGGACACGGTCGTCATCGTCATCACCGGCTACGCGACGGTCGAGCATTCGATCGAGGCGATGAAGAAGGGGGCCTTCGACTTCATCCCCAAACCGTTCACCCCCGACCAGCTGCGGGGCATCGTCGCCAAGTCGCTCCGCTATACCCGGGCCCTGCAGGACATCGCCGACAGCAAGTCGCGGCTGCGGGTCGTCGTCAACCGCCTGATGGACGGGGTCATGACGACCGACGGCGAACAGCGCATCGTCCTCGCCAATCCCGCCTTCCTGCAGATGACCGGCTGGGCCGAGAGCGACGTCGTCGGCCGCCGGGTCGAGGAGGTCGCCGCCGGGGTGGTGCTGCAGCAGATGATCGACGAGGCGCTGGCGATGCCGGCCGACACCTTCACCGAAATCGTCCGGGAACACACCGTGCCCGCCGCCGACGGCCGCCCCGAGCGGATCCTCGACGTCCGCTGCGCCCCGTTCCGCGGCCGCACCGGCGCCAACCTCGGTACCATCGTCGTCCTCCACGACATCACCGCCGGCAAGAAGATGGAGCGGATGAAGTCGGACTTCGTGTCGATGGTCTCGCACGAGATCCGCGGGCCGATGAACTCGCTGCTGATGCAGATCCAGGTCATCCTCGACGGCCTCGCCGGCGAGGTCACCGCCAAGCAGCGCGAGATCCTCGAGCGGGCCTCGGGCAAGATCCACAACCTCACCAACATGGTGTCGGAACTGCTCGACCTCGCCCGGATCGAGGCCGGGCTGATCGCCAACGCCAAAGAGGAGCTCGACCTCCGCACGCTGCTGGAGGAGCAGGTCGCCTTCCATCTCCCGGCGGCGACGGCGGCCGGGCTCGAGCTGGCCCTCGAGCCGCTGCCGACGCTGCCGCTGATCCAGGGCAACCCCCAGGGCCTCGACGAGGTCTTCACCAACCTGATCACCAACGCCATCAAGTACTCGCCGGCGGGCGGCCGGGTGACCGTGGCGGCCGGGGTCGACGGCGGTTGCCTGGCGGTGACGGTCCGCGATAGCGGCTACGGCATCCCCGAGGAGGACCTCGAGGAGATCTTCGCCAGCTTCTACCGGGTCAAGGACGCCAACACCCGGACGATCCACGGCACCGGCCTGGGGCTGGCGATCGTCAAGAGCATCGTCACCGCCCATCGCGGCAGCATCCGGGTCGAGAGCAAGCTTGGCCAGGGCAGCGCCTTCACCGTGTCGCTGCCGGTGAACGGGGGCTGAGCCGGCCCTGCGGAGATCTCTCCCTGCGGTCGAGATGACAGCGGGGGCAGGTCGCGATGACAGAAGATGAAAGGGCATAAGTCAGAGAATTCGTCGCGATGACAGTGCTCGATGTTCCCGGTAGGGCACAGGTCGCGATGCCTCCCCCGCTGTCATTTCGAACATTTTTCTTGTCATTTCGAAGCGAAGCGAGAAATCTCATTATCCCCGGTAGGGCAAAGGCCAAAATCTCCACCCCCGCTGTCATTTCGAAGCGAAGCGAGAAATCTTGTCCTTCCGTTTCTCCCAGTCCCAGCCGCAATCCTCCCCGCCGCCGCCAACTGTGGCGGAATTCCTTCGCATTCGCTATACTGCACGGTCATGGCGGCCCGGGTCCCGAACCACTACCGACCCCGGCCCGGCCCCAGACCACAGGGACTGACCAGCAAGGACAGATCGACGCCGCAGGGGAGAACGATGATGGCACACAGATTGAGCACCGATGACCGATTCCGGGCGGAGGCAGGGCATCATGGCGGATGACAGAAAATTCCTGGCGGTCCCGGCCTGGCTGCGGGACTATTTCGCCGATTCGTTCCAGCGCTGGCTGTTCATCGGTCTGGTCCTCCTCGGCCTGATCCTCACGATCCAGGAATACCGGGACCGCCAGCAGCTCCCGACGGTCGGCGGCAAGCAGATCTCCTTCTTCTTCCACCCCCAGTGCCCGCACTGCCGCGAGCAGAAACAGTTCATCCCCTACATGCAGGCCAAGTACCCGGAGATCCCCTGGGCCGGCTACGACACCTCGCAGCCGGCGAACCACCAGCTGCTGACCAGGCTCGCCGCCGAGAGCGGCCTGCCGCCGCAGGATCTCGGGGTGCCGATGACCTTTATCGGCCCCTACGTCATCGCCGGCTACACCTCGGCCGAGACGACCGGGGTCCGGATCGAGAAGGCCCTCCGCGCCTACCTCCACGACGATCCCTCCCTCTACCCCGAGGCCGAGCGCTCCTCGCGGCCCCAGGACAGCCTTGATCTGCCGCTGGTCGGCACGATCCGCCTCGCCGACTACTCGCTGCCGGCCCTGGCGGTCATCATCGGCCTGGTCGACGGCTTCAACCCCTGCGCGATGTGGGTCCTGGTCTACCTGATCTCGCTGATCGTCGGCATCAACGACCGGCGCAAGGTCTGGCTACTGGTCGGGACCTTCGTCCTCAGCTCGGGGGTGCTGTACTTCCTGTTCATGACCGCCTGGCTCAACGTCTTCCTGCTGATGGGCTATCTCCACACCCTGACCCTGATCATCGGCCTGGTGGCGCTCGGCGCCGGGATCCTCAGCGTCCGCGAATATATCCGCACCCGCGGCCAGCTGACCTGCAGGATCGGCGACGCCGCCGCGAAGCGACGGACGATGGGGCGGATCGAACGGATCGTCAACTCGCCGCTGACCTGGTTCTCGGTGGTCAGCATCATCGCCCTGGCCTTTATCGTCAACTCGATCGAGTTCGCCTGCTCCGCCGCCCTGCCGGCGATCTTCACCCACACCCTGTCGCTGCGGGCGCTGCCGACCCTGCAGTACTACGGCTACATCCTCCTCTACGACCTGTTCTTCATGCTCGACGACCTGGCGATCTTCAGCCTGGCGGTGCTGGCCCTCGACACGACGGTCGGCATGCGCTACGCCGGCTACTGCAAGATCGTCGGCGGGATCGTGATGATCGGGCTCGGCGCGGTCATGGTGTTGTGGCCGGAACTGCTGCGCTAGCGGTGGCGGTGAGGGCTGATCGCCGCTTTCCGGCGGCAGCCAGGGGTCAGGATCGCGCCCGCCCATCTCCGTATTTCCGGAAAAACGAACAGATTTCCGGAAGAGTTCCGGCAGATCATGGAATATCAATGATAACAGACATATAGTGTTGTCTCCGAGGATTCCTCCGGGACCGCCATCCCTGCCCGGAAATCCCTGCCTGTCCCTATCTAGCTCTAAACATGGGAATAATTCTTGATCGCCGCTGCTTCGGAATTCCGGTTGCTTTTTCGGACAGGAACCGGCCCCGGCCGGTCGCTGGTCGCGCCAAGGGCTCTTTCGTCGTCGCCAGCGATAAAAATAATTTATTAATTAAGGGATGTTAACACGTCGCTGTCGATTTCCCCTCTGTCACGCCCTCTTTTTCTCTGTATGGCCCCGAATTTGCAAGATATGAACAAAAGGTAAGAACCATCCGCAGGAGGGTGGGTGGTCCTTGATGCATTGAACAACGAAACAAAACTCAGCACAGGAGGGGGCTCTATGAAGAAGAGATTTCTGGCAGCATTGGCAACTGGATTGTTGGTCGTGGGGATGGGGGGAGTGGCGCAGGCCCTTGTCTTAGATGGTGATGGTGTACCCCGCATTGATGATGTAATATTTACTTATTTAGATGCCGGCGGTAATTCAATACCTACCTTTGCTACTAAATTTACAACATATCCTGGTCAGTTTTCTGGAACCGGATCTATAACGTATTTTGGGCAAACATTTGATTATATTGTTAAGGATGAAGCTGCACCAATTAATAATGAATTTGGAGTATTGGATGGAATTAAATTCACTCTAAATGCTGATGTAGGTAGTGTTGTTGGTGATTTTTCGTTACAGTGGGAGGAAAGTCCAGCAGGTAATAATAAGTTGCCAACATATTATGATTTCCTTTTTACGTTTAAAGCAGGCTCTGGGGGTTCATCTGGGAATTCAGGCGATGGGACTCTATTATATTTCTTTGATAACATATATCTTGCTGATCCGGGTTCAGGATTAGGTTTATTTGATCTCTCATATAATAATAGAGCACTTTCCAATATGATAGTATATGGCGACCCAGGCGATACTCCCGTTCCCGAACCGGCTACCATGCTGCTGTTCGGCACCGGTCTTGCCGGTCTCGCCGGTATCGCCCGGCGGCGGAAAAAGAACTAAAGCGGCGTAGTATTTCCAGCCGCCAGGCATCATCAGGCAGGGTCCCTCTGGGGGTCCTGCCTTTTTTTTGTCCCCGCCACTCTCCACCCCTTGCCTTTGCCGGTGGTGGCGGGTACTTTTCAGCTGTTGACTCTATCGTCAGCGGCCGGACCGATCCCGCCCGGCCGCATCATCGTTCTCCCTCTATCTGCGTCCGCCCATGCCGCTGCTTGAACTCGAACCCAACTATTCCCTTCATTATGAGTTGATCCCCGGCCCAACCCATCGTCCCTGCCTGGTTTTTCTCCACGAAGGACTCGGCTCGGTGAGCCAGTGGCGGGACTTCCCCCAGCGCCTCTGTGCCGCCATCGGTTGTTCGGGGCTGGTCTACGACCGCCTCGGCCACGGCAAGTCAGCACCGCTGCGCTCGCCGCGGACGATCCATTTCATGCACGAGTACGCCCTGTGCGAACTGCCCCGCCTTCTCGCCGCCCTGCTGCCCGATCGGCCCTACCTGCTGGTCGGCCACTCCGACGGCGGCAGCATCGCCCTGATCCACGGCGCCGCCCGTTCGCCGGGGTTGCGCGGCATCATCACCGAGGCCGCCCACGTCTATGTCGATGACCTGACGATTGCCGGCATCACCGCCGCCGACCAGGCCTACGCCGCCGGCCGGCTGAAAGGCCTTGTCCGCCACCACGGCGCCAACACCGAAACGATGTTCACCGCCTGGTGCCGGACCTGGCTTGACCCGGCCTTCCGCTTCTGGTCCATCGAGTACCTACTGCCGGCGATTCAGGCGCCGCTGCTGGTGCTGCAGGGGGAGGACGACCAGTACGGCATCCCGGCCCAGGTCGAGACCATCGCCGCCCGCACCGGCGGCCCGGCGACGCCGCTGCTGCTTCCCGGCTGCGGCCACTCTCCCCACCTCGAGTTGCCGGAGCTCACCCTCGACCACATGGCGACCTTCATCACAGGTCTCGCCGGTTGAGACCACGGCGACCGGTCCCGGTCCCCCGATTCCCGGTGCAGCCCCGCCCCCGCCCGGGCCCCCGCCCGCTCACCGGCGGCCTTTTTCCCGCGCCGCCGCCTGCTGCTGCTCTTCCGCCACCCGGAAGTGCACGATCCTGGTGATCAGATCGAGCGGCAGCGGCTGCTGGAGGTCGGCGGACGGCCACCGGGAACCCCCGGTGGAATGCCTGCCTTTTGCATCCTGCAACCCTGTTTGACTACCGGCCCTCTCCATGACAGCGATCATGAACCGGAGGCCACGGGGGGGTAGCCGGAGCCGTTATGACGTGGCGGCAAGGGATCTTTTTCCGGAGATCAGGAATAGATTCGGGCGAGGCGCGCATAAAGCAGATCCTGATAGCGCTGCCTGGCGTCAGCGGAGAGAAAACTGGCGGCAATAAGCTGCTCCCAGGCGGGACGGGCTGCGTGTACTTCCTCCAGGGTTGTGTTCATCAGCCGGGGAGGAAGGTGCAGGCGCTCGGCGCCGAAATAGAGGAGGAGATCGTTACGGCTCAGGCGGTTCTTTTTGCCGTTCAGCGGCAGGGCCAGCTCCTCTTGAGCTCCGGGCAGGACTATGGATGTGTTGAGCAGATCATACGCCGGCGAGAGGGTAATGATATCCATGTGGCGGATAAGTGAAAAATTTTTCAGGTGCATATCCGCATTGCCGACCAGAAAGCAGAACAGGACGAGACGAAACAGTTTCAGCCTTTCAATCGCCGGAAAGGTGCAGAATTCATCGATCACTTTCACGACCTGTTCCATGCTCGACCGGTATTTGGTGGCACGGCTTTTGCCCGTGAGCTGGGCGAAGTCCTCCACATGAATCCTTTCTTTCCGGCCCTTGCGGTCGAATCTTCTGACGAAATAGGTCAAGGCCCCGTCGATTCCGTAGATCAGCCCATGGAGGGGTGTTTCGATTCCCGCCTGCGCCGCCATCCGCATCGTGAGGTCCTCGTTTTCGGGAACTTCGGGATATGCAGCTGTCTGCGGTTTGAGGATGTAACGGCCACCCACATCAACGATTTCGAAACGGCCGGCGGCAACATTCAGCCGGGCCCCTACCTTCGGCTGTACTCCCTGGATCGACATTTTTGCCGCCCGTGCGGCGGCTTCACGGCGCAGTTGTTCGGTTGTCAAAGGCAGGTCGTGCAGCGTCGTCAAGGTGCGGGAAAGCAATTTCAGACCCTGCTCGGAATACCTGGCGGTGCAGAGCTGGTAAGTGATCGGGCAGCGGTTCATATGATCTCCGCGACGGTCACCGCTCCCACCGTATCGGTTCCCACAGCCACAAGCTGGCTGAATTTGTCGTCCCGGTCGATTTTCCTTTGTTTCAGCAGTCCTTCAAGCTGCATTCCCTCCGGCAGCAATCCCTCGAAAAACGGAGGCAATTCAGAAAAAACATACGGCTCCGGTCTGACCGGCATGGTCAGGGAGACGGGAGGCCCATCATAGAACGGATCATACGCGAAGACATAGGACGTTCCGGGCCTTTCTTCGGTCAGGTGTCCCGCCGAACGAAAGTTGCACAAGACGTCAGCTCTTCGCATCGGCGAGTTCCCGGTGGAAAGCGGTCATCAGGGGACTGCGGAATTCCAGTTCGATATTCAGCACTCGCAAGACGCTCAGCAGGTTTTCAAGCCGCACCGTCTGTTTCCCCTTTTCCAATTCATAAATCAGATTTTTGCCGACTCCGGCCAGAGCGGCAAGTTGCTGCTGGGACAGGCCGCTGCGCCGGCGGTGATACGCTATCAGTTGAGCGATGGTGGTTGACATGAAAAATTCCCTCTCTATAGGGATGAATCTGCATTTTATTCCTATAGTAAAGGTAAATGATAGCTTCGCCAAGGTTATTTCCCTCTATACAGGGAAATTATGTTGATATAGTCGTTGGGCCATGTTCTTCCGACGCTTTAAGACATATTTTCCCGCTATACAGGGGAATTGTGCCGGCTGTCCGATTCGCCCATCATCTCTTTTTCAAGTATGATTTCAGATCCCTGTAATAGTTTTCGTGTGGTCCAAGAGCAACCAACTCGAGATCTTCGCCAACAAGACGATATGATAAGAGATATTCTGTCTCGATCAAATTGAATTTATACACAAACACCCCCTTCAAATCCCCTTTCTTCTCAGTACCGATGAAGGGGTCGGTGATGAGGGCTGTGATTGCAGCATCTACTTCACGTTTTTCTGTCGGGTGGAGTTTTTTGACTCCGTTTTGCTTCTGAGGCGAACGTTTCAAGTTGATGTATGTTAGCATATATGCTAACATCGAGAGATGAGAGAAGTTACCTTTTATCGAACTGATAATGGCAAATGTCCAGTAGAAGAATACCTGGATACACTTTCCAATATCTGATTACCATCGAACTTCAGCCAACTTGAGCAGGCGCTGCGGGACCGGTTGAGTTCGTAAGGCTATATAGGTTAACCGATCAACCATTGTATGGAGTTGAAACCGGCGGTTGAAACGATAGCAGAATTCGGCAAGATAACGAGGCAGATGC
>NZ_JACHEO010000004.1 GCF_014201505.1 Desulfoprunum benzoelyticum | reverse complement strand
ATACAATGGTTGATCGGTTAACCTATATAGCCTTACAAACTCAGCCGGTCCCGCAGCGCCTGCTCAAGCTGGCTGAAGTTCGATGGTAATCAGAAACTTCAATGTTTTTTCCCCGAGTTGCGCCTGGATGATATCACCAAGGTAAATACCCATCCTGGTGGCGGGAAGGTTGCCGGCATCGATGGCCCGTGCCATCCGTTCCACGGCCGTGACGACACGGTTGCACATTTCCACCCGCCCTTCATCGGCACGCCTGTCAAAGATCACCAGCGCCCCATCGCCTGCCAGCGGTTCGATCTCGATTGGATCTTCGTCATCGACGACGATGATGTCCCGTATAGCAAGATGGTATGCAATCATGAAATCCCGGATTTCTTCCGGTTTCATGGCGGACGTCCGGACGGAATACTGCACCATATCGGTAAGCAGGATCACGACCTCTTTCTTCGGATCGTGGTCGGGATGTAAACTGTCGTGCCACGGATCGGTCATCGCCGCCGATTACCCCTTGCGTGGTTGAGCTGAGAAGATCATCCTTCTACCTGGTCGCTGACAATCATCATTGTTTGAGAAATAGATACCGATGCCGTAATTCCGGATAATCCAAAATTATAACTTTTAAAATCAATACAATGGACCACCTATCCTCTATAAAATCATCCCCTTGGCGAGTTGTTTCAGCCGATCAGTCCGATAACGACAATTGCGGCCAGGACAGCCAGCAGGACGAGAGCAACTCTGGTGTAGACGGCTTGATTCTCTTGATGGTTATGTGAGGAATCACTCATATCAGACCTCTTTTTATGTTGAATTATAGTGGGTTACACGGTCATCACAACTACCCTTCCGGTGGTGGCGATAGTCCCGCGTCGCCATATTCAGGAATTCACTGCCGCTTCGAGGTAGAACCAGGCCGTTTCGAGATAGCTGCTGAAGCTTTTCGAGCCGCTCTCCCGGCCATTTGAAACAAGACGACCGTTCCCCTTATTCGAATATGATTTCCAGGAGTTCTTGGAGGTTGGCGACACCAACTGTCTCGATTTGTCCCGACCGGGAACACCGCTCCCAATTGCTCCGCGGCATGATGAAACGGGTGAAGCCAAGACGTTCCGCCTCCCGCAGACGGATATCTATCTGTCCGACCGCCCGAATTTCACCGGCCAGACCGACCTCACCGCAGACCACCGTGGCGGAAGACAACGGTCGTTCGCGCAGACTGGAGGCCAGGGCGCAGATCACTCCCAGATCCAGAGCCGGTTCATCAATGCGTATTCCTCCGGCAATATTAAGAAAAATATCATGCCCATACATTACCAGTCCAGCTTTTTTCTCAAGCACGGCACAGAGCAAGGCAAGGCGCTGGGGATCGGCGCCGATCGCCGTTCTCCTCGCCGTGCCTAAATTGGTCGGACTCACCAGGGCCTGAACCTCGACCAGGATCGGCCGCGTCCCTTCGACACTGGGAAGAACGACCGAACCGGGTTCATCGAGGGGGCGCTCGGCAAGAAAGATTTCCGAGGGGTTGCTGACCTGAACCAGCCCCTCTTCCTTCATTTCAAAGACCCCGATCTCATTGGTCGAGCCGAAACGGTTTTTCACCGTCCGCAGGATGCGGAAGGCGTGACTGCGATCGCCTTCGAACGAGAGGACCGTGTCGACCATATGTTCGAGGACCTTGGGACCGGCCAGGGATCCTTCCTTGGTTACATGACCAACCAGTATCACAGGAATATTTTGCCGTTTGGCCATGCCAAGGAGCCGATAGGCAGTCTCCCGGACCTGGCCGACCGATCCTGGGCCGGAGGTGAGATCAGCACAGGTCATGGTCTGGATCGAATCGACGGCGAGCAGGGCCGGCCGCATCTTTTCGGTCAGCGCCATGATCTCCTCGACCTCGGTTCCTGTCGCCAGGTATTCGTCCTCGTGAATAGCCAGCAGTCGCCGCGCCCGCATCTTGATCTGGCTGGCCGACTCCTCGCCGGAGACATAGAGAACCTTCCGTCTGCAGCTCGCAGCAACAGCCGCCAGGATATGGAGGATGAGGGTCGATTTGCCTATTCCCGGCTCGCCGCCAATGAGAATGACCGACCCCGGGACTATGCCTCCGCCCAGCACCCGATCGAGTTCGACCATGCCGGTGGCGATCCGTTCCTCATCGCTGTCGGGAGCATCGGCGAGGAGAATAGCCGGCAGGGAACCACCACTCCTGCTACGCGGTTGCGGCGCCGTCTCTTCGACGAGGGTCTCCCAGCCGCCGCAATCAGGGCAACGGCCGAGCCACTTGATACTCTGGTAGCCACACTGCTGACAGATATAACGATTGGCTGATTTTTTTCTTGGTATTGCCGTCATGAACAGAGTGTATACCAGCGCTGGGCAAAAGTCATTAGCTGCTCTTTACTCCAAGCACAAATGCGCTATGGTGTAGGGAGTTTTCCTGCGAACACCGTATTCCCAATTACAAAGACTTCTGTGTTGTTCAAGAGCAAACGACCATCATGCCATCTCCATCGACCTCCACCAGGCTACATTTCTCCCCACCGACGGGATGGATACCGCTCTCGCGGTCGGTCTCCCTGATGTTCAAAACAAAGCGTTTGCTCGGATACAGTATTGTCCTCTTCGCCGTGACCATCGCCCTGACCTGGTTCGGGTACATGGTCACCACCAACTATGCCGACACCTTTATCAGCGGCTATTTCAACAGTCCGCCGGTCGCTGAAGGTATCTGGGGATGGATCAAACACTCCGGATGGGTAACCGGTAAATGGTTTTTGCTCGTTATCTCCCGGATATTCGCCTTCTATCTCTCGTTTCTTTTTTCCTACTCGCTGACAACCCCCGGCTACGTCCTGCTCAGTACCGCCACCGAAAAGGTGCAGTTAGGAAAACACTTCGATCCTGATGATGGTTTTTCCCTGCGCGGCGCACTTATCGACCTTGTCGAGGGGATCAAGATCGGCCTGTATGGTGTCCTGGTCGCCTTCGTCGCCCTGCTCGTCAACTTCATCCCGGTCATAGGCCAGGTTGTCGTTTTCCTGCTCTACACCTATTATTCTGCCCTGATGTTCATCGACTATCCTGCCTCCAGACGACGCTGGACACTGAGTCGCAAGATCGGCTGGATTTCAGCCAACCGGGTAGTCTCCTTCAGGCTCGGTTTTGTCCCCGCCGTGCTCAGTATGGTACCTTTTCTCAATATCTTTCTGCTGGCGTTACTTTTTCCCATACTCACCATTCACGCCACCTTGAACTTCACCAGCATCCAGCCGCACAACGACGGCACACAATAAGGAAGTCTTATGGGCACTGAAATCGAACGAAAATTTCTGCTGGCCAACGACGATTGGCGGGGACTGGCCGAAGGCAAACCGTACTGTCAGGGATACATCTGTTCGGGAGCACCCGGGACAGTCCGGATACGGATCATCGGCGAAAACGGGTTTCTCACGATCAAGGGCCCGACCCGGGGGCTGGTGCGGGCCGAATACGAATACCAGATTCCCGTTGCGGATGCCAGGGAGATCCTTGCAAATCTATGTAGTCGCCCTCTTATCGAGAAAATCCGTTATACGATGAACTTCGCCGGCTCGATATGGGAGATCGACGAATTCAAAAAGGAAAACGACGGTCTTTTGATCGCCGAAATCGAACTGGAAAATCCGCACCAACAGTTTGTCATGCCGCCGTGGGTCGGCAGAGAAGTCAGTGACGATCCGCGTTACCGGAACTCCTCCCTCGTCATCAACCCATACAGCACCTGGGGTAAGAAGTAAGTCTCCACTTCTTTCCCCTTCACACCAGTTCCGCCAGCACCGTGTTGGCCACTCTACGCCCGTAGTCGGTCAGGCGAAGATGTGTCGGGCTCAGTTCGACAAGTCCACCGTCCTGAAGTCTGTCCAGCAGACCACCATAACAGTCCTGTACATCCATGCCGTACCGGGCAACCAGGTCGGCTCGGGATATCCCGGTCAGCATACGCATACCGATGACGACGCTTTCCCTGAAAGAGGTTTCTCGATCCAGATTCTCCTCTTCGATCACCGGACTTCTACCGTTTTCAACCATACGGCAGTATGCAACCGGGTCTTCAGTTCTCCTCTGCCGTCGACCAGAAATGCAGCTGACCGCACCCGATCCGACGGCATAATAGTCTCCGTTCCGCCAGTAATTGATATTATGGCGACATTCTCTGCCCGGCCGTGCAAAATTCGAAATCTCATAGTGCCGCAATCCGGCCGAGCGACATACCTCCACCGTCATCTCATCCATCATCTCAATATCCTCTTCGCCCGGAAGGTCCAAATCCCCCCTTTCCATCATTTCCGCAAAAGGAGTGCCATCCTCGATGGTCAATTGGTAGCAGGACAGGTGTTGAGGGACGTAGCTCAATGATTCCTCCAGGGTCTGCCGCCAGGTTGCAGGCGACTGTCCGGGGACCCCATAGATGAGATCGATGCTGAGGTTGTCGAACCCTGCCGCTTTCGCCGCCATGACCGCCTGTCTCGCAACACCAGTCCTGTACCGACGGCCGAGTTTACCGAGCTCCGAATCATTGAAAGATTGGATTCCTAGTGATATCCGGTTGATACCGGCCTGGCGCAGCCGCGCGAGACTCTCCCTGGTGACTGTCCCGGGATTGGCCTCGATCGATATCTCCGCCTCTGCCGCCAGAGAAAACTTTTTCCTGATTGCGTCGAACAGTGGAATCAGCAACTCCGTCGGCAGAATCGTCGGCGTTCCACCGCCTGCAAACACCGTTTCGATCGGCGTCTCCTGTTCCTGTCGAACCAACGTGGCCAATTCCGATTCCACGGCCCTGGCATAGCGAGGCATGACCTGTTCCATTCCGGGAAAGGAGACGAAAGAGCAGTACGGGCACTTGCTCGAACAGAAGGGGATGTGAAGGTAAAGGCCGGCCATGAACCTGTTATGCCAGTGACGTGAGAAGGACTGAGCTCTCGTCCTTAATACTTGACATCAGGCCATTATCGGCAAAGCTGAAATAGCCGTCGCCGATGATCATATGATCCAGCAACTGGATCTGGAGCCATGAACAGATGATGAACAGCGTTCGGGTCAGATGGAGATCCTGGGGAGATGGCTTGAGTGCGCCGGAAGGGTGGTTGTGAGCGATGATCAGGGCGGCGGCGTGGAGGGCGATCGCTCTCGCAATCAGTTCACGGGGATAGACGGTATTGACATTGATGGTGCCTTCGGCGATGACCTCCGTGTCGATTATGGCGTGCGACGAATCGAGGAAGATGGCCATGAAGACCTCTTTTTTCAGGCCTCGCAGGGCATGCTGCAGATAATCGGTGACTTCCCGCGATGAATGCACATAGCGTTTGCCCCGCAACCGTTCCCGGAGATAGCGACGGGCCACCGCATGAACAAAGTGCAGGGCGATGCTGTTTTTCGGGCCGACGCCATCGACCTTCTGCAGCCCTTTGACGGGAGCCTCCAGAACCGCCGCCAGGCTGCCGAACAATGCCAGCAGGGCCCGTGCCTGTTCCTTGCAGTCTGATCGGGGCGTACCAAAAGTCAAGAGCAGTTCGAGTACCTCAGCATCGGTAAATCCATCCAGCCCCCTCTCCAGAAACCGGTCCCGCAGCCTTCCCCTATGTCCTTCGCCTTTTTGCTGCCAGAGCTCCTTTTCCACTACTGTTGCTCGTCACCAAATATCGCCTTACGGAACAATTCATTGGCCATTGCCGGATTGGCCTTGCCCTTCATTTGTTTCATCAGCTGCCCGACAAAAAATCCCATCAACTTTTCCTTGCCTTCACGCAATTCCCTGGCTTGATCAGGATGCTGCTCGAGGAGCTGCTGCACGACGGTCATGATTTCCCCGACATCGGAAACCTGAACGAGATTTTTTTCCCGAACAATGATCTCAGGATCCTTGCCGGTCTCGAACATGATCTGAAACACCGTCTTCGCAATCTTACCGCTGATAGTTCCTTTCTCGATCAGCAGAAGGAGTTGTGCCAGCTGCTGGGCGCTTATCCGGCACGTGCCGATGGCTTCCCCCTTCAACTCGCGCATCAGTTCGGTCATGATCCAGTTCGAGACCTTTTTTGGATCCGCTCCGGAATTGACCGCCAGCTCGAAATAATCCGCCAGCTCACGCTCGCCCGTCAGAATTCCGGCATCATAGAGCGGCAGCCCATATTCGGCGATGAATCTTTTTTTCCTGGCGTCGGGCAGTTCCGGCAGGGTGGCACGGATCGCCTCGATCCACTCGTCGTCGAGTTCGACCGGCACCAGGTCGGGGCAGGGGAAATAACGGTAATCGTGGGCATCCTCCTTGCCCCGCATCGGCTCAGTTCTTCCAGTATCTGGATTCCACAGCAGCGTCTGTTGCACCACCTTGCCGCCGTCAAGAAGAAGGTCCCGCTGTCGCCGGATTTCATATTCCAGCGCCGCCTGGACATTACGGAACGAGTTCATGTTCTTTAACTCGGTCCGGGTTCCAAATTCCTTTTGACCGACCGGTCGCAGGGAAATGTTGGCATCGCAGCGGAAACTTCCTTCCTGCATGTTGCCATCACAGATATCGAGATAACGCAGGATGGCATGAATTTTTTTCAGATAGGCCGTTGCTTCCTGCGGTGACCGCATATCCGGTTCCGAGACAATTTCGAGGAGCGGGGTTCCGGTACGGTTCAGGTCGACATACGATACCGGTTCACGCTCATCATGAACGAGTTTGCCGGCATCCTCTTCCATATGCATCCGGGTAATGCCTATAATCCTGGTCGCACCATCGACCTCAATCTCCACCTGGCCGTGCTCGATAATCGGCTTGTCGTACTGCGAGGTCTGATAGCCCTTGGGCAGGTCGGGGTAGAAATAATTCTTGCGGGCAAACTGGTTTGACCGGTTGATCGTTGCCTCGGTCGCAAGTCCCATCCGGATGGCGAATTCCACCACTTTTCTATTGAGAACCGGCAGGACTCCCGGCATTCCCTGGCATACAGGACAGGTATGGGTATTCGGGGGTGCTCCAAACTCGGTGGAACATCCACAGAAGATCTTCGACGCCGTTTTCAGCTGGGCATGTATTTCAAGCCCGATGACAGTTTCAAACTCCATGATTATCCGTTACGTATTATGAAACAATGTGTCGATTATCGACTACCCAGGTGCGAACTTTTTCCAGTTCACCGCTCCATTCATCGCTGGTCCGCCTCTCAAGGAATTGACGGAACAGGGCATTGACCGTCTGGACGAGGTCCTCGTAAAGAAAAAGCCTCTCCAAAATCATGCCTTCGACTTCCTCACGGCTCCCACTCTCTTCAGATTCCGTCCCCGCCGTTTTAGGTAATCTGACATTTCGAAACTCCATGAGCCCGGCTGCAAGTGTGAAATTGTATTCATGATCGTCTTTGACAATCCTGACTCTCGCCTGCTCGAGCTTTTTCCCTACCTGCAACCCGGTACGCGCCTCCTGTAGTTCGGCCTTCAACCCACTGCAGATCAACTTTTCGGCCGACTCTCCTTCGCCATATTCAAGAAGCATATGCTTTTCAAAGGCAACAACGATATCGCCATACTCCGGGATCTCGACACTGCCGCCGCGTTCTTCACTTCTCCACCACAGCCAGGTGAGAAATTCCTGTCCAATAAAACGTTTCTCTTCGATAAGATCGACTAAATCCAAAATACACCCCGCTTTTGACTAAAATTCAACCATCAGGTGATTATAAAAATAATGCAGGAGAAAGGGATGGAAGTTTTTCCGACAATCGACCAGGAAGAAGCTGTTCCGCGATTGTGTACGGCGTTTGCTGGCGAAGGAGCAAGCCAAAACTCTCCTTGAAAAAATCTTCCAACACCGTTTGCGCTTTTTTACTGGTCGAAAAAAAGAAGAGCGTCGAATCTGCTAGATTCCAGCACACGTCATACACGGCAGGAAGAGGGATTGCTTTTCGCATCTGCTCGGTTTTGATTCGCTCGCGGATTTCAACCTTCATTGTACGGCTGATTTTCGGGATTTGTTTTTCTCGTTTTACCCGCTCCTCTTCTTTCTGGGTAAGTTTCTTGAGTATCGCCGACGAGACCTTTCGTTCATCGATCCGAAGAGCGAGTACAACGTAGTCTCCACAAAGGTGTGATGAATAGTTAAATGCCGAATCAAACATATTCATTACCGACACCCAACCAATGGAATATTCATCGTAACTGTCATCAATATCGCGAAAGGAGAAGGAGGAAACCCGTTCAGCGATAAAATCCATGGGGGAGGGCGGTAAATCACCTTCGACTCGAAAACGGACAAAACTTGCTGTTCCTTTTAAAAATCCCATTTGCTACCAGTCTATCCTCTTGTTCAGCTGAAATTTATCTGATTGAAAATGAATTGATGTACCACTAACAACGATGCAGGTTGACACCTATCATATAACACCGATGTGGAGGCGACAACGTATTAGTGCAGGAAAGATATTTCCATTCCAGCTTCAATCACGGCAAGGCTAATCATCTAATACGCCAGAAAGAATCCAGCTTGACTAAAGCAAACGCTGATGATAGAAACAATGCAATTGTATTTTTTTATATTGACATGTGAATAATGGCTTTGTATAAGATTGCACTTTGCAGGGTCGTTAACTCAGTCGGTAGAGTATCTGCCTTTTAAGCAGAGAGTCGCGCGTTCAAGTCGCGCACGACCCACCATCACAGACGAGTCCCCATCGTCTAGTCAGGTCCAGGACACCGGCCTTTCACGCCGGCAACACCGGTTCAAATCCGGTTGGGGACGCCAATATAAAGGCCCGCTGATTCAATGAATCAGCGGGCCTTTTCTTTTTTAATACCAGGCATAGCCCATAGGTCGTCTTTCAGCGACACTCGAATTTCGATGGCAATAAAAGAAGCGGAAATTGTGATTGAAATATCAGTGATCACTGCTGAGGAGGGTAACGACCGGAAATCGCAAGAGCAGGCGATGGTGTATCAAACATCTCGATATGCTAAAAACCTTGCTGGACGAAAGCGAAACGTGACTGATGGAAGAGGTGTCATTCGCTGCAACTGAGATTGGTTTCAGTTTACAGACCAACGCAGACGTTTTCAATGTGCTTTGTAATCCACAGCATATAAATCTGTGCTGTGTACACGGGAGGGGATGGAAGGAGGCGGGAGGAACCTCGCCGCCTCCTTCCTGATTCTCAAACTATCAGAACCTGATCACACAGCGCTCGACAACGATCAGCGCCGGCCTACTGCAGCACCCACTGGCCATAATCATCGCGGCATGCCGTAGAATATGTCGTTTCCCTCCGTCCGTCTATAACAGCCTGAATCTCTGCTCTTCTGCACGTACCACGGGGCCCCTGGACGGCGGGTTGCGGTGTGACAGAGTACCTGTTGCCACTATCAGGATTGTGCCAGGCACTCGGCTGGCCAGAGACACCGGTCTCGTACACGTTGTTGAGTTGCTGACGATCGAATTTGTCCATTTCATTGCCAACGATATAGCCAAGCATCGTTCCAACCGCCATACCGATCAGCGTTGCCTCCGTACTCTTTCCAATCGCTTGACCGACAACCGCCCCTCCTGCCGCGCCCATACCAGCGCCAGCCTGTCCTTTGGTAAGTTGTCCACCACAGGACGATAGTGCAAAAATAGACAACGCCAGAACAACAGCCATTCGTTTCATCGTACGCCTCCTCTTTTTAAAAATTTATCCGTGATAATCATCAAGACGGATATCCAGCTCAGATACAACATCCGATCATTATTAATCATAATACACTTGTTCTCTCCGCGACAACTGTCAAGACGATATTTTTTTAGTTCGAACATTGACACCCTCATGCCCAACTGCATCAACGACCTTTTTAAAAACATACCATTTCTGACAGCTTTCTTTTTTTTCAGGATAATCGATAATGTAATGAAGACCTCTCGATTCCTTTCTCTTCAAAGAAGCCATAATGATAAGCGAGGCAATAAGCGCAATATTTCTCAACTCGATCATATTCGGCGTTACCCGATAATCCTGATAATGCTGTTCAATCTCCTGCTGTATTTCAGCAATCCGTTTCTGTGCCAGAAGCAGTCGTTTTTTTCTTCTTACAATCCCGACATAGTTCCACATCGTTCTTCTGATAATATCCCAGTTGTGGTTTATCAGTATTTCTTCATCAAGGCTGGTAGCATTTCCAGATTTCCACAAATCGATATCTGTTTTTTTGTTCGCTTTGATCTTGGAAAGTTCTTTTTCGCAGTAAAGGAAGGCCTTATTAGCGTAAACGACTGCCTCCAGAAGGGAATTGCTTGCCAATCTGTTTGCCCCATGCAATCCTGTACATGCAGTTTCGCCTAAGGCCATCAATCCGTCAATCGTTGTATTTCCCCACTCATCGGTCACCACACCACCACACTGATAATGGGCCGCCGGCACAACAGGTATTCGATCCTTGGTAATATCTATGCCGTATTCCTTACATTTGGCATAGATTCCCGGAAATCTCTTTCGAAGAAAACCAGCATCCTTATGGCTGATATCGAGAAAGACACAATCCTTTCCCGTTTTCTTCATCTCTTCGTCTATCGCTCTTGCCACAGTATCCCTGGTGGCGAGTTCCATCCGTTCCGGGTCATATTTATGCATGAATCGGTTACCGGATTCATCAACCAGTATTGCTCCTTCTCCACGTACTGCTTCAGAAATAAGAAAGTTTTTCGCATCCCTATGGTAGAGGCATGTTGGATGAAATTGAACAAATTCCATATTCGCAACTTCTGCCCCGGCCCTGAAGGCCATGGCAATGCCATCACCAGTCGAGATATCCGGGTTGCTTGTATAAAGGTACACCTTGCCTGCACCACCGGTACACAGTATCGTTCTTTTAGCCTGAAACGGCACGATGTCGTCGCCTTCTTGCTTTAGAACATAGGCGCCGACACATGTTTTGATCTTTCCCGTTTTCGATTTCGGCACAATGAGCAGATCAACACATATAGAATTCTCAAAAAGTTGAATATTCGGATTTTCTTTCACTTTTTCCAACAGAGCTCTTTCTATCTCTCTGCCGGTGAGATCGTGAGCGTGTACCACTCTTCTGCGCGAATGTCCGCCCTCTCGTCCAAGACTCAAGGGTGAGTCCTTGCTTCCTCCTTCCCTTACAAACTGAACACCAACCTCGATAAGATTTCGTACCTGTTCCGGACCATCACCTACAACCAAACGAACTATTCTCTCATCACATATGCCGGCTCCAGACTGCAATGTATCCTGAACATGGAGATCAAATGTATCCATAGTAGAGGTCACCGCGGCAATCCCACCTTGAGCCAGGTTGGTCGCCGTGTCATTTCCCTCTTTTTTTGTTATAATAACAACACTACCCAACCTTGAAGCCCGCAATGCAAACGAAAGCCCCGCAATACCACTGCCAACGATCAAAAAGTCACACTCCATATTCTTCACCGTGGTTGAATGTTTCACGTGAAACACACAAGCGAATGACCACTTTATATATTTGTTCGAAAATTGATTTAAAGTACCTTTCGAACCAGATCCCTACTAAAATCGAAACAAATGCCATCAAGATGTTTCAATTACCTGTTGTTTGAGTTCTCAAGATGGATTAATAGTAGCTTCAGTACACAATGGATAGTTATTTATGGGACGCTGTATGAATGTAAAACGGAAAATCATCGCAATTGCCAATCAAAAAGGTGGAGTTGGCAAGACCACAACCGCAATAAATCTAGCTGCCGCGCTGGCCTTAAAAAAGAAAAAGGTCCTCCTGATAGATTCAGACCCCCAGGGAAATGCTTCCAGCGGTTTAGGGGTTGTCGTTCCCAAAAACAGTCAACACCTGTACCATGCACTTACTGCTGGGGCCCACACAGAAACAATAATCCAGCAAACCGCTTTCAAAAACCTTGATCTCATCCCAACCAACATAGACCTGGTCGCAGCAGAAATTGAACTCGTTTCAATAAAACACCGTGAACAACAACTTGCGACGGTATTATCAAATCATCTCTGTGACAGTTATGATTATCTCTTCATCGATTGTCCACCATCGCTCGGACTTCTTACGATAAACGCCCTGACGGCGGCGGATTCAGTTCTCATTCCCATGCAGTGCGAATATTTTGCGATGGAAGGACTAGCCCAGTTAGTATCAACTATTAGGTCGGTCAAAAAATCCTTGAATCCCGATCTGTATATTGAGGGCTTATTGTTAACCATGTTCGACAAAAGAAACAAGCTCACCCATCAGGTAGCAGACGAAATTTCGAAACATTTTGCTCATCAGTTGTTTAAGACAGTTATCCCGAGAAATGTGCGGTTGAGTGAATCCCCAAGTCATGGGCAGACAATTTTCGCCTATGACAACCTTTCCACAGGGGCAAAATACTATACCGCACTCGCCAAAGAATTTCTTTCTCTACAGAGGAATTGAAACAGTGGCAAAACAAACCGGTTTGGGATTAGGGGCAAGTCTGCTCTTTGGCAAAGATCAGGAAGAGAAATATTTTCAATGTGATGTTGAAAATATTGTTCCGAACAAACATCAACCACGGACAGCGTTCAACGATCGTGAAATACAGGAGCTATCAGATTCAATCAAGGAAAACGGGGTTATTCAGCCCCTGATCGTCGCTCAATCCACCACTCAACCAGGTTTCTTTGAACTTATTGCCGGAGAACGTCGGCTCAGAGCATCCAAATTGGCTAACCTTTCAACCGTTCCGGTTGTAGTTCTCGAAGTTGAAGATGAACACTCACTTCTCGAAATGGCCTTGATTGAAAATATTCAACGAACCGACCTCAATCCCCTTGAAGAAGCAGAGGCATACAATAAGCTCATAGAAAAATTTGGATATACCCAGGAAGAAACGGCTCGACGAGTTGGAAAAAACAGGTCAACCATTACCAACATGCTGAGGTTATTGCATCTTCCTCAATTTGTCAAATCAGATATTATCGAAGGACTTCTCTCCGAAGGACATGGAAGGGCGTTATTAAAACTTATTGAAGACCCTCTCAAACTCAGAGAAATCCGGGATAGTATTATCAACAAAAATCTTTCCGTCAGGCAGACCGAACAACTCGTTCGCAATGTTTCGATCTCCTCTCGGTCAAAGACGAAGCAGAAAAACCTCAAGGAAAATGAAATTCCCGGTTCATACTGTACGACACTGACCAATCAACTGACAAATAAACTTCACTCCCGAACATCTATCGTTCAAAACGGAAACCGTGGAAAAATTGAAATAGAATACTATTCTCTTGATGACCTGGAACGTCTCATCACCCTCATCGTCAGTGCATGACGGGTTACTTTCACAAGGATAACTTAAGGCAAAAATGCGATTTCTTATACTTTATAGTCTCTTCGTTTTCATCATACTCAATCCCGCCAACTTAATGGCTGAAATGCTATCTGTAAAATCCCAAAAGCTGAACCTTCGATCCGGACCGGGTCAAAATTACAGTGTCAAATGTGTCTACAGTAAAGGATTTCCCCTTAAGGTTTTGAAAAAGAAAGGAGATTGGGCCCAGGTCAGAGATTTTCAAAACGAGGTTGGATGGGTATCAAAACAACTACTTGCCACGACACCTCATGCGATTGTCGCTGTAAATCAAGGGAAGAAGAGTAAAATCAATATCCGCTCAGGTCCCGGTACTAATTTCAAGGTTGTTGGACAGGCATATTATGGCGTAGTCTTTGCCGTTGTAGATAAAAAGGGGCAGTGGCGAAAAATACGACATCAGTCCGGCCTATCTGGATGGATTCAGCAGGATCTTCTCTGGGGAACCTGAAATCCAGATTGGAGTGGCTTTTTAACTAAAAACGCCAACTGTTTATCAACAGTTGGCGTTTTTATTATTCTTTGGCGGAGAGAGAGGGATTCGAACCCTCGGTGGGGTTTTACCCCCACACTCGCTTAGCAGGCGAGCACCATCGGCCAGCTCGGTCATCTCTCCATAGGTGGATGGCGGAGGGAGTAGGATTCGAACCCACGGTACTTTCGTACAACGGTTTTCAAGACCGCCGCCTTAAACCACTCGGCCATCCCTCCGAAAACATGTTTTTTTACCACCTTCATGTCGTCATGTCAACTCCACGAGTTAGAATTCTCCAAAACTCTATTTCACGTTTTTGTAATATCTGGTCGAAATATTTTTTATAATCTGGTAATTTTGAAAATATTTTCGGTTTTATTAAATTTAAATCCCATACGTTGCCATGTACGACAATTCAGAAATCTCTTCCAGACTGAAAGACCTCACTACTCTATATGAAATTACCAAAGAGCTCGCCTCGTCACAGGATCTGTCCGAAAGTCTAAAAAAGATCATGCATATATTGTCTTCCATGAAATCGATGGAAAATGGGACAGTGACCATCATCAATCCGATAACTGGAAAATTGGAAATTGAGGTTGCTCACGGATTATCAGAAGAAAAAAGATTGCGAGGTAAATATACCATCGGTGAGGGTATAACTGGCAGGGTTGTGGCTACCGGCCATCCGATTATCGTTCCTCAGATTGCCAAGGAACCTCTTTTTCTCAATAAAACTGGAGCCAGAGCCGATGCTATCGACCAACAGCGGTCTTTTCTCTGCGTACCAATCAAACACGGAGAACAGGTCATCGGCGCCCTCAGTATCGATCGATACTATGAAGGCGGTCTTACCGAACAAGCTAATACGGATCTTCAATTTCTTACTGTACTCAGTGGGCTGATTGCCGAAAGCGCTGTCCGTATCCAGATGGTTAACCAGGAAAAAGAAAGTCTGTACTCCGAAAATCTCAAATTAAAAAGAGAACTATCCGAAAAAAACCGTATAAACGATATCATCGGTAATTCCAGTAAGATGCAGGATGTTTACGAAATGATTCATCGCGTAGTAGATTCCAACGCCACGGTACTTCTGCGGGGAGAATCCGGAACAGGAAAGACTCTGGTTGCCAAAGCCCTCCACTACAATGGTAAACGAAAAGATAAACCTTTCGTTGTGGTGAACTGTTCGGCTCTACCGGAACCGCTTCTCGAAAGTGAATTATTCGGACACGAAAAAGGCGCATTCACCGGTGCAACCGAACGTAAAACAGGTAGGTTTGAACAGGCAGAAGGCGGAACACTGTTCCTTGATGAGATCGGTGAAATCAGCCACGCCGTCCAGGTAAAACTTTTACACGTTGTTCAGGAAAGAAATTTTCAGCGTCTGGGCTCCACTAAACTGATCAACTGTGATGTCCGTCTTGTTGCCGCGACCAACCGGGATCTGGAGAAAGCTGTCTCAGAAAATAAGTTTAGGGAAGATCTATATTACCGACTCAACGTCTTCCCCGTTTATCTGCCACCTCTGCGCGAGAGGAGAACGGATATTCTGCTCCTCGCCGAGTTTTTTCTCGAAAAATTTTCAAAAGAAAACAACAAGACCATCAAACGTATTTCAACATCGGCAATAGATCTGCTCGTTCAATACCATTGGCCGGGAAATGTCCGGGAACTTCAGAATTGTATGGAACGGGCCGTCCTTATCTGTGATGAAGACACCATCAAGTCGATTCATCTCCCGCCATCCCTGCAGACTGCAGACCCAAGAAGCAAAGGAAGTCCACTGTCACTTTCATCCGCGGTTGAAAATTTTGAGAAAGAACTCATTATTGAAGGGTTAAAGAAAAACAATGGCAATCAGACCAAAACAGCACAATATCTGAGTACGAGTCTGAGAATCATTAATTACAAAATTCATCAGTACAATATCGACCCGAAAAAATACAGGATCTGAAACATGACGAAACTCCTTCTTCATGTCTGCTGCGCCCCCTGTGCCGTATATCCGACCGATTTTCTGTTGATTCGTAATTATGATATAACGCTGTTTTTCTACAACCCCAACATCCATCCTTTTCGAGAATTTCAAAAAAGAAAGGAGTCTGTTGAAATTTTTGCAGAAAATCATAATTTACCTGTTCTTATCGATGTTCAGTATCGTTTGACTGAATTCATCAGATCCGTTGTTTTCAGAGAAAAATCGAGATGCTCTGTGTGTCAGCAAATGCGCATCAAGGAAACGGCGCTTTTTGCAAAGAACAACGGATTTGATGCGTTTTCCACAAGTCTGCTCTACAGCAAATATCAAAATCATGAGGAAATTCGACAACAATGTCTTGATCTTTCGAAATCATTGGGAATTCAGTTTTTTTACCATGATTTTCGTGAGGGCTGGAAGATTGGTATCGAATCTTCCATCGCTCAGGGGTTATACAGACAATCCTATTGCGGTTGTATTTACAGCGAACAGGATAGATACGATAAGAGTTTGAGAAAAAAAGGAAAAGATAATGGTGAACATGATCGTTCTGGCTACCAACAATAAGAAGAAAGTCGAGGAATTTCAGGAGATACTCAAAGGCTACAACATTGAATTGAAATGTGTTTCGGATTTCGGCCGTTTGCCTGAACCGGTTGAGGATGGCGATACTTTTGATGAAAACGCCTATAAGAAGGCCCTTCATTATGCGAAGGTCCTTGGTCTTCCAGCTATAGCCGATGACTCCGGACTTGTTGTGGAAGCACTCAATGGGGAACCTGGTGTCTATTCGGCCAGGTATGCTGGAGAGAATGCGACCGATGAAGAAAATTGTTATAAATTGCTAGAAAAAATGGAGGGAATAACAAATAGAAAAGCTGCTTTTCAATGTGTTCTTTCCATCGCTGTGCCGTCCGGTCCCGCTCTGACGTACGAGGGAAGCTGTCAAGGTGTCATAACCGAAACAATGCAGGGGAGTGGGGGATTTGGCTATGATCCGCTGTTCTTTTATCCGGAATTTGGGAAAACCTTCGCGGAAATGACAGCCGAGGAAAAAAACACGATAAGTCATCGCAGCAAGGCTCTTGCCGAGTTCGCCACCGAATTCGCAAAGGTCAGGATATGGATCGATCAAAGACTTGCTGAAGAAAAACCTCCAAAACCAGATCACAGCCAATTTGAGGACAACGATTGGTCGAGTTGATATGCTGTATTATTCCACTTTCAGTTCCCTTGCCAGAAGATCCTTAACGGCAAGGGAACATTCCTTATCTTCATAGAGAATGGCGTATACCTGTTCCAGAATCGGCATTTCGATATCGAGCGGTCGGGTGAGATCGTAAATTGATTTTGTCGTTTTCACCCCTTCCGCCACCATCTTCATTTCATTCAGAATATCAACAAGTTTCCGTCCTCGCCCGAGTTCCATTCCCACGAATCTGTTGCGGCTGAGATCTCCTGTACAGGTGAGGACAAGATCTCCCAACCCACTGAGACCAAAGAACGTTTCTCTTTCTGCGCCAAGATGGACTCCGAGCCTGGTAATCTCAGTCAAGCCCCTGGTGATCAGTGCCGCTCTGGTATTCATTCCATACCCCAATCCATCACATATTCCAGCGGCAATAGCGATGATGTTTTTGAGTGCGGCGCTGATTTCGAGGCCCATGACATCGGTACTTGCATACACCCTGAACGTTTCGGTAACAAAGACAGTTTGCAGATACTGGGCAATTTTCAGATCTTTACAGCCTATTGTTACCGCTGTGGGGATTCCCTGCGCGACTTCCTTGGCAAACGAAGGTCCCGACAAAACGGCAGTTTGAATATCATTTTGTCTTTGTTCCTGTTTCAGGATCTGGTCCATGATTTGAGTCATGGTCATCAAGGTGCTATTCTCAACCCCCTTGATAGCTGAAACAACAATTGCACGATGTTCCAGCAATGGTGTCATCTTTTCAAAAACAGAGCGAAAACTATGGGATGGGACGACAGCGCAGATAATTTCCGTATTCATTACTGCGTCCCTTATGTCACTGGTGGGAATAATATTGTCACTGAGAACAATTCCGGGAAGATGCTTTCTGTTTTCCCGGTCGACTACAAGTTGATGCACATGTTCTTCCCGGTGTCCCCATAGCATGACAGTTCCCGCTTTTCGAGAGAGGACCGTCGCGATTGCCGTACCCCAGGAACCGGCCCCGATGACGGCGACTCTCTCAATTCGATTCTTCACTGTCATCTTCCATGCTGCCTGAAGAATCCTTGGCGACTGAATCCATCCCGACAACCTTTTCCCCCTCCTCCAGGTTGATCATTTTGACGCCCTGCGTGCTTCTTCCTATGATCCGAATTGAAGATAGATCCATCCGAATCATCTTTCCGGAATCAGCGATGACTATTATTTCATCGTCATCCTTGACCTGTTTGGCATCGATCACATAGCCGTTTCTTTCGCTGGCCTTGATTCCGAAAACACCTTTTCCTCCCCGCTTCTGAATCCTGAATTCGTCGATCGCACTGCGCTTGCCATATCCATTTTCGGTGACCGTAAGGATGGATTGATCCGACGAGACGACGATTGCACTGACAACCTTATCGTCGCCCACCAGCCGGATAGCCCTCACTCCGGCCGCCGCCCGTCCCATGCTGCGAATATCGGCTTCGTGGAAGTGGATACACATTCCTTTCTGGGTATAAAGCAGGATACTGCTGTTTCCATTGAGTATATGGGCTGCTATGATCTCATCGCCCTCGTTGATGGTGAGGGCTTTTTTCCCTCTTCGCAACGGACGGCTGAACTCCTGCATGTCGGTTTTTTTGATTCGTCCGGAACTCGTCACCATCATAATGGTTTTATCGCTGTTTTCTACATCCAGAGATGAAACCGGCAATATTGCCGCCACTCGCTCCCCATCGGCGAGGTTCAAAAGATTGACAATCGCCTTGCCCCGGGCAATTCTTCCGGCAAGTGGTATCTGGTAGACTTTTCGCCAGAATACCTTGCCATGGTTGGTGAAAAACAGGAATGTATCGAGGGTCGATGCGACATAAAGATTGGAAACGAAGTCCTCTTCGATATTTTTGACCCCGGTGACTCCCTTGCCGCCGCGATTCTGAGATTTGTAGAGACTTACCGGGTTCCTCTTTATATATCCAGAATGGGTGACGGTAACGACCATGTCCTCCGGGGCAATCAGATCCTCCGGCAGTAATTCATCTGCAGCGTCGACTATTTCCGTCCGGCGGTCATCACCATATGTGTCTCTGATGTCGAGAAATTCCTCTTTAATTATCTCCATGATAAGGGTTTCATCGCCCAGAATTGTTTTAAGGCTTTCGATTTCGATTAATATTTCATTGTATTCCGAAACGATCTTTTCTCTCTCAAGCCCAGTTAAGCGCTGCAGCCGCATATCAAGAATGGTCTGGGCCTGAATTTCCGAGAGGTTAAACCGGTTGATCAAGCCCTCCTTCGCCTCCTGTGGATTTCTCGCCGCCTTGATCATGGTGACAACCTCATCGAGGTTGCTTATCGCGATATTCAGGCCGGCCAGGATATGGGCTTTTTCCTCTGCCCTGTTCAATTCGAATGCCGTTCGCCGATAAACGACACTCTTGCGATGGATAATGAAATGCTCCAGAATTTCCTTGAGATTAAGTACTTCTGGTTTGTTGTTGACAATAGCGAGGAAGATGATGCCGAAAGATTTCTGCATCGGTGTCATCTTGTACAATTGATTGATAACAATATCGGCTATCTCGTCCTTTTTCAGTTCCAGGACAATCCGTAAGCCATGCCGGTCCGATTCATCCCTGACTTCAGCTATTGAACTGATTTTCTTGTCTTTAACAAGGTGGGCTATTTTCTCAACCAGAACGGCCTTGTTCTGCTGAAAAGGGATTTCAGT
The DNA here is from genome assembly GCF_014201505.1 of Desulfoprunum benzoelyticum. GTDB lineage: Bacteria > Desulfobacterota > Desulfobulbia > Desulfobulbales > Desulfocapsaceae > Desulfoprunum > Desulfoprunum benzoelyticum. The sequence continues at coordinate 152,415 of NZ_JACHEO010000004.1, read as the reverse complement.
GACTATTATCGACTCCTTCTTGGAATCCTTCGATCTCTCAATGTGGGTCAAGGCCCGCGTAACAACAATACCTTTCCCGGTCTCGTAGGCCTCCCGGATTCCTGCCCGACCGCAGATCAACCCGCCGGTTGGAAAATCAGGGCCTGTAATGATCTTCATCAACTCACTGATGGTGATGTTTGGATCTTCAATCAGGGCTATCAGACCATTGATGACTTCATTCAGATTATGCGGTGGGATATTGGTCGCCATGCCGACGGCAATTCCTGAACTGCCATTGATAAGCAGGTTTGGAATCTTGCACGGCATGACCGAAGGTTCAACAAGTGAGCTATCGTAGTTCGGAACGAAATCCACCGTGTTCTTTTCAAGATCACCGACGATCTCCCGATCGATTCTGGTCATCCGCGCCTCGGTATACCGCATTGCCGCCGCAGAATCTCCATCCAGTGATCCAAAGTTGCCCTGCCCATCGACCAGAGGGTACCGCATCGAAAAATCCTGGGCCATGCGGACGATCGTATCGTAGGCGGCCGTATCTCCATGGGGATGAAACTTACCGATAATATCACCGACAATCCTGGCAGATTTGACGTACGGTCGGTTGTAGAATACACCAAGTTCGCGCATCGCGTACAGGGACCGTCGGTGAACGGGCTTCAGTCCGTCTCTGACATCCGGCAGGGCCCTGCCTATGATGACACTCATGGCATAGTCAAGATAGGATTTTTTTAATTCATTCTCTATTGCTATGTTATTAATCATTTTTTTCACTGTCCATATATTGCTGAAAAACTCTTGCGCTCATGCTGGCATGTCAGATATCAAGGTCGACAACTTCCAAGGCATGATTCTGGATGAATTCCCGTCGTGGTTCCACCTTGTCGCCCATGAGGGTTGTAAAAATATCATCGGCTTGTTCGGCATCATTGATCGTTACTTTGACCAACCGTCGTTTTTCGGGGTTCATCGTGGTATCCCACAACTGTTCCGGATTCATTTCGCCGAGACCTTTATATCTCTGCAGGTGGCTTCCCTTGAAAGATTCATCACGTACGGTCTGCAACAACTCTTTCCATTCCGGTATTTTCTGAATTGTTTCCTGACCGCTTCCTGTCTGGATGCTGATAACGAATTTCTCCGTCAAAAAACGTTTGATCTGTTGAAAAAGAGAAATGGCTGTACGATATTCGTTGATCAATGGTATCTGCGGTCCCAGTGTCGTTCTTGCCTGGACCTGGCCCTCGAGCGCAATATCAATCTCATAGCAAGTGGGGCGCCAACGGCATGAGCGGATAGTTCCGATGATGTATTTTTTTTCTGGAATCTTATCAATAAGATCTTTGACAAACGATTCATCCATGAATTGATCTGCCGAATGAACCCCGTTATCGAGCAACAAATAGAGCATATCTTCCGTTATGTTCATCCGTTGCATGTATGAAACTATTTTCTGATAGATCGAGAGTTTTTCGAGAATGGAAATAAAATCGTTTCCATCTATGAAAGATGTGTCATTTTCGAATTTCATCGTGATTCTGTCACTGGCCTGACTGAAGAGAAAACTGTTCAATTCAGATTCCTCGAGAAAATATTTTTCCTTTTTCCCTTTTCCAAGTCTGAACAGAGGTGGTTGACCGATATAGACATACCCCCCCTGAACGAGTGGCAGCATCTGTCGGTAAAAAAAAGTCAGCAGCAAGGTCCGGATATGGGCACCGTCGACATCTGCGTCGGTCATTATTATAACTTTATGATAGCGCAGGCGGTTGAGATCAAATTCATCCTTGCCAATACCGCACCCCAGGGCGCTGACGAGCTGTTTTATTTCTTCACTTTCAAGCACTCGATCAAAACGCGCCTTTTCGACATTCAATATCTTGCCGCGAAGAGGCAGGATAGCCTGGATGGATCGGTCCCTTCCCTGTTTGGCTGAACCACCGGCAGAATCACCTTCAACGATGAATATTTCCCGTTTTACCGGGTCTTTTTCTTGACATTCTGCAAGTTTTCCAGCCATCAGCAGACTGGTTGAACCTTTTTTCCGCGACAGTTCACGTGCCCGTTTGGCCGCTTCACGAGCTCTGGCTGCTTCAACCACCTTGAAAAGAATTTTTTTGGCGACAATTGGATTCTGCTCAAAGAATATGGTCAGTTTTTCACTGCAGACTGATTCGACAATAGACTTGACTTCAGAGTTTCCCAATTTGGTCTTTGTCTGTCCTTCAAATTGTGGATTCGGGACGTGTACGGAAATAACGCACGTCAGACCTTCACGAACATCATCCCCCCCCATTTTTTCCCGCAGATTCTTGGGAATGATATCGTCACTCGCGTAACGGTTGATGCACTTGGTCAGAGCGGCCCTGAATCCAGCAACATGCGTTCCTCCCTCTCTTGTACTGATATTGTTTACAAAAGAGAAAAGACGCTCAGAATAACCATCAAAGTACTGTATCCCTATATCTACCTTGACCTGGTCCTTTTCCGCGGAAATTACTATTGGTTCAGGAAACAACGGAGTTCTGTTCCTGTTGAGATACTCGACATAGGAGTATATTCCTCCCGGGGCGTGAAATTTATCCTCGGCACCACTCCGTTCGTCTTTGAGGTAGATGTGCACATCCTTATTGAGAAAGGCGAGTTCTCTCAGCCGGTTTTTCACCGTATCGTAGACATAAGCAGTAGTTTCTTGAAATATACCAGGATCTGCCTGGAAGGTTATCTTCGACCCTGTTCTTTCACTCTCACCAACAATTTCGAGTTCGGATGTTTTTTGTCCATAGCGATACGTTTGCCTGTATATTCTGCCGTTTCTTTTTATCTCCGCCACAGTATGTATAGAGAGTGCATTAACAACAGAAACACCGACGCCATGCAGACCACCTGAGACCTTGTATGTGGCATGATCAAACTTCCCTCCGGCATGGAGAGTGGTCATGACCAGTTCTAGGGCCGATATTTTCTCTGTGGGATGCATGTCGACAGGGATCCCACGACCGTTGTCTTCAATTGAAACGGCGTTGTCCTTATGGATGGTTATTCTGATATGAGAACAATAACCGGCAAGGGCTTCATCAATACTATTATCCACGACTTCCCAGATCAGGTGATGCAGACCTTCTTCACCAGTATTTCCGATGTACATGGATGGTCGTTTGCGTACGGCCTCCAACCCATCCAAAACCTTGATCTGTTCAGCACCGTAATCTCCGTTTTTTTCTGTACCACTCATTATTGTTGCCTATAAAATTCTTTAATATTTTTAGTATATTATAGTTGCATTGGCATAATAATACTAAGAAAACCACTATCTGTATCCGATTTCAACATGCATGGACTACTGCTGCTGTTGATATAGGCATCCAGACGTTCACATTCCATGACCTGCAGGGTTTCAATGAAATAACGGCAATTGAAACCTAAAACCATCGGTTCACCTGAATACGAAATGGTCTGCTCATCCTTGGCGTTTCCCAATTCGGCGTTCTGTGATGAAAGAATCATTTTGTTATTTTCAAGACTTATCTTGATGGTGTGAAAATTATCTTCAGTAAAAAGATTGATCCGTTTCAACGAGTCGAGAAAAGGAATTCTATCAATCTCTATTTTATTTTCCTGTCTGATCGAATTGACAATGGCATTGTAGTTAGGAAATTCACCGCCTTTCAATCGAATGACCATCGTTGCCTTGTCATCTTTTAAGACCATTTGTTTTTTTTCAAACGAAATAGAAACACTGTCTCTACCTTCACAAAATTTCTTCCACTCCTGAATACCCTTTTTCGGTATAAGCGTAACGGGATTGAGGGTCAGCGCATCCAGGTCCTGATCAACCTGTTTTTCCATTATCGAAAGACGGTGACCATCAGAGGAGATCATTTTGAGGTATGAATGTTCTTCCCTTTTTTCTTTTTCAAAAAGAACAGCATTCAATGAGTATATATTCTCTTGTTCATTGGCTATAGAGTAAATAATTTTATCGATGAGCTCGAGAAATATCTGAGAATTTAATGAGATAAACGTATCGTCTTCAATTTTAGGAAATTCGGGAAACTCGTCGCTGGCCATACCTGCCAGGTTATATGTGCTATTTCCAGCGGTAATGAGGACCCAGTTGTTTTCCGTTTCATGAATCGTAATCAGGTTGTTTCCAGATTCACGCACTATTTCGAATAGTTTTTTGGAGGGAAGGGTGATACTTCCTTCTTCTTCTACATCTGCGCGAATGTGAAGTCGAAGACCAACCTCCAGATCGGTACCAGTAAGAATTAATTCTCCTTCGCGTGTAACTTCGATGAGCACATTGGATAATATTGCCATGGTAGTGCTCTTTTTTGTTGTTATATTTTGTAGGCTGTTCAGTCCTTCGATGAGAATGTCGCGGGACACGGAGCAATGGATTGGCATTGCAGACTCCTTTTATTATTTCTTTTTTTTATTGTTATTAATAGTCGGGATATGTTAAATAATATTGTAAAATACTGATTTATAATACTTTTTTTTAAACAAACATATTTTGGATAAACGGTCTGTTTTTGCTCAAATAAAGATATGAACACGGTCTTAACAACCAGTTAAAATATGTTTGAAAAATTCGAGTGAAAAACAATGTTAATATACGGTGGAGAGACATCATGGCCGTTGAAAAATGTTTAGCAAAAACAGATAAATAAAGAAAGACCTGACAAATAACCACTCTACTCTAAAATGGCCGAAAATTCAATGAAATTGAGTGATGGAAAGTTGAAAGACAATCTTTCACAACACCTTGAAAAAAAAGGATTTGAGGTATTGCAGCAGGGAGTGTCAGGTGGTGTCTTTCCGGGAGGGGTTGGAGGTATAATAATTGATAGGCATGATATCAGAGAGCGGGTTGTATGGACCTGCGGCTATACAGATAATAATCGCAGGCATGTGGTTCAGGAACAAACATTTTATGATCTCGCTTCATTGACTAAACCTCTCGTTACGGTGCTGTCTCTGCTTGTTCTTATCGAAAAAAACAAGATAACATGGAACACACCACTTGCAGATCTTCTGCAAAGAAGTGTCCCTGTCGAAAAAAAAAGAATAAACCTTACCAGTCTGATGCAGCATAATTCCGGTTTGCCTGCATACAAACCCTATTATATTGATCTGTTGAAATTTGCTGATGAGCAGGTTCGTAAGGACAAGATTGTGGAATCCATACTCAACGAGCCGTTTGAATATACGCCTGGATCATCCACACTGTATAGTGATCTTGGCTTCATTCTCCTTGGCCACGCTATTGAACAACTGTCTGTTGAGCCTCTTGACTCTTTTTGGGAAAACAATGTTGTCCTCCCTCTATCGCTTGAAAAGCAACTGCTGTTTTCACCAAATCGGAAAAATATAGGCAACGGCCTCGTGGCTTCGACGGAATTGTGTCCGTGGACAAAAAAAATGCTCTGTGGCGAGGTACATGACGAAAACTGCAGAAGTCTTGGGGGGGTTGCCGGCCATGCGGGACTGTTTGGTACAATCGTAGGTGTTTTGGATATGTGTAAACATTTACTCCGGCAATGGAGAGGAGACGAAGAACATCCCCAATATTCTTCGGGTCTCCTGCGGTATATGTTCGAGCATAAGCCCGGATCAGCCTGGCGCTATGGTTTTGATACGCCGTCAAAGATAAATTCGAGCAGCGGACGATTCTTCTCCTCACGGAGTGTCGGTCATCTTGGTTTTACCGGTACGTCTTTCTGGATTGATCTCGAAAAGGGAGTGGCTGTTGTCCTGTTGACCAACAGGGTTCATCCTAGCAGAGTGAATGAAAAAATTAGAAAGTTCAGGCCATTATTCCACGATGCTTTAATGCAGTCGCTTGTTGAGTGTATCGTTTAAATGATAAAGGCACGATGGATCTTCCTTCCATCGTGCCTTTATTCCATTTGATTCAAACCTTCGCTATTACCACCAGCTTATGGTCTGATCTGCTGCAAATATTTTTTCAACCAACTGATCGTAATCGGGGTTTTCAACGTTGAGATAAAACTCATCAGATTCCCTGTCCCGGGTTACAATTTCAATGAGCCTTTTGGTAACATCGTCAGGTTCTGATCGATAGACATTTAAAATCTTCATAAAAGCGCTCTCCTTTGGATATGGGTTATTTCAAACCATAGGGAATAACATGGGTCATTTCACGAAGTTTCTCTCCCAGTTCTTCCAAAGAAATTGCTTCCAGACCAAGATTCTCGACATTTGCAGGTACGGTAGAATAAATTTCTCCTTCCATATCACGCAACATTTCTATACTCTCTTGAGTATTGTCATCAAGGGAATCGATCTGTGTGTCCATGACTACACCATATGAGTACATGTTCTCGACGGCTAGACCCAGTGCCGACCGAATCCCATCAACGGCATAATCTTTGTGCCTGTACATGAAACAAACTTTTTTATACTCGGACATCACTCCCTCCTCTACAGACTGAGATAACAGTCGAAATCTTCAATTATTATACCGTGCTGTGCTTGCGTGGCCATCTTTTTTGGAGTCAGGCCAGCAGGAACGTCGTTGATGTCGTATCCTTGTTTTCTATAGCTGTCGACACATATGGAGACATCGTCCGCTATTTCACATAGTGTCGCAAACAATGGATCTTTGCTTGAGTGAGTGGCAATCCAGGTGAAGAAGACCTTCACTGTTGATCCCTTTGCTTTGGCAGCCTTGGTTATGCCAATTACATGGGGAAGACTTTCTTTGGTTGTGACGAAAATACCAAGACTTTTTGCCATAGTATCCTCCGGCGGAATAATAGACATGCTGGAAAGTGGTTCAGAACAGCCCGGTCCAGTCATTGACCGAACCGGGAGGAGTACATGAATCAGCCTTTTTTAATGAAAAAGCTGATATAACCGGAGTGTTCTTTCTCACCGAGATATTCATGGCCCGATCTTTCACACCAACCGGGAATATCATTGCGGGAACCCGGATCGGTTCCATCGACCTGCAGGATTTCCCCGGCAGAGAGTTTTCCAATCTCTTTCTTGGTGCGTAGCAGCGGCATTGGGCAACTCAGACCTTTTGCATCTAGAACTGCTTTTGGCTGAATACCGTCGTCGGCTACTTTAAACTCACTCATGATTGTCCTCCTGGGATTGAATAGGTTATCTGTTAGGTGAATACAGGGTATAAGTAAACATATTTCTTTCATATTTTACAATTACATTATGTATTTACTTTAGCCAAAATGTAAAGTCAAGGTCAAAATTCCCATGCGGTAAGCATCCGATAACAAGAAAAAAATAACAGAAAAATGTATTCAGGAAATCGAAAAATTGAGCCCATGGCGGAGAGCCTGACCATACATTCTTGACAAATGATTTTTCGGAGGGTAGAGCTTTAAAAATTCGTTTGAAAACAAGGAACAAACATTATTTTCTTGGAGGATGGGTCATGAGTGACGAAAGCATCGTGAAAAATAAGGCTGGTGAACTCTACAAGGCGATCTGCCAAAATGAGTGGAATCCAACCGTAACCGGGGTCGTCGTCGCGTTTCTCTCGGTTATGATGATGGCCTGGTGGCGACCCTGGGGTGCGGTTGGAGCCCTGAGAAATTGGGGAGATTGGTTCCTGTACTGGCTTGCCGGCCTTCTCGGCACGGATGCCGGCATCTTCGCCTTCTATGAAGAGGCTCCAAGATCGATGTTCGTCGATTCCGGATCGATAATCGGCCTTGGCTTTATCGCTGGCGCCTTTATTTCGGCATGCCTGGGCAAGGATTTTGCCTTTAGAATTCCTCCATACCGGGAGATGGTCAAGGCGGTCATTGCCGGTATCTTGATGGGCATTGGCGCTTCGCTTGCCGGGGGGTGTAATGTTGGGGGATTCTATAATGCTATCGGCAATCTGGCAGCCAACGGCTTTGCCATGTGGCTGGGTCTGGTGTTAGGGGTCATCCTCGGACTCAAGCTGCTCTATCTTGAAATGGAGCATATTGAGTGGGGATCGGGCGGTGCCAAGACCCTGAGCATCCCCACCACAGTTCTGCCATACATCGGTATTGCCGGGGTCATTCTGCTTCTGTATGTCGCAAACGTATTTTCCGGCAATGAAGATGATGATTATATCGCGTCACTTGGGGGGGTTATAGTCCTTGCCGCTGCTCTGGGCTATTCCATGCAGCGAGGACGGTGGTGTATGGTTCAGGGGTTCCGCGAACCACACATGACCGGTGATTGCACGATGGCGAAATCGGTCATGTTGTCGATCATCCTGGTCGCGGTGGGAGCCGCAATCTTGAAATATGCAGTACCGATGCGGGCCGAGGGAGAGGCGGTGCTCGCCCCCATCAACTATGTTCGTGGAACCTTTGGTTGGGGAGGTGTTGTCGGAGGTTTTGTTTTCGGTCTGGGCGCCATGTTTGCGGGTGGCTGTGGTTCCGGCACTCTGTGGCGGGTTGGCGAGGGACAGGTAAAGCTGATGATGGTGGTCCCGTTTTTTGCCGTTTCCACCTCGATCATGACAGCCTGGTTCAGGGACAACGATTTTGAAGCCGACGGCGTGCTCGGTTCATACGTTTACCTGCCGGATGTCATGGGGTATGGCCCGACATTGCTGTTGATAATTGCCTCAATGGTGGTCTGGTATCTGGTTGTTACATGGAATGAAGAGACCAATAAACTGATTGTGCCGATGTGATTTTAAATCCTGATCGGAGGTAAAATCGCCAGCTCCCAAGGCCGAGTTGGCGATTTTTTTTTGGAGGATTGAAACTATGCATGATTCACAAAGCATTCGTAAGCAGGTGCTGGCCGAAAGAGATTTGCTCAGTCCCGGGGAGAGAAGAGAGAAGAGCGAGATCATTCATCATCACTTTCTTGACCTGGTGAATCCTTTTCATCCCGTTACCTTCTTTCTGTTTGTCAACTTCAGAAGTGAAGTTGAAACGTTGGAGTTGATCGGACAACTGCTCAAGTCCGGTAAAACCGTTACGGTACCCCTTGTCTCCGTTCAGGAAAAGTCGATGACCGCTGTTCGACTGATCGATCCAGAGACAGACCTTGTCCCTGGTTATTTCAACATTCTTGAACCACGCAAGGATTTGCTCAAGACACGGACCATTGATCACAAAAGTATCGATATCGTGGTGTTGCCGGGGTCGGTGTTTGATGAAAGAGGGGGCAGGCTCGGCTATGGGGGAGGATTTTATGACCGCTTTCTGGCAAACGAAGTGCTTCCTTCGGCGCTGCGGATCGCCCTGGCCTTCGAACTCCAGGTGCAGGGTGAAATTCCCCAGGAACCGCATGATCAACCCGCCGATTTCATCATAACCGAACAGCGGGTCATTCGCGGCAATCTCGATCCCTCGCGCCGAAAATATACGGAGAGATAGCAGGTGCATTGTTCTCGGGGAAGACTTTGGCTGTGGAACGGGTGGGGATGTTGCAAAAAAAAGTCGGAAATTGTACATTTTGCCCTCACAATCCAATCCACCTGCAGGTGATACCTACTGGAGACGGTCTGTTGATAGAGATGCAAGCAAAGATACTTATTGCGGATGACGATGTGATGGTCCGCACTACGGTGACGAAGATCCTCGAGATGTTCGGTCATAACGTGGTGACGGTGTCTGACGGCAAGGGTGTTGTTGATGCCGTCGATGACAGCTTTGATGTCATCATCCTTGACATCAACATGCCGGACATGGACGGCTTTGCAACCATCAGCGCCCTGAACCAGCTGAACTACAACATTCCGGTTCTTTTTCTCACCGGTGCAGGTTCGATGGATTATGCGGTCAAAGCCATAAATCTGGGTGCCTATGATTTTCTGACGAAACCCATCGAGGATCTTGATATCTTCAATGTCAAGATTCGCAGAGCCATCGAAAAAAGAATGTATGTCCTGCAGGAACGACGGTACAAGGAGTCCCTTGAGGATGACATCCAACAGAAGGCTCGACAACTGGAAGAGCAGAATCGACTCTTGTTGCGCTACAGCCACAGTCTGGAGAACGCGACCATTCAACTTATGAGCAGCTTCCAGAACGCCATGGAGGAGAAGGATTATTACACGGCGGGACACACCATGCGGGTGACGGAGTATGCTGTCATGCTGGGCAGGGCCATGGGGCTGGCCGAGCAGGATATGGTGATTTTACGGCGGGCGGCCCAGTTCCACGATATCGGTAAGCTTGTCATCGATCTTTCCTGTATCCAGAAACCTGGAAAATTGACTGAGGATGAATGGGTCCTTATCAGAAAGCATCCGAGCGTGGGTGCCAATATCATCGAGCCGCTCGGGTTCATGGATAGGGAACAGTTCATCATCCGTCATCATCATGAACGGATGGATGGCAGCGGATATCCGGATGGTCTGAAGGGGGAAGAACTTGACGAACTGACCAGGATATTGATTGTCGTCGACAGTTATGATGCCATGACTTCCCGTCGTAACTACAGAAAAAACATGACGAAGGCAGAGGCTGTTGCGGAATTGATCAAGTGCAGCGGCAGCCAGTTCGATGCCTCTATCGTCGAGGTTTTTTCACGGAGCATATTGGATTTTATCCCCACCAGGAGCTTCTTTTCTCAGGGATATCTCGAACCAGCCTACAACAGGCGGAACTAACCACGCGTTTCCTTGAGTTTTGGAGATATATTAATGAAGATATCACGAGCTGAAGTGGAGCATGTCGCTCATCTGGCACGTTTACACCTGACCGAAGGCGAGCTGTCGATCATGACAGAGCAATTGGATTTAATTCTTGCATATGTGGAAAAGCTGCAGGAGTTGGATACCAACGGTCTTCCTCCAACCACCCATGCGATATCGGTGTGCAACGCCTTTCGTGAAGACAGGGTCTTGCCGTCGCTGGCGCAGGACGTGGCGCTTTCCTGTTCCTCCAGGCATAACGAAGAGATGTTTCAGGTTCCGCGGATCATCTGAAAATGCCTCTATCCGGTTTTCATTCCGTCAGGCTGCAGAGCAGCATGGTTGTTCGGGGGGTATATGAATCTGTATGAATTGACCGTCGCTGAGGCGATGTCGAGTTTGGCGGCCGGTGATATCACCTCCGAGGCCCTGACCAGGAGCTGTCTTGACCGTATCGACAAGGTCGACGGTGAGGTGGGAGCGTTCATCACTCTTGATCGCGAGGGGGCTCTCGAGCAGGCCAGGAAGGCTGATATTGAGCGGAAGCGGGAGCGGGTCGGAACCTTGTGCGGTATCCCCGTCGCCATCAAGGATCTCCTGTGCACGAAGGACATGCGGACCACCTGCGGTTCGCAGATGCTGGCCGATTTCATCCCTCCGTATGACGCTACGGTGGTGGAAAAAATCAAGGGGCAGGGGGGGGTCATTCTGGGCAAGGTATCGATGGACGAATTCGCCATGGGATCGACCTCCGAATCCTGCGCCTTCGGAGTCCCGCAAAACCCATGGAAAAAAGGGTATGTCGCCGGAGGCTCTTCCGGTGGATCGGCGGCGGCGGTCTCCGCTGGTGAATGTCTGGCCTCGCTCGGCTCCGATACCGGCGGCTCAATCCGGCAACCTGCTTCCCTCTGTGGCGTAATCGGAATGAAGCCGACCTATGGCCGGGTCTCCCGCTATGGTCTGGTGGCTTTCGCCTCATCTCTGGATCAGGTCGGCCCCCTCTGTCGTGATGTCACCGACTGCGCGATCCTGATGAATGCCATCAGTGGCCATGATCAGCGCGATTCTACCTCTGTCAGGATCGATGTTCCTGATTTCACGTCATTTCTGAAGGAGGATGTCCGCGGATTGCGCATCGGGGTGCCGCGGGAATATTTTTCTGCCGGACTTCATCCGCAGGTCGAAAGGGTTGTCAGAAGCGGGATTGATCTTCTCCGCCAGGCGGGTGCCGTGGTGGTGGACATTACCCTGCCGCATACTGAATACTGTGTCGCCGCTTACTATCTTATTGCTCCGGCTGAGGCCAGTTCCAATCTGGCCCGGTATGACGGGGTGAATTTCGGCCGGCGCGATATGAAAGCCGATACCCTGATGTCCATGTACAAGGATACCCGCTCCGCCGGCTTCGGCACCGAGGTGAAACGACGTATCCTGATAGGCACCTACGCCCTCTCCTCCGGCTACTATGATGCCTACTACAAAAAGGCCTCGCAGGTCCGGACGATGATTCTCCGGGATTTCCAGGCAGCGTACGAATCGTGTGATGTGCTGGTGTCTCCGGTTACACCGACTCCGGCGTGGAAACAGGGAGAAAACAGCGACAACCCGCTTGCCGTCTATCTCTCCGACATCCTGACCATTTCGGCAAATCTGGCCGGAATTCCGGGAATATCGGTCCCCGGGGGCTTCAGCAGCGATGGTCTTCCCATAGGTATCCAGATTCAGGGCCGCCATTTTGATGAGGGGTCACTGCTGAGAGTTGCGTATGCCCTTGAAAAAATGGTCGGTGTAACCAGGGTTCCGTCACTGGCTTGACGGAAAGGAAGTGATGGTGCCGGAAAAGATGAACACGATGGTCAGGAAGGTGCCGGTGGTCGAAGACACCAGGCCTTCTGTTGCCGACGATTGGATCGAGAGATGACCGAAGCGCTGGCAGTGATCACCATCGATGGCCCATCCGGGGTCGGGAAATCGACAATCAGCAGAAAGGTCGCCAGGGTGCTGGGGTTTACCTATCTCGATACCGGTGCCATGTATCGGGCGGTAGGGTTGTTTCTCCAGTGGAACCGGGTTGATCTGAGCGATGACCAGGCGATGCGGTCTATCCTTGCCAAAATTCATATCCAGTTGCTGCCCGGTAAAAATGAAGATGATGACACCGGGGTTCTCTTGAACGGGGAGGATGTCAGCGGCACGATCAGGACTCCGGAGATGGCGATGGTTGCCTCGAAGGTATCGGCCATTCCCCTGGTACGGGAAAAGCTGACGATGTTGCAGCGACAACTCGGTAACATCGGCGGAGTGGTTGCCGAGGGGAGGGATACCGGGACTGTGGTCTTTCCGCGAGCCAGATACAAATTTTTCCTTGATGCCAGACCGGAGGAACGGGCCCGAAGGCGAGTCCGGCAACTTTGCATGCGAGGTGAGGCCGTCGACGAGCGGAAGATCCTCGAGATGACGCTGGAGCGGGATAAAAACGATCGGGAGCGGGCAATCGCTCCGCTTCGCCAGGCCGAAGACGCCTGGGTCATCGATACTACCAGCAGGGATATCGACGAAGTCACCCACCTGGTTTTGGAAGTGATAAGGGCGGGCAGAAAAAAGACGACCGACCCGCGGGAAGGTTGTAACCAGCCCGCGGATCGGTGATAGCCGTTACTGCATTATGAAATCGTCTCTTCTGTTCTGGCTGTAGCTTTCTTCATCCATTCCGGGAAACAACGGCCGTTCTTCACCATAGCTGATGGTCTGTATCCTCGAGGAATCGACCCCCAGATCGATAAGATACTGCTTGGCGGCCATCGCCCTTCTTTCGCCCAGAGCGAGGTTGTACTCGTTGGTTCCCCGATCGTCGGTGTTGCCTTCAATGACAATCGCCCCTCCGGGGACGGACTGCATGTGCTCCGCGTTCTTTACCAGGACCTCGGTCATATCGGCGCGGATGCCGTACTGATCGAAGTCGAAGTAGATCGGGAACAGGTTGTCGGAACAACGACCGTGTAGTCTCTTGTATTCGTCGGAAGCGCTGTCCGCCATGGATCCGCCACCGGTTCTGCCGGGATCATCGAGGGTACCCTCCGATGCCAGGTTGTTTTCATCGTAGCCACTGCTGCCTGCACCACTGTCCATTCCGCTTGCACTGCTGCCGCCGTCGGGCGGAATGACCGCTTTCTTGCTGCAGCCGCCGGCGAACAGGGCAAGTGACCCGATAAGGGTGATGAGTACTGCGGTCCCGCAGAGCGTCTTTTTCATATGTTCTCCTGTCGTCGAGAGATTGGTATGTACATTAGGCAATACTAAAAATGATAGTGCATGATTGTATACAGATTTCAACAAATCGTATATTTTATCTCTAATCGGCGGAAGGTCAAGTAAATTTGACGTTTACCCGGCGTCGATGACGCAGAAACAGACCCGCCTTTCAAGGCTGAAAGGCAAAGACAGGAACCTGATGGACGAAACATACTACAGCCTTGCGGCCAGCTGTGCAATTGGAATGGAAGAGTTGGTGGCGGAGGAGGTTGCGTCCTTTGATGGCCGCAATATCAGCCGGTCGCCTGGCCTGGTATCCTGGGAGGGTGCCCTTGCCAGCGGTTACAGCGCGTGTCTGTGGTCACGCTATGCGTCCCGGGTTTTTCTCGAATTGGAATCGTTCGAGATGGCGGACGAGTCGGCGCTGTATGGCCGGAGCCGTGAAATCTGCTGGCAGGACCATCTGGACTTGGATACGACCTTTGCTATCGATTGCACCCTTTCCGGAAAACCGCTTCTGACCCACAGCCAGTTTGCCGCTCTGCGGCTCAAGGATGCGATTGCTGATAATTTCCGCGACCGTCTCGGCCGCAGGCCATCGGTCGATACCAACGCTCCCGGGGTTCGCTTCCATCTACATATCCATGATTCCTTGGCCCACATCTCCCTCGATCTTTCCGGCGACAGTCTGCATCGTCGGGGATACCGTGTCAGTGGTGGCCCCGCCCCGCTCAAGGAAACCCTTGCCGCCGCTCTGGTGGCGTTGAGCGGTTGGACCGACCAGCCGGGAGAGGTGTTGCTGGACCCGATGTGTGGAACCGGGACCCTGCTGATAGAGGCAGCGCTGATGTTCGGCGACTCGGCCCCGGGATTATCGCGCAAGCGGTTCGGCTTCATGGGGTGGAGGCAGCATGACGCGTCGTTGTGGAACACCCTCGTCGCAGAGGCGATAGTTCGGGAAGAGGCGGGCATGTCCCAACCTTGGCCCCAGTTTCTGGGATTCGATGCCGATCCGGCAATGGTGACCGCGGCGAAAAAGAATCTCGAGCGGGCCGGCATTGCAGATCATATAAAGATCAGACAGGGAGAGGTCGCCAGGCTGGAATCGCCCGGAGGGAGGGGGATGCTCCTCACTAATCTTCCTTTCGGCGAGCGACTTCTGGAAAAAGAGGAGGTGGCGCTCCTCTACAGGGCCTACGGCAGAATCGCCAGGCAGAGATTTCCCGGCTGGAGGATGGCGGTCTTTCTGTCCAGTCCGGAACTGACCGATTCGTTCGGGCTTTCATGGGACAAGCGACTCAAATTGTACAACGGTGATCTGGCCTGTCGATTGCTGGTGGGGACTGTGCCGGAAATCGATGACCAGGCGTTCACCTGGAATCTGGCTGATGTCGGCAATAGCGACGAGTTTGTCAACCGTCTGCGTAAGAATATGAAAAAAATGCAGAAATGGGCCGACAAGGAAGGTGTGCACTGTTACAGGATCTACGATCGCGATCTGCCGGAATATAATTTCAGCATCGACCTGTATGAAAAATGGGTGCACTTGCAGGAATACGCACCGCCGGGTTCGGTTGATCCGGATCTGGCCACGGCCAGGCTGAACCATGCGCTGCAGGGGATCAGGGATGTGTTCGGCATGCGCCGGGACAGGATATTCGTCAAGACCAGGCGGCGGCAGAAGGGAAGTGAGCAGTACCAGCAGCGAGAAAGCAGAAAAAAGCTGTATGAGGTCCGGGAGGGTGGCTGCCGGTTCCTGGTGAACTTCACCGATTATCTCGATACCGGTCTCTTTCTTGATCACCGCCCCGTCCGGATCCGTCTTGCCGGCAAGGTCAAAGGAAAGAGTTTTCTCAATCTTTTCGGTTATTCGGGAACAGCGACAGTCCATGCGGCGATGGGCGGCGCCCGATCGACAACCACTGTCGACCTGTCTGCCACCTACCTGCACTGGACCAGGATGAACCTGGCCTTGAACGGATTCTCGAGTTTCGCCCACACCACGATCAAAGCCGATTGTCTGCAATGGCTCGAGCAAAATCGTGGACAATACGATGTGATCTTTGTTGATCCCCCAACATTTTCCAACACCAAAAAGGAGCATCGGGTATTCGATATCCAGCGTGATCATGTTCGCCTGCTGACCCTGGCAATGGCGAGGCTGGCGGATGACGGTTTCCTTGTGTTTTCAACCAATTTTCGACGATTTTCACTTGATCCTGGGCTCGAGCGAAGTTTTGCGATTCGTGAGATCAGCAAGGAGACAATCCCCTTTGATTTCCAGCGAAATCAGAAAGTCCACAGGT
Organism: Desulfoprunum benzoelyticum; assembly: GCF_014201505.1. GTDB lineage: Bacteria > Desulfobacterota > Desulfobulbia > Desulfobulbales > Desulfocapsaceae > Desulfoprunum > Desulfoprunum benzoelyticum. The sequence continues at coordinate 136,230 of NZ_JACHEO010000004.1, read as the reverse complement.
GCTGGGAAATACGAAAGAAAAGTTTGGGTACCGGATAATATCCACTGAATCCATCGTTATATCTGAGATCGCAGGAGATACTGCAGGCTTCGCCATTTTTTCATCCCTGCCTCTCTCCGTTCCATCCACCCGCTTTCATATTGACAGATTCTGCTCTTCTGCCGTACGTCGGCCATAAGTCAATGTTTGTTCTGTACCTTTTTGCATATTCTGGTAAGTTGGAAAAAGTCATGTCTCAGTTGGAAGATGGGGGGGAATCCATATAACCAGCGCAAGGGGAGGTTCGTCGGTGTCAGAGACAAGAAGACTTCAGCAGCAGATACAGGATCTGCATGAACAAATGAGTGCTCAGCAGAAAGCCAACGCCTTTCTCCGTGAAAAAGTAAAACTATCGATTCTCACTGGCGAGCGCCCCGGCGGAACAGTCGAAAATGCGCTGGTCGAAGAAGAGGTGAAGAGAAGGACGCGCGAACTGCAGGCAGCTCTCGAGCAGGCCAGAAATGCCAACCGCCTCAAGGCTGAATTTCTTGAAAACATGAGCCATGAGTTACGGAACTCAATGAACGGCATCATGGGCATGACCGGACTGGTTCTGGAGAGCGATCTGGCTCCGGAACAGCGGCAGTACCTCGAAATGGTCGATGAATCAGTCGATCGCCTGCTTGATGTCGTCAACGACATCCTTGATTTTTCCCGGATCGAGGCCGGTCGTCTCGTCCTCGACCTTCAGGATTTCAACCTGAAAGAAAGTCTTGATCTCGACCTCTACCTGCTGGACCTGTCGGCGAGGGATAAGAATATCGCCCTGATGTGTGAAATAGATCGCGATGTCCCGCTCTTTATTCATTCCGACCCGATCCGCCTGGTCCAGATTCTGACCAATCTGGTCGCCAACGCCATCAAGTTCACCAAAAAAGGCAGCGTGACGATCCGGGTTTCCAATGACGGTTACGACGACAACGGGATGTTGATCCTGAAGTTTGCAGTCACCGATACCGGAATCGGCGTCAAACCTGAACGGCGCAAGGAGATCCTCAACACCTTCCATCAGGTCGGTTCGGAGAGTGCCCTGGCGACCGGGAGGGTCGGTCTGGGTCTGACCATTTCATCCCAGCTTGTCAGGCTCTTTGGGGGCGAGATTGGACTTGAAAGCGGCTCAAAGGGCTCGACGTTCTGGTTTACCGTGCCGGTGAAGGAAGTCACCGATATCGACGCGTTTGATGAGCTGGACCACCAGTCGTACGAGATTCCCGAAGAAAAGGCAGTATACGCCCTGCGTGGGGCGCAGATTCTGCTCGCCGAAGACGAGCCGATCAACCGGGTTCTGACCGAAACGCTGCTGCGGCAGGCCGGTGTGGAGGTGACCGCGGTTGAAAATGGTCAACTGGCCGTGCGGGAGGCAAAAAAAAGTTGTTATGATGTCATTCTGATGGATGTGCAGATGCCGGTGATGGACGGTCTTGAGGCGACACGTAAAATCCGCGATCACGAACGACAGCATGGCGGCCATCAGTGCATCATCGCCCTGACCGCCCTGGCGATGCAGGGTGACCGTGAAAAATGTCTGCAGGCCGGTATGGATGATTATTTGACCAAGCCGGTGGAGAAGTCCGATCTTATCGATATCCTGGTTAAATATCTTACCAACAGGGCCCTGGTGATCGACAATGATCCGGCGAGCCAGAACTTCATCGTCAGCTCTCTGATCGAGTCCGGGTGGAATGTCGTGATTGCCGAAACCGGCCGCTCGGCGATGTATGAGGCTTCTCTCGCCAATTTCGATCTGATCCTGCTCGATACCCAGATGTCTCAGGGTGACAGCCTGGAGGTGACGCGGATTATCAGGAAGCTGGAGGGTTATTCCGGGCGGCATTCCTACATTCTCGGGATCGGCTCCCTGGCCCCGGATGAAGGTCAGAGGTTTGTCGAAAACGGTCTTGACGCCTACCTGCAGCGGCCGATCACCGAGGCCTCGCTGCACGAGAAACTGGCGTTGTTCGAATAAGGGGAATATCTTGTGTTTCCCGTCTAGCGACAGCGCGCCGAGCTGATATTCCACCAAAATTCGACGAGAATCGATCTTTCCTGTAAAAATGGTCTGTCTGTCCAGCGCCGCCAGCCCCTTCCATCAAACGCCAGAGCTTGTCCATCATGCTGCAGTATTCCCGAGTCTGTCTTGATACCTTCGGTTATCAGCTCCCGCCTAGAATCCTGACCTCGGCGGAGATTGAAAACCGCCTTGCCCCGTTGTATGACCGGTTGCGTCTGACGCCGGGACGTCTCGAACTGATGACCGGCATTCAGGAGCGGCGCCTGTGGCCTCCGGGGACGAAACCGAGCGAGGCGGCGATCATGGCGGGACGGATTGCTCTCGAGAAGGGGGGCTGGGATCCGGCGCGCATCGAGTGCCTGATCTTCACCTCCGTGTCGCGGGACATGATGGAACCGGCCACCGCCTCGTTTGTCCACCTCGGTCTTGGACTGTCGCCGACCTGTCTGATTTTCGATATCTCAAACGCCTGTCTGGGTTTTCTTGATGGCATGGTCATGCTGGCCAATATGATCGAGCTTGGTCAGGTCCGTAACGGGCTTGTCGTCTCGGGCGAGACCGCCGAAGAGTTGCTGGAATCGACGATGGAAACCCTCGTCCGGGACACGAGCCTGAGCCGGAAGGCGATCAAGCCGGCATTTGCCTCTCTGACGATCGGTTCCGGATCGATCGCTCTGGTCATGGAGCGGGCCGGCGCCGACGAGCGGCGATGCCGTCTGGTGCACGGGAGCTGGAGGGCGAGCACGGTACATTCCGACCTGTGCCATGGCAATCAGCATGGAGCCAGGACGACATTGATGGAGACCAACTCGGAGGAGTTGATGCACCGCGGGGTCGAGGCAGCCTGGCGGACGTGGCAGATTTTCTCCAGTGTTCCTGGATGGGGGGGGGAGGATGTCGATCGGTTTTTCTGTCATCAGGTCGGAACGGCCCATGCACGGCTGCTGTTTGAACGCCTCGGACTCGATAGCGGTAAGAATTTTGAAACCCTGGAAACGCTGGGCAATGTCGGTTCGGTCTCAGCCCCGATCACCATGGCCATGGCGATGGAGCAGGAGGCATTCAAACCGGGACAGAAAGCGGCTCTGCTGGGGATCGGCAGCGGCATCAACTGTATGATGCTCGGGGTGGATTGGGGGCAATAGATGGAATTCACGAACGAACAGGGGCAGACCCTGCTGAAACTGGCCCGCCGTACCATCGCCTCCCGGCTCGGTCGCGGTGAGGCTCCGGAATGCGGCGACGACTACAGGGACCTGCAGCAGCAGAGGGCCGTCTTTGTCACCCTGAAAAAGCGGGGACGATTGCGTGGCTGTATCGGCAACCTCGAACCGGTCGGACCGCTGTGGCAGGGGGTCAGGGACAACGCCCTCAACGCCGCCTTTAACGACTTCCGTTTTCCGCCGCTGACGGCCGAGGAGATTGATGAAGTACATATCGACATCTCGATCCTTGGTCCTGCGGTGCCGCTCGAATATTCCGATGCCGACGATCTCCTGGCCAAGCTGCAACCAGGGCTGGATGGGGTGATTTTGCGCAGCGGCACGGCCGGAGCGACGTTTCTGCCTCAGGTCTGGCAGCAGCTGCCGGATCCGGAAAATTTTCTCTATCACCTGTGCCGGAAAGCGGGGTTGAGCGGTTTGGCGTGGCGGCATTCGCAACCGGAGATCCTTATCTACAGGGTTCAGAGTTTTGAGGAGGAATGAGTTGAACGAGCTTCCGCTTCCTGAGCCACTGGTCCAGCGGCTCAAAAATATCTATCGGGCCCTGGAGGAGGATTATGATGAGGTGGCCCGGCAGCTGCAGTTCAGCTGTTCAGGGTGTCCGGACAATTGCTGTGACTCGTATTTTCTCCATTATACCTATGTCGAATGGGCCTACCTGTGGCAAGGTTTGAGAGAACTGCCCCCGGTACGGCAGAAGAATATCCTTGACCGGGCCGGAGAGGTGGTCCGGGTCTGTCGGGAGGAGCTGGCGCACGGACGAAGGCCGGTCGTCATGTGCCCGCTGAACGAAAATGGGCTCTGCGTCCTGTACCCCTATCGGTTATTGGTCTGCAGGACACATGGGGTGCCGGCGGTGATGACGCTGCCGGACGGCAGGCGGTTGTCCTTTCCCGGTTGCTACCGCTGCCAGGAAGTCGTCAGGGGCAGGGAAAATGATGCCGGAGTCCCCTTCGTCGATCGGACCAAACTGCTTCAGCTACTGGTCATGCTGGAGAGCGAACTGCTGCAGGGACTCCACAGCCCTCGCCCCAGGATCAGAATGACCATCGCCGAGATGCTGGTCAAAGGACCCCCAACCCTCACCTGACCGGTTGGACGGCTGAAAACCGGGGGCGCGCCGGCCCTGGCAGACCGGGATCCGGTGTGCATCCAACTCGTTTCAACTCAATACAGTGATGACTATGCAGGTCAACGTCAAAAAAAAGCAGCCGAATTCAAAGATGTGTTTTGTCTGCGGCCTGAAGAATGCGTTCGGATTGAAATGCCGGTTCTATGAGCTGGATAATGGCGAGCTCATGGCGATATTTCAGCCGTCGCCGGAACACCAGGGATATCCTGGACGGCTGCACGGGGGGATCGCTGCCACCATCCTCGATGAAACCATCGGGCGGGCCATCATGCAGGCGTACTCCGATAATATCTGGGGGGTGACCGTCGATTTTTCGATGCGTCTGCGCAAGCCGGTACCGATAGACCATGAAGTCCGGGTGGTCGGCCGGATCGTCAGGGACGGCAAAAGAGGCTTTGAGGGCACCGGCGAGATCATCCTCGACGATGGAACGGTGGCGATAGAGGCGAAGGGAAAATACCTCAAGATGGACATCGGCAAGATCGCCGATTTCGACCATCGGGAGCAGGAATGGGGCGTCGTTGGATCTCCGGATGATCCGGACTACGTCACATTGCCCTGAGACGGTGGAAGAGAACGGGGATGACGATTGATCCGGAAAATCCGGGGGAAGGATGGACCCTCACCCCGATTGGTCGCATCCATTCCTGTTTTACCGAAAAATTCGGGATTCCGCGACAGCCGGGACTGGTTGCAGAGGCGAAGGCGACCCTGGAGATCCTTCCCCCCTTTGATCGTCGAGAGATGTTCAAAGGGTTGGAAAGATTTTCTCACCTCTGGCTCCACTTCATCTTTCACGGGACCCTTGTCGAAGGCTGGAAGAATACGGTCCGGCCCCCATGGCTCGGCGGTCGGACCAGGGTGGGGGTTTTTGCCAGCCGCAGCCCGCACCGTCCGAACTTTCTTGGTCTGTCCGTCGTCCGGCTCCTGGCCCTCCGTTTCGAAAACAGCAAGATCCTCCTTGAGCTTGGCGGGATCGATCTCCTCGATCAGACGCCGGTGGTCGATATCAAGCCGTATCTGCCCTACAGCGATCGGATCACCGAGGCGACAAGCGGATATGCGATGACGATCCCGGCCTCGGTGGCTGTGAGCTTCAGCGAAGAGGTTGTCGCCTTTGGCATGAACTATCGGAACGAGTACGGACGGGATATTCTCCGGTTGATTGGCCAGATCCTGAAACAGGACCCGCGTCCTGCCAGTCAGAAGGAGACGGGACGGGAATTCGGCATGCAGCTCTGGGATGTCAATGTCCGCTGGCAGGCGAGGGAGAAAGATTTTCTGGTGCTGAGCTGTCGGCAGGTTACGGCCGGCTGAAACCTTCGATGACACTGCGCACCCGACCGCCGATCTCGTACTGGCCGGTTTCGACGTCGTAGCGGAGGCTGCCTCCATGAATCTCGGCATCTTCGGCGACCAGTCTGGTCGCCCCCGGGCACCAGACCGTCCGTTTTTCATCGTCATAGTAGAGCAGATCGGTATACAGGCTCTGTTTGTCCTTGGTCTTGTTGATGACGACGTTGTCGATCAGGGTGAGCTGCTTGGTCTCGACGTTGTACAACCCCCGGTCGGCGGTGATGTTGGTGATCTCGCCTTCATTGTCATAGATGTCGGTATCGACTCCGGTCATCATATACTCATCGGGCTTGTCGCCCGTCCGGGCGTTTTCCGCTCGTATTTCCGCCGACTTTTTACCGCTGTGGATCTGCTGGACCCGGACCTTGTCCATGGTGAAATTGTGGGTCTCGTTGTCGACGTTGGCGTAGGCCGGGTCATAACCGCCGCGCGGAGTGAGAAAGGAGGCCAGGGGGATCCGCCACAGCGGGAACGTGACGAGCAGGACCAGCGGCACCAGCCACAGGAGGTTGCGTTGACTGATCATCGGCTCAGGTACCGTTGCAGCAAACCGGTAAGCAGTCCCTTCGCTTCCAGAATGACCTCGCAGGCCTCGCGCACCGCCCCTGCCCCTCCCGGCCGCGAGGTGACATAATGGGCGGTCTCTTTGACGGCGGCAACGGCATTGGCCGGGGCGAGGGCCAGGCCGACCCGTGACAGCAGGCAGAGATCGAGCCAGTCGTCTCCCATGTAGGCGATTTGGTAGGGCCTGAACCCGGAGGTCTTGAGGATCTCGTTCAATGTTGCCAGCTTGTTTGAAGATCCCTGGAAGGTGTAGCGCAATTTCAGTTCACTGGCCCGGCGTGTCACCACCTTCGACCGGCGGGCGGTGATCAGGCCGGCCTCGATGCCGGCTTCCTGCAGCAGCCTGAGGCCGAAACCATCCTGGGTATGAAAGCTTTTCCCTTCGACCTCGCCGCCTGAATAGTGGATGGTGCCGTCGGTCATTACGCCGTCGACATCCAGCAACAGTACCTGTATTTCCTTGGCCTTGTCGCGGACAAGAAGATTGTCGCGGCTGCTGTCCGCGCGCTGGGTCCGTTCGCGGGCGAGGGTGCGGTAACCCTCGGTAATCTCGCAGTCGGACGGATAGGCGCCTGGATTGGCGGGTGAGCATGGGCTGGTCATTGCGATGCGGTGTTTCCTGATTTCAGAGGGCGGCCCGGATCCTCAGCAGCTGGGCGAGAACCGGCTCGATGCCGTCGAGGGGCAGAGAGTTTGGACCGTCGCAGAGAGCCTTTTCCGGTTGCGGATGGATTTCGATGAACAGCCCGTCGATCCCGACCGCCATCGCCGCCCGGGCCAGCGGCACGATGAACTCCCGCTGCCCCCCGGATGAGCCGCCGGCCCCGCCGGGGAGTTGGACCGAATGTGTCGCGTCGTAGATCACCGGACAGCCGAACGAGCGCATGACCGGCAGCGACCGCATATCGACCACGAGGTTATTGTACCCGAACGTCGCCCCCCGTTCGACCAGCATGATCCTGCTCCCGCCGGCGCCGCGCAGTTTGTTGACGGCGTTCTCCATATCCCAGGGGGAGACGAACTGGCCTTTCTTGACGTTGACCGGCTTGCCGGTTTCGGCGGCGGCGACGAGCAGGTCGGTCTGGCGGCAGAGAAAGGCCGGAATCTGCAGGATGTCGAGGACCTCGGCGGCCCTGTCGACCTGGGACACATCATGGATATCGGATATGACCGGCACCCCCAGCTCATGGCGGATCCGGGAAAGAATGGCCAGCCCTTCCGTGATCCCGGGGCCGCGGTAGGATCGAAGCGAGGTGCGGTTGGCCTTGTCGAAGGAGGCCTTGAAGACATACCTGATTCCCAGTCGGGCGCAGATTGCCTTCAGGGTGCCGGCGACCTGGCGGGCGAGCTGTTCGGACTCGAGGGCGCACGGCCCGCCGATCAGCAGTAGCGGCTGGCCGCTGCCGACCAGGATCGGCGCCTCGGTCGGATGATCGATGGCAATGGGTGCTACCAACTGTTCACCCATTGTTTTTCTTGGTCAAGGCGGCACTGATGAAATCACGGAACAGGGGATGGGGGTGCATCGGTTTGGACTTGAACTCGGGGTGGAACTGGCAGCCGAGAAACCAGGGATGGTCCTCTATCTCGACGATTTCAACTAGATTGTTGTCGGGAGAGACCCCAGAAACCACCAGGCCGCAGGCCTCGAGTTGTTCCCGGTACAGGTTGTTGAATTCGAAGCGGTGCCTGTGCCGCTCGGAGATTTCCGCCTGCCCGTAGGCCCGGGCCGCATGGGTGTCTTCCTTGAGGACGCAGGGATAGGCGCCGAGCCGCAGCGTTCCGCCCATATCGGAGGTTTCGTCCCGGACCTGCATCTGGTTGGTGCGGTAGTCGAACCACTCTTTGATCAGGTAGATCACCGGATCGGGGGAGGCAGAATCGAGTTCGGTCGAATTGGCATTGGCAAGACCGGCGATATGGCGGGAGAACTCGACGACCGCCAGTTGCATACCGAAGCAGATCCCGAAGAACGGAATCTTGTTGCTCCGGGCGTGGGAGATGGCCCTGATCTTCCCTTCCGCGCCGCGTTTGCCGAAGCCGCCGGGGACGAGGATACCGGTGCAGCCGTCGAGCAGTTCGGCCGGATCTTTCTCTTCGAGGTCTTCGGCGCTGATGTAGCGCAGCCTGACTTTCGTGCCGTTGGCCAGACCGCCGTGGATCAAGGCCTCATGCAGGCTCTTGTACGATTCGGTGAGCTCGACGTACTTGCCGGTGATGGCGATCGTCACCTCGTTTTTCGGGTGCTTGATGGTGTGGACCAGGTCTTCCCACGGTTTGATATTGGGTTGACCGGTCCAGACGTTGAGCAGTTCGAGGATCTTCGCGTCCAGGCCCTCGCGATAGAAGTGGAGAGGCATCTCATAGATGGTCTCGACATCGATACCGGTGATGACCGCATCCTTCTGGACATTGCAGAACAGGGCGATCTTGGCCTTGAGGCTGTCCTCGAGGGGGACCTCGGTCCGGCAGATCAGGATGTCCGGCTGGATCCCGTCCGCCCGCAGTTCGCGGACCGAGTGCTGGGTCGGCTTGGTCTTGACCTCGCCGGCGGTCTTGATGTACGGGACCAGGGTCAGGTGGATGAACAGCGAGTATTCCCGACCGAGGTCGGTTCGCAGTTGGCGGATAGCTTCGATGAAGGGCAGGCCCTCGATGTCGCCGACCGTGCCGCCGATCTCGATGATGGCGAAATCGGCGCAGCCGTCAAGCTGGAGGATGGCCGCCTTGATCTCGTCGGTGATATGGGGGATGACCTGTACGGTGCCGCCGAGGTATTCACCGCGCCTTTCCTTGGTGATGACCGAATAATAGATGCGGCCGGTGGTGTAGTTGTTTTTCTGGGACATTACGGCGTTGGTGAAGCGCTCGTAATGTCCCATGTCGAGATCGGTTTCGGCGCCGTCGTCGGTGACGTAGACCTCGCCATGCTGGAACGGGTTCATCGTCCCGGGGTCGACGTTGATGTAGGGGTCAAGTTTCTGGAAGGTGACGGTGAGCCCCCGGCACTCGAGAAGTGCCCCGATGGTGGCTGCAGCGAGCCCCTTGCCCAGGGAGGAAAGAACGCCGCCGGTGACGAAAATGAACTTGGTCCGTTTGCTGGTCTGTGGTGTTTTCATGGCGCTACTATAGCAATGGCACCCCTTTTTTGGAATAGAAAAGCCGGAAGCACCGCTGAAATTATGGCTGAATATGCGATAGGCGGCCGCCGTTTCCGCCTCGGCCGCATCTTTTTCGATCCTCCGCCGATTTCAGTTTGGCCTTGGCGTTCTCGCGGCCGGCAGCAGGACGGTCATGTGCTCGGTTTCGGAGGTGGTTTCAGGTGTCGGATGCATTTTTTGTCAGCTGGACGAAGCGGTGGCCTCTGTTCTGCCGTTGAGGATGTCCTCGACCGTGAGGTCACCGATGCGGGTGGTGAAGATGGCCTGCAGCAGCGGCCGCAGTTCCCTCTCCTCGGCTTCGGTGAACAGAAAACCGGGGAGAGGGCGGGCGGTCATGGTGCGGAGCCGTCCCTGCATGATCCGCGACGGATCGGCGAGGGCCTCGGCAACCGGGCGGTAGGCCGAGATATCGAGAAGTGCCAGCAGGACGTCGACAATGTTGCCCCAGTACTCCTTTTGTCCCAGGTGCTCGATCAGCTGCAGCATGGCGGTGCCGGCGGTGAGATAATCGGCGTCGACCTCGGCCGGCTGCGTCGCCGAACAGCGAACGGTCGAGATGAAACAGCGGCAGGCAAACGGGCGCACCGGATAGATTCGACAGACATCGTCTTCAAGCAGGGGGCAGGTGGTCAGGGATTCGTTGGTCCCGGCATCGGCCTCCCGTTGGTTGATGCAGGCGTGGGCGAACTCGTTGGTGGTCATTCGCGGCCGTTCGACGTGGGCCGGCAGGCGCAATCGGTCGGCCAGCCATTGCTCCAACCCGCGGCTGATGACATAGGCAAGGATTCTTTCTCCTTCGAGGGCGGTAATGGTGACATTCTCGGTACAGCAGGCACTGCATCCCATTGAGCAGACACGGTCGTATTGCTGTCCCCATTGGTCGAATTCGGCGATGATGGTCTGGTAAGCTGCTTTTTTCATTATGTTCTCTATGGTGTGTGATTGCTGGGTTGGAAATATAATAATACGGCTGTTTGGCCGGTTGTCATCCCTGGGGTGAAATCAGCATGTCTCAGCGCAGGCCCTGCAGGGTCAAAAAGGCCAGTGCCGAATAGCGGCAGACCTTGCCGAGTGGGACGAGGACCAGGAACAGCGGCAGGGGGGTCCGCAGGGCCCCGGCGACAAGGCAGAGGGGATCTCCGACGATCGGAACCCAGGAGAGCAGCAGCGACCAGACGCCGAACCGGCGGTACATCGTTCCGGCACGGTGGAGGTCGTGGGCGGAGAGCCGCAGTACCCGCCGGGTGAGGACGTCGGAACCGAAAATGCCGATCAGGTAGGTCGTAACGGCCCCGAGGGAATTGCCCAGAGTGGCGACCGCCACGGTGGTCGGGGCAGGATACCCCTCGACGATGAGCAGAATCAGCAGCCATTCCGAACCGAGCGGCACCAGGGTCGAGGCGAGAAGACTGAGGCCGAACAGCGACACCAGGCCATAGGGCGGCGACAGCATCCCGGCGATATCCATATCAGCGGATCATCTCCATGGCGATTTCATTTCTCCCGTGAACTTCCCGGCTGCCGGGATTCGCCCACTTGCTCCTCGTCATCGAGGTCGAGGCCGGTACCGCCGCAGGCCGGGCATTCTTCGGTCGTCAGCAGGAACCGGCTGACACCCTTGAATGAGGAGATCTGGCCGCAGCCGTTGCACAAGGGGCACGGCGGCGGCGCCGGGGTCGGCTCGTTCATATCACCGTCGCCGAGGCCGCGACGGTCGTGCCCACAATGTGTGAGGCCTGGTAATTGGTGGTCATGAACATGGTTGCCGGATGGCCGGTATTCCCCATCGCTCTCTCGGTATGGTTCAGACCACGGGCGGTTTGGTCTGGTCGGCCAGGGTCTGCTTGCAGATCAGGGCCGCCCCGACGGCGTTGCCAACCTCGCAGTACTGTGGGAACGATACCGTGGTCGCCAGCCTCGAGGCGACCGCCGGCAGAAAGTACCGGGCGGCGGCGCCGATGCCTATCAGCGGGATCTTCAGCGAGAAGTTGACGCCGAGGACCGGATGGTCGTTGCGGCCGGCGATGAAGCTGGTCAGCGAATTGCCCCAGTAATGCTGAACGAGGTGATCGATGACGAGGTTCTCGATCTGCTCTTCCGTCCGCCTGAGGACGAGCTCGCAGAAGGCCTCCGCGGTCATGCCGATCTCCCGAGCCAGAATCGCGGCCCCGGCCAGGGCCCTGGTGCGATCCCCCAGATCGATGCGGTGAAGGACATGCAGGGCGTCGGTCGGGGTAAAGCCGCATTCGTAGGTCCGCTGCAACCTCTCCAGATTTTCGAGATCCCGGTCGAGGGTAACGCCGCTGAGGCCGGTGGCCCGTCGGATCTGCTCCGGGGTTGCCTGGCCCTGGGTGCGGAGGAAGGTTGTCAGCCTGTCTTCCGCCGGCATTTTTGATTCGGGACGAAAGACGATGAGCCGGCTCCGCTCTTCCTTGCCGAACCAGCCGTCGATCGGCGGCAGGTCTGCCGCCATCGCCAGGGGGACGACGCGGTTGGGGCCGATGGTGAGGTGCCCCTTGTCGTTCATAGAGACATGTGAATCACCGCCGATACCGCCGGTGCTCATGTCGATGGCCTCGACGTGAGTCCGCCAGCCCCCGATTTTGCAGCCTTCGGTGGCCATCAGCGGCTGGCCGTCCTTGATCATCGCGATATCGGTAGTGGTTCCGCCGATATCGATGATGAGGGCGCTGGCGGTGGTTTGCTCGGCACCGAAACTGGCGGTGCAGGCCGGGCCGCTGGCGACTGTCATGCCCGCCAGTTCCACGGCCCGGTCGGAGGAAATGGTCCCGGCGTTACCGCTGATGATGACCATCGGGCAGGACAGGCCCCGGGCGGTCATCGCCTGCTGCACCCCGGTGATATACTCCTCCATGATCGGCATCAACTTGGCGTGGAGGCCGGCGGTCGCCGCCCGCTCCTGCATGCCCGCGGTCTGGCTGACGCGATGGGAACAGAACACCGGCTTGGGATCGATCATCTCGATGGCCTTTGCCGTCACCAGTTCATGGGTCGGGTTGACCATCGACATCGCCGCACATACGCCGTAGGCATCGACCTCATCCTTCAGGCCATGGATCAGGCTGACAAGATAATGAAGTTCGAGCGGTTCCTCCTCTTCGCCCATGATGGTGTGGCCGCCCTTGACGAAGATCACTGCCTTGACCGGGAGTTTGAAGTGCCTGACGTAGCCGATGACGAGCAGGGCGACCCGGGCTCCCTTGTTTTCGACGACGCTGTTGGTGGCCAGGGTCGAGGAGACGGCCACCGCGCCGATTTTTTCGAGCGGGATCCCAGCCCCCTGCAGCAGGGCGGCAAGGGCGGCACCGGTGCTGTCCGCCAGCTGGTGATGGGTGGTTGGTTTCTTGGCGACAGCGACGATCCTGCCGCTTTCCCTCTCCATCAGGACGGCATCGGTGAACGTGCCGCCGGTATCAATACCGATAATATATGTGTGCATGCCCAGTAATGTTCGTAGGGATTTTCGAGATCAACGATGCGGCCGCCTGACGCTGCAGATGGTCTGCCGGGGCGTATTCCTGCAGATCATATACCGTAATAAAGAAGGAAAGGACAATGGAAAACGCCGGCGGTGGGGGCCGGCGGCAGGAGGGAAGGGTGGTTACAACGGTGATTGCGGCTTGTCTCGTATTACCGGGTAGTGTATCCTGCAACGGATGGAAGTGGTTAATTTCAAAGACCTACTCTGAAGACGGGACAATGGGCTTTCTCGAGCTGGAAAACAGGCGCTTCGTGGTCTTCGGCCTGGCCAACAAAAAATCAGTGGCCTGCGCCATCGCCAGGGCGCTGGCGGCCGAGGGCGCCAAGGTCATCCATGTCGTGCGCACCGAAGAACGGCGGGCGACCGCCCGCAAACTGTTTCCGGGGATGCCGGTGTTTGTCTGCGATGTCGAGGATGAAGCCAATATCATCCGGGTCCGTGACGAGATCGCCGCGGCGATCGGGGCGGAAGGAGGCGGACGGCTGGACGGCATCGTCCATTCCATCGCCTTTGCCAACTACTCGGATGGATTCAAGCCCTTCCACCAGACGATGAAACGGGATTTTCTCCAGGCCGTCGATATCTCATGTTTTTCATTTATCTGTATTGCCAATCATTTCAAAGATCTTCTCGATCCCGATGCGTCAATGTTGACGATCTCCATTTCGACGACGCGGATGGCGGCTGAGAACTACGGCTATATGGCGCCGATCAAGGCGGCGTTGAACTCGTCGCTCTGTTTTCTGGCCCAGAGCTTCTCGTCCTTCTCCCGGATCCGTTTCAACGCCGTCGCCCCCGGCCTGTTGAAGACCTCGGCCTCCGCCGGTATTCCCGGTTATGTCGACAGCTATCTCTTCGCGGAAAAGGTCATTCCCCGCAAACAGGCACTGCGGATCGAGGAGGTGGCGAACACCGCCGCCTTCCTGTTGTCGCGCCGGTCGTCCGGCATCAACGCCCAGGCCATTGTCGTCGATGCCGGCATGGAGATCAACTATTTCGACCGGGAGATCGTCAGCAAGTCTGTCGGCGGCTGAGGGGGCCGGGGAGGGGGGATGATCGCATTCCATGGCGGCAAGGGGAAGTGTAACGGTTGCGACCTGTGCACCGCCGATCTCCGCTGATGCTCCTGCAACCGATCAGGGTGGTGAGGTTGACCGCCCTGCTGCTGGCTATCCTGGTCAGCGACCAGCTGAGCAAGTGGCTGGCCTGGCGTCATCTTGATCCCGCTGCACCGCTATCACTCTTCCATGATACCCTGCGCCTGGCCTATGTCGAGAACAGCGGCGGCTTTCTCGGTCTGCTCGGCGGCCTGCCCGAGGAGTTTCGTTTCCTGCTGTTGATCTGGGGAGTGGCACTGCTGATCGTTCCCGGCATCGTTTATGTCCTGTGGCGGGCATCGCTGCCCCGGTCGATGGCGGTTGCGGCGCTGCTGGTTCTCGGTGGGGGGCTGAGCAATCTGCTCGACCGCCTGCTCCATGACGGTCGGGTGATCGATTTCCTCAATTTCGGTCTCGGCACTTTCCGCACCGGGATCTTCAACCTCGCCGATGTCGCGATCCTGACCGGCTCGTTCGCCCTGGGGGCGATCTGGTTCCAGCGTGGTGGCGAAAACGGCGGCGGTCAGGGACCAGGAGCCGGGTCCGGCAGCCGCCAGTAACGCCGGTTGCGCGGGCTGCCGACCAGGTAGCCCATGATGGCATAGGTCAGCTGGGCGGCTGTGAAGGCGGCGCCGTGCAGGCCGGCCAGCGGCGCGAACTCGACGACGTCGAAGCCGATGCAGACTCGTTCGGCCATGATCCGCTCGATCAGCCACAGTGCCTGGTACCAGCTCAGGCCGCCGGGCACCGGGGTGCCGGTGGCCGGCATGACTGCCGCATCGAGGCCATCGACATCGAAGGTGATATAGACCTTGTCCGGGAAATCCGCCGGCAGGGTGACGGTGCCGATCCCCTGACGCCAGATCGTCTCGGCATCGTAGTAGGCAATGCCGTGGTCGCGGCGGTAGCGCTGTTCCTCCAGACTGTAGCTGCGGGTGCCGAGCTGGAGGATGGGGATGCCCTGCTCGGCGACCCGCCGCATCACGCAGGCGTGGCTGAAGAGCGAGCCCTCGTAGGAGTCGCGCAGGTCGGCGTGGGCGTCGAACTGGATGACCCCGAATCGCTCGTGGGCCTGGCGCAGGGCGGCGATGGCGCCGCTCGTCACCGTATGCTCGCCTCCCAGCAGCACCGGGCATTTGCCCAGGGCCAGGCAGCGGCCGACGGCCGCCTCGATTCGCGACAGGACCAGTGGCGGCGGACCGGCGCAGTCGACCGGGACGGCGGTGTGGATGCCGGCGTCGGCGGGGATGCAGCGGCCGTCGAACAGTTCCAGCTGTGCCGAGGCCTCGAGGATCGCCCGTGGGCCGTGCGCCGTGCCGGTGCCGTATGACACCGATTCCTCGTAGGGGGCCGGGATGACGTGGAAGAGGGCCGATTCCGGGAGCGACGGCGGGACGTCGGTGCCGTGAAAATTGAGGGTCTGGTCACTCATGCCAGGCGGCTCCGGTAGTCGGGGTAGCCGAAGCGGCGGATCAAGGTCAGCCGGTCGGTCGCCGGGCTGCAGCTGTAGAGCGACGGCAGTTCGACTCCGTTGAAGGTGGTGTTCTTGACGAAGGAGTAAAGGGCCATGTCGGCCAGCACCAGCCGGTCGCCGGGGAGCAGCCGGACCGGGAAAGAGTAGTCGCCGATGACGTCGCCGGCCAGGCAGGAGATGCCGCCGAGGCGGTAGGTGTGGGCCAACTCGCCCGGTTGGCCGGCCCCGAGGATGTGGGGCCGGTAGGGCATGGCCAGGACATCGGGCATGTGGGTTTCGGCCGAGCAGTCGAGGATGGCGATATCGATGCCGTTGGAGATGGTGTCGAGGATGGTGGTGACGAAAACCCCGCCGTGCAGCACGACCGCCTCGCCCGGTTCGAGGTAGACGGCGATGCGATCGTGGCGGCGGCGGAAATCGCTGACCGTGGCGCAGAGCAGGTCGAGGTCGTAGTCGTCGCGGGTGATGTGGTGGCCGCCGCCGAAGTTGACCCAGCGCAGCCGCGGCAGCAGGTGGCCGAAGCCCTGCTCGAAGCTGGCCAGGACCCGGACCAGGACATCGGCGTTCTGCTCGCACAGGGCGTGGAAGTGCAGGCCGTCGATGCCGTCAAGGTCGATGCCGTCAAGCCCCGCCGCCGGGATGCCGAAGCGCGACCCCGGCAGGCAGGGGTTGTAGAGATCGATCTCGACCTCGGAGTGGCCGGGGTTGACCCGCAGCCCGACCTCGATCCGCCGGCCGCCGGCGGCGATCGCCTCCCGGTGGCGGCGCCACTGGGCGATCGAGTTGAAGACGATGTGATCGGAGAACCGGATCACCCGCTCCATCTGGGCGGCGGTATAGGCCGGGGCGTAGGTGTGGACCTCGCGGCCGAAGTCCTCGCGACCGAGCTGCGCTTCGATCGGGCCGCTGGCGCAGACCCCGTGCAGGCGGCGGGCGATCAGCGGGAACAGGGCCGGCAGGGCGAAGGCCTTGAGAGCGAGGAGAATCTTGGCCCCGGTCCGCTGCTGCACCTGATCAAGGACCCGGCAGTTGGCGGCGATGACGTCCTCGCTGAGCAGGTAGCAGGGGGTTTCCACCCGATCGGTGAAGGCCTTCGGGAAATCGTGTCGCAACCGCTCGTCCAGGCTCGTCGTCATCGCTCTAATCCGGCAGCTGGCCGTCGAAATCGACGATCTGCCAGGGCAGACCGTAGCGGTTCAGGCAGTCCATGAAGCGGTCGGGGTCGAGCTGCTCGACGTTGTAGACCCCGGCCCCCTGCCACTCGCCGGTCAGCATCATCATCGCCCCGATCATCGCCGGCACCCCGGTGGTGTAGGACACCGCCTGGGCCTGGACCTCGCGGAAGGCCTCGGCGTGGTCGCAGACGTTGTATATATACTTGCGGCTCTGTCTGCCGTCCTTGACCCCGTCGAAGATGCAGCCGATGACTGTCTTGCCGGTGTAGTTGGTGCCGAGCGAACCGGGGTCGGGCAACAGGGCCTTGAGAAAGCGCAAGGGGATGATCTTGTGACCCTCGTAATCGACCGCGTCGATCCGGGTCATGCCGACGTTCTCCAGCACCTTGAGGTGGGTGAGGTAGGCCTGGCCGAAGGTCATCCAGAAACGGATGCGCTTCAGACCATCGATGTGCCTGACCAGTGATTCCATCTCCTCGTGGTAGAGGAGGTAGCTCTCGCGCGGGCCGGCCTCGGGATAATCGAAGCTGAAGTGAACGCAGTTGTCGTCGAGGATCGGCGGAGTCTCGATCCACCGGCCGTCCCGCCAGTGGCGCACGGTCTGGGTGACCTCGCGGATGTTGATCTCCGGGTTGAAGTTGGTGGCGAAGGGATGGCCGTGGTCACCGGCGTTGCAGTCGAGGATGTCGATGGTCTGTATGCTGTCGTAGTGGTGCTTCCGGGCCCAGGAGCAGAAGATGTTGGTGACCCCGGGATCGAAGCCGCAGCCCAGCACCGCCATCAGCCCCTTGTCTCTGAATTTGTCCTGGTAGGCCCACTGCCAGCTGTATTCGAAATGGGCGGAGTCCTGCGGTTCGTAGTTGGCGGTGTCGAGATAGTTGACCCCGCACTCGAGGCAGGCGTCCATGATCGTCAGGTCCTGGTAGGGCAGGGCGACGTTGATCACCAGCTGCGGCTTGACGCCATTGATCAGGGCCACCAGTTGCGGCACGCTGTCAGCGTCGACTTCGGCGGTTTTCACCGTGACGTTGTACAGCTGCTTGATCTCGGCGGCGATGGCGTCGCACTTGGCCCTGGTGCGGCTGGCGACAACGATCTCAGTAAAGACTTCGGGATGCTGGGCGCATTTCTTGGCGACGACGTTGCCGACCCCCCCGGCCCCTATGATCAGTATCCGTGACATGGTCTCCTCCTGTAGTTCGTAATGGTCAGATATCTCTCCGACATCATTCTTTTTCGTAATAGGTGTAGCCGCGCAGGCCCTCGTCGAACTCGTTGAGGATCGACTTGCGCTCCTTGGCGGTGATATAGCCCTTGTGGATCGCGTCCTCGGCGATATGCTTGAGGCGCTTCTTCAGCGACTTGACATCGTACTCGACGTAGGACAGGACGTCGGCGACCGAATCACCCTCCAGTTCCCGGAGAAATTTATAGCTGCCGTTCTCGTTGACATGGATCGACACGACGTTGGTGTCGCCGAAGAGGTTGTGCAGGTCGCCGAGGGTCTCCTGGTAGGCCCCGACCAGGAAGACCCCGATATAGTACTCCTCGTCGTCCTTGAGGTCGTGGAGCATGATGCTGTTCTTCTCGTGCGAGTAGTCCGGAAAGGAATCGATCTTGCCGTCGCAATCGCAGGTGATATCGGAGATGATCGCCGAGCGCGACGGCGGCTCGGTCAGGCGGTGGATCGGCATCACCGGCAGGATCTGATCGATCGCCCAGACGTCGGGCAGCGACTGGAACAGGCTGAAGTTGCCGTAGTAGATGTCGTAGACCAGCCGGTTGATCTCCTTGATCTCCTTCGGGATATGCTCCATGTAGCGGGAAAGTTTGGAGATCTTGATCAGGGTGTGCTGGGCCAGGTTTTCGGCCAGGGCCCGCTCGCGGATGGTGATCTGGCCGTGCTTGAACAGCTGGCGGGCCTGGGTGCGGTAGAACAGGGCGTCGTTGAGGCACTCCTGGATGTTCTTCGGCGACACCATGTCGTAGGCGATCATCAGGTTTTCGAGCAGGTCATTGGTCGATTGCGGGAGCTGTTCCGGGATCGGCGGCGGCATGAAGGAGGAGACGTCGAGGATGTTGAACAGCAGCACCGAGTAGTAGGCGACGATGGCCCGGCCCGACTCGGTGATGATCGTCGGGTGGGGGATGTCGTGGCGCGACAGCACGGTGATGATCGACTCGACGATGTCGCTGCAGTACTCCTCGATCGAGTAGTTGCGGCTCGAGTGGAAGTTGGTGTTGGAGCCGTCGTAGTCGACGGCGAGACCGCCGCCGAGATCGAGGTAGCCCATCTTCGCCCCCTCGTTGACCAGCTCCTCGTAGATGCGGCAGGCCTCCATCGCCCCGGCCCGGATATCGCGGATGTTGGGGATCTGCGAGCCGATATGGTAGTGGAGGAGCTGCAGGCAGTCGAGCATGTTTTCTTCCTTGAGGCGGTCGATGACATCGACGATGTGGGTCATGCCGAGCCCGAAAACGCTGGCGTCGCCGCCCGACTCGGTCCACAGCCCTTCGGCCTGGGTCGACAGTTTGATGCGCAGGCCGAGATTGGGGGCGACCTTGTGGTATTTGGCGCGCTCGATGATCAGCTCGACCTCGCCGGGGACCTCGATGACAAAGAAGACCTGATACCCCATCTTGATCGCATACAGCCCGAGATCGATGAACTCCTCATCCTTATAGCCGTTGCAGATCAGGCAGGCCTTGCGGCTCTTCATCATCGAGATTGCGGCGATCAACTCCGACTTGCTGCCGGCCTCCAGGCCGTGGTTATAGTCCTTGCCGAACTGGGTGATGGCTTCGACGACCTCTTCCTGCTGATTGACCTTGATCGGGAAGACCCCCTTGTACTCGCCTTCGTAGTTGTTTTCCCTGATGACCTTGCGGAAGGTCTCGTGCAACAGCTTGATCTGCGAGCCGAGGATATTCTCGATGCGGAGCAGCACCGGCATGGCCATGCCGCGTTCCTCCACCTCCCTGGCGATCTCGTGCAGACTGATCTTCGGGCCGTGATCGGCGCCGTAGGGGGTGACCACCACATCCCCGTGTTCATCGATGGAAAAGTAACCGGCGCCCCATTTGTCGATTCCGTAGAGCTGTGTGGCCTTTTCTACTGTCCACTGTTCTTTTTTATAAAAATCTTGCCACATGATATATACGTACCTGTTGCGGATAGGGGTAGGGTGAAGGGGGCATGTTGCGGGACACGCAACATTTTCGGGTTGCCAGTAATATGAAAAAAGAACAGAAAGTCAAGGTCTTTTTCAGCACGCCAGGTGATTAGTCTGCGTTGCCGAGGGGTGCGTCCGGAACCGAATAAGAGGATCGCCACCACGGTCAGGTCCGACAGGCATCGCCATCTTTACCAATACGTGCGAGTATACCTTTTTTCTGAGTATTAATCCATGGATCTGCACCGGTTGGCCAGCCATGATCCATGGAGACCGGCGATGACACTGGTGAACGGAGCGATAAAGATTGATCGGTAAAGGAAGGAGCGTGAACCGGCAACTGGCGCCGCTGTGTCAACGACAGGTTGCCTGGTCTTTCTGATCCCGGGGTTGATTATGTGCAGGAGGTCTCGGGCGGTAATGGCAGCGGGAACAAAGAGATGGCGGTCTCCTGTCTTTTACGGTATTGCTTTCGGCAGGTGTTGTAAAGACAGGCTGGTTCATCCGGCAGGAGAAATACGAGCAACGACGAGCAACGGGACGGAGAAGATGAGCGTGGAGATTGCCCTGCGCGACAGGATCATTGTCGCCCTTGATGTTGAGCACCCTGACCTGGCCAGGGAAATGGTGAAGAAATGCGAATCCCGGACCGGCTTTTTCAAGGTCGGGTTGCAGCTCTTTATGGCCGGCTGTTTCGATATCGTCGACTGGCTGGTCGATCGCGGCCACAAGGTCATGCTCGATCTCAAGTTTTTCGACATCCCGGAAACCGTCAGACTGGCGGTCGAACAGGTCAATCGTCGTGGCGTGACCTATGCCACCGTCCATGGCAACGACCCGATTGTCCGCGCCGCCGTAGCGGCGAGGGGGGATATGAAACTGCTCGCCGTCACGGTCCTGACCAGCTTCGGTGAAGAGGATATGCGAGCCATGGGGATGACAGCCACTATCGAGGAACTGGTCTATTACCGGGCAAAAAGGGCTCTGGAACTCGGCTGCGACGGTGTCGTTTCCTCCGGGCTCGAGGCCAGACGGTTGCGGGACGGTCTGGGCGACCGGCTCCTGATCGTCACGCCCGGGATTCGCCCCGGGGCCAATGTCCGGGACGGATCGGATGACCAGAAGCGCATCGTCACCGCCGGCATGGCGATCCGGGGAGGGGCAAGTCATGTGGTCGTCGGCCGGCCGATTACCAGGGCCGAAGATCCGGCCGCGGTCCTGGCGATGATGCAGGAAGATATCGTTGCAGCTATCGGCGGCTGAGTGGGTAAAAGCGGTTTTCCGGCACTTTACTCCATGTCGATGCAGGTTCCGGGTGGAGGCAGAGTCGATTGGATGGCAGTCGGCTTTGGCGGCGACAGCACGGTGATGATGGTCTGGCCGGCGGGCGAGAAAATGTTTCCGGAAACGGGAAATCCTTCAAGCAGGTCGAGAAGACCGACCGGATCGATCCGCCGCAGCAGCGGGTATTGTTGAAAAACCCGGCGGTGCCGGCCGGCAATGGCCATAAGTGCAACGACGCCTGGATAATCGCGGGATGTGCGGTATTCGGCCGTGGCGAACGGAAACTGCTGGCCCCAGTAGTGCGCTACCGGTGCCACTGCGGTCTGGGCAAGGGCCTGCTGCATGCCGAAACTGATGTGCTGACGGTCCGGGGCGGTCGTCGAGGCGGCGATTGTGACGGCGGCGGCCGGCAGATCGGGATGGGGGCGGCCGAAGGGGTAGCTGCGGCAGGATTGGCCTGGCGGATCGATGCGGTAGATGCGGCGGCCCGGGTAGTCGATCAGGATCGTTTCCTTTGGCCCGGCAATCCGGGTCAGATCGTTGGATACCGAGCAGGTGATTACAATTGGCTGGTGCGGGTCACTGCCGGTGCCGGTCTGCTCAATCGTCCATTCGATTTCGGCAGCGGCCGGACCGGCGCCCGCCATGCACCAGGCATGAGCCATGGCGCATGACGAGAGGAAAATGGCGGCCAGACAGAGCAGCGGGCGGTGGCGGAACCGGGTGCCCCCGGATCGGTCAAGGTGCCGGCCGGACCGGTGTTCAGAATAGGTATCCAACTGAAACGAATACCGATGTCTGGCTGCTTTCAGACTCTTCGTCAAGGGTGCCGATCGGGATACCCCAGCCGTATTCCTGGGTCTGGTTGCCGTCGACTTCGATTTTCACGTATTGCAGACCGAGTTCCATGTACAGGGCCGGGGTGAACGTGTATGTACCGGAAATGTCGAGCATGAAGGCGTCTCCATCCATATCGCCGGCGCTGATCTTGCCGCCGTATTCACGGAGCAGATGATGGTCGGTGTCCTCGGCCTCGACGATCGGCGAATAGGCGACACTGCCCTCGAGGGACAGATTGGGACCGACCTGCAGATCCGCCCCGAGCTTGAGATAGGGTATCGAGTAGGTCATGTCGTAGGTAATGCCGACCCGGCCGTCCCCGTAGTAGTCGAATCCTGGAAGTCCTGACGGTGAATTCTGGTACAGGGGTTTCGCCTCGTAATCGAAATCCTGATACAGATAGCCGACCCCGGCATACACTGCCAGCCCGTTGCGGCGGAGGAACGACCACTCGATATCGGCATCGAAGATGAAGGCGTCGAAACTGGAGATCTCCGATTCGGAGTAGATATCGAGGCGGGAAGGGTGCGCGGGGGTCATCCAGTCGGAATCTTCCATATCGTCGCCGGGGGTGCTCACGTCCTTTTTAATCGTGGCGTTGATGCGCCACTCGTCGTTGAAGGCGATCCGGCCGTCAATCCTGGCCAGCCAGAAATCAAGGGGCCAGACCAGTTCGCTGAGCGGGAAATAGCCCTGGTACACGACACCAGCGGGATCGACTACCGGGTAGCCAATCCGGTAGGTGGTGTCGCCGGACATCAATTCGGGGCCGATCGACAGCGAATAGTTCGCGGTATTGGCCGACGTCACCGGGGCCTGTGCGGGACTGCTTACCGGTCCTGCTCCAGCTCCCAGAACCGCACCGTCCGATGCGGTCGCCGTCCCTGCGCCGGCCGCCATAATCACCCCAAGTCCGAAGGCGATAATCCTGTTGTTCGTCAGCATTTGCATAGGTGGTTCCTCTGATTTTGTTGGGGTAGCGTTGTGAAGAGACGGTGGAAATCACGACCCCGCGCCCGCTCATTCCCGGTGGCGGAAATTCTGAATCGATCAACCTGAGAATATTCTAGCTACTTTTACCTATCCGGAAAAGGAAAAACCGGTCCAGTGATCGAGGCAGGATTGCCGTGATGGCCCGGTGTGGATGCAACTCTTTGTTGTCATTGGTAAATAAATGGTATGTCGATGAAATCAATCGATAGATTTCTCCGGCGGCGCCGATCAGGAATTTTCCTCGTGGCCGCTGTTGACCGACCTTACCCTGTCCTCCATCCTGCCGAGATTCCAGGTTCTGCGCAGCAGCTGAAGCCCGGTGTGGTTGGTCAGGTCGAGATGGATGGGGGTGATGGAGACGAGTCCCTTGCGGATGGCGGCGACATCGGTGTCTTCGCCATGGTCCCGGAGCGGGGTGCCGCCGCCGATCCAGTAGTGGCGTCGACCCCAGGGGTCGAAGGTCTCCTGGATGCTGTTCTCCCACAACCGCCTCCCCTGCCGGGTGATTTCCATTCCCGCGCACGCCTTTCCTGCCGGAATGTTGATATTGAGCAGGGTGTTGTCCGGCAGTCCGTCGGTCAGGACCGCTTCCGCCAGCATGATCGCGATACGCATGGCGAGGGAATAGTCGTACGGTGGTTCGCCGACCAGGGAGAACGCCACCGAGGGGATGCCGTACATTGTGCCCTCGATGGCGGCCGAGACCGTGCCGGAGTAGGAGATATCGTCGCCGAGGTTCGGTCCGGGGTTGATCCCCGACACCAGCAGATCGGGTTTTGTCTCGAGCAGCTTGCCGAGGCCGATCACGACACAGTCGGTCGGGGTCCCGTCGAGGGTATAGGTGTCCTGCCCCCGTCGGCGGATGCGCAGGGGACGATTCATCGTCAGGGCGTGGGAAACGGCGGAATTGTCGCGTTCCGGCGCGACCATGATCGTGCGGCCGACTGCGGTCATGGCGTCCCGCAGCGCCACGATGCCGGGACTGTCGATCCCGTCGTCGTTGGTGACCATGATCAAGGGCATGGCAGGTGTGATTGGCATGATTTGATACCCCCTTGTGGGGAGAAGGTTGTTCAGGACGTGGTGGCGGTGGCTTTCCTCGCCGCAACCTCGGCCTCGATGATCCGCCAGAATGACTGGACGACCGGGTTGCGCCGACTCCGGGCCAGGGTGCAGGCGCCGACACGGAACGGTTCGAGCTCCGGCGTGACCGCGAGGATGGCGACCTGGTCCTGCTGGGGACTCTTGTCGAGAACGAGCCGGGGAACGATGCCGACCCCGCAACCCATGCCTACCATGGCGATGATGGCCTCGTTGCCGGCTACCTGGGAATAGATGTTGGGCTGGATGCCCTTCTCGCTGAACCAGCGATCGGCCCGCTGCCGGCTCAGGCCGCGTTCGGCCACGATCAGCGGGGTCTGCTGCCAATCGATGGAACCATGGTCATAGACCACCGAATCCGGGAAATGACTGGGACGAATGAAGATCAGCGGGGTCCGGATAATCTCGATGAACTCCAAAGACTCCGGCAGGTGATCCGGCAGGGCGGCGATCGCGATGTCGGCCTCGCCGTTCTGCAGCTTGCCGATCGCCATCGCCGCATCGCCGGTCTGGAGGTGAATCAGGACCTCGGGGTGGGCCTTGCGGAAGCGGGAAAAAATGTCCGGGAGGATACTGAGAATGGCCGTCACCGAACAGTAGAGGGAGATCTCGCCGGCGAGGGTGTTGTTCCCGGCGAGACTGGCCTGCAGCTTGCTCCAGTGCTGGATCGCCTCTTCGGCATACTCCCGGAAGATCATGCCCGCCGGGGTGAGACTGACCGACCGTCGATCACGGAGCAGCAGCTGACGGCCCAACTCGTTCTCGAGGCGCTGAACGGTCCGGGTGAGGCCGGATGGCGTGATATTGCAGGCCTGGCTGGTCCGGCCGAAATGGAGCGAACGGGCCA
Source organism: Desulfoprunum benzoelyticum (assembly GCF_014201505.1). GTDB lineage: Bacteria > Desulfobacterota > Desulfobulbia > Desulfobulbales > Desulfocapsaceae > Desulfoprunum > Desulfoprunum benzoelyticum. The sequence continues at coordinate 111,258 of NZ_JACHEO010000004.1, read as the reverse complement.
GATGCCTGAAGATTTTCAGTTCATGAATATCCATCGGCGATGGGACGGGCAGGTGGGGATTTTCTGTTGCGAGAGATGCAATACAGTATCACGAACAAATCACTTGACGCAATAGATCTTTGCCAATATATCCTCTTGACAGGTATGATCCCTGGCAGTGACCGAAAATTATCCAAAAACGAGGAGATAAAAACATGAGTACCAACTATTTCAATACCCTGCCGCTGCGTCGGCAACTGGAGGAGCTGTCCCAGTGCCGGTTCATGGACGCCTCCGAGTTCAACGGCGTCGAGGCCTTGAAAGGAAAGAAGATTGTCATCGTCGGCTGTGGCGCCCAGGGGCTCAACCAGGGACTCAATCTCCGCGACAGCGGTCTCGATGTCGCCTATGCCCTGCGTGATAATGCAATTGCCGAAAAGCGGCAGTCGTGGAAGAACGCCACCGACAACAACTTCAAGGTCGGGACCTACCAGGAATTGATCCCGAAGGCCGATCTGGTGATCAACCTCACCCCCGACAAGCAGCACAGCAAGGTGATAGCGGCGGTCATGCCGCTGATGAAGAAGGGGGCCTGCCTGTCCTACTCGCACGGTTTCAACATCGTCGAGGAGGGGATGAAGATCCGCGACGACCTGACGGTCATCATGATGGCCCCGAAGGCCCCCGGGACCGAGGTCCGGGAGGAGTATAAACGCGGCTTCGGCGTGCCGACCCTGATTGCCGTCCATGGCGAGAACGATCCGCGGGGCGAGGGATGGGAACTGGCCAAAGCCTACTGCTGCGGTACCGGCGGCGACCGGGCCGGGGTCCTGCAATCGTCGTTTATCGCCGAGGTCAAGTCCGACCTCATGGGTGAGCAGACTATCCTCTGCGGTATGCTGCAGGCCGGTTCGCTGCTCTGCTACGACAAGATGATCGAAAAGGGCATCGATTCCGGCTATGCCTCGAAACTGGTGCAGAACGGCTGGGAGATCGTCACCGAGGCCCTGAAGCACGGCGGTATCACCAATATGATGGATCGTCTGTCGAACCCGGCGAAGATCAGTGCCTTCTACCTGGCCGAGGACCTCAAAGAGATTCTCAAGCCGTTGTTTGAGAAGCACATGGACGACATCATGTCGGGCAAATTTTCGAAGACGATGATGAAGGACTGGGACAACGACGACGTCAAACTGTTGAAATGGAGAAAAGAATCACGTGAAACCGCCTTCGAGAGGGCGGTCTCGATGACGACCGGCATCCCCGAGCAGGAGTACTTCGACCACGGCATCCTGATGATCGCCATGGTCAAGGCCGGTGTCGAGCTGGCCTTCGACACGATGGTCTCGGCTGGGATCAAGGAAGAGTCGGCGTATTACGAATCGCTCCACGAGGTGCCGCTGATCGCCAATACCATCGCCCGCAAAAAACTGTACGAAATGAACGTCGTCATCTCCGATACCGCCGAATACGGCAATTATCTGTTCGCCCATGCCGCGGTGCCGCTGCTGAAGGACTTCATGAAGACCCTCGACACCGATGTCATCGGCAGCGGTCTGGAGTTGCAGGACTGCGGAGTCGACAATATCGAACTGATCCAGGTCAATGAGGCGATCCGCTATACCACCGTCGAGGCCGTCGGCGAGGAACTGCGTTCGCATATGCGGTCGATGAAGTCGATCTTCTGACAACACGACAGTTTTTCACATCACCATCACTTGCTGATGCCCGGAAAAGGAGCCTGGATCCTTTCCGGGCATTTTTTTTGAGAGGAATTTGATTCCTTCAGCAAGTTGTTATGAAATTGTCAGATTGTTTCTCTATCCTCCCATGGTTTCAGGAGATAGATCTGAAGACGGGATATGCAGCTTCATTCTCGGATTCTCCTCTCATATTTCCTGAAATCCCTTCCTGGCCGGGATTGTGTGTAATGGGTGCGGTGCTGTAAACAAGGAGATCAATTCAGAGGACAATTTTATGAACAGAATGACGACGGTTGTTGCGATACTGCTTTCCCTGATGGTCGTATTCTCATTTTCTCCGGCAATGGCTGCGGGCAATGATGACAGGCAACAGGTGGCTACGGAGGAGGCAAAGCCGGAAGTTTCGGCCAAGATCAATATCAACACGGCGGATGTCGAGGCGCTGACGACAATACCCGGTATCGGGCCGAAGACCGCAGAGGCCATTGTCGCTTATCGCAACGACAAGGGACAGTTCAAGAAGGTTGATGACCTGATCGAGGTCAAAGGGATTGGAGAGAAAAAGCTGGAGCAGATCCGTCCCTACGTCCAGAATATCTAAGATTCTTCTGCCCCGGCGGATGGGGGCGGTCCTGTCCGTCGGGCTTGTATCGACTTCGACCCGTGTCGATTTCAAGGCTGTCAGCTCTGCGCCGGCGCCTTCCTGTGTCTTTCGGCTGCCAACGGCAGAGAAAGGCCCAGCCCTGCCGTAGATCAACCTGTCGCCATTCTGATCGGCTTGGCAGACGATGCGTCTTTCCGGCTGCATGATGATCACATCCGCAAAGGTCGTTTTCAACTCCCGCTTTACCACCAGCCGTCGGCAGTCGGTTTCGTCGGCAGCTCCCGATGACTGTTTTCTCACCGCAAGTATCACTCCTGACTGGTAGAAAGCCACACCGACTCCGGACGATGTTCCGGATTTCACCCACCGTCATTGCCGGAGCCAGGGCATTGCCTTCCGCTGATACAGGGTTGATATAATTTTGACGCTCTTTCGGCGCTATCAGGAAGTGTGCTATACTGGGGCAAGGGCCGGTAGAGGCCCGGTCGGTTGGAGACGAAAAGCGATCAACAGGGAGGCGATGTCCATGTCCTGTTTGCTATGGCGGTCGTGGCAGGAGGATGGAATCCGCAAACATGTGGGGGGGAGGATGGCGTATGGGTAAAAAAATTTCTGCGATCCTGGTGCCGACCGATTATTCCAACTGTACCGGTGAAGCAATCAGCTGGGCGGTGGCCCTCGCCGCACCGTTGAGTGCCGACCTCCTGCTTCTGCACGTCATTCGCCGTGAAACAGCCGATGAAATGCTTTCCATTCCCGGGATGTCATGGGAAATGATTGTGCGACAGGAGGAAAAGGCGCTGGTCGAGATGTTCAGGACCTGGATGACGGAAGAGGGAGAGATTTCTCTGTTGCGGGAAACGCTTGTCACCGTCGGCGAACCGGTGGAAAAGATTGTCACTACCGCCTTCGAACGGCAGGTGGATCTTATCGTCATACCGACTTACGGCCGCAAGGACTCTCCGGAGGAAGGCGTCAGTGTCAGCGATCGGGTGGTGCGGATGGCGACCTGCCCGGTGATGACGATCCAGGCAGCCTGCTGCGAGGACCCATGTTTCTGAGCGATCGATTTGAGCCGGGCTTATAGAGGCCCCCGCCCCCCTGTCGTCCCATCACCGCGTCTACAGGCATGACGATGGAAAACACGATCTTCGTCGTCGAAATCCATGGTTGATGGGAACCACCGTCGGCATCACTGTATTTAGCAAGAGCACACGTCAGGAGATACGGTCGGATAATCCGGAAGAAAATCTGACCTTACCCTCCGCTTCCTGTTGTCTGGCGCCGGCGAGACAGACATCCGGCCGATTGACCGTCACAACCGGGAGGGTCGCCGATAGAGCAATCCATCCGGGGCAATAACCTCGATACGCAGGTTGGGGAATGGAATTTCTGTGACCTGTGGACCGTTATGCGGTAAAAGATTATGTTCGACAACGCTTTCCTCGACGGCAAAATCGGGACCAGATCCTCTTCAGCGATGATGATTCTTCTCACAGCACTTTTGGGCAGTCTGTTAACGGCGCTCCAGGCCGTACTTATCCTTTTTACCGGTGATGCCATCTGCATCGGTGATGGCTGCAGGATCGTCGAAAACCTGACGACAGTTCCCCCGCTCGTCTTTCATCTTGCCGGCCTCGTTTTCTTTCAGGCCATTTTCTGGGGAATGCTGTTGGAGAAAAAAAATCCCGGCACGGTCATGAAGGCGATGAAGGTGGTCCTCCTTGCCGGCATGGCCTGTGAGGGAGTTCTTGTCTCCTTTCAGTTTTACATCTCGGAATCATTCTGTCTGTACTGCGTGGTGATTCTGGCGCTGATTGTTTTCCTGAACCTTGCGGTCGGGACCAGACAGGTCGGCACCGGTCTTTTGATATTAGCCAGCGTCTTCGTCGTTTTTTCCGGTCTGCAGTTCAAATCAGCCGCTGCCGGCCAGGCCGAGGACACCTCCCTGACGGCAGGGACGTACGGCTTGCGCCCAGGGACGGAGCCGGGACCGAAGATTTCCCTCTTTTTCTCCTCCTCTTGCCTGTACTGCGAGAAAATCATTGCGACCCTGAAGGAGCGGCATGGCTGCACGGTCCGCTTTCAACCGGTCGATCGCATCCCGGGATTCGATTTTCCCGGCCTGCAACCGGCCCCTTCCTATTCTCCGGAGGTCAACCGCAATTTCCTCCGGACACTCGACATCGACGAGATCCCTGTCCTGCTGGCGAAAGATGCCGACGGTATCCTGATCTTGAAAGGAGAAGGGCCGATTCGCGGCTATCTTGATCGGAACTGTCCGCAGGACCAGCCTGCTGACAATGCCGCCGGCTCTGCGCCGGGGATGACTGGTGAGCGATTCATCCCCCAACCGGCGGACGATTCCTGTTCCGCCTTCGACGGGTGTGAGGAGAGTACGTCACGTCAACCCGCCGGTACGGCCTGGTAGGCACTTCATAGATACTGGATACTCCCGGATCAGGTATGACCTACATTCTCGGCATGCTGGCCATCGCGGTCTTTGCCGTCACCGGCGTGGTCGCCGGCGGCAGAAAGGGCATGGATATTCTTACCATCGTCATCCTCGGCAATGTAACGGCTATTGGCGGCGGCACCTTGCGCGATATCATCCTCGATGTCAACCCGATCTACTGGATTGCCGATCTCACCTATCTCTGGGTGTCGACCGGCGCCTCCATCGCCGCGTTCTTTCTGGTTCCGAAAATAAGCAGAACCTTCCGGCTGCTCGAATATGCCGATGGGCTCGGATTGGCGATGTTTGCGGTGCTGGCGACCGAAAAAACATTGTTACTGGGATTTTCCGGTCCGGTGGCAGTACTGATGGGCATGATCACTGGCATCTCCGGCGGTATGCTGCGCGATATCCTGACGGCCCGGATGCCGCTGCTCTTCGGCCGTGAGCTCTATGCCACCCCGGTCATCGTCGGTTGCTCGTTGTATGTCGTCTGTCACGGCTCGGTTGGTGCCGGTTGGTATGATCAACTTTTTGCTATTTCAGTGATTTTCGCCTTCAGGGCCGCTGCCATCCGGTGGGGATTGTATTATCCCGGTTGGCTGACCTACACTGGAAACAGGTGAAAAATTCCTGCTTGTATTCTGAAAGACTATTTGTTAAAGGTTGAAATGGGCGTCACAGCCGGCTCGTAAAGGCGGGCCGGACCTCCGGCGCTTTTCCCTCCTCTGGTGCTTTGGGTGATACCTACGTCAGCCTGGCAGGTAGCAGACCGCGTAATCTTGTTATCCTTCGTCACCATTATGTGTTAGACGCGTCTCTTGCCGGCAGTCAGCTGTGAGCCGGCGTCAGACTCGAACGGACCCATTATCAGCATCATCTGTGAGAGCAAACATGACACTGACAATTACCGCCCAGACTATTTCAATCACATCGATCGAGCAACTCAACGAGCTCAGCGGCGAAAACGTGAAACTCTGCATGCAGTGTGCGACCTGCACCGGTATGTGTCCGATGACGGCGGAGATGGACCTTTCCCCCCGCACGGTCATGCACCTGGTTCAGTTCGGGATGCTGGACAGGCTCGGCGACAGCAATACCTGCTGGAAGTGTGCCTCCTGCCATGCCTGTACGGTGAAATGCCCGCGGGGTATCGATATCGCCAAGGTGATGGAGGCCCTCAGACAACATGTGCTGCGTACCAACAGGAACTATATCGAGCCATCGGCGCTGCCGGCGGAGAGGATCGCCGAACTTCCTCAGATCGCCTTGGTCGCCGCTTTCAGAAAACTGACGAGTTAAGGGAGACCCATGAAAATCAGCTATTATCCCGGATGTACCCTGAAATCCAAGGCCGCCAATCTCGAGGCGGCGGCGGTGGCCGCTCTCGCGACCCTCGGTATCGACGTGGAAGAGATCGACAGGTGGAACTGCTGCGGTGCGGTTTTTTCATTGACGGCCGATGACCTCATTCATCAGGTCGGACCGGTGCGTAACCTGGTCCGGGCGAAGGAACAGGGCGCGACGCAGCTGGTGACCCTGTGTTCGATGTGCTACAACACCCTTGCCCGGGCCAACCGGATCATGCGCGATGACGCGGTGAAACGGGACACCATCAACCGTTTCATGGACGAGGAGATCGATTACGCCGGCGAGGTGGAAGTTGTCCACTTGCTGACCTTTCTCGAGCGCGAGGTCGGCTGGCAGAAGATACGGGAGAAGGTCAAGGTACCCTTGGAGGGGCTGCGGGTGGCCCCATATTACGGTTGCACCCTGCAGCGCCCCGCCGATGTCGGTATCGAGCCGTTCGGCAGTTTCCATCTGATGACCGGGCTGCTCGAGGCCCTCGGGGCGACGGTGACACCGTTCGCTGCGGCCGACACATGTTGCGGTTCCTACCAGGTGCTGAACGGTGAGGCCGGGGCGAGGAGTACCGCGGCGGTCATTCTCGACAATGCGGCGGCCTCCGGAGCCGAGGCCCTGGCGACCAGCTGCCCGCTGTGCGAATACAACCTCGGCAAGCAGCAGGGACGGCTGCTGGAGGCGGGGCAGATCACCACGGCGGTGCCGACCTTCTATTTCACCCAGCTGCTGGCGGTGGCCCTGGGTGTGGCCCCGGAATCCTGTCTGTTCGATCTTAACTCTGCGGCATCGCTTGATCTGCTGAAAACCAAGAACTGCCTGGTCGCTGCCTGAGCGGCGTGACGCCGGTTTCCGGCAATACCGGGATATCATCGAGATACTGGAGAAACGACAATGTGTGACGCTGACAACACGACGACGAAGAAGACCATCCGTGTGGCGACCGGCGACCGGGCGATCCTGCCGGAAGGGGCGAAGACGATTCCGATCTACATCATGGGCAAGAAGTACGATGTGCCGGAGACCCTGACCATCATGAAGGCGATGGAGTTTGCCGGCTTCAAGTTCCTGCGCGGCGCCGGCTGCCGCGGCGGCATCTGCGGCGCCTGCCCGACCGTCTACCGGATGGCCGGCGACTACAAGCTCCACTACGGCCTGGCCTGCCAGACGGTGGTGGAGGCCAACATGTACCTGGCCCAGATCCCGTTCTTCCCGGCCAACCGCGCCGAATACAACATCGAGGAGATCGGCGGCGCCGCCGAGGCCATCCACGCCCTCTATCCCGAGCTGTTCCGCTGCGTCGCCTGCAACCTCTGTACCAAGGCCTGCCCGATGGATGTCGATGTCCTCGGCTACATCTCGGCGCTGAAGCAGGGCAACATCAAGAAGGCGGCGCAACTGTCCTTCGACTGCATCCAGTGCGGCCTCTGCGCCAGCCGCTGCATGGGCGAGATCCCGCAGTACCATATCGCCCAGCTGGCCCGCCGGGTCTACGGCCGCTACATCCAGCCGCGGGCCGAGCACCTGGCGAAGCGGGTGGAGGAAATCGAATCCGGCAAGTACGATGCCATGCTCCAGGACCTGAGTGCGATGAGCAAGGAGGAGCTGGAGAAATGTTATGTCGAGCGGGAACGGGAACCGGATATGACCGCCCCCGGCGCCTGGCAGCCCAAAGAGACCCGCTACCTGTAGAAGCACCGATAATCGTCTGGGATCAAGGAGAACGACAATGGCATATACCCCGGAAATGAAGGAACTGATCAAGAGAGTTGAGGCGACCCGTCCCGAACGGCTCGCCCGGGCCCGTCGCGGCGAGAACTATCCGGCCCTGACCATGGCCGAGCGCGAGGAGGTGCTGAGCAAATACCATCCCGACTACCAGTCCGACGCCAAGCGAACGGTCCAGGTCGGACCGAACAAGGGCGACACCTTCCAGGAAGGCGTGGCCCGGCTGCTGGAATCACGCTCCATCGTCAGACCGGACAAGGTCAACCTGAGCACGGTCGATTTCGACACCGACGTCCTGGTGCTCGGCGGCGGCGGGGCCGGGACTTCGGCGGCGATCATGGCCAGCCAGGGCGGTTGCCGGGTCATCATCGCCACCAAGCTGCGCCACGGCGATTCGAACACGATCATGGCCGAAGGCGGCATCCAGGGGGCGACCCAGGAGTGCGACTCGCCCTATTATCACTACCTCGACACCATCGGCGGCGGCCATTTCACCAACCAGCGCGACCTGGTGGCGGCCCTGGCCCACGATGCACCCTTGTCGATCGCCTGGCTCGAGAGCCTGGGGATGATCTTCAACAAGCTGCCCGACGGCCGGATGGACTCCCGCCACTTCGGCGGCTCCAGCCGCAAGCGGATGCAGTCGGCCGGCGACATGACCGGGGCCGAGATCATGCGGGTCATCCGCGACGAGGTCCGCAACCGCTCGAATCTGATCACCACCCTCGAGTTCCATCCGGCGGTGGAGCTGCTGCTCGACGAGGAGGGCAAGTGTGCCGGCGCCATCCTGATGAACATGGAGACCCGCGAGTTCTCCATCGTCCGGGCCAAGGCGGTGGTCATCGCCACCGGCGGCTTCGGCCGTCTCCATATCAAGGGCTTCGCCACCACCAATCACTACGGGGCGACGATGGACGGAGTGGTCATGGCCTACCGGGCCGGGGTCGGCAACAAATGCCTGCACTCGACCCAGTACCATCCCACCGGGGTCGCCTATCCCGAGCAGAACGTCGGTCTGCTGATCACCGAGAAGGTCCGCGGCCTCGGCGCCCACGTCCTCAACATCGACGGCGAGCAGTTCTGCTTCCCGCTCGAGCCGCGTGACGTCGAGTCGGCCGAGCTGATCCGCGAGGCGATGGATGTCGGCAAGGGCATCATCACCCCGACCGGCCGGGTCGGCCTCTGGCTCGACTCGCCGATGATCGAGGAGCTGCACGGACCGGGCACGGTCAAGAAGGAACTGCCGGCCAAGTTCATCCAGTTCGAGCGCCACGGCATCGACATCAGCAAGGAGCCGATGCTGGTCTACCCGACCCTGCACTACCAGAATGGCGGCATCAACGTCAACGGCGATTCCGAGACGATCATCCCCGGGCTGTACGGCGCCGGCGAGGCGATCGGCGGCGTCCACGGCGAGAACCGGCTGATGGGCAACAGTCTCCAGGACATCATCACCTTCGGCCGCCGGGCCGGACGGAATGCCGCCAGCTACATCCAGGGCGGCGTCACCCTCAAGGGGCTGACCCTCGACCATGTGGTCAAGTTCGAGAAGGAACTGGCCGAGGCCGGTATAGAGGACCCGGCGATCGCCCCGATCCTGCTGCCCGACTACGCCACCGAAGAGGTCGTCGAGCGGCGCTGGACCGAGGCCCTGACCGACCGGGCCGCCCTCCGCTGAACGGCGGCGGACAATCCGACATACGCAAAGCCGTCCCGCCGCCAGGCCGGACGGCTTTTCATTTTCAGGCTTCCGAGGAATCGGACTCGAATACCGCCCTCCGCTAATTTCTTGCCGATTTTCAGGACCTGTACTATACAGTACGAAGCTGGTAAACGGAGTTGATGGCGTACACGTTGTGCGGATCGTTCTATTTCAGAGGAGGAAATGACCATGCGATTGTTGAAACTGGCGGTTCCCCGGTGTCTGTTGTCTGTTGCTGTCCTGTTCGTCCTTGCCTTACCGTTGCAGGCCGCCGAACTGAAGATCGGCGTGATCCTGGCCGAGACCGGACCGGCCTCGCTGCTCGGCGGCCCGGGCGTTCGTTCGCTGCAGTTGCTGTCGGAAGAGATGAATGCCAGGGGAGGCATCCAGGGCAACCCCATCAAGCTGGTGATCCGGGACAGCGGCGGCAGTCCGGAGAAGGCGATCTCCTTTGCCAAACAGCTGATCGAAGAGGAACAGGTCTTCGCCATCATCGGTCCGTCGACCAGTGGTGAGACCCTGAAGATCAAGGACATCTGCGAGAAGGCCGGAACGATCCTGATCTCCTGCGCCTCGGCGGAGGTGATCATCAACCCGGTCGCCCGCTACGTCTTCAAGACCGCCCCCAACGACAGCCTGGCGGCGCGGCAGATCTACCAGACGATGCAGCAGAAGGGGATCAGCAAGGTGGCGGTGCTGGCCGGCAACGACGGCTTCGGCAACGCCGGCAAGGCCCAGCTGACCAAACTGGCGCCGGAATACGGGATCGAGATCCTCGCCACCGAGGTCTACGACAAGGATGCCAAGGATCTGAGTGCCGTTGTGGCCAAAATCAAGGCCATCGAGGGACTGCAGGCCGTCGTCAACTGGTCGATCGTTCCGGCCCAGTCGATCCTGGCCAAGAATATCCGCCAGGCCGGATGGGATATCCCGCTCTATCAGAGCCATGGTTTCGCCAATGTCAAGTATGTCGCGGTGGCTGGGGAAGCGGCGGAGGGGATCATCTTCCCGGCCAGCCGACTCATCGTCGCCGAGAGTCTGCCCGACGGCCCGCAGAAGGAGTTCCTGCTCAAGTACAAGCAGGGGTATGAGTCTCGGTTCAAAGAGGATATCAGCACCTTCGGCGGCCATTCCTACGACGCGTTGATGATTCTCGATCTGGCGATCGCCAAGGCGGGGATCGACAAGGCGAAGGTCAGGGACGCCATCGAGAACCTGACCGGCTATTTCGGCACTGCCGGCGAGTTCAACTTCTCGGCGCAGGACCATAGCGGCCTGCAGCAGGACGCCTTCACGATGATCACCGTCAAGGATGGGCGCTTCGTCCCGTATCAGGGCCAGTGATCATTGCCGTCGACGTTTGACAACAAACGGGAAGGGCTGTACGACGAAGGCCTTTCCCGTTTGCCGTTTGCAGATACCAACCCTGGTGCCGTGTCCCAATCCTCAGGATGACAATGGAATTCAACCCGATCGACATCTTCCTTCATCTCGACATCTACCTGGCGCAACTGGTGGACAGTTACGGCATCTGGGTCTATGCCATCCTCTTCGCCGTCATCTTCTGCGAGACCGGTCTGGTGGTGACCCCTTTTCTGCCTGGAGATTCGCTGCTGTTCGTCGCCGGCACCATCGCCGCCACCGGCGGCATGGACCTGCCGGTGCTGATCGTCTGCCTGATGGCCGCCGCCATCCTCGGCGATACCTGCAACTACTTCATCGGCCGGTTCATCGGCGAAAAACTTTTTGCCAATCCGCAATCGAAGATCTTTCGTCGCGATTATCTCGAACGGACTCATGCCTTCTACGCTCGTCATGGCGGCAAGACCGTGACGATGGCGCGCTTCGTTCCGATCGTCCGCACCTTCGCCCCCTTTGTCGCCGGGGTCGGGGTGATGCCGTATCTCCGCTTTCTTGCCTTCAGCGTCTTCGGCACCGTGCTCTGGGTCGGCGGACTGACGACTCTCGGCTATCTGTTCGGCAATGTAGAATTCATCAAGAAAAATCTGTCCGTCGTACTGATCGGCATCGTCGCCCTGTCGTTCATGCCGGCCGGCATCGAGTACCTGCGAGGTCGCCTGGCCCCGGCCGGCAGGGAATAGCTGGGACAGTACGCCATTGTACAGGAGGTACCCATGGATCGACCGTTGTTCATAGGCCTGGGAGAACTGCTCTGGGATGTCCTGCCCGGCGGTGACCAACTGGGCGGGGCGCCGGCCAATTTCAGCTACCATGCCGCCGCCCTCGGTGCGGTCAGTCTGCCGGTGTCGACGGTCGGGATGGACGAGCGCGGCGAGCGGGCCCTGCGGGAACTTGAGGACAAAGGGCTGTCGACCGTCGGTATCGCCGTCACCGATCGCTGTCCGACGGGGTATGTCGAGGCGATCGTCGATGATCGGGGCGTTGCGACCTATTTTTTCCCCGACGATGTCGCCTGGGATCATCTGGAGATCAACGAGGCGGCCCGGGATGCCGCGACCAGGGCGGCCGCGGTCTGTTTCGGCACCCTGTGCCAGCGTTCCGCCGATTCACGGCGGGTGATCGAAGATTTCCTCCGCCGGTTGCCGCCGGAGGCTGTCAAGGTCTTCGACGTCAACCTCCGTCAGCACTTCTATTCGCCGGAGATCGTGCGGACCTCCCTCGAACAGGCCGATATCGTCAAACTCAACGACGATGAGCTGGTGGTGTTGTCCGGTTATTTCCAGTTGACCGGCGACGCTTCGAATCAACTCCGGCAACTGCGGGAGCGATTCGGCCTGGAGCTGGCCATCCTCACCAGAGGGGGGCAAGGCAGCCTGCTGGTGAGTGCGACGGAAATTTCCGATCACCCGGGCATCACCGCCAGTCTTGTCGACACCATCGGGGCCGGCGACAGCTTCACCGCCATGGTGACCGTCGGCATTCTTCTCGGCCTGCCGCTGACCGAGATCAATGACCGGGCCAATCGTCTCGCCGCCTGGGTCTGCAGCCGGCCCGGGGCGATGCCGGCGATTCCGGCCGAGTTCCGCCTGATCGGCTGATCCTTTCCCTCCGTGAGGAGGGGATACCGTGATTGAACCGGAGATGCCATGGTCTGGGGCTTTATTCTCCATCTGCTCTACGGTCTCGCCTTTTTCACCCTGGGGGTGGCGATTTTCTCCCGGGATATCCGTTTGAGCGAGCTGGGAATCGCCAAAATCATCCGATTGCTGGCGCTATTCGGCATCATCCATGGTTTCCATGAGTGGCTGGAACTGCTGGAACTGCTGTTTCCGGCCATCGGCGACAGCACTTTCAAAACCTTCCGTCTTGCCGTCGTCAGCCTCTCGTTTCTGCCGCTCCTGTACTTCGGGATTTTTCTCAATTTCATCACCTTTCGCGGCGATCAGGCCCTGACGAACACCCCGCTTCTCGTCAAGGCGCTGGTCGGGACCCTTGCCCTGTCGATGCTCCTCTTCGCCGCCTACCTCGATCTCGGCAGCGGCAAAGACACCAGCACCAGAATCCTGGTGGCCTTTCCCGGCGCCCTGTTGTCGGGGATCGGCCTGGTCTGCTACTCCCGGACAGTGCGGGCTTTCTCCCACAGCACCGCGATCCATTTCATCCTCGCCGGCGGCTGCATGACCGGCTATGCCGTCGTCGCCGGTCTGGTGCCCTCCGACGTCGTGGTCCCGGTCGTCGGGGTCAAGATCATCCTTTTCAGGGGATTGTGCGCCTTTTTCATCATGTTTTTCACGATCAGGGCCCTGTCACTGTTCAATATCGAGCAGCGGGAGTTGATCAGGGAGCAGTTGCAGCGATTTTCCCAGTCGGAGAAATTGACCTCGATGGGAGTCATGGCGGCGGGGATCGCCCACGAGATCAACACCCCCCTGACCAATATCTCACTGAATATCGAGATGCTCAAGGATCTGGTGGGTGAAGACGGCCGGGTCGGCCGGAAAATCGCGGCCATCGAGCGCAATATCGATCGGGCGTCGCGGATCGCCAGGGAGCTGCTGCATTTCTCCAGGGAGAAGGAAACGACCCTCGAACCGATCAGCATCAACCAGATCCTGAGCAGTGCTCTCCACCTGCTCCAGCACCAGCGGCTTTCCTACATCATCCACCTCAAGCTGCAGGAGGTTCCTGCAGTGATGGGGATTCCATGGAAACTCGAGGAGGTGTTCGTCAATCTGCTTCTGAACAGCCTCGATGCCTGCGGCGAGGGGGACCGGATCGAGGTCACGACCGCAGTGGCAGGGAATCGGGTTATCATCGTCATCGCCGACAGCGGTCATGGTATCGGCGAGGAGCATCTGGCTAGGGTGTTCGATCCATTTTTCACCACGAAAGAAATCGGCAAGGGTACAGGCCTGGGCCTGTCGGTGTGCTATACTATAATCAAACAGCATGGAGGCGATATAAATTTGAAGAGCAGCGAGGAGAGGGGGACGCAGGTAACCGTCTCTTTCCCGGGAGTGGCCGATGATAACTGAAACAATCATGGTGATCGATGACGATCAGGACCTACGCGAGAGTATTGTCGAGATTCTTGAGGATGACGGTTACACGGTAACCGCCTGCGCAACGGCGGAGGCCGCTCTGCAGGTTCTTGCGGAAAAAACCCCCCGCCTGGTCCTGGTCGACAACATGATGCCGGGGATGGGAGGGATGGCCCTGCTGCCGTTGTTGAAAAGAGAATATCCGGCGACGAAAATCATCATGATCACCGCCTTCTCCACCGTCGACAATGCGGTGGCGGCGATGCGCGGCGGGGCGGACGATTACCTCAGCAAACCTTTCAGAAGGGACGATCTCTTGGTGGCTGTGCGCCGGGCGCTGGAGGTTCTGAAATTCGACCTGCAGCACGAGGAACCGTGCATGGACGAGGCCCTGACCTGCCTGTCCAATCCGATCAGGAGGCAGATCCTCGCCGCCTTGTCGGTCAATGGTCACATGCGGTTCATGGATATCACCCGCACCCTCGGAATCAGTGACCACACCAAGGTCAATTTCCACCTTAAAAATCTCAAGACCAACAATCTGATCAGCCAGAACCGGGAAAAAACGTATCGTTTGACACCGCAAGGTGAAAAAATCATCGATTGTCTGCACCTGCTGTCGAAAAGAATTTCATCGTAATTCAACCCGGTACGTTCCAGTTGTGAAGTACTGTTCACAAACAGCCTGTTGTCAGTAGGAATCATTATCTGGAATCATTGATGGCCGTTGCCTATAGTCCCATCATGGGAAGTGTTTTGAGTCCATAACGGACAAACCGCCAACAATGGAGGACAGTATGAACAAGATAGGGATACTGGCAATGGCCGGCGTGGTCGCTTTGGGGACATCGGCATATGCCGCTGACAACACGTTGATCAGCAGCAAGACCGGGTCACCGGTAGTATTGGACGGCAAGGCCGAAAAGGCCTGGGATGCGGCAGCACCATTCACCGTCACCCTCGATCAGCTGCCCTATGAGCCGAGCAACGGCTATCCGGGGATGACCAGCACCGAGGTGACAATCAAGTCCCTCTATGACGACCAGAACGTCTACTTTCTGATCAGCTACAAGGATCCGACCAAGAGCCTGGCCCGGTTCCCGTGGGTCAAGCAGGCCGACGGCTCCTGGAAGAAACTGGCCAACAAGGACAGCACCGGCCACGACAATACCTACTATGAAGACAAGCTGGCGATGTTCTGGAACATCAACACCAAGGGCTTCGAGACCGAAGGCTGCATGATCGCCTGCCATCTCGACGAGCCGGGCGACACGTCGCCGGGCCGCAAATATACCGCCTCGGCCGCCGAGACCATCGACATGTGGCACGCCAAGTTTGTCCGCACCATGCCGATGGGAATGTTCGACGACCAGTATGTCGACAACACTACCGATCCCAAGGCCAACGCGGGCTGGGGCCGGCGCAACGACACCGCCCCCAAGGGCGGCGGTTACAAGGACAACGCCAATGCCGACAAGACCGGTCCGGCTTTCATGAACAGCAATCCGAGCGCCGACGAGCAGTACTATGTGGTGCCGGATAAGAAAACCGCGTTCGTCGATACCTTTAAAACCGGCGACATCGTCCCCGGCATCGAGATTTCACCGCTGGTCGGCGGCCGGGCCGATGTCCTCGCTCGCAACCATTACGACAACGGGGTGTGGACTGTCGAGGTCATGCGGTCGCTGAAGACGGAAGGGGAGAATGTCGAGACCCAGGACGTCCAGTTCACCGACAGGAGCAAGAGCTATCCTTTCGGTATCGCAGTATTCGACAATTCCCAGATCAACCACCTCTACCACGAGGGCGTCTTCAACCTCATTTTCAAATAGGCTGCCGCTGGAAGGGCGATCCCGCCCCACCACTCGGTGCCCTGTTGAACGGCAAACGGCCGACATCCCCTGACAGGGATGTCGGCCGTTTGTTTTTGCAGCGAGATCCTCGTCCCCCGGTCAGCTCTTTGCCTTCCAGCCGCCGCCCAGGACCTTGTAGAGGTTGACCTTGTTCGCCAGCATCGCCAGGCGGATGACGACGACGCTCTGGCGGGCCCGGTAGAGCGAGCGCTGGGCGTCGAGCAGGACCAGGTAGCTGTCGACCCCCTGGTCGTAGCGCTCCCGGGCCAGGGCGTAGTAGGTCTGGTTGGCCTGCAGGCCCAGTTCCGCGGCCTGCAACTGCTCGGCGAAGGTGCCGATGCCGGCCAGCGCGTCGGCGGTCTCGCGGAAGGCGGTCTGGATGGCCTTCTCGTAACGGGTCACGGCGATCTCCTTGCGGATTTCGGCCAGGTCGAGCTGCGCCGACAGCCGGCCGCCGGTGAAGATCGGCAGGCGGATGGAGGGCGCAAACAACCAGGTGCCGGAGTCGCCGTCGAACAGGTCGGCGGCGTCGGCGCTCATCACGCCGGCGTCGGCGGTCAGGCTGATTGCCGGCAGAAAAGCGGCCCGGGCCGCGCCGATGCTGGCGTTGGCTGCCCGCAGCCCGTGCTCGGCGGCCATGATGTCCGGGCGCTGGAGGAGCAGGTCGGAATGCAGGCCGGACGGCACCGGCCCGAGCAGGGCCTGCTCGGCCAGGTCGGTGGAAGGGGGCAGGTCGCCCGGCAGCGGCCCGCCGGCCAGCAGGGTCAGCAGGTTCTCGTCCTGTTCCACCATGCGGCGGTACTGGGACAGGTTGGCGCGGGCCGTCTGCAGGCTGGTCTGGGCCTGGGCGAGGTCGATCCGGGTCGCCACGCCCTCCTCGAAGCGCCGCTTGATCAGGTCATAGGAGGCCTGCTCGGTGGCTGCGGTGTCCTCGGTGATGGCCAGCAGCTGCCGGTCGGCGAGCCAGGTGAGGTAGGCGCGCGCCACCTCGGCCACCAGGCTGATGTGGGCGCCGCGGCGGTTTTCCTCCATCGCCAGATATTCTTCCAGGGCCTGGTCGCGGAGGCTGCGGATGCGGCCGAAGAAGTCGAGTTCCCAGGCGGTGATTCCCACCGAGGCCGAATAGGCCTCGCCGGTGGCGTAGCCGCTCCCGCTCATGGTCCGCTGCTTGACGTAGCCACCGCCGCCGTTTACGGCCGGCAGCAGCGGCGCCCGCTGGATGCGGTACTGGGCCTGGTAGGCCTCGACGTTGAGGGCCGTCTCGCGCAGGTCGCGGTTGTTGGCCAGGGCCATGCCGATGATCGTCTGCAGCCGCGCGTCGGCAAAGAATTCCTGCCAGCCGAGGTCCGCAGCCTGCACCTCGGCCTGGCCAGCGACAGTTGTGCCGGGCAGGACCGCGGCGATCGGCGCCATCGGCCGGTTGAACCCGGGTGCCAGCGAGCAGCCGCCGAGGGCGAGCGCCAGCAGCAGGGCCACGGAAAGGGTACGTTTGTCGGTCTTCATGGACATCACTCCTTGGTGACGGCGGAGCTGCTGTCCGCCTCCCGCCGCCGGGGTTTGAAAATGCGCAGCACCACTACGAAAAAGAGCGGGATGAAGAGAATCGCCAGCACCGTGGCCAGGGTCATGCCGCCGAGGACGCCGGTGCCGATCGCGTGACGGCTGTTGGCGCCGGCGCCGGTGCTGATCGCCAGCGGCAGCACGCCGAGCATGAAGGCCAGCGAGGTCATCAGGATCGGCCGCAGCCGCTGGCGGGCGGCCCGCAGGGCGCTGTCGACCAGGTCGCGGCCGCGATCGTACCGCCGCTTGGCGAACTCGACGATGAGGATGGCGTTTTTGGCCGACAGGCCGATGGTGGTCAGCAGACCGACCTGGAAATAGACGTCGTTGGTCAGGCCGCGGGTGTACACGGCGGCCAGCGCCCCGAGGACGCCGATGGGCACGGCGAGGATGACCGAGAACGGCACCGACCAGCTTTCGTACAGGGCTGCCAGGCAGAGGAACACCACCAGGATGGAGATGGCGTAGAGGAACGGCGCCTGGGTGCCGGCCCGCATTTCCTGGAAGGAGGCCCCGGTCCACTCGTAGCCGAAGCCGGGGGGCAGTTGCGCCACGAGTTCGCCGATGGTCTTCATCGCATCGCCGCTGGACAGGCCTGGCGCCGCCTCGCCGACGATATTGATCGCCGGGTTGCCGTTGTAGCGCTCCAGCCGCGGCGAGCCGTAGCTCCAGTAGCCGCTGGCGAACGCGGAGAAGGGCACCATCTCGCCGCGGTCGTTGCGCACGTACCAGAGGTTGAGGTCTTCCGGATTCATCCGGAAGGGTGCGTCCGCCTGGACGTAGACCTTCTTCACCCGGCCCTGGTTGAGGAAGTCGTTGACGTACATCGAGCCCCAGGCCGTACCCAGGGTGGTGTTGATGTCGCTGACGGTGACGCCGAGCGCCATGGCCTTTTCATAATCCACGTCGACGTTGTACTCGGGGGCATCCTCCATGCCGTTGGGGCGGACCCGGGTCAGGCTCGGGTTCTGGGCCGCCATGCCGAGCAGCTGGTTGCGGGCTTCGACGAGTTTGTCATGGCCGAGGCCGGAGCGGTCCTGGAGGAAGAAGTCGAAGCCGGTGGAGGTGCCCAGGGCCGGGATCGGCGGGATGTTGAACGGGAAGACCATGGCCTCCTTGATCTGGGAGAAGGTGCCCATGGCCCGGCCGATGATCGCCTTGACCTCCTGGTCCGGCCGGGTGCGCTCGTCCCAGTGCTTGAGATCGACGAAGGCCATGCCCATGTTCTGGCCCATGCCGGCAAAGCTGAAGCCGGCGACGGTGAAGACGCCATCGATGTTCTCCTCCTCCGCAGCCTGGTAGTGGTCGCGGACCCGGTCCAGTACCCCCTGAGTGCGCTCGATGGTGGCGCCGGTGGGCAACTGCACCAGGGTGAGGAACACCCCCTGGTCCTCTTCAGGGATGAAACTGGTGGGCAGCTTGACGAAGAACCAGCCGACTACGAAAATCATCGCCAGGTAGATGATGCTGAAGCGGCCGGTACGCTTGAGCACGTAGCCGACGCAGTTGCGGTAGGTGTCGGCACCGCCCTCGAAGGTACGGTTGAACCAGCCGAAGAAGCCGCGCTTCTCCAGGTTGTGGCCCTTGGTCACCGGTTTGAGCAGGGTGGCGCAGAGGGCCGGGGTGAGGATCAGGGCGACCAGCACCGACAGCAGCATGGCCGAGACGATCGTCAGTGAGAACTGGCGGTAGATGGCGCCGGTGGAGCCGCCGAAGAAGGCCATCGGCACGAATACTGCGGAGAGCACCAGGGCGATGCCGATCAGGGCGCCGGTGATCTGGTCCATCGATTTGCGGGTGGCCTCGAGCGGCGACAACCCCTCCTCGGCCATGATCCGCTCGACGTTCTCGACGACGACGATGGCGTCGTCGACGAGCAGGCCGATGGCCAGCACCAGGCCGAACATGGTCAGGGTGTTGATCGAGAAGCCGAACAGCGCCATGATCGCGAAGGTGCCCAGGAGGACCACCGGCACGGCGATGGTGGGGATCAGCGTCGCCCGGAAATTCTGGAGGAACAGGTACATGACCAGGAAGACGAGGATGATCGCCTCGACCAGGGTCTTGACCACCTCCTTGATGGAGATGCGGATGAAGGTCGTCGTGTCGTAGGGGAAGATCACCTCCACGCCCGGCGGGAAATAGGGCTTCAGCTCCTTGATCTTGGCGTGAACGGCGTCCGAGGTCGCCAGGGCGTTGGCGCCGGTGGCGAGCATGATCGCCATGCCCGAAGAGGTCTGGCCGTTGAAGGTGGTCTCGGCGAAGTAGTTTTCGGCGCCGATCTCCACCCGGGCCACGTCCTTGAGTCGCACCTGGGAGCCGTCGGGGAGCACCCGGAGCATGATCTGGCTGAACTGCTCCGGCGAACTCATCATGGTCTGGGCCATCATCGAGTAGCTGAGCTGCTGGTCCGGCACCGAGGGCGAGCCGCCCAGTTCCCCCACTGCCACCTGGTTGTTCTGGGCACGGATGGCATTGGCCACATCCGTCGGAGTCAGCTGGAAGCTGTTGAGCTTGCCCGGGTCGAGCCAGATCCGCATCGCGTACTGGCCGCCGAACACCTGGATGGTGCCGACGCCGGGGGTGCGGCTGAGCGGGTCGCGCAGGGTGTTGACCATGAAGTCGGCGAGATCGTAGTTCTTTACGGTCGGGTCGGAGGAGATCAGACCGACGATCATCAGGAAGGTCGAGTTGGACTTGGCCACCTGCACGCCTTCCTTCTGCACCGCGTCGGGCAGCAGCTTCAGTGCCTGCTGGAGCTTGTTCTGCACCTGGACCTGGGCGATGTCCGGGTCGGTGCCGGCCTCGAAGAACAGGGTGATGGTGACGTTGCCGGTGGAGGAGCTTTCCGATTTCATGTAGAGGAAGTTGTCCAGACCGGTCAAGTTCTGCTCGATGATCTGGGTGACCGAGTTCTCGATGGTCTCGGCCGATGCCCCGGTGTACCTCGTGGTGATGCGCACCGAGGGCGGGGCGATTTCGGGGTACTGGGAAATCGGCAGTTCGACTACGGCGAGGGCGCCGGCGAGCATGATGACGATGGCGATGACCCAGGCGAAGATGGGCCGGTCGATGAAATAACGTGCCATGGCTTCTTACTCCGCCTTGTTCTGGGTTGCGGGCTGGCCGCCCTCGGCTGAAGCGGCGGAGGCGGCACCGGCCTCGACGGCCTTGACCGCCGCGCCGGGGCGGACCTTCTGCAGCCCGGCGACGATCACCCGGTCGCCGGCCTGCAGGCCGGATTCGACCACGATGCTGTCGCCGATGATCTGGCCGGTAACGAGCCGGCGCAGTTCGACCACGGATTCCTTGTTCACCACCAGGGCCTGGGCGATGCCCTTGATGTCGCGGGTGACGGCCACCTGCGGCGCGAGGATGGCGTCGGGTCGCTGGCCGCGCTCCAGTCGGGCGCGGACGAACATGCCGGGCAGCAGCACGTGGTCCGGGTTGGCGGTCAGCACCCGCAGAATCACCGTGCCGGTGGACATCGTGACGGTGACGTCGGCGAACTCGAGGGTGCCGGGATGGGGGTACTGCGACCCGTCCTCGAGGAGCACGCCCACCCGGGCCTTGCCCTCGGCGTCGACCTGCAGCTGACCGGAATCCACCTCTTTTTTGAGGCGCAGCATCTCGACGCTCGACTGGCTGACATCGATGTACATCGGGTCGAGCTGCTGGATGACGGCCAGGGCCGCAGGCTGCTGGGCGGTGACCAGGGCGCCCTCGGTCACCTCGGACTTGCCGATGCGGCCGCCGATCGGGGCAGTGATCCTGGTGTAGTCGAGGTTGATCCGGGTGGTCTCCAGGGCCGCTCTGGCGGCGGCGACTTCGGCCACCGTCTGTTTCCAGGCGGCTTCCGAATCCACCTGCTCCTGGGTGCTGACCGCCTGGGTACGGACGAGGGTCCGGAAGCGATCGGCCTTCAGCCGGGCCGAGTATTCCGCCGCCTCGGCCCTTGCCAATGCCGCCTTGGCACTGTCATAGGCGGCCTGGTAGGAAGCCGGATCGATCTGGTACAGCAGCTGCCCGGCCTTGACCTCGCTGCCCTCGGTGAACAGTCGTCGCTGGAGGATGCCGCCGACCTGGGGCCGGACCTCGGCGACCCGGAAGGCACTGGTTCGGCCCGGCAGCTCTTCGCTGAGGCTGACCGCCTGGGAGGCGACGGTGATCGTCTCGACCTCGATCGGACCGCCGGCGCCCATGGTCTGGGGGGGGTGCTTGCCATCCTTGCAGGCGCCGAGCAGCATGGCGGCAGCCAGGGCAAGGGCGATGAACGGTGCTATCTTGAGCGTGCTCATGGTTTTTGTCCTTGAATGTTGAAGGCGACCGGTGGCGGCGGGAAGACGATGCCGCGTCTCGAGCCTGGCCCGGTCGGTGATTGCACGTGCATGGTATGGTGGAAGCGCCTGGCCTCCGGTGCCCTAGCGCTTGATGGCATCCCAGCTGGCCTCCGCCGTTCTGTAGATCAGGTCGTCGTTCAGTTCGATGAAACCGAGGGTATGATCACGGGCCACCGACGCCAGTGTGCCGAAGAACAAGGCGAAGAGGATGGGGAGCGGCAGGTCCTTGATCATCCCTTCGGCAATGCCCTGCTCGAAGAGATTTTTCACTGTGTCACACCGCTGGTCGCTCGCCTTCTGGTTGAGGATCTTGTCGCGCCGCATGGCAACGCCATAGGGCGAATTGTAGAACTGTTCGAGGAACTTGAACTCCAGCGGGTTGTCGAGCAGAAAGCGCATCAGGCCGAAGAAGAAATGTTGGAATCGCTCCTTGAGCGACCGCTCAGCGGCATTCCGGACCATCAGTATCGGGTTCATCCGTTCTTCCAGTTCCCGGTGCACCTCCCGGATCAGCACGTCCTTGTCGGCGAAATAACGGTAGATGGTGCCGGTGCCGACCCCGGCCCGGACGGCGATCATTGCCGTCGGCGCCCCGTGGAAGCCGTTTTCGGCGATCAGTTCCATCGCGGCCTTGAGGATGGCTGATCGTTTGTCGGTAATTTCCTTGGTCATGGCGTGGGGTACCCGGAAAAGAAAATCGTGCGGAGTGAATGTTCAGTCCCCATCTACTCAAAGAACATCGATCTGTCAAATTTTTTTTATCGCCTGGAGGGCAGTGGCGGTCGGCGCCCGGTCGAGTATCAGGCGCCGGGCTGCCGGGAACCTGGAGTTCGCGGCGGCTGGCAGAACATTATGTTGCCCGCCGGGACACGATATGGTACGGGAGTGGATTGTCATCGACCGAGGGAAAAATTGGCTCGATGTGTAACGGTCAGTTCACTTTTTATTCGATATAACAAAATAATAGCCGACAAACCGGCCTCGGCGGCGGTCGACGGGAAACCAGCGGAACTAGGAGCGATCGCAATGATTCAAAAGACGATACAGGTGGATGAGAAGGTACCGATGCTGCAGGGGATTCCCCTGAGTTTCCAGCACCTTTTCGCGATGTTCGGGGCATCTGTGCTGGTGCCGACCCTGTTCAAAATCGACCCCGCCGTCGTCCTGCTGATGAACGGCGTCGGCACCCTGATCTACCTCATCCTCTGCAAGGGCCGGGCCCCGGCCTTTCTCGGTTCGAGCTTCGCCTTTCTGTCGCCGGTCTTCGTCGTCCTCGGGGCCGATCAGGGATTGTGGGCCGGCAACTATTCCTACGCCCTGGGCGGGTTCATCGTTTCCGGTTGCATCTTCATGGCCGTAGCCCTGATGGTCTGGAAGTTCGGCTCGGAGTGGATCGATTTCGTCCTGCCGCCGGCGACGATGGGCCCCATCGTCATGCTCATCGGTCTCGAACTGGCCGGGGTGGCGACCGGGATGGCCGGGATCATGCCGGATGCCAAAGGCGCCTACAATGTCGAGGCGATCATCGTCTCCATCGTCACCCTGCTCACGGTCGTTTTCGGTTCCCTGCTGTTCAGGGGGTTCATGGCGGCCATTCCGGTTCTGATCGGCATCGTCGTCGGCTATGCGGTCGCGGTGTTCATGGGGATGGTCAGCTTCGACGGGGTATCGAGCGCCGCGATCCTCGCCCTGCCGACCTTCTACACCCCGAAGTTTGACCTCAACATGATCCTGATCATCATTCCGGCCTCGCTGGTGGTGATCTCCGAACATATCGGCCACCTGGTGGTGACCGGCAACATCGTCGGCCGGGAACTGACCCGCGACCCGGGGCTCCATCGCTCGCTGATGGGCGACGGCGTGTCGACGGTGCTCTCCGGTTTCTTCGGCTCGGTGCCGACAACGACCTACGGCGAGAACATCGGGGTCATGGCGATCACCAGGGTCTATTCGGTCTGGATCATCGGCGGGGCGGCGGTCATCTCGATCCTTCTCGCCTTCATCGGCAAGCTGTCGGCGGTTATCCAGTCCATCCCGACTCCGGTCATGGGCGGCATCTCGATTCTCCTCTTCGGGGTCATCGCCGCCTCCGGCATCCGGATGCTGGTGGAAGCGAAGGTCGACTACTCCCGACCGATCAATCTCATCCTGACGGCCATTGTCCTGATCGTCGGGATCAGCGGGGCGGCCGTCAATCTCGGCAACGTCCAGCTCAAGGGCATGGCCCTGGCGACCGTAGCCGGCATGGCCCTTTCCCTCCTCTTTCATCTCCTCGAGCGGCTGGGTCTGGTCAACGCCGGGACAGATATTTGAGGAACAGCTGAGAGGAGCCGGTTGCCCAGGGGAGGGGCCTCTTCAGACGTCTGCAGTCGGCGGCCGCACCTCTCGCTGCGTGTCGATTGCGCCTGCCCTTCCGGCGGTTGCGGAACTGGCGGTGATGGCGATCAGGGCCTGGGCGAGCAGGGCGGCGATCGCGTTGATGACGATATCGCGAAGATCGCCGACCCGGTTGGGGCGCAGCCACTGGATCAGTTCATCGCCGGCACCGGCGAGGCACACCAGCATGAACGCCAGCAGGTGGCGGCGGACGCCGTGGAGGGAATTCGGCAGGGCCCGGCTGCAGAGAAGGCTGAGGATCCCGTACTGAAGGAGGTGGAAGCGTTCCTCCGGGATCTCCAGCCACACCAGGGCGAGACCATACCCGAGCAGGACAGGGAGGTAGGGCAAGACGGCAAGGGGGCGATGAGAGCGGTGGATAGTGAAGAGGATGACGCCCAGGATCACGACGAGACCGGTTGTCATTCCCAGGCCGAGACCGTCCCCGACGATCTGCCGCGCCAAGGTGGAGAGGTCGCGCATCCATCCCGAGGTGGCATAGATCAGCAGCACATAGGCAATGGCCAGGTACCGCATCGTCCTATTGTCCGACATGGTGCCATCCCCGGGCATCGATCCTGATCTCCAGGTCGCCCTGGAGGTCGGTCCGCCACACTTCGCCGCTGCTGGCCCGCACCAGTTCAAGGGCGGCGGGATCAACAACTGTGTCTTTGCCGGTGCTGATGACTGCGAGGGCCGGCCTGACGGCATCGAGCCAGGGGCCGAGACCGCCGGCATCCTTGGCGTGATGCGGAATCTTGACGATATCGGCCCGGAGCGCCCCGGGGCGGCGGGCGAGCGCCCGGCGTCCGCCGGCCTCGATATCGCCGGGCAGGAGCAGGCGCACCGATCCGACGGTTACGGCGAGGACGATCGAACCATCGTTGATCTTCTCCGGCCGCGATGTGGTCGAATCGGCGGCGAGTACGGACACCTCGATCTCCCCGCATCGCCATTTTGCCCCGGCCGCGAGGGGCTGATAAGGGAAGTGCCGGCGCCAGCGGCGGTAGTCGGCAAAGCCAGGTTCGCCGCCGTTGTCGCCGCCATTGTCGTGCACCATTGCGATTTCCAGAGATGTGGGCAGAGTCAGTACCCCGCCGAAGTGGTCAAGATGAGGGTGGGAGATGACCAGTTGATCGAGGCCCTCGACCCCGCGGCGCTCCAGGGCCTCGCCGATGCGGATGCCGCTGCCACGTGGGCCGGCGTCAACCAGCAGTGCACAGCGGCCGGCCTGGTGGAGCAGCACTGCGTCCTCCCCGCCCGCCCCGAAGAACGACACGGTGACGGGGACGCTCGGCTCGGCGGCGCCGACCGGCCGGGCCAGGCTGGCGGCCAGTACGGTGAGCAGGAGCAGGGACCGGCAAAGGATCATTGGCCGCGGGTGGCGGTACCGGATGGCGTGCATGAGTTGGGGCCAAAGTGGATGGGGATCGGGTAGATCGGAAACCTGTTTGCTCTCCAATCTACCCGAGCGGCGGCCGGCCGGCAAGTCGGGGGCGGGTGAAATCTATTGCCGGGAAGGGGACGATGCATTACCTTGAAGTACCGGGTCAGGGCGGAAAGCGTGTCTTTCCAGCCGTTGGCCAGGTATGCATGATCAAACACGCTGCCGCCGTGTTCGCAGCCGCTGCTTGATTTCATCATTTCATCCAGTGGCCTTGTCTGTCTTCATGCAGGAAGTGCAGGCTTTGGCACTCATTCATCACGTGTTTCCGGGAGATGGCGATGCCTGATGGCAGACAGGGGGGGCTCCGCTTCGGGCAGTGGTGGCAAGCCGCGCTGGTCCTGGTCTGCCTGCTGGTTCCGTTTCTGTCAACGGCCGGTGCCGCCGGCTCCGAGGACCAGTTCAAGATCGGCGTCCTGGCCATCAGGGGCAAGGAGCAATGCCTGAAAAGCTGGACGCCGACAGCCGACTACCTGAGTAAGCAGATCCCCGGTCATCGGTTTGTCATTGTCCCGCTGGAGCACACCCGGATCAATCCGACGGTGGAAAAGGCGGAGGTTGATTTCATCCTCACCAACTCGTCGTCCTATGTCGAACTCGAATATCTGTATGGCGCCAACAGGATTGCGACCCTGAAGGAGATGCGCCTCGGCGGTGTCTATTCCAGGTACGGCAGCGTCATCTTCACCCGCCGGGACCGCACCGACATCCGCCGCTTCATCGATCTGAGCGGCAAGGTCTTCATGGCGGTCTCCGAATCATCGCTCGGCGGCTGGCAGATGACGTGGCGGGAACTGCTCGAGAACGGCATCGATCCCGACAGGGATTTCCGGGCCCTCCGTTTCGGTGAGACTCACGACGAGGTCGTCGAGGCGGTGCTGGCCGGCAAGGCCGACGCCGGGACGGTGCGGACCAATACCCTCGAACAGATGGCGGCCGAAGGCAAGATATCGCTCGATGCCGTCTATGTCTTCCCGCGCCTGGGCCACCAGGAGGGCGAAGCGCCCTATTTGATTACGACGAGAGAATATCCGGACTGGCCGATGGCCAAGGTCAGGCAGACCCCCGACGAACTGGCGGAGAAGGTCGCCATCGCCCTGCTGCAGATGGAGGCCCACAATCCGGCGGCGGTGGCGGCGGGATGCGCCGGCTGGACCATCCCGCTCAATTACCAGCCGGTCCACGACCTCCTCAAATTCCTTCGTCTCGGTCCGTACAAGGATCTCGGCCGCATAACCGTCGGGGCGGTAATGCGGGCCTATATGTCATGGATCGTACCGCTCGCTGTTCTCTTTGTGCTGTCCCTCGTTCTGACGGCGCTGATCCTGCGGCTCAACCGCCGGCTGAAGGCTTCGCAGCTGATCTTGATGGAGGAGATCGAGGAGCATCGGCAGCTGGATGAGGAACTGCAGAAATCGAAAGAGCTGGCCGAGGCGGCGACGCAGGCCAAGAGCGAATTTCTCGCCAATATGAGCCATGAGATCCGCACGCCGATGAACGGCATCATCGCCGCCATCGATCTGGCCCTCAGCGAACAGGTGCCGAAGACGATCGAGAACTTTCTCCATATCGTCCAGAATTCCGCCTATTCACTGCTCGGCATCATCAACGACATCCTTGACTTCTCGAAGATCGAGGCCGGGCAGATGGAATTGAAGGACCGGATTTTCAGGCTTGATGAGGTCTTCGACCGGGTCATGGATGTCTTCGTCCACCAGGCGGGCGAGAAGGGGCTTGAGCTGCTCGTCGACATCGACAGGGACACTCCCCGTCTGCTGCTCGGCGATTCCCTGCGACTGCAGCAGATTCTCACCAACCTGGTCAGCAACGCCATCAAATTCACCCCTTCCGGCGGCAGCATCCTGGTCAGCGCCCAGGACGCGTCCTCAACACAGAGCGATCTCCCTCCCGACAGGGTCCTGCTCTCCTTTTCGGTCAAGGATACCGGCATGGGGATCCCGTCCAGTTATATGACGACGATTTTCCGTCCTTTCACCCAGGGCGATACCTCGTCGACGCGAAAATACGAGGGGACCGGGCTCGGGCTCAGCATCTGCAGCAAGTTCGTGACGATGATGAAGGGATCGATCGGCGTCGAGAGTACCCTCGGCAAGGGCAGCAATTTCTTTTTCACCGTCCAGCTCGGCCGGGCCGGCAGCCTGCCCGTCGCGAAATACGTTCTGCCTCCGGACATCCATGGTCTCAATGTCCTGGTGGTCGATGACCTTGCCGACAGCCGGATGATCATGAGCAAAATCCTCCAGTCCCTCGGCTTTAAGGTCGAGACCCTGCCTTCGGGCGTCGAGGCGCTGGAGCGTCTGTCTTCCTTGCGGATGAAACAGCAGCCGGTCGACCTGATCATGATGGACTGGCAGATGCCCGATCTCGATGGCATCGAGACGGCGAAGCGGATCAGGGGTGAGCTGCACCTCGATCTGCCGATCATCATCATGACCGCCTTCGCCAAGGATCTGCACCGGGAGGATGCCGAAAGGGCCGGTACCAACGGATTCCTGACCAAACCGATCTTCCAGTCGACCCTGTTCGATGCGATCATGGACGCCTTCGGCAAAGGAGGGGGGCGGAGCGAAGGGTCGAAGCATGACTTCACCACCCGCTCCTCGCTGTACAGCAAGCAGCTGCGGGGAATCAAGCTGCTCCTGGCGGAGGACAACCTGACCAACCAGATCGTGGCGACGGCGATCCTCGAAAAGGCGGAAATCGATGTCACCGTCGTCGACAACGGCGAACTGGCGGTGCAGGCGGTGCAGGAGAAAAGTTTCGACGGGGTGCTGATGGATATCCAGATGCCGAAGATGAACGGCTACGAGGCGACCCGGTTGATCAGGGAAATTCCCGGCTGTGCCAAGCTGCCGATTATCGCGATGACTGCCCATGCAATGAAGGGAGATGAGGAGAAGTGTCTCGAGGCCGGGATGGACGGCTACATCGCCAAACCGATCAACCAGGAACGGCTGTTTGCGACCCTCTCCCATCTGCTGCGAGGACACAAACGGGTGGCGGAGACGGTGCGGGGTGCCAAGGCCGATGCCGAGGCGGCAGGCGAGGCGATAACCGCGGCGGTGGTTGTCAAAGACGATGGGCCTGCGCTCGACCTGCCCGGCATCGATGTCCAGTCGGCGCTGGCGAACTCGGGTCTTGACCGCCGCACCTTCAGGACCATCCTGATCGGTTTCAACAACGACAACGGTTCCACCCGCCGGAAGATTGAGCAGGCGACGGCGGAAGGACGGCTTGACGACATCCTCCGTCTCGCCCATAGTCTCAAGGGCAGTGCCGGCAATATCGGCGCGGTCGCCCTGCAGACCGCCGCGGCCCGGGTCGAGGAAGAATGCCGGAAAGGTCTTGATGCCACCACGGCCCTGGCCCCGGATTTTGACGCCATGATCGGGGATCTGCTCGATTCCCTCGACCAGGTGCTCGGCTCGCTGCGCACCCTGGCGCCGGCTGAGGTTATCGTCGCGGCCACGGAGCCGCCCCCTGAACCTGGTGAAGATGCGAGCCGGATCTTTCGTGAAATGGAGGAGGCGATAGATCGGGCCGACCCCGAGGCGATCACCCAGGCCCTGCAGAGAATCCGCCGCCATGCCGCGGCCGGCACCCTGCCGCAGCCGGACCTGCTGTCGATCCTCGAGCACCAGATCGACCGCTACGATTATGATCAAGCCAAATCAACCCTGCAGCAGATGCAGCAACCAGGGGGAATGTGATGACACCGACGGAACGGCCCCTCGTCCTCATTGTCGATGACAATGCCACCAATATCGATCTGTTGGTCGGCAGTCTCAAGGATGACTACCGGCTCGGCATCGCCAAGAAGGGCAGCGCCGCCCTGGAGTATGTCGACAAGTTCCGTCCCGCCCTCATCCTGCTCGATATCATGATGCCGGAAATGGACGGCTACGAGGTCTGTTCGCGGCTCAAGGCCAACCCGGAGACCAGTTCGATCCCGGTCATCTTCCTCACCGCGATGCAGGATACCATCAACAAGACCCGGGGTTTCGAGGTCGGGGCGGTCGATTATATCACCAAGCCCTTTCATGTCGCCGAGGTCAAGGCCCGGATCCACACCCATATCTTCCTCGAGGAGATGAAGGCGCAGCTGCGGGCTCAGAACGCCATCCTCGAGCAGAAGGTGGAGGAAAAGACCGCCGAACTCCAGGAGATGCTGAACGGCAGCATCTGCAGCATGGCCCAGATGGTCGAGATCAGGGACCCTTACACCGCCGGCCACCAGCAACGGGTGGCCCTGCTGGCCTGCGCCATTGCCGAGAAGATGGGGCTGTCGGCGCATATCATCGAAGGGATCCGCATCGCCGGCATCCTTCACGATGTCGGCAAGATCCGTATCCCGGTGTCGATCCTCAGCCGGGCCGGAGAATTGCTCGACGCCGAGTACGAAGTCATCAAGATCCACCCCCAGATCAGCTTTGAAATCCTCAAAAACATCCCCTTCCCGTGGCCGGTGGCGCACATGGTCTTCCAGCACCATGAGCGTCTCGACGGCTCCGGCTATCCTCTCGGACTCAAGGGCGACGATATCCTGCTCGAAGCACGGATCCTGGCGGTGGCCGACGTGGTCGAGGCCAAGAGTTCCTTCCGGCCGTATCGTCCGGCGCTGGGCATCGAGGCCGCCCTGGACGAGGTCCGGCAGCATCGGGGTGTTCTCTACGACAGCGATGCCGTCGATTTCTGTGTCGATCTGTTCACCAACCAGAAATTCGCCTTCGATTATACCATCGGCGGGTCGGGAACGATCTTCTGTGTCGCCTCGCCGAAAACCCTGCAGTCGAGCATGGCCGCGTCGCCGAAACGCTGTTAGAGCCCGACCTTTGCGCCGAGCTTGACCGTTGCGATGAGTTGATACGCCTCTGCGCTGCTGGCCATTTCGCCTTGGCGAACTTCAGCTCAGATGCGGCTGAAAAGCCTTGCAACGGCTTCGCGATAACTACCGCGAGCACACAACGCACCTGCTGTACCAGCGGCTCATGGAAAAGAGACGACGAGCCCCGAGACTCAAAGCCTACGCTCGGCAAGCGGCGTCAGGGTGCCGCTGTCAAGGTGGAGCCGTTCACCGATAGCGCCGACGGTCTGTTGCTCGGATTCCCACAGCACCAGCATCACCAGATACTGCGGGAACGTGAGTCCGAGTTCGGCCAGCAGCGGCCGGTACTGGCGGGTAACGAGGTTCGATGCGGCATAGAGAGCGAAACACACCTGCCGGTCGAGCGACATCAGGTCGTCACACACAGGGGGCGCTTTATTCTCTGGCATTTTGGGTCTCGGTCGGGAAAGTCGGCGGCGGGACTATTGCGTCAGTTCGATTACGACCTTGCCGAAATGCGCTCCCGACTCAAGGTGGCGGAACGCTTCCTGCGCCTCGGCAAACGGGAATACGCGATCGACCACCGGCTTCATGCCGGTTCCAGCGACCAGCCCCGCTGCTTGCTCCAACATGGCTCGGCTGCCGACGTAGATGCCGATCATGCGCTTGGCACCGAGCGTCAGGGTCATCGGATTGACCTCGCCACCGAAGCCGCTGACGCCCCCGATGACGGCGATGGTCCCGCCCACGGCGGTGGATGCGACAGAGCGGGTAACGGTTCCCTGCCCGCCTACCTCCAGCACCAGATCGACTCCCTCGCCGCCAGTTTGGTTTAGCACCTCGTCCTGCCATTCGGGGGTCGCACGGTAGTTGATCGTCACATCCGCACCCAGGGCGCGGGCGCGCGCCAGCTTCTCATCGCTGGACGATGTGACGATCACCCGCAGGCCTGCAGCCTTTGCCAGCTGCAGACCCAGGATTGAAACACCACCGGTGCCAAGCAGGAGAACAGTATCGCCGGGGCGAACGTCGGATGACTCGAAGATCGCATTCCACGCGGTGACGCCTGCACACGGGAGGGTCGACGCCTCGACGTATCCAAGCTGGTCCGGGATCTTGGCGAGGGTTTCCTCATGCAGCGTGACTTCTTCGGCCAGCATACCGTCGACGTCGCCACCGAGCGAGTTCCGGACCTTGCTTCGATCAGGCCCACCTTCGAGCCAATGGGGGAAGAAGGACGCCGCCACCCGGTCGCCCGGCTTGACCCGGCGGACCATCGAACCGACAGCGATGACATCTCCCGCGCCATCGGAACAGGGAATGACCGGGCGATCTACCTTCGTCGGATCCATCCCCTTGGCGACCACCAGATCGCGATAATTTAGCGACACAGCACGCACCCTGACGCGTACTTCGTAGGGCTCGAGCGGGCGCTCGACGATGTCTTCCAACTGCAGTCCGTCGATTTGCCCGCCATGCGAGATCCGATAAGCCTTCATGGTCACTCCTTAAAGTTGCCAGTCAACGCGCGCTCCATCCACAAGCGGGGGCGCCTCGCGGCCTGATTGTACACAAATAGATTACGCGCAATTAAATCGGGCTTCAAGTGCTCGAACGATGGTCGGTCCAGCGGTGGGGGAGCATCGGCCGCTTCGCCAAACGATGTCGTAAGCACGCTTCGATCAGCCGGCGGTTTCGCTTGGCTGCGGCCTTGGCTGACGCCTTGCCTTCGGTGGAGATCGTTATTTTCGGCAGTCGCTTCCGTGGCGGTAAGCTTCCAGGGCATCAGCGTCGGCTAATGCAGCACCGGGCAGCTTGCTCGGGCGTCGGTAGCACCTGCAAAGAACAAGAAGAGGATCGGTGGCCCGCGCCAGGGTGGCGGTACCCCACCGGTTTCTAACCTGCAGTTCAAGCGGACCGTCCCGAAGCGGGCCGGCCGCTTAACTGCACGAGATCGCTCACTGATGCGTCGCTCCCCGGCGCACCGCCTCGGCGAGGGGGCGGTACTGCAGCTGGTAGAACATGTGCAGGTAGCGGGCGGTCTCCTCTCTTTCCAGATTGCTCATATATTTCCAGAATCCGTAGATCCGGGACAGTGTCATCATCCGTTCCGCGTACTGCTTCCAGGTGTAATGGGTCTTGACCCGGGCCAGCGCCCCGAGCGACAGTCGTTGCCACTCCTGCGGATCGGCATCGCAGGTTTCGAGGAAATCGGCAATCTGCGCCGCACAGGAATCACCGTCGTTGGGATCGATATGGAAACCGGAGACGTTATGGCGGATGATCTCCAGCGGGCCGCCGTATCTGGTCGCAAAAGTCGGCAGTCCCGAGGACATCGCCTCGATGATTGTCAGGCCGAAGGCCTCGAACAGGGCAGGCTGAACGAAAATTCCACGCAGGTCGGCGATGTAGCGGTACATTTCGCCGGACAAGTTTTTTTCCATATGCAGTCCCAGCCAGCGGATTTGACCGTCGAGCTGGTGCCGGTCGATCAGTTCGTGCATGAGCCGGATCTGTTCCTGCTCCTCGTGGTCGCGCGACTCCTCGGCGGTCATATAGCCGCCGATCACCACCAGGTTGGCGAGCCCGCGCAGCCGCTCGGAGCGGCCGTACCAGTCGACCAGGCCGGTGAGGTTCTTGATCCGGTCGAGGCGGGCCATGGAAAAGATCACCGGTTTCTCCCTCTTCACCAGGACCCCGCGGGCGCAGGGGTGGGGACCGCCGAACAACAGCTCTTCGATCTCCGGATGGAGAGAACTCAACCGCCGATCCTCTTCGCTGTGGGAAAAATAGACCCCGGCATTGGCGCCCGGCGAGACGATGTTGAATTTCGGATCGAAGAGGTTGATGCCGTCGATCACCCGGAACAGCCCGGGCATGGTGAAGGAACGATAGCTCTCGTATTGGCCGATCGAGTCCGCGGTGCCGACGATCTCCTGGTAGGTGCTGGTGATGATGAAGTCGGCGGTGTTCATCGCGATCAGATCGGCGGTGTACTGACAGGAAAAATGGTACTGGTCGTCGTTTTCATGCCAGTACAGGTCGGAGTGAAGATACTTCGTTTTTTCGAGGGCATGGGCGATATTGCACTGGGTGATGCCGAGGCGCTGGCTGAGCAGGGAGGCGACCAGGTTGCCGTCGGAATAGTTGCCGATGATCAGGTCGGGCCGACCGCCCAGTTCCGCCAGGGCCTCCCGTTCGGCATGTCCGGCGAAGTCTTCGAGATACGGCCAGATTTCGAAACGGGAGATCCAGTGGCGGATGATCTCGCCGTTTTCCTTGTGGAACGGTACCCGGAGAATCCAGGTGTTGCTGCAGCCGTTGACCTTTTCGAGGCGCTGGCCGCAGGTCGTGCCCTCGGCGTCCGGGATGAGGCGGGTGAGGATGAGGATCTTCGGTTCGACGATGACACCCTGCCGGGCCAGCCGTTCCCGCATCTCATGTTCCAGTGCCCGCACCTGGTCGAGGATATAGACGACCTGACCGCCGGTGTCCGGCAGGCCGAGGACATTGTGCTGGCCGAAATAGCCGTGCGGCGAGACTACCAGCAGCCGTGAGATCATCGGGATGCGGGCCAGGAAGGCCTCGAGGTTTCCCGGCGATGGCGCTTCGAGCAGATCGAGAAGGAGGTTCATCGTCTCGGCCACCCGTTCGGCGCAATCGCCCCAACCGGGGGAAAACCCCATTCGCGAGAGGGCATCGGCAAACTTTTCGAGAGGGGTCTGGCCGTCGAGTTTGTCAACCCACCCCAGTGCCTTGCGCAGGCCTTCCCGCAGGGCCGTCACCGAATTGAAATCGCCGTGAATCATCAGCGTTTTGCCGTCGATGGAATGGACCTTGAGAAAATTCAGCAGGCGCACCTCTCCTTCGTGAACTCTTTGAAACAGCGTGCTCGAGAGCTGACGATTAAGAAACATCACCCCCTGGCCGATCGTTCTGGCCTCCTTCAACCGGGGGAAGTCTCTGCCGAAGGGACCGAAATCGATTTCGAGCACAGGATGTCCATCATCAGCGGGGAGGACCTGAGCCTCCTTGAAGCGCAGAAATTCGCTGATGTCTATCTCCTCAGGCACCACATGTTCGATATGCATCCGCACAAAGCGCCACTCGGCGATCCGCCCTCGCACCGAAAAATAGGCCCAGGGCTGGTTGAAGACCCCTTCCTGGAGATGGAAGACAAAGGTCTGGAGGCAGGAGTCGGGCAGGTTGCGATCGCTCTCGTCGCCCATCTGCCGGAATTCCTGACGCAGGTCGGAAGGAAGGAGGAACAGGCGGTTGCAGCCGAAGCACCGCCGCAGAAAAGTATAGACGGAATCTCGGTTCTCTCGTGTGAATTGGATCAGTTCTTCGATCATGACGTCAGAAACCTTTGTGGATGGCTGGAACCGCCGAATTGATAATGGGCGATTCCTTCGAGAATCCCCCGCGCATAGTGATCGGAGGCGAAATAGACCTGATGTCGCCCCTTGAGCGATCTGATCTCGGGGCTGTGGTTGCCGACGATGACCCCGAGGGTGTCGCCGAGCATCATCTCTATGTCGTTGCCGGAGTCGCCGGCGACGAGAAAGGAGTTGAGCGGCAGGCCCCACTTGTAGGCGAGGTAGCGGATGGCCTGCCCCTTTGAGGCGCGCACCGGCAGGATATCGAGATAGGCCTGGTGCGAGTAGATCAGGTTGGCGCGCAGGTTGAGGCGCTGGAGATAGGCGCCGACCTGGTCTATGGGCGGCATCAGCTCGGGGATGACATTGTAACTGATCTTGAACTGACGCTGGTTCTCCTTCTGCTGCAAGGTAATGCCGGGGATGGCGGTCATCGCTTCGGCCAGGGCGTCGCGTCGCCACTGGTGGCGAATGAGTTTGGCCCAGCCGGGATCGGCACGGAGGTCGGGTCCATAGGCGATCTCCGTGCCGACCGAGGTGATCACCACATCCGGCATCGGCACCCGCCAGTCGCGCAACGTTCGGACCGTGCCGGCCAGGCTGCGCCCGGTCGCGACCCCGAAGGCGACCCGTCCCGCACGGACCTGCAGCCACTCGATCAGTTGCTCCAGGCCCTCCTGATCGCCGATCAGGGTGTTGTCGATATCGCTGATCAGCGCCTGTCTGGCCAGCGGCAGTGCCGACCGGCGGTCATGGGCGAAGGTCGCCAGCTGGCGGCGGAACCGCTTGCGATCCTTGCGCAGCACCCGCCGGACAGCATTGAGGTACTGGGCGACATGTCCGGCCCAGGTATAGTGCCGTTTGACGCCGAGAATACCGCTGCGGGCCCAGGTTCTCCAGGCCTTGCGGTCGCTGAGGACCGTTTTCAGGGCGAGGGCGATGCCCTCGGGCTTCAGGGGATCGATCAGCAGACCGTTGCGGCAGTTGCCGATGATGTCGATAGGACCGCCGTCTTCGGTGGCGACGATCGGCAGACCGCTGGCTGCGGCCTCGATCAGGGTGAGGCCGAAGGGCTCGGTGAGGGCCGGGTTGACGAATACCCCGCGCCGTCTGGCGGCGAGGCGATAGAGGTCGGGGATGTCCTCCATTCGATGGTGTTTGGGTATGGCGACCTTGCCCCACAGGTCGTAGCGGTCGATCGCCAGCAACAGATCCGCCAGCACCTGCTGCTGGGCGGCCTCCATGGTCTGGATATCGTCGCGGTTGCCGGCGATGATCACCAGATTGGCCATCTCCTGCAGATCCGCGTCCTCGCCATAGGCGGTGAGCAGGCGGTGCAGATTTTTTTTCGTTTCCGGTCTGCAGATCGCGAGGATACAGGGTTTTTCCGGGATATCAAGGAAACGGTCGACCATCCGGCAGACCGTTTCGGAGATCGGTCGCCGACCCGGCGCTGAAAACCGCGTGGTGTCGGTGCCGGGGGGAATGACGCTGGCCCGTTTGGCATCGAAATTGATATAATCGCCATACTGGGTGACAATCTCCTGGCGGGTGCTGGCGACGATCAGCGAGGCATGGCTGAGCACCTCCTCCTCGGCGGCAAGACGCTGGGCAAAGTTGAACTGACGTTCCAGCGAACTCTTCTTTCTCCCCGACTGAAGCAGCCGCTGCAGTTTGCCGCGGCCAAGCGAATGGCCGGTATGGATCTGGGGGATGCCGAGCAGCCGTGACAGCTGCGTGCCGACGTAGCCGGCATCGGCATAATGGGAGTGGATGACGTCCGGCAGCTTCTCCTGGGAACGGAGGTGGTGCAGACAGCGGTCGACCAGGTGATCGAGGTGCTTCCACAGAACTTCCTTGCGCAGGTAGCGTTTCGGACCGAATGGCAGACGCACGATCCGTGCCCTCGGCCCCAGCTTTTCTTCAGGCTGGGCATAATCGGACGAGACCTCCCGATCGTCGATCAGCCGGGTCAGCAGATCGACCCACTCGACATTCGGGTTGCGGCCGAGGGCTCGGGCCAGTTCGACGACGTAGGTGACCTGGCCGCCGGTATCGGCGTCCCGGCCAAGCTCCAGGTCGTGGCCTCGGACGAGGCCATGGATGCTCAGCATCAAAATATGCAGGGGTGGCTTGTCCATAGTGACCTCCATTGTGCAGGTCCATAACGCCGGATCGTCCGCAATGGGAATACCGCTGGTGATGGGGCGACTGGCCAGTGCTGCGGGACGGCGGGACGACCGGAATCATGGACTGCCTGTTCGCTGTATGGCAGTTGAGTGTGACGGACGCCGAGGCGGATAGCCGGCAACGGCCGGACACCCGTTACCGGTTGTGGTGCCGGACGATGCGCGGGTATGCAAAAACTGCATGCCAGGGGTGTTCTCGCCGGGCATGCAGGATTGTCGTGTCAGAGAAAAAACTCAGCCTGCGCTTGAGACAACAGGTTGATTATCAAACTAATTTATTATAAAAATTGCATAATTGCAAGACGATGCTGCAATATATCAAATATCAATTGTAATAACAAGTATATGTCTCGGCAAGGAGAGGTCCGGCTGATCCCGGAGGGTGGAAAAATCAAACATTAAATATTCAAAATTATTGAATATGGCAAGCGGTCGAGGGGGCGACTTTTCGCCTGTATTCAGCCCCCTTGCCGGTCGTTTCCGGTTTTCTAGCTCTTTTCCGGGTACATGGTCGTGAAGGTTTTTTCCGATTCGGCGGTGCCGATCATGATCATCTCATCGTCGGTCTGCAACGGTTCGTTCGGGTCGGGGTTGATCAGCATGCGTTCCTGACGCCGGACGGCAATGACACTGCAGCCGGTGTTCTCGCGAATGCCGCTGTCGATGAGGGTTTTTCCGACAAGGTGGAGATGGACCTTGTGACGGAAAATATTCAACCCCTCGGTCAGCATCAGCACCTTGCCGGGGGAGAGGAGATTGATGATGGTGTTGGCCGCCATCGACGCATGGGACATGACCAGGTCGGCGCCGGCGGCGTGGAGGATGTTGATGTTGCGGTCGAGGTTGGAGCGGCAGATGATCTGGATGTCGGGCCGCAGGCGCCGGCAGTAGATCGTCAGGTAGATGTTCATCTCGTCACTGTGGGTCGTGATGAACACCGAGGGGGCATCGGCGATGCCGGCCCTGCCCAGGACTCCGTGATCGGCGGCGCTGCCGACGATGGTGTTGTCGACGCCTTCGATGATCCGGGGGTTCTTGTCGATGATGCGGTAGGCGATTCCTTCCTCCTGGAGGGCGATGGCCGCCGCCTTGCCGACCCGACCGCCGCCGAGGATCAGGACCGGGGCGTTGACGGGATGCGTCTCTTCGACGTAATTGTCATAGGCCGCCAGCTGTTCCTCGGAACCGGCGAAGACCAGGACGGTGCTCGATTCGATGCGGGTCTCCGGCCTGGGCAGGCTGAATTGGCCGCGATTCCACAGGCCGACGACGTTGACCCCGAGTTTCTGGCGCAGGCTCAGTTCCCTGATGGTCCTGCCCACCAGCCGGGTGCGCATCGCCGGGGCCGCGGCGATGACCAGGTCCTCATAGCGGTAGGTGATATTGGCGAGTGTCCGCCGACCGAGAGTGCGCCGGGCCAGGGACTGGCCGAGCATGTTCATGAACTGGAAGACGTGGCTGCAGCCGGCCAGGGCCAGGATATCGATGGAGTCGTCGAGGTCGGCGTTGGCGGCGATTGGTACGTTCGGGGCGATGCTGCGGACGATGAAGGTGATGCTGGTGTTTTTCATATCGTCGTTGACCGCCACCACCAGCGCCGCCTCATTGACGCGGGCGCGGAGGTAGGTGTCAGGGTCGTCCAGTTCGCCGACGAGGACCTGCAGGCCCTGGTCCACCAGGTCGAGGGCCTGCTGCACCTCCGGAATGAGGATGACGTAGTCGTGCCCGTACTGACGGAGGCGGCCGATGAGGGCGATGGTGATCGGGTCGTAGCCGGTGATGATGACATGGTTGGCGAAATTCTCCGGCAACTGCCGGGGAGCCCGGGATTTGGACTGGGCCTCGAGCCAGGGGGCATAGAAGAACTGGATGAAGGTGAAGGGCAGCATGATCAGCAGGAAGACGATGCCGGAGAGGAGAACGATGATGGAGAAGATCTTGCCGATGTCGCTCTCGAAGGTGATATCGCCGAATCCCAGGGTCGACATGACCGTCAGGGTCCAGTAGAAGCCGGTGATGATCGAGTAGTAACGGCCTTCGATGTTCATGATGACATGAAAGAGAAGGCTGTACGCCACGATGAACAGGCCGAGCAGGAAGAGGAATTCGAACAGGGTGCGGATATTGCGCCGGGTCCGCCGGTTCTGCATCAGATAGATGATCTGGGACGGGAGATATTTCATGGTCGCATGGTCTCGTCATGAGCCGCTTGGCGGAAGGATTCGGGCAGGCTGGGATGCTTGGGCAAAGGAATGAATGAGAAGAGGCTTTCGATTAATTGCTGCCAGCACATTGATTTCAGCGGCGTATGGTGGAAATTTGAATTCTGTCGTCATAATATGAAGAATACTCTTCTCAATGCCAAATTCAAGCTGCAGGGATAATCCGCTGCAATCGGCTCGAGATGCACAGGCTATGGCAAGTATTCATGCAATCGGGCGCACCGTCAAGGCTATTGTCGTCATTGCCGGTGCCTGTCGTGGTAAGATATGTACCG
This sequence comes from Desulfoprunum benzoelyticum, assembly GCF_014201505.1. Classification (GTDB taxonomy): domain Bacteria; phylum Desulfobacterota; class Desulfobulbia; order Desulfobulbales; family Desulfocapsaceae; genus Desulfoprunum; species Desulfoprunum benzoelyticum. The sequence goes on along the minus strand of NZ_JACHEO010000004.1, from coordinate 71,778 downwards.
ATACATATGAAGAATGATCTTCAACGAGGAGACGAAGGAAATGGAAAAGATGCATGTGCGCGACCTTATGGTTCCGGTTGACAGGTTTCCGAAGATTTCCTACCGTACGAGTTTTTATGAGGCGGTCAGAGCCCTGGAGGCCGCTCAGCAAAAATACATGACCGGGGAGGCCAGGCAAAGAATCCTTCTGGTGGAGGACGATGATCACAGGATCATCGGCAAACTCAGCCCCATCGATCTGCTGCGCGGACTGGAGACCAACTACAGCCGGATCGTTGCCGAGAACACCCTCTCCCGCTTCGGGTTCACCAATATCTGGAAAACCATCCAGGAGGACTACAATCTCTGGGGAAATCCTTTCCACGACCTGTGCCGCAAAGCGGCGCAGGTTCAGGTCAAAGATTTCCTCAAGGGCCCATCCGAAGGACAGACCGTGGCGGTTGATGACCTCATGGCCAAGTGCTTCCACCTGTTCGTGATGAATCGCCATGACTCGCTGTTTGTCGTTGACGGCGATCAGATCGTCGGGCTGCTGCGGTTTTCCGATGTCTACCAGGAGGTTTCGAAAACCATGAAGGAATGCCATATCGACACGGTACCCAAATAGGCGCCGGTCCGGTTCGAACAAGTTCCGAGTCCGGTCGATGAGTTCAGGCGCCGCATTGATACACGGCGCTTTTACCGTCGGGAGCGGTCTGCCGTCCCCCGGTGGTCTCTCTTCCGATTTCTGTCTTGATCCCGATCTGGCCCTCAACCGGGAAATAGAATCAAGCTGACCGATATGAATAATAAAAATGAAGAGTTTCGGAATGTATCCAAGCCGCATGCATTGCCGATCGATGCGATTCTGGCGGATCTCCGCAGCGATCGTGATGGTCTGTCCTCGGATGCGGCGGCCAGGCGGCTTGAACGTCTGGGGCCCAACAGGCTGCCGGAGCCCCCGAAAGAAGGACAGTTGAAACGATTTTTCAAGCACTTTCACGACACCCTCATTTATATCCTCATTGCAGCCGGAGCGGTCACCGCCGTCCTCGGCCACTGGGTGGACACCGGTGTGATACTCGGGGTCGTGGTCATCAATGCGATTATCGGTTTCATCCAGGAAGGCAAAGCCGAACAGGCCCTGGAAGGACTCCGCAAGATGCTCTCGTTGCAGGCTCATGCCCTGCGTGACGGAGAATGGCGGGAGACCGACGCCGAACAGCTGGTGCCGGGGGATATCGTCCGCCTGCGCTCCGGGGATCGTGTGCCCGCCGATCTGCGCCTCATGGAGGCGATCAACCTCCGCATCGAGGAATCGGCCCTGACCGGGGAGTCTATGCCGACGGCGAAAAACACCGAGGCGGTGAGGGACGATGCCGGTGTCGGCGACCGGTCGTGCATGGCCTTCTCCGGCACCCTGGTCGCCGCCGGCCGGGGCACGGGGGTTGTGGTTGCCACCGGGGCACAGACGGAACTGGGCAAGATCGACAGGATGATCTCAGAGGTGCAGACCCTGGCAACCCCTCTCACCCGGCAGATGGATAAGTTCGGCCGGACACTTTCCATTGTGATTGTCGGGATGGCCGCCCTGATGTTTCTGACCGGTTGGGTTCTGCACGATTTTTCCCTGGACGAGTTGTTCATTGCCGCCATCGGTTTTGCCGTGGCGGCGATTCCGGAAGGTCTGCCGGCGATCCTGACGATAACTCTGGCGATCGGAGTGCAGCGGATGGCCCGCCGTAAGGCAATCACCCGCAAACTCAATGCCGTCGAGACCCTCGGCTCGGTGACGGTGATCTGCTCCGACAAGACCGGGACGCTGACGCGCAACGAAATGACCGTGGTCCATCTGGTGACCGGGGATGGCCGATATGACGCGGAGGGAAGCGGCTACGCCCCCCGGGGCGGCATTCACCGGGAAGGACGGCAGGTAACAATCGCCGACCATGAGGATCTGCGACGGCTGGTGGAGATTTTTGCCGTCTGCAACGACTCGGCCATTGTCGAGGACAACGGCCAGTGGCGGGTCATCGGCGAACCCACCGAGGGTGCCTTGAAGACATTGGCGAAAAAAGCGGGTTTTTCGGACAAAGGGTACCAGCGCCTGGCCGTTATTCCCTTCGAGTCGGAAAATAAGTTCATGGCCACCCTGACCCGCAGTTCCGGCAAGGGCACCCGCATTCTGATGAAGGGGGCGCCGGACCGGTTGCTTGACCGTTGTGCACGCCAGGCGGGCAAAAATGGCCGGGAGGAGCCGCTCGATCGGTCGTTCTGGGAAGAGCAGGTCGATGCCCTGGGCGCCAGGGGGCTGCGTGTTCTTGCCGCGGCGATCCGGGAGGTCGAGGAGGAGAAAGACGAGTTGGCGATGGAGGATCTTGACCGCGAAATGGTATTTGCCGGGCTGGTCGGGATCATCGACCCGCCGCGGCCCGAGGCCATCGCCGCCATCAAGACCTGCCGACAGGCCGGCATCCGGGTCATCATGATTACCGGCGACCATGCCGGCACTGCCGCCGCCATCGGTCAGGACATGGGAATCGGCAGCGGCCGGGAGGCAGTCACCGGAGACGCCATCGAGGCGGCCTCCGATGAGGAATTGGGACGGATGGCGGGTGAGAGCGACATCTTTGCCCGGACATCGCCCGGCCATAAACTGCGGCTTGTTCAGGCGCTGCAGGCCAGAGGGGAGGTGGTCGCCATGACCGGCGACGGGGTCAATGACGCGCCGGCGCTGAAACAGGCGGACGTTGGGATCGCCATGGGCATCAAAGGTACCGAGGCGACCAAGGGGGCGGCCGACATCGTCCTGAGCGACGATAATTTTGCCACCATTGAGCGGGCCGTGCAGGAAGGCCGGACGATCTACGACAATCTGCGCAAAGCCGTTGTCTTTATCCTGCCGACCAATGGCGCCGAAGGCCTGGTGGTTCTCGTGGCGGTGGTATTCGGCCTGGAATTGCCTCTGACACCGGTGCAGATCCTCTGGGTGAATATGGTTACCGCTGTAACCCTGGCTCTGGCCCTGGCCTTTGAGCCTTCGGAGCCCGGACTGATGTCCCGACCGCCGCGAAAAACGGATGCCCCCATACTGGACGCTTTGTTCCTGTGGCGCATTGCTTTTGTTTCAACCATGATTGGCCTGGCCACGATCGCCGTCTTTATCGTCCAGCGACGTCTTGGTATGGATTTGCCGGCGGCACGCACCCTGGCCGTCAACACCCTGGTGTTCGGGCAACTGTTTTACCTGTTTAATAGCCGTTTCCTGCACGAATCAAGTCTGGGATTTTCGCGGCTCTTCGCCAATCGGGTGGCATGGCTGATGGCCGGCGTGTTGACGATGCTCCAGATGGTCTTCGTCTATGCGCCCTTCATGCATTCCTGGTTCGGCTCGGCCTCTCAGTCGCTCCGTTATTGGCCGGTCCCTCTCGGTATTGGCCTTTCCGTCTTTCTGGCTGTGGAAGCGGAGAAGGCTCTGTTGTCCCGCAGGACATGAGGCGATTATTGTAATATCCCGGGGAAATGGGTATTCCTGTGCAGGAATATGCCGTTTTCTCTGTTCCCGGAAAGGAGCCCCGCCTTTATTGGGTGCTGTGAATACATGACTCTTCGTGATGGGTTAACCAGGCCATGAATCTGCTGTTCATTGTTCTCCTTCCCTTTGCCGGCGCCCTGCTGCCGCCGCTTGCCGGGCGACTGGGCCGCGAGGCGGCGGCCTGGACGGCGGCCATCGTCCCGGTGCTGGCCCTGCTGCTGGCGCTGGAGCCGTTGCTGGCCGCCTTTGCCGGGGCGCCGATGACGGTGGGTCGGGCATGGCTGCCGCAGGCCGGTGTTGACCTCATCCTGCGGATGGATGGCCTCGCCGGCCTGTTCATCCTGCTGATCCTGGGCATCGGCCTGTTGATCATCCTCTATGCCAACTACTATCTGGCGGAGGATGATTCTCCCGGCCGTTTTTTCGCCTTGCTGCTGCTGTTCATGGGGGCCATGGTCGGTATTGTCCTGTCCGATCACCTGCTGCAGCTCCTGGTTTTCTGGGAATTGACCTCCCTCAGTTCATTCCTGCTGATCGGCTTCCGCCATCGCAGCGTCGAGGCCCGACAGGGGGCAAAGATGGCGCTGGCGGTCACCGGCGCCGGCGGGCTGGCGCTGCTCGCCGGCTTCCTGCTGCTCGGCCGGATCACCGGCAGCTACCAGATCTCGACCATTCTCGGCATGGGCGACATCATCCGCGCCCATCCCCTCTATGTCCCGACCCTGCTGCTGATCCTCCTCGGCGCCTTCACCAAATCGGCCCAGTTTCCGTTTCATTTCTGGCTCCCCCAGGCGATGGCGGCGCCGACTCCGGTCAGCGCCTATCTCCATTCCGCCACCATGGTCAAGGCCGGGGTCTTCCTGCTGGCCCGGCTCTTCCCGGCCCTGTCCGGCACCGATCCCTGGTTTTTCCTGGTCGGCGGCACCGGCCTCTTGACTCTGGTGTATGGGGCCTATTCCGCCCTGTTCAAACATGACCTCAAGGGGCTGCTGGCCTATTCGACCATCAGTCATCTCGGCCTGATCGTCCTGCTGTTCGGGATCGACACCCCGCTGGCGGCGGTGGCCGCGGTCTTCCACATCATCAATCACGCCACCTTCAAGGCCTCGTTGTTCATGGCCGCCGGCATCATCGACCACGAGACCGGCACCCGCGACATGCGCCGGATCAACGGCCTGTGGAAGTACATGCCGATCTCCGGCACGCTGGCGATGGTCGCCGCCGCGGCGATGGCCGGGGTACCGTTGCTCAACGGCTTCATGTCCAAGGAGATGTTCTTCGCCGAGACCTTTCACCTTGCCGTTCTCGGCTCCTTTTCCTGGTTCCTGCCGGTGGCGGCGACCGGGGCCGGCATCCTGGCCGTCGCCTACTCGGCCCGTTTCATCCACGATGTCTTCTTCAACGGCGAGCCGGTCAACCTGCCGAAGTACCCGCCGCACGAGGCGCCCCGCTACATGATCCTGCCGGTGGCGGTCCTGGTCGGCCAGTGCCTGATCGTCGGGGTCTTTCCCACCCTCACGGTCGCCCCTTTCCTGGCCCTGGCCTCGGCCGCCGTGCTCAACGGGCCATTGCCGGCCTACAACCTGGCGGTCTGGCACGGTTTCAACGCCCCCTTCATCATGAGCCTGGTGGCGATGTTCGGCGGCATCCTTCTCTACAGCCGCCGCCATGCCCTCTTTGCCCTGCATGACCGGCTGTTCTGGGGGATCGAGGCCCATCTCCTTTACCGGCGGGTCGTTCATCGCCTGATCGACGGGGCGCGGATGGCGACGGAGGCCATCGACAATGGTTCCCTCCAGCGCTCGGTCGCCCTGTTGCTGCTGGCTGCCGGTCTGGCGGTCCTCCTGCCGCTGGCAAGCGGCGATTCGGCTCTCGCCGGAGATCTGCCGATCTCCGCCGTTGATCCCGTCACCCTGCTCGGGGCGCTGCTGATGATGGCGGCGGCCCTGGCGACCGTATTCTTTCACCGGCAGCGGCTGATCGCCCTGATCGTCCTCAGCGTCGTCGGCCTGCTGGCGGTTCTGACCTTCGTCCGTTTCTCCGCCCCCGATCTGGCCCTGACCCAGCTGGCGGTGGAGGTCGTCACGATCATGCTGCTGCTGCTGGCCCTCTACTTCCTGCCCCAGCAGGACCGGCCGGAATCGCCGGGCTGGCGCCGCGGCCGCGACCTGCTGCTGGCCCTGGCCGTCGGCGGTGGCTGCGGCCTGGTGACCTGGGCGATCCTCACCCGGCCCGCCACCACGATCGCCGACTATTACCTGGCCAACAGCCTGCCGGGCGGCGGCGGGGCCAATGTGGTCAATGTCATCCTCGTCGATTTCCGCGGTTTCGACACCCTCGGTGAGATCACCGTGCTGGCGATCGCCGCCATCGCCATCTACGCCCTGCTTGACCGGCTCTGCCTGGCTCCCGGCACCCTGTACGGCGTGCGACCGCGCTGGGCCTTCGAGCGTCATTCCCTGGTCCTGGCCCAGATCACCCGCTTCCTGCTGCCGCTGGCCCTGATGGTGGCGATCTATTTCTTTCTCCGCGGCCACAACGCCCCCGGCGGCGGTTTCATTGCCGGGCTGATTACCGCCATCGCCCTGATCCTGCAGTACATGGCCAGCGGTATTACCTGGACCCAGATGCAATGGCATCAGCATTTTCATAAGGTCATCGCCTGGGGCGTCCTGCTTGCCGCCGCCACCGGCCTCGGCAGCTGGCTCTTTGACCGGCCCTTCCTGACCTCCGCCTTCGGCCATTACGATCTGCCGCTGATTGGCGAGATCGAACTGGCCACGGCGATGCTCTTTGACCTCGGCGTCTATCTGACGGTCGTCGGGGTGGTGATGCTGATCCTCGCCACTCTCGCCCTGCTGAGCCGGCGCTGCGTTGAAACCGGGAGGTGCAACTGATGGAAATGCTCGCCTCCCTGGTCGTTGCCGTCCTCTTTGCCTGTGGTGCCTACCTCGTCCTGCGGGCCCGCACCTTCCCGGTGGCGATCGGCCTGGCCCTGCTGTCCTACGGCGTCAATCTCTTCCTGTTCTTCACCGGTCGTCTGGTGACCGGCGCTCCACCGCTGGCGGGCGGTGCTGCCGCCACCGCCGACCCGCTGCCCCAGGCCCTGGTGCTGACCGCCATCGTCATCGGTTTCGGTATGACCGCCTTTGTCGTCGCCCTGTCCCTGCGGGCCCGCGGCGAGCTCGGCAACGACCACGTCGATGGCGCGGGAGAAGAGCGATGAGCCACTGGATCATGGCGCCCCTGCTCCTGCCGCTGCTGGCGGGGATGGTCAACCTGCTGCTGGTTCGGCACGGTCCCGGCCCTCAGCGCCTGGTGTCCCTGCTGACGACCGCGGCCCTGCTGCCTGTGGCAATCCTGCTCCTGCTCCGGGCCGACAGCGGCGAGATCGTTCTCTACCAGCTGGGGAACTGGCCGGCGCCGTTTGGCATCAGCCTTGTCCTCGACCGCCTGAGCGCCATGCTCCTGGTGCTCACCGCCTTGCTGGCCCTGCCGGCCCTGGTCGCCGCCACCGCCGGCGACGACCGGCGCGGGGAGAATTTCCATGTCCTCTTTCCCCTGCAGCTTTTCGGGATCAACGGCGCCTTCCTGACCGGCGACCTGTTCAACCTCTTCGTCTTTTTCGAGGTCATGCTGATCGCCTCCTACGGCCTGGCCCTCCACGGCGGCGGTCGCGACCGGGTTCGCGCCGGCCTGCACTATGTGGTTCTCAACCTGATCGGCTCGAGTCTGTTTCTCGTCGCCATCGGCACCCTCTACGGGATCGCCGGCACCTTGAACATGGCCGACCTGGCGATCTATACGACCACTGCGGCGGTGGAACAGACGCCCCTGCTGCGGGCGGCCGCCCTGCTGCTGCTGACCGTTTTCGCCCTCAAGGCGGCGGTCCTGCCCCTCCATCTCTGGCTGCCGGCCCTCTACAGCGCCGGCATTGCCCCGGTGGCCGCACTGTTTGCGATCATGACCAAGGTCGGGGTCTATGCCATTCTCCGTACCTTCACCCTGATCCTGCCGGTGACCGGGCCTGGAGCCGATGTGGCGGCAGTGCTGCCGGCGGTCGCCCTGCTGACGATTGCCCTCGGGGCCCTCGGGGCCCTCGGCGCTCATCGCCTGACGGTGCTGATCGCCTATCTGGTGGTCGTGTCGGTGGGGACCCTGCTGGCCGGGATCTCGCTGTTCACTGTCCCCGGCCTCACCGCCGCCCTCTTCTATCTCCCCCATACGACCCTGATCACGGCCGGCCTGTTCCTGCTTGCCGCCCTGATTGCCGGTCGGCGCGGGGCGGTGGGCGATCAGCTGCAAGCGGTGGCGGTCAATCCCGGCAACCTGCTCGGCGGCCTCTTCTTTCTCGCTGCCATTGCCGTCGCCGGCATGCCGCCCCTGGGCGGGTTTCTCGGCAAGCTGCTGCTGCTGCAGGCCGTGCCGCCGCCGCAGGCTCCCTGGCTGTGGACCGTGGTGCTGGTCGGCGGCCTCGCCGCCATCGTGGCCCTGAGCCGGGCCGGCAGCTCCCTGTTCTGGCGGACGGAGGGCGAAGGAGTCGCCGGGACCGGTCTTCCCTTGCCTCTTCTGACCTCGACCGTGCTGTTGCTGGCGCTGACCGTGGCGCTGACGGTCTGGGCCGCGCCGCTCACCCGTTATGCCGAGGCCACCGCCACCCAGCTGCTGCGACCGCAGGAAACCGTTGAGGCCGTGCTCGGCCGGGAGGCAGGCCGATGAAACGCTGGCTGCCCCAACCGCTGTTCAGCCTGAGCCTCTGGGGGGTCTGGCTGCTCCTCGGCAACACCCTGGCGCCGGGACAGATCCTGCTCGGCGGCCTGCTCGCCCTGGCGCTGCCGCTCTTCACGGTGCGCTTCTGGCCCGACCGGCCACGTCTGCGCCGGCCGCTGCGGATCCTGACCTATATCCTGATGCTGCTCTGGGATATCACCGTCGCCAACCTGACTGTGGCCCGCCTGATCCTTCATCCGACCCGGAAGCTGCGGCCGGCCTTTATCCGTCTGCCGCTTGATCTGGGCAACGATTTCGCCATCGTCGTCCTGACCAATACCATATCCCTGACGCCGGGCACGGTCTCGGCCGATCTCAGTCTCGACCGGCGCTCGCTGTTGATCCACGCCCTCGACGTCGACGATGTCGAGCAGACCATCGCCCGGATAAAACACCGCTACGAGCGGCCCCTGCAGGAGATCTTCGCATGCTGAACCTTGCCGTGATCATCGCCTTTGTCTGCATCGCCGTCGCCCTTCTCCTCAATTTCTGGCGTCTGATCCGTGGTCCCAGCCTGCCGGACCGCATCCTGGCGCTCGATACCATGTATATCAACACGGTCGCCCTGCTCGTCCTCTTCGGCATTTACCAGGGCCTTACCGTCTTTTTCGAGGCGGCCCTGATCATCGCCCTGATGGGTTTCGTCAGCACCGTCGCCCTGTGCAAGTACCTGCTGCGCGGCGACATCATCGAATAGGGAGAACCCGCCATGCTCGATCTGCTCACCTCCTTTTTCCTGGTCGTCGGCGGCCTTTTCGCCCTGATCGGCTCCATCGGCCTGGCCCGGCTCCCCGATCTGTTCATGCGCCTGCACGGTCCCACCAAGGCCACGACTCTCGGGGTCGGCGGCATCCTCATCGCCTCGATGCTCCACTTCAGCAGCCTCGACAGCGGCCTCAGTCTCCACGAGCTGTTGGTCGCCCTCTTCCTGCTGATCACCGCGCCGGTCAGCGCCCACCTCATTGCCCGCACCATGATCCATCTGCGCGGCGGCACCGGGACCGTCGTCGATGAGAGGGAAGCAGGACCGCAGCAAGGCGGCACGGATCAGCGATGAGCGGCGGGATCGTTATCAACGCCTTCGGCGGTCTAGCCATTTTCCTGCTGGCGATGCTGATGATGACCGAAGGCCTGACAATCTTCGCCGGAAGCGGCCTCAAACAGCTGCTGGGCCGCTGGACCTCGACGCCGCTGCGCGGTGTCGCCGCCGGCATCCTGGTGACCGGACTGGTACAGTCGTCCAGCGCGGTGACGGTGGCCACCCTCGGCTTCGTCAACGCCGGGGTGCTGACCCTGCGCCAGGCGCTGGGGGTGATCTTCGGCACCAACGTCGGCACGACGATGACCGCCTGGATGGTCAGCCTTCTGGGATTCGGCTTCAAGATCGAATCGTTTGCCCTGCCTATCCTCACCCTGGGAGTGATCCTCCGGTTGATCGCTCCGCGCCGTCGGTGGAAGGGTCTCGGCAAGGCCCTGGCCGGCTTCGGCCTGTTTTTTCTCGGGCTGGCAATTCTCAAGGAGGCGTTTGCCGAGCTGGCCCATACCTACAGTGCCGAGGTGGCCGGCGGGACGATCGCCGGTGGCCCGCTCGCCCTCCTGCTTGTCGGTTTCGTCGCCACTGTGCTGACCCAGTCGTCGAGCGCCGCCATCGCCATCATCCTCACTGCCGCGGCCGGCGGTGTGATTGGTCTCGACATGGCGGGCGCAGCCGTCATCGGCGCCAATCTGGGGACGACCTCCACCGCAGCGGTGGCCGTCTTCAAGGCGACTCCCGCCGCGAAGCGACTGGCCCTTGGCCATATCTTCTTCAATGCGGTTACAGGCGTTGTCGCCCTGTTGCTGCTCCCCGCTTTTCTGTGGCTGATCGGTGAACTGGCCGAAATGCTCGGTATGCACAATGGCGCTGCGACGAAACTGGCCCTGTTCCATACCGTTTTCAACGTTCTCGGGGTCTTTCTGATGCTGCCGCTGACCGGTTTGCTGGCGAAACTGCTGGAGCGATTGTTCCAGAGCGTGGAGGAGGATATCGGTCGACCGCGTCATCTCGATTCGACCCTGGCGGCGACGCCGGCCCTGGCCGTCGCGGCGCTGCACGAGGAACTGCAGCGTCTGCTGGGCATCGTCACCGGCATTCTGCACTCGGCCCTTTCCGGGGCTGCCAGGACCCCGGATCTGGAGAAGCAGGCTGATGCCGTACATACCCTTACCGAGGCCATTGCCGGTTTTGTTGCCAGCCTGCGGGCCGATGCCATGACCCAGCAGGCAGCCGGTGAAATGGCCGATGCCCTGTATGCCGCCCGTCACTTCCGGGAGGCCGCCCGGCTGGCACCGAGCATGCGCCTCCTGGTCAAACAGGCGGGCAGGCTGGAAGATTCCGCGGCAGGTCAACCGCTGCAGCAGGTCCTGGCGCTGGCCGGGGACTGTATCAGCGAGGCTCCTGCCGCCGAACAGACGACTTCGTCGGATACACGTCTGGACGAGTTGCGCTGGATCAGTCGACAGGCTCGGAAAGGACTTTTGGATACGGCGCTCCACCGGCAGTTGAGTGTCGATGGCCTCGATATTGTCCTGGAGGCCCTCTACTCGACCAGACGCGCCCTCGAGCAGCTGATCAAGGGAAGACTTCTGGCTCGGGGCTGGCAAAAAACGGAGATAGGCGCGGAAAAAGGCGAGCGGCAGGAACAGATTGCCGCCCAAGTCAAGGCCGAATGAGCGGCCCCGGCCGATGCAGGTACAAGTACCACTGTTCCGGTCAATGGGTGTGGCACTATAGAGGAAGGAATCGGGCAGGCACGGCAGATTCCTGAGGGATCCAAGACGATGGCAAAAACGATGACACGATCCGGCCATGATCGGCGCGACGGCGCCCATTTCGCCCGCTACACCCTGATCGGCTTTTTCACTGTCGCCCCGCTGTGGGTGACCTGGCTGGTCTTCGATTTTCTGCTCGGTATCCTGGCCGGTGCCGGCACGCCGCTGCTACTGGGGTCTGCCCGCATCGTCGGGCCTTTCTCGGCGACCCTGGCCGACTGGTTGCGCGACACCTCCTTCCAGCGACTGGTTGCGGTCATCATGACCCTGGCCCTGTTTTATGGCATCGGCCTGTTTGCCTCCTTTGTCGTCGGCCGCCGCCTGATCGAGCTGTTCGAGGCCATCCTCGCCCGCCTGCCGCTGGTGCAGACGATCTACGGCGCCACCAAACGCTTCCTCCAGACCCTGCGCCAGCCGCCGGTAAGCGGTCAGCGCGTCGTCCTGATCAGTTTCCCGACTCCGGAAATGAAGGCCGTCGGCTTCGTCACCAGGATCATCCGCGACGAAGCCAGCGGCTGTGAACTGGCTGCGGTCTACGTGCCGACCTCGCCCAACCCGACCTCCGGCTATATCGAGATCGTGCCGATGAGCGAAGTCGTCCAGACCGACTGGAGCATAGAGGAGGCGATGAACTTTGTCATGACCGGCGGCACCAACGCCCCGGACAGCATCCGTTTCACCTCCAAGGATGCAGGGGGAAAAGACGGCAAGACCGATATTCCGGGATGACCGACGGCCCCGGCTGTTTGCCGGAGAGTGCGCTGAAGGGAGGGGAGATGATAGAGTTGATCAAAAAATTCGAGAAGGCCCTTATTTTCTCGCTGGTGGTGATGATGGCGATCGTCCTGTTGCTGGCGACGATCGAACTCGGCTGGATCATCGTCAAGGACATCGTCACGCCGCCGGTGTTTCTGCTCGAGATCGACGAGCTGATCGAGATCTTCGGCCTGTTCATGCTGGTGCTGATCGGCATCGAACTGCTCGAGACCATCATCAGGACATATCTCGACAGGAGCACCGAACACGTGACGATCGTTATCGCCGTCGCCCTGATTGCCATCTCCCGGAAAGTCATCGTCCTCGGCAAGCAGGAGTTCACCGGAGACATCCTCCTGGGCATCGCCGCCGTGATCATTGCCCTGGCAGGAGGCTATTATCTCATCAGGCGCCGTTCCGGAACGTTCGGAGAAGACGGCGAATGAGATTTTTCACCACTCCGTCCCGCTTGTGAAGATCCCTTTTTTCCTCTCCATTCTGATCAAATAACGGCAGTCGACCTGTCCTGCCGATGCCGTCGGTTTCGGCAGGGGTTGCCGGTTCCATTCGTCCTTCGCAATAATAGCGGCGGAACAGTCAGTCATGTATTACAATGTGGTATATCCCGTAGGGGAGGATGACCCCGAGAAACCGTGAGGCTGCCATGACTCGGACCAGATATGACATTGTCCTTTCTCTTTCCGCGCTGCTGCTTTGCCTGCTTTTCTTCCCTGCTGCTGCCGCTGAATCGTCAACGGCAGGGGATGAAGACGATCTTGAGCGCCTGGTTGTGTTAGCCCTGGCGAACAATCCCGCGATCGACGCCTCGGAAGAGCGGTGGCGGATGGCCGTTCACCGGGTCGCCCAGGCCGGAGTCCTCCCCGATCCGATGCTGATGCTGCAGCTCCAGAACGGCCTGGTCCGCGATCCCCTCGACCTGAACCGCGATCCCGGCACTGCCACGGTCATCGGCCTCAGCCAGACCGTGCCCTTCTTCGGCAAGCGCGGCCTGCAGCGGCAGGGGGCCGAGCGTGCGGCCGAGGTCGAACGCTGGCAGGTCGAGGAACGGCGGATCGCGCTGCGGCGGATGGTCAAGGAGACCTGGTACCGCATCTACGCGGTCGATCGGGGGCTCGACGTGGTGGTGAAGAACATTGCCGCCCTCGACGACCTGGTGCGTTTTTCCGAGACGATGTACGGGGTGGGCCAGGGACTGCAGCAGGATGTCCTCAAGGCCCAGCTGCAACGCTCGAAGATGGAGGAGATGCGTATCGATCTCCAGCAGAGGCGCCGTTCGCTGGCCGCCGCCCTCAACAGTCTGCTCTACCGCCCGGTCGAAGCGAGTCTGCCGGCGCCGCCGCTCCTGGCGATAAAGGCGGTGGCGGTGACCCAGGCCGAACTCGAGCAACTGGCCGACGCCCATCGGCCGGCCCTCAAGGCCCTGACCGCCCAGGTCGACAAGGCCGATATCAGCCGGGCCCTGGCCGACAAGGAGTTTCTGCCCGATTTCACCCTGTCCCTGGAATACATGCTGCTCGAAGAGGCAATGGGGAGCGAGGGCGACGACATGTACACCGCGTCGGTCTCCTTCAACCTGCCGGTGCAGCGGGCCCGCCGGCGTGCCATGGTCGCCGAGGCCGGGGCCGAGGGCCGGATGGTGCTGGCCGAGCGCGAGGTCCTGCGCAACCGGATCCGCCAGGGGGTGGCCGATGGTCTGGCCGCCCTCGACCGCAATCGCCGCCTGGCCGAACTCTACGACCAGGGGCTCATTCCCCAGGCGACCGCCGCCCTCGAGGTGAGCCTCGCCGCCTATCGGGTCGGCAGAACCGATTTCATGACGGTGCTCGACAGCCGGATGGCCCTGTTCAACCTGGAACGGGAATACCACGACGCGGTGGCGGAACACCGGACGCAGCTGGCGGTGCTCGAAGGTCTGGTCGGCACGCCACTGCCTCGAGACGGACAATGAGGGGGATCGATTGAAGATACTGAAAATCTTAGTACTGATCGTCGTCGTGATCGTCGCCGCCACCGGCGGCTATCAGCTCGGAGTCCAGCGGCAGCACGACCATGAGCAACCGGGGCCGGGCCAGGGTGCAACGGTGGAGCAGAAGCAGCAGTATACCTGCAGCATGCACCCGTTCATCATCCGCGATGCGCCGGGCAACTGCCCGATCTGCGGCATGGCCCTCGTGCCGCTGAAACCCGGCGCCGGCGGGGCCGCGGTCACTGAAGATGAAAGCGGCGCCGGCATCATCAGCATCGACCCGACGACCGCCCAGAACATGGGGGTGCGAACCGAGGCCGTCAGCCGCCGCAAGCTGGTCAAAACGGTCCGCACCGTCGGGCTGCTGACCTATGCGGAGGGGCGGCAGTTTTCGGTCAACAGCAAGATCGAGGGCTGGATCGAAAAGCTCTATGTCAACCAGGAAGGGCAGACCGTCAAAAAGGGCCAGCCGCTGCTGGCGATCTACAGCCCCGAGCTGGTGGCGGCGCAGCAGGAATACCTGCTGGCCCTGGACCACCGCCGCAGGCTGGCCGGCAGTCCCGTCCCCGGCATCGCCGCGAGTGCCGAGCGGCTCCTGGCGGCCGCCCGCACCCGCCTGCAGTACTGGGATATCAGCCCCGGCCAGATCAAGGCGATCGAGCAGGCTGGCCGGATCACCAAGACCCTGACCCTGTTCAGCCCCCACAGCGGGATCGTGACGGGGAAGAAGGCCCTTCAGGGGATGCGGGTCATGGCCGGCGAAGAGCTGCTGCAGATCGCCGATATCTCCACGGTCTGGATCAACGCCGAGATCTACGAACACGAACTGCCGTGGGTCAGGGTCGGACAGAGAGTCAGGGTCGAACTGCCCTTTGCCGCCGGCCGGACCTACGAAGCGAAGATCGCCTACATCTATCCCTACCTCAACAACGACACCCGGACCGCCCGGGCCCGGATCGAGCTGGCCAATCCCGGGCTGGAGCTCAAACCCGACATGTATGCCAATGTCAGCATCGATACGGCGGCGGTCGACGGGGCCCTGGCCGTCCCGGTCAACGCCGTCCTCAGCTCCGGCAAGGGCCGGACGGTGTTCGTCGCTCGCGGCGACGGCCGGTTCGAGCCGCGGCCGGTGACCAGCGGGCTGAGCGACGACAATGGCTATATCCAGATCCTGTCCGGTCTCGAGGAGGGCGAGGCGGTGGTGGTCTCGGCCCAGTTCATGCTCGATTCCGAGAGCACCCTGCGCGAGGCCCTGCAGAAGATGACGGCGCCGCCAGGGGTGGAGGGCCGGCCGGCCGAGACCGGCAAGGCGTCCGGCGCCCCGGCCGATGGCAAGGGGACGCAATCCCTCGACGACCTGTTCAAGTAATCCGCTGTCAACCCCTGGCCCGGAGACCGCCATGCTGGAAAAGATCATCGACTGGTCGCTGCGCAACACCTTCATGGTCATCCTGCTGACCCTGTTCCTGGTCATCGGCGGGATCTATGCGCTGAGGAACACCCCGGTCGATGCGGTCCCCGACCTCTCCGACGTCCAGGTGATCGTCTTCACCGAATACCCGGGCCAGGCCCCGCAGGTCGTCGAGGACCAGGTCACCTACCCGCTGACCACCCAGATGTTGGCGGTGCCGGGGGCCAAGGTCGTGCGCGGCTACTCCTTTTTCGGCAGCAGCTTCGTCTATATCATCTTCGAGGACGGCACCGACATGTACTGGGCCCGGTCCCGGGTCCTCGAGTACCTCAACTACGTCTCGGGCCGTCTGCCGCAGGGGGTGACGCCGGTCCTCGGCCCCGATGCCACCGGGGTCGGCTGGATCTATGAATACATCATCGAGAGCGATCGCCACAACCTCCAGGAGCTGCGCTCGATCCAGGACTGGTACCTGCGCTACGAACTGACCTCGGTGGAGGGGGTCAGTGAGGTCGCCAGCCTCGGCGGCTTCGTCAAGCAGTACCAGGTGGCGGTCGATCCCAACAAGCTGGTGGCCTACGACATCCCGCTCACCGAACTGATGACGGCGATCAAAAAGGCCAACCTCGACGTCGGCGGCGGCGCCATCGAAATGGGCGAGACCGAGTTCGTGGTCCGCAGCCACGGCTATATCCGTTCCCTTCAAGACCTGGGGAACATCGTGGTGACCAGCACCACGGAGGGGACGCCGGTGCTGGTCAAACACCTGGCCGAGGTCCGGCTCGGGCCGGAGATGCGGCGGGGGGTGGCCGAGTGGAACGGCGAGGGCGAGGCGGTCGGCGGCATCGTCGTCATGCGCTTCGGCGAAAACGCCCTCGCCACCATCGCGCGGGTCAAGGACAAGCTGGAAAGCCTGAAGGCCGGCCTGCCGCCAGGGGTGACGATCAGGACCGCCTATGACCGTTCCGGCCTGATACAGCGGGCCATCGCCACCCTGAAGGAGAAACTGCTCGAGGAGAGCATCGTCGTCGCCCTCGTCACCATGCTGTTTCTCTTCCACCTGCCGAGCGCCCTGGTGGCGATCATCACCCTGCCGGTGGCCATCCTGATGGCCTTCATGGTCATGTACGCCCAGGGGATCAACGCCAACATCATGAGCCTCGGCGGCATCGCCATCGCCATCGGGGCGATGATCGACGCCGCCATCATCATGATCGAGAACGCCCACAAGCACCTGGAGCGCGATCGCGGCAGAAAACCGCACTGGCAGATCATCCGTGATGCCGCCGTCGAGGTCGGGCCGACCCTGTTCTACTCCCTCTTGGTGATCACCGTCTCGTTCGTGCCGGTCTTCACCTTGACCGAACAGGCGGGGCGGCTGTTCAAGCCGCTGGCCTTCACCAAAACCTATGCGATGGGCGCCGCCGCCTTTCTCTCGATCACCCTGGTGCCGGTGCTGATGGGCTGGTTCATCCGCGGCCGGATCCGGCCGGAACACGCCAACCCCCTCAACCGCCTGCTGATCAGGATCTACCATCCACTGGTCGATCTGGTCCTGCGCTGGCGCAAGCTGACCCTGGCGGCGGCCGTGGCGGCGATGCTGTCGATGGCCTGGCCGCTGTCGCAGATGGGCTCGGAATTCATGCCGGCGCTCTACGAGGGTGACCTCCTCTACATGCCGACGACTCTGCCGGGGCTGTCGGTGACGAAGGCCAAGGAAATCCTGCAGCAGACCGACCGGATCATCCGCTCGTTCCCGGAGGTGGAGCATGTCTTCGGCAAGATCGGCCGGGCCGAGACCGCCACCGATCCGGCGCCGATGATGATGATCGAGACGACCATCACGTTGAGGCCCGAGAGCGAGTGGCGGACGGTGGCGGCGATGCGCTTTTATTCAAACTGGCCGGACGGTCTCGAGGTTGTCAAGAAACCGCTGCGCCGGTTGTGGCCGGAACAGCGGCCGATCACGGTCGAGCAGCTCACCGACGAGCTCAACCGCGCCATCCAGTTCCCGGGGCTGACCAACGCCTGGACCATGCCGATCAAGACCCGGATCGACATGCTGTCGACCGGGATCAAGACCCCGGTCGGGATCAAGGTCATGGGCGACGATCTGGCGACCCTGAGCCGGCTCGGCGAGGAGGTCGAGGCGGTGGTGCGGACGGTGCCGGGGACCCTCTCCGCCATCGCCGAGCGGGTGGTCGGCGGCCGCTATCTCGATATCGACATCGACCGGCTGCAGGCGGCCCGCTACGGCATCAACATCGGCGACATCCAGGAGATCATTCAGACCGCGGTCGGCGGGATGGCGATCACCGAGACCGTCGAGGGTCTCGAGCGCTATACCGTCAATCTCCGCTATGACCGCGATTTTCGCAGCGATATCGACTCGTTGCAACGGGTGCTGGTGCCCGGAGGGGGCGGGCGTCATATTCCCCTGGGGCAGCTGGCGACGGTATCGGTCAGCAACGATCCGGACAGCATCAAGACCGAGAACTCGCGGCGGACCGCCTGGGTCTACGTCGACATCGTCGACATCGATGTCGGCACCTACGTCAAAAACGCCCGTCAGGCAGTGGCGCAGCAGGTCAAACTGCCCCAGGGCTACAACATCGTCTGGAGCGGCCAGTACGAGTACATGGAGCAGGCCCGGGCCCGGCTGCTGGTCATCATCCCGCTGACGGTGCTGATCATCTTCGTCATCATCTTCACCAGCACCAAGAGCCTGGTCAAGACGGCGATCGTCTTTCTCGCCGTGCCGTTCTCGCTGGTCGGGGCCTTCTGGCTTCTCTACCTGCTCGACTACAACACCTCGATCGCCGTCTGGGTCGGGATCATCGCCCTGGCCGGCCTCGACGCCGAGACCGGCGTGGTGATGCTGCTCTACCTCGATCTGGCCCATAAGCAGTGGCGGGAGAAGGGGAGGATGCTGACTCACGGCGACCTGGCGCAGGCGATCCACCACGGAGCGGTCAAGCGCATCCGCCCCAAGATCATGACGATCGCCGTCATCATCGCCGGTCTGCTGCCGATCATGTGGAGCCACGGCACCGGCGCCGATGTCATGAAACGGATCGCCGCGCCGATGGTCGGCGGAGTCGTTACCTCGGGCATCATGGAGCTGCTGGTCTATCCGGTGATCTTCTTTATCTGGCGCAGCCGGCAGTTGCAGAAGGATTCGGCCCCGACCAGTTCCGGAGAGATCGAGGAACAATGAACACCAACGAACGATAAGGAGACGACAATGAAAACGAAGATTGCTGCAATCCTTGCAACCCTGCTGCTGGCCCTGCCTCTTGGGGCGCTTGCCGCCTCCCAAGAGCACGGCGGTCACGGGACGATGAAAGCGAAGCCGGCCACCCCGCCGGGCGACATGAAGATGGACGGCATGAACATGGGCGGCGAGATGACCATGCTGGGGGAGACGACCGTCGACGGGGTCAAGGCCATGGCCCATCTCAACGATGTCGGGGCGGCGATGGCCAGGATGGGGATGCAGGAAAACTACCATCTGATGGTCATGTTCAGCGACGGCGCCACCGGTGCCGCCATCGCCGAAGGGACGGCGGCGCTGAAGGTCACCGATCCGGCCGGCCGGGAGACCGGGCCGATGGAGATGATGGCGATGGCGGGCCAGTTCGGGGTCGACCTCGCCCTCACCGAAAAGGGGGGATACCGGTTTGTCGTCGGCACCAGACTGGCCGACGGCAAGACCCGCCAGTTCCAGTTTCAGTATACGGTGCAGTAGATCGCAGCCGGAAAAAGGGCGTAACCGCTGCGGTCGTCGAGGACCGGTGACGGCAGTCGTCGCCCGGCGTTCGGTCGTGGCGCCGATCACTCAGCGATCACCAGCCCTCCGGAGAAATCGGCCGGTTATCAACAGCAGGTCCACCACGCATTCCTGTTGACACAGGTGTGGAGAAATGGGTATTTTTCGCACCTCGTGCACCACCCATCAACCACGCATCCGGAGAAAAATATATGTGGAAAAATATTGTCGCCGCTCCCGCTGATTCGATTCTCGGTCTGACCGAGGCCTTCCGCAACGATCCGAACCCGCAGAAGGTCAATCTCGGCGTCGGAGTCTACAAGGACGATGCGGGCAAGACCCCGATTCTCGCCTGTGTCAAGGCGGCTGAGAAGCTCCTGCTGGAGCGGGAGACTACCAAGTCGTATCTGCCGATATCCGGCGACCCGGTCTATGCCGCCTGCGTTCAGAAACTGCTGTTCGGCGAGGACGGCGAGGTCGTGGCGAACAGACGGGCGGCCACCGTCCATGCCCCGGGCGGTACTGGAGCCTTGCGGGTCGGCGCCGATCTGCTGAAGAAGTTCATGCCGAAGGCCACGGTCTGGCTCAGCAGCCCGACCTGGGCCAACCACAAGGGGGTCTTCGCCACCGCCGGCTTCCCGTTAAGTGAGTATGCCTACTACGATCCGGCCACCAAAGATGTCGACTTCGCCGGTCTGACCAGGGATCTGCAGGCGATCCCGGCCGGTGACATCGTCCTGTTCCACACCTGCTGCCACAACCCGAGCGGGGTCGATCTCGACCAGGGCCAGTGGCGGGAGATCGTCGAGATCGCCCGGGAGCGAGGCTGGCTCCCGTTTCTTGATTTTGCCTATCAGGGCTTCGGCATCGGGGTGGAAGAGGACCGTTACGCTGTCGAGCAGTTTGCCGCCAGCGGCCTCGATTTCCTGGTCGCCAGCTCGTTTTCCAAGAACTTCGGCCTCTACAACGAGCGGACTGGGGCCCTGACCGTTGTCAGCCCCACCGCCGCGGAATCGACGGTGGCCATGAGCCACCTGAAGACGGTGGTGCGGGTGATCTACTCCAATCCGCCGGCCCACGGCGGCCTGGTCACCGCCACCATCCTCAGCGATCCGGACCTGCACCGGCAATGGCTCGGCGAACTGGCGGCGATGCGGGAGCGGATCGTGGCGATGCGCTCCGCCCTCGTCGACGGCCTCAATGCCCGCGGCGTCGCCGGCGATTTCTCCTATATCAAGCGGCAGCGGGGGATGTTCTCGTTCAGCGGCCTGTCCGACGCAACGGTGGCCTGGCTGCGCCAGCACAGGAACATCTACGTGGTCGGCGGCGGCCGCATCAACCTGGCCGGCCTGACCTCGAAAAATATCGATTACGTCTGCGACGCGATCGCCGAGGCGCTGCGGTCCTGAGTGTGTACCGGCGCGAGCCGGGACATCATTGCCAGCGGAGTCGGCTGTCGCCGTCTCCGCCTCCTCTCGATCGGCAGGCGCTGTCGTTCCCTGCCGGGTTTCCGACGACTGAGGAGGACCTTCCCCGATGCACCCCACCACCCCCCCTGAACGGCCGGCGCCCCCAGCCACCGGCAACGGCACCCGCTGGCTGTCCTTTGGCGGCAGCCTGGCGGTCACGATCCTGGTCTTTCTGTGGATCGGCCGGGATATCGAGGCGATCGATGTCGTCGATGCGATCACCGCCATCGCCCCGCCGGAGATCCTGCTGTTCTTCGTCAGTTCCCTGTTCATGAGCATCTGCCGGTCCTGGCGCCTGCTGCTGCTGCTCGAACCGGTCGGCTACCGCCCGGGCCGGCTGGCGATGCTGCTGACGGTCCTGGTCCGCAATCTCTTCGCCGATCTGCTGCCGGCCCGGCTTGGCGGCCTGATCTACCTCTGGCTGTGCCGGACCCGGTTGGGGGTGAGTCTGGACGCTGCATCGTCGAGCATGGCCATCGCCTTCGTCTTCGACATGATCGCGGTGGCGCCGCTGTTGATCGTTGTTGGTCTGGTGATCGCCGGTGAACTCGGCATCGCCGGGATCCTGATCTGGGCCTTCGGCCTGACCATTGCCGGCGGGGCGCTGGTCGCCCTGCTCCTCCTCGCCCCATTGGCGGATTACGCCGCCCGCCTGATCCCGCGGCTGCCGCTGCTGCCCGAGCGGGCCAAGAGCGGCCTGGCCGCCTTTGCCGCCTCGGTTGCCGAGGATGTCCGGGTCACCCGGCGGGCCGGGATCCTGCTGCCGGTGGTGGTTCTGTCGGTTCTCGTCCGCCTCGCCAAATACACCGCCATGTACTTTCTGCTGCTGGGAATTGTCATGCCGATGGGCTTCGGCCTGGCCGAGCTGCCGCCGCACAAGGGGCTGGTGGGCCTGATCGCCCCGGAAATCGCCGCGTCGCTGCCGATCAGCGGCATCGGCGGGTTCGGCGCCTACGAGGGGACCTGGGCGGTCGCCTTCCACTTCCTCGGCCTGCCGGAGGCGATGGCCAAGCTGACCGGCGTCGCCCACCACCTCTTCACCCAGGCCTACGGCGCCGGGATCGGTCTGACGGCGCTGCTGGTGCTCTTTCTCCCCTTTTTCCGGGCAGAGGAGCCGCGGCCGGCGACGGCGGTCTCCACCACCCGGCGCTGGCTGCAGCTGGCGGCAGCGGTGGCGGTGTGGCTGGGGATTTCGACGGCGGTGGTGCTGGTAGGTGATGTCCTGGTGGCCAACGGCAACGCGGCGCAGAAGGGAGACCTGGCCTTTACCGCGGAAGAGACCGAGGGGCGACGGCACCTGCCGAGTCTGCCGCCCGGTCGCCTGCTCTTCGACTCCAACCGCTCCGGCAGTTTCGGCATTTATACCCAGGATCTCGATGGCCGCAGGGTCAACAAGGTGGTCGATACTCCCGCCGAGGAGATGTACCCGGACATCGATCCGACCGGCCGCTGGGTGGTTTATGCCCGGGCCCGCAGCACCAACCTCAGGGCCCCGGCCGAGATCCGGATCTGCCGTCTCGACGGCTCGGACGACCGGCTGCTGCTTGCCAACGCCACCTTCCCCTCCTTCACCGCCGACGGCCGGGCGGTGATCGCCGAACGGGAGCGGCGCCAAATCATCCGGGTCGATATCGCCGGCGGCAAGGAGGAGGAGATCTTCCCCCGCGGCCAGGGTCCGTTTGCCCGGGCCCAGATTGCCAAACCCCGGATCTCCCCGGACGGCCAGTGGGTGGCCTTCACCAGCGACCGGCCGCGGCGCTGGACCGCCTGGGCGGTGCGGCTGCAGGATGGTCGGGCGGTGGAACTGGGCGAGGGCTGCCAACCGGCATGGTCGACCGATCCCGATGTGGTGTACCACGTCGCCACCGCGGGGATGCAGGAACGGACCGGCATTGTTCGGACGACGCTGCCGTCGGGACGGGCGAAAACGGTACTCGACCGCGATGCCCCTCGCGGCCACGAGTACTTCCCGGCGATCGCGGGCGGGCGCTACATCTTCTACGGTGCCAGCCGCCCCGGCGAGCACGACCACGACTCGGCCAACTACCAGCTCTATGTCCACGACCTCAAGGAGGGCTGGACCGCCCGCCTGACTCGCGACGGCTTCACCAACCGCTGGCCGCAGTTCGTGCCGGAACGTTGAAGCCAGTCGTCCCGCAATCGGAAGCGTATCGGTAGGAGAGGTAGATCTATCCTATCCGCAGAGCTCCTGCTCGGTACGGCTGATGATCTCCTCCTGGTGGTGGCGGTCGAGGTCGACGAAGTAGTCGCTGTAGCCGGCCACCCGCACCAGCAGGTTGCGGTAGTCGTCGGGGTGCTGCTGCGCCTGGCGCAGGGTGGCGCTGTCGACGACGTTGAACTGGATGTGGTGGCCGCCGAGCCGGAAATAGGTGCGGATCAGGGCCCCGAGGTTGTCGAGATCCTTCTCCGATGCCAGCACGCTCGGGAGGAAGCGCTGGTTGAGCAGGGTGCCGCCGGAGCGGATCTGGTCCATCTTCGAGAGCGACTTTATGACTGCGGTCGGGCCGTGGCGATCGGCGCCCTGCGACGGTGAGGTCCCGTCCGATTCCGGCAGGTTGGCGAGGCGGCCGTTGGGAGTGGCCCCGAGCATCCGCCCGAAGTAGACGTGGCAGGTCGTCGACAGCATGTTGAGGTGATATACACCGCCCTTGGTGTTGGGGCGGCCGTCGATGGCGGTGAAGAGGCTGGCGTAGACCCGCCGCATCAGGTCGTCGGCGCGGTCGTCGTCGTTGCCGAAGAAGGGGGTGCGGTTCCACAGCCGCAGGCGCAGGGCCTCGTGGTCCCGGAAATTGGCGGCCAGGGCGGCGAGGAGCTGGTCCATCGCCACCGTCCCGCTGTCGTAGACATGGGTCTTGAGCGCCGACAGCGAGTCGGTCACCGTGCCGATGCCGCAGCACTGGATGTAGGTGGTGTTGTAGCGCGGCCCGCCGTCGTAGTAGTCGCGGCCCTTGGCGATGCAGTCATGGATGACGGTCGACAGGAAGGGGGCCGGCGAGTACTTGGCGTACATCCGTTCGATGTAGTTGTTGACCCTGATCTTGAGATCGACGATGTGATCGAGCTGGCGGACGAAGGCGGCGTAGAGCGCGTCGAAGTCGGCGAAGGCGCGCGGATCGCCGGTGGCGATGCCGACCCTGGCGCCGGAGAGCGGGTCGACGCCGTCGTTCAGGGTCAGCTCGAGGATCTTCGGCACGTTGAGGTAGCCGGTGAGGATGTAGGCCTCCTTGCCGAAGGCGCCGGTCTCGATGCAGCCGCTGGTGCCGCCCTCGCGGGCGTCTTCGACCGTCTTGCCGACCCGGATCTGCTCCATGATCACGGCGTCGGTGTTGAATACCGAGGGATAGCCGTAGCCCCGGCGGATGACCCGGGCGGCGGCCTTGAGAAAGCGCTCCGGGGTCCTGCCGCTGATGTGGACGCTCGGCTGGGGCTGGAGCAGGTGCAACTCGTCGGCGACCTCGAGGGCGATATAGGAGACCTCGCCGACGCCGTCGCTGCCGTCGGTCTTCAGGCCGCCGAGGTTGATCTGGGTGAAGTCGTTGTAGGTCCCGCTCTCCCTGGCGGTGACCCCGACCTTGGGCGGGGCGGTGTGGTTGTTGACCTTGATCCACAGGCAGGAGAGCAGCTCCTTGGCCTTGTCGCGGTCGAGGCTGCCGTCGGCCAGGCCTTGGTCGTAGAAGGGCTGGAGATGCTGGTCGAGGTGGCCGGGGGTCATCGCATCCCAGCCGTTGAGCTCGGTGATGATGCCGAGGTGGACGAACCAGTACATCTGCAACGCCTCGTGAAAGGTCTGCGGCCTTTCCGCCGGGACCCGGCGGCAGACCGCGGCGATCGCCATGAGCTCGTCGCGGCGCTGCCGGTCGGTCTCGTCGGCGGCCACCTTTTCGGCCAGGTCGGCATGGCGACGGGCGAAGATCATCGCCGCCTCGCAGGCGATGTCCATCGCCTGCAGTTGTTCGGCCTGGTCGGCGGCGGTCGGGTCGGCGAGATAGTCGAGAGTTTCCAGCCGCCGGGCGATCCGCTCCCGGCAATCGCGCAGGCCGGTGCGGTAGATGGTGCCGTCGAGGGCGGTATGGCCGGGGGCCCGCTGCTCCATGAACTCGGTAAACAGCCCGGCCTCGTAAGCCGCCCGCCACTGTGCCGGCACCTGGCGGAAGATCCGGTCGCGCATCGACCGTCCCTGCCAGTAGGGGATGACGATCTCCTCGTACGTGCGGATGTCCTCCTCCGCCACCCGGTAGCTGGTCATCTCCCGGTCGTTCAAGATGTGCAGGTCCTCGGTCGAGTGACAGGTCAGCTCGGGGAAGGTCGGTACCGCCTTGGGGGCCGGCCCGCGTTCGCCGACGATCAGCTCGTCGTCGCCGATAAAGATGGTCTTGTGTTCGCACAGGTACTTGAAGCACAGGGCCCGCAGCACCGGCAGCGGGTGTTTGCCGCTGTGTTCCTGGTAGAAGCGGGTCTCCAGCACCGCCCGCTCGATGGAGATGGATGGTCTGGCCTCGAAACTGCGGCGGCGCAGCCGTTCGATCCTGCTGTTCATGTCAACCTCCGATACTGGCCTGAAATCCGGCATCCCTGATGATGCCGAGAAGTGTGGTTGTGTGGTTGCGGTCCGGCGCCGTCAGCGCCGCGCCGGGATAATTCATGCCCAGTTTGCGGTATTTGGCCCGACCGCTGTCGTGGTAGGGCAGCAGGTCGATGCCGGTGATGCCGGGCAGATCGTGAAGAAAGGCGAGGATCGCCCGGATATCATCCTCGCCGTCGTTGATCCCGGCGATCAGCGGGATGCGGACCCGCACCCGGTGATCGGCGCGGCAAAGGGCGGCGAGGTTGGCGAGGATCAGGGCGTTGTCGACGCCGGTGTAGCGCCGGTGCCTGGCGCTGTCCATCATTTTGAGATCGTAGAGGAAGAGGTCGGTTGCGGCGGCGATCTCGAGCACGGTGGCGGTGGGGGCGAAACCGGTGGTGTCGACCGTCCGGTGGATCTGCCGGCGGCCGCACTCCTGCAGCAGTTCCAGGAGGAAGTCGGGCTGCAGCAGCGGTTCACCGCCGGAAAACGTTACCCCGCCGCCGGAGGTGTCATGGAAAGGACGGTCCTTCTCGATCTCCATCATCACCGCCGCTACCGAGGTCCGCCGGCCGGTGGCCTCGTGGGCCAAGGCCGGGCAGATCTCGACGCAGCGGCCGCAGGCGGTGCAGCGGGCCGGATCGCGGTCGATACTGCCGGCAGGGCCGATTGCCAGGGCCTGCTGCGGGCAGGCGATGACGCACTCGCCGCAGGCAATGCACCGTTCTTTTAAGGCAACGATTTCGATCCCCGGTGATACACCTTCCGGGTTGTGGCACCAGAGGCAGGAGAGCGGGCAGCCCTTGAGAAAGACCGTCGTCCGAATCTGTGGCCCGTCATGGAGGGCGTACCTCTTGACGGCAAAAATGGTGGGAATATTGTGGTGCATCGGCTATTGTAACAACAATTCTTATTGCTGAACAATTGTTTATCGACAGTCAACGTTGAATTTGGAGGGGGTGGGCATTGGTGCTGAGAGGAACGCAGTGGAAAACGCCATTTCGCTCGATCGTGACCGACGAACGTCCTTCCTCCCGCAATCCGTATCCAGTATAACCTGAACAACTGCATCTCTGAATTGCAATTCCACAGTTTTCGATACGACTCAATCGCCTTCAGTAAGGAGAAATGACATGCACCTGCTCATCGTTCTGGGAAGTCCGCGCAAAAACGGCAACAGCGAGATCCTCGCCCAACACGTGGCCAAGGGGATGGAGGACGGCGGCGGCACGGTTGAATATATCCGCCTCGGCGGTCTCACGATCTCCCCCTGCCAGGGCTGCGGCGGCTGCGAGAAGACCGGCGAGTGCGTCATCAAGGACGACATGGGGGCGATCTATGAACGGGCTGATGCCGCCGATCGGATCCTCGTTGCCAGTCCGGTCTATTTCTATGCCCTGACCGCCCAGACCAAGGCGTTCATCGACCGGTTCCAGGCCCGCTGGTCGAGGCGCTACCTGCTCGACAACAGGTTCCGGATGGAGGAGGGGCGTAAGGGTTACCTGTTGTCGGTCGCCGCCACCAAGGGGGCGAAGGTCTTCGACTGCAGCCTGCTGACCATGCGATATTTCTATGAGGCCATGGATATGGCCTTTGCCGATTCCTTTCTGCTCAAGGGGGTCGATCAGCGCGGCGCGGTCCGTAATTTCCCGGAGGAACTGGTCAGAGCCGAGGCCTTCGGCCGGGACATCGCCATCGGCGCACATTGATCGAGGCGGCAGTCTGAACGTCCCCGACGCCGACCGCCTGGCCGATTTCAATGCGATCTTCAAGCAGATGTGGAGATGATGGGGAAGGAAGGGAAGATATCCGGCGTCTAGGTTCCCGGAACACCGGTGCCGATTTCGCGGCCGGTATTCCGGGACGTCATGCCACTGCCGGCGTGGCGATTACCAGCCGAGTGTCAGGTAGTTGTGGATCGAGTCGGCGGCCTGGCGTCCGGCTCCCATCGCCAGGATGACCGTGGCGGCGCCGGTGACGATGTCGCCGCCGGCCCAGACACCCTTCTTCGTTGTTTTGCCGGTGGCGGGATCGGTGACGACATAGCCCCATTTGTTCAGTTGCATGTCCGATGTCTCGCTGGTCAGGAGCGGATTGGCCCCGGAACCGACGGCGACGATGCAGAGGTCGCAGTCGACCTGGAACTCCGAACCCTTGATCGGCACCGGTCGCCGCCGGCCGGAGGCATCCGGTTCACCCAGTTCCATGCGCAGGCACTCCATCCCGGTGAGTCTGCCCTTTTCATTGCCGAGGTAGCGCGTGGGGTTGGTGAGCAGGCACATCTCGATCCCTTCCTCTTCGGCATGGTGGATTTCAGCCTTTCTGGCCGGCATCTCATCGCGGGAGCGGCGATAGACGATCTTCACCGTCTCAGCCCCGAGCCGCATCGCCGTTCGCGCCGAATCCATGGCCACGTTGCCGGCCCCGAGGACCACGACGTTTTTGCCGTGCGGGATCGGGGTGTCGACATCGGGGAACTGGTAGGCCTTCATCAGGTTGGCGCGGGTCAGGTACTCGTTGGCCGAGAGGATGCCGACGAGGTTCTCGCCGGGCAGGTTCATGAATTTCGGCAGACCGGCGCCGACGCCGACGTAGATCGCCTCATAGCCTTCGGCGAACAGCTCGTCGAGGGATACGGTCCGACCGACGACGGCATTGCACTCGACCTTGACTCCCAGCCGCTCCAGGAAGTTGACCTCCTGGGCCACGATCGCCTTGGGCAGGCGGAATTCAGGGATGCCGTAGACCAGGACGCCGCCGGGTTTGTGGAAGGCTTCGTAGATCGTGACGTCATGGCCTTTGACGATCAGGTCGCCGGCCACGGTCAGACCCGAGGGGCCGGATCCGACCACCGCCACTTTTTTGCCGGTGGAAGGCTGTTTGGGCGGCAGTTCGCCGGTGCCGTGCTCGCGCTCATAATCGGCGCAGAAGCGTTCGAGGTTGCCGATGGCGACGGGCTGCCCCTTCTTGCCGACGATACACTGCCCTTCGCACTGGATTTCCTGCGGGCAGACCCGGCCGCAGACGGCGGGCAGGGCGTTCATCTTCCAGAGATGGCGGATAGCGCCGCTCATATCGCCCTGGACGATGAGATCGATAAAGCCGGGGATGTCGACTCCGACCGGACAGCCGGTGACGCAGCCCGGTTTTTTGCACTGCAGGCACCTGGCCGCCTCTTCCTGGGCCATCTTCATGGTATAGCCGGTCGGAACCTCGAGAAAATTACGGGCTCTGACCTTCGGTTCCTGTTCGGGCATCGGTACCCGGGGGTTTTTCTGGGTTTTTCCTGCAATATCCGCCATTTTATCCTCCATGGATAGACTCGCCTCGGCGAGAATTCTAGTCGTGGTATGCGTTGTTGATCATGACCTTGCGGGCAAACAGGTCCTATTTGGCGTCGCGAATCGTGCAATAATGCTGGTGGCTATCCCGCTCATCTTCCTGATAGGCCTGAAGGCGCATCATCAGCTCGTCGAAATCGACCTGGTGTCCGTCGAATTCCGGGCCATCGACGCAGGCGAATTTGGTCTCGCCGCCAATGGTCACCCGGCAGCCGCCGCACATTCCGGTGCCGTCGACCATGATCGGGTTGAGGCTGACCATCGTCGGGACGTTGTAGTCCTTCGTGATCTTGCTCACCGCCTTCATCATCGGCACCGGGCCGATCGCCACCACCAGTTTGACGTCGCCGGCGTCGAGCACTTCCTGCATGACCTGGGTGACGAAGCCGTGATGGCCGTAGGTGCCGTCATCGGTGCAGACCCGCAGGTCGTGGGACGCCTTCTTCATTTCATCCTCGAGGATCAGCAGGTCCTTGGTTCGGGCCCCGATGATGCAGGTGACATCGTTGCCGATCTCCTTGAGTCCGCGGGTGATCGGATGGAGCACGGCGACGCCGGTACCGCCGCCGACGCAGATGACCTTGCCGACCTTTTCCAGATGGGTCGCCTTGCCCAGGGGGCCGATGACGTCCTGGTAGCTGTCGCCGACCTGCAGATCGCGGAAGAGGGCGGTCGATTTGCCGACCACCATGTAAATGATGGTGATCGTACCCTTCTCCGGATCGGAGTCGGCCATCGTCAGGGGAATCCGTTCCCCGTTCTCGTTGGCCTTCAGGATGACGAACTGTCCCGGACGAGCTTTTTTGGCGATAAGCGGGGCCTCAATTTCGTTGAGTATTACTGTTCCACCGGTCATCTCCTGGCGTCTCACGATTTTGAACATTTTTTCCTCCGTGAAAGAGTACATGGTATGTGTCGCGTGTATCGACTGCTTCGAATCCAGTTTTCAATTCCGCAGGTAAGCATATGTTCGAATTTAAATCAACTACAGATTATGGCGCGGAGGAAAGACCAGGCGGAATCTTTGACGGTCATATATTCTGATGAAATACGATATGTTGCCGGATAAGCAATCGTTGTGCGCCTTGTGCATTTTATGCGCAGAGAACCGCCCAGAGCCGCGACAGTTCGACGATGAGAATAGTTCCCCAGAGGAGGATGCTGATGCCGGCCGCGGCAGCCGATATATCCTTGATAACCTTGATTTTGTGGTTCTCGTGGGTTTCGATGAAGTCGCACAGGGCCTCGATGGCGCTGTTGAACATCTCGGCGATCAGCATCAGTGCGGTTGCTGCCATGATCAGCAGGAAATCGATCCATTGCCGGAGCAGGAAGCAGGCAACGAGGGTGCTGATCGATAGCAATACCTTATAAGAAACACTGAAATCATAGCGGATGGCATATCGCAGGCCGGAGATGCAGACCATGATCTTGCGTATCGGGTGATACCCTTTTTCGCCGGTGCCGAGGAACTTGTTGCGCATGGTTGCAGGTCGAGGAGGAGGTTTGTCGGTTAGCCCTGTCTTGGGTCCTTGTTCCGTGTGTGCAATGGGAGATGCAGGAGAGATTTCTGCACCAGCATGACGATGATGATCGCCACGACCAATCCGCCGATGACATCCGTGGGGTAGTGGACCTGGAGGTAGATGCGCGAATAGCCGACCCCGGCCACGATCAGCATGCCGCACAGAGCCGTCGGCAGGGACAGGCGCGGCGGCAGTCGGCGGATCGCGATCAAGGCGAGGACCATAAAGAACGCCGTCGCCTGGGCCGTGTGAGCGCTTGGGAACGACCAGTCGGGAGGCATCGATATCGGCAGACCCGGGGCCTCCGGGCGAGGGCGGCGGACGGCGAGTTTGATGAGATGGACGGCAATGGTAGTGACCGGCAGGCTGATACCGAGCAGCGCAGCATCGCTTGACCTTCCCGCCATAAGCAGTAGCAGCGTGAGCAGGGCCGTTGACGGCAGGAGGACGTACAGTGAGCCGAGCCAGGTTACGGCGGTGAAGAAGGAGTCCATCAAGATCCAGGGAAAAGGGGGCTGCGTATAGTGTTTACGCTACTATTGAAAGGAGGGAATGTCAAGGCGGGGCAGAGCGATGCCGCATCGCCCTGTGGCCGACAGCTTCGTCCGATCAAAAGTCATTAAAATGGACAGTTAGCGGTTGTGTATGGATGGAGAGGCAAGGCGAGTTGTGCGATTGTGTCATGGGTGGATGGGAGGAGGGAAATATTCATGTATCTTTTCTTTTTCTTTGAAAATTTTTTACGGATAGGTAAAATTGTGCTGGGATAACCGGGATGGTATCTCAAAAACCGTTTATAGAACAATGCACAAAGGAGTTAGAAGATGGCTGAAGGTACAGTGAAGTGGTTTAATGATGCGAAGGGGTTTGGTTTTATCGAGCAAGATGGGGGAAAGGATATCTTCGTTCATTACTCTGCGATCAAATCTGAAGGGTTCAAATCGCTCGAGGAAGGCGCTCGTGTCAGTTTCGATATCGTCCAGGGACCAAAGGGCCCTGCCGCTGACAATGTCGTAAAGATCAAAGGGAAATAGTCTTCTCCAGGCTTCTCTGCTGCCGGAGCTGGAGCGGAATTCATCTCCGATCAGGCGTCATGGAATTGGCGATCGGTCTCCTTCCATGACGCCTTTTTTTTGTCGGCGATTCTCCGCGTTCGCAGGAGAGGGTGCCGCACTTCCGGGTTTTGCGGAAATGCTTTCAATATGGGCGGGGAACTGAAAAAAATTCTCAGGGGCCATCTGGCGCCGGAGGAGTTGGCGATACTCGTTCAGTCGTATGATGTTGTCGGCGATATCGCCATCATCGTCATCCCGGATGGGTTGCTTGGCAAAAAGGGACTCATTGCCGGGGCCATCCTCAATCTGCATCGCCACATCAAGGTCGTCGCCCGGCGGGCTGGGGTCTATGACGGTGAATTTCGAACCCTGCCGTTGGAGATCATCGGCGGAGAAGATCGCAAGGAAACGCTTCACCGGGAAAACGGGGTGCGTCTGCTGGTCAATCCGGAGGCCGTCTATTATTCCGTCCGCAGCGGCAATGAGCGCCAGCGCATCGCCGCGCTGGTACAACCGGGTGAGCGAGTCCTGGTGTTTTTTTCCGGAATAGGCCCGTACCCGCTGGTCATCGGCCGAATCCAGCCGCAGTGCCGGGTTATTGGTATAGAGAAAAGCCCGATCGCCCATGCCTACGCCGTGAAGAATCTTCTGTACAACCGGAAGATCACCAATGTCCGGTTGTACGAGGGCGATGTCAGGGCGGTCGCGCCGCAATTGAACATGACCTTCGACCGGGTCGTCATGCCCCTGCCGAAATCGGCCGAGGCCTTTCTTCATTCCGCTCTTGACTCCCTGCAGTGCCAGGGACGGCTGCACTTCTACGATATGCAGGAGAAGGGCGGTTTCGCCGCATCGATCGAAAAGGTCGAGGAAATCTGCCGGCAACGGGGCAGGTCCCTGGTGTCGGCAACAGTGACTGTCTGCGGCCACTGCACCCCGCGGCTGTACCGGATCTGCGTCGACGCCGTGATCGACTGAACCTCAGGCCAGCCACATCTCATACAGCGTGAGCAGGATCTCGATGACGATCAGGAGCAAGATATACCACTCGACCCGCAGCGAGCGCTTGTTCTGCAGGAGGCCGAAGAGGGTTTCGGCGGTGCGCGACACCAGTTCAAGCTTGCGTTCGATCGCCCGTTATCTTTCCCGCAGTTCGTAGTTGTCCTCAAGGTCGGCATACAGCCGCTCCTACTGGGGCAGGCCCCAGAGGAGATCCGGCTTTTCGCTGATTTCGACCCTTTCGACCATTCGTACCTGAATCATCAGGACATCGCCGATATGACTGAGCAGGCTGCGGCTCTGATGGCGAGCGGCGAAGTGGTGAGACGACGGGGGCGCGGAACGACTGGAGATCAAGGCGATTGCCGAGATACAGCGCCCTGCCGGTGAACTGGTTGCGCCCATGCAAGGGAAAGTCCGCCATGTCCTGAGCCTCCGCTGCTGGTGTTGGGAGCAAGTGATTTGCAATTGGACTATTATGTCACAGGTCTGACGAAGTGGCACCTTCCCACTGGTCGCGGACTCCGCCGTTATGATGAATTGTATTGTAGATCGAATGGGTTATGGTATAGTTGTCGAAGAATGAGGCGGCGATATCCGATCGGAAGGGCTGTCGCTATACCGATGT
Organism: Desulfoprunum benzoelyticum; assembly: GCF_014201505.1. Classification (GTDB taxonomy): domain Bacteria; phylum Desulfobacterota; class Desulfobulbia; order Desulfobulbales; family Desulfocapsaceae; genus Desulfoprunum; species Desulfoprunum benzoelyticum. The sequence continues at coordinate 39,157 of NZ_JACHEO010000004.1, read as the reverse complement.
AACTGCCGCCGGCCCGCATGCAGGTGGGCTTTTCATATGTCGTTGATGCTGTTCGATGAACCGGAATCGCTGCGGCAGTTGCGTTCCTTCCCACCGGGGACTGCCGGTTTCGGTCTAAATCAACCAACCGAGGCTGGCTGCGGATTGATACCATGCAGGGAAGAAGACCAATGGCCCTGCATCCCCACCAAAAAACGAAGACTGAACGAAGAGGAGCAACATGCACGTCACATTTCATGGAGCGACACGGGAGGTTACCGGTTCTTTTCATACCCTGACCACCGACAATGACAAGATTCTGCTCGACTGCGGTATGTTCCAGGGCAGAAGGAAAGAAAGCGATGAAAAAAACCGGGTTCTCGAGGTCGATCCCCAGGCGATCACCAATGTCGTGCTGTCCCACGCCCATATCGATCACTCGGGACGCCTGCCGATGCTGACCGGCAGGGGGTTCAAGGGCCGGGTCTTCTGCACCAGGGCCACGGCCGATGCCTGCGCCTACCTGTTGCGGGATTCGGCCAAGATACAGGAAGGCGATGCCGCCTACCTCAACTACAAGACCGCCCGCAACTTCCTCGCCAAAGTCAGGGCGGGCAATGTCGAGGCCAGGCTGTCAAAGGCCGAGATGCATGAGATCGGCCTGACCCTGAAGACGGAGAACCAGTACCTCAACGTCCCGCTGATCGAAAAAATCCTGCGCACCAACCATCTCGAGATCATCGAACCGCTCTACTCGATTCAGGCCGCCGAGGAGGTCCTGGAGTATTTCGAGGGTGTGCCGTATCGTCATCCTGTCGTCGTCGGCCGGGACCTGACCTGCACGCTCTATGATGCCGGGCACATCCTCGGTTCGGCCATCGTCGTCCTCCAGCGCGGGACCGGCGCCCAGCGGCGCACCCTCATGTTCTCCGGCGATCTCGGCCGATTCGGCAAACCGATCATCGAGGACCCGACGCTGCAGTTTGCCGAGGAGCACCGCGATATCGATCTGCTGATCATGGAGAGCACCTACGGCGATCGCCTCCACGATCCGGTTGTCGATATGAAGCCAGCGCTCCGTCGCATCGTTCAGGAGACGTATGCGCGGGGCGGTTCGGTCCTGGTACCGGCCTTTGCCTTCGGCCGGACCCAGGAACTGATCTATTTTCTCCATGAGCTCTACATGGAAGGGCAACTGCCCAAGATCCCGGTCTATATCGACAGTCCGCTGGCCACCGACATCACCCACGTCTTCGGCGAACACCCGGAGACCTACGATAGCGACACCCACCGGACCTTCCTGCAGAACGGCCGCAACCCCTTCAGTTTCGAGGATCTCAAATTCATCCATACGGTGGAGGATTCGATGGCGCTCAACCGCGATGAGCGGCCGCATATCGTCCTCTCCGGTTCGGGAATGTGCGAGGGTGGGCGCATCCTCCATCACCTGCGGCACAAGATCCACGATGAACGCAATACGGTGCTGATTGTCGGCTACATGGGGCAGAACACCCTGGGGCGGCGGATCCAGGAACTGGGGCAGGCCTATGAGCAGGGAGGCCGCAAGGGGCCGGCGCCGATCCTCACCTTTTACAACAAGGAGTACCCGCTGCGGGCCAGAGTCCAGACCGTCGGCGGCTTCAGTGCCCATGGCGACCGCGATGAAATGACCCGGCTGGTCAGAGATTCGAATCTGCGCATCAAGAAGATCGCCCTGGTCCACGGCGAGGAGGAGCAGTCGCTGGCCTTCGCCACCTATCTCCGTGAACAGGGGTTCGACGTTACCGTTCCCTGTCATGGTCAGAGCATCAGCATCAACTGATCGGTAGAAAACCGGATGAAAGAGGGTCCGTGCAGACCGTGAGCCGGTTTCTGGCACTGCGCAGGCTGGTGACCTGACCGGGTTTGCCGGCATGATGGAGGTCGGGGAGCGGGTTGCGGGGTGGCGGGGGAGGAGTTTTGACAGACGGGCTTTTGCTCTTGACTTTGCCGGTCTGAGCATATATTAATGGCTCATCCGTTGTCCCGGGGATGTGCGCACGGGAAAACGGCAAGGGTCGGGATGTGGCTCAGTCTGGTAGAGCACAGCGTTCGGGACGCTGGAGTCGGAGGTTCAAATCCTCTCATCCCGACCAGTCAGATATGCAAGCCCTGGTACATATTGAATCATATGTACCAGGGCTTTTTTTGTATGAGGTGTCCTTGGAGCAACGGTCAGGATGCCGCAGGCCGGTCCTCTTTCAGCAGTTCCCGGCCGTTGCCTGCCAATGACCGAACGGAATATGAGGCGGCATGGCTTCAAGGTGCGGTTCCGATCGCCGTGGTTCCCAGAGGCGGTCGCGGTGCCGCCGGGTGATAGTGAACGAAGACCCGGCGCATGAAGTCGATCTGGTGGAGAAGGATCATTTCGATCCGGCAGGCGATCCGGTCGCCCTCGGCCACTGTGATATCGGGGGCGACGCCGACGGTGATGTTGATCACCAGGTAGGGGCCGAAGCGGTGGCCATGGATGTCCTCGATATATTCAATGCCCGGGACATCCTGGAGAAGGTCTGCGATCTGCCGGCTCAGGTCCTTGCCGGGGAGGGTGTCCATCAGGTCGGCGCTGGCCTGGCGGATGATCTCTATTCCGGTTTTCAGAATGATCAGCGCGACCAGGCCGCCGGCGAGGGGATCGATCCAGAGAAAGCCCATCCGGCCGAAGACGATGCCGATCGTGGCGGCGAGGGCGGAAAAGATGTCGTTGCGGTGGTCGGCGGCGAGGGCGATGACCGCGGTGTTCCGGGTCTGGTCGCCGACCCTTTTGGTCCACAGGGCCAGGGCGATCTTGACGATGACGGTCGCCCCGGCGATCCACAGGGCCAGGCGGGAGGCGCCGAGGAAATCGCTCTGACCGCGGTGGAGTTCGTAGATGTTGTCGATTGCCGACCAGAAGATCGAGATGGCGGTGGTGATGACAAAGGCGCCGATCACGACCGCGGCGATCGATTCGAGCCGGTCGTGGCCATAGGGATGTTCACGGTCGGCCGGTTTGCCGGAGAGGCGCATGAAGATGCTGACGACCACCCCGTAGGCGACATCGGAGGTCGAATTGATGCCGTCGGCGAGCAGGGCCGGGCTGTGGCCGACGATGCCGATGCCGGTCTTCAGCACGGCCAGGACGGCGTTGGTCGCCAGGCCGAGGTGGACGGCGAACATCCCCTGCTGCTGTCGGTTGCCTGTGCCCATGCCCCTCCAGTCGCTGTTGTCGCCTGATGGTATTGGAACCGTCTCCGATTGGCCCGGCGAATCTGCCTGTTGGAATTGTAGGTGTTGTCAGGGGATGATTATAGTGACAGCGGTATTGGTTGACAAGGCGAAAGAACCTGGGTGCGGCCGGACTGCCATTCCCCCGGAGCAATGAGGAGTGGCCGGTGCAAAGGCGCCAACCCGGCATCAGGCCGTTGCCTTGAAGCGCAAGGGTTGGTTGGGATCTTGTCAGACGATCGTTCTTTGGGTAAATACCAGGGAGGAGGGCGTCGGCCGACCATTGATCGCCTGTGCGTTTATCTCCCCGAACCGCTCCGCCGCCGGAGATTCCATGGCCGAATATTCGCAGAAGAACTATCCCCTGATCCGCTCGACCTTCTTTCAATCCAATTGTGGTGACCGGCTTGATGCCGCTGTGGTCCGGACCGGTCGCTGAGGCGGATTCCGGGCGCGAGGCCTGAGGATGCAAATCTTTTCCCTGCAACGCTTCGATCCAGTCCCGGACACCGCCAGCCTCCGTGTGGCGATCACGGGGACGGCCCGGCGCCGGGACAACATCCTCTCCCTGGATTATCTGGTCACTGGGGGATTCGGCGGGCTTGCGGTGCCCGAAGCGAGGGGACCTTGTCGCCGTCGGCACGAATTGTGGCGGCACACCTGTTTCGAGTGCTTCATCGCGATACAGGAGGCGGAGGAGTACTGGGAGGTCAACCTCGCCCCGAATGGCGACTGGAATGTCTACCATTTCGACCGGTACCGCACCGGCATGGCCGAGGTCACGGCCATCAGCCGCCTGCCCTCGATGATCGATACCGATGGCGACGGGATCCGGGTCGGGATGACCATCGATCTCTCCCCGATCATCCGGGAGGAAGTCGCCCTTGAGGTTGGAATCACTGCTGTTCTTGAACACCGTCACGGTGCGTTGTCGTACTGGGCCCTTCGGCACCGGGGCACAAAGGCCGATTTTCACCACCGTGCCGGTTTCGGGTTGGCCCTATGATGAGTAAAGATATTGATCACATGGAGGAAAAATGAAAAAGATCACCCTTATCGCCTATGATGGCGAACTTACCTGCTTCGCCCATGTCATGCTGTATGCCCTCGATTTTCACGGCAAGGGGTATGATGTCAAGGTCGTCATCGAAGGGGCGGCGACCAGGCTCATTCCCGAACTGGCCCGTCCCGGGACGCCTTTCGCCAGTCTCTACAAGGAGATGATCGACAAGCGTCTGCTGGCCTGCGTCTGTGAGTCCTGTTCGGTGAAGATGGGTGCCTTCAATAGTGCCCAGGAGCAGGGTCTCCCCATCGACGGTGAGATGAAAGGGCATCCGTCACTGGAGCGTTTTGTCAGCGATGGGTATGAAATCATTACATTCTGACATTAATCGCGAGTGGCGATGGAAGGAGGGGAAATGAAGGATCCGCTGCAGCACTACTGGCAGTTGCGCCTGCAGGAAGTCAAAGAGCGGTTGATTGCCAACAACTTTGCGGCCGTCGTCGTCGATACGGCCGCCGCTGCCGGGAGAGTGGTCCGCGATGATATCCTCCCGGCGAGCGCGGCCCGGGTCGTCTCCTATGGCGGCTCGATGACCCTGAAGGCCGCCGGTCTCCATGATTTCCTGAACCGTGGCGATTGCGGTTACGAGGTCATCCGTCCGGATGAGCCGGAGATACCGGCGGCCGAAAAATTCGAGCGCCGCCGCCGGGCCCTGCTCGCCGACCTCTATTGCAGCGGCGTCAACGCGGTCACCGAGGCCGGGCATCTGGTCAATCTCGATATGATCGGCAACCGGGTCGCGGCGATCACCTTTGGACCGAAGGAGGTCGTCGTCCTCGTCGGCCGCAACAAGATCGTCCCCGATCTCGAGGCTGCGATGCGGCGCATCAAGAACTATGCCGCACCGGTCAACGCGATGCGGCTCGACTGCAGGACTCCCTGTGTCGAAACCGCCCGGTGCGCCGACTGCCGGAGCCCGGGGCGGATCTGCAACAGCTGGATCATCACCGAAAGATCCTATCCCAAGGGACGGATCACGGTCGTGCTGATCAACGCCGACCTCGGCCTGTAACGGCCGGGAGATCTCGTTGCCGACAGCCAGGCATCCGGGCATGGACCCTGAAAAATCGCCCTTCCCCTCCCACCCGGTGGAACTGCTCGCCCCGGCCCGGGACCTCGACTGCGGCATCGCCGCCATCGATCATGGGGCCGACGCCGTCTATATCGGGGCGCCGCGATACAGCGCCCGGGCCGCCGCCGGCAATGACCTCGCCGTCATCGAGCGGCTGGCGCGTTACGCCCACCGCTATTTCGCCCGGGTATATGTCGCCCTCAACACCCTCCTCACCGATGCCGAACTTCAGGAGGCTGCCGCCCTTGCCCATGACGTGTGGAATGCCGGCGCCGATGCCCTGATCATTCAGGATATGGGTCTGCTGGAGTGCGACCTGCCGCCGATCGCGCTCCACGCTTCGACCCAGACCGACAACCGGACGGTCGACAAGGTGCGGTTCCTGCAACAGGTCGGTTTTTCCCAGGTCGTCCTGGCCCGGGAACTCAGCCTCGCCGAAATCGGCGCGATCCGGGCCGCCACCACGATCCCCCTCGAATGTTTCGTCCATGGCGCCCTCTGTGTCTGCTACAGCGGCAGATGCTACATCAGCGACAAGGTTCTCGGCCGCAGCGCCAACCGCGGCGAGTGCGCCCAGTTCTGCCGTCATCGCTACAGTCTTCGGGACGGCAGCGGGAAAAAGCTGGGCCGGGATCGCTATTTCCTCTCCCTCAAGGATCTCGACCTGTCGCAGCACCTTCGCGAGCTGCTGGCGGCCGGGGTCAGTTCGTTCAAGATCGAGGGGCGACTCAAGGATGAACGCTATGTCAAAAACGTCACCGCCGCCTACCGGCTGATCCTCGACCGGCTGCTCGAAGCCGACGGCGACCGGCGCCGCTCCTCCTCCGGCCGCTGCCGCTTCGATTTCGTTCCCGATCCGATCAGGACCTTCAGCCGCAGCGGGACCGATTATTTTCTGGTCGATCGCCGCAATCGTCCGGGATCGATCGATAGCCCGAAAGCCACCGGGCAGCCGGTCGGCACCGTCGACAAGGTCGAGCGCCAGTATTTCACCATCGACACGGAGATGGAGATCAACAATGGTGACGGTCTCTGCTTTTTCGACCGGCAGGGGACATTGGTCGGCATGAAGGCCAACCGCGTCGAGGGGTCCAGGATTTATCCGCAGGAGATGGCGGCGATCGAACCGGGGACCAGGATCTATCGCAACTTTGACAGTGCCTTCACCCGCCGGCTGGCGGCCAGCAGAGACTGCCGGAAGATCGGGATCGATCTCCGGGTCGAGGAGACGGCAACCGGGCTCCGCTGCGTTGTCTTCGATGAGGATGGCTGCACCACGACCGTTGCGATGCCTCTGGAGAAGATTGCAGCAATAGCCCCCGGCCGGATCGACGAGGTTGTCAGGCGGCAGATGGGGAAAAGCGGCGGCACGGTCTTTTCCGTCCGGCACGTCGCTGTCGCCGTCGATTCATCGATTCATGTCCCGGCGGCGGCCCTCAACGACCTGCGGCGCACGGCCCTGGCTTCCCATGTCGAGACCCGTCTGGCCCGCCACCAGCGGCCGACCAGGAAGAAGGAGGTCGGCACGGCGGTCTGGCCGGCTGCAGAAACGGCTTCTCTGGCCAATATCACCAACGAGCGGGCGCGGTGTTTCTATCGCCGCCATGGCGTCACCACCTTTCCCCCGTCCGCCGCCGCTCTGGAAATGGCGGACGATGCTCCCCTGATGACCTGCCGCTACTGCCTCAAGCGGCAGCTCGGCATCTGCCCGAAGGACAACAAGGACAATGCGGAGATCCCTGAACCGCTGACCCTTTGCGACAATACCGGCTGTTATGAGTTGCGGTTCGACTGCGGCCGTTGCGAAATGCTGGTGCTGCAGTCGAAAAAAGCCTCCCCGTGAGGCGGGGAAGGCATTGATCTTCCGGCCGGGGTATGCTGTACTGAAGCTGGATGTCGATGACCTGTTGCGGCGATCGGCTCACTGGCCGTCAGCGCCGTCCGCCGCTGACGGGAGGGCCGGGGGAGAGTGCAATATCCCCTGCCGGGCAGGGGATGACGCCTCGTGCCCTCATCCCATCCCTGTTCCCGGTTGCGTGATGTCTGTTCTTGATTATCGTTGTAAGATCAACACATGTTGCGGTCAATACAGCGGGGCTGCGGACAGCCCGAGGATGTGCTATGGAATACAAGGATTATTACAAGACCCTCAATGTTGCCAAGGATGCTTCGGCGGAGGAGATCAAGCGGGCCTATCGTCGGCTGGCCCGCAAGTACCATCCCGATGTCAGCAAGGACAAGGATGCCGAAGCCCGCTTCAAGGAGATCAACGAGGCCTATGAAGTCCTGAAGGACGAGGAGAAGCGCAAGGCCTACGACAGTTTCGGCGCCAACTGGAAGGCCGGCCAGGATTTTCGCCCGCCCCCCGATTGGGAGGAGCGGTTCCGGAGCGGCGGCTTCAGTACCGGCGGGGCCTCAACACACCAGTTCAGCGACTTTTTCGAGTCCTTGTTCGGGGGCGGCCGGGGCAGGCAGGCCCCGGAGGGCTTCTCGTTTTTCGACCAGGGATTCCAGGATATCGGCCGCGACCTCCACGCGCAGATATCGATCTCGCTTGAAGACAGTTATTTCGGGGCAAAAAAGACGATCACCCTGAACCGGACGGTCGATGAGGGGGGCGGCCGCATCAGTGTCCAGCCCCAATCGCTGCAGGTCACGATTCCGAAGGGAGTCATCGAAGGACAGCAGATCCGCCTCGAAGGCCAGGGCGAGGCGGGAGCGGCGAGGGGGATGGCGCATGGCAATCTCTTCCTTGAGATCGTCTTCCTGCCGCACCCGGTTTTCACGGTCGTCAAGCGGGATATCTATCTCACCCTGCCGGTTACCCCGTGGGAGGCGGCGCTGGGTGCGACCATTGCCGTGCCGACGCTGGGCGGCAAGGTCGATCTGAAACTGCCCGCCAACTCCCAGAACGGTCAGAAATTACGCCTCAAGGGTCGAGGGCTGTGCTCGAAATACCAGATCGGCAACCAGTATGTGACCCTGGCCGTTCATGTCCCTGAGGCCCGGACGGCCGAACAGAAGGAACTGTACAGGCGGATGGCGCAACTGATGCCCTTCAATCCCCGGTCCGGACTGGGAGGATAAGCCATGATGGAAAAATACTGTATCACAGTTCTGGACGAAGACATGACCTGGGGTTTCAGCGAAATCTGCACCATTTGCCGGGTCGATCATGAACTGGTCTTCGAGATGGTCAACGAGGGCGTCCTGACCCCGGAAGGCCCGTCGCCTGAAACGTGGCGCTTCGATGCCATGGCGATCAAACGGATCCAGGTGACCTGCCGGCTGCAGCACGATCTCGGCGTCAACCTGCCGGGGGCCGCCCTGGCCCTCGATCTGCTCGATGAGCTGGAAGAACTGCGCAGCCGGCTCCGGCAGATGACCTGACCTGATGCGGATCGGGACGGGATCAGCACTGTCTCCGGCGGAGTGCCGGCATGTGCCGATGCTGTCAATCGATTGTCGCGAATGGGTAATTGTATAATATTTATTGGAGAAAAATTTTATGGTTACATCTATCATCCTGATGAATGTCGAGCGGTCGAAGATCAATGAAGTGGCACAGCAGCTGGCCGATACGGAAGGCGTCTCCGAGGTCTTTTCGGTGAGTGGCACCTACGACCTGGTCGCCATCTGCCGTGTTCCCACCAACGACGACCTTTCCGAGCTCGTCACCAGAGGGCTGCTGACGATCGACGCCATCCTCAAGACCGAGACCATGCTTGCCTTCAAGGCCTTCTCCCGCCATGACCTCGAGACCATGTTCACAATCGGGCTGGATGGAATCTGAAGGGGGCCTTCAGGCCGAGCCTGAAGATGCCTGCTGCTGCTGCGGTGGCGTCGCGGCCGTCGATCGCAGAAAGGGCCGTTCGATGTAGGTATAGGTGAAGGCGGCGAGGCCATAGGTGGCGAGGCCGGCGAGGACGAACATCGGCAGGCCGCTCAGGCGGACCCCGAAATAGTCCTGGAACTCGGTCCTGATGAAGTTCAGCAGGGTCGGATGCAACAGGTAGTAGCTGAAGCCGACGAGGCCGACGGCGCGCAGTGGAAGAAAGCTCATGATCCGGCTCAACAGGGTGTTGTTGGCCAGGACCAGCAGCAGGATGAACAGCCCGGCGGCGAAGCCGAAAGTGCCGGGATTCTTCAGGGCATTGACGTGGGCCCACGCCGGGACCAGCCGTGCCGACAGGACCAGCAGCAGGGCCAGCAGGATCAACCCCGCCAGCGAACAGAACCGCCGGACATGGGTCCGGTCCAGTTTCAGAAACAGGCGGTTGCTCCCCAGCCAGTGATACAGGTAGGCGAACATCATGCCGGAGAGGAAGATGCCGATCATCGGTTCCAGTTTCTTGCCGTAGCCATAGAGCGAGATGAAGCGGGTGGACATGTACCTGTTCGCCACGACCAGCAGCAGCAGGAGGAAGAACACGGCCAGCAGCCGGTTGCCGCGGCACAGCAGATAGATGGCGGCGACGACCAGCGGCAGGACGAGGTAGAAAAACATCTCCTGCGGCAGGGTCCAGAGATGCCCATCACCCTGCAGGAAGAGAATGTGGCGGATGAACTGGTCGGTCTTGCCGCTGAACATCAGGGAGGCCGCGAGAACCGCATAGTACATCGGCAGAATCCGTTTCATCCGGCGGACAAGATAGGTGGCCATGAAACGGGGCGACACGGCCCGGGACGGTTCTGTGATGAACGGCGCCGCCAGGAGAAAACCGCTCAGGCAGAAGAAGAGCCAGACGCCGAGGGAGCCGATCCCCCGCAGTAAGCCGGTGTGCTCCGCCAGTACCATCAGCGCCGCGACTCCCCGGACGCCGTCGAGAGACCCGAGATGCAGGCCGATCGAAGATGATTTGCCCTGCAGGTCGGCGATGGCCGGGAATGCTGCAAGGTTGGCGTGGGAGAGGAGGAGGAGAAAGGCCAGGGCATAGACTGCCGGCAGGAAGGTGCCGACCATCGCATTCTCTTCCCGCAGTTTCCCCTTGAGGACAATGTGCGGGTCGACTCCTGTCGTGTGAACCAGCACATGATCGCCTTCGAGAGTGTAGGACTCTATACCGTTGGCCGGGGTGAAGCCGTCGAAGATCTGCCGGGCATCGAAGGTCCTGGCGCCGCCGAAATGACTTTTCAATCTCAGGCTGTACAGTTTGACCTGCCCTCCCTGTCCTCCGAGATCGATGCGGATCTTTCTCGCCACCCCATCGGTCAGGTCGATCTGTTTTTTCTCCCTGAGGCCGGGGGTGAAGGCCTCGGAGCTCTGGCGGTGCTCCTCCCTGAAGGTTGCGGCGCTGCTGGCGTAGTAGATGTCGATGACGTCGGGATGGTCGAAATCGGCGTCGACGGTCGCCGAAAAATAACTGGAAAGGGCGATATAGGAGAGGATCTGCCTGATCAGCAGGAAGAAGAGCAGCGCCGCGGCGATCTTCCACAGAGGGTGGGACCGGTTGATCTGCATAGTGTCGGAATGGGTGGCTGATCCACGTACATTCATGGCCTCCGGACCCGGGGATGGAGGGCCATGAACGGGAAACCGGCTAAAACAGCGTCGAGCCCAGGGAGCGCAGCTTTTCGATCTGTTCCTTCGCGGTCCTGGCCAGGTCATCGACCTGATGCTGCGATTGCGGACTGGTCTTGAAGGTCGGTTTCTGCAGCAGGGCGTAAATGATGTCGACGGCGTCATCGACGGTCATCATGCTGATATTGATGACCATGTCATACAGGCGGCTGTCCCACGGGTCCATGCCGTAGACCTGAATTCCCCATTTACGGCGTTCCTCGTCGTCTTTTTTGAGGACGTAGAGGGCCTCTTCGGCGGAGATATTTTCCCTCGACATCTCTTCCTTGACGCGGGTCTTGATGTCGGCGTTGATCCTGATCTTCAGGACGTGCGGGATGTCGCGGAGAAAGAAATGGCCGGCCAGGCCGTGATAGACCAGATTGTCCTTGCGGGCATGGTCGAGGAGGGCGGAGCGGTAGTATTTTACATACCGCTCGGAACCGCCCCAGAACCTCTCCAGCACCTTCGGGCAGTCATTGAGGGCGCGAACCAGTTTGATTTCCGGGATGTTGAATTCTTCCGAGGCCTCGAGCAGGACATCGCGCGAGATGCACTGGTAACCCATCTTGGCGGCCAGCCTCTCGGCCACCTCCTTGCCCCTGCTATATGATCCCCTGGTGATGGTGACGATCGACATGTATTTCTCCTTGGGTCGAATGGCGAAGATTGAGCCGCCCGGTTGTCGTCATGCGGGGAACGGTCCTGACAACGATGAGGCTCGAACGCGGTGACAAATATCGGCCATAGTCATAAGAGGCAAAATGCGGCCTGTCAATAAAAAGGAAGATCGGTACTTTCTTGTTCCGGCTTTTGTCTTCCGGTCGCCATCTCAAGAGGTGCAGAGTATGGAATTTCGATCGAAAAGAAAATCGAAACGGTGAATTTCAGGCGGAATATGGTATTTTTTTCGACGGATCGGTCGGGAAGAGATCCAGGCGAGCACGGATGTGCGGGGAGGGGGCCGGATTTTCCGGTCCTCAAGGCAGAGAATACAACGAAGGGCGTGAGGATAGATGAAACAACTGTTATCGCTGATCGAGAGAATCGCTACCCGGGTCAACGTCAATCTGGAGGAGTTCGGCTTTGATGTCGGGCCGTTCATCAATGCCTCCGCCAATCTGGCGAATATGCTGGACTACTATGCCTCCTACGCGGTGACGTCGCAACATCCGCTGCGGCTTCAGTTCAGCAATTCCAACATTGCCGCCAGCTATTTCCTCGGCAAGTGTATCGTCAACCGCTCCGTCGTCTACAAGAGCGATGTCCGGGGCGACGAACTGAAAAGAAAAGGCGAGGCGATCGTCTTCGGCTCGAAGGAACTGCCGCTGGTGGAGGACGAGGTCATCATCATCAGGGACAGTTTCCTGTTCCGCACCCTGATCCACAGCAAGTCCCACAACCTCGAGACCCCGGAGGAGTTTTTCATCCGCAACACGGTCGCCGGCCATTTTTCCAATATTCATGGCGCGACCATGGAGGGGTGCTACATCGGGGTATTCGCCACGGTCGATCACATGTCGCTGCATTCCTGCATTATCGGCGAGTTTTCCTACGTCCAGGCGGAGGAGTTGTTCCACCGGGCGATCAAGCCGGGCACGGTGTGGATCGCCAACGATGCCTTTTCCTTCCAGTACACCTATCCCGAGGAGGTGCTGAAGCGCTACGTGGCGATGGATGAAGCGTGGAAACCGGTGGGGCTGCTGATCGATTTCGTCGAAAGCCGCAAGACCGATTTCGAGCGCCTGTTCGAGCAGGTCAACATGGATGCCCTCGACACCCCGCAGAGTTCGACCGTCAACCGCTTCGCCCTGATCAAGGGCAAGACCCGGATCGGCAAAAACGTCCTGATCTGCCAGAGGGCCTATCTCGAGAATGCCGAGATGGGCGTCGGTTCCAACGCCCAGGAGAATACCTACATCATCGACTCGACCCTCTCCGGGTACAACGTCACCGCCCATGGGGCGAAGATCATCCACTCCACCTTAGGCGAGAAGATCTTCGTTGCCTTCAACTGCTTTCTCAACGGCAAGACGGAGGCCCGGATCGAGATCGGCGCGGGCTGCATCATCATGCCGCACACCATCATCGATGCGGTCGAGCCGATCACCATACCGGCCAACCGCCTGGTCTGGGGGTTCATCGGGTCGCAGCAGGACCTGCAGACGAATTCGATCGCCCTTGACGATCTCGCCAAACAGACCGAGGTGGCCCTCGGCAACATGACGTTCCATGGCGACGGCCATGCCTTTGTCGAGGCCTTCCGCAAGCGGTTCGAGCATATTCTCGAACTGAACGGCGCTTATTACGCCAAGGGCCGCAACCGGGGCCATGCCCAGAGCGACCAGAGTGCGTCCTTCAATATGATCCAGCCGTACCGTACCGGCCCCAACCGGGGGATCTATCCGACGATCACCATTGAACCATGAGGCAGCGCCGCGGGTCCAGCCCGGCGCTGCAGGTGGAAGAATCGGCAACCGCCCGGCGGCAGGTCATTGCGCCGGACGATATGAAGATGGTATGCTGCCTGCCGCATTGTTTGATAGGCATGATGGTGCAGGACCTGCCTGCGCAACCGACAAGAATACGAGAGAGGTCCCCAGGGATACAGCAAATCGCTCCTTGATGGAGTTTCCAATGATTGGCCATCGCCGGTTCCGGCCTGGTTTCAGGAGAAGTTCGGAGCGGCCGTTTAATGGATGACAACGACGATTGTGCAATGACCAACCACGAATGAGAGTGTGCAATGAATACTACATCGAGAGAGCCGGAAATTGTCCGTGATATCGGAGAGTTCAAAATCCAGGGGCTGGCTATCCCGTACCCCGAGTTCGTTCCCAGATTATATAATCTCTGTCTGTCACTCGGGTTCAGGAGAGGCTATATCATGCCCTCCCGGGCCTTCTGCTCCGACGAAAACCAGGGCTTCCCCATCATCCTGCTGACCAAACACTTCGGCACCTTTCCCTTCAACCACGGGCGGGTCGGCGGGATCATCGCCACCGATCGCCATGGTCCGCATGCCCACCACGGCGAGGATTCGGTCATCGTCCAGGCCAGTCATGTCGGCTACGACCCGAAAACCGGGATCTACGGCACCTGCGAGCGGCCGAAGACGGAAGGCAACTGCCTCACCCCGTCGTGCGGCAAGATCACCCACGCCATCGCCCCCTATCTCGAGCAGTACCAGTTCGCCCAGAAACGGATCTTTCTCAGCAGAGACGCAAGTGGCCGGTGCCTGATCACCGCCAAGGATTCATTCATCGACTTCGCCACCAAACCGGTGACCGACGGGCTGGTGCTACGGCTCCGGGATGTTGCCAAAATCAGTGACGACGGCCGGATCGTCCCGGTCGCCACCCACAGCACCTCCCATTCCTACGAGGTCTCCGACAGTTTCCGGGAGCGTCTCGACAAAGAAGGCTACGTCTGGAAAGGCGGGACCGGAGAGACGATGGGGGAACTGCTGACTTCCGATCTCTTCTACTTCCGCGAAGATCTCCATGAAACGGACGAATCGATCCTGCTCGAGCGCAACCTGATCGAGTTCATGCCGATCATCGTCACCCATAAGAGCCCGGCGATGAAGGCGGCCAAGATCAATATCCAGATGGAGTTCGCCCGCACGGTCGAGTCGATCCGCCGCGGCACCGAATACAACGGCAAGAACCTGCTTTACATTGCCGGGCTGAATGTCGATATCTCGACGTACGAAACCTTCCCGTCGACGACCTATTTCGTTCCCTGGGCGGCCCATATCCAGCTGAAGGACGCCTGCCCGATCTCCGGCGGGATGCATCCTCTGGAGCAGGACGAACTGTTCGCCAAACTGATGGAACAGGAAATGACCAACCCGGATCAGACCGATCTCAAGGAACAGATCATCCGCATGATCTTTTCACCCCGCTTCGATATCCGCACTCCTCGCTAGCCTCTTCAACCTGCGACGGCCGGGACCTCAATGGCCGGTCGTCGCCGGTCGTCACCGACGGCATATATTCATGCAAATTTATCGATTTACTGTATAGTTGCAGGTCGGCCTTTTTTCGAAAAGCCGGAGCTTTTTGCTTGACGCGGTGATGGTTGGATAAGTATACAGTCATGATTTTGCAGCGCCAACCATGGGCCGGAATCCGATCTTGAGTGTTTTCTCCCCCATAGCTGACGATGACGAAGAGGGTTGCCTCTCTTGCGCCACAACAGAACGACTCAAAAGTCGAATACAGTGAGTTGACCTGGATTACACCGCTTTTGCAGTCCTGGCTCCAGTCATGCAGTGAAGGGATGTCTCGAGATACTCTTATTTCCAAGGGGATCGATGGATACTCTTTTTTATGCACTGGCGGTAATTCTGGCGGGAGGCATCCTGCCGCTGCTGCTGTATCGGCAATTCAAGGTCATGAAGGCGGCAGCCGTCATCGCCACCGTCGTCGGTTCCATGCTCGGGTTGATGGCGCTCACGCCGGCACTGCAGGACACCGGCCCGCCAACGACGACCTGGGCCTGGCAGCAATTTCTCACCCTGACGTTTTCGATCGACTCCCTTTCCGTATTCTTTCTCGTTCCCATCTTTCTCATCTGTCCGCTGGCCGCGCTCTATGGGTTCCATTATATGGACAAATCCGAGGAGGCGTGGCGGATCGCCGTCAATTACTGCTGTCTGTCGCTGCTGATCGTGTCGATGGTGCTGGTGGTCTGCGCCGATTCGCTGATCACCTTCGCCCTGGCCTGGGAGGTGATGTCGCTGACCTCGTATTTCCTCGTCGTTCATGAATTTCACAAAAAAGAGACGAGGGCCGCCGGCTATCTTTATTTCGTCTTCGCCCAGGCCGGCGCCATGTGTATCTTTGCCGCCTTCGGTCTGATCTACAGCGTCACCGGCAGTTTTTCCTTCGACGGTCTCGACCAGCTGTCCTCCCCGCTCAAGCTGGCGGTCTTTATCCTGACCCTTCTCGGCTTTGGTTCAAAGGCGGGGATATTTCCCCTCCATATCTGGCTGCCGCACGCCCACCCGGCCGCCCCCAGCCATATCTCGGCGGTCATGTCGGGGGTGATGATCAAGATGGGGATCTACGGCATCTTCCGGTTCTACACGCTTCTGGGCGACACCTCAATGCTGCCTGGCCAGATCATCCTTGCCGTCGGTATGGCGTCAGGGGTCCTGGGGGTCGTCTATGCCCTCGGCAAACATGACATCAAACGCCTGCTGGCCTATCACAGTGTCGAGAACATCGGCATCATCCTGATCGGCGCCGGTCTGGGAATGATCGGGGTGGCGACCGGCAATGCGACCATGGCGATCTTCGGCTTTGCCGGCAGCCTGCTCCATGTCCTCAACCATTCGATCTTCAAATCGCTGCTCTTCATGGGGGCCGGGGCCGTCCTCCAGAAGACCAGGACCCGACACGTCGACGAGCTTGGCGGGCTGATCAAGCGGATGCCGACCACCGGCCGGACCTTTCTGGTCGGTTCCATCTCGATCTCCGGCCTGCCGCCGTTCAACGGCTTCATCAGTGAATTCCTGATCTACTTTGCCGCCTTCCAGGGGCTGACGCTGCCCGGCATTTCCTTTCTCTTCGCCAGCCTGGCGATCATCTCCCTGGCGGTGATCGGCGGTCTGGCGGCCGCCTGCTTCACCAAGGTCGTCGGCATCGTCTTCCTCGGCGAACCGAGATCGGAGGCTGCGGCCCGGGCCTCCGAGGTTCAGGCGTCGATGACCTTGCCGCTGCTGCTGCTCGCCGTGCTCTGCCTCGTCATCGGCATCTTTCCGGCACCCTTCGTGGAGCTGGCCTTTTTCGGCCTCCGCGATATGGCGATGATCGGGGCGATCGAACCCGGAACCGGGCAGGTGCTGATAAGCAACCTGGCGTTTGCCGCCCGGCTCTTCCTCGGCATTCTGCTCGGCGTCACTCTGCTGCGCCGGGTGCTGTACGCCGGAAAGGAGATCGCCAGCGGGCCGACCTGGGGCTGCGGCTTTACCCAGCCCAATGTCCGGATGCAGTACACCGGCACCTCCTACGCGATGAGCATCGTCGAGTTTTTTCAACCTTTCGTCAGTATACGGACGGTGTATTCGGGAATCCGCCGGATCTTCCCCGGAGCGACGACCTATGAGACCAGGGTTGATGATATAGCCGAAATCGGCATGCACCGGTATCTTCTCCAGCCTCTGGTCAAGATTCTCGACAGGTTGCGCTGGATCCAGCATGGTCACATCCAGCTCTATATCGGCTATATCGTCCTGACCATCGTGGTGCTGCTGCTTGTCTTCTGAGGCGACAAGCGGTCTGGCCATCCATCGCAGGCAGAGGTAGGAATGGAATCACTTCTTTCGTTTATGTTGGCGCTGCTGCTGGCGCCGCTCTTCCCCGGGATCATCAACAGGACCAAGGCCTTCGTCGCCGGCAAGCAGGGGCCGCCGCTGCTGATGAAGTACTACACCCTGGCCAAGCTGTGCCGTAAGGGATCGGTCTACAGTACCAGTTCGAGCTTTGTCTTCAAGATGGGGCCGACCGTATCGTTCACCGCCGCCCTGATGCCGCTGCTCTTCATCCCGCTGGCGGGGACGGCCCCGCTCTTCTCCTTTCACGGCGATGTCATCGTCCTGTTCTACATCATGGGGATCGGCCGGTTCTTCACGATCGCCGCCGCCCTCGACACCGCCTCGCCCTTCGAGGGGATGGGAGCGGCCCGCGAGGCCTTCTTCTCGACCCTGGCCGAGGCCACGATCTTCGCCGTGCTGATCCTGTTCTACCGGGTCAGCGGTTCGCTCAGCCTTGCCGACTATTTCCATGGCGAAAACGCGGTTTCGCTTGCCGGCCCGACCGGAGCCCTGCTGCTGTTCGTCATCGTCGCGATGTTCATGGTGCTGCTGACCGAGAACTCGCGGGTGCCGGTCGACGATCCCCAGACCCACCTCGAACTGACGATGATCCACGAGGTCATGATCCTTGACCACAGTGGTCCCGACCTCGCCCTGATCGAGCTGGGGGCCTTCTTCAAGCTGCTGTTCTATTCCGTGTTCATCACCCATCTGCTCCAGCCTCCGGTTCCGGCCGGCATCCTCGTCAACGGTCTGCTGTTCTACGGGATTCTGACCCTGGTCTATGTCGCCGTCGGCGTTACCGAATCGACGATGGCCCGATTCAAGATGAACCTGGTGCCCAAGTACATCCTGACCTCCTTCACCCTGGTGTTTTTCGCCGCCATTCTGACGATGGGCTTCATGCAATGATCAATCTCTCCGACGCCATTCTGGTTCTGATCCTGCTGTCCGTGCTGATTTCGCTCGAGTCCAACCGCATGATGACCCTGGTGAAGATCATGGGATTACAGGGGGTCATGGTGTCGCTGGTGCCGTTGTTTCTCGAACAGCACCAGGCCATCGGCAGCGGCGGGATCATCTTCTTCCAGATCATGATCCTGATCAAGGGCCTGCTGATCCCCGGCCTTCTGTATTTCGCCGTTCAACGGGTGGCGATCAAGCGCGAGGTCGAGCCGCTGATCGGCTATCATGCCTCGCTGTTCTTCGGCCTGATCATGATCCTGGTCTCCCTCTTCATCACCGAGAAACTGCAGCTGACCCTGCCGGGCGGCCATTCGCTGCTGCTGATCACCGCGATCACCACCCTCGGCGCCGGCCTGTTCCTGATGATGTCGCGGACCAAGGCGATCACCCAGGTCATCGGCTATCTGATGCTGGAAAACGGCATCTACCTGATCGGCACCGCCCTGACCAAACAGAGCCATACCCGCTATGTCGTCGAGTTCGGGGTTCTGCTCGATGTGCTGGTGGGGGTGATGATCATGGGCATCATCCTCAACAATATCAACCGCGCCTTCGATGATGTCGACACTGCCCTTCTTGGGCGTTTAAAGGACTGAGAATATGCTGGAATTTGTCTTTCTGCTGCCGATCGTCATGGGGGGGGCGGCGTTTTTCCTGCCGGTCTCTCTCGGCCGGGGCATCCTGATCGTCGCCGCCCTGCTCCATCTGCAGCTGACGGTGATGGGCTGGCTGGGCAAACTCGACCCCTATTTCCCCGACTATTTCTCCTCCTCGCCGGAGGGGCTGCTGGTCCTCCTCGTCACCTCCTTCATCTTCCTGTTCATCTCGATCTACGCCATCTCCTACATGAACGAGACCGAGATGCAGAGCGAGCACATCTTTATCAGCTGCATGCTGCTGTTTCTCGGGACGATGAGCATGGTGACCCTGGCCGATCACCCGATCGTCCTGTGGATCGCGATCGAGGCGACGACCCTGGTCAGTGCGCCGCTGATCTTCATCAACCGCTCGAAGGAGGCCCTCGAGGCCACCTGGAAATATGTCCTGATCTGTTCGGTGGGGATCGCCCTCGCCCTGCTCGGCTGTTTTTTCATCACCCTGGCGATGGACATCAAGGAGATCGATGCGCCGTTGACCTTCTCCTCGCTCAATGCGGTGGCCGGCCAGCTCGACCCGATCTGGCTGAAGGCCGGCTTCATCTTCATCATGATCGGTTTCGGCACCAAGATGGGTCTGGCGCCGATGCATACCTGGCTGCCCGACGCCCACAGCCAGGCGCCGAGCCCGGCTTCGGCCCTGCTGTCCGGGGCCCTGCTGAACTGCGCCTTCCTCGGAATCTACAAGGTCCATGTCCTGATGCACGTCGCCGGTCTGGGTGCGTATTCGAGCAATATCCTGATCGGCTTCGGCCTGGTGTCGATGTTCGTCGCCGGGATCTTCATCCTCAACCAGCCCGACTACAAGCGGCTGCTCGCCTACTCGAGCGTCGAGAACATGGGGGTCATCGCCATCGGCGTCGGCATCGGCGGGATCGCCCTGTACGGCGCAATCCTCCACCTGATCCACCACTCGCTGATCAAGTCGTCGCTGTTCCTTTCGGCCGGCAATATCCTGCTCGGCTTCGGTTCCCGGCTGGTCAAGAAGACCGGCAATCTCGCCCGGCTCTTCCCCAAAACCTTTGTCGCCTTCTTCGCCGGTTTTGCCGGGGTGTCCGGTTTCCCCCCCTTCGGTATCTTCATCAGCGAACTGTTGATCATCATGGGGGCCTTCCAAAGGGGACGATTCGTCGTCCTCGCCGGCTTCATCTTCTGCCTCACCCTCGTGTTCGCCGGGGCGGCGCGGATCGTCATGCGGATCTCGTTTGCCAATGCCGGTGAGGACGTTCTCGTCGAAGAGCGGATGTTGCGGATCATTCCTTCCTATGTCCTCCTCCTGACCTCCATCGGGCTGTTCCTGTGGATGCCGGAGACCATATTTGAGGTCATCATCGATACAATCAAGGTACTCGGAGGGAGCGTCAATGGATAACCTCCTGCAGATAGCCAACGGCGAGGTCGTCAGGCGGGCCGACATCCCGGACGTCAGTGTCGAGACCTTCGGGATGACCCTCGCCGAATTTGTCAGGAACGGCGGTTTCGTGGTGCAGTTCTTCGCCTTCGCTGAAAACGGGATCACCAGACTGCTGGCCGTCGTGCGCAACGACAGGCTGTATGTGACCAGCTGTGTGGTCGGGGCTGAATTTCCGTCGCTGACCGGCTGGGTCAGTGAGAAATTTCACATGTTCGAGCGGGAGATCGCCGAGCAGTACGGCATCCGTCCGACCGCCCACCCGTGGCTGAAGATGGTGCGCTATCACCGCAACTACAGCGGCGCCGACGATGTCTTCGGCAACGATTACGGCGGAGAGGAGATCCCGGGGAAATACGGCTGCTTCACGGTCGAAGGCGAGGCGATTCATGAGGTGGCGGTCGGGCCGGTCCATGCCGGCATCATCGAGCCGGGCCATTTCCGCTTCCAATGCGCCGGCGAGGAGGTGCTCCATCTCGAAATCCAGCTCGGCTATCAGCATCGCGGGGTCGAGAGGCTGCTGCCGACGGTGCCGCAGCGGCGGCTGCCGATCATCTGCGAGGCGATCGCCGGCGACACGGCGATCGGCCACAACCTCTGCTGCTGCCAGGCGCTCGAGGCCCTGGCCGGGCTGACGGTCGATGTCGGCGCCAGGATTGTACGGACCATCGCCCTCGAACTGGAGCGGATCGCCAACCATCTCGGCGACCTCGGGGCCCTGAGCGGCGATGTCGCCTTCAATCCGCCGGCCGCCTATTTCGGGCGGATGCGCGGCGATTTCCTCAACCTGCTGCAGGTCCTGTGCGGCAACCGTTTCGGCAAGGGGCTGGTCCGGCCGGGCGGGGTGGCCTTTGTCATGGGGGATGAGCAGAGAAAGCTGATCGCCGCCAAGCTTGAAGAGATCACCCCGCAGGTCAAGAATGTCTGCGACCTGCTGTTTTCCGCCCATACCGTTCAGGCCCGGTTTGAGAATACCGGGATCGTCAGCCGGGAGATGGCCGAGGACCTGGGGCTCGTCGGCTATGCCGGCAGGGCCTGTGGTCTCCCCTATGACGCGCGGGTCGCCTTTCCAAGCGAATGCTATGCCGAACTGCCGCACAACACCAATCAGATGACGAGCGGCGACGTCTACAGCCGGGCCACCGTCCGGCGCGAGGAGATAATGCATTCGCTCGCCCTGATCGAACTGCTGCTGCAGCGCCCGGAAACGACGGCCAAGGCGATGATGATGGAGGAGCGCCGGCTCGCCGCCGATTCGCTGGTCGTCACCATCAACGAGGGCTGGCGGGGCGAGATCGCGCACTGCGTCCTGACCGGGGCCGACGGCGCCATCGTCCGCTACAAGGTCAAGGACCCGTCGTTCCACAACTGGACCGGTCTGGCGATGTCGTTGCGGAACCAGGGCATCTCCGACTTTCCGCTGTGCAACAAGAGCTACAATCTTTCCTACTGCGGCTTCGACCTGTGATGGCAGACGGTTCGCCGCTCGAGGATGACCGCGCTCCGGCGCGATAGAAGGGTATTGCCATGTTGAAGATCATCAAAAACAGACTGGATCAAGGCTATAGAACCTCGTCCTACCCGAAGCAGCCGATCGCCCTGTACGAGCGCTTCCGCGGCCGGCCGCAGATCAACCGGCAGTGCGATCCGGCCCTGATCCGCCAGTGCGCCGAGGCCTGTCCGCAGGAGGCGATCGACGCCGCCAGCGGCGCCATCGACCTGGGCCGCTGCACCTTCTGCGGTCTGTGCGAGATGCAGTCGCAGGGAAAGTTCGTTCAATTTTCCCAGAACTTCGAGCTGGGCGTCGCCACCAGGGCCGATCTGATCACCGATGGCAGCTACGCCGATCTGGCCGGTCATGCCAAACAGCACTTCAAAAAGCTCTTCGGCCGGTCGCTGCAGCTGCGCCAGGTTTCGGCCGCCGGCTGCAACGCCTGTGAGGCCGACACCAACGTCCTCAACACCCCGTTCTTCGACCTGTCCCGCTTCGGCATCGACTTCGTCGCCTCGCCGCGCCATGCCGACGGCATCCATGTGACCGGGCCGATTTCCCGCAACATGAAAGCGGCGCTGCTGACGACATATGAGGCCGTGCCATCGCCGAAGGTCGTCATTGCCAGCGGCGCCTGCTCGATTTCAGGAGGGCCGTTCTACGGCAGCGATGAGATTGTCGGCGATCTCAACGAGCTGCTCCCTGTCGATCTCTATATCCCCGGCTGCCCGCCTCATCCGCTGACCACCCTCCATGCCCTGCTGACTTTTTTTAAATAAGCGTCAGGCCGCCCGGCCACTTCAGGCGGGGTAAATCGAATAGAAAGATCTCGGCCGAAGTCCCCGGTCAGTTGAATTGCGCTGCAAATAGCGGTAGGGTGACGGAGACGGCCTCGGTTGTCGCTCGGCTGCCACCGGCGGCATCGGCGCTTGCCGCCATCTCCTGCCGGAAGCGCCGTGGGTCCCTGCCGGGACGGAAAACCTCAAGACGTGTGAACATCGAGAACACCTCATGTTGGACGGATCGGATTCATGCCGCGGCGGAGTGTGCCGGTCGGCCGCCGTCAGCCCTCAGCCGGCGGCGCCGGTCGTGACGAGCCATTGTCAGGGCGATACCCGGATAGATTGCCTGTGCCGGGGCGCGGCCACCTATGCGAAGGTCAGCTATCCCCAGCAGTACGGGATCTATGCCGAGATTGAGACCGCCGCTGCCGTCATGCGCTTCAACCCCGGCGGCGAGATCGTTTATCTCCGGGGCAAGGGCAGGGACTGGCCGCATCCCCAGGAGTGGCTCAAGCGGACCATCGGCGACGACTGGATCTATTACTCGACCGGCGGGTATTCGGGGGTGGTCGAGGCGATCGGTGAATACTACCTGCCCAACACCCCCTACCCCACCAATTCCCTGCTCGGCGGTCATCCCTTCGAGCTGGATGCCGTCACCCGGTTGATCGAATCCTGGCCTGCGCTGTTGGCCGAGGCGACGGCCCGTCTGCTGCCTCAGGCGCCGGCTGCGGTCCGGGATTTTCTGGCCCGAGCCGGTGGCTGCGACCCGGCTGTCCTGCGGCAGCGGGCCGAGGAGCTGTTTGCCATCATCGGCGGGCGGGTGACGGTGCTGCCGCCGGATGCCCGGCATGTCGATTATGATCTGGTGCCGCTGCATATCAGCGAGGGCTGCCTCTACAAATGCCGGTTCTGCCGGGTCAAGACCGAGCGGCCGTACCGGGACCGGGAGTGGGATGAGGTCGAGCGCCAGATCGCGGCCCTGCGGCGCTGGTTCGGCGGCAACACCGTCAACTGCAACTCGCTGTTTCTCGGTGAGCATGATGCCCTGGCGGCAGATCCGGAGCTGATCATCGCCGCCATTGTCCGGGCCCGGGAGGAACTGGGCCTCGGCGATTCGGTGATGACAGGCGGCAACGTCTTTCTGTTCGGCAGTGTCGATTCGCTGCTGCACGCCCCGTCGCGCCTGTTCGCCGAACTCGAGCGGCTGCCCTGTTCGGTCTATATCAATATCGGCCTGGAATCAGTCGATCAGGAAACACTCGACAAGCTCGGTAAACCGCTGGCCGCCGCCAGGGTGGTGGAGGCCTTTCACCGGATGCAGGAGATCAACGGCAATTTCGAGCGGATCGAGATCACGGCCAATTTCGTCATGGACGATCTGGCCGCCGGCCATCTGCCGGCCATGCTGCAGTTGCTTCGGGACGGCGTTTCAAGGCGCCGCCCCAAGGGCAGTATCTACCTCTCGCCATTGCGGATCGGTCGCCCTTCGCGGTCGCTGGTGATGGATTTCTACCGCCTCAAGACCCTCAGCCGTCTGCCGACCTTTCTCTATATCATCCAGCGGCTGTAAGTCAGCGGACCCGGGACGCAGGAAATTGTATGCGAATAATTCTCATTACCCTTGATTCCGTTCCACGAACGCGATATATCAGAGTGTGTTTGCAGGAGCTGATCAACACAGGTGAATCATTGCCGATCGGGATCGATCGTTCGTCCCTTCGGCACGGGATGGTCAACACGGGGCGGTCATGAATATGTCCATCACAGGCCTTTATCGCTTCTATCGTGACGGGTTCCGGTCGATGACCGTCGGCAGGACCCTGTGGAAGATTATCCTGATCAAACTCTTTGTCATGTTCGCGATTCTCAAGCTCTTCTTTTTCCAGGATTATCTCGGAAGTAATTTTTCGACGGACGAAGAGCGCGCCGACCATGTGCTTCAACAGATTACAGGGCCGGCGGAAAACAATCACTAGAGGAGGGGAGGTGTATGTTTGATCTGCAGATGGTGGACTGGGCCAGGGCGCAATTCGCGTTGACGGCCATGTATCACTGGTTGTTTGTGCCGCTGACGCTCGGCCTGTCGTTTCTCTGTGCCTTCTTCGAGACAATCTATGTCCGCACCGGCAGGGAGGAGTGGAAAAACCTCACCAGATTCTGGATGACGCTGTTCGGCATCAACTTCGCGATCGGTGTCGCCACCGGCATCATCCTCGAATTCGAGTTCGGCACCAACTGGTCGAACTACTCCTGGATGGTCGGCGACATCTTCGGGGCGCCGCTGGCGATCGAGGGCATCGTCGCCTTCTTCCTCGAGGCGACCTTCTTTGCCGTGATGTTCTTCGGCTGGGATCGGGTCTCGAAAAACTTCCATCTCTTCTCCACCTGGATGGTGGCAATCGGCTCCAATCTCTCGGCCTTGTGGATCCTGGTTGCCAATGGCTGGATGCAGTACCCGATCGGCATGGCCTTCAACCCCGATACCGTCCGCTTCGAGATGGAGAATTTCTGGGCCGTCCTGTTCTCGCCGGTGGCGTTGGCCAAGTTCACCCATACCACCAGCTCGAGCTTCATTGTCGGCTCCTTCTTCGTCATCGCCGTGTCGTCCTGGTACCTGCTCAAGGGCCGCCATATCGAGATGGCCAAGAAATCGATCATCGTCGCCTCGGTCTTCGGCCTGCTGTCGGCGACCTATGCCGCCTGGACCGGTGACGAGTCGGCCTATAGCAACGCCTCGACCCAGCCGATGAAACTTGCCGCCTATGAAGGGCTCTATGACGGCGAAAAGAACGCCGGCATCGTCGCCCTCGGGGTCGTCAACCCCGCCAAGCAGCCCGGCGATCAGCAGCAACCCTTTCTTTTTGAGATCAAGATCCCCGGTCTCCTGTCGCTGCTGGCCAACCGTGAACTCGGGTCCTTCGTCCCCGGCATCAACGATCTGGTCTACGGCAACGAACAGGAGGGCATCACCAGCGTCGCCGCCAGGATGGAGAAGGGCAGGGAGGCGATCAGCGACCTCGCCGCCTACAAGACCGCGAAAAGGGCCGGTGACGCCACGGCCGCCGAGATCTCCCTGGCCCGGTTCAACACTAACCGCGATTCTCTCGGCTACGGCTACCTGGAAAGCCCGGAGCAGACCGTGCCGTCGGTGGCCATCACCTTCTATGCCTTCCATATCATGGTGTTTTTCGGGACATTCTTCCTCCTCCTCTTCCTCCTCTTCCTGATTTTTTCGGTCAAGGACACGCTGGCCGGCAAGCGGGGACTGCTGATGCTCGGGGTGGGCTCCTTTTTCCTGGCGATGATCGCCTCCCAGAGCGGCTGGGTCGTCGCCGAGGTCGGCCGGCAACCGTGGGCGATCCAGGGCCTGCTGCCGGTCAACGTCGCCACGACCGATATCGGCACCGGCAGCGTCCAGGCAACCTTCTTCATGTTCCTGGCGGTCTTCACCCTGCTGCTGGCCGCCGAGATCAAAATCATGCTGAAACAGATTAAAATCGGACCGGAGGGCCTGTGATATGTTCGGGAATCTTGATATTATAACGCTGCAGCAGATCTGGTGGCTGCTGGCGAGCGTGGTCGGCTCGCTCTTTCTCTTTCTGACGTTCGTCCAGGGCGGACAGACCCTGCTGTGGCAGGTCAGCGCCGACGAGGAGGAAAAATCGCTGATCATCAATTCGCTCGGCCGCAAATGGGAGTTGACCTTTACGACCCTGGTCCTGTTCGGCGGGGCCCTGTTCGCCGCCTTCCCCAAATTCTACGCCACCAGTTTCGGCGGGGCCTACTGGGTGTGGATCCTGATCCTGTTCACCTTCATCGTCCAGGCGGTCAGCTACGAGTACCGCACCAAGCCCGACAACCTCCTCGGCTCCAGGGTCTATGAACTGTTCCTGTTCATCAACGGCTCGGTCGGCATCCTGCTGATCGGCGCTGCGGTCGGCACCTTTTTCACCGGCTCGAACTTCACCCTCAACGAATACAATCAGGTGCGCTGGACCCACCCGCTGCGGGGACTGGAAGCGGCCTTCTCCCTCTTCAATCTCTCGCTTGGCCTCTTTCTTGTTTTCAACGCCCGGGTCCTCGGGGCGATGTATCTGGTCAGCAGCATCGATTTCAGCGAACGTCCCCGGTTTGAGGCCAAGGTGCGGCGCGCCTGCCTCGTCAACCTGATCTGCGCCCTGCCGTTTCTCCTCTATGTCCTGGTCAGTCTGCTGCTGATGGATGGTTTCGGCTTCGACCAGGCCGGCGTCGTATCGCTGGTCGCCGGCAAGTACCTGGCGAACCTGCTGGCAATGCCGGTCGTGCTGGGCCTGCTGCTGCTTGGCCTGGTCCTGGTGATCTGGGGCGTGGTGTCGATCAGCCTCCTCAATGGCCGCCGGGGCATCTGGTACGGCGGACTCGGTACGGTACTGGTCGGTCTGGCGGTGTTCTTCACCGCCGGCTACAACAACACCGCCTTCTACCCGTCGAAGGTCGATCTCCAGTCAAGCCTGACGATCTACAACGCCTCGTCGAGCCACTATACGCTGACGGCGATGACCTATGTCGCCCTCGTCATTCCGCTGGTGCTCCTCTATATCGCCTGGGTCTGGCGGCTGATGGACGCGAAACGGATCTCGACGCAGGATATCGAGGGCCGAAAGGCATACTGATCCGGACCTGAATCGATAAACCCCGGTAGCAAGGAGAATCATATGACAGCACTGTTGCTTGGCGGCTGGGTCGCCCTGATCTTCGTTTCCTATAGACTGTCGGTGTCGATGCTGAAAAAGGCCGGCAAGTTCTGAGCAATGCAGGTCACGGAGTCCTCGAAAAGGAATTCGATTTCCTGCACAAACCCTTCACCAGGAGAGATCCGGCGGCCGGAAGCGGCATAGCGCTGGCATGAGGCCGACCAGGGAGACCGACCGGACATGACCGACAGCACCGTTCCCTCTTACGTGTATACCTGCACCGAGTACCGGCAGGAGATGATCCTCCTCGCCCTGCGGCGCAAACTCCTCCTCCCCGATCTGTCGGAGGAGGAGCGCCGGCAGCTGGCCGAGGAAATCACCCGCATGGAACGGGAGTTGGGGATGTGAGACGGCGGTGATCGTCTTGTTGCCGCTTCATTGGTCGTCGAGGTGATGCAGCAGGATCCGCCGCACCTCCTCGATGGTCTCCGGCCGCTCCTGGCAGCTGTGGCCGGAGCGAACGATGAATTCCGATTCCATGCCGTCGAGATGGGCGCTGCGGTAGGTCACCACCCCGTCGTCGCCGTCGGGCGGCTGGGCCCCGGGATCGTCGATGGCGATGATCGAGTGGCCCTTGACCCCTGCCGCCAGCGGTGTTTCGGCGATGGCCAGGAGCAGGGGATCGTCCGGTGACATCGAGTCGACGCTGGTGGGGATCTTGCCCTGCCAGTGATGGCGGACGTTGTCGGAGAGGAAGCTGTAGATCCCGCCCAGCCCTTTGACCAGGTCGACCGGGAGGGTGATGACCCGGTGCACGAGGTTGCGGGCGAAGTTCCGGCTCAGGTAGCTGCCCCGGTGCGGCGTCGAGATGAAGATCAGCCGTTTGACCGAGGGCAGCGGTGTAATGACCATATTGTCCCTGATCATCTCCTTGTTTTCCCTGTTTGTTCTCAGCTCCTCGATTTTTCCCTTGATGGTCGCCGTCACCAGCCGGTCGCCGGTGTCGATTGCCGTCAACTTGGCGAGCAGGCCGCCCTGGCTGTGGCCGATAACGACCATCCGCTGCATCGCCGCTGAGTTGCTGTCGGGGTCGAGCTTCTCAGTTTCCTCCGCGATCGCCCGGCGCAGGTCGAGGGCGGAGACGGTGATCAGGCGGCTGCTGTTGTAAAAGAAGTACCAGAACTGGTAGCGGCGGCCGAGGATCGGATCGCCGCTCAGGGTGTTGATCATCTCCGCCCACCACACCGGGCTGCTCAGTGTGCCGTGGACGAAGATCACCGGGATACGGTCCGGCTGGTAAGGCTGGAAGCGGTACAGCCGACTCGGAACGTCGTGCAAGCGGCCGAGAAAGGCATCGATCCCGAACGACCAGATCTCCTCCTCGGCCAGTTTGTAGGCGGTGGTGATGCTGGTGTCCTTTTCCAGCGGCACCTCGCGACCGCCGACGGCGACCGTGTTGTCCTCGTAGGCCGAGTGCAGTTCCAGCGTCGCCTGGACGGTGCCGTTGCCGAGCTGGAGGATGTCGCCTTCCAGACGCAGGAAGGCGGTGGTCGGGAGCGCCTGGCTGCCGAAGAGGTTTTCCCTGGCCGAGCGTCGCACCGCGATCAGCGGCACGCCGAGGCCGTCGCTCCGGTTGCGGACGCTCAGACCGCGGATGGCATAGCCGTCGGCGGCCTCAAAGCGGGTGAACTGGCTGAAGTCCCAGGGGAGGTGGTCGTGGTTGACCGTGATCGCGATACTGCCCACCGGCAACTGTCGGGTTTCGTTCCTGAGTTCGATCCTGCCGGCTTCACCGGTCTTCAGTCCCTGCCACAGTGACAGATTGTAGAGGTCGATGGCGGACTGGAGGCGGCGGTCAAAGAGGTTGGGAGCGGGTTCCAGGCCGGGATCAAGGATGGCGCGGTAGGCATAGACGGCGGCGAGGAGAAAGCAGTCCGGCGCCCGGCGCCGCTCTCCGGCAGCGCCACTGCGCGTCAGGCGCTCGGCTTCGATATAGGCCAGTTCGGCGAGGGCGAAGAGGATGTCCCGCCGTTTGTCCTCCAAGGCCCTGGCGTGGAGGATGCGGATGGCCGCTGCCGGATCGGTCTGGTAGTGCGCGGTGAGGTTGAAGCGATGGAGGATGACGACCGTCGCGGCACTGGCGCCGTCGCCGCCGAGCGGACTGGCGGTGCTGCTGCGGTAGGCCTCGCGGGGATCGAGCCGCCTGACCCCGATCGGGGTGCTGCAGCCGGCAAGCAGCAGCGACAGCGCCAGGATGAGGGCGATGGCTCGGGCGTAAGCGGACATCTCGGGGTTCAAGACAACAGCCGGCTGATCAGTGGCCAGCTCAGTTGCAGCACTACCAGGGCATAGCCGCCGGCGACGACGTCATCCATCATGATGCCGATGCCGCCGTGGATCCGCCGGTCGAACCATGAGACCGGAAAGGGCTTGGCGATATCGAAGATCCGGAACAGGATGAAGCCGAGCAGCCAGGCGGCGGGATGATCCGGGGCCAGGGTCAGGGTGATGAACATCCCGAGGATCTCGTCGATGACGATGGCGCCGGCGTCGGGGTGGTCGAGGATCTTTTCGGCCGAGCCGGCGGCGAAGAAGCCGACGACGAAGAGCGCCGCCAGGACCGCGAGGTACGGCGCGAGCGCCAGATCTTTCACCAGCAGCCAGGGGAGCAGGGCGAAAAGCGACCCCCAGGTGCCGGGGGCCTTCGGCAGCAGGCCGACGTAGCCGCCGGTGGCCACGGCCATGATCAGCCGGTTCATCGCGGCTTTTCCTCCCCCGCCCGCAGAACTTCGCGGTAGACCTCCGGCAGCGGCACCTGGTGATCGGCGGCGATCCGGCGGCATTCCTCGTATTCCGGGCAGATCTCCGCCCCGGAGGGACGCATCACCCGCTTGGCGGCGACGCTGCCCCAGCGGGTGGCGACCATCACCGGTTCGCGCCCCAGGGTCAGCCGCTCCTCCGTCCGGAAGCGCAGGCCGATGGCAGTGGTCTCGGAGAGGATGGCGGCCTTGATCACGTCCCCGTGAACGGGATCGCAGATGACCTGGAGGCGGAAGGCCGGGCGGCCCTTCTTCATCTGGATCGGGGCGATGTTGACATCGAGGGCGCCGGAGGCCAGCAGCAGTTCACTGAGGTAGGGAAAACCTTCGGGGCTCCAGTCGTCGAGGTTGGTTTCGATGATCTCCACCCGCTGCGCTTCCGCCACCGGCCGCTGGGTGCCGACGATCAGCCGCAGCAGGTTGGGACGGTTCCCGGCCAGGGGCCGGCTGCCGGCGCCGCAGCCGGTGGCGGCGATGGTCATTGGCGGCATCGGCCCGAAACCGGTGGCCAGGGATTTGAGCAGGGCGGCCCCGGTCGGGGTCACCGTTTCGGTGGTGCAGTCTATGCCGTAGACCGGCACCTGCCGCAGTAGTTCGCAGACTGCCGGGGCCGGCAGCGGCAGGCGGCCGTGGGCGCAGTCGATGAAGCCGTGACCTAAGGGGACGGGTGAGGAAACAAGTTCGCCGATCCCGAGATGGTGGAGGCCGATCATTGCCCCGACGACATCGACGACCGTATCGACGGCGCCGATCTCGTGGAAATGGACCGTGTCGATCGACGTCCCGTGGACTTTGGCCTCGGCCTCGGCCAGCAGGTGGAAGACCCGGCCGGCAGGAGCGGTGATTTCCGCGGCCAGGCCGCTGCGGTGAAGGATGGCGAGGAGATCGGCCAAGGTGCGCAGCGGCTGATCGCCCCCGCCGCCAACCTGAACCCGGACAGCACGCAGGCCCTGCTGCCGCGTCGTCTGGATGTCGAGGTCGACGGGGCCGAGGCCCAGCCGGTCCACACCCCGGCGCAGGACTTCGGGCGGCAGGCCGGCGTCGATCAGGGCGGCAAGCACCATGTCGCCGCTGATGCCGGCGAAACAGTCGAGGTAGGCGATGGTGGCGGTCGGGGGCATGGTCGACCGCTGCTCAGGGCGCAAGGAGCGTGCCGGGGGTGAGCGGATGGCCGCAGAGAAAGGCCGAGACGGCCATCCGTTTGCGCCCTTCCGGCTGGATCTCCCGGATCAGCAGCAGGTTGTAGCCGGTGGCGATCAGCAGCCCCTCTTTGGTGGCGGCGACGACGGTGCCCGGGGCCGCCTCGCTGTCCTTGTGGATGACCTCGGGCGAGAACAGATTGCAACGCTGGTCGCCGATCCGGCAGGAGGCGGCGGGCCAGGGGTCGAGACCGCGGATCAGGCAGTGCAGCCGCTCGGCGGGCAGGCTCCAGTCGATGATGCCGTCTTCTTTCTTCAGCATCGGCGCGGCAGTGGCGCGGCTGTGGTCCTGGGGGGTCGGCGGCAGGTTCCCGGCCTTGAGCCGGTCGATCGCCCGTCGCAGGGTGCGGCCGCCGAGCTCGGCCAGCTTGACGAACAGGCTGCCGGCGGTCTCGTCCGGATCGGCGGTCATGGCTTCGGCCAGCAGGATGTCGCCGGTGTCCATCCCCTCGTCCATCTGGATGATCGTCACCCCGACCTCCCGGTCGCCGTTGATGATCGCCCACTGGACCGGCGCGGCGCCCCGGTGGCGGGGCAGCAGCGAGCCATGGACGTTGATCGCCCCGAAGGGAGCGAGGTGGAGCAGGGAAGGCGGCAGGATGCGGCCGTAGGCGGCGACGACGACCAGATCGGGGTTGAAGGCCAGGAGCTCGTCGCGGAAGGCCTCGGTGCGGATCTTCAACGGCTGCAGCACCGGGATGCCGTGCGCCGCGGCGAGGGTCTTGACCGGCGGCGGGCTGAGTTTCTTGCCCCGGCCTTTCGGCCGGTCCGGTTGGCTGATGACGGCGACGACCTCATCGGGGCCGTCCAGCAGCGCCTGCAGGCTGGCGACGGCGAAATCGGGCGTGCCCATGAAGACCACCCGGAGCGGCGGCGTCGTGGTCATTTCAGGTCTGTTCCTCGGCATGCCATTTTTTTACCTTCTTCTTGTACAGGGCCCGTTTCAGCGGACTGAGGTGATCGAGAAAGAGGATGCCGTTGATGTGGTCGATCTCGTGCTGGAGGACGACGGCGAAACGGTTATCGGTCTCCAGTTCGTGGCGGTTGCCGGCGAGGTCCTGGTAGCTGACGGCGATCTTTCTGGAGCGCTTGACCTTCGAGGTCAGGCCGGGAACGCTGAGGCAGCCTTCCTCGTCGAGCTGGTGGCCTTCCTTGACGGTGATCTCGGGGTTGACCATGGCCATATAGTCGCGCACGCCCCCTTTCTCTTTGGTCATGTCGACCACGATCAGCTTCAGCGGCTCGCCGATCTGCGGTGCGGCCAGACCTATGCCCGGCGCATCGTACATCGTTTCGGCCATGTCTTCGACCAGTCGCTGCAGGTTGTCATCGAAAATCGTCACCGCCCTGGTCTCCTGGCGGAGGACCGGGGCCGGATATTCAAAAATTTTGCGGATACTCATGGTACGGGTCCTGACGGATAGAACGGGTTGGTTCACCCGGCCGGTGACGGCAATGTCGGGCCGGGAAATTAACGGGCATGTCGGGTCGGGGTGAGGTCAATCCCCCGCTAATGTACCACAGGAGGATGTTTTCCGCCACGGCCTATACGTTAAGCACAACGGCGGGAAAGTACAGCTCCTGGGATAGCGGCAGTGCAGGTTCCTCAGCCTGCGGTGCTGCGGCCGTTCAGGAGCTCGGCCAACTGCTCGTGACGATAGTCGAAGATGCGATCCAGGGTCCGGCGGATGTACAGCGGGTGGAGCAGGCGGCCCAGCGGTCCGAAAGGCGGCTGGTAACAGATTCGGTCGAGCATCCGGACGCCGCCGTCTGCCGGTTCGATCTCGTGATAATGGTGCCAGAAGCGATAGGGACCGAGACGCTGCTCGTCGACGAAGGAGCGGCCGGGGCGGACATGTTTGATTTCGGTGATCCAGGCGTGGGTGCCGAGGAACGGGATGGCGATGCGATACTCTATGATCAGACCGTCATGCATGATCTCCGGCACCTCGGTGACGATGCGAAAGCGCAGATCGGGCGGGGTGATCCGGTCGAGATTGGCCGGGTTCTGGAGAAAGGCCCAGACCTCTGCGGTCGGGGCGGCGAGCCGCTGCCGGCGGACAAGGGTGTACATGATCAGTGCTCCTGCGTATCGGACAGTATTCTGCGGCTTCGCCTCAGCAGGCCTGGCCCCAGACCATGAAGACCGGATCGCTGTACATCAACTCCTGATGGGGGTCGTCATCCGGCCGCGGCAGTCCTCGGCGGCTCAGGGTCGAGAGGCCGGAAAAACCGCCATTCGCCGCCAGCAGGTCGGTGACCAGGCCAAGCCGCTCGAATTCGTGCAGCTCGGTCCAGATCCGGATGGCCTTGGGCGGGAACCAGCGGTTGGAAAAGGCGATCGCCACCAGGCCGCCGGGGCGCAGCACCCGGCGGATCTCGGCCACGACGGCGTGCGGTGCGGTCAGGTACTCGATCGACGCGGTGCAGATCACCGCGTCGAAAGCGGCGTCGGCGAAGGGCAGCCGCGGGGTGGCGTTGAGGTCATGGGCCAGTGTTTCGCCGGCCCGGCGGTTGCGCCGCAGTTCCTCGTCATTCAGCCCCAGCACCGTCAGGCCGCCCAGCGCCAGGTCGTCGGGCAGGTGCGAATCCCAACTGCCCATCAGGTCGAGTACCCTGGCCCCGGCGGGGATCAGCCGGCCGTAGTTGCCGGTGATCTCCCGGCGGGCGCTGGAGTCGAGATGCTGCACCAGCCGTGGCTGGCGATAGAAGGTATCGTCCGGCCGTTCATCGATGCGCTGCAGATCTTCGAGGGTGAGGTCGGCGACCACCCCGGTACCGATCGGCGCCTGCATCCCCGGGCCGCCGGCACTGGCCCGTTCGAGCCAGTCCTCACAGCGGCCGCCCCGTTCTTTGCCGACGGCGTGGATGGCCCGGACGGTAGCCTGCAGTCGCAGATCACGTCCGGCCAGGGGATGGTTGAGGTCGAACAGCAGGCGGTCGCCCTCGGTGCCGAGATAACGGCAGGGGGCGGTCGAGACCCGGAAGACGCCGTCGACACCCTCCAGCATGCCCTGCGGGTAAAACCTGCCCCGGCGGAGAACGACGTCGTTGCCGAAGCGATCGTGGCTGCGGAACTGCTTCGGTCGGATGGAGATCAGGTTTTTCCGGTTATAGGGCTGGGAGAAGCGGTTGGCGGGAATATCGACGATGGCCTGTCCGCCCACGCCCTGGCCATACAGATTCTGGACCAGCCTCGGGTCGATGACGTCCCGCCAGAAACTGACCGGGTCGGCCCAGGTGCGGTCCTGGTGATCTATGCCCTGGTCGTGCCAGGTGATGGTGAACTCGATGACCGCCCTGCTGTTCCGGTCGATACGCTGCATGGTTGACCTCGATGGGAAAGGGTGTTGAGGTATTTGAATTGGTGTGCTCCGGCGCCGGAGGATGATGCGGGTGCCGGCGCCGGTCGCCTTCGCCCGTCAGAAATTGAAGATCCGTGGAAATACCTTCGTTCCCGCCAGGTTGCCGGTGTCGGCCTCGAGGGAGACGATGATTCCGGGGTTGACCTCGCGATCATGATCCTCCGGAAACCCAACCTGAGGAGCGATTTCCAGTACCAGCCAGTCCCGCAGGAAACGCTGACGGTAGCGCACCCGGAACTGCAGGTCGGTCATCTCGTAGGAATCTTCGGTGTCGAAATAGTTGCCGATCTCATAGCGCAGGGCCTTT
This sequence comes from Desulfoprunum benzoelyticum, assembly GCF_014201505.1. Classification (GTDB taxonomy): domain Bacteria; phylum Desulfobacterota; class Desulfobulbia; order Desulfobulbales; family Desulfocapsaceae; genus Desulfoprunum; species Desulfoprunum benzoelyticum. The sequence goes on along the minus strand of NZ_JACHEO010000004.1, from coordinate 4,242 downwards.
TCATCGTTGATTTTCTGGAACATGGCGAAGACCAGGGAATGGGGCAGACCGTCCTCTTCGACATGCCAGGTGACGGTGGCCTTGGTCCTGAAGATCCACTTCTCGCCCAGCGGGCGCCAGATTTCGTAGGAGATTTTGTCTTCCCACTCATCGTCGGTGTAGTAATTCAGGCGATTGACCAGGCGCCCTTGCCACGAGTCGAGGTCGTGGGAACGGCGATAGCGGATGCCGGCGTACAGATAGTCGAAAGAGGCGCCGAGGGTTGCCGATATGTTTTCCAATGGGCTCTCGCGGAGAAAATACTGGAGCGCCGCACTGATCTCACGATTTTCCGCCCCCTGATGACGGGGAAGGGCCGAGATGGGGTTGTCGTCGGCGCTGAACTCCTCGTCGTCGGCGGCGGTGATGAGGATATTGAGTTTTTTGTTGAGATTGGGCAGATGGATCCTGCCGCTGATCTTCGGCTTGATTTCGAACTCCTCGAATCTCGTGTAGCCGCTGCTCAGTTCGAAGCGGATCCGGGTCCGGTTCTCTTCTTGACTGATGGCTTCATCGTAAAAAAACTGGTCGAGCCATTGGGCGGCGTCAACGACCGCCACCGAGGTGCGCTGTTGGGCGCTATCGAACAGTGTCGGTTCCTGTCCCGCCGTCGGGTCGGTGGTCTGGGCCGTTGCGGGTTCGGTAATGAACGGAATCAGGCCACAGAGTATCAGGAGGGAGAGCGCCGGCGGTTTCGGTGAAATTCGCCGCAGAAGGGTGGTCCAGTCCAGGGTACATCTGTGCAGCCTTGGCATGTCTTTTTCCTTGTCGGTGGGATAGGTCGTTTCCGTCTCGGCTCAATATAGTGCAAAAGTGTGGGCGATACCACTGCCGGAAGAAGAATACCGCGTCGAGTCACATCCGGATGTCAGGGGAACATCACGATACCAGGGGCATGTCGGGGTGGCGGCGATCGCGGCGGGATATGGCTGTTTTCGGTAGAGGAACAGTTGCCTTTTCCCGACGCTGTCTCGGCAGGAAGTGGGGAACGAGGCAGAAGGGGTGCGGGCTGGATTCAATGAACCATGGGAGTGGAATGAAAAACACCATACCGGCGGGTGTTCTCGCCGGTATGGTGGTGAGAGGAGTACTGCCTGTTACGGCCTGATGATCTCGCAGTCGCACTCGGCGTCTTCGATATTGAGCAGCAGGAACTTGACGTTGTAGCCGTTCTTGATCAGCTGCTGGTAGGCCATGTCGGCCCGGGCGCCGGTGCTGCAGTGGATGAAGATCTGCTTGTCCTTCGGCAGTTCGTTCATCCGTTTGGTGAGTTCGTCGAGCGGGATGTTGATGGTGTTCTTGAAGAGCCCGAGCTCGGCGACTTCCTCCTTGGTGCGGGCATCGACGACGACGGTATTGGGGATCTGGCCTTCGGTGGCCTTCTTGAAGTCGGCGACCGATACCTCACCCTTGCCGAGTTTGCGCTGCCAGTTGATCTCGGTGGAGAGGATCGGGCCCTTGACAAGCTTGCCGCCGTTTTCGACCCAGCCCTGGAAATTGCCTCTCACCGCCGCCACGAAATTGAAGCCGTCGTCGCGCATTTCGTTGATGGCCGTCGTCACTTCCTCCAGGTCGTCGCTGTAGAGTATGACCGGGGCGTTGCGGGGGATATCGTCAAGCCTGTCCTCGAGTTTGAAATAAGGGATGGAGACGGCCCGCGGGATCCGGCCGGCGACAACCTTGTCCCGGGAGCGGATATCGATGAGGACGACGTTGCCGTTGGTGACGAAGTCATAGGTTGCAAATGTCGGCAGGCCCGATTTGGCCCAGGCCGGCTCGCCGTCGAGGTAGACACGGATGTTGGTGTAGCCGAGTTTTTTCGCCAGACCGGCGTTTTTGGTCGACATGCCTCACGTGGGGCCTCCGCAGTAGAAGACCAGCAGCTTGTCCTTCTCCTTGGGCAGGCCGGCGGCCATGTCCTTGGCCATCCTGTCGACGGAGAGCGAGATCGCCCCGGGCAGGTGCGACTGGGCATAGCGGGCTTCCGGGCGGGCGTCGTACAATGCGATGTCGGCATTCTTCTCCACCAGTCCCCGCAGCTCGGCGGTCTTGATCTCGGTGACGCCCTCGGGCAGCTTGGCCAGGTTGGGCTTGATCGAAACCGCGAACGCCTGACCGTCGCGCATCTCGTAGGTGATGGTGACCGAGTCGCCCTTCTTGGCGTATTCGGTGCCCTTGGTCTTGCCGTCGAACAGGACCATCATCGTTTCGGCCTTACCTTCGGGGCCGACGGCGATGGAAATGGTCTTGGCCTTGTTCGAGACGTCACCGATGATGCCCTTGTAATTTTTGACCTCTTTGGCGGCAATGGCTGCTTCCTTGACGGATGCAGCCGAGACGGCAGGCGATGCCGCCGTACCGGTGGGCTTCTGTTCGGCGCAACCTGCCATCACGAATGACAGCAGTAACAGAACAAAGGCCAGTTTTCGTAATGAAGCTGGTCTGTACATGGTCTCCTCCTCTTGGGTGAAAGTTGGTAACTGCTCTAATTGTAGAATAATATATAATGCTTTAATGCTCTGTCAAAGGATTATTTGATAAATGGAATCTTTCTCATTGGAATAACCGGCGCTGATCCGGGCGGTTCCTGCCGGGCACGGTGGAGCGACGGCGAGCCGCATACGGCGGGCTGAAGAGAGGGCGCGAAGGTTGTCTTTCCGGAGAAAGTACGGTAGGCTGCGGCGGACAATTGACCGGAGGACAAGGCCGGTGTGGACAACCATCTTCGTTTCGTGCCCGTATGATCGAACTTCAGAGTGTACTTTTATTCGGTGGCAGTTATCTGCTCGGAGCAGTGCCGTTCGGGCTGATCATCAGCAGGATGGCAGGCGTTGATGTCCGCCTGGAGGGAAGCCGCAATATCGGCGCGACCAATGTCGGGCGGGTTGTCGGTAAAAAACTGGGGGCCCTGACCCTTCTCTGTGACGGATTGAAAGGATTCCTGCCGATGCTGGCGGCCGCCCGCCTGCTGCCGGCGTCGGAACAGAAGGAGATCGTGGTCTGCCTCTGCGGCGCCCTGGCCGTTATCGGCCACATGTTCTCGATCTATCTTGGCTTCAAAGGAGGGAAGGGGGTGGCGACGAGCCTCGGCGTCTTTCTCTTCCTGTCGCCGGGGGCGACCGGCATCAGTCTGGCTGTCTTTATCGCCGCGGTCGGGCTGACCGGCTTCGTTTCGGTCGGATCACTGCTGGCCGCCGGACTGATCCCGCTCTGGCTCTGGCTGCTGGGGCAATCCTCGACGGTGATCCTGACGGCGACGGTCGTGGCGCTCCTGATCTGGGTCAAGCATCATGAAAATATCGCCCGCCTGCTGCAGGGTCAGGAAAAGAGCTGGAAGACCGGGAAAAAGAAGGGTTGATTGTGTGAAAATTCAGCAAAGCCGGCAGAAAGCGGCTGGAGGATTTACTTCACGGATTGCGTCTCTCTCTCGGCGATAACCTGAGTGAACAGATCGCAGTATTCCTTGATCAACTGTTTGCGTTGTGCCGGCTCGAGCCGGAAATAGATCGGGCTGAGCATCAGTATCCGGATTGCCTGTCTGGGCGTCATGACCGGTTCCTTTCGTGGTGAGGTGTGGCTTTCAACTCTCGAAAGACCATAAACCGTTTCAATTATATTGAAACAGTAACAATTCGATAACAGGAAAGCAACGGATTCCTCATGATCCGGGCCGAATCCGTGACATTCGCGGCCAGCGGGGCGTCGAAAGGCACCTTTGCCGTGCCGCCCGCCTCCCGATCGATCCGGCTGGGCCCTCCAGTTGATCGATAGTTGTCAGACCCCCTTGACTTTCCATGGAAAAAACACGATCATTAAAAAGTTGGCTGTAATCAGAGATCGGATGGATGATGGCGACGTGCCTGTACTTTTGTCTGTAAACTCCTTCATCGGCTGCGGCAAGATAGCTGGATGGAGTGACTTTATCGCATCCCGCACAGCGGGGAAAGCAGAGGAGGCGGATATGAAGTGGTTGAAGCGTGGCGGAGTCGTTGTTGCGGTCGGATTGTTGCTTGTGTCAGGTGGTGTGGCCCGGGGTGAGACACTCACCGAGGCCATCTCCGAAATCATACAATCCAACCCCGAAGTAAAGGCTCAGAGTTATAACAGATTCTGATTACCATCGAACTTCAGCCAGCTTGAGCAGGCGCTGCGGGACCGGCTGAGTTTGTAAGGCTATATAGGTTAACCGATCAACCATTGTAT